>NZ_JAVFVT010000027.1 GCF_030929555.1 Paenibacillus sp. LHD-117 | reverse complement strand
GTTGCCGCGACGACTGGTGAAGTGGAGCCTTTAATCGTGAAAGTCTGAGCAATTTTAAGCAATACTGAGGAGCACGTGCGTTAAGTGTCCTAGACTCAAGAATTCAGGGGTTGAACCGGTATTTTTGGATGGTATTTTAAGAAAAACTGATATTATGCTAGAGGAGCTGCAGGGTGTCACTGTATTGTCGTACCTGAAAAAAATGCAGTATCCGTTCGAATGTTAAACAAATATACAGATAACTATGAAGAAGACCAAATTACGTTCAATGAAACATTTTATAATTGCCTTATAAATATGTGATTGTTTTCGCGGCTGTCTCTGCTCGGTCCGCCAGAAGGATTACTAGGGAGCGAATTCAGGTAAATAACTTATTTCCAGAGGTGGTAAATTGAATCTATTTAGAGCATTATTAATAATTCATATCTTAGTATTATTAGTGTCTTGTAGTAATGAGTCAAACTTAATCTCATCCACCAGTACTAATTCGCAATCTGCTGAAACTGAAAAAACAGAAAAAGAATTGGTTAATAAAATTATGGGTAGATGGTTTAGTGCTGAAGATATACTAATTTTCTTAGAGCTAAATGATAATATTGAAATTACTTAAAGCTATTCCTGCACGCGCAACTGCAAGGCAGCGAAGGACTGCGGGATATCGCCGACGACGTGCTCAGTCTCGCATTTCAGCAGGAGCTTGGTCTCACGTCTATCTCGGCAGCCCAACATAGTCGCAAGCACTAGCAGGTGAATCCGGAGTTGCTCCAGCATGTGTTCGAGCGTCTCGTCAAGCGGATTCTCACGACATACCGTGCGCCGGCTCATCGCAGCAAGATCGTCGACTCAACAACCGTTACCCTGTGCCTGCAGAAGTACAAATGAGCATAATATGAGGAAGAAAAAGCCGGTTACAACCTTTTGCGTGGCAGTAACCGGCTTTTTGTTTAAGTGTACGTTATTGAAGCTGTCATTTAGAGTTGATCGTGACTGTTTGAGTTTTCTGATCCCAGCTAACCTTAGCTCCTGCAGACTCACTGACGAACCGAATACCGACAATTAAGGTGCCATCGGCTAAAAAGGGCGGTTCAGTAAGCTGAACAGCTTCTCCATTAACGTAGGCAGTCGTACTATCCATGGTTAGTTTAAGCGTAAGTCCATCTTTTTGAGCTGTGACACTTTTTTCTACATTATCCCACTCAACGCTCATGCCAAGCTTGGTGAATATAGGTCGGAACGGGATCATGGTCACACCGTTCGTTTTGTAGACTTTTGAATCAGAAGAGAGATCCTCACCGTCAAAGAGTACCTTAGCAGCGTTCTTCGCATTTACCGATGATAATGCTTTTGCCGATGATAAAGCCATGTATTCGGATGCCAGATCCGCAATACCGTCAACGATACGGTCCTCGGCGTAACCGGGCTGCAGACGCGAGCCGAGCACCTGAAAGGTCTGGTGGCCGAAGGATTCATTGTCAGGAATATAACCGGACGCGGCCTTACCATTGGCGATGGTCACGAACATCGTCTTGGTCATGGGCGACTCTTCCTTCACCCGCAAGCCTATCTTCGTATAAACCTCGGCATTTACCGTCGCCAGGGCGATATCCCCAATGCCGAGTACGCCGATCCGTACGTCTACGTCGTCGCCATCCTCATATACGCCGGCTACACCCTCGCGGGCATTGTCCAGACGCTTACGGCCTGGGAAGGTCAGCGTTTCTTGCAACCCCCGAATTACCGGAGATGCATCAAATTCCTCTGTATGGGTCATTACTCGGATGACTTCCTCCCCGAGAATAATACCTAGCGCTTCCATATAATCAGCTAGCTGCTTTGCAATTTCAGGATCCAGGTCCCCATGCGGAACCTCGTTGTTTCGCAGCGGAGCCTCTACGTCTTCGCGGACCAATTCGTAGCCGTTTATCTCGACGCCGCTTTTGGACGCAAGCGCGTTGGTTCCGGTCCTCAACCACCTCGGGTTCTGATCTCCCGACGCGCCTTGGGTGAATACGGTAATCATATCATCGCCGAAAGCCTGCTCTACGTAACGACTTGTCGCAGATGCAAAATCCCCACTCACGACGCCTGACAAATAACCGTTAACAGGGTGCATGGCATAGTTTACATAGGCAGCAATCGGTTTGCCGTTTGGACGAACGAACGAAAGAACCGCAACGGTCTTGTCCGAAGGCGCATCCAGGTTCGCGGCCTGGGTCCAACGATGCGTTTCTGGGTTGATTGTGTCCCGATTGACATTCAGGTCAGCTGTTCCGGTAGAATAGCCGACAAGAGCCGGTTCCATCTCGGAGGCAGCTTCCTTGACCGCATCCAATAGCACATCAGCAATAAAGTCGGTGCCGTACCTCGGGGTGCCGGATGGCGGTGGAGGTCCTGCCGGCCGATCGCTGTGAATATGGGTAGGAGAGATAATGATATTCTCGAGTGGAGTGTCCAGCTCGGCTGCTATCCGCGTACTGGCATCGGCCCAAACCGGCTCATCGATTCCGCTTATATCGGCGCCGATCAGCGCACCGCGAGTCCCGTTATTTTCGAACACGATCGCGCGGACATAAAGCTTTTCATGTTCATACTCGTTAAGCGGCGGGTAATCCGGGTTGACCGGCGGCGTAATATCGAGCCGTGAGATCCCGACAAGTAATTCCTCGGAATTGCTGGTCGCCGCCCCTGCCGTTGATTCAAAAGGCGAAATTCCCACTGAGATTGTTAAAGCTACAGCGACGCATGACACAAAAACTTTACGTAAACCCATTTCCTCATCCCCTTATTAAAGTATTGGTCTGTTCTAATCATGCTCTTAGTTGTATGCGCTTACACACTTATATTACATCGTTTACTTCCCATCTATCTCACGAAATAGAAGATAATATTATTATTATCTATATTATTTTGTGTTTTCAATCGCCGCCAATACGCACCCGCGAATCATATTCTGGTACGAAATCCCGACGTCCTAATCTTAGTTTCACGAATCTTGCTGTCCAATCCACTCATTCAGTTGCTTATTTACAGCGGAGCCCCCCTGTTTCATTGCTTCTATGATAAAATGGGGCATAATATTATTATGCTTTTTACCCAGCTTCACTAGCGTTGCATTAAATCGTGACGATCTTTATGTCTGAAAATTCATATTTCAAGGCTAGTAAATCCAAAAGGACGGACGCCTCCTAAAGGTAGCTCTTCCAACTTGGATGAATAATGTAAATTTGTTCACACGAGTAATTATCTGAAAGGGTTGGAAGTTCAAAGTGATTGGATTAGATAGTGTCTCATAAGTACGTTTTGGGGTGATTACATGGAAGAAAATTTGAAGATTTTACTTTCTTCGTTAAGTTGGAGTTGTACGGAGGAAGAACAATCCAAAGCTATTTTTCAACTGGTTCAATTTAAAGAAAAACTATTTGATTGTTTGATTACTGAATCGGGTAAAGATAAATGGGAAAATTGCATTAAGATAATTAGTCAATTTGAATATCAGGATAAAGTGAAAATGATTCCACAAATGCTTTTTCTTCTCAAAGATATGAACTGGCCAGGAGCCATTGAATCAGTTAATTTAATGTTGGGAATGGAGTCAGAAGATTTAGCGCCTAGTATTATTAATGCATTAGAAGAAGCCGTTCATGAGAATGACACAATATGGATTGCATGGTTAAAGGAATTTATAGTGACACGTAAACTCAAATTATTACTCGAAGAATATTCTGAAGTACTCAAACTTGCAGAATGGTGAACCCACCATATTCACGCTTCGATCATGCCCTCGGTCCGGCATATGGAGGTCTAAATGGATAATAGCCAAACGCAAGAATGTACCAACAAATGAAAGGACGCGATAACATGGGAAATAACTTTTACAAAGTATTAGGGACGGTTTTTATGGTCATTAGTGGACTGCTGTATACCCTCGAAAGAATAACAGAAAGAATATCGTCCTCAATTATCGAAGCAGGCTATGCGACTAATGGACATATCACTGATATTGAACCTGAATATCTAGGGTTCTTTCACAACTTTTTTGTTTGGTTCTTTCTGTTTGTCGGGTTTTTGTTGTTAGTATATGGATTCCCTAAGAAAACACATGACAAATAAAGATTAAGAAAAAGCAAAATAGAGAACTAGATTAACAAACCTTCCTCAATAGGGAGGGGTTATGGTAAAATGTTCCTAATGATCTAGTTTCGAAATGCCGGCAACGGCAGATTGATACAAAACTGTACGGTGGTAAGATGAACCCCTCTTCGAGATGTGATTCTGCTTGGCTTTGAAGGTTCCCAAATCGTAAACAGATGAATCCAGCCCTGCAAAAGCGGTCAACTGTTTAATGGTAGGGAACCTTTTTTAATCGCCAATCTCCGCAACTATTTATTGAGTACAGCCGGACACATCCGACTCCCGAAAAATCAAAGAGCAAGGAGGCGTAATGTTGCTGATTCGACAAGGTCGCATTCAAGATAAGTTTCAACTAACCAAGATGAGATTTGACTTTTCTATGGAAAACAAAGTGACAACCCCCGATTTATATCAATCATTTTATGAAGAGTGTAATTTATTTTTTGAAGACATGTTTGAATCGAAACGATGGGTTGTTTGGGTTGCTGAAATAGAAGGCGAAATTGTATCACATGTTTTTATTGAGATAATAGATACGGTTCCAAGACCAGGACGAAAGAAATCCCCATTTGGGTACGTTACGAATGTATATACAGTACCTGAATATCGATCACAAGGGATTGGTGGCAAAATCTTGGATGAAGTAAACAACTGGGCGAAAGAAAACGGATTAACATTTTTAATGGTATGGCCCAGTGAAACCAGTGTTCAATTTTATGAAAGATATGGATTTAGGAGCGCCGAAGAAATGATGGAGAATCATTTAAAACATAATGTGGTCGTAAGAAAGGGGTCATTTTCATGTCAAGTAAAACCATCAATGAATTTTCTAGTTTCATCTCTTATATCGAGAGCCTAAGAAATCTACCAGAACAATATTGGATGCTACCCATTGCACCGGGAAAATGGATTTTAAAAGAATTGGTTTGTCATCTATGGAATTGGGATCACTATAGCTTGAACGTAATGATTCCTTTGATGGAGGCAGGCGCAAAGCTGCCCGATTTTGTAAATATTGAAGAACATAATGAGGCTGCAAAGGAATTAGCTAAGTCGTTTAACAACGCAATCGATCTTATTGATGTATTTGTAAAGAACAGGGAAGAGATGGTACAGCTATTAATCCAAAAATATGACAAGACTGTCAGGTTTACGATTGGTAATGGAAAAAGACAATACTCATTTGATAGTTATGTGGGTATTTTTACTCATCATGACGAACATCACAAAACACAAATAGAAGATATGAAGCGCCGGCTTCATCTGTGAATAAAATTGATATTTAGGAGTAGATTTTATGGTCAATCCAAAACATTTTGTTTCAGCGGCTGCAATTGTACTAAATGATAAAAACGAAATATTGCTTATTAAAGGTCCCCAAAGAGGCTGGGAAATGCCAGGTGGAGTAGTAGAAGAGGGAGAGTCATTAACGCAAGCAGCGATCCGAGAAACTAAAGAAGAGTCGGGCGTAGATATAGAAATCATTAGATTTTGTGGAGTCTACCAGAATGTAGCGGAATCGATTTGCAATACGTTGTTTCTAGCGAGGCAAATTGGCGGAGAACCCATAGCCACGAATGAAAGCTTGGAGACTGGTTTTTTTCCAATCGAAGAAGCGTTAGGCATGGTGACCTTTATGAATTTTAGGCAACGGATCGAAGCCTGTTTAAACCCGGAGAAAGCTCTAAACTTTGTTGAATTCTAAAACTAGAAGGGACGATTTACAATGACACGGCAGATTACGTTGGCTGATGGCAGAAATGTCGAAGTAGATTGTCTTAGCTGCGCTTTAACAAGTGGATTAATAACGCCAACTGGCGGAGTCATTTATGAATCGAAACATTTTCATATCCATCAAGATGTTGCATATCCAATACGGGGATTAGTGATTCTGGCTTCAAAACGGCATTTTTACTGTATGGATGAGCTCACTGACGAAGAACAATTTGAATATATTTCGTTAATCCATAAGGTTAGAAAGGAACAACGAACAAGACTCGGGATAGAGCAGGTTTATTTTTTTTACAACGAAGACACTACGCATCACTTTCATTTATGGATGGTTCCTAGATTTGAATGGATGAATCAATTTGGGAAATCAGTAGAATCCTTAAGACCTGTCTTATTACATGCCAGGAATCAAATGAACAATGAAGAAAATATGAAGGATGTTATTGAAGGAATTAATGAATTAAGAGAGGGATTAAAAGGGAGAGACGGTGATGGATATCAATCAAATCGAAATCGTTACTTTGGAAGCTAAACATTTTGTAGGAGTTCCAGTGACTAATGTCTTCCAAAGATTTGATGCCGAAAGAATGAAAGAGGCAAACCGTATATTTATGACGAGAAGAGAAGAGATTAAAGCAATCCTCAATGAGCGAGAATATGTGTGCCCTCATTTTGCAAACGATATTTTATTTACATATATTTACTGCATGGAAGTTGTAGAAATAAAGGAAATTCCAGATGACATGATTGGCTTCAGTATTCCAAGTCAAAGATATGTCAAATTAAGATCTGTTGATCAAGATCCATATGCGTTAAGTAAAGCTTTTTTAAAAGAAAAAAAACTTGAAAATAATATCCGCTCACTAGCGTTAGAAGTGTTTAGATTTGGAGAAGAACAACACTTCAATCATGCAGATATTTTCGTACCAATAAAATAACAGAACGATCTCAAGACTTTGGTGATAATACATCAACTCACTACGAGAGGAACTTCGAAATGATTACATACGCTGAGAATAAAAAACTTCATGCAAAAGATGTTGCTAAGGTGTTCAAAAACTCGGGAATAAAAAGACCTTATGATGACCTGGACCGAATACAAAGAATGATTGATCATTCAGATCTTATTATTAGCGCTTGGGACGAAAATAAATTAATTGGTATCGCGAGAGCGATAACGGATTTTTCATACTGTTGTTATTTATCCGATTTGGCAGTCGATCAGGAGTATCAGAATCAAAGCATAGGAAAAAATCTAGTAAATCGATTACAACTCCTTTTGGGAGATGAAACATCGTTAGTTCTGCTATCTTCGCCGGGAGCTATTCATTTCTATCATAAAATTGGGTTTGAGAAATCGGATAAAGCATTTGTCATTGCAAGAAAGAAGTAGAAAGAAACGGAGAGATTTCAATGAAGAATATCTTTCTAGTCAGACATTGTAAGGCCGATGGGCAAGATCCATTGGCCAGATTAACGGATGAAGGAAGAGTTCAAGCGAAACAAATAGCTGAGTTTTTCAAGAATGAATCTATTGATGAGATTATTACGAGCACGTTCAAAAGAGCGATCGATTCAATCTCCCCATTGTGTGATGAGCGTAATCTGGACTATTCGGTCGATACAAGGCTTGAAGAGAAGGTATTAAGTTCATTGAAATTAGATAACTGGATGGAACTTCTGAAGGAATCTTTCGATCAATTAGACATTGTTTATGAAGGCGGGGAGTCCTCTAAGGCGGCAATGAATAGAGGAATAGAGGTCATCCATGAAATTATGAATGGGCTAAACCAAAACGTTGTGGTAGTAACACATGGAGCGTTGATGACCTTGATTATGAAATACTTTGATAACAGTATCGGCTATGAAGAATGGCGTAATTTAACAAATCCTGATATTTATCTTCTAAAAATAGATGACACAAACCCTATGGTCGAGCGAATATGGAAATAAGAAATGGAATGTTCCCGAAAGGCAAGTCGAGACTTCCGTTGTATTGCGGAGTAATTGAAAGGTGGATTGAAGCATCATGTCTCGGAACATAGATAAACGCAACATTTTGGATGACGAGGTTTTTACGTACAAAGTATCAAAGGACAATAAGGTATTCATTTCCTGGAGAGGGAAACAGGTGACGATTTTATCGGGGAAAGAAAGCGAGAAGTTTCTTCAAAAAGTCATGAACGCCGATCATAAGGAAGCGCAATTGATCATGGCAAAAGTGACCGGAAATTTTAAGCGGGGCAATGAAAAGGATCATAAGTAGGAGTCGGGAGAATTGTAACGAAGAAAGAATGTAGCTTAAAAATGCTGAAACGAGGTACTTCGTTGTGAATCAAGTTTCGGAAATGGTTTCAACATTTTGTTTGTTTTTTCTAATACAACTTCCGGTATTAATTGTTTATAACTTAATTAGGAACAGAAATGTACTCAAACATATTCGTATAATAATAGCTATAGCCTATGTAATGGTAATTGCGGAATTAACGTTATGGTCTTGGTCTCCTGTTACAGGTCAAACGCCGATTCGTTGGTCGGATATTTCATATAATTTTATACCCTTTAACAGTATCCTCGGTTCTTGGAATCATTCGTATTATCTCGTTGGTATTCGAAATATTGTAGGCAATATTTTTTTATTGCTGCCGCTGGCCATTATTCTTAAAACGAAAGGCTCGTTTAGGGTCTTTTGGGTTGGATGTGCGATCTCGTTAGCTATTGAAATGGTTCAAGGCCTTTTATCGAAATATGGATTCATTAACAGGAGATCCGTTGATGTAGACGATTTAATCTTAAACACTGCAGGTTTTTATATGGGCTACTTGATCCGGAGCGTCTTAACCCACTTTTATAGAAGGGTGCTTTATGGTAAGAGTTCATTAATGGGGGTAGGGGGATCGCATGCATCTCAGAGGCGTGATTCTTGAAGGTTATTCCAACGCGGGCAAGACGTCGGTACTCAAAGCGATAAAAAGATATCAGGCACTCGATGAAACCGCAGAACGCAGCGTCGTTGTGCTTGGAGAACATTATTCTCAAGTGTTAAACAACGTCCATGGACAGTTTATCTCTTTAACTCCCGAAGAGCATCTCAAATTGCTTCGAGACCGGGTCGATATGTTAAAAAATCTTGATAGTTGGGCAGCTCATCTAGGTCCGGCATCTCGAAGTTCCAGAGGTTTATTTTTTGTCCTTGAGCGGTTTCATCTAAATCATAGAGCTGCCTTTCCAGACGAAAAGTCTGCTGAAATCAGCTTAATCGAACAAGATCTGCTAGCTATGGGCGCGAGATGTGTCTTGCTTACAATCTCCGATGAAGTGGTTGAAGAACGCGTGAAGAGTAGGCAACCGGCGGAGTGGGCGTGCAAATCGAGGGAAGAGATCGAGCGATCCTGTAATCAGCTCATCCATTCTCAATTGGAGTACAGATTTCAAGCTGAACGATCCATCATACCCACTTTGGAAATCAACACGGATGCTAAGGACTGGGATGAATACGCTCGTTTGATCATGGCGGGTAGTTGACTTGAAATGATAGATGATCGTAAGCCAAAGTAAACGAGGTGTTATAAGCCAAATGATCAAATATAACCAGATGAAAATCGAAGACGCCTCTCATTTAAGAGAAATTGATCGGTCGGAGTATATCGATCACACATATAAAATGATCAATGGCGTGTTGACTGCGATTCCCGAATCCGGTCATGAATGCCCGAGTTGGAATGATGCGATGCTGAACGGTTTGGAAAGCCGATTTGTGTTCGAGCTCCAAAACGGCGGAACGGCGATCGGCGCTTACGATGATAACAAGTTAGTCGGCTTCGGGGTGCTAGCCCATCTTTTCCGCGGCGAATACAAAGATCAACTTCAGGTCGATTTGATGTACGTGTCCCGGAACTATCGCAGGCAAGGGATTGGGACAACGATCCTGCAACAGTTAAGCCATCTGGCGAAAAATAAAGGCGCCAAATCCTTGTATATTTCGTCTACCGAAACCCGCTCGGCCGTGTCGTTCTATATGAGTCAAGGCGGACGCTTGGCGCAAAAGGTGGATGATGAATTGTTCGAGAAAGAACCGGCCGACATCCACATGGTAAAGGAGCTCGATTAATAATGGATGCTCAGCAGGTTGCGATTCGGGCATGCCAAGAATCCAAAAAATACTTGAAGCCCGGCATATCCGAGAAGTGGTTTTCGGATAAATGCGAGGAAATTATGTTCTCACTCGGCGCTGAAAGCTTATGGTATCCCATGCTCGTTAATTTCGGCCGCAACTCGATCTACTGCAAGAGCCACTGCTAGGCAAAACATGGGCGATTGAACCTCACATCAGCAACGGGACATTTGGCGCTAAATTCGAAAACGTTATTCGAAAGTAAACTACTATTGGATGGAGAAGATAAAATGAAACTAGCGTTTTTAATAATCGACATGCAGACGATCTATTTGAAAGATCAGGTAGAAGAGAAAGCGATCCAAAGATCATGCGAATATATCAATCATGTTGCGGGCGTCATTCGTTCACACAATCATTTGGTTGTCCATGTCCAGGACGTCGAAGGCATAAATGATTCGAACAGAGAAAGTTATCGTATTATTCCCGAGATTGACGTTCAGCAAGATGATCTCATCGTGACCAAAGAATACTCGAATGCCTTCTGGAAAACGGAATTAGAGCAAGTGTTATCAGCCAACGGCATTAAACTTGTCATCCTTTCTGGTTTTGCGGCCGAGCATTGCGTCTTATTTACCTATAATGGCGCGATTGAACGAGGATTCAAACCTATACTGTTGCAACATGGCATTCTCAGCACGAATCATGAGGCCATTCTTGCCGCCAACAGAGACCGGCACCTGATTTCATATCCAGTCATTGAATTTCTTGCCATGGAGTCATGATCAAGATGAAACGCATGGTTATGATTAGCGATATCCATGGATGTATCCAACAACTTGACCGATTGCTGCAGCTTATCGCTTTTCATCCAAAAGAGGATCAGCTGATCTTGCTTGGCGATTATGTGGATCGGGGGCCGAATAGCAAAGAAACCGTGAACAAGGTAATCGAGTTGGTTCGCGAACAGGGTGCCATTGCTTTGCGCGGGAATCATGATCAAAGGCTCGTTGATTTGATTCGCAACGATAGTCATGCGATCCGATCGAAGTTTCTCCAGCATGGAGGCGCCCAAACGATTCAAAGCTATTGCGATCTCGATCTCGATCATGATGTTACGGATGAAATACTAGACCAAGCGATAGAGACGATTCGTGTTCGTTATAGCCATCATATCGATTTTCTAAGCGATCTTCCGTTATATCACGAAGACGAAAACCATATTTATGTTCATGCCGGGCTGAATCCCGCCTTCGCGAATTGGAAGGAACAATCCGAACATGATTTTATGTATATCAAGGATCCTTTTATTCGATCGGACTTCGATCTTGGCAAAACGGTTGTGTTCGGACATACGAGAGCGATGGCTATTCATGGATCCGCCGATGTTTGGTTTGGCCGGGACAAGATCGGGATCGATGGCGGATGCGCCTACGGCATGCAGTTAAACGGCTTAATCTATCAGGACGAAATTTATAAAACCGTACGAATCGAATTATAAACAGGGGTAGGATGACAAGTCATGAAAATAACGTTGCGAGAACTAAACGAGCAGGATGCGGCCACGGTCTCCAATGCTTTTCGAGAACAAGGATGGAACAAGCCGATCGAGCAATACGTTCGTTATTTGGATGAACAGCGAGGCGGCCGGCGCGTTTCGATCGTGGCCGAAGCCGACGGGGATTTCGCCGGATACGTCAATGTGATATGGAACTCTCATTATCCGTCGTTCAGGGAGCAGTCGATTCCGGAAATCAATGATTTTAACGTTCTGATCAAATACCGCCGTCTAGGGATTGGGACCAAGCTGATGGATCAAGCCGAGGCCGTCATCCAAGAACGGTCTAATGTCGCCGGCATTGGAGTCGGTTTATTCTCGGATTATGGCCATGCTCAAATTCTGTACGCAAAACGAGGTTATGTTCCAGATGGCAAAGGCATTCATATCGGCGATCGTTATGCCAGCTACGGAGATCAAATCACGATTAACGATGACGTTGTGCTCTATTTGACTAAAATTCTAAAGTAAGGGATGACTGCAACGAATGAAAGTAAGCAAAAAAACGGGAGAAAATTACAACTGGGGATCGAATTGCGATGGTTGGCATTTGGTCAATAACGATGATTTGAGCATTATTCATGAAAGAATGCCTCCCGGAACAAAAGAAACGAGACACTATCATAACCGTTCGAGGCAATTCTTTTTTGTGCTGTCGGGAATGGCCACGGTCGAGATGAACGGGGAGCAGTTTGAAGTAGAGGCGCAAGAGGGACTCGAAGTTCCGCCTCTTACCCCGCATCAAGTGTTTAACCGTACGAATGATGACATAGAATTTTTGGTAGTTTCACAACCGACGACCAAAGGAGATCGGATTTTGCTAGAGGAATAGGGAATATAAATGACAAGGAATTGGGGCTGAATGATTTGATTCTTTGGATAAATGGCGCGTTCGGATCCGGCAAGACGACGACTGCAAATGAACTTCATCGCAGAATCCCGCATTCGTTCATCTACGATCCCGAAAACATCGGTTATTTTATTCGGAAGAATGCGCCTAAGTCGATGCAGAAGGATGATTTTCAAGACCATGAGTTATGGCGATCATTTAACTATTCCATGCTTCTGTCCATTGCAAAAGACTATTCAGGTACCGTCATCGTACCCATGACGATAGTGGATGAACAATATTTCGACGAGATCGTGACGCGATTGCGGACGGAAGGGGTCGAGGTCAAACATTATACGTTGGCCGCAAGCCGCGACACGTTGCTGAAACGGCTGAAGCGAAGAGGAGATGGCAGCGGCTCATGGCCGGCCAAGCAGATCGACAGATGTATCGCAAGTTTATCGAAGGAAACGTTCGCGAAACAGATCGAAACGGATCAGTTGACCATCGATGATACGCTTGAGATTATCTCGGCTGATGCGAACATCCCGCTGAGACCGGACCATAGAGGGATCGTGAAGAAGAAACTCGATCGATTGGCTACCACGATAAAGCATATTCGATTTTAGCCGTCACTTTGAAAAAAAAAAGGAGTGTACATAAATGGGTATCATCATTCGCACCGAAACGTCCAAAGATATCGAGCAAGTCTTCGACGTGAACCGGGCGGCATTCGGCAATCGCGACGACGAAGCGCAATTAGTAGAGCGAATTAGACGATCGGAGCAGTTTGTCGCTCAGCTCTCCATCGTGGCCGAGCGGGATGGCGATATCATAGGTCACTTGCTGCTTAGTAAGGCGGAAGTTGTTGATGATGAAAGTAGGCATGAAGTCATTGTACTTGCGCCGATTGCCGTGCTCCCGAATGTCCAGAAGCTGGGCGTCGGCACACGGCTAATTGAAGAAGGGCTAAAGCGATGCAAAGAGCTCGGTTACGGTTTGGTTCTATTGATCGGGCACCCTGATTATTATCCGAGATTCGGATTCCGTCCGGCGCGTTCCTTCGGTTTGGAATTACGACAATTCGAAGTGCCCGATGACGTATTCATGGTTTGTGAGCTCCAAGAAAACGCGTTGCGGCAAATAAAAGGCGAGCTGCGGTACCCGGTTTCATTTTTCGACAATAGTGGTTCTGCCAGATGAACACAATGGATCGAATCGCCCTTATTCGGGCCGAAGAAAAAAAGTATCACGATCAATGTTATGATCGAAATCTCTTATTCGAACCGGGATCTTGGCTGTATAAGCCTGTCCGCACGGTGATGGAGCTTCTCCCCCTGTTGGTAGACAAGGAAGGCATGCGGGTATTGGATCTTGGTGCAGGCGTCGGACGGAACGCCATCCCTATCGCTCAATACTTACAATCCCGGTCAGCCTCCGTTGTCGCCGTCGATCTCTTGGAATCGGCCATTCACGGCTTGCATGATTACAGCCGACAACATGGCGTAGACGATTCGATCGAACCGGTCTTATCCGACATTGAAGGATATGCCATCGCGGAGAACTCGTTCGACTTCATATTTGCCGTGTCCGCACTTGAGCATCTTCGTTCGATAGATTGCCTTACCGCGAAACTCTCGGAGATGGCGAAGGGAACGAAATCCGGCGGAATCATTTGTATTATTATGGGTACGAACGTTCGTGAGGTGTTGGAAGAGACCGGAGAGACGATCGAACCGATGTTCGAGCTTAATCTTCCGACGGGAAAGCTTTTACAACTGCTAGAAACACAATTTAGGGATTGGGACGTTCTGAATCATCATGTAAACACACAACGATATTCCATTGAACGACAGGGGCGAGCCGTGCAACTTTCATGCGATTGTTTGACGTTTTCGGTTCGTAAACGATGGTAATCGATGGTATGATAAAAGTGCTAAGGCGCCGTGATCGGAAGGAGCGGATGATACGTGGAGTGTCTCGGTTGCAGGTTGGCCAACAATAAAATAGAAACAAACATCGTCTACGAAGACGAATACGTCACCTGTCTGCTCGACATCGATCCCATACACGAGGGTCATACGTTAATCCTGCCCAAGGCGCATCTGACGGAGCTCGAATCGATCGATGAGGTTACTCTGCTGGCCATCATGCGCGCATCGGCACGAATCGCTGCCGTATTAAAAGAAGCGTACCATCCCGACGGCATATCGATCATGCAAAACGGAGGACTATTTAACGACCTTAATCATTATCATATGCATGTATTTCCCCGTTACGATAACGATGGTTTCGGTTGGATGGAACCGACGGTAAGCACATCCCCGCGAAATAGCTTGCAAAACGTGCGGGACCTATTAGTCCGAAAATTAATGTAGTTAACTATCCAATCTCTATCACTAGGGAGGTTTTTTCGTGCCGTATCCTGATCTTGCTGCGTTTCCCACATTATCCAAGACGATCGATTGGGGCGAAGTAAAAGCCCAATTTGCTTTCGCCGACAAGGTCCGACGAGCGGTTGGTCAGCAATGTCAGCATCGTCCCTTGCGTCGGAGATCGGTATGTGATTTTCCAAGTCGACAATGGCATGTGGGAGCTGCCCGGAGGAACGTTGGAGCCGGGAGAACGATATATGGAAGCGCTGCGGCGCGAGGTTATGGAAGAGCTTGGCGGCGAGCTTCAGTCCTATGCCATTATCGGGCAGTTCAATTGCGAGTCGAGCTCAGCTAGTCCCTTTAAGCCCCATATTCCTCATCCCCGATTCGTGAGGGTTATGGGATACGGTCAAGTCAAGCTGGTCGGCAAACCACTGAATCCGGCTGACGGAGAACAGGTCGTAGCCGTAGAGGTCGTCGGGATCGATGAGGCGATTCGCCGATTCGAGAGTGTAGGCCGCTCGGATTTGGCCGAGCTTTATCGTCTGGCGGATGTGATTCGAAAACAAACGGAGGTGCATCATTTTGGGAACCGCATATGAATCGATTCGGCCGGAGCATGAAGCTTTTATCCGGGAACAGTACTTATTTTTTGTAGGAACGGCAGCGCCGGACGGTCATGTTAACCTTTCGCCGAAAGGGCATGATGTATTTCGTATCTTATCGCCAAACCGCGTCGCGTATCTCGACTTGACCGGCAGCGGCAACGAAACGAGCGCTCACTTGACGGTTGCCGATCGGATCACGTTCATGTTCGTCGCTTTCCAAGGAAAGCCGCTCATTCTGCGGTTTTACGGACGCGGTAAAGTCATCTTGCCGGGATCGGAACAATGGGAAGAGTTAGCGCCGCTCTTCGAGCTGATGCCCGGACACCGGCAAATTATTGTGGCGGACATCGATATCGCGAAGACGTCATGCGGTTTCAGCGTACCGTTTTATAGCTATGACGGCGAACGGAATACGCTTCTTGATTGGGCGAACAACAAAGGGGAAGAGAAGCTGACGGAATACCGGAAGCTCAAAAATTCAACAAGCATGGACGGAATCCTTACGCCGATCGGCGAATCCTTGCTTTAACGGACCTGTCGGTCTGTAGGCGATAGGTTATTCACCCATGATCTTCTAGGAGGGATCACGTTTGGACCCCGGCGTGCAATCGAAGCGGGGCGGGCCTGGTCGAGGAAAGAGATTCCGATGAGTGAAGCGCGTGCTGCCGCCTTCGCGGCGCATGCGGCGGCGCGCGACGCAGGCCATGCAGCTGCATGCGCGGCCGCGAGAGCGGCGGGACATGCGGCCGCGACGGCTCATGTCGCCGGGCATGCCACACATGCGGCTACGTACGCCGCCAAAGCGGCAGCCTTTGCGTCCTGCCCGACCGAAGCAACCGCAGTCACGACCGCGGAACGCATCTGGCAATATCAACAGTTGCTTCAACGGGAGGCATACATTCAATCGTCGCCAACCGAGAAAGGTTAGGAACGCAGCATGAGGTTTGTACCTTCAACGGAAGAAACTTTGCTTGAAGAGCTGAAAATCATCAATTCCAACGTATATTACAACAGAATTGTCAAGGGAAAGCCAACCCTCACGATCGAAGATGTAGCGGAAGAATGCGCCGAAGCGCGCCAATTCGGCGCGGAACGTTATTTGATCGAAACGGATGACCGTTTTATCGGGATTTTGGAGTTGCTTATGCACAATCCAAAAGACGGCTGTACATGGTTGGGGCTACTAATGATGAAGCGAGACCATCAGAGGCAGGGATTGGGTTATGCCGCGCTTGAACGATTCTACGATTTGTTGAAGGCGCGCCAAGTCTCAAACTTCCGGTTAGGCGTCGTCGTGCAGAACGAACCCGCGCATCTCTACTGGCAGCGGCAAGGCTGCATTCAGGTGAAGACGACAATGAATAATGATGGTCAGGAAATCGTCATTTACGAGAAAACGCTATAGGGATAACCGGATCGGTCAGGGGGCGCAAGTTACGATGAACATCATTCGCACGATTACGCAAGAAGAAGCAGAATCCTTCTGGGCTCTCCGGTTAGAGGCGCTGCAGACGAACCCGACCGTATTTGGAAGCTCATATGAAGAAGCTCTTCATACTTCTGCAGAGGTTGTTAAGGAGCGGCTGCGATGCGATGGTAATCAATTTGTATTGGGCGCTTATTCCGGCGAGAATCGGCTCGTTGGCATGGTCGGATTTAAGCGGGAGACATCGATTAAGGCCAAACATAAAAGCTTTATATGGGGAATGTATGTAACGCCGTCATTCCGTCAGCACGGCATTGGCAGGCTGCTGATGGAAGAGGCTTTACGCCGTGCTTCCGCCATGCATGGACTCGACCTTGTTCTACTTTCAGTCGTCACATCGAACGAAGGGGCGCGCAAGCTCTATCATTCTTTGGGATTCGAAACCTATGGAACGGAGCGCTGCGCTTTGAAGATCGGCGGAGTCTGTTACGACGAAGATCATATGGTGTATTGGATACCTACATTACGGGCGAAGGATGAGGTATGAAATGATTTTGGAATCGGCACTTCTCAAGAGGATAGTTTTCGAAGACCGCGGCTCCATGCTCGCGAAACGGTACGCCCATTAAAAAGGGTGTACCGTTTTTCGTTTGCTATCGGGTGGCTATGCTATAATGATTGAACTCAAAAATAGCCCGCAAAAGGAGACGAATCCCATCATGACGATAGAATTACATACGGAGCGATTAAGGTTGAGGAGGCTGGAACCAACGGGTGGTGACGCTGCCGCGGTGCTCGACTACTTCAAACGGAACGAACGGTTTTTGGAAGCGTGGGAAGTGAAGCGAGAGGCAAGTTATTATACGCTAGATGCGCAGACGGATCTATTACGACAAGATCAAGCAATGATGAACACGAGCCAGATGTCTAAGTTTTGGCTTTACAAATGCGGCGAGCCGGAACGGATTATCGGGTCGGTTGCGCTCAGCAATATCGTCCGCGGCGCTTTTTTGTCTTGTCACCTTGGTTACCGACTAGATGAAGCCGAGCTGAATAAGGGGTTCATGACAGAAGCGATCGGGAGAGTCGTTGCTTATGCATTCGAAGAGCTGGGGCTGCACCGGATCGAAGCGAACATCATGCCGCGTAATACGGCATCGCTTAAGGTCGTGGAGAAACTTGGTTTTCGAGACGAAGGACTGGCGCTGCGCTATTTGAAAATAAACGGGAAATGGGAGGACCACATCCATATGGTCCTCCTTAACGAAGAGCTGGAATAAACAAGATTCACTCATTGCGGGCAAAAGATGAAATCAAACGGCTGCGATTTTCACTTTTTTGTAGACAGACGATTTGTCATAATGGGATCAGCAGCTACCCATTCTTCAATAGCTTCCGGAACGAGGAGTCTAACGTCTCCAAGTCGGTCGAGCCTATGATGGAGTCGGTTACCTTGCCCTCTGTGTTCACGAAATATAATGCGGGGAAGCCGTCGCCACCGTATCTGGCGTAAACGTCGCCTTTCAGGTCGAGTAGAATTGGGTACGCAAGCGCATGGCGTTCCGCGTAGGCGCGCACTTCCGATAAGTCGTCTCGATTCGTGATGTTAATGCCGATCAGATTAATACGATCCTTATATTTTTCATGTAGGGCCGCCATCTTCGGCGCATCTTCGTTACAGTATGTGCACCAGGACGTAAATAACGAGATGACCGTAGGCTTCTCGGCGAAGTCGACCGTGACCGCTTCGTTGGTGCGGAGTTCGGGCAATTGGATTTGGGAAGCTTGGACTGTAGCTGCCTTGCCATTCCAATTGGTTAACCCGATGTAACAGATGAAACCGACCGCGAGGATCGCGATCGAGATATTCAATATTTTTTCACCGCGTTTCAATCGAAATCATCCTTTCTTGATCGCCAATATCCATTACTAACCATTATACGCCAACCTAGGAAAGTATCATAACTATATCAAAAAAATTGGAGAGATTATCATGTCGAATCCTATGATCTCAATCGTCGAAGTCACTCGTGAATCAATGAATCCGGAGACGCTCCAAGCGTTAGCCGAGTTGCTTGTCAACGTCGTCGATGACGGCGCGTCCATCGGTTTCCTGCCGCCCTTCTCCTTCGAACTAGCTCGCGCGTATTGGGAAGAAGTTCTGCAGCCAGGGGTATTGTTATGGATCGTCAAGCGCGATGACGCCATTGTCGGCACGATCCAGTTGCAGCTTGCGATGAAGAGCAACGGGTCGCATCGCGCCGAAATCGCGAAGGTCATGGTCCATACCGGTTACCGCAAACAAGGAATCGCAAGATCACTTATGCTAACCGCGGAATCGAGAGCGAAAGAGGTAGGAAGAAGTTTGCTCGTGCTAGATACAAGAGAGGGAGATCCATCGAATCTATTGTACCTGTCGCTTGGTTATACGGAAGCCGGGCGCATCCCGCAATACGCTCGTTCGGCCACAGGAACGTTAGACGGCACCGTGCTCTATTATAAGCTTGTCTAGCGACTCGTTCGATTTCGGATAAACATAAATCTAATGCGGTCAAAAATCAGCTTCCCGCTTATCCATTCCTCCTCAAAATCGGTTATAATGTTGGAGGATAGAAAATTGTAGAAAGTGGGAGCAGCATGGGTCGTAAATGGAATAACATCAAAGAAAAGAAAGCATCCAAAGATGCCAATACAAGCCGCATATACGCGAAGTTCGGAGTCGAGATTTACGTTGCGGCGAAGAAGGGCGAACCGGATCCGGAATCCAATCGCGCACTGAAGGTCGTTCTGGAACGCGCGAAAACGTACAACGTGCCAAGAGCCATCATCGACCGAGCGCTCGACAAGGCGAAAGGAAGCGCGGACGAGAATTACCAGGAGCTCCGTTACGAAGGTTTCGGTCCGAACGGGTCCATGGTTATCGTGGACACGCTCACCAATAACGTGAACCGGACGGCTCCGGCCGTACGCGCCGCGTTCAATAAGCAGGGCGGCAGCATGGGCGTGAGCGGATCGGTTTCCTATATGTTCGACGCAACGGCCGTGTTCGGCGTATCCGGCAAGTCGCTGGAAGAAGTGATGGACATCATGCTGGAAGCCGACGTCGACGTGCGCGACATTCTCGAGGAAGAAGATTCCGTCATTGTCTATGCCGAGCCGGATCAATTCCATGCAGTTCAGGAAGCGTTCAAGAAAGCGGGAGTGGACGAGTTCACCGTTGCCGAATTGACGATGCTCGCCCAGAATTACGTAACGCTGCCAGGCAACGATGCCGAGGCGCAATTCGAGAAGCTGATCGACGCGCTGGAAGATCTGGAAGACGTGCAGCAGGTTTATCATAACGTTGAGCTTGAAGACTAATTGAACTGCAGCACATGGTGAAACGGCTGTCGCTGTCCTTTGGCGGCGTGGCGCGCTTCATTCCGAGAATTCTAAGCTCGGATAAGGTGCAAAAAGGGAGATGGAGACATGGATTTACGATATCCGATTGGCCAGTTTGCACATGCCGGCGATATTGATGCCGAGCAAAGAGAAGCATGGATTCGGGACATCGCCGAGCTGCCGGCATTGTTGAAGGAAGCGGTCAAGGACTTAAGCGAGGAACAGTTGAATACGCCATATCGCGATGGCGGTTGGCAAGTGCGCCAAGTTGTTCATCATATCGCGGACAGCCACATGAACAGCCTGATCAGGTTCAAGCTGGCGCTTACAGAGGAGCATCCGACAATCCGTCCGTATTACGAGGAAAGATGGGCGGAGCTGGCGGATACGACTGACGAACCCATCGATTCCGCGCTGGAATTAATCGATGCTATGCATCGCAAGTGGATCACGTTATTGCGGGCGATGAGCGAGGAGCAATTCGCGCGAACGTTCTATCACCCCGGATCGGGCGAGACCGTCCGTCTAGACACGAATCTCGGCATCTATTCCTGGCATGGCAGGCATCATTTGTCCCATATCACCAGGCTTGCGGATCGCTCGGGCTGGAAATAACATCATCAGCGAATTAACTAAAAGCGCAAACGGGTGGTACGCACACGTTTGCGCTTTTTTTGGCCACGATAGAATTGAAACCATAGAACGGTTGTTTGCGTAATGCAGGGCAAGGGTAATCCTTATGATAGAAAACAATACACGATACGCCAGTTTATATCGGGCCTAGGGAGGCATGTCAATTGAAGAGTAAAGGACTTGCGGTTATTTTGGCCGTTACGTTATTCGTCGCACAAGGCTGCGGCATCTTGGACGGGATCGGTCAGACGGTGAATTTCGCCACGGAAACAACGACTTATATGGACTCGCTGAAAACTTTCGGAACAGAGATGAATACGCTCGCCGAGCAAGCGGTTGCCGATCTGGATGCGAGAACGGATCTGAAGGAACGCATCCTGGCCTTGAAGGAACAGATCGTTCAATACGAAGGGTTAACCGTTCCTGATTACGCAAAGGATCTGCATGCTTCGATCGTTCAATACAACGAGAACCTGCAAACCGGCCTTGACCAGGCACTCACGAACATTGAACAGGGGAGAGCCGCGTTCGACGCGACGGGTATTCCCGACACGCTTAACAAATTAAACGAGCTATTGGGACAAATCAACCAGTTGGCTCCTTAACGAGAAGCCGGGGTATATTGCGCAGCCTTGTTTTGCGGGTTACAATGGATAAGAACATATGATCCGTCAAATGAGCAAGGAGAGTGCACCAGGTTTTGACATCCAAGAACTACTCATCGTTTTCATTTTCTTCGCACTATCGTTTAATGGCCTTGCTGCTCGTCGTCGTCATCGCGGGGATGAGCCAAGGCCTGCTTTTGCCTCTATTATCCATTATGTTGGAGCATTCGGGCGTTTCTTCCGATCTGAACGGAATCAACTCGGCGGCCATGTATATCGGTATTTTCTTGACGATGTTCATCATCGAGAAGCCCGTTGTAAGGTTTGGCTACAAGAAGGTGATCGTAACCGGCATTCTACTCGTCACGATCTCGACACTGCTATTCCCAGTCACGCAAACATTAACGGCATGGTTCATTCTCCGGTTGCTGGTGGGCGTTGGCGACAGCTCGCTTCACTTTGCAACGCAGCTATGGATCGTCAGTTCAAGCCCGGCGGATAAACGGGGCAAGTATATATCCTTATACGGCATGGCGTACGGCGTGGGCTTCAGCATCGGTCCGCTTGGCATAAACTTGCTTGCTCTCGGTCAAGCACTCCCGTTCGTCGCAAGCAGCCTGTTCTTCACGGTGGTGCTGCTCCTCGTGCTTCGGATGAAAAACGAATGGCCGGAGAAAGCCGCGAAGGATACCGCCGCGGAGAATCGGTTTATCCGAACGTATCGGCTCGCATGGTTCGTCTTGATCCCGGGACTTCTGTACGGGCTGATGGAAGCATCCATGAACAGTACTTTTCCGCTATATGCCATTCGAATCGATATCGGCCAGCAATGGATTTCGCTGCTGCTTCTCGCCTTCGGCATCGGCAGTTTGATCCTACAGCTGCCTCTCGGCGTTTGGAGCGACCGAATCGGGCGCAAGCCTGTATTGATCGGCTGCGGGTTCATCGGCGCTTTCGCTTTCCTTACTGTGCCTTTGGCAGGGGACAATATTGCTGTATTGTTTGTCCTATTCATGGCGGCTGGAGGCGTCGTCGGTTCCTTCTTCTCGCTCGGACTAGCTTATGCGGCCGACATACTGCCACGGAACATCTTGCCGGCTGCGAACGTCATTGCTTCGATTCACTTCAGTCTGGGCAGCGTGATGGGACCGACGTTAGGCGGCTTCGGCATGCAATACGTGTCCTCGCATAGCCTGTTTTTGTTCCTTGGCGCAGCTTTCCTTTTCTTCGCCCTGCTCGGCTTCGGCTTCCGTCCGAAAGCCCAGCAGATCTCTTCGGGATGAGCGAAGAGGGCGTTCAGGAATTAGGATAAATTCTAATAAATCGTAAAACTTACTGTGGCAAAGGATGAATCCATTCGATGAAAGTGATCATAACGGGCGTCACCGGCATGGTCGGAGAAGGCGTCTTGCACGAATGCCTCTCTCATCCATCCGTTCTTGAAGTGCTGGTCGTGAACCGCAAGCCATGCGGCAAGTCGCATCCGAAGCTGAAAGAGATTATCCATAACAACTTCTACGAGCTGAGCAGCATCGAAGACGAGCTCAAAGGCTACGACGGTTGTTTCTTCTGTTTAGGCGTCACGTCCGTCGGGTTGACAGAGGAGTCGTATTCGCGAATCTCTTACGACCTTACTCTCCAAGTGGCATCTACCTTAGCCCGCTTGAATCCGGAAATGGTATTTTGTTACGTATCCGGCAGTGGCACGGACAGCTCGGAGCGCGGCAGAAGCATGTGGGCCAGGGTGAAAGGACGCACCGAGAACCATCTTATGTGGCTGCCTTTCAGGCGCGCGTATATGTTTAGGCCCGGATATTTGCATCCTACCCCCGGTTTGAGCAACGGCCATCGCTACTACAAGTGGCTGAGTCCGCTTTATTATTTGCTTCGCCCATTCTTGCCCAATCAACTGCTGACGCTTCGGCAGCTCGGACTCGCGATGATCCATTCCGTCAGTCGCGGTTATCCCAAGGCGATCCTTGAGACAAAGGATATCGCTTATCTCAGCAAACCGGAAGGAGCTCGTTAGCTCTCATGACCATCGAATCACTAGTCGAGATGTTTCGCAGCAACGGCAATGCGGAGGATGCGCGCGCGATGGACGCGTACATGAAAGACCATTTTCCCCATCTCGGAATCCGAACTCCGCAGCGGCGCGAGCTTCAGAAGTCGTTTCTGAAGTTGCATCCGCCTCAGAAGGAGTGGATTCCCATTCTATGGGCCCTGCCGGAGCGGGAGTTCCAACTGATGGCCGTTGATCTGCTCGTGGGGATGAAGAAAAAGCTGACCGCCGCCGACTTGCCAATGGTGGAGACGGTTATCACGAATAAGTCATGGTGGGATACCGTCGACTTAATCGCGTCGCATGTTGCCGGCAGCATCTTCCGCAAGGACGAAGACGCAAGAAGAACCTTTTTGAAGCGGTGGATTGAATCTCAGAATATGTGGCTCAATCGGACGGCCATTCTTCATCAGCTGACTTACAAATATGATAACGATGAAGCATTGTTGTACGAATGTATCCTACCGCATATAGGTTCGGGCGAGTTTTTCCACCAGAAAGCGATCGGCTGGGCGCTTCGGGAATACGCGAAGGTAAATCCGGACGCAGTGAAGACGTTCGTGGCCACCCATCAATTGAAACCGCTTAGCGTTAGAGAAGCGTTGAAGCATTTTCGAGAATCGTAATCGAACAAGCCTTGCATGGCATTGGCATCACGACGCTCGATCAACTCGCGGGCATAACCGAAGCCGAACTCATGAAGCTTCACGGCATGGGGCTGAAAGCAAGGGATATTCTCAAAGCGGCACTACTGGAACGCGGACTGTCGTTCGCGAAGTAGTTAAAGGAAAACCGCCGTGTCAACCCATTCCAGAGGTGCGGATTATGCGGATCAAGATCGAAATCATCGGTCCCCCAACGATTGTAGCCAAAACGATTTTCCGGTTCCCGTTTCTGATGGACAAATCGCTGTAACATGACGCGATTTGTTCTTTTTATTATATTTAATGTCAAGCCAATCGACGCTTGGAAGAGAACGGATATTCGAATATCATTCGCATAAGAATGGGACGCTAATGGCAATGTATGGCCTAAACTATGCCATCGATATGCGATAAGGACGGGGGACATCAAATGCGATTCAAGGACGTATTCTCCATCATCGGACCAAGCATGATCGGACCTTCCAGCTCTCATACCGCAGGAGCCGTTCGGCTTGGCATATGCGCACGGCAGGCGCTAGGCGACATGCCGACGCATGCCGAGATCCGTTTCTTCGGTTCGTTCGCGGATACGTACGCGGGCCACGGAACGGATCTTGCCATCGCCGCAGGTTTGCTCGATCTCGAAACCGACGATCCCCGCATCAGGCATTCGATCATGCTTGCCGAGCAACTGGGCATGTCGATCAAGTTCGTGCCGATGACGAGGCCAAGCGCGCATCCGAACACGGCCGCTATGCTGCTAAGGAAGGATGAGAGAAGCGTATCGATGACGGGCTGCTCTATCGGCGGAGGAAACATCGAAATTATCGGCGTGAACGGCTTCGATGTGAAGTTCACGGCCGTATACCCGACGATTCTCATCTATCATCGGGATCGTCCGGGCATGGTCGCGGAAATATCGGATATCGCTCGCCAGGCTGGCATTAATATCAGCTACATGGAAGTCGATCGCAAAACGCGCAACGGCGAGGCGTTAACCGTCATCGAGAGCGACGAACGATTCGATCCCGAAGCGGCGCGGCGGCTCGAAAGCTTGGCCGATGTCAAGGAAGTCAGCATTATCGATTTGTCGAGGAAGGAGACAAGGCCATGAGATTTTCAACGCTGGATCAGCTCAAGGTATTATGCCAGGCAGAATCGGTCACGATCGGCCGTCTCATGGTGATCGAGCAAGCGCATGAAACCGGCAGCAGCGAAACGCAAATCATGGAGCAGATGACGGCCTATTACGGCATCATGAAGGAAGCAGTGCGCAAGGGGCTGGAAGAAGACACAACTTCAAGGAGCGGATTAACAGGCGGCGATGCGAAGCGCGTCATGACGTTCTTTGGAGATACCGGCATGCCTGCTCTCGGCGAATCTGCTTGTAAGGCCATGGCCTATGCGCTGGCTGTCTCGGAGGTGAACGCATCGATGGGACGTGTTATCGCGACGCCGACCGCGGGATCCTGCGGTATCATCCCAGGCGTGTTCGTCAGCACGCAGGAGCGATTCGGCTGGACGGATGATCATATGGTATACGGCTTGTTCGCCGCCGGCGCAATCGGCTACGTCATCGCCAATAATTCCTTCGTCTCCGGAGCCGAGGGCGGCTGTCAGGCCGAGGTCGGATCCGCAATCGGCATGGCCGCTGGCGCGTTGACGGAGCTGCGGGGCGGAACGCCGGAGCAAGCGGTCCATGCCGTCGGTCTGGCGCTGAAAAACTCCCTCGGCCTCATCTGCGACCCCGTAGGCGGTCTCGTCGAAATTCCTTGCATCGTGCGCAACGGATTCGGTTCGGTGACGGCGCTTGCGGCCTCCGATATGGCACTCGCAGGCGTTCGGAGCGTCATTCCTTCGGATGAAGTCATCGACGTGATGCTGGAGGTAGGCTCATCCATGCCGGAGAAGCACCGCGAAACCGCCAAGGGAGGACTCGCCCAGACGCCTACAGGCCGCAAGATCATGTATCAACTGTACGGGAAGGGAGGCACGACCAAAAAATGATCGACGTCAATATAAAAGCACTTAGAGCGGACTCGAATCCGTCTCTAAGTGCTTTTGTTTGGGTCAGCCGATTATGAACGCAGCGTCTTAAGGGCGCCGCTCCATGCGAGAACTTGGTCCAACATGCCGTTCACGTTCGTCAAGTGCAGATCCGCCGGCTTAAACGCGCCGTTATCGAAGTCGGTGAACAGCGAGAGTGCGGGGTGAACGCGCACGTCTGCGACGGACAGTTCGCCGAGGATGCCGCGAAGATGTTCGGCTGCTCGCGCGCCGCCGACTGAGCCATAGCTGACAATGCCTGCCGCTTTGTTATTCCAAGCGTCGCGGGCGTAATCGAGCGCGTTCTTGAGCGCGCCCGTGATGCTATGGTTGTATTCTTGGACGATGAAGACGAATCCGTCCAAGCTCGCCAGCTTCGTATTCCAGGCGGTCGCTTGCTCGGTAGCGTCGGCTTCGCCGAGAAGTGGAAGCTTGTAGTCCGCGATATCGACGATTTCATAATTGGCGTCGCCGCGTTTGTCCGCGATTCCTTTCACCCATTCCCCTACCTGCGGGCTCACGCGGCCCTGTCTTGTGCTGCCAAGAATGATACCGATGTTTAATGCTGCCATTTCTCTTTCCTCCTCGATCTATTTGTTTTTTCCAGGCCTATTTCTTAAATAACCAAATTCACCCGGATTCATTCACAATATAGGATAATTTTGGAGAAAGCAAGCGCCTAGAGGACTAGGCCGTCGCTGAGTACGTGTTCAAAAAGTCCGGTTTTCAGCACAAGAGCGTATGCTTCCGAAGCTGCGTTTTTTTCAAAAACGCTGAAGAAGATTGGATGAAGCTAGAAAATGAGGAGCGGAGCGTAGTGATAGCTACGTGAGCACCTGCAATGTTTCCGGAGGAAACATACTTCGTAAGCATTCGCTTAGTTTCGGCTGAATTCAAGATTCGATGTCGAATACGCTACCTGGTATACTTCGTGATCAAAAGTGGACTTTTTGAACAACCACTATATTATTGGCTATAGCCCTAACGAACGATTTCCGTCATAATACGAATAAAGCTTGAACTCGCTAACTTTCAATGCAAGTCTAGAGGAGGGTGGAAATGGACGAACCATTAAACCAACAGAAATTATTCAAACGAACGATGATTGTCGTTCTTTTATCCCAGCTGTTCGGAGGAGCGGGGCTTGCCGCGGGCGTGACCGTCGGCGCGCTGCTTGCCGCAGACATGCTGGGCACGGAAAGTTACGCCGGCCTTCCATCGGCTCTACTGACGCTCGGTTCAGCCCTTGCTGCGTTTCTGATCGGCCGGTTCACGCAGCGATTCGGCCGCAGACCGGGGCTTGTCACCGGGTTCTTGGCCGGCGGTATCGGCGCGATCGGCGTTATTCTGGCTGCCGTGTACGAGAACGTCATTCTGCTATTTCTATCGCTATTCATCTATGGCGCGGGCACGGCAACCAATCTTCTAGCCAGGTATGCGGGTACGGATCTTGCGAAGCCGAATCAACGGGCAACCGCGATCAGCATGGCGATGGTATCCACGACATTCGGTGCCGTTGCGGGCCCCAACCTGGTCGACGTCATGGGACGGTTCGCAGAATCGATCGGCATCCCCGCGCTTGCCGGACCGTTCCTTCTCGGGGCAGCCGCGTTTATCCTAGCAGGTCTAATCGTGTTCATCCTGCTGCGCCCCGATCCATTTTTTGCGGCCCGGTCGATTGCCGAGCAGCAGAAGAATGCGGGTGAAGGGCTTGGCCAGGGCATCTTGGCAACCGTCAATAAAAGAGGAATCGCCGCTGGCGCTTGCGTTATGCTGTTGACCCAAATGGTCATGGTCGCCATCATGACTATGACGCCTGTCCACATGAAACATCACGGCCATGGGCTGACGGAAGTCGGCGTCGTCATCGGCATTCATGTCGGCGCGATGTTTCTGCCTTCTCTCGTGACCGGCATGCTGATCGACAAAATCGGACGCATGCGAATGGCGATCGCCTCCGGAATCGTGCTGCTCCTCGCGGGGCTGCTTGCCGCCTACGGCTCAGGAGATTCCATGCCGATTCTGATCACGGCTCTGGCCCTGCTGGGCTTAGGCTGGAATCTTGGATTGATTAGCGGCACGACGCTCATCGTGGACGCTACGCCGCTATCAGCAAGAGCCAGGACCCAAGGCAACGTCGACGTGCTCGTCGCGCTTGCCGGCGCATCAGGCGGAGCGTTGTCGGGCGTCATCGTGGATTATTCCAGTTATGCGGCTCTATCGTTAGCCGGCGGATTATTATCCTTGCTGTTAATACCCGTGTTGTTATGGTCTAATGCGAAACCTCGCACGGAAACGAATGGACAGAGGAGCATCGAAACATGAAATTAACGACATTAACGATCGATGGACGAGAGCGAGCCGCCGTCGGCTTGCCAGGCGGTTACCTGCTGACCGAAACGATGAATGGCTCGTTCGGCAAGCAATGGGGGGAGTCGGTCGATAAGATTCTTGCGAATGGCGACATCCCTTCATTGCAAGCCTTTCTTCGCGAAGAAGGAAACAAACTTGATCAGTTGGCGCCTATTCCTTACGGGGAAGCCGTGTACGCGCCCTTGCTCCGCACCTCCAAAGCCGTATGGGGAGTCGGCGCGAACTTCAGGGAAAAAGCGGCCGAGATGGCCGTGACCCCACCAGACGGAGAGCCGATTTGTTTCCTGAAGCCTCCGACCACCCTTATCGGACCAGGCGAGCCTATACGGCTTCCTGGCTTGTCCGACCGGGTAACGGCGGAAGCGGAGATCGGCATCGTCATCGGCCGCACATGCCATCGCATTTCCGAAGAAGAAGCGATGGATGCCATTGCGGGATTCATCCCGACGCTCGATATGACCGCACAGGATATTCACGCACGCAATCCCCGATTTCTTGCCAGGGCCAAAGCGTTCGATACCTTCTTTAGCGTCGGTCCGTATATGCTGACGCCAGACGAATGTCCCGCTGCGGAAGATTGGATCATCGAGACGAGGCTGAACGGGGAGACGGCTTACCGGACCGACGTATCTTGCATGATCTATTCCATTCCATTCATCGTCGCTTTTTTCTCCAGCTTCATGACTTTGCATCCCGGGGATATCATTATGAGCGGTACGCCCGGTTCAGTCGCTTTGAAGCCGGGCGATATCGCGGAATGCCGGATCGCCGGCTTCGATCCCCTCCGCAACCCGGTGATCGCGGATTAAAGCTTCCGGAATGGCCAGCTACCGGTCCCGATTAAGATATGTAAATCCCGGATGTTTGACGACCGGCCGCTTCACTTTGTTCAACCGGGCAATGAAATCGGGTTTTACATGAAGGTTGCTTTCCACTAGCTGGGGAGGCGTCAATGCCATCCATTGATTCAGCGACAGGTCTTGGAACCTGTCGCTTTTGAACATTTCCAGAAACCATAATGTTTCCGTCCCCGTGTTCTGAATGTAATGGCCGAATGCGAACGGCACGTATCCGACGTCTCCCGCCCGAAAGTCGAAGGTGCGTGCGTTGCCTTCGGATCCGAATACGGTCATGCGGCCTTGACCGGTCAAATAATATTGCCATTCGTCGTTATTGGGATGCCAATGAAGCTCGCGCATGGCGCCCGGTTCGAGCTCGACCAGCGCGGCGGCAACCGCCTTGGAAATGGGGAAGACCGTGGAATCGACAATTCGCACGCTGCCGCCGGGCATCCGCATCGGGGGCTGCGCAAGCAATCGATAGGCGAAAGGAAGCGGAACGGTACCGTTCGGCGATTCGACCGCCTGCGTCGCGAGTGGGCCGGGAACGTCCGCTTGATAGATATAGAGCTGTTCCTTCGGGATGGCATCGAAATCCGATTCCGGCACGCCGAAGTTAGCCGACAGAACTTCCTTAGGCGTGTGCGCGAACCAATCGGAGATCGACAACGTGTTCAGATCGGAGAAATTGCCGTCGTCGAACACGAGTAGAAATTCGCAGCCTTCCTCCAAGCCCTGGATGGAGTGGGGGATGCCTGGCGGGAAGTACCAGAGATCGCCCGGTCCGATATCGGCGATAAAATTGCGGCCATTCTGGTCAACGGCCGTTATCCGGGCCCGACCAAGCAGCATATAAGCCCATTCCGCCTGTTGATGCCAGTGCAATTCCCGCACGCCGCCCGGCGTCAGATACATGTTAACGCCGGCTAGGGTCGTGGCGATCGGCAGCTCGCGCACCGTAATTTCTCTTGACCAACCGCCGTGATTCAACTGCATGTGGGTGTCCGAAAACGAAAATCTCATATTCGGGATGAGCCCGTTATCCGTTTTCGGCGGAACGAGCATATCCGGATTTTGCAGGTCCCGCATGACATCGCGCGGTCCGCGGTCTACGCCTCCGGCGCCGTCTGCGCGAATGGGTTGCGGCACTGGAACAGCTCCCGAATGGTTCTGACTATCATGAGCCATGCAATGATACCTCCCGCGTTCGTAATAATGTTGCCGTCGTAACTATGGTTATGTGCAGGCAAAGCGTAATATCCATTGCGCGGACGATTCCGAAAATTCAAACGAATCTTGCGATTTGGATTTACAAACAAACGATTTATTTGTTAGAATAATCCCCATATCCAAAACGCGACGACGAGAAGAGTAGGGAACAACGTTCTTGCACAGAGAGCTCCGCCAGCTGAGAAGGAGCCAAGGACCGTTCGCCGAACCAAGCCTCCGAGCCGCATGCCGGAACCGGAAGGGGATGGCATGACGGGAGCTCCCGTTACAGAGCTAGAGTATAAGCATGCCGCAGCGCTTCCATGCCGTACTTGAAGAGGTTAATATGGCGACATATTAATGAAGCTGGGGTGGCACCGCGACAACTTCGTCCCCAAGACATCATGTCTTGGAGGTGAGGTTTTTTTTGTTTGGCAAGCCATTACCCATTCATTAGGAGGAAGCCGATCATGGGCAACTTAGAGTTGGAAAATAATCACTTAGTCAGCCTGATTCGCAGCGAGCTCGAAATAAACCCGCTTGATCGGACGATGTGCACGAGATTCCCGCCCGAACCGAACGGCTACTTGCATATCGGGAGCGCTTATGCGATTCAAACGAACCATTCGATCGCGCGTATGTGGGGAGGCAGATTCCACTTGCGATTCGACGATACGAATCCGTTGAAGGAGGATCTCGTCTACGTTCAAGCGATCATCGAGGATATGAAGTGGCTAGGCTATGATCCCGGAGTCCATATTTATTACGGATCGGACTATTCGGATCGGATTTACGAGGCTGCGGCGACGTTAATTAAACATGGCAAAGCCTATGTCTGCGACTTGACACCCGAGGAAGTTGCTGCATTCCGTGGGACGTTGACCGAGCCCGGTCGGAACAGCCCTTACCGTGATCGGTCCGCCGAAGAGAATCTGAAGCTGTTCGAGGAAATGAAACAAGGCCGTTACACCGCCGCTTCCAAGGTTCTCCGCGCCAAAATCGACATGGCTTCTCCCAATATGAATCTGCGGGATCCGATTCTGTACCGCATCATCCACGCCGAACATTATCGGACGGGGAATGATTGGTGCATCTATCCGATGTACGACTTCGCCCATCCGATTCAAGACGTCATCGAAGGCATTACGTATTCGCTCTGCTCGATCGAATTCAAGGACCATAGACCGCTTTACGAATGGGTTCTCCGCGAGCTTGGCATCGCGAATCCCCCGCGTCAGCGGGAATTCGGCAGGCTTGGATTAACGGGCGTCGTCACGAGCAAACGGTTCCTTCGGCAATTGGTTGAAGGCGGTCATGTGGACGGCTGGGACGATCCGAGGCTGCCGACGCTTCGCGGACTAAGAAGGCGAGGCTTCACGCCGGCGAGCATCCGCGGCTTCATCGAAGAAATCGGAAGCATCCGCACGCAGAGCACGGTCGACGTCTCGCTGCTCGACCAATGTCTGAGGCAAAAGCTCAAAGACCAAACCGTGAGCGTGATGGCGGTTCTGGAGCCGCTCAAGGTCGTCATTACGAATTACCCGGAAGGGGAGTCGGAGCTGCTATCGATCGAGAACAACGCCGGCAACGGCGAGCTCGGCGCGCGCGAGGTTCCTTTTGCCAGAACGATATACATCGAACGGGACGACTTCATGGAAGATCCGCCCAAAGGATACCATCGACTGACGGTCGGCGGGGAAGTACGGTTGAAGGGAGCCTATTTTATCCGCTGCAATAGCATCATCAAGGATGCTGCGTCCGGCGAGGTTGCCGAGCTTCATTGCACGTACGACCCGCTGACGAAGAGCGGAACGGGATTCGCTGGCCGCAAGGTGAAAGGGACGATTCATTGGGTATCGGCGGAACATGCCGAGGAAGCGGATGTTCATCTGTACGACCGGCTGCTGCTGGACGAGAGGACGCCGAATGAAGAGAACGGGGAGTGGAGGGAGCTGCTGAATCCCGATTCTCTGATCGTGAAGAAAAATGTGTTGTTTGAGCCTTGCTTGAGAGGAGCTCAGCCGGGAGACCGGTTCCAATTTTTCCGACATGGCTATTTTGCCGTCGATCCGAAACATTCGTCTCTCGAGAAGCTGGTGTTCAACCGGATCGTGCCGCTCAAAGATTCTTGGAATCCGAAATAAAAATGCGAAAACCCGCTCTAGCAGCGGGTTTTGTCGATTGATCATACATTCCTTCATAGCCGGTCGATTGGGGCGACGATCCATGGAATCGCATACAGTTTACGTAGAAATACGTCTTATGGCTTGTAAGCGCTGTCCCTATAATGAGGGGTGGATAGAAGCATCGCTTCTGCCATTACCGAATCCAAAGGAGGATCATGATGCGCAACAAGTATGTCGTATGGTCATTAGTCGTCGCCCTGTTTTTCTCCAGCTTTACCTTCGCGATCGGACCGCTCGATGATGTAACGGCGGCTGGTGGACCGAACCTGACGCTGGGCAAAAACGTGACGGCTAGCGGCCAATCGCAAACGTACGCACCGGGCAATGTGAAAGACGGCAATCAAGGAACGTATTGGGAAAGCACGAATAATGCCTTCCCGCAATGGATTGAGGTCGATCTGGGGGCGAGTACAAGCATAGACCAGATCGTGTTGAAGCTTCCGGCTTCATGGGAGACCCGGTCGCAAACCTTATCCGTACAAGGAAGCGTGAACGGATCATCGTACATTGATATTGTCGGGTCGGCAAGTTATACATTTAACCCGTCTGTCGCAGGCAATTCGGTCACCGTCAACTTTGCCGCGACGAACACCCGTTACGTTAGAATCGCCGTAACGGCAAATACCGGCTGGCCGGCCGCCCAGCTATCGGAATTCGAGATTTACGGCTCGGGCATCGCGCCAACGCCTACTCCCACCGTGAATCCGACGCCGACGCCGGCAAGCGGCACTTATCAAGCGGAATCGGCTACATTAACCGCCGGGGCCAAAACGAATACGGATCATGCCGGCTACTCCGGGACCGGCTTCGTCGACGGTTACTGGACGCAAGGAGCGACAACGACGTTCACGGTAACGGCCGGGACGACGGGCAATTATATCGCTGCGCTGAAATACGCGAACGCGACAGGCAGCGCAAAAACGATCAGCGTTTACGTCAACGGAACGAAGATCCGCCAAACCTCGTTGCCTAGCTTAGCGAATTGGGATACCTGGAGCATCAAAGAAGAAACGCTTGCACTCAACGCAGGCAGCAATACGATCGCATACAAATATGACGCTGGCGATTCCGGAAACGTGAATCTGGATCAACTGACTTTGACCGCGACATCGACTCCAACACCAACGCCTACACCAACGCCAACTCCAACGGCTACTCCAACAACAACGCCAACTCCTACGGCTACTCCAACACCAACGCCGACACCGACGGCAACGCCAACACCAACGCCAACACCGACGCCTCCGGGCGGCAACATCGCCATCGGCAAACCAATCACGGCTTCCTCCAGCATATTTACTTACGTGGCGACGAACGCCAACGACAACAGCACCGACACCTATTGGGAGGGCGGCGGCAATCCCAGCACATTGACGCTCGATCTCGGGACGAACCACAACTTGACGTCGATCGTGCTGAAGTTGAACCCGGCTATAATATGGGCCGCGCGCACGCAAACCATTCAAGTGTTAGGTCATGATCAGAACACGACAACCTTTGGCAATCTGGTATCATCCCAAACCTACTCATTTAATCCTGCAACGGGCAATTCGGTCACGATTCCGGTAACGGCGACCGTGAAGCGGCTTCAGCTTTCGATCACGGCCAATTCCGGCGCGTCGGCCGGCCAGATCGCGGAGTTCCAAGTATTCGGCACGCCGGGACCGAATCCGGATCTCATCGTAACGGACTTGTCCTGGACGCCGGCAGCTCCGGTCGAGACGAACGCGATCACTCTTAGCGCCACGGTTAAAAACAACGGTAATACCGGCTCCGCGGCGACGACGGTCAACTTCTACTTGGGGAGCGAACTCGCGGGATCGGCTCCGGTCGGCGCGCTAGCGGGTGGTTCGTCGGCAACGGTTACCTTCAACGCGGGCGCCAAAACCGCGGCAACCTATCCTGTCAGCGCCATGGTCGACGAAAACAACGCGGTCATCGAGCAGAACGAAGCGAATAACGGCTTCAACAGCCCTGATTCGCTCGTTGTCGCCCCGGTAGCCAGCTCCGATCTCGTCGGCACGGTATCGTGGACGCCAAACAGTCCGGTCGTAGGGAACGCCGTCTCGTTTACGATCAACTTGAAAAACCAAGGCAACATCGCTTCCGCAGGCGGCTCCCACGCGATATCGCTTGCCCTGAAAAACCCGGCGGGCTCCACGCTGCAAACGTTCAGCGGCTCGTATAACGGGTCTCTTGCAGCCGGCGCATCCGTCAACGTAAATCTATCAGGTTCGTGGACGGCAACGAGCGGCGCATACACGGTTGCGCTGGCGATTGCTGCGGACGGCAACGAATTGGCCGTGAAACAAAGCAATAACAACAGCACGACGAGCTTGTACGTCTATTCCGCGCGCGGAGCAAGCATGCCGTATACGCGGTACGATACCGACGACGCAACTCGCGGTGGAGGCGCGGCCTTGCAGTCCGCACCTACTTTTAACCAAGCATTAACGGCTTCCGAAGCTTCCGGACAAAAATATGTTTCTCTTCCTTCGAACGGATCTTACGCGGAGTGGACGGTCCGGCAAGGGGAAGGCGGAGCTGGCGTGACGATGCGGTTCACGATGCCCGACTCGGCGGACGGCATGGGACTGAATGGCTCGCTGGACGTATACGTGAACGGCGTCAAAGTAAAAACGGTGCCGCTAACGTCTTATTACAACTGGCAATATTTCTCCAGCGACCATCCGGCAGACGCGCCGGGCGGCGGTCGCCCGCTGTTCCGGTTCGACGAGGTCCACTGGAAGCTGGATTCCCCGCTCATACCCGGCGACAAGATCCGCATTCAGAAGAGCAACGTGGACAGCCTGGAATACGGCGTCGATTTCCTGGAAATCGAACCCGTGCCTACGGCCATCGCTCGTCCCGCGAACGCCGTCTCCGTTACGGATCACGGAGCCGTGGCGAACGACGGCCAAGACGACTTAACGGCGTTCAAAGCCGCCGTAACCGCAGCCGTCTCTTCCGGAAAGACGCTTTACATTCCGGAAGGCACGTTCCATCTGGGCAACATGTGGGAGATCGGCTCCGCAAGCAATATGATAGGCGACATTACGATTCTTGGGGCCGGCATCTGGCATACGAATATCCAATTTACGAATCCGAACGCTTCGTCGGGCGGGATATCGTTCCGCGTGCAAGGCAAGCTCGATTTCAGCCATATCTATATGAACTCGAAGCTTCGCTCGCGGTACGGACAGCAAGCGGTGTACAAAGCGTTCATGGACAATTTCGGCACGAACTCCAAAGTCCACAACGTCTGGGTCGAGCACTTCGAATGCGGTTTCTGGGTGGGCGATTACGCGCATACGCCGGCGATAATCGCAAGCGGGCTCCTTATCGAGAACAGCCGGATTCGGAATAATCTCGCGGACGGCGTCAACTTCGCCCAAGGCACGAGCAACTCGACCGTACGCAACAGCAGTCTGCGGAATAACGGAGACGACGCGCTCGCCGTATGGACCAGCAATGTCAACGGAGCTCCGGCAGGGGTGAACAATACGTTCTCCTACAATACGATCGAGAACAACTGGCGGGCGGCAGCGATCGCGTTCTTCGGCGGCGGCGGCCACAAGGCAACCCACAATATGATCATCGACACCGTAGGCGGCTCCGGCTTCCGGATGAACACCGTCTTCCCGGGTTACCACTTCCAGAACAATACGGGCATCCTGTTCTCGGACACGACGATCATAAACAGCGGCACCAGCCAGGATCTGTACAACGGCGAACGCGGCGCGATCGACCTCGAGGCGTCGAACAATTCGATCAAAAACGTCACCTTTACGAACATCGATATTTTAAACACGCAGCGAAGCGCCATTCAATTCGGGTACGGAGGCGGTTTCGAGAACATTGTATTTAACAACATTAACATTAACGGAACGGGGCTGGACGGCGTCACGACATCACGTTTCTCGTCGCCTCACCCGGGCGCGGCGATCTATACGTACACCGGCAACGGCTCGGCCACGTTCAACAACCTGACAACAAGCAACATCGCTCATCCGAACTTGTACTTCATCCAGAACGGATTTAATCTGACGATTCAATAGTCCAAAATGATGACACGGAACAACCCGCTGCCACAGCGGGTTGTTTGTTTTTGCCCGTGGTTGACGCGATGCGCGATAAGATGCTAACGTTACCGTAAACGTGGCAGAGAAGGGAAGATTCCAATGACTTTGCAGCAACTCAAATATGTCATCGAAGTCGCGAATCGCGGCTCCATTAACGAAGCAGCCAAACGTTTATTCATATCCCAGCCGAGTCTTTCGAACGCGATCAAGGATTTGGAAGAGGAGATGAGGATCTCCATCTTCGAACGGACGAACAAAGGAATCTCCTTGTCCAAGGAAGGCGTCGAGTTTCTAAGTTATGCCCGTCAAGTGGTGGAGCAAGCGGAATTGCTGGAAAGCCGCTACCTGAACGCCAAGCCGTCGCCGCAGCACTTCTCGGTATCGACGCAGCATTACGCGTTCGCCGTCAACGCATTCGTTAGCCTCGTGCAGGAGCATGGGCATGAGGAATACGAGCTTACGCTGCGCGAGACAAAAACCTACGAGATTATCGAAGACGTCAAAAACATGCGCAGCGAGATCGGCATTCTGTACCTGAACGAGTTTAACGGAAAAGTGATCAACAAGCTGCTCAAATCCGCGAATCTTCATTTTACCAGCTTGTTTACGGCAAAGCCGCATATCTTCATCAGCATCAACAATCCGCTGGCCAAACAATCGATCGTCACGATCGACCAGCTTCAAGATTATCCGTATCTATCCTTCGATCAGGGCGAATACAATTCGTTCCACTTCTCCGAAGAAATTCTTAGCACGCTGAGCCATAAGAAAAGCATTCGCGTCAATGACCGGGCGACGTTATTCAACCTGCTGATCGGGCTAAACGGCTATACGATCTCGACCGGCGTGCTGAGCTCCGACCTGAACGGCAACGAAATCATCCCAGTCCCGCTCGCGATCGACGAGACGATCAACGTCGGATGGATCGCGCAAAAAAACATGCCTTTGTCGGCGCTAGGCACCGCTTATATCGATGCGCTCCAGCTGGCGGTCGCGACATAAGAAAGGCGTTTTTCGCTGCTTGTTATAGCTAATGACTATGACCAGATATAGATTATTTGAGTTACGCTATATCCGAACTTCCATGGTATCTTTCTTGTAACGATAAGTAGGGAGTGTTGCAAGATGACAAAAAGCAGTGTATTGGGATACCCGCGCATCGGCGCGAACCGGGAGTGGAAAAAAGCGTTGGAGGCGTTCTGGTCTGGCAAACTGGAAGAATCGGAGTTTCTGAAGCAGCTTCAAGAGATTCGAATCGCTCACTTGTGCAAACAGCAGGAACAAGGCATCGACTACATTCCGGTAGGCGACTTCAGCTACTACGATCAAGTGCTGGATACGGCCACGATGTTCGGAATCGTGCCGAAACGTTTCCCGTATGACGGCGGACCCGTTCCTCTGTCGCTCTATTACGGAGTCGCCCGCGGCACCAAGGATGCGACCGCCAGCGAAATGACCAAATGGTTTAATACGAACTATCACTATATCGTCCCCGAGCTCGATGGGGCATCGCCTGTCGTTACCGAGAACAAGCCGTTGATCGCCTACCGCGAGGCGAAGGAAGCGCTCGGCATCGAAGGGAAACCGGTCATTATCGGGCCGCTCACCTTCCTGAAGCTATCCAAAGGTTATAAAGCTTCGGAACTAGACGCCTGGATCGACCGTTTGGTTCCGTTATACGTGCAAATCTTGCAAGAGCTGGAGCAGGAAGGTGTCGCTTGGGTGCAGATCGACGAGCCGATACTCGTGACGAAAGTTGACGAGAAGGATATCGAACGACTGAAGTCCATCTACGGAACCATTGCTGCCAACGTCCCTAACCTGAACATCATGATGCAGACGTATTTCGAATCGGTCGACTATTACCAAGAGATCGTCGCGCTCCCCGTCAAAGGGATCGGGCTGGATTTCGTGCACGGCTTGGCAGGCAATTTGGAATCGATCAAAACGAACGGGTTCCCGTCCGATAAAGTGCTGGGCGCTGGCGTCATCGACGGCCGCGGCATTTGGAAAGCATCGCTTCGCGGGAAGCTGGACCTGATTGGCGAGCTAACGGCAATCGTGCCGGCCGATCGGCTTATCGTTCAAACCTCTTGCAGCCTTCTTCATGTGCCCGTCACCGTTCAAAACGAGTCGAAGCTTCTTCCGGAGCTGAAAGAGGCTCTGGCCTTTGCGGACGAAAAGCTTGGCGAAATCGCGTTGCTGAAGAAAGCCGTTGCTTCCGGCGAGTCGGCGGTAGCCGAAGAGCTGGCGCGCAACTCGCGCGAGCTTCAGGCGATCGAGCAATCGGGCGCCCGCAACAGAGGCGAGATTCAAGCCGCCGTCGCGGCCGTCAGCAAGCAAGAGCCGCTGCGCAGCTTGCCGTTCGCTGAGCGTCACGCGGCTCAGGAGCGCAAGTGGCAGCTGCCGATCTTCCCGACGACGACCATCGGTAGCTTCCCGCAATCCGCCGAGGTTCGCAAAGCAAGACAGTCATGGCGCAAAGGCGAATGGAACAACGAACAGTATAACGCGTTTATTCGCGAGCAAATCGATCTTTGGATCGGTCTGCAGGAAGAGATCGGACTCGATGTACTCGTCCACGGCGAATTCGAACGGACGGATATGGTCGAATTTTTCGGGGAGAAGCTGGCAGGTTTCGCCTTCACCGAATTCGGTTGGGTGCAATCGTACGGATCGCGCTGCGTTAAGCCGCCGATCATCTTCGGAGACGTCGCCTTCGAACAGGCCATGACCGTTGAGGAAACGCGGTACGCGCAATCGAAGACGGCCCGTCCAGTGAAAGGTATGCTTACGGGACCGATTACGATCATGAACTGGTCGTTCGTCCGCGATGACATTACGCGCGAGCAGATCGCATACCAGCTGGCTTACGCGCTGAGACAAGAGGTTGAGGCATTGGAGCAGGCCGGCATCGGGATGATCCAGGTCGACGAACCGGCAGTTCGCGAAGGTCTGCCGCTGAAGGAGAAAGACCAAGCGGAATATTTGGCATGGTCGGTCAAAGCTTTCCGGATGACGACCTGCACCGTGCAAGATACAACGCAGATTCATACGCATATGTGTTATTGCGAATTCCATGACATGATCGACTCCATCGAGGCGATGGACGCTGACGTCATCTCGATCGAGACGTCGCGCAGCCACGGCGAGCTCATTCACAGCTTCGAAGAAAACACGTACAAGCTGGGCATCGGCCTTGGCGTCTACGACATCCACAGTCCGCGGGTGCCAAGCGTCGGCGAAATGACAAACATGATCGACCGCGCGCTTCGCGTCCTCGATCCGAAGCTGTTCTGGATTAACCCGGACTGCGGCCTGAAGACGCGCGGTTCGGAAGAGACGATTGCTTCCTTGCGCAACATGGTGGACGCGACACGAATCGCACGGGAGAAACATACCGTTCAAGTATAAGAAAACAAGGGCAGGCGCTTAGGCGCTTGCTCTTTTTTTGTTGCTGCTTGATTCTCGATCTGTTATGATGAATGAGACTTATTAAACGTCTTTAATAAGTGGAGTTTGGGATACAGGCGGTGATTGTAATGGACGATTTGGTCGCGACCCCCAAAGAGACGAAAAAAGCGATCGAGCAGGGCATCCGGCAAGCTCTGCTTGAACTCGGCAGCGCGACGAAAGCGGAGATTAGCGGGAAGCTCTCCATCAGTTTTCCCACAATTAGCAAATTTCTGGCGCGAATGGAAGAGTCGGGCGAAATCATGACGCTTGGCCTTGGCGAATCCAGCGGAGGACGCAGGGCGATCCGATATTCGTACAACCCCGAGTATCGGCTTGGACTGGCGTTGTTTCTCGAGAAGGAAGAAACGCAGTATATGATTTTCGACAGCAGGGGAGAGACGAAAGAGAAGGGCCGTACCTCAACCTCGTTAACGAAGGATGCAGGCAGCTTGGCCGAACAAGCGGGCAAGATCCTTTCGAAATATCCCAATATCGGCTCTATCGCGATCGGAGTGCCAGGCGCGGTCCGGCTTGGCCGGATCGTATTGATTCCCGACTACCCGCAGCTGCAGAACGTCGACCTCAAAGGTGACTTCGAACAACGATTCGGCATACCGGTCGTCGTGGAGAACGACATGAACGCGGCCGTTCTCGGATATAGCCGCATCCGATTCCCGGTTCACGAGCAACGGCGGCAAACCTTGGTTTACTTGTACTTTGGACAGAACGGACCCGGCGCGGGCATGTTGATCAACGGGGAAGTGGTACGGGGAAGCACCTATTTCTCCGGCGAGGTTTCGTTTGTCCCGCTGCACGACGATCGGAATTTCGGGCAAGCCATGTTCGACGTCAGAGGCCCAGGCGGGATCCGTCACTTAAGCGAGGCAACAATCGATTCGGTAAGCCGGCTCGTCGCATCTCTTGCCGCGATCTTGAATCCGCATGAGATCGTGTTCGGAGAAGACGAAGTAACTAATCGGCAGCTTAGACGAATCGCGCTCGGCAGCGCGGATTATATCCCCGAGGCGCATCTTCCGAAGCTCTCATTAAGCGACCGAGACGACGACTACTTGACCGGATTGCGCGAGCTTGGACTCGATCTCTTGATGGAAGGCGCAACGATAAACAACTAACGGAAGAAACAAGGTGACTGATTTGGCAACATTTTTTTTGCTTCTTATTTATTTGGCATTCATTAGTTTAGGATTACCCGATTCATTATTAGGAACGGCATGGCCGGTCATGCAAAAGGAATTCCACGCGCCGCTCGAAACGGCCGGTTGGCTTTATACCACGATCGCCGCCGGCACGATCGTATCCAGCTTGGCGAGCGGAAAGATGATCGCGAAATTCGGCACGGGCAAAATAACGCTCGTCAGCTGCTTGATGACGGCAGCCGCTTTGTTCGGCTATTCGCAATCGCCGTCGCTTGTCTGGCTCGTGTTGTGCGCGATACCGCTCGGCCTTGGCGGCGGTTCCGTGGATGCGGGGCTTAACCATTATGTCGCCGCCAACTACAAAGCGCATCATATGAGCTGGCTGCACTGCTTCTGGGGTGTCGGCGCTACGATGGGTCCCGTTATTATGGCGAACGCGATGGGCGATGGCTCATGGAGAGGCGGGTACGGAACCGTCGCCGCCATTCAATTCGGACTGGCGATCGTGCTGCTCCTCACGTTGCCTCTTTGGAAAAAGAATAACGGGAACGGCCGTCAGGAGAACCTTGACAACGACAATGCAATTGATGATAGTCCCGTAATCGAAGAAGGCGGAGCTCCGAAACATCCGCTTCGACTGAAAGGCGTTAAATTTTCTCTACTATCGTTTTTGTTATACTGCGGGATCGAGGTCACCGTTGGTTTATGGGGAAGCAGCTATCTCGTCGAGCTCAAAGATTTGCCTGCTTCCGTCGCCGCGCAATGGGTCTCCATGTACTATGGAGGCATTACGGTCGGCCGATTCATCACGGGGTTCGTCACATTCAAGCTAAGCAACCGGATGCTTATCCGCATAGGGCAAATGACGGCTTTGTCGGGAGCGGCGCTGCTCGTGCTGCCGCTGCCGCAAGCATTCTCATTGGCAGGTTTCTTGATCATCGGGTTAGGTCTCGCGCCGATCTATCCCTGCCTGCTTCACGAGACGCCGGTCCGCTTCGGCCAAAAAAACGCGCAGACGATCATGGGCTACCAGATGGCGGTCGCGTACACGGGCAGCACGCTCGTCCCGCCGATCGTCGGTTTTCTCGCAGTGACGTTCTCGATCGGCGTCTTTCCTTACTATTTGGTGGCGACCGCGGCCGTCATGCTGATTCTATCGGAACGTCTGAACGTTTATTTCCATCGGCGAAACCAAATCTCTCATCGGCGAAACCAAGTTTCTAGCCGACAAGCATAACGAAAGAAGGCCGCCTCGCGAGAGGCGGCCTCCTTTCGTTTTATGGCATTACGAGCACAAAGATCAATATCGACATTGCCATACAATCGATAACCTATTGCATCGCCGCTTGACGTCTGCTTGCATTAAAGTTATTATAGACTCGTGAAGTCTGTAAAAGCGGTAGAGGAGGGTTCCGACATGAAATATTCGAAGGCGACGAACTATGCCCTTCACACGATGCTTTTTCTTGCGGTCGCCACGCCCGAGAAACCAATCGGCGTGCAGCTGCTTGCCGAGAAGCAGAACGTATCCCCGACTTACTTGTCCAAAATTTTGACGAAACTTGTTAAGGCCGGGATGATCGAATCGGCATCGGGCGCGAGCGGCGGATACCGGCTGAAGCGGAACTGGGAGACGATCTCGTTCCTCGATATCATTCACGCGATCGAAGGGACGACCTCCTTATTCGATTGCAGCCTGGACCACGGGCCGGAATGCTTGATCCAGCAAGTCGTTCTTGAGGCGGAAGAGAAGATGGAGCAGCAATTACGAAGCAAGACGATGTACGAACTTGCCAAGTCGATGAAAAACGTTCAATAATAAAGGTTGTTTAAAAAGCCCAATTTTGATCACGATGGTTCTCAAGAAGCCTATTCGACTTCGAATCTTGAATTCAGCCGGAACTTCCGGTGCTCACGTAGCCTCCAGCTACGCTCCGCTCCTCATTTCCTAGCTTCTTTCAACCTTCTTGGTGCTGAAAACCGGGCTTTTTGAACATGCACTAATTGGGCGTTTTTTCGCCTTAATTATAGATATTATTTATCCTTAAAATCTAATTTATATGGAGGTTAACGAAATGACCGATTTTTTTGACGCTGCCAAGTGGGAGCAAGCATGGAAGAACGACCCTCATACAGGCGTAAACAAAATGAAGGCAGCCGGCATCGATACTACGCATGCTTTCGATTATAAGGCGGTTTCTTTTAACAAAGAAGTGTTCAGCGACGAGGGCAAACGGCGGACGAAACGGATCATGAACTGGATCGAAGGACAAGGGGTACGCTTTCAGGATGCAACCGTCCTCGATATTGGAGCCGCATCGGGCGGATTCTCGGTTCCGTTCGCGGAGCGAGGCGCTATCGTTACCGCCGTCGAGCCATGCCTGCCTCTTGCCGAGCTACTGTACGATAACATCAAGCAAGCAGGCGAAGGGGGAGGGACGGTTACCGTCGTGAAGGAGCCGTTCGAGGAAATCGACATTGACGCGAGAGGCTGGCGCAAAAAGTTCGATCTCGTCTTCGTATCCATGTGCCCGGTCATCACCGATTGGGAAAGCGTGGAGAAGGTGATGAGCTGCGCCAAACAGTTTTGTTACATCAGCTTGCCGGCGGGAACGATGGAAAACAGTCTCAAGAACGAGATTTTTCCGCTCGTGACCGATCAACCTCACAAACACGAAAATATGGAGATGGCTTATTTACTCCATTTGCTCTACCTTAAGGGTTACGCATATGAATCGATCGTAACGAGGGAAGCGAAAACGACGGTAGTCGACCATGCAAAAGCGCTACAGGATGCGATGGTTTGGCTCGGCAAACACGATCAACAATTGGATGAAGGGACCAAAACGATCGTCGCCGATTATTTGGAACGGACCTATCCATCCGGTCAGGTTGTCGTCCATGAAGGCGGACGATACGGCAAAGTGCTTGTTCGATTGCAGGATCAGAGCATGTACACGCGAGAGCAGTAAATGCTAAAAACCGCCGAAGTGGGGAAATTAAACGTGGCACGAAAAAACCATGTCTATCCTTCAAGTGGCGGTGATCGGTATTGTTTGCAACCATAAAAAGAATTTTGATCGGGCGACCTCTCAAATCGACAGAGCTGGGGGAGCAAAAGCTAAATAAGAAAAAAGCGCTGGCCATTCTGTCATCCGATGCTTTGTCATCGGTCGCATACGGCCCAGAGCAAATTTTGCTCGTGCTTGTGACCGTAAGCATGTCGGCATTCTGGTATTCGATCCCGATCGCGGTCGGCGTATTGATCCTGCTCACCGCATTGATCTTGTCCTATCGGCAAATCATCTTTGCTTATCCCCACGGCGGCGGGGCCTACGTCGTTTCCAAGGAGAACTTGGGCAAGTATCCGGGGTTGATCGCGGGAAGCTCGCTGCTCGTGGATTATATCTTGACGGTCGCCGTAAGCGTCTCGGCAGGGACGGACGCCATCACATCCGCCTTTCCCGGCTTGCATGAATACAATGTGCCGATAGCCGTCTGCTTTGTCATTCTCATCACGATTCTGAACCTCAGGGGAGTGACGGAATCCGCATCAATTCTCGCTTATCCGGTTTATCTGTTCGTCTTAGCCTTATTCATTCTGATCGGGGTGGGACTGTTCGATATTTTATCCGGCGGCGTTTCGCCCGAACGACACGCACCGATCGGAACGCCGGTAGCCGGGATCAGCTTGTTTTTGTTATTGAAAGCATTCGCGTCGGGCAGCTCGGCCCTCACTGGTGTAGAAGCGATATCGAACGCCATTCCGAATTTCAAAACGCCAGCTCCGAACAATGCATCCAAGACGTTGATGGCCATGGGGATCTTGCTTGCGATATTGTTTTCGGGCATCGTGTTCTTGGCGTATTACTATGGAGTCACGCCGATCGAAGAAGCCACAGTCGTCTCCCAGATTGCCGAACAAACCTTCGGGCGCGGCTTCCTATATTATGCGATCCAAGGCACGACGGCTTTAATTTTGGTGCTTGCCGCGAATACCGGATATACGGCTTTCCCGCTGCTAGCCGTCAATCTTGCGAAAGATAAATTTATTCCGCGCATGTTCATGATTAGGGGAGACCGGCTCGGGTATTCGAACGGGATCATCATCCTGGCGATCCTGTCGATTGTGCTGATCGTCGCGTTCCATGGAAAAACGGAACAATTGATTCCGCTATACGCGGTCGGCGTCTTTCTCCCGTTTACGCTGTCGCAGAGCGGGATGATGGTCAAGTGGATGCGGCAAAAGCCTGAAGGATGGGTGGCGAAGCTCCTCACGAATACGATCGGAGCGATCATTAGTCTGATCGTTACGCTGATGTTCTTCTTGACGAAATTTAATCAAGTATGGACGGTGCTCGTCTTCCTGCCGCTGATCATTTTACTGTTCCGCAAAATCAACAAACATTACGAAGCCGTAGGGGAGCAATTGCGCCTTACCACCTGCGAACCAGCCATTCCGATCGAAGGCAACGTCATCATCCTGCCCGTGGCGGGCATCACGCATGTCGTCGAACATTCCCTGAATTACGCGAAGTCGTTGGGCGCGAATCAGATCATCGCGGTCTACATTCCGTTCGAACGCGAAGACGAGGCGGTTTTCGAAGAGAAATGGAAGAAATGGGGACAGGAAGTCAGGCTCGTCACGCTGTTATCTCCATACCGCAGCATTATCCAGCCGCTGATGAAGTTTATCGATACGGTGGAGCGCAAGGCGAAGGAAGCGAATTACCAGGTAACGGTCATCATCCCCCAATTCATTCCGAAGAAGGGATGGCACCACTTCCTGCATAACCAGACAAGCTTCTATATTCGGGCCCGCATGCTCTACCGTAAGGATGTCATCGTTACGACGGTACCGTATCATCTCAAAAAATGAGCGGCCTCGAGCGAGGCCGCCAGCTTATTGCCAAATACTAAAGCGGTATGCCGAGCACCGATTGGGGTTCGGCACTGCCGTTTTTTTAGTACAACACGCTATAATAGGCCGTCGCATGCTTCATGATCGAGGCAGGCTCCTCGCTATTCCCGAAGCGATTATTCCCCGCATTAGACTTCAGATCGCTTAAAGCCTCCAGAACCAAGTCAGACTTGCATGCTCCCCAGCAGCCACGTTCCCGCTCAGCGTACTCGATCGCTTCGCCGACGGTCATCGGCTTTAGTCGATGAAGGTAAGATGCCCATCTCACAATATCGAATCGATGTCCGGCAGCCGATAGGGTACATGAACCCCATCCCGCATGGTCTCCGCATACGATCCTCAATAGACCGTATCGACATCTGACGAACGTTCCTGCGCCAGCATCGAAGGCTGGATCGACATCGATCTCGAACAACTCCATCCCATTGATACGCGTCTCGTTTAATGCTGTTTCAACAACCGGGAGTACCTTTGGCTCCGGATCTATTCGCGTGCCCATCTCCGCATCCCCTTATCGCACATAGTCGTTCAGCCTCGTCAGCAGTTAGCCAATCGGCTTGAAATCGATGATACGCCCTCGGATCCGGCCATGTAAAATCATCCAAATTCATTATAGAAGTAAAATTCGCGATATTCGCTTGTTCTCGGCGATTGCCATGGACAAAAGAAGGTTTATTAGGAAAAGGGGCTGCTTTTCTTCCAATTTTGTTTTCGAAACGCGCAGTCCGGCCGATTTTTATGTTTTTTTTATGCCCGGAGCCGATATCTTTACCCCCTTTTTATCCAAACCCGTACTATGATGGATTTGTGATTCCGGACTTCGTGAATGGCCTGCGCCTTCCTGCGGAAACCTAAAGAGGAGATACCTGCCATGCATAATTCGCAAGAAATCGTCTTAGTATCGGCTCCCAATCTGGTGGGAGAACAATTCGTCAAATCGCTGCAGCTTAAGCGAGTCCCGTACGCGGCTATCGTGAATAACAATCAGGAATATGACCGCATGCGCAGCCTCGGCGTAGAGAACATCATCACCGTCAATACGATCGATGATGATACGTGGGTCATGCCCGACATCCGCATCGGCAGAGTGTACTTATTCGAAAAAAGCATGAATCTTTGCTGCCGGTACATCCTCATTTGCCGAAAATGGACGGTAAAGCCGATCTACGTTGTCACAGAAAGCATCAAGCCGAAGCTGATGTATCGGGGACTCGGCGCCAATTACGTTCTCTACACAAGTGGCCAGGATACATCCTTCCTGATTACCGATGACATGGAGGAAAATTCAATCCAGAAGGAGGAGGCTTAGCCATGTTGGATATCTATATGATTGTTTTGCTCGCCGTCACTTTTGGCGTCTTTTACGGATTCATGCATTGGTGCAATCGCGTAATCGACGAGGGAGGAGAAGGAAAACGATGATTGTGGTACTCGCCTTTACACTGCTTTTATTTTTGTATCTCGTTTACGCGCTAGTAAATCCCGAAAAATTCTGATTCGATTGTCACTTAAGGAGGATGCCGTATGGGCATTTTGCAAATCGCCATCGTCTTGGCCGTGGTTGCGTTGTTGGTCAAGCCGGTTGGCACTTACGTCTATCATGTGTTTTCGAATGAAAAGAACCGTACGGACCGTATATTCGGTCCGATCGAACGCGTAATCTATTCGCTTATCGGCCTGAAATCGCAAGCCGGCATGACCTGGAAGAAATACGCGCTCAGCTTCTTGCTCACCAATATGGTGCTTGTCGCGGTTAGTTACCTGATCCTGCGTCTGCAGGACTTGCTGCCGCTTAATCCGAACGGAATCGGCAAGATGGAGCAAACGCTTGCCTTCAATACGGTGATCAGCTTTATTACGAATACGAACTTGCAGCATTACAGCGGCGAAACGGGACTTACGTACTTCTCCCAGATGGCCGTTATCATGATGATGATGTTTACGTCGGCCGCAACAGGCTTTTCCGTTGCGATCGCGTTCGTAAGAGGGTTAACTAGCAAAGGCGCGACGATCGGCAACTTCTTCCAAGACTTCGTCAAAGCGCATACGAGGATATTCATTCCGGCAGCCCTACTCGTAACGCTCGTTCTTGTAGCGCTGCAAGTGCCTCAGACGCTGCAATCGACGCTTACCGTCACGACGCTGGAAGGCGAGCAGCAATCGATCGCGATCGGTCCGGTTGCGGCGCTGGAGTCGATCAAACATATCGGGACGAACGGAGGCGGTTTCTTCGGCGTCAACTCGGCGCATCCGTTCGAGAACCCGAATCCGCTGACGAACGTCATCCAAATCTTGAGCATGTGGCTGTTGCCGGCGGCATTGCCTTATACGTACGGCCTGTTCGCCAAAAATAAAAAACAAGGCTGGGTCGTGTTCGGCGCCATGATGACTTTGTTCATCGTATTCCTGACGACCGTATATGTCGCGGAGACGCAAGGCAATCCGGCCATGAACAGGCTTGGCATCGACGCTTCGCAAGGAAGCATGGAAGGCAAAGAAGTACGCTTTGGGATTCCGCAATCCGCATTATTCACGGCCGTTACGACCGCCGCGACGACGGGTACGGTTAATAACATGCACGATACGCTGACGCCGATCGGCGGACTTGTGCCATTGGCCGAAATGATGTTGAACGTCGTATTCGGAGGCAAAGGCGTCGGTCTCGTGAACATGCTCATGTATGCGATACTCGCCGTCTTCCTAGCTGGCCTTATGGTTGGCAGAACGCCCGAATTTCTCGGGCGGAAGATCGAGCCGAAGGAGATGAAGCTGATCGCGATCGTGATCCTCATTCATCCGTTCATCATCCTCGGTCCTACGGCGATCGCCTTCATGACCGATCTTGGCCAAGGCGCGATTACGAATGCCGGGTTCCACGGCATTACGCAAGTCTTGTACGAATATACATCCTCGGCGGCCAACAATGGCTCGGGCTTCGAGGGACTTGCGGATAATACGCCATTCTGGAACATTACGACCGGACTTGTCATGATGCTCGGCCGGTATGTCTCTATGATCGCCATGCTCGCCGTGGCCGGATCGCTGGCACGCAAACAATGGGTGCCCGAGACGATCGGGACATTCAGGACGGATAATAAGTTGTTCATGGGCATTCTGCTTGGAACGGTATTAATCATTGGAGCGCTCACGTTTTTGCCTGCGGTTGTGCTTGGACCGATCGCAGAACATTTGACGCTTCGCTAACGGAATGGATGAGGTGACCAATCGATGAGTACAAAACGAAAAACGCTGTTGACGGCTCCGATCGTGAAGAGTGCGATAAGTGACAGCTTCAAGAAATTAAATCCTGTGGCGATGATGAAAAATCCGGTCATGTTCGTCGTAGAAGTCGGCACGTTCGTCGTGCTTCTAATGACGCTGTTTCCCGGGTATTTCGGCACCGACGGACGCATCGGCTTTAATCTGACCGTGTTTCTAATCCTGCTGTTCACCCTGCTGTTCGCGAACTTCGCGGAAGCATTGGCGGAAGGCCGCGGCAAGGCGCAGGCCGATACGCTCAAGAAATCGAAACAAGAATTGACGGCCAACAAGCTCGTCGGCAGCAACCTTAAGGTCGTGAATTCCACCGAGCTTCGCAAAGGCGATATTGTCGTCGTCTCCCAAGGAGAGACGATACCCGGCGACGGGGAAGTCATCGAAGGCCTCGCTTCCGTCGACGAATCCGCGATTACCGGCGAGTCCGCTCCCGTAATCAAGGAAGCGGGCGGCGATTTCTCCTCGGTGACGGGCGGAACCCGCGTCGTCAGCGACAGCATCAAGGTGCGCATCGTCACCGATCCCGGCGAGTCGTTCATCGACCGCATGATCTCGCTCGTCGAAGGAGCCAAGCGGCAGAAGACGCCGAACGAGCTGGCGCTTAATACGCTGCTGACGAGTCTTACCCTGATCTTCCTGATCGTGATCGTCACGCTTGCGCCTATTGCCAAGTACGTAGGCATCGAGCTCGAAGTCCCCGTCTTGATCGCCTTGCTGGTTTGTCTCATTCCGACAACGATCGGCGGTCTTCTGTCCGCCATCGGGATCGCAGGCATGGACCGCGTTACGCAGTTCAACGTCATCGCGATGTCAGGCAAGGCGGTAGAAGCCGCAGGGGATATCAACACGATGATTTTGGATAAGACTGGAACCATCACGTTCGGCAACCGGATGGCCAGCCAATTTACGCCGGTGGGAAGCGAAACTGCGGAAACGGTAGGCCAATGGGCCGCGATCAGCTCAGTGAAAGACGAAACGCCGGAGGGACGTTCCGTGCTTGAGCTTATGAAATCCGAGCAGATCGGATATCAAGCGGAGCTTGCCGAGGGAGCGGAATTTATCGAATTCAAGGCAGAGACGCGCATGAGCGGGATGGATCTGAAGGATGGGCGCAAAGTACGCAAAGGCGCCGTCGACGCCGTGAAAAAATGGGTTGCCGCGCAAGGAGGACCGATTCCGAGAGATCTGGACGAGAAAGGCAATGCCATCGCATCCAAAGGCGGAACGCCTCTAGCGGTTGCCGTAGACAATCGAATTTATGGCCTGATTTATTTGAAGGATACCGTAAAGCCCGGCATGCGGGAGCGGTTCGACCAGCTTCGCAAGATGGGAATCAAAACGATTATGTGTACCGGCGACAATCCGTTAACGGCCGCCACCATCGCTCTTGAAGCCGGCGTCGACGACTTTATCGCGGAGAGCACGCCGGAAGACAAAATCGCGGTTATCCGAAGGGAACAGGAGCAAGGCAAGCTTGTCGCCATGACGGGCGACGGAACGAACGATGCGCCGGCTCTCGCGCAGGCCGACGTTGGACTCGCGATGAACAGCGGTACCGCCGCGGCCAAGGAAGCAGCCAACATGGTCGATCTCGATTCCGACCCTTCGAAGATTATCGAAGTCGTCTCGATCGGCAAGCAGCTGCTCATGACGCGCGGCGCGCTGACAACCTTCAGCATAGCGAACGACATCGCCAAATATTTTGCGATTATTCCAGCCATGTTCATGCTCGCGATTCCGGAGATGGGTGTATTAAACGTCATGAATCTAGGATCGCCGATGTCGGCTATTCTATCGGCGCTCATCTTCAACGCGATCATTATCCCGCTGTTGATCCCGCTGGCGATGAAAGGCGTGCCTTACAAACCGATGAGCGCATCGAAGCTGCTTGGGAAAAACATGCTAATCTACGGTCTTGGCGGTGTAATCGTGCCATTCGTCGGCATTAAGGCCATCGACTTGATCGTCCATCTATGGGTTTAAGAAAGGAAGGATACCACATGAATCATTCGGGAAGCGCTTCGGAGTCGTCCGGCGGATCGTACTTGACTGTCGCCATCCGAGCCAGCATAGTGTTTATTATACTCTGCGGCATCATCTATCCGCTCGCGTGCACGGGACTTGCGCAGCTGTTCATGCCGCACCAGGCGAACGGCAGCTTGATCGAGAACGCGGAGGGGCAAATCGTCGGATCCGAGCTTATCGGGCAAAAGTTCGCAGATCCTGCTTACTTCCATGGCCGCGTATCCAGCATCGACTATAAGGCCGAGGCATCCGGATCGAATAACTACGCGCCGTCGAACCCGGATATGCTGGCGAGAACCAAGGAATCGATCGAAGCGTGGAAGCGGGATAATCCCGACGTGCCGATCAGCGATTTGCCAATCGCGCTGATTACGAACTCCGGCTCCGGTCTGGATCCGCATATTACGCCGGAGTCGGCGGATGTTCAGATCCCCCGGATCAGCAAGCTGACTGGAATTCCAACTGAGCAGCTACAAGAGCTGGTCAAACAGCATACGGAAGGGCGCGATCTTGGCGTCTTCGGTGAACCTCGCGTAAACGTGCTTAAGCTGAACATGGCGCTCGAGCAAGCATTACAATAAAGCATGACGCCCTGCCTATTCCGAAACATAGGCAGGGTACTTTCATGTCGTACGGCAAAAGGGGGAAACGTCCATGGAGACGTTCAGGCGCAAATCGCCGGAGGAGATCCTGCTCTCGATCTCCAAGCTTCATCGTGGGAAGTTGACGATCATCATCGGTGCGGTTAGCGGCTCGGGAAAAACCTATCACATGCTGCTAGAAGGGCAGTCGCTCAAACAACAAGGCGTGGACGTCGTCATCTGCGCCGTGTCCACAATGGGCAGACCCGAGACGGTCGAGCAGCTGGGCTCGCTGGAACGGGTGCCGAGCATCCATTGGCATAAGGGGACGACGGAGAAAAAAGATTTGAATCTCGATGCATTGATCGCGCGCAACCCGGAAGTTGTGCTTGTCGACGGTCTCGCCCACCGGAACCGTCCCGACGCGACATACTCTACGAGACTTGAAGATATTCGCTTCTTGTTAAGCAGAGGGATCAGCGTCATTACAACGGTCAATGTCTACGAGCTTGAGGGCGTGACCCGCATGGCCTATCGATTGACGGGCATCGAAGCGGAAGAGACCGTTCCCGCGGAAACCTTGGAAACAGCCGATGAGGTGCGACTGATCGACGTGACGCCGGAGACGATGTTGAAACGGATCGGCGAAGGGAACCTGTGCGGCGTTAAGGATACCGCGGTGCTGAAGAAAGGCAATCTCGGCGTACTGCGTGAGCTGGCCTTGCGATTGATGGCGGAAGACGTAAACGATTCCTTAGAGAAACATAGGGAGGAACAAGGCCTGATCGGACCTTCCGGGGCCACGGAACGCATTCTGGTGTCCGCCCAATACCATTGGAACGGTTCCATCTACATCCGCCGCGGCCAGCAGGTGGCCAAACGATTGAACGGCGATTTGCATGTCGTGTCTTTCGTCAAGCGGGGAATCGCGCTGAGTAAAGAAGAAAGCACGTTCAAACGTTCGATCGAAAAACTGACGGACAAAATCGGCGCCGCGTTCACGGAGCTCCCGTATCCGGGGAGGAGGCATATCCCGAAGTCGTTGGTGCGTTACGCCATGGACAATGGTGTAACACGAATCGTGCTTGGGCATTCCAAGCACAGTCGTTGGAAGGAGCTATGGCAAGGTTCGATCGTGAACGGCATATTGAGGCGGATCCGGAACGTCGACGTTTTTTTCGTCGCGGACAGGGCGGATCATGAAGGCGAACGCATTTTGCCGGCCAAGTCCCAATCCCGCGTCGACCGGACGCAGCCTTACAGACGGTTAAGCGAGCAAGAAGTGGAGCGGCAGATCGACCGCATCCGGCGCGGCACGTTTAAGGTGTATCTTGGCGCAGCGCCTGGCGTCGGGAAAACTTATACGATGCTTCGCGAAGGAAACGCATTGATGCGCAAGGGGATCCAGGTCGCGATCGGTCTCCTCGAAACGCATGGCAGGCAGGATACGATCGGCCAGATTAACGGCCTGCCGCTTATCCCGCAAGCCGTCATCGATTATCGCGGGACAAAGCTCAAAGAAATGGATGTTCCGGCGATTCTGGAGCGGAATCCGGAAGTGGTGCTCATCGACGAGCTTGCCCATACGAACGTGCCGGGCAGCAAAAACAAAAAACGTTACGAAGATGTTCTGGACGTATTGGAAGCAGGCATTTCGGTCATCTCCACGATGAATGTGCAGCATTTGGAGAGCTTGAACGACGCGGTAGAGCAAATTACCGGCGTCCGTGTCAGGGAAACCGTCCCCGATCGCATTCTGCAGCTGGCCGACGAGGTCGAGCTGATCGACGTAACGCCGGAGCGGCTGCGACAGCGCATGCGCGAAGGGAGAATCTATGCAGCCGAGAAGATCGATCAGGCGTTAGGCAACTTTTTCAAAACCGGCAATCTCATTGCGCTTCGCGAGCTCGCGCTCAGGGAAATCGCGGATGATGTCGATGAAAGGCTTGAAGCATGGGAGCGCAAGGAATCGCTTCGAGGGCCTTGGAGGAGGCGGGAAAGCATTTTCGTAGCGGTAACGCTAAGCTCGAACGCCGACCGGCTCGTCAGGAGGGGCTTCCGGATCGCGCACCGTCTCAAGGCGGAATGGCATGTCATGTACGTCCATCCGTCACCGAGCATCCTGGAAAAAGATCAGAAGCGGATCGACGCGATCCGCGAATTAACGGAACGGCTTGGAGGCCGGTTCGAGGTTACCTTGGCAAAAACCGGGCGCGACGTTCCCCGCATGCTGCTCGGCCACGCCTTTTCCTTCAAAAGCACGCAAATGATTATCGGGCAATCCGCGAGAGGCTGGTGGCAGTCCTTGCTGCGGAAGTCTATCGTCAGGTCGATCTTAAGCCGGGGACGGCATATGGATGTGCTCGTCGTGGCCGATTTCGATCCGGAGCTGAAGCACGCAGAACCTTAAATGGGATACCTGCATTCCTTGCTTTATACAAAGCAAAGTGTTGCCATCGCAAGTCTCTCATGTGTATGATGGTGCTGATAAGATCGTAGGATGTGGAGTGCGGATGGTTAAACAAAGGGCTTACTTGTGGGTAACGGTATCGATCGTTATTATTACTCTATTATTTGGCACATGGCGGGATTCGTTCGATTTGGTCAATATCGCGCTATTATACTTGCTGCCGGTGCTGCTAAGCGCCGTGTACGGGGGAAGAGGTCCTTCCCTCTACGCGGCGACTCTTGGCCTGCTCTCGTTCGACTTTTTTTTCGTCCCGCCCTATTTAAGTTTTGCCGTTTCGGATTTGCGTTACATCGCAACCTTCGTTGTATTCTATATCGTTGCCACCTTGACGGCAAGCTTGGCGGCCCAGCTGAAACGACAGCTAAGAGAGTCCGAGCAGAAAGGCGCGTACACCGCTTCGCTTTATGCCATCAGCAAAGAGCTGAGCGCCTTCACCGATATTCAAGCCTTGCTGAGGAACGTGTCGCAACAAGTCTCGAATAGCATTCGCAAGGAGGCTGCCATCTACTTGCCCAATCGCAAGGACGAACTGGAGCTTAGCGTCTCCTCATCAGACGCCATGGAATGGGGAGGCGGCGAAGCGGAGCTTGCCATCGCTGATTGGGTATACCGGAACGGCAGCATGGCGGGGAAGGGAGCTGCCAGGCTAAGCGGCTCGTCCGGTCTGTACATCCCGCTTCGGACCGAGGATCGAATTCACGGCGTGCTTGGCGTCAATCTCGGAAACGCGGAGCTCTCCAAAGACAATTTGTTTTTTCTCGAAGCGCTTGGAGGGCTGGCAGCCAGCGCCATTGCACGGGTCAAGCTTAGCGAGGAAGCGAAGCTTGCCCACCTCACCGCCGAATCGGAGCGGCTTCGCACCGCGATATTGGACTCCGTCTCGCATGAGCTCCGAACCCCGCTGGCCACGATCATCGGATCCGCTTCGGCCATGATCGAAGGAGACCGTCTGTTCTCGGACGAGGACCGGATGGATCTGCTCCATACGATCCGCGACGGCGCACTTCGGATGAACCGTCTCGTGTCCAACCTGCTCGGGATGGTCCAGCTCGAGAGCGGCATGCTTCGTCTTCGCCAGGATTGGTGCGACGCGGAAGACATTATCGGCGTCGTTCTGAAGCAGGTCGAAGATTTTCAAAAGCATCGGCGATTGGTTGTGCGTCTTCCCGAGCAGGTTCCGATCATCCTGGGCGACGAGGTGCTTCTGGAGCAAGTCATGACGAACGTCGTCAGCAACGCGATCAAATATTCGCCCGATTATTCCGAAATTACAATCGAGGTTAAAGCGGAAGCGGGTACCGTCTCCATTGCGGTCGCCGATACCGGAATGGGGATCGAGGAGTCTGAAAGAGAACGCGTCTTCGATAAATTTTATCGCGCGAAGATGACGAGCCACGTGCCGGGAACCGGCCTCGGTCTTGCCATATGCAAAGGAATCGTGGAGCTGCACGGGGGTACGATTACGGCTGAGCCGAACGGAGCCCGGGGCACGGTCATGACGATAACCCTCCCCGCGCATCGAGAGGCTCATGCGATTCCGAATGACAGGGAAGGGAGCATCGAATAACGATGAGCACAAACGAGAAAGGCGCCAAAATTTTGATCATCGACGACGAACCCCAAATCCGTAAGCTGCTCAAAGTAACGCTTCAGGCGCATCGCTACGATATCGCCGAAGCGGGCGACGGCGAAGCGGGTGTCATGCAAGCGTCCATAAGCCATCCGGATCTGATCGTTCTCGATCTAGGACTGCCGGAAATGAGCGGCATGGACGTGCTCAGAAGGATTCGCGAATGGTCCTCGGTGCCGATTATCGTGCTGACGGCCAAGGACAGGGAAGAAGATAAAATTGCCGCGCTCGACGGCGGCGCGGACGATTATGTCACGAAACCGTTCGGCATGGGGGAATTGGTGGCGCGCATTCGCGTAGCACTGCGCCATGTCGCCAAGTCGGCCAATGAACCGATACTTCGGTTCGGCGAACTCGTGATCGACCTGGCCCAACGGAACGTCGAATTGGGCGGCGAGAAAGTCAAGCTGACGCCTACCGAATACGATCTTCTCAAAATTTTGGCTTCTAACGCGGGCAAAGTCATTACGCAGCGCCAGCTGCTGCAGCAAGTGTGGGGCGGCCACGCCAGCGAAACGGAGCAACATTACTTACGCGTTTATATCGGCCATCTTCGCAAGAAGCTGGAGGAAGACACAACGCGTCCGCGGTTTATCGCAACAGAACCCGGCATTGGTTATCGATTCCTAACGCAGGAGTAGCGGAGAACAAAAAACAATAATCCCGTGCCATCATCGTTTTTTATTTGAGAAACATTGACAAAGCAGACGCCTATATCATAAAGTAAAGCTATGTAAACGTTTACGCTAGATTATTCGCTTGCGGTAGACGATTTGCATAATCGAATGGAACATAGGTGTGTGAATATGACTGATAACAAAAATATAAGCATCAAAGACGTGGCCAAGCAGGCCAATGTTTCGACGGCTACCGTATCGCATGTCATTAACGGCACGCGGTTCGTCTCCGAAGAAACGAAACAGAAGGTCCACCAGGCGATGGACGACTTGAACTACCGAATCAACTCCGTGGCACGATCGCTTCGCAGCCGCAAATCGTTTGTCATCGCGTTTCTGGCGCCGATTCTTGCCTCGGAAACGTCGAACTTTTTTTTCATGTCGGTCGCTGCCGGCATTCAAAGCGTGCTGAAGCAGCATCAATACCATCTCGTGCTTAGCGATTCCCACGAGGAAGAGGCGTTCGAGACGGATGAAATCCGGATGCTCGGCTCTCAGATGATCGACGGCCTCATTATGGCGCCTTCAAGCAGAGAGCTCGATTACGAGCGGCTGTTCGGCGATTATCCCGTTATTTATTTGGACCGAGTGCCTGTTAATTGCAGAAGGGACAGCGTCGTGGTGGACAACAAAACCGTATCCAAGGAAGCGGTTCAAATGCTGATCGCGAAGGGGCATACGCGAATTGCCTACCTCTCGGGTCCGCTTACGCTCACGACGACGGAAGAAAGGTACGCCGGATATCTCGATGCCTTGTCCGAAGCAGGCATTGCGCCGGATCCTTCCCTTATCCGAATTGGCGAAGTTTCGCTCGCCAGCGGATCCAACATGACGGAGTCCTTGCTTCAGGAGCAGCCGACGGCGATATTCGTGACGGATAACGTCATGGCGATGGGCGTCATCTCTTACCTGCAGGAGAAAAAAATCAATGTTCCCGATCGTATGGCCGTCGTCGCCTACGACGAATTCCAATGGACACGCATTACGTCGCCTCCGCTTACCGTCATCGAGCAGCCTGCCTTCGAATTAGGCGTGAAAGCGGCCGAGGTGATGCTGGAGCGTATCGACAACGCCACAGCATCGCTGCAGGAACATAGGCTTACAGCCAAACTAATAGTCAGACAATCGAGCTGACTATTCTTTTTTGACTGATACGTAAACGATTGCGCAAACGATTGATTGATTGCATAATATTCTACTTTATGGGGTAGTTGATGCCTAGCATGCTGAGACGCTTATTAACGGCGATCGGATTCATGAATTAGCGGCCTTAGCAGCTGCGAAAGAAACGTCCGCAACCTCTGCGGGCCGGCGTTTATCCATGCCGGTTCGCCAGGGGAAGCGGATTTTTTTGAAAGAAAATAGGAAAACTAATCGAAAGCTTACGATCGAAATGGCTGATAAACTTAATCCTAAGAAAACCGTAAAAATAGCCTTGACGTGTGTGCATGAAAGCGCTTATAATCAAGACAAACGATTACGTAAACGTTTTTCTGAAGAAAAAGAATCGCAATTCGTCATGAAAGATGAAATCAGAACCGATTTACGAGTATGACGTAAACGATTGCGCAAGAGGGTGGAAGGTGGAATGAAAGATGAGAACGGCAGAGCCGGAAGTGCTGCAGCAAACGAAGGGGAGCAGCGGGCGCGGCAACCGCACCTGGGTAAAGATCAGACAAAACTATGAGCTTTACTTGTTTCTGTTGCCGGCGGTAGCGATTTATCTCGTGTTTAGGTATTACCCGATGTACGGCGTTCAAATCGCGTTCAAGGATTTCCGGGCGAGCAAAGGAATATGGGGCAGCGAGTGGGTCGGCTTCGAGCATTTCATCCGGTTTTTCGAAGCGTACAACTTTTGGCCGATCATGGAAAACACCATTTTGTTAAGCGTGTACTCGCTCGTCTTCAGCTTCCCGGTTCCGATTATCGTGGCGCTGATGCTCAATCAGATGATAGGGAAACGATATAAAAAGTTCGTGCAGACGGTCATCTACGCGCCGCATTTCATATCGACCGTCGTGCTTGTGGGGATGCTGGGCGTATTCCTCTCCCCGAACAGCGGTATCGTGAACCATGTCATCACATTCTTCGGCGGCGAACCGGTCCTGTTCATGGCAAGCGAAAGCTGGTTCCGGCCCTTGTATGTGCTCTCCGGCATTTGGCAAGAAACGGGATTCGCCACCATTATTTATTTGGCGGCTCTCGCAGGCGTTAATCCCGAGCTGCACGAGGCGGCCGTCATGGACGGGGCCAGCAAGTGGAAGCGGGTGAAGCATGTCGATATCCCGAGCATTCTGCCCACGATCATCATTTTGATGGTGCTGGCGCTGGGCAACATCATGAGCGTCGGCTTCGAGAAAGCGTACCTGATGCAGAGCGATCTGAATTACGCGGCTTCGAACATTATTCCGACTTATGTTTACGAGCTCGGTATTCAAAAGGCGCAATACAGCTTCTCCGCCGCAATCGGCCTATTCAACGCCATCATTAACGTAGTGCTTCTAATAACGGTAAACCGGGTAGCCAGACGGCTGACGGAAACCAGCTTGTGGTAGGGGGAATAACCATGAATACGCTGCTTGCTCGAAAAACGAAAAGCGATGTCTTGTTCGACATCGTCAACTATACGCTACTAACAATCGGTATGCTGCTCATTTTGTATCCGCTTTATTTTGTGCTCATCGCGTCCTTCAGCGATCCTAACCTGATCTATTCAGGCGAAATATGGCTGTTTCCGAAGGGGCTGACCTTGGACGGCTACGAGCGGATCTTCGCGGATTCGTCCATCTGGATCGGCTACGGAAATTCGCTTCTGTATGCGATCGTAGGAACCGCGATCAGCGTGACGATCACGCTAATGGCCGCTTACCCGCTGGCGCGGAGGGATTTGATCGGCCGGAGCGCGTTTATGTGGTTCTTTATGTTCACGATGTTTTTCGGCGGGGGATTGATCCCGACTTACTTGCTGATCAAGGACCTCAACATGATCAATACGATTTGGGCGCTTGTCGTTCCCGGAGCCGCAGGCGTGTTCAATATCATCATCGTACGCACGTTTTTCCAAAGCACGATTCCGGACGAAATGCGAGAAGCTGCATTCATCGACGGCTGCTCGAATACGAGATTTTTTCTCCGCATGGTGCTGCCGCTGTCTAAGCCGATCATCGCGGTAATGGTGCTTTACCACGTCGTTGGCTTCTGGAACGGATTTTTTGACGCCATGATTTATTTGAACGAAGAATCGAAATTCCCGCTCCAGCTCGTGCTGAGAAACATCCTGGTTCAGAATCAGGTCAACTCCAGCATGATGATCGACGTCGAATCGTATGCCGCCAAGCTCCGAGTGACGGAGCTGATCAAATACGGCGTCATTATTATCGCAAGCTTGCCGCTGCTGGCGCTCTACCCGTTCCTTCAGCGTTATTTCGTCAAAGGGGTCATGATCGGCTCCATCAAAGGGTAATACGGCGCGAGGCCGTACTCAGCTTGATTATCGCCGGGTGACGTAAAACCGCGGATCGGATCCCGGATGATGATAAATAAACATATAGAACCGTTAAGGGAGGATCATCACAGATGAAAAAGACCGCAGTCGGCATGGTTTTAACGGCCAGTTTGATGCTTTCCGCTTGTACCGGCAACAATGGCAACCAAGCGCCTGAGAATGGAGGAGCGAACGGAGGCAACAAACCGACCGGCGAGGAAGCGAGCTTCAACAAAGAGGGATTGCCGATCGTCGATGAAACATTGACGCTCGAGATCGTTTCTCCGAAAGCCGCGCTGGCGCCGGAGTATAACGAAATGGAAATTTTCAAGCGTCTCGAAAAGGATACGAACGTTCATATCAATTGGACGAACATTCCGGACACCGACTATCTCGAGAAGAAAAACCTGCTGCTGGCGAGCGGCGATCTGCCTGACGCTTTTTATGCTTCGCAATTTTCCGATTATGAATTAATTACGTACGGCGAAGACGGCACGATCATTCCGCTGGAGGACCTGATCGATCAATACGCTCCGAATTTGAAGAAGCTGCTCGAGGAAAGGCCGGATGTGAAAGCGGCGATTACCGCTCCCGACGGCCATATCTACGGCTTGCCGACATGGGAAGAGAACGAACTCGGCACGAATCCGTTCTTCCATGTCATTAACAAGCAATGGCTCGACAAGCTGGGACTGAAATTCCCGGAAACGCTTGACGAGTATACGGAAGCGCTTGTCGCCTTCAAAACGAAGGACCCGAACGGCAACGGCAAAGCTGACGAAATACCGCTCAGCTTCATGCATATGCAGTGGTGCATGGATATCGCGGGCTTGTTCGGCGCCTTCGGCCTGCCGGACAATCTGGAGCACCGGATCGTCCGCGACGGCAAAGTGATCTTTACCGCTACGCAGCCGGAATACAAGGAAGCGCTCACTTATTTCAACGAGAAATGGTATAAGCAAGGCCTGATCGATCCGGAGTCGTTCACGCAGGACGCTCCTCAATATTTGGCGAAAGGCAAAACGCCGGACCCGTCGCTCGGCTCCTACGTTTGGTGGGAAATCGAAGAGGTCGTCGGCACGGAGCAAGCGGCCAACTATGCGCTCGTACCTCCGCTTACCGGCCCGACCGGCAAAAAGACGATCGGAAGAGGCAACGGCGGCGGTCCTGGCAGGAACGCCTTTGTCATTACGAAAGATAACGAACATCCGGAAGCGACGATGCGCTGGATCGATCAGCAATATGAGCCGTACATGGCCGCGCAAATTCACTGGGGACCGATCGGCGTCATTTACGAGAAAGACGCGAACGGCAAGCTGGTCAACCTTCCGCTAGAAGAAGGCGTATCCATGGGCGAGTTCCGCCAGAAGGTCGCGCCGAACGGCGCCGGCGTCATTACGGCCGAACATTTCAAGACGATCGTCGATATGGAGCCGCGAGCGAAGCAGCGGAAGACGGATCTGGAAAAATATTACGAGCCGTTCATGGAGAAGGAAAACTACCCGACGATTTTCTTCCTGCCGGAAGAACTGGATACGATCAACCAAATCGAACCCGAACTGATCAAATTCGTAAACACGCAGCGCGCGAAATTTATCGTGGAAGGCTTGGACGACAAAGCGTGGGACAGCTACGTGAAGACGGTGGAAGATATGGGTCTTAGCAAGCTTATGGAATTGTACCAAACCGCGCTTGACCGTTACAAGGAAGCACAAAAGTAATAGCTAGGAAAGGTCGGCTCGGGATGTTGCCTCTCTTAGACGGCTCCATCCCGGCCGTATTCCTCATTAGATGAAGTTCAAAAAGTCCACTTTTGATCACGATGTATACCATGAAGTTTATTCGACATCGAATCTTGAATTCAGCCGGACCTTCCGGTGCTCACGTAGCTTCCACTACGCTCCGCTCCTCAGTTCCTAGCTTCTTTCAATCTTCTCGGTGCTGAAAACCGGACTTTTTGAACATTTATTTTTTTTAGACAGATAAAAGGAGAGAGAAACCGATGAAGACGAATGCAATCCATCCGCTGCGACCGCAGTATCATTTTACCCCAGAAGCCAATTGGCTGAACGATCCAAACGGCATGGTTTATTTCGAAGGGGAGTACCACTTATTCTATCAGCATCATCCGGACAGCTCCGTATGGGGTCCGATGCATTGGGGCCATGCGGTCAGCAAGGATCTCGTGCATTGGGAGCATCTCCCGATCGCCCTGTATCCCGATCATAACGGAACGATCTTCTCCGGCAGCGCGGTTGTCGACAGCAACGACACGAGCGGGTTCTTCGGCGGGGAGCCGGGACTTGTAGCCGTCTATACACAGACGGAAATGATTCCGGGCTCGGATGCGTCCAAGCAGCGCCAAAGCATCGCATACAGCAAAGACAAAGGACGCACCTGGATTCCGTATCCGGGCAATCCGGTGCTTGAAGACGAACGTTATCCGGATTTCCGCGATCCCAAAGTGTTCTGGCACGAGCAGACGGAGCAGTGGATCATGGTGCTAGCAGCAGGCGACCGACTCTTCTTGTACCGCTCGCCCAATCTGATCGATTGGACGTTCGCCAGCGAATTCGGCGCGGAGGAAGGCTCTCACGATGGCGTTTGGGAATGTCCCGATCTGTTCGAGCTGCCGGTCGAAGGCGGCGACGGGGCTTCGAAGTGGGTACTGATCGTAAGCATCGGCGACAATCCTTCTTGTCCGGAAGGTTCGAGAACGCAATACTTTATCGGCGAATTCGACGGACTGTCGTTCACGAACGAGCATTCGGCAGACACCGTGCTTTGGCTGGATTACGGCCGGGACAACTATGCTGGCGTCACTTGGTCAGACGCGCCGGGAACCGAATCGGAGCGGCTGCTCATCGGCTGGATGAACAACTGGAAGTATGCTAACCAGATCCCGACGGTCGGCTGGCGCGGAGCGATGACGTTAACGCGCAAGTTAACGCTAAGACAGGAACGGGAGGGCGTTCGTCTAGTCCAGCAACTGGTTGACGCCATCCGTCAGCTGCGGTTATCCGGAAGCCAATGGAAGGACGAGCGCATTAACGAAAGTCGAGATCTTATCGTCGGCCAATGCGGAAGGCAATTGGAGCTTGAAGCGGAATTCGAGCTGGGAACGGCTGCGGAATTCGGAATCAAGCTGCATGCTGGCGGCGGGCAAACGGTTGTCGGTTACGACGTCCGAACCGGCCAGCTGTTTATCGACCGGACTGAGTCGGGCATCCTGGATTTCCATGCCGAGTTCGGCTGCAGGCACGGAGCGCCGCTAGAAGCGAAGGATCGCCTCATTAAACTTACTCTCTGGCTCGATCGTTCATCCCTCGAAGTGTTCGCAAATGACGGAGGTCTTGTCATGACCGACCAATTGTTCCCGCTTGAAGGCGAAGACGGACTCGAATTGTATGCGGTTGGCGGGGACGTTCATCTACGTTCGCTTCGCCTGTATCCGCTCCAATCCATCTACGCGACGGTTGCCGCCGAAGCGGCGCATGGTTAACGAGCTTGGAACCAAGGAGGCTTAGCATGGATAACGATACGAATAAACAAACGGACCGCGGTGGCCCGGTTGCGAATTGGACGTTCGACGAAGGTCGCGGTGACCGCGCAACGGACGTTGCAAGCGGAAGATCGGACGAAGTGTTTTACGCGCTGCGCCAAGGGAGATTCGGCGAACCATCGGAGCCACAGTGGCGACCGGGGGTATGCGGAGGCGCGCTGCTGTTCGACGGCTACTCCACATGGATCGCTCGAGCGGCGGAGGAGGCGCCCGTCTTGGGCGACGCTTTGACGATCTCGGCCTGGGTTGCGCCGCGATCCTACGAGTGGGGTGCGGATGGAAGGCTTTCGTCCATCGTAAACCAGCATAACCGCGAAGTGGCGGAAGGATACGCGTTCGGGATGTTCAGGCATGGTACCTGGTCGCTGCAGCTGGGGATTGGCGGACAATGGCATGAAATTTGGTGCCGCCATCTTCCGCTGGAGAAAGGGAAATGGTCCCATATCGTCGCAACGTTCGACCGGACGGAAGCGATGATGAAGCTGTATTTGAACGGGGAACAGGTTGCGGAACAGTCGACTCCGGCAGATACGCCGATCAGCATATGCTCGGGAGAGCTGTTGATTGGAAAAAACAATCAGGCGACGGTGCTCGCAGAAGCTTTCCGCCACAATATGTTCGACGGCTTGATGGACGATGTCGGAATTTACGACCGAGCCTTGTCCGCGGATGAAGTTCGCCATGTTTATCAAGACGCGCTGCGCCCGCATGGAGGCATTGCGCCGATCATTCCGCTTGCCGATATCCGGCTGGAAAGGGCTCCGTTATTAAGCGACCGCCATCGTCCGCAATACCATGCGAGTCCGCCTGTCCATTGGATGAACGAGCCGCATGCGCCGATCTATTTCGAAGGACTTTATCATCTGTTCTACCAGCATAACCCGCAAGGTCCCTATTGGGCACAAATCCATTGGGGCCATTGGGTAAGCGAAGACATGGTGCATTGGCGGGATCTGCCGATCGCTCTCGCTCCCGAGCGCGGAGCGGTAGACCCCGATGGCGTATGGTCTGGAAGTGCGGCCTACGATGAATTCGGCGTTCCTGCCCTATTCTTCACGGCAGGCGACGACAGCGCGAAGCCCAATCAGCGGGTAGGGCTTGCGAGAAGCCGATTCCGCGAGGATCGGGACGCCGACTTGACGAATTGGGTGAAACATCCGACGCCGCTGATCGTGCAGGAGGAAGGTCAAGGCATGTTCGGCGACTTTCGGGATCCGTTCGTATGGAAGGACGGCGATACGTGGTTCTTGCTGATCGGCTCAGGAACGGACGGGCAGGGCGGGTCCGTACTTGCTTATACATCCGGGAACATGATCGATTGGGAATATCAAGGTCCGTTTTACGTAAGCGACCCTTCCAAATATCCACACCTAGGCAATATGTGGGAGCTGCCCGTGCTGCTGCCGCTTGGCAAGGACGCAAACGATCGAGAGAAACATGTATTCCTTATCAGTCCGCTTGGACCTGGCGCCGATGTGGAGGTGTATTACTGGATCGGCGAGTTCGATCGCGAACGGGTTCGATTCGTTCCCGACCACGAAGAGCCGCAATTAATCGACGTCGGCGATTTTCATTTTACGGGTCCTAGCGGCATGGTCGATCCAAAGACCGGCCGGAACATTATTTTCACGATCGCGCAGGGGGAACGGACGCCGCAGCTCGACTACGATTCCGGCTGGGCTCACAATGCCGGATTGCCGGTGAGCATTTATTTGCGCCCGGATGGCCGTCTTGGCGTGGAGCCGATTCGGGAATTGGAATCGCTGCGCGGCAAGCAGCTTTGTTCGTTGCGTAATGAAACGTTGGAAGAGGCAAACCGGGTTCTCGCGGAAGTCCATGGCGATATGCTCGAAATCCGGATCGAAATCGAGAAGTCGGAATCGGAGGAGCGAATTGGCTTATGGGTTCGTCAATCTCCTTCGCGAGAAGAAGAAACGCTGATTTATTATGACCGCGGCAATTCCGAGTTAGGCGTCGACCGGGAGAAAACGACGTTATCCGAGGAAGAGCGCACGCGCGGCGTGCAATCGGGAACTATCGACCTATTGGGCGAGCCGCTTCGTCTGCATGTGTACTTGGACCGATCCATGATCGAAGCCTATGCAAACGGGTTAAAAAGCTTGACCACCCGGGCCTATCCGAGCCGACCCGATTCCCTCGGTTTGCAACTTATGGGCGACAATCAAATGGGCATTCGTTCATTGGAGATATGGACAATGGAATCGATTTTATCATAAACACTGAGAATAGTCCTGTCTCTAAGCTACCTCACTCATGAAGTGAGGGTGTAGGTAAGGGATGAAACGGGAATTTTGTTGGTGGCTAAACAGGAACGTATGTGCTATTATTGGGTGAGTTGACAAATTACCCTCTCTTAGCGAGGTGATGAATCAAACGATGCTTCAGCATAAAGCATTCAAATTTCGCATCTACCCTAATCATGAACAAGCCGTACAGTTGCGCAAAACATTGGGCTGCTGTCGCTTTGTGTTTAACCATCTCCTGGCGAAATGGAATCACACCTATCAGGATACAGGCAAAGGTTTGTCTTACAGCACCTGTGCATCGCAGCTTCCTGCTATGAAGCGTGAGTGGACTTGGTTGAAAGAAGTGGACAGCATCGCCCTGCAGTCGGCTGTGCGAAACTTAGCTGACGGATTTCAGCGTTTCATCAATAAGCAAAATGAGTCACCTCGCTTCAAGAGTCGCAAGCATCTTGTACACAGCTACACGACTCGGTATACGAATGGAAACATTGCCGTGAAGGGAGATCGTTTGCAGCTTCCCAAGCTGGGATGGATGCCCTATGCCAAGTCCAGAGAGATCGAAGGCCGGATCCTATCGGCTACAGTACGACTTGCCCCAAGCGGCAAATGGTTTGTATCGGTAGTGTGCGAGGTAGACATCCTGCCCCTTCCCTTAACCGACGGGATTCTTGGCATTGACGTGGGCATCAAGCAGCTTGCTGTGACTTCGGAAGGTCTTGCCATGGATAATCCAAGATATACGTTGCGGTATGAACGGTTGCTCGCGAAGTGGCAACGCATCCTGGCGAGAAGAAAGCAAGGCGGAAGTAACTGGTCCATGGCGAAGAGAAAAGTAGCCCAAATCCATGAGCGGATTCGAAACAGTCGATTAGATGTCATTCATAAGCAGACCACGAGATGGATTCGTGAAAACCAAACGATCTGTATCGAGGACTTACGCATTGCCAACATGATGAAGAATCGCCACCTCGTCAAGCACATTGCGGATGCTTCCTGGGGTGAAATGAGTCGACAACTGCATTACAAGGCTAATTGGTATGGCCGAGTGATTAAGGAGACACCAACGTTTGCCCCAACGAGCCAAACCTGTCACGTCTGCGGGAACAAACAAGCAGAGGTGAAAGATTTGAGCATTCGCGTATGGAAGTGTTCATCCTGTCAAACGGTACATGACCGAGATAGGAATGCAGCACAGAACATAAAAGCCATGGCGTTGTAACAAAGAAAAAAACTGTGGGAACCACAGGGATCGCTTGGTGTACGATGTTTTCGTTAGAAAATATCGATATAACTTTGCTCCATGAGAAGCAACGACCCAAGAATCCCCCACCTCTTAGGTGGCGGGAGTGTTCAAGGCTAGATTAGAAGAGGAAAACCGGGCTGTCCTTATGGGGCAGCCCTTAAACACGATCATCGCAGAGAAGGAGATCGATCACACATGAGAATCGGAGCCATCGAAGGCGGCGGCACGAAATTCGTATGCGGCATCGGGAATGAACAAGGCGTTATCGAGGACCGCATCAGCTTCCCGACCGAACAGCCAGAGAAAGTAATGGAGCAAATCATTTCGTATTTCAAAGATAAGGGCGTGCAGGCCATTGGCAACGGAACCTTCGGTCCGATCGACATCGATCCGGCAAGTCAGACTTACGGCTACGTCACGACGACGCCGAAACCCGGCTGGTCCGGTTATCCATTCGTCGAAACCCTCAAGCAGGCATTCGATATTCCATTCGGCTGGGATACGGACGTAAACGCCGCGGCATACGGGGAAGCGGTATGGGGCGCGGCGAAAGGACTCGATAGCTGCGTCTATTTCACGATCGGGACGGGCATCGGCGTCGGCGTCTTTTCGGAAGGCAAGCTTGTTCACGGCCTTGTTCATCCGGAAGGCGGCCATTTGCTGCCAAGGCGTCATCCGGAGGATCGTTTCGAAGGAAGCTGTCCTTACCATGGCGATTGTTTGGAAGGTTTGGCGGCGGGTCCGGCTATCGAGAAACGATGGGGGATCAAGGGAAGCGAGCTTGCAGAGGATCATCCCGCCTGGGCCATGGAAGCCTATTATGTCGGGCAGGCCGTCACGTCGACGATCCTCCTGCTTTCGCCGAAACGCGTGGTGCTCGGGGGAGGAGTCATGCACCAGAAGCAGCTGCTGCCGATGATCCGAGCTGAAGTGACCCGCAATCTGAATGGCTACGTAAGCGCAGCTCCTTTACTTAACGACATTAATGAATATATCGTACCGCCTGGCTTAGGAGAAAATGCAGCATTATGCGGATCGCTTGCGCTTGGACTCGAAGCATGGAAATCCGTAAATGATTAATGAGATTAATGATTAAGTTGATTAAATGACTTAAGCAACAAACAAATGAATGATTAAATGATTGGAGCCGCGATATTCGCGGCTTTTTTTGTTGAAAAAGGTCAATTGAACTGGCGAAGTTTGGAAGGATTTTCGACGCGAATCGCGTATTTAATGAAAGTGATACCAACTATTACTCGTTCGGAAGGTGGAAGTTGTTTGATCAATCGACTAGGCAAGTTCATGATTGCATGCGCAATCGCAGCGGGTACTCTCGCATGGAGCGCCCCGAGCACGACACACGCTTTATTCAAAACCGCATTAGACAAAGGATTGGAAGCGGAAATCCGGGAAGAGCTTGCCTTGCCTAGCAAAGAGCCCGTCACGGAAGACGAAGTGGCGATTCTGACTAGCCTTCTGATCGACAATGGCGAGAACGTCAAAACTTTGCAAGGCCTGGAAGAAGCGTTGTTCCTTCATTCCGTCATTATTTACGGGAGCCATAAAAATCTCGACATTTCAGCGCTTAAGACTGTTCGGGAATTGTCGATGCTCGCAATCGACCGCAGCGGTCTGAGCGAGGAAGGAAAGAGCGTCGTCGATCAGTTAGAGAAAGATGGCGTCAATATCGTAAAGATGGATCCGGATTTAGTTAACCAGCATCCGGAGACGATTCGAGTGTTCATCGATGGCGAGCAAATGTATTTCCCTGTGAGTCCAGCTAATGTCAATGGTTCAACAATGGTCCCGTTCCGACCGCTCTTCGAGAAATTCGGTCTGCAGGTCGGATGGGACCAGGCGACCAAGAAGGTTACAGGCACAAAAGAAAAATTGAAGATCGAGCTCACCATTAACAGCAAAACCGCTACGGTCGGCGGAAGGACGTTGACGCTTGCCGCCGCGCCTACGCTGATGTCTGGCAATACGATGGTGCCGCTTCGTTTCATCGGCGAAGCGACAGGCCGAAGAGTGTTATGGGACGGAGAGACGAGATCGGTGTATATCGACAGCACGGTCACGTCGTATAACTTCGACTATTTGTATTCGAATCATACGATCTATGAAGGGGATAAACTGAACGGCGTTCCTCACGGCATAGGGACCTTGCTGTACAGAGGCAAAGTTTTCTACGAAGGCAGCTTCAAAAACGGGGTTATCGAAGGGACCGGCATCATGTATGACCTTGAAGACCGAAACTCGTATTACGAAGGCGAGTTCAAGAACAACCGGTTCCATGGCACGGGCAAAAACGTGTACAGCGACGGTTCCTATTATGAAGGTACTTTTGTCGATGGCATGCGCGAAGGCAGCGGCAAATGGCTGTACGCCGACGATTCTCTCGCATATGTCGGCGATTTCAGCGGCGACGCGCTGCATGGCGAAGGAACGATATACTTTGACGATCGCACTTATTACAAAGGCTCCTTCTATCGCGGTAAGCTCCAAGGGCAAGGAAAAGCTTACACAGACGGTAAGATGAATTACGAAGGTGAATGGTTAAACGGAAATCGTTATCGCGGCAAAAGTTATTTCGAAGGAAAATTAAACTATGAAGGATTCTTCGTGGATAATCAAGCCCATGGTTATGGAACGGTGTACTTGGATAACGGAAAAAAAGATTACAGGGGTCAATTCAAAGACAATAACATAATCGGTGTCGGCATTTTTTATTTGGAAGACGGCTCGCGTTATATCGGAGAGGTTTACAACGGATTTATGGACGGTTTTGGTTTTATTAAACAAAAAGATGGTAAAACGATCACTCAAATCGGCTATTGGGATGAAGATGAATTTATCGGCGAGGAAGAACCAACCGTTACTGACGATTCCAATATCAAGCTGCTTTCCCGAAATGCGGGTTATAGCTTTGTTGACGGAATTTATCAGAATAATTATGACCTGGACAGAAACGAAGCGATGATGTTCATCCAGCTGTCGTCGCAGGAGGACGTCAAACTGTTCAACAGCTTGTCGAAGGAAGCGAAAGCCAAGTTCATCAACAGCTACGTCCAAGATCGCTTTGGCGACGTGCTGGGCGTCGACCACTGTTATACGTACGTGATGTACGACGAAGACGTCTACGCGGAAGCGACCATCTCTTACGAGCTTGCCGACAGCGCCGTAGTCGTCAAGGAATACCCGAAGGGCAACGGTACGATTAACGAATAGTCATGCAGCAATGAATCTATGATTGTCAATCGGTCCTTCATCGTCCGCCACGGATGAGGCAGGACCGATTTTGTTTTGCCGTTGCTGCTTGACTTCCTCATTGACGCCTCCCATGAAGTTTGTTACGGTTGATGAACATGAATGCCAGATTACGTTAAAAGGGAAGTCGGTATATGCTTTCGAATCTCCTTCAATTGAGACTCATTGACAAATTGCATGATGAAGTTCCTTATGAATTGCTTCTTCTTGCAGATCCATCCAGAGAAATGATCGACGATTATATCGCGCGTGGTCGTTGTTACGTCGCATACTTGCATGATGATGCGATCGGCCAGTTCGTTCTGATTGCTACCCATCCCAAAACCTATGAAATCGTCAATATAGCCGTTCACGAAAACCATCAAGGCAAGGGGTTCGGCACAAAACTCGTATTGGCCGCGATCGACGAAGCCAGAAATCTCGGAGCCAGAACGATTGAAATCGGAACGGGCAATTCCAGTCTTCCGCAATTAGCCCTTTATCAAAAATGCGGCTTTCGCATAGCGGGAATCGATCATGATTTTTTCGTTCGGCATTACGAAGAAGCCATCGTCGAGAACGGCATCCCTTGCAAGGATATGATTAGACTGAAGCTGGATTTGTAATTTTTTCCGAGCGCGCTTCAAAAACGGACACCTGCTATCGAATCGTAGGCGGTCCTTTTTTCAATCCTGGCGATTTTATCGAAGGAGAATGAATGCCATGGACAACTCCTATTCTACGGCCGATCTTGAAAAAATCCTCAAAAAGCTAGGGACAGACAACCTAATCGCTTTATTGTCCGAAAGACTCACTGGCAGCGAACTGAATACGCTTCTTCTAAACGTATTTCGGGAAAAAACAAAATTGTCATCACCCAGCGACTTGCTCAAAAGATACCGGGAGAATCGTTTCGTGCATCCCGCACAGGTAGAACCGATTATCCTCAAACGATTGGAAATCGATCTCCTTCAGATCGCTAAGGATAATGGCGTTACGCCTATTCAATTGTCGCCCGTCGCGCCGCTCGGCAGCAGTTCGGTCATCGGCATGGTCGATCAGAATAAAGTCATTTCCGCGCTTCGGGGTACCGAAGTCGTACCGGATGCAACAAACCTTCTCGCTCTGCACATTGCGAAGCTGCTTAAAGATCGGAAAGACACTCGAGATGATCTCTTGCGTTTTTGTACGACGCATAGACATGTTCGCGCCCAATTTTTCGGACAATCGCCAGGCATGCTGCCTCACTTTCACTTGTTCTGCATGGTAACTTCCGGCGTGGACCGAGGATCATACGGCTTCGAAATCCAATCTCTAAAGGAACATCTTCGCGTGTACCAGCTCCAGTTCCAATCCCTATTTCAATCGAAGATTGAAGTCATCCTCAGTGAACGAAGCGGTTATACCGACAGCAGCGGGTTCCTCGGGAGAGTCGCGGATGATTTGCATTCGAATCATATTGCCGTAAGCATCGGGGCTCCGAATACGGAGAATCGTTACTATAAAGGACTGCAGTTTACGATCAAAACGACTATCGAGGGCAAGGAACATGCGATTGGCGATGGCGGTTTCGTCGACTGGACGCAACAATTGACCGGTAATAAGAAAGAAAGGCTGCTGATTAGCGCCATCGGAATGGACCGGCTCATCATCAACTGATCCTGTAACCCAAAACGATCCGTCACGTATACACAACTAATTCAAAACGAAGAAGTCATTAAATTGCAGAGTTGAGGGAATCCATTCTATGAGTAATGTTATGACGTCCGATTATGCCGATCTATGGTACCGTAAGGCCGAGCTGAGGGCAGCGAGCTATTTGGCCGCGCTTCAAGCTGGCGTCAAGGATAAAACCTACGTGCCCATCTTAGCGGCAGACATACAAGCTTGGAAAAAAAATCATATCAAACGCCGATCGTGGCTTTCCATTCTCTCCAGAACCCCGGCAAAACCCGATCTTAAGGATTACAGCCGGTATTTGCGCTGGCAGAAGCAAACGGGCAACCTGGACGATTATTTGGACCGCAGCGTGACGTATATGTACATGAGGGATTTGGGGAAAGACTTGGCCGCGCCCGATACTTCGAACAAGATCAAAAACCTGGTCTCGTTTATCAAAAATCATTTGATCCAATCCGCGACATCGGGATCGGACACCGGAAAACAGCCGGATTATATGAGCTTGGCCGGTCTGTACCGATGGGCGCAAAAGGAAGGCATCGAAACCGCCATGATCTGGGCTATCGACAAACTTAGATCCGTATCCGCTCAGATCCCGGTCGAGATGAACGCCGAACATGCCGTACGTAAATTGATCAAAATCATCATCGGCGTTACGATGCATGTGTTGGACGACATGGACGATACGGTCTCGCCTGCGGAACGATCCCGCAGACTGGACGAAGCGATCCGGTTAGGTTATTCGTACGGATTAACCTACCCGTTCATCGACGATCTGCTGGACTCGGGCGTGCTCCAAGAAACGGAGAAAGAACAATATTCTGGCATGATTCGCCATACGCTTCTCCATGGATCCGTGCCGGATGTGAAGGAATGGACGGGTACGAACATCGCGCTCATTCAGTTCGTGCATGCAGAGCTCCGGGAAGCTTTCGAAACAATCAAACGTTATCAAAGTCCGGAAACGTTACCCGCGTTTTACGAGCAAACTTATGTTTTCTTCGAATCCCAGGACATGGACCGCGCCAAAAATCTTGCCTATGACGGCTATTCCAACGAAGAGTTGTTTCTGCCCATTATTATCAAATCGTCTTCCTCCAGACTGATCGTCCGATCCGTCATCGGTGCTGCGGCAGACGAGACTTTCGATGAACGCACGTTTTATTACGGCATCTATAATCAGCTTGCCGACGATTTCGCCGATATGCACGACGACATGAAGGACGGAGCGGTTACGCCGTACACCTATTATTTGAAATATCATGCCGAGCGGAGCGATCTCGTCAATCCGTACGAGATGTATTGGGCCGTCATCGCTCACCTGATTCATCATGTTTACCGGTCGAATGCCAAGGCGCGGGAGGTCATCCTGGACCGGGCGATCAACGGATTAAAGCGGTTCAAGGCACGCGCCGGGGCGGAGAAGTATGCCGAAATTATGGGCCTGTTCGCTTCCGGTCATCCGGAATTCGCCAGCCTGATCGAACAGATGGTTCGGAAAGCGGACCGTGTCGATTTCTTCGACAAGCTGCTCAGGGACCAATTGGTGACCGTGCTTCGGAACAATCGCAGTGAGAAAGAAACGTTCGCCGAAACAGTAAGGACGGTACGCAAGCAGATCAACGACCTGCTGCCGATCTCCAAGGATGGCGTCGTCCCGCTTCTGAACGAATCCTTGATCGATGCGTCCAATTACAGCCTCGAAGGCTCAGGCAAGAGGATTCGGCCCGTCGTCGCTTGGGTCATGTGCGTCAACGAATACGGAATGAGCGCCGGATCAATCGCGCCGCTTCTGAGATCGCTCGAATACATGCACACCGCGTCCCTGATCTTCGACGATCTTCCGTCGCAGGATAATGCTTCGACCCGAAGGGGCCGCCCGACGCTCCACCGCATTCACGACAGCGCGACCGCGGAATTAACCGGGTTGTTCATGATTCAGAAGGCGATCGAAGAACAGTCTTCCCTAACCGCATTCGACCCGAAGACGGTGCTGAATCTAATTCAATATTCTTCGCGGAAGGCAGCCGACATGTGCAGGGGGCAGGAGATGGATTTGCGCGCCAGAGGCCAAGCGCTGACGGTCGAGCAATTGAATACGCTTTGTTACTACAAGACCGGCATCGCGTTCGAGGCGTCGCTCGTCATGCCCGCGATTCTGGCGAAGGCGGAAGAGAAGGAAATCGCGACTTTGACGAAATACGCATACCATGCGGGCATCGCCTTCCAGATCAAGGACGATCTGCTGGACGCGGAAGGCAACACGGCCGTGCTCGGCAAACCCGCAGGTCAGGACATCGGCAACAAAACCTCGACTTTCGTTACGCTATACGGGAAAGACGGCGCCGCCATGGAAATGTGGGAACACTTCTGCCTTGCAACGGAAGCGTTAAACGAGCTGCCGCGCAATTCCGTTTTCCTGAAAAATCTCTTGCATTATTTGATCGGCAGAGAATCGTAAAGAAACGAACATCTGTACGGACTAGATTGACGCAGCACGACGTTTGGCTGGCCGTTCATGAGAACGGCTTGCCAACCGCGTGCTGCTTTTTTCATTCGTTTTCGGAGTTTGGGACATATGTCCTTTCCCAATCGCCGATACTTCATTAAAGTAGAGAAAGAATCGACGACGAGGAGGAGTAGAACGGATGAAGGGCATCCTATACGCGTGTCTAGGCGGCGCCTTCTTGACCTTGCAGAGCGCTGCAAATGCGGTCATCGGCGAGAAAATCGGAACGTGGCAGGCTGCCGCGTTGACCCAGGGAACAGGATTTGCCGCAGCCTTGCTGATCGTTTGGCTGTCCGGCGACAAATCTTGGCGAAATTTGAAAAAAGCGAACCCGGCCTTTCTATTCGGCGGCGCATTCGCCGCGTTTGTCTTGTACAGCAACATTACGGCTTTTCATCAGATCGGCGCGGCTTTGACGGTATCGGCGATCTTGATCGCCCAAATCGCAGTAACGATCCTGCTGGAGAAGTTCGGCTGGTTCGGCAAGAAGCCGCTTCGATTGGGACCGGCGCAATGGGTCGGCGTTTCTTTGATGCTGTTAGGCATCCTGTGTTTATCGTTCTGAATAATATCTTATCATTTGGGAGTGGGCCGAGGCGTTATGAAAGAGATCAAGGATAGGGATCGCATGAATGCTTACTTCAACGAATACGACTTGGCGAAAGTATTGCCGGAACCGTTGCGGGAACATCTGGCGTTGTATCGGTTCGAACCGGAAGAGGCGCTTTGCCTGCAGGGCGAGGAAGCCCATTATTTGTTCGTACTCGTGCAAGGGAAAGTAAAGGTGTTTACCACGTCGAGCGAAGGGAAAACGCTGCTCATCAATTTCATGACGCCGCTTGGGGTCATCGGCGAGATCGAATGTATTCGCGGGGTAGAGAATCTAAACACCGTAACGGCGGTTACCCCCGTTGAGGCGATCGGCCTCCATAAACGATGGTTAAGCCAATATGAGGAAGAAGCGTCTTTGCTGCGATTTTTGCTGGATATGGTAACCGAGAAATTTTATTTGAAATCGATCTCGCTTAGCTTCAACCTTCTCCATCCGGTGGAGGTCAGACTTGCCAGTTATCTGCTCTCCGTCTCGGTCGAGAATGACAAGGGGGTTCATTCGAACGTGAACCTATCGGATTTGAAGGACACGGCGAACATGATCGGAACGAGTTATCGCCACTTAAACCGCGTGCTGCAATCGTTCTGCTCCCATGGGCTGGTGGAGCGGCGAAGAGGAACGCTCCTCGTGAACGATCGGACGGGATTAACCGCGGTGGCTGGCCGCAATATTTATGAAACCGGACAAAGGAGGGAAAATTAAATGTTCATGGGCATCGCGTTGGCGCTGGCTGCAGGTTCCTTCATCAGCGTTCAAAATATGTTCAACAGCAAAGTGAACGACTTCGCCAGCTCGACGTCCACGACGGCCTTGGTGCTCGGGATGGGATTCTTGGCTTCGCTCAGCATGGGGCTGCTGTTCCATGGCACGGCATTCTGGGATTTCGGCTATATGCCAACCTGGTTCTGGTTCAGCGGCTTGCTCGGCATTGGGGTCGTCATTTGCGTCGTCAACGGCGTTAAAGAGCTTGGACCTAGCTACGGCATCTCAATCGTCATGGCATCACAGTTATTATGCGCCTTGTGGTGGGATTCCGCTGGCTGGTTCGGTCTTGAACAAGTGCCTTTCACGAATCGGAAAGCGCTGGGCGCGGTCTTGCTGATCGGCGGACTCCTCCTATTTAAGGCGAAACGGAAAGAAAAACCGAATACGGCACAAGAAGCAGCCTGAGCCATCATGGGGCTGCTTTTTTGGTGTCCCCACAACGATCTTTGCCAGTCGGCGACATCATCTTTTAGAGATGAGTTCCATATTAATAATCAAAGACCATTAACAATAAGAGGAAATGACTATGAATAAGCCTCAAAAAGCGGAAAGGAAATGGTGAGATGGGGTTCGCATATGTTTTTAACAGCAAAACAGCCATATTTCTCGCAGCGATGAGCTATCAGACTTACCCGTTCTTTTTCGAGGGAAAGCTGGTTTTGCCCAAAGGCTTCAAGCTACGCTTTACGATCCGCGCTTTTGCCGATGTCGAGAATCCGACAGAACTTGTATTCGGTTTTATTGCCGAGTCGCCGGATCAAATCGTTGTCGCGTTCAGAGGATACGCTTCGTATCCGGCAGATCTTCTTGCCGCGTATGACATCTTTTTGATCCCGTATCCATTCGTCCGAAACGGTGGGAAAACGTCGCGCGGCTTTACATGCTTGTATCGGTCAACCCGAAACCAAATCATCCGTGAATTAACCAAGCTTTCGACATCGAAAAAGTTGTATATTACCGGTCACAACTACGGCGGAGCTTTGGCCACGCTGGCCGCTTTGGATATTGCCGTAAACACCGGATTCAAGCATCCGTTTGTCTATACGTACGGCAGTCCTCGCATTGGAGACCCTGACTTTGTTTCCCGCTTCAATAGGACGGTTATAAACAGTGCGCGCATCGTCAACATTCATGATTCATTCCCAACTTTTCCGGCCCGAAGGTATCCGCCTCCATTCACTAAGAGAGGATTAACGTATCGGCATGTGCACACGAAGATCCCGATCACTTTTCAATTAAACGATGTGCCGCGTAATGACTCGATTGCCTGCTATTTTAAAAACCTGAGCCGCAAAAATCCTCTTTTTGCCAAATCATTATGTGACAATTATCCGGGATTTTGTCCTGATACCAGCATGTGTTTTCCGTTTGAATGCAAGGAGGAGTTGCCTTTATGAAGCTTTCAGGCATGTTCAACAGTGAAGAGGCGATATTGCTTGCGGCCATGATCGCGCAGTCTTATCAGCAATATGAACACGATAAGCTAGAATTGCCTAAAGGCTATTCGCTTATCTTCACCATTCGCGCTCTTGCAGGTGTCGAGGAGCCGGAGGAGGAAGTATTCGGTTACATCGCGGAGTCGAAGAATAATATCGTGATAGCTTTTAGAGGAACCCGAACATTCAGGGACAATGAGTCAGACCAGGATTTATATCAAGTTCCGTACCCTTTCGTCAGAAATTCCGGAAACACCCATCGCGGATTCACTCGCATCTATCAATCGGCAAGAAATGAGCTGATCGGAGCATTGAACAAGCTTTCCGCAGCCAAAAGACTGATGGTTGCAGGCCACAGTTTGGGCGGAGCATTAGCCGTGTTAGCTGCATTCGATATTTCGGCGAACACACGGTTTCAAAATATTTCTGTGTATACGTATGGCAGTCCGCGGGTCGGAGACCCGGACTTCGCTTCACGGTTCAACCGAACGATAATAAAAAGTTTTCGTATTATCAACATCCATGACATTATTCCGACTTTGCCGGCTAATGCGTATCCGACTCCGTTTACCAGGAACGGTTTGTTTTATCGGCATGTAAACACGAAGGTTCCGATCTCTTTCCAGCTGAACAGCTTGCCTGTCCGCAATCATGAGATTGTCTGCTATTTTAAATTCCTAAGCCGACGGGATCCTGATTTTGCAAAAGCTTTATGCGCCGAAAACCCGGGGTTTTGTCCCGATACGGGATTATGTATTCCATTTAGAGGAATATGCAGTGCGGAGGAAGACGACGAAGAATAAGCTGCCATCAGATGGATGATCCTAAAATCCGAAAGAGATCACGCTGAAATAGTCGGAGGTACGAAATTGAAAGCATTCATCCTGGATCGGGACGGAGTTATCAATAAAGGGGGCAACATTAACCGCAAAGCCGAGTTCGTGCTGCTGCCCGGGGTAACGGAGGCGATCAAGTCGCTGAACGATATGGGTTTCGAAGTGTTCGTCGCATCGAATCAGGGAGGCGTCGGGTTAGGTCATATGACGAAATCGGCGCTAAAGAGCATTAACGGTTATATGGTCACCCTTATTCGGGAAGGCGGCGGCGACATCCGCGAGGCGAGGTATTGCACGCATAAGCCTCATGCCGGATGTTCCTGCCGGAAGCCGAAGCCGGGCATGCTGAACGCGCTTATCGAAAAATACGGCATCGACCGCAGCCAAAGCTTTATGGTCGGGGACCGCGATACCGATGTGACGGCCGGGAAAAACGCGCATGTACGAACCGTTTTTCTTGGCAAAAGCATTCCGTCCGGCGCCCGGCCGGACTATCATTTCGATGATTTGCCTTCGGCAGTCGCGGGATTGCTCGCATGCAACGCGATTTCAAACGAAGAAGGCAGCCGATAACCGGCTGCCTTCTTCACCATGCTTTTCATCCAAGAGAGACTTCGTTCATTAGAAACGTTGTCCGCCGATTTGTTGCTCAGCCATTTGAACTAATTTTCTCGTGATGTAGCCACCGATGGAGCCTGCATCGCGAGTCGTCAAGTTGCCGTTGTAGCCATCTTGCGAGAGAGCGACGCCAAGTGAAGAAGCCGCTTCCACTTTCATTTGATTAATTGCTGCTTTTGCTTGCGGGACAACCAGGTTGCTTGAACTTTGTCTACTCATTGTTAATCACTCCTTATTGGGATGTAACGTTATTTTGCTTAATGGATGAAAGGTTATGCAAGACTGGCTCAAAAAGTTAGCAAGTAAATTATGGGAATTTTCCTTCGTTGATTCATCCTAATTTTTGCTGTACGATTATTTCATCATTATTGAGTCATACCGAAAGGAAATGTTGCCATGGAAACGGATTCGAAAGTGAAATTAACCTCCTTGTCCAGCAAAGGCGGTTGCGGTTGCAAAATCGGACCGGCCGACTTGGGGCAAGTCATACGCAGCCTCCCGCCAGCCGAACCTAATCCCAATTTGTTGGTCGGATTAGACACAAGCGATGATGCAGGCGTCTACCAATTAAACGATGATTTGGCCATCGTTCAAACCGTCGATTTTTTTACCCCGATCGTGGATGATCCGTATTCGTTTGGTCAAATTGCTGCGGCGAACGCCATTAGCGATATTTACGCAATGGGAGGCACGCCATTAACGGCATTAAATATCGTGGCGTTTCCGATTACGACGCTGGACAAAACCATTTTGGCCGACATTATGAGGGGAGCAGCCGATAAAGCGAAGGAAGCCGGAATAACCATCGTCGGAGGCCACTCCATTGACGATAAGGAGCCGAAATTCGGAATGGCGGTCACGGGCATCGTCCGGCCGGATCGTGTACGAACCAACGCGGGGGCGCAGACGGGAGACAATCTCATTCTAACGAAGCCGATCGGCGTAGGGATCATGACTACGGCCATCAAGAAGGAACAGCTGCAGCCCGAAGAAATCGCTCGGATTACCGAGATCATGGCAACGCTGAACAAAACGGCCGCCGAATGTATGGCGGACTATCCTGTCCATGCATGTACGGATGTTACCGGTTTCGGGCTTTTGGGACACGCGTTGGAAATGGCAAAGGGCAGCAACGCCGTTATCGCCATCAGCAGCGAGGACGTACCGGTATTGCCTAGAGCCAGAGAACTTGCTTCGCTCGGATTTGTTCCGGGCGGGACAAAAAACAATTACTCGCATATCCAATCAGACGTCACATTCCCCGATTCGATGGATCAGATCGATCAATGGATCTTATGCGATGCCGTTACCTCCGGCGGATTGCTTATCTCGTTAGGAGAACAGCACGCAGAAGCTCTGTTAACGGATTTGAAAGCGGCTGGCGTCGAAGCCGCGATCATCGGAGAAGTAACAAGCGAAGGCGCTGGCCATATTATCGTCATTTAGATACAGCTTAACGAAAGCGTGGGAATACCAGTCATGTTCCAAGACATTTCATTAGAGGATTGGAGATCGCTCAAGGATCGCGCGGGAGTTACCACGATCGATGTACGATCGCCATCCGAATATAAGCTGGCCACGATCCCCGGCAGCTTGAATATCCCGTTGTTCAACGACGAGGAACGTGCCGAAGTGGGCACCCTTTATAAACAAACAAGCATAGAAGCCGCCAAGGAGCGCGGGCTCGAGATCGTATCGGCAAAGCTTCCCTCATTCATTAAGGAATTCTCGAAAATACCGGGAAACAAAACGGTATTTTGCTGGCGAGGCGGAATGAGAAGCAAAACGACGGCAACCGTGTTGTCCTTGATGGGCATCCGTTCTTATCGGTTGACGGGAGGATACCGGACTTATCGCCAATGGGTGGTCGACCAATTGGATACTTTGACGTTCCATCCAAACTTGTTTGTCCTGCAAGGTCATACGGGTTGCGGCAAAACGGAGATTTTACATAAACTCAAGGAAAAGGGAGTTCCCGTATTGGATCTGGAAGGGATGGCGGGACATCGGGGATCGATCTTCGGCGGCATCGGGCTCGAGTCGCATAATCAGAAGATGTTCGACAGCCTGCTCCTCGAAGAGATTCTGACTATGCAGAATAGCCGGTACATCACGATCGAAGCCGAAAGCAGAAGAGTCGGGAAGGTTGTTCTGCCCGATCTGGTCATGAATAAGAAAGAGAATGGCGTCTTTATCCGAATCGAATTGCCATTAGAGGAGCGCGTGCGCCAAATTCTGCAAGACTATCGCCCTTGGGAGCATCCCGAAGCTTGCAGCCAGGCATTTAAGCGTATCAAGGCCAGAATTCATACGCCGATTGCCCACGAGATTCAAACCAGCTTGGATGCAGGGAAGTATGAAGTTGCCGTCGAAATGCTGCTGCGTTATTATTACGATCCTAGATACGCGCATTCCTTTCATCAGTACGATAACGAAGACAGCTACTTCGTCAAGGCCGCAACCGCCCTGGAAGCATTCCATCAAGTGGAACAGATTCTGGAACAACATCAACAAAATTTGCGATAAATCGATGGACGTACGGGAGGAGGACATCGGTTATGTCATTAATTCAAGTTTCGAAACTTATGTTTGCTTATGACGGCAGCTACGATAACATCTTCGAAAACGTCAATTTCCAAATCGACACCGATTGGAAATTAGGTTTTACCGGAAGGAACGGCAGGGGGAAGACCACCTTCCTAAACTTGTTGCTTGGCAAATACGAATACAGCGGAACGATCTCCGCTGCGGTCGACTTCGACTATTTCCCTTTTCCCGTCGAGAATAAGGCGAGTATGACCATCGACGTCATCGAAGCGATTTTCCCTGACTACGAACATTGGAAATTGATGCGTGAGCTGACGCTGCTGCAGGTTGGCGAGGACGCGTTATACCGGCCATTCGATTCGTTGTCGAACGGGGAACAGACGAAAGTGCTGCTGGCGGCGTTGTTCCTGAAAGAAAACAATTTCTTGCTGATCGATGAACCGACCAACCATCTTGACATGCAGGCCAGAAAACTCGTCAGCGATTATCTCAAAACCAAAAGCGGATTTATTCTGGTTTCTCACGACCGGTCGTTCCTGGATAACTGCGTCGATCATATCCTTTCCATCAATCGGACCAACATCGACATTCAAAAGGGCAATTTCTCCGATTGGTGGGAAAACAAAAAGCGGCAGGACGACTTCGAGCTTGCAGAGAACGATAAGCTGAAAAAAGACATCAAACGGTTGTCGGAAGCGGCCAAACGAACGAGCGGCTGGTCCGATGAAGTAGAGAAAACGAAAAACGGGACAAGAAATTCCGGTTCCAAGGTCGATAAAGGTTATGTCGGGCACAAGGCTGCCAAAATGATGAAAAGATCCAAATCCATCGAGCAAAGACAACATGCCACCTTGGATGAAAAGTCGAAGCTGCTCAAAAATATCGAAAGCTCCGACAGCCTGAAACTTTCGCAGCTTGCTTATCACAAAAACACGCTAGCCGAGCTTGACCATGTTTCCGTCAAATACGGCGAGAAGACGGTCTGCCGGAACATTAGCTTTACGATCGAACAAGGCGACCGAATCGCGCTTTCGGGCAAAAACGGATCCGGAAAATCAAGCATACTCAATCCATTTTGAGAAAACTCGATTTTGCCAGGGTGCAGTTCGAAAAAGATATTTCGGCTTTTAGCGGCGGCCAGAAGAAAAAAGTGCTGATCGCCAAAAACTTGTGCGAACAAGTCCATTTGCATATTTGGGATGAGCCGCTTAACTTTATCGACGTCATCTCCCGCATGCAGATTGAAGCCTTGTTGCTTGAATATGCGCCAACGATTCTGTTCGTAGAGCACGACCGCGAATTTTGCAATCATATCGCGACGAAGATCGTTGAACTATAGGAGGCTGGGATGATGGCGATACAGGTATCCAAACGAGCGCTTAGACGATTTTTATTGGAGACGCAGCTGCTGCTTGAGCCGCGGAAGGCGTTAACGGATCAAGGGCTTAATGGAAAAAGACTCGTCAGGGACGTGATCGGCCGGCTTGAATGCGTGCAGATCGATCCCGTATCGGCCGTCCGTCCGAACCAGCATCTCGTGCTGGCGGCAAGAATTCCCGGCTATGAGCCGAGGCTCTTGAACGAGCTGCTTCGGGAGCATGAGGTCTTTGAATATTTCGCTAACGCGGCTTGCGTCATTCCGATGGAGGATTACCCGTTATTCGAACCCGCGCGCGAGCGCATGCGCCACCATACTACCTCCGCGATCGAAGAGCTGCGGACGGTCGCGGAGCAAGTGCTTGACAGGTTGAGAAAAGAAGGGCCTTTGCCCGCCAAAGCGTTCGAATCGAATGAACGCGTGCACGGGTATTGGGATAATGTCAAAGCAAAAACAAAAGCGTCTTCTCACGCCATCAATTTATTAAGCGATGCCGCATTGATTCGGATCGTCGGGCGAGAAGGCAATCAGAGACTGTTCGACGTGACCGATCGAAGCGTTCCCGGCGAATTGCTGCAAGCAGCCGAGAAGATGAGCGCGGAGGAAGCACAGCACTTGATGATGCTCAAGTATTTTCGCGCGTACCGGGTATTCGAGCCAAGCGATCCGCGATTCGGCTGGCAGCGGCTAAACGCCGCGGAGCGCCGGAATGCCGTGGAGCGTTACGTGAATTCGGGAGTCCTTACGCCAGTTGAAGTGGAAGGGCTGAAGCAGCTCTATTACGTGTTATCGTCGGATGTGGAGCGAGTCATGGCGCATCAGCATACGATCAGAGACGAGGGGAAAGAGGGCGATGCCGCGATCTCTTTCCTTCCGCCCCTGGACAACTTGTTGTGGAGCCGCAAGAGGCTCGTCGATTTGTTCGATTTCGAATACCGATGGGAGATGTATACGCCGGCGATCAAGCGCAAGTACGGTTATTATGCGATGCCGATTTTAGCCGGAGACCGATTAATAGGACGGATGGACCCGCGCTTGAACGATAAAGAAAAACATCTCGACGTTCTGCTGCTGCAGATCGAGCCTCATATTAAAGTAACCGCCCGCCTGAGGAACAGGCTCGAACGCGCGGTCGAAACATTCGCCAACATCCATGGAGCGAGAACCGTGTCTCATTACAAATAAATCCTTCACATAATTTAATTTATGTAAACAAAATCGAGAGCTCCCTGACGAGATCTCTCGTTACTTTGATGAGCCTGCGCAAGCGGCTCTTTTTTGCTTTGTTCAGCCAATCGACTATCGTTCCCATGCGCTGCATATCCGCGGTCCAATCGACAAATAATACGGTGCGAACTGGAAAGTTTGACGAGAGGAGGTAACCCTGGCCATGCCGAACAGAGACTCCGCCGACACGCATCCGAACGGGCCCGGCAGGCCGAATAACAAGCCGAAAACGCTCAGGGAGCTGCTTGAGCTGGCATCGCGTTCGTTCGACTTTCATCAGTTCCATCCTTTAGAGCCAGATGAACGCGTGCGCCTCAGTTATTATTCAACGCGGATTATCCCGGAAATCGTAACCCGAGACTTGTTGCCCGTGCTGCAAAGCATGGCGGAAGCAGGACAGCTTGCTGCCTACGATGAGCTCCGCGCGCGTCTGCCGTTCGCCCAGATCGTCATGTCGGAAGACGTTTCCCGGATCGAAACGATGCTGGAGGACGGTTTTGTGCTGCTCCAGCTTCAAGGAGATACCGAGGGGGGCATGCTGATCCAAGCCCATGCCGCGTCTCTCGGTCATCGGCAGCATAACGACACCGAGAATGAGTTCAGCGTCGTTGGCCCGAAGGTGGGCTTCGTCGAAAATTTGGACGTTAACGTGAACCTGCTGCGGAAAATGATCTCCATTCCCGAACTTGTGTTCGAAGAACTCCGCATCGGTTCTTTATCCGGAACGAGAGTGTGCTTCGCATATCTGGATGGCATCACGAACCCGGAGCTGATTAATACGGTCCGCCAGAGGCTGAGCGACGTCGACTACGAAATCGTCTTCGATGCTTCTTTGCTCGATCAGCTTATATCGGATAATTCCAACTCGCCATTTCCTTTATTTCTGACGACGGAGCGGGTCGACCGTGTCGCCTATGCGGTAAGTTCCGGCCAGGTTGCGATATTTTCGAACGGATCTCCCTACGCGCTTACGGGTCCGTCCACGTTTTTGGACTTCTTCATTTCACCGGAAGACTACTATTTGCCTTGGCTGCTCGGTTCGTTCTTCCGGCTCATCCGGTTGTTTAGCGTTGCCTTTTCCATCTTCGCTTCACCGTTGTACGTAGCGATCTTGACGTTTCACTACGAAGTTTTGCCCGATTCGATCTTGGGACCGCTTATTCTATCCCGAATCAATGTGCCGTTCCCTCCTGTACTCGAAGTGATCTTCCTCGAGGTGACGATCGAGCTGCTGCGAGAGGCGGGCGCGCGACTGCCATCCAAGATCGGCCAAACGCTGGGCATCGTAGGCGGTATCGTGATCGGGCAAGCGTCCGTCCAAGCTGCGTTATCGAGCAACGTGCTGCTCATTATCGTCGCGTTGGCCGCGCTCGCGTCCTTCACGACTCCGATCTTCAAGATGGCCAATACGATTCGTTTCCTGCGATTCCCGTTCATATTGCTCGCCGCATTCTTAGGCGGTTTCGGCATCGTCATCGGATGTTTTTTCCTGCTTGGACATATGCTCCGGCTCAAATCGTTTGGATCTCCGTACCTGGTCCCTATATTCCCATTCCGCAGAGGCAACTGGAGCGATAGCGTCATACGAGCTTCCTTTCAATTCACGAGCAAACGTCCCTTCTTCCTCCGTCCGTTATCGACGGTTCGATTCAATCCCGCAACCCCGAGGAAGGAGCCGCCGGATGAAGAGGAATAATCGGATCTTCTTGACGTTCGCCGCTTCCGTTATTCTTGTCCTTGCCTGTAACGGATGCCAAAGCATGAAGCAGCGAATCGTTGACGAAATCCGGATCGTCACGGTCCTCGGTCTCGACCGGGGGGATCAGGGTTATCAAGGTACGGCGTTATTCCCGGATTTCACGAGAAAAGCGAAGGTGAACCTTCTTCAAGGCAGCGGTGAGGATCCGCTGCTGATCATGGAAAGCATGAACCGTCAATCGCCGCTTCCGATTCAGGCCGGAAAGCTGAAGTTGCTTGTCATCGGGGAACCTACGGCAAGGGAAGGCATCAAAGGCATCGTGGAGACAGTGTGCCGCGATCCGTTGATCAGTACGAGGATGCTGATTGCGATCGGATCGGGTTCGGCCCGTGAGCGTCTGTCTTTTTACTTGAACAAAGAAGGGTCCGAGCTTCCGCATTTCATGATCGAACAGAATATCGCGAACGGTAATCTCACGCCGACGAACATGCATCGGTTTTTGTACGACTTCTATGGCAAAGGACGGGACGCAATCGTTCCTTACTTATCTGAAACCCAGGACGGGAATTTGGAAATCGGCGGAATCGGCATATTTCGGAAGGATAAGCTCGCATTCCTTATGAAAGGACAAGAAATGGCTTACTTCAAGCTGCTCCATGGCATCGCCATGAACGGAGAGTTCTTCATCCAAAAGCCGGTACCGAAGAAAGACGAAGTCTTGACGCTTACAATTGCACACGGCAGCCGGAAAATTCGGTTTCGGAACGGTCCGGAAGGTCGAGAGGCGACGGTCGCGATGCGTTTGGATGGCCGCGTCAAAGGATTCCCGTCAGGCTTAGGCATCCGAATGCAGGAAAGCTACGCCAATTATCGCCAAAACATCGAAAAAGAGATGGAAGGCGAACTCGAAAAGCTGCTGTACAAGTTTCAACAAAACGGCGTCGATCCTCTCGGCATCGGCGATATGGTCCGTGCTCGCACAAGGGGCTGGGAGGAACAACGTTTTTATGAGAACGATTACGAAAAAATACGCTTCCGGGTGAAGGTTCATATGAACTTCAACGAGTCGGGCATCGGCGAATGACGGGAAAGGAGGGACGAGCATGGCCAGCAGAGTGAAGGAAAGCGCGATGATTTCTCCGGTTTTCCTCTGGATCGTATTGCACAAGTCGCAAACGGGAATCGGCGTTCTTAGCTTTCAACAAAATGTCCCCGGAGGAGCAGAGCAAGACGCGTGGATATCCTTAATCGCGGTCGGCCTGCTGGCGCATGTCATCGTCTGGATGATGTTCTCGATTCTTGGTTACGCCGAGAACGGCGATCTGCTATCGCTTCATAGGCAGCTGTTCGGCAAGTGGATCGGCAACACGTTGTCGCTCGCCTTCTACGCCTATGCCGTGCTTGCCATCGCCGTCCAGCTTCGGGCATACGTCGAAATCATTCAAGTTTGGGCATTCCCTTTCGCCTACATCTGGGGGTTGGCTCTCGTCATCGTGCTGACAGCGCTATATATCGCGGGTAGTGGCTTCCGAGTCGTGGCTGGCGCTTGTTTCTTCGGCATTTTCATTCCTTCGACATTGTTATTAACGCTTTATTTCCCGCTGACTTACGCGCATTGGGAAAACCTGCTTCCGATGTTCGACCATAACCTGCCAGAACTCGCCAAGTCCGCCCGACAATCGCTGTTTACATTCCTTGGAGCGGAATTCATGCTCATCTATTTCCCGTATATCAAGAACCGGGAACGGTCGCAGAAATGGGCGCATATCGCGATTCTTCATACCACAATAGTCTATTTGATTATCGAATTGGTCACCTTCGTCTATTTCAACATGGATCAGCTCGAAGGCACCGTCTGGCCCACTTTGATCCTCTCCAAAATTATCCGGCTTCCGTTCTTGGAGCGCTTCGATTATATTTACGTGTTCACTTGGCTGGTGGTCGTTCTTCCCATGTGTTCGCTCATGATCTGGTGTGGAACTCGTATATTAAAAAAGACAGTCAGGCTGAAGGGGAGCTACGCGTTATGGTTGACTGGAGCGGGCGCATTCGCTGGCTGCGTCGCTCTTCGCAATCCGATCGACATCGAGCAGGCTCAAGTTTTTTTAGGAGAGATCGGACTTTATCTGTTCTTGGCGTACATCCCGCTGTTGTTCGTCTTGGTGTCGATTCGGAGATGGAGAGGTCGCCAGGCGAATTCCAACGAATCGGCGAACGCATAACCAGCATACATCCTTTGGAATTAGTCCGGTTAGGTATGTTAAACTATCAACACGACCAGCATTCCATAATTAAGGAGAAACAACTATGAGCGATAGGACAACGAACGTATATAAAGGCAATTGCAAAGTATTACGGCATTTTGAGGAGCTGTCCAAAATTCCCCGCGGCTCAGGCAACGAGAAGGCGGTAAGTGATTACGTCGCGGAGTTCGCGCGGCAACGGAATTGCTCGGTCGTGCAGGACGACCGAGCAAATTTGATCATTCGGAAACCTGCGGCGGCAGGATACGAGGCGGCTAAGCCGGTTATTTTCCAAGGCCATCTGGATATGGTCTGTGAGAAAAACAAAGGAACCGAACATGATTTTACGCGGGATCCGATCCGGTTCAACATCGTTGGCGACATGATCTACGCGCAAGGCACGACCCTCGGCGCGGATAATGGCATCGCGGTCGCGACGGCGATGGCCATTATCGATTCGCCCGAGATGGCCCATCCGGAACTCGAGATTCTGATGACGACGGAAGAAGAGACCAGCATGGGAGGCGCATTCGGTATCGACGTCTCGCCGCTTAAAGGCCGCATGATGATCAACTTCGACTCCGACCGCGAAGGCATCTTGTTCGTCAGCAGTGCCGGAGGCATCAATCTCTACCATACGGTTACTGTCGCGTGGCGGGAGCGGGGAGAGGAGTCGGGGGAGCCGTATACGATTACCGTGCAAGGCTTGAAAGGCGGTCATTCCGGCGACGATATTATCCATGAGCGCGGGAATGCCAATAAATTGCTGGGCCGAATCCTCGACGACCTCCGGCGCCATGTGAACTTCGCCCTTGCCGGCGTGAACGGTGGGATGAAAGCCAATGCGATTCCGCGCGAAGCGGAGGCGGCGGTATACCTGAGTGCCGAGGAGAAAGAGGTCGCGACAACTCGCATAGCGGAGCTGAATGTCATCCTGCGGGAACAGTTCTCCGCGAACGATAATGGAGTCATTGTCCAGCTGCAAGAAGGCTTCGATACCTATGGCGGAGCCGTTGCTCCGGACCCGGTAAGGGTGTTCGCAGCCGAAACGCAATCTGCCGTTATTCGTCTCTTGGCGCTCATCCCGAACGGCGTGTTAAGCATGGACAAGGCGATCCCGAATTTGGTTCGCACCTCATCCAACCTCGGTGTCGTCACGACAAGCGGGGAGGAGGTCGTCATGCAGAGTTTGGCGCGCAGCTCTCATCGTTCTCAGGTCGATCTCGTAACCCAAATGATGGAAACGCTCGCGCAGACGGTTGAATGCGCCTTCCGTAAGGACAGCTACTTCCCTGGTTGGCCGTACCGCGAGGCCTCCAAGCTTCGCCCCGTCTTCGAAGACGTTTACGAGCGCCAATTCGGCAGTCCGATTGAAATCAAGGCGATTCATGCCGGCCTCGAATGCGGCGTGCTGATCGAAAAAATGCCCGATCTTGACGCTGTCTCCTACGGTCCGAATCTGTACGAGATCCATACGCCGCAGGAGCATTTGTCGATTTCGTCCGTAGAGCGCACTTGGGCGTTCCTGCAAGATGTGCTGCGGGAGCTGAGAGACTGAGGAGAACGAAAAGCGATACGAGATAAAGCAGTCGGTTGCCGACTGCTTTTTCTCATGACATTCAACCGATAACTTATTATCTAGCAGCTCCATATAATAGAATATAGCAATCTAACAAAGAGGTGAACGACAATGGCAGGCAATACGTTCGGCGATATGTTTAAGATTACAACCTTTGGCGAGTCCCATGGCGCGGCGGTTGGCGTTATCGTGGATGGAGTAACGCCAGGCGTCGAAATCGATGAAGCCTATATTCAGAAGCAGATGGACAGAAGGAAACCCGGCCAATCCTCCGTAACTTCGCCTCGCAAGGAATATGATATCGTCCACATCTTATCCGGCGTATTCGAGGGGAAGACAACCGGAACCCCGCTGTTTGTCATTCTTCACAACCACGATATGAGATCGGAGGCTTACAACGATATCCAAAACGCGTTTCGGCCAGGCCATGCGGATTTTACGTATTTGCAGAAATACGGCATTCGCGATTATCGGGGGAGCGGGCGGTCGTCGGGAAGAGAAACGGCAGGCAGAGTAGCGGGAGGCGCCGTAGCGAGAAAGCTGTTGGAGAAGCGGGGCGTGCAGGTGCTCGCATATACGCGGGAGATCGGCGGGATCAAGTGTCAAACGTTCGATGAAGAGAGTATCGAGCAGAACGCGGTCCGCGCCTGCGATCCGATTGCGGCAGTTCAGATGGTCCAAAAAATCGAGCAGCTAGCTTCGGTCGGCGACAGCTGCGGAGGCATCGTAGAATGCCGGATTCGCGGCGTTGTACCGGGTCTTGGAGAACCGGTATTCGATAAATTGGATGCCGAGCTGGCGAAAGCGATGCTGTCAATCGGCGCCGTGAAGGGAATCGAATTCGGAACTGGCTTCGCGGCGGCTTCCATGCTCGGAAGCGAGCATAATGACGAGATGAGCGGCAGCGGCTTTCTTAGCAACCATTCGGGCGGAATCATCGGCGGAATCAGCACCGGACAGGAGATCGTATTCCGGATCGTCGTAAAACCGACATCGTCTATTTCCGTCCCTCAGCATACGGTCAACGTCAAAGGAGAAGAACAAGTGATCAAGACGGAAGGGAGGCACGATCCATGCATTTGTCCAAGAATCGTGCCGGTTGTTGAGGCGATGGCCTGTTTGGTATTGGAAGATCAATACAAACGGCAAGCGGCCATGCTCGGTTAATCGGAAGCGAAAAAGCCCTAAACCTTCATCGGGTTTAGGGCTTTCTCGGCGTTAGCCGTTTCACCTTGTTACTTAAAGTTTTTGGAGCCGTTCTTTCACAACTTGTTGGCCAGTAGCGATAACGCCGCTGCGCAACGCCGACACGATATTGCCGAATACGATATCGGACGGTTGGTTGCCATCTTCCACCGCGTTTAGAAGTTCTCTGCCGAAATTGTTAGCGCCGCTTTTCAATGCGGATTCAACTACAGGCAGCACCTCTTTCTTAATGAGCTTAGCAAACTTATCAGACATGAATATCACCTCCTTCCCAAAATCCGGATGCCGGAGAAAGCCCCGCGCTTCTTACATTAGCGCTTCACTTTAACGATCTTGATTTGTGTCGGACGTGCTTCTTTTTTCTTGGCTTTTGGCGTTTCTTTTTCTTTTTCTTTTTCCTTCGGCTTATGTTTTTCATTTTTTTTCTGCTTTGCTTTTGCTTTTTCCACTTCTTTTAATCTTTCGATTTCTTTTAATTTCTGCTTCTGTCTTTCTTTTCTTCCTTTTTTGATCCCCTCTCCCGACCAATCCACTAGCGCGTTGCCGACCGACCGGGTAGCTTCGAGCAACAACGAAGTTGGGCTCTCTTCTATGACGGTTTCGATTGCCGGTTTGCCTTCAAGAGCTCGCTGCCTTTGTTTATAGAGCTGCTGCAATTCCGGTTTGACGGTTTGACTATCCAACCTTCTCCAGCTTGTGATCGCATCTTGGTTCCGGCCGATTCTCGCGTAAGCTTCTCCGAGTTCATAGGTGATTTGCGCATAGTCGTCCGCTCCGAGCATGTTTCCTTCGGCCTTCTGCTGACTGAGCAGAAAGGTGTAATCCTCGATCACCGTCTGCGTGCGATGGAAATGTTTCTCTGGCAGATGGTACGCGTTCTTGCCGCGAAGCAGCCGAATCATGCCGTCCTTCGGATCGTCGGCTACCGCTTTATCCAGAAACTTCAAACCGTTAAACGACCATTTCAGCTTTTCCAACTGCTTCGTTTTATCCCGTGCGATCAATATCAATGTGCTGCCATAATACGCGTCAACGAGAGGGTGTCCCGGATAGTCGACGCGCAGTTGCTGCAACAGCCGGTTTGCCTCCTGAACAGCGGCTGCGTCGCCGTCTACGCCTTCCAAATGCAGCAGGACGGCTTGATTGAGTCTTTGATTAAACGCATCGGAAGAAGCCGTTTCCTGAGTGACTAGGTTTAACACAAAGAGTTCCTTCCCTTCTGAAAATCGTTATTTTTTTTCCTACGGCTTTAGCTTCGCGAGTCGCTGCAGGACTTGTTGCGCCTTATCCGGTTTTCCGGCAATTTGGTAAGCCTTGCTCAGCTTCGTCAAAATTTCCCGGACTTGTTTCTGTGTTAAAAAATCAGCTTTGGCTTGATTTCTTGCAAGCAGGAAGGAAAAATCATCGATCGCCGTTTGCGCGGATTGAAAATAAGAATCCGGCAGCCGCAGACAAACGTTAGCGCGCAATAATCGTATTTCTTTATGGTTAGGATCGAGCGCAACGGCCCGATTAAGGGCGTCCAAACCTGTTCGCGCCTTTTCCTCTTTCTCCAAGAGCTTAACGGCATCGCGTGCCAAGAGTGCCAGCGAACTGCCGTAATAGGCCTCGATGACCGCGTTATTCGGCTCAAGACCGCGAAGCGTTAGAAGCTTTTCGTATGCGCTCATCACCGCTTTCTTGTCCCCTTCGATGCCATTGCTATGGAGTTGTTTCGCTTCCTTGAGCAGGTTCTCGCGGTAGCTGTCCATTGCCATTTCCACCAACCTCCTTCACTCGAGTATTCAGCTTCGCGATCCCCCTGAAAGCCGAGTTTCTCTACTCTATCTTTCCTGTTATCGAACGCTATGTCCTAGATACCATATGTGAGTCTTTCATTTTTCGATTGGATAATAGACTTACTTTTTTCAAAATGTACCTTTGTCCGAGTCAAGTCTATCAATCGTTGCATTTCTTATTAAAGGAATTAGGAAGGAGGTACCGCTTCGCGCGCAACCAAGCAACGAAGACTGCGGGCTTAACGACTAATCGACATTGGATTGGAGGATTTTCATGAAATTGCAAACCCATAAAATGACGGTTTCCATGGATGACCATACGTCCCATTTGGAACAATTCAAAGATTTTTTCAAACAATTGGATGACGAAAATAAAACGATAGAAAAATTGCCGAGGCAAAAAATAGAAGACTATCAATTGAAAGCGATCAACGCAACGCTAAATCATATCTGGAACCGGAATGAATACTATCGTTCAAAGCTGGAAGAAAACGGATTTCAGACGCCGAAAATCGATAGTTTGGAGCAGCTATCGTCCATACCGCTGTTGAATAAAAACGTGATTCGGGGAGATAAACAAAAGATTTTGTGCGTAGAGCCGAAAGAAATCGGGCAGGTTCACCTCACGAGCGGAACTTCGGGCAAACCGATCTATACCTCCTACACGTTAGCCGATCAATATGTTTACGATTTGTTGCCAAAGTACTTGGAATTGTTTAAGGAGTCCGATGTGGATGTGGCTGCGGTCGCGCTTCCATATGAATTTGCCCTGCCCGGATTAGGATTTCAGCGGTTGTTTCAATTTGCGTTTGGAACGGCGGTCCTGTCGCTTGGCAAAGGCGGCTACATGGCGCCCGTCGACAAGTCCTTGGAATTAATGAAGGAGTTCCAGGCAACGGTTCTGGCTACGACTCCATCCTACGCGGCGCTCTTGGCGGAAGAAAGCGAGAAGTGCGGGATCAAAATCGGCGAAGATATCCGTTTGAAAAAAATCGTGCTTACCGGAGAAGGCTGCTCCCATTCCTTCCGAGAGCGTCTGGAAAAATGGTGGGGATGCGAAGTGTCGTTCTTCTACGGATCGACCGAATGCGGGGTCGTCGCCGTCGAATGCAGCAAACACAAAGGGTATCACGTGATGGAAGGGCATGTGAAAGTAGAAATCATTCATCCCGATACGCAGGAAAAACTGCCTTACGGCAAAATTGGCGAAATCGTCGTCACGACGCTTCTGCGCGAAGGGATGCCCATGGTGCGATACCGCACGGGGGATATCGGATATTTGCAAAGCTCCAATTGCGATTGCGGGATCACGATGGACGTGTTGCATCTGAGAGGCAGGATGGAGAGCATTCTGAACCTGGGAGGCGAGGAATACTCTCCGTTCTTGTTAGAACAATTCCTGATGGAAGTTCCGGATGTGGGCATGTGGTATCACCTCAAGCTTAATGAAGGGAAATTAATGATCGAAGCAGAGCCGTTCCGGACGACATTGAGCGACGAGCAATTAGCCGAGAAAGTCCGACAGCATATGGCTGATCGGATCGGAATCGAGTGCGAAGTAGACATCAGGCGCGATATCCCACGTACCTTCGGCAAAGCAACCCGAATCCTCAGTTAGTCCAGCCTCATGCCGAGAGGAGGTGCATAAATGAACAACCATAGAGAGCGGGAGGGGCAGTTCAAAGATTTGTTCGCACGCCTTGCCCATTCTCCTCTTTATAAGGCGAAATTATCGGGCTATGAACCGGAACACATCAGTTTGGACCGCATGGAAACCATGCCGCTGACGACAAAAGAAGATCTCCGGAAAGCCGGCACCTTCGGCCACCTTGCCGTCGAAATGAAGAAGGTAGCCCAGTACTTCGAATCGACCGGCACGACCGGAGAGCCCTCCGCTTCCTGGTTTACGCAAGAAGATTTGAGAGTCGGAGGGAAACAACTGGAGGAATGCGGCGTTCGTCTCGCGGCAGATGATCTTGTGTTGATTCGATTTCCTTACGCGATGGCGCTTCCGGCTTTCTTGATGCAGCAAGCCGCATGGCAGTCCGGAGCCGGGGTCGTACCCGCGAGCGGACGAACCGTCGTTACGCCGTACCCCAGGGTGCTGGATCTGATGAAACGGCTTCGCGTCACCGTGATCGCGGGGCTCCCTCGCGAGATGGAGCTGCTTGCCGAAACCGCGCGATTGCTTGGAACAGCTTCGAACAACGATTTCCCCGCGCTGCGAGCGATTTGCGTTGCCGGCGAATTGATGAGCGACAAACGAAGGAGCCATATCGAAAGGCTTTGGGGCGTACCCGTATTCAACATGTACGGATCGACCGAAACCGCGAATATCGCTGCCATGTGCGAATTCGGCTCGATGCATATCGTGGAACGGGATTTTATCGTAGAAGCGCTGAACGAAGACGGTTCAGGTCCGGTTGCGCAAGGGGAGAGGGGGTTTGCGGCCATTACAACGCTTTCCCATCAAGGATCCCCGCTGCTGAGATATTTTAATGAAGATATTATCGCGATCGAACCTTCCGACTGTTCATGCGGACGAAAGGCGGGAAAGCTGCAGCATTACGGAAGACACAAGGATCGAATCCGAATCGGCAGAGCCGTCTTGGACGCCTATGACATTCAAGAAGCCGTATATGCATTATCTCCCGTTCCCGATGCTTGGAAGGTGTTGGAACAAGAGAACGGACTGCGTTTTCTTCTTGATTCGCATAATTCCGGCAACTGGTCGGCGGCGGATATCGGATCCGTATTATCCGATACGCTGCAAGTTCCCGTCACCGTCGAGATCATGGACAACGCCATGCTGCTGGATCGCGTTGGGCTCGTGAACAACGTTCCGTCGACCAAACCGATCTATATTCAAAAAAAAGGATAGGACGACAATCATTTGAGAGAAAAGGAGAGTGTCAGCATGAGCCCAGAAGGAAAAAAGGATGCGGCAACCGAACGCAAGCTCCTAGTCAGCCGCCAATCCAAAAACGAGGACACGGTTATCCATGTCAAGCAAGCCGCAATCGGAGGCTCCTCGCATGTCTTGATTGCCGGTCCTTGCTCCATAGAATCCAGAGATCAACTTCTGACGGTTGCAAAAGCGATGAAGCAAGAAGGCGTTACGGTCTTGCGCGGAGGCGCGTTCAAACCTAGAACTTCCCCGTATGATTTTCAAGGGCTTGGATTAGAGGGCTTGAAAATCATGAAAGAAATCGCCGATGAAGTCGGAATGGTGACGATCAGCGAAATCATGAGTCCTGAACAGATCGATATGGCGGCCCCCTATATCGATATTTTTCAGATCGGCGCCCGAAATATGCAGAACTTCGAATTGCTGAAAGCGGTCGGCCGGTCCAAGAAACCGGTGCTGTTGAAACGCGGGCTTTCCGCAACGCTCGAGGAGTTTATATTGGCTGCCGAATATTTGATATACAACGGAAACGATCAAGTGATGTTGATCGAGCGCGGGATAAGAACCTTTGAGAAGTGGACTCGGAATACGCTCGATATATCCGCCATCCCGATATTGAAACAAGAGACCCATCTTCCGGTTCTCGTGGATGTCACCCATTCCACCGGTCGCAAGGATATCCTGCTTGCCTGCGCGAAAGCCGCTCTTGCCGCGGGTGCCGACGGCATCATGGTCGAGGTCCATCCGAATCCGCAAGACGCGCTCTCCGACGCGAAGCAGCAGATCAACGTCGACGAATTCCATGCATTCTGGAAGGGACTCCGCGATTCAGGCTTGTATCATGGATAGGAGGCCGGATGTGGAAGAGAAATTGGATTTTTTGTACAACTTGATATTCGACATGCTGCTGGTTACGGATGGACGAACCACGGATCTGCTCGAAACCATGTTGGATGAAAAGTTGCTCGTCTCCGTCATTAAACAAGAACGATTGAATGAAGAGCAAGGCGAGTTTCATGGCCGTTCCTCCAGCGCTCCTTATTATATGAGAGAATCGATCTTGATCGGCGATAGAAGCGGACTTATCGTATCGCACAATATCGCGCTCGTCCATTCGAAGAACGTGCCGCCAGCTTTATTCGAGAAGATCGCGCACAAACAAGAAGGCATTGGCAAAGCAATCAGCTCCATTGGTTTGGAATCGTTGAGGAAAGTCGTAGATACAGGGGCTATAAGCGGGGAAGCTGCCGTCGATTTGTTCCAAAAGCCGATCGCGCTCCGCTTTCCCGAGCTTCGCGATCAAGTTCCCTACAAGAAATACGTCATCTATTTCGGACTTGTCCCGGGGATTCAAATGCTTGAATATTATAATCCGGCAATTCCAAGTCATCGTTTGAATCAGGTGTTTAATTCATAAGGAAGGAGGAATTAGCGTGAGAAACAAAATGACGGAAGAGCAAAAACAAGCTGAAAAGCTATCGAAGGAAGAAGAGAAAGAAAAAGCCAAAGAACTGAAGAACGAAGAGAAGCGGAAACTGAAAGAAGAAAAAGAACAGCTAAAGGAGCAAGAGCGCCTCGAGAAGCTTAATAGCAAATCGGTAAAACGCAAACAGGAAGACGAGTCGATCGGTTGAAGCATAATAAAAAAAACGACTGCTTCCCAGATCGATCGAATCTGGGGAGCGGCCCTTTTTTTCTAGTCTTTCGAATTATTTTTTTTCGTCTGATGAAAGTATTCCATTCCCGACTTAATGATTTGTTCGCCAGCGTGCTGAACGCCGGTTTTCACGGCAGCCATTAGTTTTCCCGCAGGGATATTGGATGGTTGATCCAAATCCACCAAAGCTTCAATAAGCTGTTTTCCGGCTGCATTCGCGCCGCTTTTCACAGCCGATGCATAGCCGTTCGCGAAATGAAGAAACTCGCGTTTGATATCGTCGAATATTTTGGAGCTGTCTTTATGATCCGATGCCATACGCTTCACCTCCTCTCAAAATGGACTGATGAAGCGCCTTGTTAGGTTCCGGAATTGTCCGGATCAGTGTTGTCTGGCAATTCTTCACGCTCCGTTGATCGTCGATCTTCCGAATCTTTCTCCCTTTTCGCCGTCGCTTTTTCGTTCCGCATGGTAACGGCATTTACTTTAACCCTTCGAGGCTTGCTTTCCAAATAGAGCTTCAACATGGCCACAATGACCCCGGCTACAAGAACGAACGCGATGACACCCGCTAATGTTAAACCAAGTATGAATATCGCTCTATCTAAAAATCCCATTTTTTTCATATCCAAAACATTCCCACATCCCTTATTCTAGTTGCCTTTCACGATAATTCAGTATATGTTTGGGTATCCTCGATCATATGGGTACATGCATAATGTCCGGAGTAATTCCGCTAACGTCCACCCCAAAGCTACAAAGCGGCATATAAGTATAGCAGGAAACTGTGAGGAGGGTGATCGATGCTGCAGGTCGGCTTCCTGGGGAAAATTACATCCTTGCTTTTGTTCGGATCGCTCATCGTGTTTCTACAATTGAATGACTATCTGCTGATCGGTTTATGGGGAGTTTGTGCCTGTTTGCTCTACATCAATAAGCAATTGAGACCATTTCTGATTACAACCTTCTGTTTGGGAATCGGATTTTTTTTATATTTGCAAGTAAACTCGCGTTTGATCACGGAATTGAATCCGAAAGAGTGGCATATCGTTTTAAACAGATTGTCGCTGATCGTTATATTGATTCCGCTCCTTGTTTTATCCCTTGCCTATCGTTTACCATTTATGAACTATTGGATGAGACCGCATTGGAACGAGCGGATCGGCATCCCGTTTATTTGGTCGGGCTTTCGCCAAACGAAAGTCCATTATTTTTTGTTCATATCGTTAACCGTCGTCCTATTTTCTTTTATGCCGCTTGTCATCCTTAAAGGCTTGGATCATTTCCAAGAAGTTTGGTTATTTGCGATCGTTTTCTCAATTGCGAACTTGCTTGAGGAGATCATTTGGCGAGGAGCACTTCTTAGTCGATTCTCGGAGCAATGGGGCGATAAATGGGGCGTTATCTTAACGAGCGTTGGTTTTGGATTACAACATTATTCCCTGGGTTATTCTTGGTGGATTTGCGCAGCCTTTGCGGTAGGCGGTGTGTATTTCGGAGGCATTACGGTTCAATCAAAAAGCATTGTCCCGGTCTTGATTTGGCATTGGGCGATAAATGCCTTAATGGTTTTCAGCGGACTTGTTATATGACATTAATAGGTTATAATTGCCTTAGGATTGTATATGGCAGCATTCCTTGAGGAAAGATTTAATGACAAGATGAATCTTAAAGGAGACCTTCGCATGTCTGTTCTGCAAGAGAAAGTCATTTCGATTTTGGAGAAAAAAATTAAACTCATACAAAGCGAAGGGAAAGCTCTATACCTTGTTGGACCTATTCAGTTGCCGATGAGCTTGGATGGCGCAACCGTCACGTTTCAATGGTATTGTTGGCTGCAGTGCAAAGAAGTCACCGAAGATTTCGAACGGATCGTCGAGAAATTAACTTCCATTAATTTAGCCGAGATGCAGCAATCCAGCGTTTTGGTGTACGGGGATTTCCTCAATCACGAGGAAGCGCTGATTCGGATGCATTCCATCTGCCATACGGGAGATATATTCGGCAGCAAGCGATGCGACTGCGGATTCCAATTGGAGCAATCTTTGAAGATGATCGTTAATCACGGCACTGGCGCCTTATTCTATCTCGCCAATCACGAAGGGCGAGGTATTGGTTTGTTCAGCAAAGCTATGGCTTATGTTCTGCAAGAAAACGGCTACGATACCGTAGAAGCCAATTTGAAGCTTGGTTTCGCTGACGATGCCCGAAACTACGGTGATGCCATTCAAGTGTTAAAATCGCTTCGGACAAAACCGGTTACGCTGATCACGAATAATCCCAAAAAATTAGATGCGCTCAAAAACTCCGGTATGGATGTATCGGAAAGGGTTCCGCTTTGGGGCAATGTCTCGGAATATAACGAAAAATATTTGCAAACCAAGATTGAGCGTTCCGGCCACTTGGAGGCCGCGGGCACTTGTCCGAATGACTGAGGTAACGAGAGATGAGCAAATCCTTTGCTGAGCGCCGGCAGCAAAGGATTTTTTTCGTTCCTGTTGCAGCGGATCGCGCACATAGACCGTCTAATAGGGTGGAGGTGGTTATCTCGTGAAGCCGGCCGGCTTGAAAACCAATGAAAACTATTCGAAAGATCCCGTGGAAGCCCTTGAACAGCTCATGGATAAATTCGGCGCCATCGTCATGCGAACCGCTTATTTCTATACAGGCGATCGGCATCTTGCGGAGGATATGAGCCAGGAAGTATTCCTGCGCGCTTATCGCAAGTGGACTTCGTTCAGGGGAGACAGCAGCATCAAAACCTGGTTGACGGCGATCACCGTCAACGTATGCAGAGACAAGATGGGCGCACGAATGTTCTCGGAGCAACCGGCCGACCTTAGTCGAATCGAGCGGGGAAGAACAATCAGCGTCGAGGATGAGGCGATTGAAAAACTGGAGAAAAGCGAAGTGTTGCAGCATTTGCTTCGTTTGCCCTTGCCGTACCAAGAAGCCTTATATCTGTATTATTATTTGGACCTTGGAACTCGGGAGATCGCGGAAGCGACATCTTCACCCGAAGGAACCGTTCGAAACAGACTGCACCGCGCACGCGAAGCGTTAGCCCGGGAAATGAAAAAGGAGGAACGTACCGATGCAGGACATCGATCGTAATATGCATCATAAGATTCAAAAGGAATCGGATGATATCTTGTTTACACGAATGGAGTTAAGCGAACAAGTGAAACAAAAGATTCGCCAGCAAGCGGCAGCGGAGACAGGGGGACGCCGATTCGCGCTCCCGAAATCGTGGATCATGGGAGCGGCGGCGGCATTGGTTGCGGCTGTTATCCTGATCGCGGGGCTCCAGCAACCATCTGCTCCCGGTGAATATCCGATCGACAGCGTGCCGCCGACGAACGAAGGAACCGTCGGTTCGGAGCTGTCTCAGCTGGTCACGACCTCGCTTGCCTCCGTGGAAGAAGCGAGATCTGCCTTTGGAGAGGGCCTGCTTGTGCCAAGCTTCGTACCGGAGGGCTTTGCGCTTTCAGAGATGGCGGCGGTAGGCTTGGAAGGCGAACCGGCAAGGGATGTGCTCTTCACTTATAATTCGGGCGAGAAGACGGTTACCTTCAGCACCAGTCGCATGCCGGCCGTCTTCCCGCAAGAATTGTTTTCGCCGACGCAAGTAGGTGGGGCCGACGGCTATGTGTTCGAACAGCCCGAGCTCGTCGAATTGTATTGGATGTCGGACGGCGTTCAATATGGCATCGTCGGCAACCTGTCGGCCGAAGACGCGATGAAGCTCGCCGAATCGGCAACGCCGTAACAATGATACGAAAAAACCGCCGTCAACAGGACGGCGGTTTTTGAATTTATGTACGCCCAGCATGGGCGTCATCTCTAGGGTGAGAGTCCCGAACGGGGGCTGGCGAACGCCTACCGTTAGCCAAGAGCAAGGGTGTCTATCGCGAGGTAGAATCTGAAGGAAGCTGG
>NZ_JAVFVT010000026.1 GCF_030929555.1 Paenibacillus sp. LHD-117 | reverse complement strand
TTTGCAAGCCTTATTTCCGCATACTGGCCCAAGATTCTCTCCATGACCATGTGGCCGGTTTATTCAAGCATAAATTCTCACAATTACCGGTTAATCTCATGAACTGCATAAGTCATGTCTAGTTAAATTAACCTCCAAAGATCGACATATTGTGTTTACGACACATAATCATATGAAAATAAGAGAGTTACGTTCGGCGTTCCTATAATGGCGGTGGGTCAGTGCAGCTCCAATTCCCGATTTCTACTCTAATGGATACCAGCGAACGTGACACCACCTACAAAGTAGCTCCCGTTGGTTCCCATGTGTTCCCCCATGGACAAGAATGACGGGCAAAGTTTAACATTGCCTCATTACCTCCCCGGACATGAATGAAGTAAGCTAATTACGCCCCTGCAATTATCATTTTTACCATCTCGGAAGGGCGGCCTGAATTCATATCATGGGAGGTAACGAACGATTATGGTCAAAAAGCTGCTGAGGTTGTTATTGTCGGGTACCATGCTGCTATGTGTTGTAAGCGGATTCACTGCTTCGTCGTCGGCCGAGAATAAAATCGTTATGTCGGGCAATCCGATTTTTACCAGCATTTTCACGGCGGATCCATCCGCCAGGGTATGGGGAGACGGACGAATCTATGTGTATGCATCGCATGATATTTTCCCGTCCAGGGGCAGCGATCTGATGGACAAATATCATGTCTTCTCCTCGGATAATATGGTGGACTGGGTCGACGAGGGAGAGATTCTGAGGGCGGACGACGTGCCGTGGGGAAGGCCGGAGGGCGGATTCATGTGGGCGCCGGACGCCGCTTACAAGGATGGAACCTACTTCTACTATTTCCCTCATCCAAGCGGCAGCAATTGGAATAATACATGGAAGATCGGTGTGGCGACAAGCCAGCAGCCTGCCGCGGATTTCGAGGTGCAGGGCTACATCGAGGGTCTGCCCGGCGGGAATATGATCGACCCCAACGTGTTCCGGGACGACGACGGCACTTATTATTTATACGCCGGCGGCGGGGGAAGCAGCTACGGGATGAAGCTGGACGACGACATGATGTCGATCGACGGTCCCGTTCAAATGTTTTCGGAGCTGGAGGACTTTCACGAAGCGACCTGGGTGTTCAAGCGGGGCAATCTCTATTATCTGATGTACTCCGACAACAATCCCGGCGCCAACCGGATGCGGTACGCGACGAGCTCCAGTCCGCTGGGGCCTTGGCAGAATCGCGGCATCATCCTGGATCCCGTACTGGGCAGCGAAACCTCGCATGGCTCCATCGTGGAGTACAAGGGGAATTGGTATATGTTCTACCATAACGCGCGGATCTCCTCGAACGGCACGCTTCGTTCCGTAGCCGTAGATCGCGTATTCTTCAATCCCGATGGCACGATTCAGAAGGTCGTTCAGACCGAGGACGGTGTTCCGGCCGTAGGACCCCCTTCCCACGCGACGGAGGTCAAATACCATGATCTAGTGAACGAGAATTTCGATGAATATTCGCTCCATACCGAATATGGGATGACCCATGCCGCCGTATCTGTTGGCGGGGGAGCAACCCGATCGGGCGGGAATGTCGAGAATATGCACATTGAGGGCTCCTATATCCAGATCGGCGGCGTTGACGGGGGAGCGGGAGGCAAGGCGCTGCTCACCGTGCTGTATGCATCAGGAGACGGAGGCGCAGCCTTCAAGGCAGACGCTAGCGGCGATCCCGCCGGGGACGGCTATTACCTCCCCTTGCCCGGTACGGGAGGCTGGGGGAATTACACGGGACGGACGAATCGTCTGGTCGACCTGAATCCCGGGGTCGGCAATGTGATCAAACTGACCGGCGGCATGGGCGGAGCCAATGTCTCGCGAGTCATCGTATCCTTGATTCCGGATACCACGGAAGGCACGGAGTATCCCGTTAGCGGCACTAACGTTACGGTCGGAGGAGGCTCGGTCAAGTCCGGTTCGAGCATCGAGAACATGCATATTCCAGGTGCCTACTTCGAGGTGGCCGGCGTGAACGGGGGAGCTGGAGGACAGGCGCAGATGACGGTGGTATACGCTTCGGCGGACAGCTCATCCACCTTTACCGTGCGTGCCGGAACCCATTATTCCGGAAGCGGCGTTCCTTTGACCTTGCCAGGCACAGGAGGTTGGAGCGCGTATACAGGCAACGTCAGCTCCGTCATCACTCTGAATCCCGGTTCGGGCAATGTCATCCGGATGACAGGGGGCATGGGAGGAGCGAACGTCACGCGCATTATCGTCACACCGATGCCGTAACGAGACAACCGCATATCGTCAAGAAGGCTGGTCGTTCCATCTGTTCGCAGCAGGATGGAGCCAGCCTTTTTTTGCCGGAGTGCAATTCACATAGAAGGAGGAGATTCTATGCCTATTGATCCTTACTTCCAAATGATATATATTAATTTTACATTGACATTACTGCAGGTCTAAAAAAGGAGGCGCCATGTCACCACGTACCAAAGAACAGAATGAAGCGATCCGCGAGATACGGATGAACCAAATTATGCAAGCGGCTGCGGAAGTATATTTGGAGAAGGGGATTCAATTGGAAATACGCGATGTTGCGGTCAAGGCAGAGCTCGGTTACGGAACCGTGTATCATTACTACAAAAATAAGCACATGCTGTTGGAAGATTTACTGTGGGATGCCCTGAATCGAACGGAGTCGGCAGTACTGCCCGCTTTGACGGGGGACGGAGGCAGTTTGCTTAAAGCTGACTCGTTCTCCAGGCTGCTCCTGCGGAAGTGCATCCAGGATCCTTCCGTATTTATTTTGCTTAAGACGGTTGCGGATAATTTTCATCACTTTCCGGGAAACCGGTTCAACAAGCTGTTTTCCGATTTTCAGGAACGGATCTATTTGCCGTTTGTGGAAATGATTCGTGAAGGAATCGGTTCCACATCACCGGAGAAAACAGCTAATCTGATATTTGGCTCGCTTGTTGGCTGCGCAGCATTGAACATCCACCACAATATGCGGAACGAGATGGATCTGGAAGGGATCATCGATATGATTTTTTCAGGCATACAGTCAAAGGAGAAATGAATGACATGATCATCCTGAAATCGAGAGCAGAAATTGAAGAAATGAGAAAAGCCGGCCGAATTGTCGCAGCTTTTCATCAAGCAATCGCAGGAATGATCCGGCCGGGTGTCACGACGCTCGATATCGAGTCGTTCGCGGTGCGGTTCCTGAAGGAGAATGGCGCCAAGGCTTATACGATAGGCTATAACGGCTATCCGTTTGCGACATGCGCGTCTATCAACGACGTCATTGCTCATGGTTTTCCGAGCGAGATGCCGCTCAAGGAAGGCGACATCGTCACAATCGATATCGTCGCGGATGCGGATGGCTGGATCGGCGATTCAGCTTGGTGTTATGCGGTCGGCGAGGTGTCGGAAGAATCCCGTAAACTGATGCAGGTAACGAAGGAATGTTTATATCTTGGTATCGAAAAAGCTGTCGTCGGAAACCGGATCGGCGATGTGATGCACGCGGTCCAAACCCATGCCGAGCGAAACGGATTCTCGGTGGTGCGCGATCTGCTCGGACATGGCGTAGGAAGGGAGATGCACGAGGAACCTAATTATCCCCACGTCGGGAAGCCGGGCAAAGGGTTCCGCTTGAAGGAAGGGATGGTTTTTACGATCGAGCCGATGATTAATGCCGGAAAAGCGTCAATGACGGTTGATGCCGACGGATGGACCGCCAGAACCGCTGATGGCTCGCTTTCCGCACAATACGAGCATACGGTCGCCATTACTGCGGATGGCCCGATTATTTTGACCGCACTTTAGTTCAGTGTATCATGAGTAGATTGCAATCGCGGCTTTTCAGATATTCATGTGGATCTTAAGGAAGAATCGAGATCGTTTATTTTAAAGATTGGGTGCCCGGGCTCAAATGTTGATCAGTATATTGCTTCAGCTGTAATCAAGGCCATTAAAATTAAAACATAAACGATGAAAAGCTCCTGAAATTCAGGAGCTTTTCGCATTATTTATTCAGTTCTTGCAATAACTCCTCAAGTTGCTCCTCGGTAATCGTGCCCTGACTAAATGACACCAGACCTCGGAGTGGCATATTGTTCATCAAAGCAGCAACCATTTCGCCTGCTTTTTCTTCGTAGGTCGGTGTGAAGCCAATTGAATCCTTAAACTTCTGGATTAAATCCTGAGCGATTGGTGCTTTTAGCGTATCATTCATCAAATCACCAATCAGCGTGTCCCGGTGATAGGTTATGTTTATCGAAGCTGTAGATTTAACGCTCAGTGTTTGATGCAAAACAATTTCATCGACAGAGCGTCCAATCAGAACGTTAAAATCACCGCTCTCAACATGCCAATCCTTCATTTGAACGTTATAGTAAGCAAAAGATCGTTTATCCAGCGTAAAAGTCACTGTTTTTGGTTCACCAGGGTGAAGCATCATTTTTGCAAACCCTTTCAATTCTTTTGTCGGACGAATGACAGTGCTCTCGATATCCTGGATGTACAATTGGACGATTTCCTTGCCAGCACGCGTTCCTATGTTTTTAACTGTGACACTGACGTTCACTGTATCTGTATCCAGAATTTCTTTGTCACTGATTGATAAATCTGAGTACTCAAACGTCGTGTAGCTTAATCCGTGTCCAAATGGAAACAGGGGCTTAACCTTCTTTGTATCGTAGTACCGATAACCGACGAAGATTCCCTCACGGTACTCGGCTCGATCTTTTTCACCTGGAAAAAATAGATACGAAGGATTGTCGCTTAATGCCATGGGGAACGTCTCGGCTAATTTGCCGCATGGATTAGCTTCACCGTATAGCAGATCGGCAATCGCGCCCCCTACAGCCTGTCCTCCTAAATGCGCTTCTAAAATGGCATTCACTTCAATTTCCCAAGGCATCTCGATGGCGGAACCATTCATCAAGACAACTACAATATTGCTTTGCACACCAGCAATCGCCTCAATCAACTTATTCTGATTAGCGGGTAGTTGGAGGTGGGTTCTGTCATAGCCTTCAGATTCATATCGATCAGGGAGACCGGCGAATATGACCGCCACATCAGCTTGCCTTGCCGCTTCCTTTGCATCTTCGATCAAAGTCTGATCAATGTTATCGTTAACGATGGAATAACCGGGAGCATATCGTACAGATGTAGAATCACCTGCGAGAAGCATTATTTCTTCTAGAGGTACATCCAACTTAGTAGGAACAATTAGAGAGGTTCCTCCCCCTTGGAATTTAGGTTTTTTAGCAAATTCTCCAATGACCGCCACTTTACTTCCCTTACTAAGCGGTAACAGATTGTATTCATTTTTCAACAAAACCATGCTTTCCCTAGCAACAGTTCTGGCTAGCTGATGATGCTCGTTCTTATTGTAAGATACCATGCTTTTTTTATGATCTACATACTTGAATATGACACGCAAAAGTCTTTCAACGGCATTATCAAGTATTTCCATTGAAAGTTTGCCGTTTCTTACGGCTTTGACTATCTTTATGTCTCCATCGTTGGTGCTAGATGGCATTTGAAGGTCCAAGCCTGCAGCGAGTGACTCCACTCTTTGAATTACTGATCCCCATTCCGCAATGACAAAGCCATCGTGATTCCATTCTTCCTTTAAAATATCCGTAAGTAGAAAAGAATTTTCGGAAGCGTACGTACCGTTAACCTTGTTGTATGCACTCATAACGGTCCAAGGCTTCCCTTTCTTAACTGCTCCCTCAAAGCTCGCTAAGTAAATTTCCCGTAACGTTCGTTCATCCACGATAGAGTCAGACGTTAAACGGCGGTTCTCCTGATTATTTGCGGCGAAATGCTTCAGCGAAGTGCCCACCCCTTGACTTTGCACGCCTTGAATTTCGGTGGCTGCCATTTCCGAGGAAAGGTAAGGATCCTCAGAGAAGTAGTCGAAGTTTCTCCCACAGAGAGGCGAGCGCTTGATGTTGGCACCAGGTCCGAGCAAGATTGCAACACCTTCCGCTTGACATTCCTCCCCAATGGCAACGCCTACTTCGTTGATCAATTCTCTATCCCAAGAGCTGGCCATCGCTCCAGCAGAAGGGAAGCAGGTCGAAGAAGCGCTTTCAAAAAGGCTTTCATCATCAGAAGAACCATTCGTCTTACATAATCCATGGGAGCCGTCCTTTACCATAATAGAGGGTATACCAAGCCGTTCGACGCCTTTGAGATGCCAGTAATCAAACCCCGAGCACATGCCTGCCTTCTCTTCCAGTGTCATTTGAGCAATAATTGCTCTTAAATCGCGTTTCATTAAACTCATCCTCTCATGGTAATTAGTTAATGTCATACAACTGAATTCTAATGTCTCTTCTGCCTTATTAATAGTATAATACCTAGATAAATAGTATTTTATTGAGGGGGGTTCAGATATGAGTTCTATATATGGAAAAATTGAACTTCCTTATTTATGTAAACTCCTTTATGAAAATATTCAGTTGCCAATTTGTTATCTGACTGAGGATGACAGTGAGAATATTTATTTTGGCGATTATCAAGTGAACCCTCTGTTTACCGGATGGAGGGAATTCTCGGCTTCGCTTGTCAGAGAGACGCCAGACTGTGAGTTCCCAACCATTCATTCAACAAACCTATTAGAGCAATTTATTGCTCTACCCGTAAAACAAACGGGTGAAAGAATTGGCACAGTGATAATAGGTCCTGCTACCATCGCCAAACCATCTGAAGAAGTGATTAGAAATGTGTTGAATGATAATCAGTTGCCTTCTCATCAAATGCCGTTATGGTCTCGCTATTGGAGCAGCCTTAGAATCACGTCTAAATTACAATTGTTTCATATTGGCGTGCTCGCTCACTTAATCATTAATGGTGAGGCTTTAGAAATAACAGATATCATAGAATACAATTTTAGGCTCGAGACACCATTCAACCTTAAAGACAATGTGGACTTGGTATTGTCTGATATAAGGGAATTCTCCGCCTTACACTCGATACAAGAGGTTGAAAAATTACTGCATATGCATATTAAAAGCGGGAATACAGCCGCGATTATGAATATGATAGCCGAAGGATCATTTGAGGGAGGTGGAACTCTCGCCAAAAAAAGTCATCTTCGAAACCGTAAAAATCTAGCAATCTGTATTATTGCAATTACGACACGAACCGCGATGGAGGGAGGATTATATGCGGAGCTTGCCTATACGCTGAGCGATCTGCACATTCAGCACATCGAGGAATTGCAGGAAGAGCGGGCAGTGGAAGTTGCCATGATGCAAGCTATTTTGGATTTTACCGATCGTGTCCGCCTATTAAGAAAAAGCAGCAATTCCAAACCGATTGAGGTTTGCCGCGAATATATCTTTAACCATTTGTATGAAGATATTTCCCTTGGGAAACTCTCGGAACAGACAGGATTGAACAGTGAATATTTATCCTATTTGTTTAAGAAAGAAACGGGTATCACGATTAGTCATTTCATCCAAAAAGAACGAGTGGAAGAAGCTAAGAAGCTTCTAGATTTCACGAAAGATTCGATCTCTACCATAGCTTTGCGTTTGAATTTCTGTGATCAGACCTACTTTATCAAAGTCTTTAAGAAACATATGGGTATTACACCTAAGCAGTATAGGGATAAGAAAAATTTCACAAATAGATTCCATTCATTCGTATAAGTTAGTCAAACAATTGGAGGAGACGGAATGACCATTATAAGTATTGAGGGTGCAAGTGCTGTTGGAAAAACAAGTACCTCTTCTGAGTTGGCTGCTAGCCACGGGGCTTTTCACATCCCAGAAGTCAATACCTGGTGGAAAGAACGACCTAACCCTGAATATAGAGAATGGTGGTTTGAACGTCAGGCTGACCGATGGAGAATCGCCTTGGAAAACAGGAATAACCATTCATTTGTTGTAATAGACATCGATTTGTTTCAACCTTTCTGGTATAACTGGGCGTATGATTTTACTTTATTTGATAATCAGTCGTTAGAGTTTATAGCCGATTACTATCGAAACTTGATACTAGACCAAAAAATCGGGTTCCCCGACAGATATTATTTACTCGGTTGCAGTGAGGAAGAACTAATTAAACGTAAGAAGGCGGACTCCTCAAGGAAACGAGGCGGCTTTGAGATGAATTTACAGTTCATAAAACCACAAAAACATTATTTCGAAGCACTTAACAAAGAAGTTCCTGGTCTAGTCTGTTTTATTGATTCCGTGAGCATTGATAAAAATGTTGAAGAAATTATTACGTCAGTGCCAAGTTTCACCAATAAACATACTTACTCAATTGAGTTGTTTGATTTTGTAGTCGACTGGCTATCTCGAAATCAAGCAGATCAATTCAGATGAATTATTCTAACGAGAAGTTACCAATATGACCCAAATTTCCGTTGTCCAAAATTATCATCTGGTGTAATCTGGGAGTATCCTTTTAAGAAAGTGAGTAATTATCATGAAAACTATAAAATCAGATGCCGATGCGGTAAGTTGGGGGCGCTGATGCAGACGGAGTTAAAAGTGAAATGGCGGTCTAAGGATACCATAGCGGCGGGTCGTCGCCATACCGTTGGTCTTAAATCGGACGGGACGGCGACGGCTGTGGGTGATAATAAATGTGGCCAATGTGATGTAGGCGGCTGGCGCGATATGGTGGCGGTTGCGGCTGGTAATGTTCATATGGCGACGAACACAGGTAATGCCCATACAATCGGTCTTACATCTGACGGAACGGTGGCGGCTGTGGGTTGGAATATGCATGACCAATGTGATGTAAATGAATGGCGCAATATTGTAGCGGTAGCGGCGGGTTGGCGTCGTAGCGTCGGGCTTAAATCGGATGGCACGGTCGTTGCTGTGGGTCGAAATAATGAAGGCCAATGCAATGTAAGCGGTTGGCGTGATATGGTGGCGGTAACGGCGGGTGACTGGCATACTGTCGGGCTTCAATCAGACGGCACGGTGACGATTGTGGGTAATAATCGGTATGGCCAATGCAATGTAAGCGGCTGGCATGATATGGTGGCGGTAGCGGCGGGTTACCTTCATACCGTCGGGCTTAAATCTGACGGCACGGTGGCGGCTGTGGGTTTGAATAAGCATGGCCAATGCGATGTAAGCGGCTGGCGTGATATGGTGGCGGTAGCGGCGGGTAGTTATCATACCCTCGGCCTTAACTCGGACGGTACTGTGGCGGCTGTAGGTTGGAATGAGTATGGCCAATGCAATGTAAGTGCCTGGCGCGATATTGTGGCGGTAGCGGCGGGTTGCGCTCATACGGTCGGCCTTAAATCAGACGGCACGGTGGTTGCTGTGGGTGATAATGAATATGGCCAATGCGATGTAAGCGGCTGGCGCGGCATCCAACTGCCCGGCAATTAGTTTTCAATTTATATACGAATCGATTCCTCCTAGCCTCGTCTTCCCGGACGGGGCTTTTTGCTGCGCGGCGTGCCCAGCTAAGCACGCCTCTACTAGCCGGTGCGGCAAGTCAAAAAATTGAACATCGATTCTCTCTTTTTTAGAGTTGTTGGCAAGATTCAGGAGCGTTATAATGTAGCATCGCCTTATAGGAATTATCATTTATAATGCTTATATTTTATCGCGAGAATCGAGGGATATCCATGAACGCTTGGATGAAAACGCATAGAGAAGGCTTTGCAGCTTGGACGCTGGAGTCGTCCCGATTATCCGTGACGATCGTGCCCGAGCTTGGCTCCAAGATCGTCTCGCTCCGTAATAAGGAAACCGGGAGAGAATGGCTATGGAGCAGCGGCAAACCGCTGGGGAACCAAGGCTACGCTTCCTCCTTCGGAGACGGGGACGAATCCGGCTGGGACGAGATGTTCCCCGGCATCAATGCCTGTTCGTATCCGAACGGGCCATGGCGGGGCGCCGCCGTGCCGGACCACGGCGAAGTATGGACGCTGCCCTGGGACGCGGCGGCACAAGACGGTAGTCTGCGCTGTTCAGTTGAGGGACGGCAGTTCCCTTACCGATTGGAAAAGGTTATATCCCTTGCAAGCGAGAACACGCTTCGGATCGATTATGAGGTCACGAACGACTCCGATGCGCCGTTCTCGTTCCTGTGGGCGGCCCATCCGCTCCTGCGGGCGGAAGCCGGGATGAAGCTCCGCGTGCCGGACGGACTAAAGACGATCGCGGTCGCCTATTCGGCGGAGGGACGTCTCGGCGAGTTCGGCGCGACCCGCACATGGCCGAGGCCGGATCGACAAGGAGCAAGCCCGCATGCGGGCGGGTCCGTCGACTTAAGCGTCGTGGAGCCGAACGGGGGCCGTTATGCGGAGAAATATTATTTTGCGGACGAGCTGGCGGAAGGCTGGGCGGAGGTTTGCGTTCCGGACACGGACGAAGCGATCGCATTCCGCTTTCCCCCCGAACAGGTGCCTTATCTGGCCGTGTGGGCGAACTACGGCGGGTACGGAGGGCATTACCACTTGGCCATCGAACCCGCGACCGGCATGCTGGACGATCTGGCGTACGCGATGCGCGAAGGAAAAGCCGCGACGGTAGCTCCCCGGGGCAAGTACCGCTGGCATATGGAAGTCGCCGTTCGTTAAGGAAGGGAGACCCGCGATGCAAAGCTTCAAGCGATTGTTTATGAACCGTAGCATAAGGACCAAGCTCGTCTGGAGCAGCGTGCTGATCTCGCTGGTGCCGATGCTCGTGCTCTCCTACATGTTCTACGAATCCAGCACGAGGTCGCTGGAGCGGACGTTGTACCGCAGCGCGAATCAGAATGCGCTATACGTATCGGATTCCCTGAACCAATACTTCCGGGATTTGTCCTCCTCGGCTTTGCAGGTGTACGGCTTCGAGAGGGTCATGAATCTGATGGAGCATGGACGGAACATAACGGACGACGACTTCTTCAACGTGAAGGATTCGCTTAAGAGCTACTATACGCTCGTGTCCAACAAAAACAAGGACAGCATCATCAAAATCATGATTTTCGGCAAAGACAACAAGCTCCGGGACCATTGGTCGCGTGCCGCGAGCTACGATTCCGTTCCCTTCGACGAGAGCATTCCCCACTATGGGGAGATGCTGGATTTGCCGTTTAAGCAATCGCTTTCATTCACGTATGACGACAAGGTGCTGGGCCAGAGCTTCTACGTGTTCGCCATCACGATCTACGACCCGTTCTACCGCAACAAGATCGGCACGCTCGTGTTCTACATCCAGCAGAAGGAGCTGGCCAAGATCGTCGAAGCCAACAATCAGGCCCCTAACGTCATAGCGTTGCGCAACGCGAGGGGAGAGTGGTTCTATCAGACGAACGACGATTATGCCGAGCTGGCGCCGACGATCGAACCTCCCGAGGCAGGGGCGAAAAACAAGCCGAAAACGATCCGGTTTCAGCAGCGGGACGATCTGCTCGTCAGCTCCTCCTATCTCGATAACGGCAACCTGTCGCTTGCGATCGTCTATCCCAATGAAGAGCTCGCGAGACACAGGAGCAACACGCTGCTGATCGCTATCGGCGCCATGGTTTTCGCGCTGCTCTGCATCTCGCTGTTGTCGCTGTTCGCGCAGCACTACGTGACGCGTCCCGTCAAGCAGCTCGGCAGGGCGATGAAGACGGTGCGCCAAGGCAATTTCCACGTGACGCTGCCGCAGACGATGACCTACAGGGACGACATTTCGGAGCTGACGCGCAGCTTTAACTTCATGACGGAGACGATTCGCGAGCTGATCGAGCAGCGGTATCAGATGCAGCTTCGCAACAAGGAAGCACAGCTGCTGGCCCTTCAGATGCAGATTAATCCGCACTTCCTGTACAATACGCTGCAGACCATCGGAGGTAAGGCAGTGCTGATTGGCGATTACGACATCCCCGAGATGTGCCGCTCGCTCGGCGACCTGTTCCGCTACAGCTTCTACGAAGGCAATATGGAGTCGACCATCGGACAGGAGCTGTCGCATATCGGCAACTACCTGTACATTCAGCAGTTCCGTTTCGAGGATTCGCTTCTGCTCGAATTCGACGTGCCGGAGGCGCTCATGGAGACGAGGGTCGTCCGTTTCGTCATGCAGCCCATCGTGGAGAACGCCGTCGTGCACGCGCTCGGCGGTCCCGAGGATCGGCAGCTGCTCATACGGGTCGGTGCGAGCGTCGAGAAAGAAGCCATCGCGTTCTCCGTCTCCGACAACGGTCCCGGCATCGAACCCGGCAAGCTGGCCGCGCTGCGCGCAGGGATGGAGGCCAAGTCGACGGAAGTGTTTCTCGGCATCTCGATCGGCCTGAAGAACGTGCACGAGAGAATTCGTCTGGCCTACGGGGACGAGTACGGCCTGTCCATCGACAGCAAGCCGGGAGAAGGGACGGTCGTTACCGTCCGGATACCTAATCGAAAGCGGGGAGAAACGCATGCTTAAAGTGATGGTCGTGGACGACGAACCGTGGGGACGCCGGTCGGTGAGCAAGATGATCGCGGAGCTAGGCCTGGGCGTCGAGGTGGTATCGGAGGCCCGCAACGGCGCGGAAGCGCTGGCGCTGATTCCGATGGCGAGGCCGGATATCGTGGTGACGGACATGAACATGCCCGTCATGGACGGAGGCCGGTTTCTGGAGCGGCTGTACAAGGAGCATAACGGGATCAAGACCGTCGTCATCAGCGGCCATTCCCAGTTCGAATACATGAAAGCGGCCGTCGCGTTCCAGGCATGCGAATACGTGCTGAAGCCGGTCTCGTACGCCGACCTCAAGAGCGCGATGGAAAAAGCTGTTCAGGCTTGTCTCAGCCGTCAAAGCCAAGAGCAGCGGAGCAGGCTCGCGCACGAGATGCGACGGCTGCGGACGGAGACGTTCCTGCAGAACGTGGCGGGAAGGCGCATCGCGAGCGAAGCCGATATCGTCGCCGGCTCGGCGGAGCTGCTGAGCGATCCGCCGGTCGGGAGGTATCGTCTCGCGGTATGCATGCTGCGCGGTTTCCGCGAGCTAGCGGAGACGAAGTTCCACGGCAACAGCGATCTGCTCATGTACAGCGTGGAGAACATGCTGAACGAGGTGACGAGCGGAGCCGCCCTATACGCGTTTAAATCGGACGACAGGCAACGGCTATGCCTGCTGCTGCCCGATGAAGGGATGGACCTTCAGGCCGCGCGGGAGCTGCTGCGCCCGTTCCATGAGGCGATGGTCCGCGTGCTGGGGCTGGGCGTGGTCGCGGGACTAAGCGCGTCGCGGGATCGGCTGGCCGGCTTGCCGGAAGCGCTCGCGGAAGCCCAGGAGCGACTGGGAGGCAACCCTCTCTGCGGGGAGGGCTTCCAGATCCGTTCCGAACAAGAGGATCGAAGCCCGGCGGATGGAGCGGAGCTGCTCACCGTCTTCAACGCGAAGCTGCTTCAGCAAGCCATTGCGGCCGGGCAGCCGGCTGCCGCGCGCCGGCTGCTTGCGGATTTCGCCCGCAAGGCGGAACTGTCGCGAGCGCTCACCATCCATGGCGCGCAGAGGGAGCTGCGCAAGCTCATCGACGCGGCCGGGAGCGGTTGGCAGGCGATCGCCGCCGCCAGTCCGTTCCTGGCCAGTCCGGGGACGGTCGACGGCATCGCGAGTCTGGCCTCGCTGCTGGATTACGTCGCGCGGTTCTGCGAAGCCGCGGACAGCGCCGCCGGAGAGAAGCCAATGGGCGAATCCTCGAACGCCATGAGGGAGATCGTCGCTTATTTGGACGAACATTATTTCGAAGACATCGGGCTGATCGACATCGCGACCCGCTACCATCTCGATCCCAGCTATCTGAGCCGGCAATTCAAAGCGGCCACGGGAGAGAATTTCATCGAATACGTGACCCGCAAGCGGATGGAGAAGGCGTGCGAGCTGCTGCGCGAGCCGGACCGCAAGATCAACGACATCGCGGAGCTTGTGGGCTACGAGAACCAGCGCTACTTCAGCCAGGTGTTCAAGAAGTTCACGGGAGCCACGCCGACGGAGTATAGGGAGTCGCCGGTTGTCGTTCCGCGACATGCAAAAAATTGAACATCGCATCCCCATTTTATTTTATTCCTAATGCGATGGCGGACCGTTAATATGGGATTCAAGGACGAGGACGCTCGCTCCGGCAAATGAACCAAAAAGGGGATAAGAATATGGACAAAAAGCTTAGCCTTGGTCTGGCGGCCGCGATGCTGACCGTATTATTGTCGGCTTGCGGCAGCGGCGGCAACGGAGGAGCTCCCGGCGCGACCTCCGCGGAATCGGATGGCGCGACCGCGGAAGCGACGGCAACGGCATCGCCGGCGCCGGAAGAGAAACCCGTCACCATTTCGTTCATGCATTTCAAGAGCGACGTGACGGACGGCATCAACAAGATCATCGAACAGTTCGAGTCGGAGAATCCGAACATCACGGTCGACGTCGAACCGGTCAAATACGACGATTACTACACGCTGCTCAAGACGAAGCTGGCAAGCGGCGACATCGTGGATGTCTTCACGCTCAATGCGGGCGGCTCGACCAAGATGTTCCGCGATGGCGAATACTTGGAGGATCTGACGGATCAGTCATTCATGCAGAATTTCGATCCCGGCGTTCTCGCGGAGCAAGCGACGGATGGACGCAACTTCATCATGCCGCTGAACGCGGGACCCATCGCGGTCTTCTACAACAAGAAAATATTCGCCGAGCTAGGCATCGAAATTCCGACGACGTACGACGCGTTAATGGGTGCGGCGCAGCAGATCAAGGACGCGGGCAAGACGCCGTTCGCGCTGGGCTGGAAGGACGGCTGGACGCTCGGCATGTGGCTGAGCCGCGACTTCCCGAGCCATACGGCGCTGATTGAGAAGCAGACGGATTTCTTCGACAAGCTGGAGAAGGGCGAAGCGAAATTCGCAGACAACCCGGCGGTCAAGACGACCATCGCGCATGCGCTCGACATGTTCAAATTCGGCAACAAGGATCAGCTCGGCGTGGATTACAACGGCGCGATCGACCTGTTCGCCCGCGAGGAAGCCGCCATGATGTATATGGGGACGTGGCCGCTTGCCGATATTCAGAAAAAAAATCCGGAGCTCTACGAGACGGGCATGGGGTACTTCCCTTATCCATTCAGCAACGACGCTTCTGAACAAGCTTGAGTTCAATCCAGACGCTTCGCTGGCGGTGAACAGCCAGTCGGAGAACAAGGAGGCCGCTTTCAAGTTCCTGGCTTATCTGTCCAGCAAGGCGGGCGGGGACGCGTGGGTCGAGAACGTCCAAACGCTCAGCTACGTGAAGGGCGCGTCCACGGACATCGCTCCCGCCATGGCGGATCTGAAGCCGTTCTTCGACAATGGCCAGCTCTACAACTCGCAAGTGTTCATCACGACGACGATCGACTGGAATTCGCAGTTCACCCAATACGTGCAGAAGGTGTTCTTCAACAAGTCGACGCCGGACGACGTGATCAAGGATCTCGACGACTGGGTTGCCAAAAATCACAAATAATTCAGGCTTGACGACGCGAGCGGCATAGGCGAAGCCTATGCCGCTTACGCGTGAAGGGAGAGGAAACGCATGAGAAACTTGGCTCGGGGCTTGCGCCGCGAGATGTGGTATTTATTATTTCTTGTTCCGGGCGTGCTGCTGTTCACGTTCGCGGTCATCGTGCCCTTCGCGACGGGGATTCGTTATTCATTCACCGATTGGGACGGCGTCGCCCGCACATTGACGTATACCGGTATTGAAAACTACGTGAATGCGATGCAAGATTCCGACCTCTGGACGGTTCTTGGCAACACGTTCAAATACGCCATCATTCTGACGATTCTCGTCAATCTATTCGCGATTCTGTTCGCCTTGCTGCTCGACGCTTATTTGCCTATGCGGAACCTGTTCCGGACGATCTTCTTCCTGCCCGGCGTCATCTCGGTCGTGCTCGCGGGGTTTATCTGGAGCTATAACTACAGCCAAGGTTTTCCCAAGCTGCTGTCGTATGTCGGGATCGACGCCACCAGCCCGCTGGGCAATCCGGATCACGCGCTGATCGGACTCATTATCGTAGCCGTCTGGCAAGGCGTCGGAACACCGATGATCATCTATATCGCGGGTCTGCAAAATATTCCGGCCGAGCTGGTCGAGAGCGCGCGCATCGACGGCGCCGGCGTCTTCCGCGTCTTCCGGAGCGTGACGCTTCCGCTGCTCGCCCCGTCCGTGACGATCAACATGCTGCTCGTGCTGACGGGTTCGCTGAAGGTGTTCGATCTCGTCTACGTGACGACGAACGGCGGCCCCGGATTCGCCACTGAGGTTATCTCGACGTTCATCTACAAAAACGCGTTCGCCTCCTTCAAGGCGGGGTACGGCATGGCGCTGTCGACGATTTTCTTCGTCATCCTTGTCATCGTCACCGTCGTGCAAGTTTCGATCTTCAGGAAACGGGAGGTGGAGCTGTAATGAAAGGCATCAAACCGCTCGTATTCGCCGGAGTGTCCGTCTTGGCGGTCGTGTTTCTGTTTCCGCTTTACGTGGCGCTCCTCATGGCGCTGAAGTCGGCCAAGGAGACGTTCGATTCGTTTTATTCGCTGCCGGCAAGACTCGATTTCTCCAATTTCTCTTATGCGTGGGAGACGTCCAACTACCTGTCGGCCTTCGTGAACAGCGTCATCGTCACCGGGCTGTCGACCGCGCTCATCCTGGTCGTATCCGCCCTGAGCGGCTATGCGATCGCTCGCGGCAACAAGCCGTTCTACCATTTCATTTTCCTGCTGTTCCTCTCCGGCATGATGGTGCCGTTCCAGGTGACCATGCTGCCGCTGTACCAGCTCGGCAAGTCGTTCGATCTGCTGAACAGCTACTGGGGCATTATGATCATCTACGGCGGATTCGGGGTGCAAACCGGCGTGCTGCTCTTCACGGGCTTCGTGCGGGGGATCTCGCGCGAGATCGAGGAAGCCGCGCGCATCGACGGGTGTTCGACGCCCGGCATTTTCGTCCGGATCATCATGCCGCTGCTGAAGCCGGTTACGGCGACGGTGCTGGTGCTGAATGCCTTGTACATCTGGAACGACTTCTTGTTGCCGCTCTTGTATTTGCAACAGGACGAATACCGGACGATCCCGTTGCAGCAATACTTTTTCTTCGGGCAATACAGCAGCGACCTGAACCTTGCGTTCGCTTACGCGGTCATGGGGCTGATTCCGATCATCGCGTTTTTCTTGTTCATGCAGCGCTACATCATCAAAGGCATTGCCGCAGGGGCAGTCAAAGGTTAATTCGGAAAGGGGAATCGTCATGGCAATCACATATTACGAGCAAGAGCGGCTGTTCGAGCTGCGAACGCGCCGAACTTCTTATCTATTCGGGGTGAACGGGAAAGGCACGCTTCAACATGCCTATTGGGGCGAGCAGGTGGAAGCGGCGGAATGCGCCGGACTGCTGAAGGGCAGACATCACAGTTCCTTCGACGCGGATATCGACAGAGAGACGGAGGAGTTCGGCGGATGGGGCGGCAGTCACTATGCCGAGCCGGGACTGAAGGCCACATTCGCGGACGGCGTTCGCGATCTGAAGCTCGGCTACCGGGGGTATGCCATAACGGGAGATGACGCGCTCGCGATCGAGCTCCAGGATACCCACTACAAGCTTCTTGTCCGCGTCCACTACAAGGTAATCGAAGAGCACGACATCATCGAACGGCGGGTGACGATCGAGAACCGGGAGTCCGCGCCCGTGCGGATCGAGCAGGCGATGGCAGCCGTGTGGGCGGTGTCCGGAAGGCAACGATACCGGATGACGCATGTGGCGGAACGCTGGGCCGGCGAATTCCAGCTGCGCTCCGCGATGCTGACCGAAGGCAAGAAGACGATCGAATCGCGCCGCGGCTTTACGGGGCCTCACGCCAACCCTTGGTTCGCGATTGACGACGGCGAAGCGTCGGAGACGCATGGCGACGTTTGGTTCGGCGCGCTGGGCTGGAGCGGCAATTGGAAGATCGTGGCGGAGCTGTCCGCGTTTGGACACGTCCGCGTCGTCGGCGGCGTCCATGACTTTGACGGCGCGTTCTCGCTTGCGCCGGGAGACGCCTACGAATCCCCGGTTTTCGTCGGCGGATATACGCTACGGGGGTTCGGGGAGATGAGCAGGCTGCTGCACCGCTACGAGAGAGCGCATGTGCTCCCTACGGGCGAGCTGCGCAAGGTGCTGTACAATTCGTGGGAGGCGACGGAATTCGACGTGCGGGCGGAGGAGCAGCTGGAGCTCGCGCGCCGGGCCGCCGCGCTCGGCGTGGAGCGGTTCGTCGTGGACGACGGCTGGTTCGGGGCGAGGAACAGCGACCGCGCCGGATTGGGCGATTGGCAGGTAAACCGTGACAAGTTCCCGGAGGGGCTGGAGACGCTAATCGGCGAGGTGAAGTCGCTTGGCATGGAATTCGGCTTGTGGGTGGAGCCGGAATCCGTCAATCCTGACAGCGACCTGTTCCGGCGGCATCCGGAATGGATCTATCGGTTCCCGACGCGCGAAGGCACGCAACTGCGCAATCAATATTCGCTGAACCTGGGGTTGCCCGAAGTGAAGGATTTCGTGCTTGGCTTCATGACGGAGCTGTTAACCTCGTACGACATCAAGTTTATTAAGTGGGACATGAACCGGACGATTACCGAGCCAGGCGCGGACGATCCCGGAATGCCGATCTGGCTGGCGCATGTCAGCCATCTGTACGAGATTTGGGCCGAGCTGCGAACAAGGTTCCCGGGCGTGGAGTTCGAGACCTGCGCGGGCGGTGGCGCCCGAATCGATCTTGGCATTCTGCGCTACGCAGATCAAGCCTGGATCAGCGACAATACCGACGCCCGCGACCGGCTCGCCATTCAGGAGGGATTCTCGTACGCCTACTCTCCGGCCGTCATGATGTGCTGGGTGACGGGATCGCCGAGTGGCTTGGGCGGGCGGAGCTTGCCGTTGTCGTACCGATTCCATAGCGCGATGATGGGCGGACTCGGTATCGGGGCCGACATCGGCGGTTGGACGGACACGGAGATGGAGGAGGCGCGGGGTTTCGTGGCGATGTACCAATCGATTCGTCATATCGTGCTGCAAGGCGACTATTACCGGCTTGCGCCTCTCGGCAGAAGTAACCTTGCCGCGTATCAATACGTGACCGAGGACCGGTCCGAGTCGGTCGCGTTCGTCTTTCTGCACGCCCAGCATTTCGGAGGGGAGGAGCGGAGAATCCGTCTGGAGGGGCTGCAACCGGACGCCGCTTACGAAGTGACGGCGAACGACGGCGAACCGACGGCGCTTCACGGCTCGACTTTAATGCGGGCAGGTTATCCGATTATGCTTAGGGGCGATTATGACAGCTGGCTGCTGCGCCTAAGACGGCTATAACGCCGCGCAAAAAAGCGCACATTAACTGCACAAATTATAAATAAGGAATCCCTCTGGGGCGTTCGTTCTTATCCGCGTTCTATCCTTTAGGTTCGTTTTGGAATTTGGAAGGAGAGACGCCCATTATCTTCTTGAACATGCGGGAAAAATAATAAGGGTCGGGGAATCCGAAGTCAGCAGCAATCTCTTTTATGGATAAACCGGTCAGGCACAGCTGCTGGCCGGCTTTTTGCATTTTGAGGCGCAAATAGTAATCGACCGGCGGAAACCCGGTCTCTTGTTTAAAAAGATAGATAAGATGCTGTTTAGAGATTCCGGTGTGCGAAGCAAGTTCGGTTAACGTTAAGTTGCCATGAAGCCGAGAGCGCATCAAATGCATGGCGCGCTCCAGATCGTTCTCCCTTTTGCGAGATCGGCTCGAGCCGGCGGCGTTCAGTCCAATCGTTCCGATCATTTGGCCGATCGTTTGCGAAACGTGAACCTGAACGGGAATGGAATAGGGTTTATCTGTCATGAGCCCATAACAGAGGTCGAAACATTCCATAATGCCGGTCTGAAGGGCTAAAGAGAGGGTGACGGGGGATCTCCCCAAGCCAAATAGCCGCAGATAGGAAGCGACATTCTCGCCTTTCAGGTGAAACCAGTAAATGCTCCAAGGGGATTCCGCCGATGCGCCATAGCGGTGCGGAACGCCAGCAGGGATAATGGCCAATTGCCGGTTTGCAATAGGAAAGGATTTGCCCTCCATTTCCACCCATCCGGACCCGCTCTCGCAATAGATCAGAATATGGGCATCGCACCCTTCCGGTCGTTCCCTGTAATGATATTTAGCCCGAGGAAAATATCCGATATCGCTGAGGTAAAAATTTTTGATAAGTTCGGTATTCGATAGCTCGACCGCGACATAATCGGGCAGTACAAATAGCTTTTCTTCTGGAAACCCTTTTTGTTTTTGAATAGTGGACATGTCCTTCGCCCCCAACCAATGGCCTATTTTCAACAAAATCCGAATTTAATCCATTATAATCCGAATTATATCGATTTTCTAGATGGTTTCGAAGTTATACACTAAGAATATCAAACGAAGGAGGTTGCATATGTCAAAACCAACAACACATACGGAAGATGCGAAGCCCGTTCGCATTTGGGAAGAAATCGTTGCTATTCCTACCTATGGAATCGGAGCTCCAGACCGCAACCCGATGTTCCTGGAAAAACGCGTTTATCAAGGAAGCTCGGGAAAAGTGTACCCGCATCCGGTCATCGATAGGATTGAAGACGAAAAAAATCTTCGAAACTATCGATTGGCCGTTCTGGAGAACGAGTATATTCGAATAGAGATCATGCCCGAGCTGGGGGGACGGATCTACCGCGCTTTGGATAAAACGAACAGTTACGACTTCGTTTATTACAATAGAGTCATCAAACCGGCACTGGTCGGACTTGCCGGTCCGTGGATTTCGGGAGGCATCGAATTCAACTGGCCGCAGCATCATCGTCCGAACACTTACGGACCCGTCGAGCACGTAATCGAAAATCGCGAGGACGGAAGCGCAACCGTTTGGGTCAGCGAGATTGACCGCATGTACGGCACGAAGATGACGGCTGGTTTCACGTTGCGCCCCGGTAAAGCGTACTTGGAGATATCGGCTCAGCTCTACAACCGGACTCCGGAGCCGCAGACGTTTCTTTGGTGGGCGAATCCGGCGGTCGCAGTAAACGACAATACCCAATCGGTATTCCCTCCAGACGTTACGGCGGTATTCGACCACGGCAAACGGGATGTATCCAAGTTTCCGATCGCGACCGGTACTTATTACAAGATGGATTATTCGGAGGGCGTGGATATATCCCGTTACCGCAACATTCCGGTGCCAACCTCGTATATGGCGTACAAGTCGGACTATAACTTCGTTGGCGGATATGATCACGGCGTTCAAGCCGGGTTGCTGCACGTCGCTAACCATCACATTTCGCCAGGGAAAAAACAGTGGACATGGGGGAACGGCGATTTCGGCCAAGCGTGGGATCGCAATTTGACTGACGAAGACGGTCCATACATCGAATTGATGACCGGCGTTTACACGGACAACCAACCGGATTTTACTTGGCTTGCCCCTTACGAAGAAAAATCGTTCAAGCAATATTTTATGCCTTATAAGGACATCGGAATCGTTAAAAACGCCTCGATCGATGCCGCCGTGAACCTTGAGATAGACGACCGGACGCGCGAAGCGACCGTGCTTGGGTATGCAACTTCGGTCTTCAATGGCGCGATTGTCGAATTGAAGGGTAAGAGACGCACGTACTTTCAAGAGAAAGTCCTTCTTTCGCCCGAGTCGACCTACAAGAGGACCATCGTGTTAGATGAAGAGGATCGGAACCATGATCTTTATATTTCGATTCGCAGCAATGAAGGAAAGTTGCTGGTCTCCTATAAACCGGCTGAACCCGCTATCGAACAAGTTCCGGAAGCAGCGAAGCCTCTTCCGGAACCTGCGGAGTTACGAACGAACGAAGAGTTGTATCTCGCGGGCCTTCACCTTGAGCAATACAGGCACGCAACGTTCGAACCGGAAGCTTACTACCTGGAAGGGTTGAAACGCGATCCATCCGATATTCGGATTAATGTCGCATACGGGACGCTGTTATTGAAAAGAGGCCTCTACTCCGAAAGCGAGACGCATTTTAGAGCTGCGATCGGAAGAGCAACATGGCGCAATCCGAATCCGTACGACGGAGAAGCCTACTATCAGCTTGGATTGTCCTTGAAAGGGCAAGGGAGAACGGACGAAGCTTTTTCAGCCTTTTACAAATCGACTTGGTCGGCTGCATGGCAAGATGCCGGATACTTATCGCTTGCGCAAATCGCTATGCAAAGACAATCTTACGAGGAAGCGCTGGACCTTTCCGAAAGGTCTCTCGTTCGGAATTCCCGCAACTGTAAAACGCGAAACGTGAAGACGGCAGCTCTGCGCAAACTCGGACGAACGGAAGAAGCAATCGCTTCCGCCCGCGGGACGATCGGCTGTGATGTCGCCGATTTCGGAGCACGTTTCGAGCTTAAGCTAGCGTTAGAAGCAGCTGGTGAAATGGAAGAGGCTCAGAACGTGTATGAACAATTGATGCTGCTTATGCGCGGAGACGTTCATAACCATCTTGCGCTCGCTTCCGATTATGAGCAGGCGGGACTTTACCGCGAATCGATCGAAGTCATGTGCATGATCGTGCCTTCGGATACCTATTCGGCGTACCCGCTCGCTCATTACGCGCTCGCTTATTTGTTGGACCGTGCCGGAGACGCTGCAGGCTCCATCGGCCATCTACGCGCAGGCGGAAATTCTGCGCCGGATTATTGCTTCCCGAACAGCCTGTTCGAGTTGCTCGTGCTGGAGAGCGCGATTCGAGCTAACCCGGCTGATGACAAGGCGCATTATTATTTAGGAAATTTGCTTTATGACAAGAAGCGGCACGCGGACGCCATTTCCGCTTGGGAAGCTTCCCGCGAAATAAACGATCGATTCCCAACCGTTCATCGCAACCTGGCGCTCGCTTACTACAACAAGTCAGGCGACTCGGAACTCGCAAAGGTGTCCATGGAAAAAGCTTTTTCGCTGGACGAAGAAGACGCCCGGGTATTTTTCGAACTCGACCAATTATATAAAAAGCTGGGAGTTGCGCCTGAACGACGCTTAAGCATGCTTTCCGCTCACAAGCCGACTGTAGAACTTCGGGACGATCTTTATCTTGAGTACGTTACGCTTCTTAATGCAGCCGGTCTGCATCGTGAAGCGCTGCAGGCCCTTGAAGCTCGTATGTTCCATCCTTGGGAAGGCGGCGAAGGCAAAGCTACGGGGCAGCATGTACTTGCCCATGTAGAGCTGGCTAAAAAAGAACTTGCTGCTTTGCGATTTTCGGAGGCGGCCGAATACCTTGAAGCGGCGTTGGTTTATCCTGAGCGCCTGGGAGAAGGCAAATTGGAAGGCGCCCAGGAGAATCATGTTTACTATTACCTAGGTCTAGCCAACGAAGGTCTTGGCCGAACAGAAGCTGCCGATTCAAGTTACCTTAAAGCATCCAGAGGGCTTGTCGAGCCGGCCGGCATGATGTACTACAACGATCAACCGCCCGAATCGATTTTTTACCAGGGGCTGGCATGGCGAAAATTAGGCGTCGAGAAGGAAGCCATGCGCCGATTCCACAAGTTGATCGATTACTCCGAGAAACATTTGCGTGACGATGTGAAATTTGATTATTTCGCCGTTTCGCTGCCTGATTTTCTCGTATTCGAGGACGATTTGAACAAGCGGAACAGGATCCACTGTCGGTTCATGCGCGGACTCGGTTTGATCGGTCTAGGACGACATTCGGAGGCAAGAGAGGAGCTTGAAGCGACCTTGGCGATGGATATGAATCATTCGGGCGCGAGAATCCACTTAGAGATGCTTTCTTAGTCGAGAGAGCGGTTGTAGCAATAATCAAAGGGCATTAGATCTTAACGAAAAAAGCTCCTGGAGTTCAGGAGCTTTTCTCGTTTTTCGAAACCATGAAAGGTAATTCCTTCCTCTTATGTTCGCAAGCATGCCTGCTCTGGATACGAAGGTGGTCGTCTTCGACAGGGCGCCCCGAACACCTCGGAGCGCCCTTGCCACTTGTTCGTTTGGACAATAAAGCCCTTATAAGCTCGGACCAATGCGGTTAATGCTGAATTCCTGATGCCCCAATATTTCCGCCTTGGTGAGCTTGCCGCCCGCAACTTCCACGATTTCCTGCCAAATTCGATCTCCGGCTTCGCTGAGGCTGAAGGAACCGCTCAAAATTTCGCTGACATCCACGTCCATATTGTCCTCCATATGTCGGAAGGTGCCGGGGTTTCCCGTAATTTTGATGACGGGGACGACAGCGGCGCCGGTCGGCGTGCCGAGCCCCGTCGTGAAGCAGACGATGTGGGCTCCGCCTGCGGCCATGCCGGATACGCATTCGATATCGTTGCCCGGGGAGTCCATGAAATACAGGCCGTGATCCGGGATGCGCTCTGCATATTCAATGACGCCTTCGATGGGGGCCGTGCCGCATTTGCTGATGCAGCCTAGCGATTTCTCCTCGATGGTCGTAAGGCCACCGGCTATGTTGCCCGGACTCGGATTGCCTCCCCGCATATCGGCGCCCATGCGGTCCACTTCCTTCTCGAACCGATCGACGATATGGTACAGCTTCTCCTTGGTCATCTCTGACGCACATCGTTCCGCGAGTACATGCTCCGCGCCGATAATCTCCGTCGTCTCGCCGATCACGATGCCGCCGCCTTCAGCAATGAGGCGATCCGCCGCCGCTCCGAGAGCCGGATTGGACGCAAGACCGGAAGTCGCATCGGAGCCGCCGCATTTGACGCCGACTTTCAGCTTGCTGAGCGGAACGTCCGTTTGGGGCTGCTTGTCGAGCTCGGCTTTCATACGTTTAGCCAATTCGACGCCGTGTCCGATGGCCTTTACCGACCCGCCAACGGATTGGATGTCGAACCATTCCACCGGCTTTCCCGTCTTCCGAATTTCTTCGGCAAGACGCTTCGGATCAACGACTTCGCAACCTAAGCTAATGATAATGACGCCACCGACGTTCGGATTTTTTCCCGTTCCCGCCAGAACGTCGAAGGTGCGGTCCTTGTCGGCGCCGATCTGGCTGCAGCCATGCTGATGCGGTATCGCCACCGTATCCGGCACCGATTGCATAATCCGGTTGCATACTTGATTCGAGCAGATGACCGTAGGGATGATTAGCAAATGATTGCGGATTCCGATATCGCCGTTCGGCCGCAAATAAGCAGGTATCGTATTCATCGTTGTTCCTCCTGAGTCGTCTTGTCGCCGCGCCCGCGTATGCCTTCCACGTTATGAATGTGCACGTGCATGCCCGCTTCGATCTCTTCGGTTGCGCGGCCGATGACTTCTCCGTATTTTCGCACATCCGATCCCTTCGGAATGTTCATAATGGCAATTTTATGGCCAAATGCAACGTGCCCAAGAAGCTTGATCGAGATCAGCGTCTCGCCATGCCTGATCCATGCCGTATCGCCTTCTGACAAGTCCCGCAAAGCCGTCGCAACTTGATCTCTATCATGGACTGTGAGAGCGTCTGCCCCCGCGTGAATGTTACTTTCCAATAGATTCACCTCATCGTTTCATCTATAAAATAAACTGTCTTGACAATGCTTTCATTCCATCTTAGCATTTAATGATTAGTGATCGTTCTGGCAGAGGATGGTGCGAATGAATGGTTAATGTAATGGGATTGGGCTCGAATCCATACCTGGTTAACGTGCAGCTCGATCTATCCTTCGCCGCCTATACGAAAGTACCCGTCACTTGGCGCGATTATGACTATACCCCGTACTTCAATAAAATGTATTACGTTACGGAAGGCGAGGGGTATTTGAAAATAGGCAAACAAGAGTACTACCCCAAGCCGGGAGAGCTCTATATCATGCCCGCTGGCGTCTTGCAATCTTATGGCACGATCAGCGACAACACGCTGGGCAAGTATTGGTGCCACTTCACCTCGAAGCTTGGGGATCTCCAGCTATTCGATCATGTTGCCGTTTCCTCTTACGTCGTTAGGCCGGATGCCGAGGAGATGAAAGGTCTATTCGAGCGTCTCATCCGATACGCGAACCGGGATGATCTAACGTCCGGATTCCGCGTCCGTTCGATTCTGCTTGAGATGCTGTCTTCCTTCTTCGATCTGTGCGGTCATACCGCGCTGAATCGAACAACCAGCTCCACCTTCGATAAAATGAGCTCGGTTCTGCAGCATATTGAGGACAACGCTTCCCACCATATGACCGTTGAGGAACTCGCGCATATCGCGCATTTCCAGCCGAACTATTTCATCCATGTGTTCAAAAACTTCACCGGCCTCTCGCCGATCCAATATATTAACCGCCACCGTCTGGAGAAAGCGACCCAGCTGCTGACGTTCACAAGCATGAGCATTTCTTCGATCGCCGACTCCATCGGGCTCGAGCTCCCGTATTTCTCCCGTATGTTCAAGGAGCATAGCGGCTACGCGCCGAGCACCTACAGGGAGCTGATGGCAGGACCTCGGGCAAAATGAGAAAAACTCCTATCGGAGTAATTCGGGGATGTGCGACCGCGTTTAAGAGGAAGTTTTTATCGCCAATAGGAATGATTTTCTTTACGCTTTATCGCTTTAAAGAACTTAAACATTCCTATGTGGTGAGAAAAAGAGGGCGGGCAGCCCTTCTTTTTCTCTTGCTTATTTTCTCATGGATAAAATGTGCTTTGCGGCGTTGTGTTCGAGCACCAGCGGGAGTTGAACAGATGCTTGATCAAGGCATCTTTGGCATCTTCCGTCCCGATATAGCGCAGCGCTTCCAGAGCGTGGGCCCTTACATAACGGTTCTCGTCGTCCAAAGCGATTTGCAATTGCGGCACGGCCGCCTCGGCCGCTGCGCCCAATCTCGACAGCGATAAGCCTGTCGTAAACCGGACTTGCACATCTTCATCTTTCAAACACTCAATTAATCCTTCGATCGTTGCGTCCGACGGTTTGCCGAGCATTCCTAGCGATTCTACCGCCGTATAGCGGACTTGTGGAGCAGGATGCTGAAGCAGGTTAATCAGCTTGGATACGGCGCCGCTCGTCAGCTCCCGTTGTTCGCCCAAGGCAAAAGCCGCATGCATCACCGTATGCAGATTTTCGTGATCCAGAGCGTCGGTTAATCCGCTTATCGCTTCAACGCCGGATACGGACAGTCCGTAAGCGGAAATGCGCGAAACGCCTGCTTCATCATCGAGCAACCCTTGGAGCAGAGCTTCGATGCCCGGCGTCCCTGTGCGGGCAAGCTCGTATGCCGCATGCAGCGCGTTGGGCTCCGAAGCATCCCGCAGTTCCACGGCCAGCTGCTGAACGCTCTCCGCATCCGCCGAAGCCGTGTTCGCTACGCTGCCAAGCTTCCCGGACAACCAGTTCCATGTTTCTTCCCACATCGTGTCTTGCTGCCTGAAAGGACTTTTAATCTGTTCCGGCAGCTTCCATGCCTCTTCCTTCTGATTCCATGTAGGGCTTGTCGGAGCTTGCGTTCTCATAAATTCGAATTTCAGCATATAACGCGCTTTGCCGAGCACGTTCGGAGTCGAGCGGTGCCAGATATCGTAATGAATCAAAGCGAATGTTCCCGCTTCTCCGCTCGCGAGCGCTTCTTCCTTATTCTCATTGTCCACGAATGTTCTTGTCTGGTAATTCTGAGTCCCCGGCATGACGCCGGTCGGCCCCAATTCCACTGGCGTGTCTTGCGGGAAATACATGATCATCGCCCACCAAGGATGGTGATTGCGCATTTTGGAGTAACCCCAATAGCTGTCTTTGTGCCAGCCGCCCGCCTCGGGAATGGCATTGAAATGCCCATGTCGATGCGCATGCAGCATATAATCCGGTCCGAGTACGCTCGTTAATGCGCCGGTAATGACAGGGTGATCAAACACTTGCTGCAACTCGCGAATTCGAGGGAGAAGATTGTTGCCCGGATTTCCTTCATTCTCATACACGTAGCTCAACTGCTCAATCAAACTCTGATGAAACTCCTTCGAAAAATCGGTTTGCAGAATCAGAAAACCATCCGCGATAAATTGTCTCATTTGCTCATCCGTTAACAATAATGGCGTTTTGTTCCCCATGCCCGAGTGAACCTCCTTGATATTGGATTACACACTCATCATAAAAAAACAGACCCGCAACAGATATAGAGAAAGTTCATTCACATTTGCACAGAATTAAGTTGTTCGGAAATGCACCATGTGGCAAATTGTGATCCGGCAGCTTCTCCATGTTTCATTAAGCTAAAGGCAGGATGGTTTAGGGATATCTGCTATAATTAGTTTTATTTAGGTTCTGTTTCAGAGGGGGTTCAGGATTATGGTATTAAAGAAAAATAGCAAAGTTTATATTTCAATTATCGTAATCTTAATTGCAATATTCGTAATTTTTTCTTTAGACAATTCAATAAAGCAATATGGAAACGATAAAGAATCCATAGAAAAAGTTATTTCATCGATTGAGGGTTACGAAAACGATTCGATCGAGATTTTAGAGATAAAAGATATTTACGATATGAGGGTGGTTGGCTTTTTATCTAATAATAATCCTGCTTATATTCAGTTCTTTAAAAATCAAAAAGGGAATTATGAATGGAGACATATAGAAAAAAGTGTAAATCAATCATTTGCTTCATACCTAATTCAAGAGTCGAACAATGAAGCTAAATTATTGAAGTTTATGATTGTAACAAATCAAGCTAATGTTATTTCTAAAATGCAATTAGGCATAAATGAACAAGTGATACAACAGGAGTTTAACATCAACCAGAAGTCTGTTACTTGGATCAACTTACCTGAATCAAAGGGTGACACCTATACATTTAAATATAAATATTATGATAAGGATGGTAAGCTGATCGCAGATAATTAGATAACAAGGCGAAACGTTCATTCAACTAATAAAGAATATTGGCACAGTTGGTGCAGCCATTGCTGTAGGAAGGTTAATACTTAGATGTTTCCCTGCAGGCAGGAGACTTGTTCAAGGATTTTAAGGAGGAATAAAAGTGGATAAGTTTATAACCGAAACAAACGATACCCCTTGGCAGAACATGGACGATATTTATAGAGAACCAGTGTTCACAATTTCTAAGGGAAATGTAATCAATCTTTATGTAAGTAATTAAGAAATCAAAAGAAGTTGATGAATTAAAATTACTGTGTCAGGATCTTATTTGTGTATTTAACATGGAAAATCTTTTGATTACTGATTGGGAAGTAACATTAAAAGAATAACACTGTTTTGAACTCATGAAAAAACCTACCTCTCATAAAAATTGCCGGCACCCCTAAGCACTTCTCAAAGTTCCACAACATCGCTTGTTATGTGAGATCTGTTCCGTCTCAACCAGTAATAACTGGCTGACCTTATAATACGACGAGGAACGATTGCTCAATCAACATGAAGAACAAAGATAAGGCTGCCGGCGAACGGCAGCCTTCATGATCCGCAAGATCAGGTCTTTCCGACTAATCAGCAATATTACGGGTATAGTATTCGATTATATCTTTGCGGCGAATAATACCAAGGAAGACGCGATCAGCGTCTACGACCGGAACAAAGTTCTGATCGGCTGCCAACGCCAGCATATCATCCAAATCGGCGCTGATCGTGACGCATTCGACTTTCATCCGTTTTTTGATGGAGACGACAGGAATTTCGTGCATAGTATCGAAGCCGAGGCTGGGTGTGGCTTTCAGCTTCCATAACAAATCTCCCTCGGATAGCGTTCCGAAATATAAACCATTTTCGTCCAAGATCGGAATGGCCGTATAGTGGCTCGCCTCCAATTTATCCATGGCTTCTTTCATATTAGAGGATGTCATGAGGTAAGAGACCTCGTTTTTGGGATATAGAAACGATTTGATGTCCATTGAATCACGCTCCTTTGCTATATTAAAGCATATTTCGTCGTGGAGCGCATGTGGAAGGACTAGGCATGCCAAACATTATCGAATAAAGGATGCAAAAAGTGATCAGGTATGAACATTTCGTGCGAACAGGCCGCCCGCTAGAAAATACAGTTTAAAAGATAATTTACCGCGATGAAAGTTTTTTTGACCGTTACAATGATGGAAGAATGTTCAATTAGGGGGATTTGTCATGTTTCGGATCGATACCGAAATAAATCGGCGCCAAACGCTGAAACAAGCGAAGCAAGCAGCGCTTAATGCCTTACAGGAATACGAAGCAGACTGGAGTTCCATTCACTTCATCCAAGTATCCGAACATGTCACCTTCCGCGTAGAGACCGACGAGGGGGTACAGTTCTTGCTCCGCATTCACCCAGCAAGCAAACCGCGCGAGGAAACAATCTCCGAACTGCAATGGTTGTCGGCGATGAAGAGCAAAGGTCTTATCTTGCCCGAAGCCGTACCGAATCGTGAAGGCGCTTTCGTCACGGATGCGACGACGAGCACCGGACAAAGGTTCTATTCGACCTTGTTAAGATGGATCGAGGGAGAGCGCTTGGAAAAAGGGGCACTAACAGAGGAGGCGATCCGAAAAATGGGGGCGATGATGGCGAATCTTCACGAGGCAAGCACTGATTTTAGCCCATCCGCCAGCTTTGCACGCCCTTCTTGGGACAGCCAGAGCTTTAAACGGGACTGGGAGCATCTGAAACTGCATCACTCGCATTTCATTTCGGATGAAGCCCTTGAGTTGTACTCTATGGCAGCCGCTAAAGTGGCAGATCGTCTCGCTACGTTCACACGTCATGAACGGAACTATGGGATGATCCATGCGGACTTACACATTGGCAACGTCGTATTTCAGGATGATGAACCGTTTCCCATTGATTTCGGCAGGTGTGGCTTCGGCTATCATCTCTACGATATAGCTCAGTCGATCATGGGGCTGTATCCGCAACAGAGAGTTCATTTCATCAAAGGGTATGAGAGGATCAGACAATTGGACAACGAAGCCATTCCGAAACTGGAAAGCTTCTTCATCATGGCGATCATCGAAGCATACAGCTTCCATGCGGAGAATCCGCTTGAGACAGAAGGCTTGATTGAAGAGCAACCCTATGCACAAGCGATTTTGAGAGCCTATGTAGACGGGATGCCGTTCTTGTTCCAGTCACTTGAGGTCTCTTAACTAGTATTGTTAATCTAGATTGACCTGAGATCGTCTGGATAATTTAAATTCTTGCACCAGAACCATTTTTAGAATACCCTTGCAAATGGGAGGTGGCCAGATGGAGAATAAACATTCCCTCAAATTCAACAGACCAAAGGATTCACGTTTGTTTGAATCAGACAAAGAAATTCGTTTCGATCTTCCTTGTGAAACAGAATTTGATAATTTATCTTATATCGGTGTGGTTTTACACGAAACATGGCATGTACCCAACCACCATCATGAACATTTCGAACTATGTTATGTGGAGTGTGGAGAAGGTTGGTTTACGATAGACGGATCTTTCTATAAAGTTAGCCAGGGTGATCTTTTTATAACGAAACCAGGTGAAAGTCATCAGGGAGCAGCTGCTGGAGATTTGCCGTTCCGGTTGTATTACCTTGGCTTTAATCTCGAGCTCATGAGAAGCTTGGAAGCGGAATATTATAAAATCGGGTTCAATCGGGTGGAGAAGGACGAAAAAGGTCTAGTAAAAAGCATATTCGATAACATTTTAGAAGAACTGCGCATGAAAATCCCTTTGAATGATACGATGGTACAAGGTTTGTTTATCCAACTGCTTGTCTCCATAGTACGAATCTATAACGCCTCTTCGCAGGTAGGAAATCAAGAGTCGAAGAAGCTAACTTCGAACATGATCGATATATTAAATTACTTGCATGCCGATTTTCGTGCCGATCTTACAATCGAAGACCTTGCAAATAAATTCCATATCAGCCGTTCCCATCTGGCCCGGGAATTTAAACAGCATTTGGGGGTACCCATCGGTGAGTATATTCGTTCTCTCTGTTTGGACAAGGCGAAGCACTTGCTGCGTGAAACCGGCGAATCGGTAAGTTCCATTGCCGAGAGGCTGCATTTCACATCGATCCATACGTTTAGCATATTCTTTAAGCGGCACTGTGGAAAATCCCCCCTCGAGTTTCGGAAACAAAATTCTTCTCGTTGATCGGTCCCATCTGGTATCAGTTCAAAGATGATACAAATATTTAAATTTATGCTCATGATCGCCAAATAAACAGAAGATTAGGCATGTTATGATCATTTCAGAGTCAAATAAATTTAAATTGAGGATGAGGTGTTGTCAGATGGTAGATCATCGTGAAGTGCTTGAGAATTGTGTTCCTTCGGAGCAAGATGTTGCTTTTTTTGACGAGAATGGTTACTGGGTGTCTCCGGTCATTTTTTCGCAGGAAGAACTCGTACAAATTAAGGAGCATCAAGATAAGATGTACAAGGGTGAATACGAGACGACGAGAGAGCCGATATGCAATTGGCTGGAGAGTCAGGATAACCCGAGAGCATTACGGAAAACGGACAACTCTCATTGGTCTGACAAGACGCTTCGTCAGGTTGCGATAGATCCTACCATCGGAGCTATTGCCGCCAAATTGATGCATGCGGATGCGATTCGGTTGTTTCACGACCAACTGCTGTATAAACCGGGCAGAGGCAAAGGCAAAGAAACTGCTAATGTGGGCTGGCACCAAGATTATTCGTATTGGCAATGCTGCAAGGAACCATCGCTCATTACGGCATGGGTAGCGTTTACTGATGTGGACTTGTCCAATGGCTGTATGCAAATGGTACCGCGTAGTCATCAATGGGGGCTTCTGAATGTAAGCGATTTCTTCGAACAAAACATGTCGAAACAGCAGGAAACGATGGAAATTCCGGAAAATGAAATTTTCACTACGGTTCCGATTGTTATGAAAGCCGGTCAGGTCAGCTTTCACCACGCGTTGACGATTCACGGCAGTGGCCCTAACGCAACTGAGAGCGCTCGCCGCTCGATGGCTGTGCATCTGATGACGGGAGAGACGAGATACACTAGCAATTCAAGAGGAGATGGCCATTTTAATGCGCAAATGATGGCCGGTAAAGATGGAGAGCTATTCGCAGGTGAAGCATGGCCAGTGCTTTATGACGCAAGACGCTAATGATAGTCGCGATATATAAGAACCAGAAAACAAGCGAGCACACGAAAAAATGATCTCGACTATTCATTTGGAGGGAAAGAAAATGGCGGTAACGGTTGGCGGCGGCACTCATGTATATGAAGTTGCGGAAGGTTGGGCGAAGCTTCCTGAAAGCATTCAGTTCGGCTACACACACGGAATCGTGACTGATTCCAAGGATAACATCTACATTTTCCATACCAACGCTCCAGCGGTCGTGAAGCTCGATAAGGACGGTAACTATCTCTCCTCCTGGGGGGAAGAGTTCGCAGGAGGGGCTCACGGGTTCCTCTTGCACGCTGAAGGCGGGACGGAATATCTATACCTTACGGACGTCAACCGAGGATTGATGGTGAAAACAACGATGGAAGGCGAACCGTTATTGACACTCGGAACGCCGGATCTACCTGGTGTATACGACGCGGATCACAAGTTCGTTCCGACGGACGTCGCTGTTGCACCGAACGGTGACATTTACGTGACGGACGGTTATGGCCAGAACTGGATTCACCAATATAACGCACAAGGCGAACGTATTCGCTCCTGGGGCGGGACGGGTTCGGAAGCCGGTAAGCTGAGCTGCCCGCACGGCATCTCCATCGACCTACGACACGACGAGCCGGAAGTATACGTAGCCGACCGGAGCAACAATCGGATCCAAGTGTTCACGCTAGAGGGCGAGCATAAGCGGTTTGTCGACGAGAACATGGATATGCCGTGCAGTTTCTACTATTACAACGATGAGGTATACTTCCCGGATCTACATAGCCGGATTTCGATATTCGACCGCAACGACAAGTTGATCACGCACCTTGGTGAAGATCAGCAGGCGTACAAGCTGCAAGGCTGGCCGAACTTGCCGCTGGATTACTTCCGCGACAACCGATTCAGCTCCCCGCACGGTGTCTGCGTAGATTCCCAAGGCAACGTGCTCATCGCCGAATGGACCCAATACGGTCGCGTAACCAAATTGATCCGCAAACGATAGAAACATCCAAGAAGAGTTTGCGGATGTAAGGCATTGGACCACAACTGCAGACAAACATGTCATACAACATCATCGAAGAACCTGACCTATGGTCAGGTTCTTCGTACAACATCTGATTGATTTAAGATTGAGAAGTCAAAAATCTATAAGTATTTATCCTATGAAAACTAAAGAGACGGCCATTTTTGTCTAATGGGCGTAGGAATGGGAAGGGAGAAAGGTGATCTTTGGAAAAAGTCGCACATTCGAGCGACTTTTTTTGTTGAAGTTCATTTTTTTGTTCATGACAAGAACTCCTTGATCAATCCATAATGTGACAAAAACAAACAATGCCAATAAGCTTTGAAATAACACATTTTTTGAAGAGGCAGTGTAGCTCAAAGCTTGTTATGGTTCAATTATTAAATCGTATGAATATAAATTGTGGTACTCTGGTGATTAATATAGAATGGGCTAAAGTGAACTTTAACATAAAGGAGATCATCAAATTGTACACGATAAATGAAGTTAGAAAAATGTTTGATATTTCCGCTTCAACTTTACGATTTTATGAAAACGAAGGAATTCTCCCTGAGATTCGTCGAGATACTAATGGACGAAGGGTATACGATGATTCCCAAATAGAGTGGTTGAATCTGCTTGTTGCTTTAAAAGATACTGGAATGCCATTAGAGAAGATTAAAGAATACCTTCATATGGCATATGAAGGTGACAACACTCTGGAACAGAGAAGACAAATACTACAGGAACATAAACAAAGTGTTGAGGAGAAATTAGCTTTAACTTTGAATCATCTTGAGAAAATAAATAATAAAATAATCCTTTATGATGTGCTCGTTCTTAAAAAGGATCCGCAAAAATTCACCATATAATTTCCTGTTTGACTTAAACAATACTTTAACTGGTATAGTCTTATTGCAAGTGTAGGTGAGGTTGTGATTGCAACAATATTTAGGCATATAACCAAGAAAGGTCGTGAGCTTGTGATAACAAGAACTTTAGGGAATTCTGATTTATCTGTTTCGTCCATTGGACTAGGATTAATGGGAATGTCACCAGGAGTATACGGAAGTGTTAATGATGATGATTCGATAAAGACTATTCATCGGGCTCTAGAGCTAGGCGTCACTTTATTTGATACCGCAGATGTTTATGGAAATGGGCACAATGAGGAGTTGCTTGGACAAGCACTTAAAGGACGGCGTGATCAAGCAATTGTAGCAACCAAGTTCGGATTTTCCCCAAATTTTGGACCACTGAGTGGGCATCCCGACTACGTAAAAAAATCGATTGATGAAAGCCTCCGGCGTTTAGGCATGGAGTACATCGATCTATATTATCAACATAGGGTCGATCCAAATGTTCCGATTGAAGAGACCGTAGGAGCAATGTCAGATCTCGTTAAAGCTGGTAAAGTGCGATTTCTCGGTCTGTCGGAGGCAGGAGCATCCACGATTCGTCGTGCTAATTCCATTCATCCTATTTCTGCTTTACAGACAGAATACTCACTTTGGAGTCGAGATGTTGAAGAGATCACCCCAACATTAATTGAGCTTGGCACTACGCTTGTGGCATATAGTCCACTGAGCAGAGGCTTTATCACCGGTGAACTACGTACGTTCGAAGACTTGGCCGACGATGATGTTCGCAGATGGCTGCCGCGATTCCAAGGAGAAAACTTCAAGAAGAACGTGGAAATCGTTGACAAGATCAAGGAGATCGCATTGGAGAAAAATTGTACACCATCCCAATTAGCTATAGCCTGGACGATCGCAAATGGAGCACTACCGATTCCGGGAACGAAGCGCATCAAAAATCTAGAGGAAAATACAGCTGCAGCGGATGTTATTCTTACTAAAGAGGATCTCCAACGGATTGAATCGGTTAGTCCTAAAATTGCTGTAGCAGGGGAACGTATGCCTGAAGATGGGATGAAGGCAGTGAATCTATAAGATACACAAGGCTACACATTTTACCTAGTATTTGCAGTTAAGGTAATGAAAAACGAAGCTCCGCAAGACACGACGGCAACCGGCAAGATCGGTTGCCGTTGTTCATTAAAGTAAAAATGGAGGAAAGTATGAAAACTAAGATCGAGCAACCTAAAATTCCAGTTGAGTTACTTGTAAGAATGTCTCTTGATTCATTAGAGTCAAGAGATGAGATTAATAATGGAGTAATTGAACATATAACCATTGAACATCAAGATGCAGTCAAAGTTTCTTTAGATAAAATGATTTTAAGAAATGTAACCATTACAGATTCATCGTTGGAACAAATCGAACTTACAGATACTGTTTTTGAGAATTGTGATTTTTCAAATATAAATTTTTCAACTTCATTTATAAATCGTACTGAATTTATAAATTCCAAACTTATTGGTACAAATTTCTCTCAAAGTAGATTGCAAAATGTTCGTTTTCTGAACTGCTTAGGTGATTATTCGTATTTTCGCTTCGCTAAATTTAAACAGGTGAGCTTCGAAGATTGTTCATTAATAAGCGCTGACTATTACACTTCTACTTTTCAAAAAATATTTTTTGCCCATTGTAATATCGATCAAGTCTATATGATCGGTTCAAAATTAAAGGGAGTCGATCTAAGCGATTGTAGCTTTAATGTACTAAGTGTAGAGGCTGAGGGTTTAGATGGTTGTATTATCGCTAGTCATCAAGCTTCAACTTTTGTGGGGCTTATGGGAATGATTATTCGTTAATCGATACTTAAGAGGCTACAAATACCATGGATCATTATTAAGGTAACGAGAACGATAGCTCATTCAACAAACAGCGGCAGCCGATCAGAGGATCAGCTGCTATTTTTATTGAAGTAAGGTACACTTTAGCACAACGACAAGACATTTGCCATCATCCACAACAGCAGATGTCTTGCTTTTGATTTGTACCAAGTTGTTATCTAGAGGGACAGTGAACTAAACAAATCAAATGTCGGAGGACAAGAACATATATGCATCAGAAACCGCGTAAATCGCGGTTTTTTTGTTTTAAGAATATAAGTTCTTATCCAAACTTGAGGACAAGAACTTATATCCTTAACCGATAAGGACAAGAACATATATCCATAGCCGAAATGAGAGGAAATCAGGCAGCGTCCGGAAAACCTTTAAAACGAAGCTCAGAGGATTACACTTAAGCGGGCACATGCTGCAGGAGGCTAACAAGAGCATAGGGTCCAACCACATTGAGAAATTGGTACAATCTGCCCCTAAGCTAATTATAGGAATTGCATCTTTAACCATGAAACGAAAAGGGGCCGCGGCCCCTTCTAAAGCATTATTGAGGAATAATTAACTTTTGCCCAACTTTGAGGTAAGTGTTCGGATTTAGATTGTTATACTTAATAATCGCTTGTATACTTACACCAAATTTTTTCGAAATATTCCACAAAGTATCACCTGGCTTCACTGTATAAGGCTGACTAATATTGATGCGTGACCAATCAAATAGCTTCCCAGGATTCTTTTTTCTATCCGGAGCATACTCGTTATGGCCCACAATATGTTTTCTGTTCCGTTGAATTGTAGGGTGGCGTTTAATAATTTCATTCAATAAGCGATTTAGGGAGTAATACTGAGCATCGGTATATCCAATATTAGCAGGGGAGATCAAACCATACGTTTTTTCAGGCATGATAGACAGCATCTCATCCCGTGTTCCAATCGCTAACATCTCGATTCCGATCGAATACTCGTTCATTTTGTTTTGGTACTCTGGGAATCCTGGAAGCATGCCTTTTCCAGCGTGAAATGCGACGCGGTCTTCACTCACCAATCGGTAAATTTCTCCGTTCCGTCCAATCATGTAATTAGCGGAGACTCCGTAGGTAAGAAAAATGCGATAAACGTCTTCTACATTATACGGGTTCTGCGGTTTTTGTACGGCATTCGAAATAAAGTGAATCATCACATGTGTGACTTGGTTAGTCCGGGGGTACGAATATTTTGGTGGAAGGTAATAATTATGTATTGAGACAGAGCCGACATTTGTACTAGCTTGTGAAATGCCACGATTGAGTGACTGCTTTTTGTTTTCCGAGATCGGTGCCGGCTCCGTGCTTTGGCCGCTGCATCCTATTAAGATCATGCATCCAAAAAAGACCGAAAAGAAACTGCCCAGTTTCAAAATAAGCACTCCTCTATAATTTAAATCCTTGGTTTTTGATTATCATCCACTGTAGACATGCCAATTATGCATGAGGCACTTCACCAAACTGGATCAAATTGCGGCAAGTAATGCGACGTTTTAGTGGTCGAAACATTACACATTATACCGGAGATCCACAGGCGACATTTGCAAAGCAGGGGGCGCTGTAGGAGTTGCTATACGCTGAACGATCAGTGGGCGACATGCACGGAGAGGCACGGCGCTTTAGTATGAAATCTGGCTTCCGACGATGTTCGGTTAGCAAGGTCAATCTTATCGCGGCTGGCGGTCTCAGAGGCAATTAGCAGGAAGAGCTTTACTTCATTCTTAGCCAATCACACAGAGTGAAAATTCACACTTGTTGATATGAGACCTTAACGAAGTTTTCGGATGGTGAGCTGGTTTCCAGTATTAAAACTTAACCCAATAAAAGGTTTAATTACCAGCAGTATTTAGATATTAACCGAAGGCAGACCGTGGTATATTATCTACGTCATAATAGTTTACACATCATTCGAGAGGGGTACTCTATTATCAAATCTTATTGGAGCATCTGGTGCGCTTGCTTCCCCTGAAGAATCGCAGCGTGTTTCCCAGAAGAACAAGCTTGTGGCTGATATCGGTGAAATACCGAATAAACTTCCTAAGGAAAAGCTGGAATTAACAAGCAAGCGTACAAAATACTCCACCAGGTTCCTCAACCCGGATGGCAGCTTTACTGAAGAAATCTATCTCGAGCCGAAGTTTTACCAGGATCGGGCAGATAAAAAGTGGAAGAAGATCGATAACAGTCTTAAGGCAAAGACTTCCGGGAAGTATGAAAACGGAGCTAACGACTTCAACGCCACATTTGCCGACAATTCAGAATTAGGTGACCTTGTTACTGTTGAAAAGGAAGGTAAAAGTCTAGCAATTGTTCCTGTACTGGCAAACAAAGTCAAAGGCTCAATTAAAGAAGACAAAATCACTTATGCCGGACTTTATAAGGATACGGATGTCCGATATCAGGTAAAAGGTGACGCAGTTAAGGAAGACATCATTCTGAACAAATATAACAACAAAAATGTATTTTCATATGAACTGAAGATGAGCGGAATAACTGCTTCGGTTGATAAGGACGGAACGATTCTATTTAGAGATAACAAAGGCAACAAAATCTGGTATTTTGAAAAGCCCTTTATGACCGATGCAAACGGTAAATATTCGGATAAAGTTACATTGACGCTCCGAAATGAAAACGGAAAAACCTATGTCGATGTTACAGCCGACAAGACATTCCTTGAAGATCCCGACACACAATATCCCATTACCATAGACCCGACGATCGACAGCTGGAATATATTGCGGGATACATTCGTTTCCAGTGCGTTTCCCACTTCGTCCTATTCGAGTAATACGTTGATGTATACAGGAAATGATAGCGGCTATTATGGCACGATGCGGTCTCTGCAGCAATTTTATCTGCCGAGCCTCCCCAGCGACAGTAAAATTTCAAGTGCAAACTTCAACGCTTACCAGACCAGAGTAGAGTCTACCAATGTCTCTGTAGACCTGTTGAAAATAACCTCCGGTTGGACGGGTTCTGTAACATGGAATACTCAGCCTACAATCCATGCAACGCCCGAATCGACCGTAACCAGCAATGCATCCGGTACATACTGGCAGTGGGATATAACCCAGTTAGCGAAGGACTGGTATAATGGTGTACTGCCAAACTATGGATTCATGCTCAAGCAGAAGAATGAGGGCACATCTCCTTATAGGTCGTTCAATACGGTTAACGCAAGCACCAATACGCCAAGACTTACGATCAATTATACAATAGATCCCATCGGACTTGAGGATTTCTGGGGCTATACAGAAGATGGCGTAAATCCAACAAACGGAAACTTCGTACTTCAACAAACCGACTTTTCAATACCCGGAAGAGGTGTGCCTGTTAGCATTGATCGGTCTTACAACAGCCGTAAATCCAATGTAGCAGGTATGTTCGGATATGGCTGGAAGAGTAATGTGGAAGCTCAGCTTGTCGATTCAGGCAGCGGTCCCATTACGCTTATAGACGGAGATGACACACTTCATATCTTCGGACAGGCAGTTGGAGGAGGTTATGTAGCTGCCGGAGGGGTATACCTGACCTTAGTAAAGAATGGCGACAATACCTATACGGTAACCCGAACCGACGGTACAAAAATCAATTTCAATAACAGCGGTAAAATATCTTCTATGGTAGATACTAATAACAATACGACTTCTTATAGCTACATTTCAGGTAAGCTTACAACGATCACCGATGCTTCGGGCAGGACGACAACCATTGCCTACGGCGCTAACGGTTATGTTTCAAGTATAACCTACAATTCGGCCAATCGTACGGTAAACTATGAGTATGATGCGTCATACAACCTGACAAAGGTTACCGACCCGGCTGGAAAGTTCGTAACAATGGGCTACGACTCTGCCCATAACATGACTACCATAACCGACCAGAGAAATATAACAACAACTGTAGGATATGACGTACCAAATGACAGAGTAACCAGCTTCAGCAGGCCGATCACGATCGATGGTGCTGTACAGACCAGCACCACTAATTATAACTATTACACGGCATACAGTGTTACGTCGGTCATTGATGGTGAAGGGCGGAGAAAAGACTACACTTATAATTCCAGCAATAATATCGTCCAAATTGCGGAAAATCCACAGGATACGGCAAACAAAGCGGTTACAACCTATGCGTATGATAATAATAATAATCTCACGCAGGTAAAGGAAGCCAATGTCAATAAGACGGAAAATTATGCCTATGCTTTTGTTTACACTTATGATGGGAACGGCAATATTACCGGTGTGACGCCTCCTGGACAGCAGACCAATCCCGTAAATGTCTATGTGTATACCTACGACTCGAACGGGAATGTTACCGGTGTACAGCTTCCTGAAAATCAGTCGGAGATACACACCTACGACAGCCAGAACAATAGGATTAGTTCACGGGATTTCAACTTGAACACAAGCAATTTCAGTTATGACGCAAGCAATAATCAAACGGAATCAACAGATCCTTACACTCAGACTGCCGCAAGTAGGTATTTGTTGAACGGTAACCTTGAGTACTCGACAAATATGATGGCAGCAGCTGATAACTTGCTGGCAAATTCAAGCTTTGAGTTGGATGGCGATTCCAATAACTGGCCTGATAACTGGTCCCAGCTGGTTGATACAGGAAAGACGGCAACCTTTGCATGGTCGGGTACGGCTAAATACGGTAATAAAGGTGTCAGTATATCAAATCCAACGGGTTGGGCGGTAGTTACCTCTGATTTTATATCTGTCACCGCGACAGATAAATTTATCGTCAGCGGGTATGCAAAAACAACAGGTACAACCAGCAATTCTCTTATAAAAGTCGATTTCTATAACTCGTCAAACGTATGGATCAGCCAGCAATTATCTTACGCATTAAAGGGAACCCATGACTGGACTCGCGTGCAGGCTGTCGTTGACAGCATTCCGGCCGGAACAGCGAAAATTAAAGTATCGGCAGGTATGGATCCTGGTACAGGTACAGCTTATTTTGATGGAATACAGCTTGAAAAAGGGACTGTATTAAGCGCCTATAACCTGCTTGATAACTCCAGCTTCGAGCGCGACGCTAATGCAGACAACTATCCCGACAATTGGGACAGGGGCGCTTTGACATCGAGCGATGTTAAAGATACCGCGGAGAAGCATATCGGTTCCTATTCCTATAAGATAACCGGGCAAAGCGGAGTAAACAAATATATCAAGCAGCGGATAAATATCTCGGGTGATGCTAATACGAAGCTTACCCTGTTAGGTTGGTCGAAACAGTCGGGTGCGAACCCGAGTGGAGGCTATTACAACATGCAGGTGGCGATCCACTATACAAGTGGGGTAACCGATTGGAACAATTCCAATGCGTTCGATAAGGCAGCTTCCGGCTGGCAGCACGTAGCAGCTACTGTCAATCCAACAGCGTCTTTTGATTGGATTGAAGTATACTATTACTACTACAATCAGACCGGTACAGCGTGGTTTGATGCATCGAGGCTGGAGATCGGGGCTTCCCATACCTTTAACACCTATGATACAAACGGCAACTACGTGACCAGTGTAAAAGATCCACTGGGGAATACTGCAGATTACACCTATGACGCCTTTGGGAATGTGATGACTGCAGAGGATCCGAAAAATCAGACGACTTCATTCCAATACGACAGCAGGAACCTTCTTACTAAGGTGACAGATGCAAAGAACGGAATAACCACTTATGGATATGGCAATGCTGGGAACAGGACTACGGTCACTGATGCAAGGAACAAAACAACAACCTATGAGTATAACGAGTTCAATCGGGTTTCAATGATAACAAACCCGTTAAACCAGGCTATACAGTTAGGGTATAATAAAAACGGACAGAATACGAAGGTGATTTATCCAAAAGGCGACAGCATAACGAGTTCCTACAACGCATTGAACCGCCTAAACGGAGTATCTTATAACGGAGTGCAGAAGTGGGGTTACACCTACGACATCAATGGAGATGTTACCTCAATAAGTAACATTGCCGCGGGTAAAACTACCGACTTCACTTACGACAAGAATAACCGTGTAACAAGGATGTCTGAAGGTGCGAATAACAGGTTTGATTACGGTTATGACAATAACAGTAACCTGACATCCCTGACTCTTACTGCAGGAGCGTCTTCGGTAACACACGGTTACACTTATAACAGCTTAAACCAGTTGACGGCATTAGCAAGAAACAGCTCTAACCTTGTCAAGTTCGTATACGACGAGAGAGGCAATGTCATATCAGCCAGATCCAGCAATGGGACCTACACCTCGTATGAGTACGATGCCGACAACAGGCTGACGGTGATGAAAAACTACAATGCAGCCGGTGCAGTGTTGGATTCCTATGCTTACACTTATGATGCCAACAGCAACCGGACTAGTATCGTAACGAATTCTGGCACTATATCGTACCAATACGATGCATTGAACCAGTTGATTCAGGAAACATTACTGGATGGAACTACAATCACTTACGAGTATGATGCGGCAGGAAACAGAACGAAGAAAATGGTTGGCGCTAATATTACAAACTACACTTATGATAGCGGCAACCAGCTTACTGCAGTAAACGGTCAATCGTACACGTATGATGCTAACGGGAATCTCACTAGCAATGGCCCTAAGACCTACGTGTATAATGAAGTGAACCAGCTTATCGAGGTGAAAAATACCGGCGGTAGCACAATAGCGACCTTCACCTATGACGATCAGGGCAGACGCATAAGCATGACAGCTTCTGGTTCTACTTCTAATTTCCATTACGATGGAGATAAGGTTGTTTATGTTACGGATACAAATAATAACATTACTTCCGAATATACCTGGGATGCTGCCGGTAAACCGGTTACAATGAGGTACAATGGCGCCACCTATTACTATCATGTGGATGGGCACAGTAGTGTCACTGCGATGACTGATGCCAGCGGCAATACAGTAGCTCAGTATCAGTATGATGCTTGGGGTAATATTATCTCACAGTCAGGTACAATGGCTTCGATAAATCCATACAGGTATTCGGGATACAGGTATGATGAATCTACGGGGCTGTATTACTTGATGGCTAGGTATTATGATCCTAATATAGGCAGATTTATTACAAGAGATACTTTCCATGGCTTTGAAGAAGAACCAATTAGCTTGAATCAGTATGCATATTCAAAAAATAACCCAGTAAACTATTATGATCCTAGCGGGCACGCATATAAGAAAATAGAATATGCCTACGGAATGTACATTGCCTTCAGATCTGGTTGGAACTGGGCTAGAATCCATTTTAAAATTACAAAAGGTGGATTATTAGTAAAAGGAATCGATTTTTATTCAGATAAACTTTTAGATGCGCTCTGGGCAGTAGTTGTAGCAGGTACAGGTGGTGCAGCATTAACTGCGGGATTGGTATATGTAACAAGTAAAAGGCTCCTAAAGAATTTTCTAATTAAAATGATTGAAAAAAATACTCAGAAATATAAGAGTAGTCAATCAAATTGGTATACGGTATTGTTTGAAGAAACTTTCCCTCTTTGGGGGGAAAACACAGCAGGTTATCGGAATTCTTTGTAAACTCGATCCGGCACTGTATAGTGCCGGTATTTCTTAAGAAAGGGAGATAACATGAATATTTTTCTTTTTATCCTTAGTTTATGTTCAATGTATATTGGAATTTATTATCTTTATCAAATTTTTACTTTATATAAACAATTAAAAAGTACTGATAGTAATGTAATATTAACTGAAATATTTACGCGAGTATTGTTAAACAATGACTTATTAAAAGGGTTAGGTTCAATATTGATTGGTTTGATTTTATTATATGTAAGTTTCCTTTAGGCTCAACCTCAAAATTTGAGCTAGATAGTTGACTTGACTTACGATGGCGGTTGTAATAAATATGAATACCAGCAAAAGCGACTGCGATAACGAGTAAAGTAATGGTGACGTTTTGACAGCCTCAACGGTTACACATACGCATCAACTTTGATGGTAGTACGAATCGACCTTCCAATTGCGCATCGTCTCGAGAGTGCTTGATGCAGAGTTGAATATTAAAGATAAATTTAAAAAGTTTGTGATTGAAGGTCGCGATTCATGCGACCTTCTTTTAGGTGCGCCACGCATACCCATAGGCTTGGAGTAGCAAATTTGGCAAATCTAATATTCGTCATGAAGTGGCCAGCTTCAGGAACAAGGGTCGCATAACGAGTTAATGGGGAAAAGCGGATCATACAGTCGTATTTTCAATTTACAGACATCATGGTATGTCTGAGAAGGGCGTGTGCGAATAAACCTCAAGGAAAAAACGGGAGCTTGTCGATGCATTCCTTGCAGCATCACGCACCAGGCGATAGAGTTCGCCATAACCGCCTTGTGCTTCTGATGAAAGGAAGTTGTAAATGAAATTAATTGCGCTCGTGGTTGGCGGATTTATTGGGACGATCTTAAGATATGAGCTTGGAAACGTTATTCCTCCGCTATCGAGTGGTTTCCCACTAGGCATTATGATTATTAACCTCTTAGGCAGCTTCTTCCTAGGGTGGTTTTTCACTGTTACATTAGTGCGCTGGAACGTCCCCCCTCGAAATACGACTTGGAATAGGAACTGGAGTGACCGGGGCTTTACCACGTTCTCTACGTTTTCGGTCCAATCCGTTGATCTTATACAAAGTGGACACTTCTTCATTGCCGCCTTGTATATTCTGTTAAGCATAATTGGAGGGTTATTGTTGATTATTGCCGGTATTCGTTTGGCAAAGGTGAAAAGGAGGCAGGGAACGGCATGATTTGGCTTAATGGTCTTAGTGGCGTTGTAGGAACACTCTCTCGTTTTCACCTGGGTAAATGGATAAGTTCCAAGGTAACATCGATGTTTCCATAGGGAATATGGGTTATTAATTTAACCGGCTCAATTATTTTAGGAGTTCTGGTTTCCCTACACGTTAACCACGAAATTTCGGACTTAGCTTGGCTGATGGTCGGAACAGGGTTTTGTGGTGCATATACGACTTTTTCGACTTCCGGCTACGAAACAATCCAACTTGTCCAAAAAGGGGAAGTAGTAAAAGCTGGGGTCTATGTGGTCACTTCTGTGCTGCTGGGACTATTGTGTGCTTTTGGAGGCATTACTTTACTAAAATGATCGAAAATATAAGCAAAATCCGAGTGAATATCGGGTTGAAAATGCAAAGAGTTAACGGATACGATAGTTGAATTAGCGGGGAACAGATCGTCGCTGCTCCCTGTTTTCATTAAACGGGAGCTCAAAAAATAGAAAAAGAATTTGTACTGCGGCGGATCCTTTATCTGCTTCATAAAATTGGTTCAATCAGCTAAACACTTTATTGGAATAAATTCAAATTAGGCTTCACTTGACCTTGTTTTTTCTGTATCAATATGGTCCATCTAAGAATATTTCCATGTCAAATCATCCAAATTAGAAGGGAAATGATTTACATGGAGGTGCCTCAATGCTGAAATTGAAAAGATGTTATACACCAATCTTAATCGGACTTGCAATTCTTTCTGCATGTTCCAATGCTGGCCAAAAGCAACATATGCACATTCAAAACATGCCTTCCGGATTAGGAATAAAATCCGCCGATGAGATAGAGCCGAGTGTTGCCGGCAACATGAATGCGCTGGCGGGAGGTTCCGAGACGACGGAACGTGTTCTTCGCCCAATCAGCAATTACGAGCTCCAGAAGAAATTCCCGAATATTTTTGTGCTCCGTGGTTCCTTGCAGAAAAATCGTATAGCGCTAACGTTTGACGATGGTCCTGACCGCCGTTTCACCCCGCAAGTGCTGGATGTTCTTAAGAAGCATAATGTTAAAGCGACATTCTTCCTAATGGGCTCCAGAGTAGCCGGTCATCCGGATATAACGAGAAGAATTTATCAGGAAGGTCATTCTATTGGTAACCATACGTATTGGCATCCAAAACTGTGGCAGGAAAGCATTGACCGCATGAGGTGGGAGGTTACGCAAACAGACGCAGAAATTAAAAAAGTGGTAGGGTATTCGCCGAAGCTCTTTCGTGCACCGTACGGTGGGTTGAATGAGCAGCTTCTAATAGAATTTGGGAAAATGAAATTCAGCGTCATCGGCTGGTCAGCCGATTCCATGGATTGGACGCAGATCGATTCCGCTACCGTGCAGAAAAATGTTTTGAGTAATTTGCATCCGGGCGCCATCGTTCTTATGCACAGCGGTGGTCACTGGACGCAGGACCTCTCTGGGATGGTCCAGGCGGTGGACGCACTTATCCCCCTCTTAAAGAGAGAAGGCGCGGAATTTGTTACGATTCCGCAAATGTTTAATCTGCCGGAAAAAAAATAAAATAGCTCGAATGCGGCATAACATGTACCACTCGAACTGTCAATGAGCTCGGGAAAGTTACGCGCATCTGGATTACACATCTCGATCTGAATATAGGGTGAAAAGCTCCGCCTACGCAGAATTTATTACAAAGTGGACGTATCAGAGATCGGAGTGAAGTTCGGTGGTGGCGGCCGTGCGAAGGCGGCAGGCTGCCTATTGACCAACTTGGCGTTCCAGCTTGCTTTATGTGGCGGGAGCTGTTCAATATCGATCCGCTACGTCCCAACGCGCTCAAGAACGAGGTACAATACCACCAAAGGATCGATGCTCTAGTCAAAAAGTTTAATCTTTTTCATTGTCTTTTAAGTTATACGAAAATAACACTTTGCTTTAAAGCGCCGCAGTCGCAGTGACAAAAAAGATTTCCCTTGTTTTTCTTGATTCCATTTTATGGGTTAAGCTATTGAACTTTCTTTAAGTTCAACTTGGAAGCCCATTTGATTAACCTTTCGAACCCAGTAATCAACCGTCTTCACGCGTGATCCTAAATAATTGGCTCCTGCTTCAAGATAAGGTACCTTGTCGCGAAGCATAACAGCGCACTTCCATTACCGCAAATGAACGAAGGATGCGCAAGCTCCATTTTCATCCATGGTGGTGGCCGTCAGGCCATGTAGGATTAGTGTGTAAAACCAGGGAGGAATATTCTTAGACAATTATCGCTTCCCATTCTAATATATATAAGGGATGCTACGCAGAGGGAGGGTTGTGTAATGGCAACTCATGTTGTTCAGCCAGGGGAAAGCTTATGGCAAATTGCACAAAAATACAATACATCTGTCCTAGAAATCATTAGTGTGAATAACATCCAAAACCCAAATACGATTTATCCCGGAACTGCACTAAAAATTCCTGAAAGACCTGTATCCATTCAGAATTACTATCTTCCATTGCAAAACTCAAAGCCTAGAACAGAGAATATAACGCATGTGGTTATTCACTTCATATCCAATGCAGCTAATAATCCACGTAATCCTTACGATGTCCAGGATATTTATCGTATTTTTTTAAATGGTGGGGTTTCTTCACATTACTTGATTGGAAGAAATGGAGAGATTTATCGACTGGTCGATGAAAATCGCGTTGCGTACCATGCAGGACAAGGGAGCCTACCAGGATTTCCTGGATACGAAAACCGGCTAAATGAATATTCAATCGGGATAGAATTAATGGCAATTGGAACCCGTGATGAGATGCTGCCCTTTTTTCCATCCCAGACATACGATATGATTTCTCCCTCAAATATTGGTTACACAGATGCTCAGTACCGCTCTTTAAATTTGCTTCTTGATGAAATTATTAAGCGCCATCCCTCGATAGTAAGAGACAGGCAGCATGTTGTCGGACATGATGAGTATGCCCCGGGCAGGAGGACTGACCCGGGAAGGTTGTTTGATTGGTCAAGATTAAGGGTGATCGGGCAGTTCGTTCACATTGTCAGAAGTGGTGAAACATTGTGGTTAATCGCCCAAAGATACGGTATTACAATCAATGCCATTTCCCAGTGGAACAACATTAATCCAAATGTTTATTTATATATCGGTCAAAGAATATTGATCCCAGTTAGAATTTAATAAAACGGTTCTAAAATATTGTTGCTTCTAAAGTAGATCAGCCATTCCGCTGCGCTTCATCATGCCGGACTGGGTAAGAGGAGTTGAGTCCATAAAATTGTGTAAAATGACGAACTTCATAAAAAGTAAGCCATGAAGTAAATACTCATCTAGAAGGGGCAGCGCCAACATTTTGACTGTTCTATACGCTTAGCATTAGTGGATATGCATTCTCGACGTTCCTGACAACCTTAGCGGACGTAACGAGCCACTTCCCGGCCTATTGATGACCGCTAATGATGTTTATCGATCATGGCTAAAGAGTAGTGAAAAACCTTGCCGGGAAGACAAAAAACATCCTTAGCGTATATTTTAGTTAAAATTTTGGCTGGACCCCCCTTTAAATTTAATGGCTAAGTTTATTAAATTACGATTTGGAAGTATCATGTCACAAGAAGGAAATCCTATACCCTAACGGGCACGTTAGTTTAACTTTGCTGGGCTTCGGTTTACGAAAGCGACTCCCCCTTGTAGAGTAAGGGAGAGTTCGCTTTTTTATGCAACGAATTGCTTAGCGTACGTTTTCCGCGTTTTGTTGGCGGTACCCCATAATAAGTTCGATGCCGTCTTGCATAAGGGAGGGCTATTTGGCACGCATTGCCAATTCTCCGCACAGTTTCGGTTTCCGCCCAGGGAAGAGATGGCATGACGCCGTGAGGCAAGCCCAGCGATTTATCCGGGAAGGATATCCATTTGTAGTCGACATCGACTTGGCGCAATTCTTCGGGAAAGTTGAAACTCAAGGTCAATGAGGAGAAAAGCGCGTGTTCGGTTCATTCAACTAACATCGCTCAAATCAAATTGACACAAATACACCCACAATCAACTTCATGATTGCAGGTGTATTTGTGTCAATAAATCGAATGGGGGCATGATTGATTCATCATTGAGGGTAATATTGTGTCAATGGACATCTACAGGGAGCAGTCGTAGTAAGGCTTAATTCGATTTACATACATATGTACAAAATACGAGTTTTGTGAAAAAGTATAGTCGGAGTCATTACGAATGGCTGATACCGTACTGCATAATCATCTTAACCAGCTTTTGAATACTTATAGTCGCATCCTGGCATTTCCTTTATAGATTAATCATTTTATGTTCATATCATGATCACGTATCTATTCGATATTAATTCTGCTGCGATCTGCTCGTAATCCGTTGTACGCAAATCTTCATTCAGGTTCAATATACGGTTCATCCATGAACAAGTTCAACGAACACAATTGAATCGAAACATGATTTATCGCGTCGATTGACATTCAACTTTGAATCAATCTTGATATTAGATTCCATAATCAATGTTATGTAAACAATTAAACTCTGATCTAACTATTCTCATCATTCCCATCATCAATCTCAGTTAATCGTAACTATTACATTTAGAGGCATAAAAAATAACCGCTGCCGGCTTTCCCTAATCCATACGCTCCTTCGGCAATTTCACCAGCAGACTTTCACCGCCTAGTTAATCGCCATGCGTGGCGCACCAAAAAAGGCAGAGGAACTGCGTCCCCCTGCCTTTTTCATCATTCATTATTTAGCTTAGTTCAGAACAAGTCTTTCTGACAGCGTATCCCATGTCATGCTCTTACCAGTCAGTTTGTTGTATACGTCCAAAGGCAAGTACAACTTTCCTTTATCAACAATGCCAACTAACGCGCTGTCAGCTCCATTGATTTTCACTGCTTTCGTAACTATGCTTATCGTTGCTTGGTTAGCCCCTTTACTCAGTGTTACTGTGCGTGTGGCTTCGTCCCATTTCACGGTAATTCCCAGCGCATTCGCCATCGCTCTTGCAGGATACAGAATCGTCTTTTCACTTGTAACTTTATACATCGGATAAAGGTATTTGGATTGCAGCTCTGCCGAAGCAGCGTCCAAATCTGCGCCAATCACTTTAGCGCCGCTTTTCGCGATGTCGGTGTTATCGATGGCGCCTTTTACAAGGGAAGCGATCGGTCCATATGCCCAAACTCCTACATCCACAGCAGTATGGCCGGGAGTCGCCCAATTTACGCCGAGGCGCCTAGCAATCACATTATTGTAACCGCTTGCGCGAAGCTGAGAGGGAAGATCCGGGTTCAAGCCGCTCTTGATCTGGGCGACCTCCGCATCGGTAAGATCAGTGAAACCCGTGTGTTCGGCTACAACTTTACGAATGTTCTCCGTCGTAGTATTTTCCATCAAAAGTTTCACCATAGCATCGCCGGAAAGTTTGGGTTGATTCCAAAGATTAATGTCCAGTTGGTAAGCCAAACCTGTACTTGAGATGACCGTATTACCAACAGTCAAACCGCCTGTTTCATGGTCTGCGGTAACGACGACAGAAGTATTGCCGTCCTTTTTTGCAAAGTCCATGACCATTTTTACGGTTGCATCAAAGTCCAACACTTCTTGAACAGCGGCCGGAAAATCGTTCGAGTGTGCGGCATGGTCGATTTCCCCGCCTTCGACTAGCAGTGTAAAGCCGTTCTTGTTTTTGGATAAAATGTCGATCGCTTTTTGCGTCATTTGCGACAAGCTAGGCGTTTTATTATCCCGGCGATCGATCACATAAGGCAATGTTTTCATCCCGAAAAGTCCAAGCACCTTATCGCTGTTAGCAGGCAATGCATCCAATCCCGCCGCGTCATTAACGGTTTGATAGCCTCTAGCCTCAAAATCCGCAATAATCGATTTGTCGGTGCGCGTCCCCTTTTCCTCTAGCGTCACAAAGGAGGCTTTACCGCCGCCAAGAAGGACGTTTACACCGCTGTCCACATACTGGGAGGCGATAGCATTTTGATTGAACCGCAAGCGGACGTGGGAGGCAAATACCGCTGGCGTTGCTCCCGTGAGGGTGTCCGTAGTGACAAGGCCGGTCGATTTGCCGATTTTCATGGCTGCCTCGATGACGGAGGCATGCGGCTTCGCAATATCTTCATTGGATACGCTAACCGCGTTATTGTAGGTTTTTTTTCCTGTTGCAAATGCAGTGCCTGCTGCAGATGAATCCGTAACAGCGCCTGATTCCGTTGTATAAGGACTTTGCTCGGAGTAGGTTGAAGCTGTGCCGACAAAATAGTTGTCCAGTTCCAATTGATCTTTGTTCAAAAACTTTCTAGCATAATACCGCGCTGCGGTAACGTGCGCCGTTCCCATTCCGTCGCCGATCATAATAATCAAGTTTTTGGACGGTGCGGCTGCGGGAGCGGCATTCGTGTTTGTCTCTGCGCCCAACGCGCTCCCTGCCAACACTGCCGATAGCAGGGAAAGTGCCAATCCGGATAATAGAAAACGCTTATAAGTTTTTTCCAATTCTGTTTCCCCCATTTTCAAGATATTACCTCATTTGATCAGTCCTTGCGGCATCGTGTATTTGTTTTGTTCTCACCTCCCGATAGGATGCCTCAATTTTGCAAGTCTGCGTACACTCTTCGTATATTAAGCAAAAATCCTCCGAACATCCTTTGCGATCTCGCTCATACAATCTTCCGCCTGCGGATATTGCCCGATTTTATCCATAAATGCATGGTCCATGCCATTGTATTGAATAAGCTTGGTTGCGATGCCCGTGCGTGCTAATTTCCTCGCGAAAGCTTCGTTCTCAATTCTTAAGTAGTCATACTCCGCCGTCACGATCAGCGTCTCCGGCAGGCCAGTCAAATCATCTGCAAGCAGCGGCGCGAAATAAGGATCCGTTAGCTCCGCACGATTCTGCAGATACAGCTGAATGATCATGTCGCTGCCCTCGCCTAATTCTTGGATGCCGCCTACGATCAGCTCGCGATGATCGCGAATTTCGTATTCATCCAGACTCCAACGGAAATCTTCCGTTTCGATATTGCCCATATTGACGGTCGGATAAATAAGCGCCTGATAACGAATCATGCCCGTTCCTTGATCGCGATCCATAAGGGCGCATACCGCTGCCATGTTCCCCCCTGCGCTGTCGCCGGCAACTCCGATTTGCTGCGGATTGACGCCGAGCTCTTCGGCATGCTCGTATACCCATTGAACGGCCTCGAAGCAATCATTCAGCCCTGCGGGATATGCGTGTTCAGGCGCAAGCCGGTAATCGACGTTCACGACGACAGCTCCCGCCTTTTCGGCTAATGCCTTGCAAGGATTCTCGACGACGTCGACGGTTCCTCCAATAAATCCTCCGCCATGGAAAAATACGATGGCCGGCTTTAGTCCCTCGCGGGATGGCGAATAAATGCGCATCGGTATCAGTCCGTTCGTCCCTTCGATTACCTTGTAAGCGGTATCAATCGGGTCCAGCGTAATGTCAAGGTTGTCCCAGCCCATCATTGACCGCATCCCTTGGACGAATTCATGCAAATTGGAAGGATCTATCTTGGGCATTTCAGTTGCAGACATGGCGAAAGCCTTCTGAATCTCGAATACTCGCGGATCCAATCGTCCCGTCTCGTCGGAGTCGGGGATTGGCTTAACAACGAACTCGTAATCGTCCCTTAGAACGCTTACGGCCTTATCCTGGAGACGAGAAACCAACTGCTGATACTGATCGTTATTGTTCATGACTCGCATCTCCCATCGGTTTGTAGTAATAGCTAAAGTACCTCATTGGAATCAACACTAGCTAAATGTATAATAATAGCAAGTTATCGTTGCGAACAACGCGATTGTTTCTCTATACGGAACAGTCTATTAATTTTTTGGGGGAACCGAATGTGAAACATACCAATCCACAAACCTTATCATCCGTTAGCAACGCCTTGCGAATCCTGAAGTCGTTTACGATTCAGAAGCCCGAGCATAGATTAACCGAGATAGCCCGTGATCTGGGAATTAGCAAGAGCACAGCCAGCCGGCTGCTGTCCACTTTATTGAATGAAGGCTTCGTCTACCAGGACCCGATCACCAACAAATATAGGCTTGGCCAACGCATTGTCTCGCTCTATAATGTGATTCTCACCTCCTATTCGGATCTGGCGGAAGCGGCTTCCCCCCTTATCGAGCGCCTCGCCCACGATACGTCCGAAGCATTGCGAGTGGCTGTATTGGAAGAAAATGAAGTTGCATACATTTATCAAACAGATCCGGCTAAGCATGAAGAGATTACGACTTACGTTGGCGGAAGAGCCCCTGTTCATTGCACGGCCTCCGGTAAAATGCTGCTCGCCTTTCAAGACGAATTCAATTTGAGCAAAATATTGAGCCGTCCCTTGACGAAACATACACCCGCCACCGTCACCGACCCGGGTGAGCTTAAAGAGCGGATCGGACGCATTCGCGAGCTGGGGTATTGCGTCTCAAATGGGGAATATCACGACAACATCGTCTCTATTTCCGCACCGCTTCGAGATGCGAACGGCCTTGTCATCTCGGTTCTTACGTTAGTTGCTCTAAAGCATCGAATGGATGAACAGCGTATAACGACTTACGTGAATAAGGTCGTGAAGACGGCGAAGGAGATATCGCGCCAGTTCGGTTATCTGATGTAATGTACGTCGTAAGCAGCAGTATTATAGGGACTCGAACCGCATACATTCAACTAGATGATGACTAGGCTTTGAATGATGCGGCAAGGAGTTGATCTTATGAACGGCATTCCGCCATATTGCCCGCCGGATTCCCGTTACTTGAAAGAATGGATACCTACGATTCCATTGGAAGAAATGGCTAAACATCCGTACGATGTGCTGATCGTCGGCAGTGGAGCCGGCGGCGGCGCGGCGCTTTGGCGATTGTGTGAGCGTCTCAGTGGAAGCGGGAAACGAATCGCGGTTGTGGAAGCCGGAGACCTGCTGCTGCCGACTCATGCCATGAATGTGGCCACCCTCTCTGGATTTCGCGCCTATGAATATTTTATTAATCCCGAAATCTCGCAGCCATACGGAAACTTATTTCCTGACTTGCCGGGAGCTAGGGAAGTGTTCGCCCTCGGAGGAAAAACATTGTTCTGGACCGGCGTCAGTCCTCGATTCGACGCCTCTGAGCTAACAGGCTGGCCTGTATCGCCAAACGAAATGGCTCATTATTACGCCATCGCCGAACAAGTGATGAACGTCACTCCATCGTTCGGAAGCCCCTCTTCCCTTCAACACTTGATCATACAACGGTTGCGCGAAAGCGGATTTCCGGACGCTGTCGCCGCTCCTCTCGCAATGAACCGGGAGCCGATCCAATTCGGGATGCATTTTAGTTCCATCTCGTTTTTGGCTTATGCATTGCGGCATCGTCCATTCGAATTGGCCGTCCGGTCGCGAGCCGTTCGAGTACTGTCCGACGGACGAAGTGTAATCGGCGTAGAGGCGATGTCACAGGATAAAAAAACGTATAGGATTAGAGCCCAAAACGTCATTCTTTCGGCGAATAGTTATGAAACTCCCCGTCTTCTGCTGCACTCTGGCATCAATGGAACCGCCATCGGACATTATCTCGTGAACCATTCCCGCCTGTTTCAAGTCAGTTCCGCGATCATCCGAAACGCTTCCGACCTGCAATCATTCGTGCATGTGCTCATCCCGCACAGGGCTGGATCCCCATATCAAATTCAAATTGGCAGGATTGGCATTCCGGACATGAATGCTGCCACCGCTCCATTCATCATGGCCGGCTTCGGTAAAGTAGAAACCAGATATGAGAACTTTCTCTATTTGGACCCATTTCGCAAGGATTCATACGGAGTTCCTCTGGCGCAAGTTCAGTTCTCATACAGCGACGCGGATATTCATGTCATTCGGCAAACAGCCGAGGCCATGAAGCGGGCATGGGCCGGCATCAGCGGGCAATCCTTATCGAATGATTCCAACATATGTTTGGGACTTCCGGGGAGCGATTATCACGAGGCCGGAACATGCCGCATGGGGACTGATCCGAGAACATCATCCGCGAATCCATTTGGCCAAATTCATGGCGTTTCCGGCCTGTATGTGGCGGATAACAGCGTCCTCCCCTCCGTCGGCGCCACGAATCCGACGCTGACCACGGTCGCTCTCGCGATTCGAACGGCGGATGCCATCATCCATCGCCTCAAATAATCAGTTATGGAGGGAATGCGATGAAATTTCGAAGACTCGGCGATTCGTTATGGGAGATGTCCAAGATCCCTCCGGGATTGCAGCTTTTTTCGATACGCAACGAAATCAATAAGGATTTTTTCGGAGCACTAAAACAAGTAGCGGAGATGGGATATCGGATGGTCGAGTTTGCGGGGTATGGGACTATTCCATCCGTTGAAATAAAACGGACATTATCCGAGCTCGGTTTGCAGGCCGTCTCCTCCTTCTTCACGCTGGATGACGACCTGCAACAACAAATCGATTACGCGACAACTCTTGGCATTCGTTATCTCGTTATCAGCTTGCCGCCTCAATCGTTTGAACATAAAGAGTATCAAGCCACCGTTTCCTTGTTGACCAATATCGCACGACTGTTGAAACGCCGCGGCATGCAGCTATTGTATCACCCCCACGACCACGAGTTTGAACAACTAAACGGGCAATCGATCCTCGATCGGTTGCTTGCGGATGTCGGAACCGATCTTATGCAGCTCGAGATCGATCTGTACTGGGCGAGGAAAGCAGGGCTGGATCCCAAGAGCACTCTCCTCGCCTACAAAGGGATCGTTCCGCTGATCCATGTCAAGGATATGGCTCCCTCCGGGGAAATGACGGAAGTAGGCCAAGGGGTCATCGACTGGCCTTCGGTATTTCGCGTGATCAAAGAAGCGGGCGTTCACTATTATTTCGTCGAACAGGATGTCAGCCCGCATCCAATGGCAAGCGCACAGTCGAGCTTGAACTATTTGAAATCGATCGGAGTCGCGTAATGGGCGGCTTCTATCCCCCTTTCGGCTTTTGCCGTCTAAAGGATGCGACCACCATAATCAAAATCAGCGGCACTGTAAACATAATATTGCTTAGTAATGGCCAGACAATCAACGAAGTCTCGAGAAACCCGACTTCATTTTTATAGGAAGTGATCGAAAGAAGCAACCCGAATAGCGCTGCGGGATAGGTCAAGATCCGGTCATCCTGCAAGTTGAACAGCTGCGTCAAAGCCGTCTTCAGAATGAATAGAACAATGGTGGCTTTCATATAGGAGCCGGCAATTAACGAGAACCCGATCATCGATTCGACCCTTTCGAGAATCTCGCCGATTTGAATCATTCTGGCCAATCGAAATACGGAAAACTTAAATATGCCGCTCAAGGGACCAAAAGCCATAATTGAACATATGACCGCCGCTACCAACACGACACTGCAAATCACAATCGCATAGAGCATGTATTTGCCCGTTGTGCCGGCATCTTCTTTCCGGATAAAAGGAAGCAGCATCGAGATTAAGGTGATTTCGGTAAACGGAAAGCCATATATGATGTACGCTCCATGGAGAACGGGCTTTATGCCTTCCGGAATAACGGGCAAGAGATACTCCGGATGATAATGCGGTGCCACGAGAACCAAAACCACAATAACAGCGCCATACATCAAGACGATCAGAACGACGAACATTCTGGCCATCACTTCGATCCCAGCGCGAGCCGTGAGCGCCGACAGCACAATAAACAGAGTTTGGACAATAAAAGAAGGCGTATCCACCATCATCGTGCTGCTGAAAAATCCGCCAATATCGACGAGGATGCTTGAAAACATCGAAAAGGTGGTCAAGAGGAACGGAATCGAAATCATCGCCATCGGCCATTTCCCGAGCGTTTGGCGTCCGTATTGGATGAACGTCATACCGGGAAATTTTCGGTGAAGATAAAGGACGCCGAATAACAGAAGCCCCCCCATCGCAGCGGCGAGCAATACCGATATCCATGCCCCGTTCCGGGCTGCGCCGGTCAGCGGAGCCGGAATATTGACGATGGACGAGCCGGTCAGAAAGGCGAGAAACAGCATGGACATTTGGAATGAGCTGACGATTTCTTGTTTTTGCATGGCATACTCCTTATGTTTCAGTTTATGAAGGCAGCTTGATAGATTCGACAATGCGTAGGGCAGGCTCTAAAAAAACGAGTTTGAATAAGCTAATAAGGGTTGGCCATGGCTGATCTGTCGCAAACATAACACTCAAATAGATCGCAGGCAGCAACAGCGCCCCGTAAGCCATTCGAGTCTTCCTGTCCAACTGCTTCCACTTGGGGAGATCGCTTGCGAATATCGAAAGGTACAGCATTAGCAAAAAACAGATTCGAATCCACATCCCGCTGTTCCTCCCTTATTTTGAGAAAGGCGTACCAACGATTGTACCCGTGTTCACCACATTGACCTCCGTCTTGAAATCGAATCGGATTTCCGAGAATCGCTTGTCCCATGTCGGCTTCCAACTCTTCCATAACGAGGGATGTTTTCTGTAAATGGAATTTCCGAGGCCGAGTACATCCAGCTGTTCTTTCTGAAGCCGCTCCACCGTTTTCCTCATGTCCCGCTCCACTTGATTTTGGATCGTATGTTCGAGTTTTTTCTGCTCTTCTTCTGTTTTTACCGTCGAACAGCGAAGCTCCGCGACCGATCCGCTCAATTTGGTCGTTACATGAACGCTGACGGATTCATCTTTGATACTCGTCTTTAGTTTCGTCACTAACGATTTGACCTCCAAAGCTTCCTTCATTCCCTTATCGGCCAAAGCCTGATCGGAACATGGGATTTCAAGCACGCCTTGATCATACTGATTAATCAGCATCAGCAATGGGGGGATCGCTTGCGGAGACAATGGCGTCTTCCGCATCTTTCCGTCTTTTATAACGGCAAACCCCGCAATCGATATCTCTTTTTGTTTGTTAGGACTGAACATAAACGGCACCAACGTTGTGTTCGTTTCGCTCTTTAATTGGATCGCCAAATCGAGCAGCAGAAAGTGTGTCGTCTTGGCGGTATACGTCGAAGTCGTCTCCTCCATTTTCAGCATTTGCTGGCCAATCGTATGCTCAATCAAAGGTTTGGTATCCAAATAATCGCTAGCTTTGCCTTTTGCAATCAACACCGAAATCGTGTCTCTAGGTTCATGGTCTCTTGAGAAAAAATCGAGGATGTCTCCTATATTCTGTTTTTTGGCCAGCTCTTCCCCGATCAGAATAACGCGCATATGATCCCACTTGGCCTTACGCCCAAAATGAATGGGAATGTCGCGAACCGCTTCGAACACGGTTTTCGCTTTCGTCTTAATATTGATCCCGCCTTTGCCGCTTTTGCCGCTCTCCCCTGATTGTTCGCCGCCCGACGGCCGATAGAAATGAGTGGTGAGCTCAAGCTTCCCATCTTCCGCAGCATCGATCGCGGCTGCTTGGACATAACCAAATTCGGTCAGCTCGTCATGATCCCAACACCCGGTTTGCAGAAATAAGGCGGCTATGGAAATCGTGACAGCCAGGCGTGATCTCATCGTCATTTGCTCCTCCCACCCGTCTTTCTGTGAAGATGCCGATTGCGCGGGGATTGAAGTAAAGTTTTGCGCGAGAAGATGAGAAAGACATCTCTCCATTGTTTTATATCAAGCGGCGCTACTGGCGACAGATACGGCTGACCTAAGGTTCGGAGCGAAGCCAGATGCAGAAAAGCCAATATCAGCCCGAACATAATACCAAGGCCTCCAAGCGTTGCCGCTAGTATCATGAGAGGAAACCTCATAATTCGCAATGCGACCGCCATGCTGTATTGCGGCAGCGCAAAGGAAGCAATACCGGTCAGCGAAACGATAATAACCATGACCGGCGATGCGATTTTGGCCTGGATCGCGGCCTGTCCGATGACGAGAGCGCCAACGATGCTGACGGCGGAGCCGATCGGACGCGGCAACCGAATGCCGGCCTCGCGCAGCAATTCGAAAAAAAACTCCATAATTAACGCTTCCACGAAGGCTGGGAACGGAATGCCTTCCCGAGTATCGAGAATCGCGAGCAGCAATACGGTAGGAAGCAGCTCGGAATGGAAGGTGGATAATGCGATATAGATGCTTGGCAGAAGCAGCGCCATCAAAAATGCGGAGAACCGCAATTGACGAATTAAGCTTGAAAATACGGCTCGTTGGTAATAATCTTCGGTCGCCGAAAAAAACTCGAAAAATTTAGAAGGACAAATTAATATCGTCGGCGTTCCGTTAACGAGAGCAATAATTTTTCCATCGAGCAGTGAAGCGACGGCGGCATCCGGCCTCTCCGTATATCGCGCTTGGGGAAAGGGCGAATAAGCCGACTCCTCGATCCACTCCTCCAGATAGGATGTCTCCAGCACTTCTTCCTCGCCAATCTGTTCGATTCGCCGCCGGAAATCATCTAACGTTTCGGGATTCACCGCCCCGTCCAAATAGCCGTATGCGATGACCCTCTTGCTTTCCGCTCCGACCGTCAACATCGCGAATTTGAGTTTAGGCGATTTCAAAAGACTTCTGATCAAACCGATATTTTTGCCAAGGTCCTCAATCGTACTCATGTGCGGCCCTTGAACGACAGGTTCCGTGATCGGCTCGGAAATTTGTCTCATCTCAAGGCCAAGAGCAGGATAGCTTAGCGCGTGATTCCACTTGTCGAAGAAAATAACGACATTGCCATTCAGAATGTGCTGAACGGCTTGATCGTAATGCTCAATGACCGCTGAGGATTGGGCTGACACCCCGTTCCGATCAAAAAAATGGATGATATCCTCAGGAGTAATGTCCTCTCCCGGGCCGACTTCATGCGACACGAGGTCCTGCAGCGTTTCTTTCATGTAATTGAATTTTTTATCTTGAACAAGCGTATCGAAGTAGACGGAGAATGCGGCATGTTCAAGCCCGCTTCCATACCTCCAAGGAAGGATGACTAGATCCTTGCAGGCTGCGAACGTATCCTCGATCCGTTTCTGATTCTCCTCCAAATGCTGCGATATCGTATGTTTGCCCATCTCATGTCATTACCTTTCATTGGAGAAACTGGAACTTCTTCTATTGTTCCTTCAATGATGAGTCAGTATGCATCCATCTTGCGTGCTGAATTGAACCGAAGAAGCCCCTTGCCTTGTAAGGGCATGGGGCTTCATTGAGTAAATCTCTGGGGGTTATGGACATAAAAAGCGGCCGCCCCGCAGGTTGCGAGGCGGCCATGGCATTTGGACGGGCTACGCCGGTTACGCGTTGCCCGGCTCAAGTGCGTCCAACAGTTGAATCACGATGTCCTCCGCTTGGGCTCTTGTCAGGTCTGCCTTCGGTTCGAACTTCGATTCGGACTTGCCGATCATGATGCCTTGATCAACGATAAGCGCTGCAGCGGACTTCGCGTACGGTGCGATCGCACCGGAATCGGCAAAGGCTTCAAGCGCCGATACGTTGGCGTCCGTGCTGTGGCCCAGGTAAGCCAGCACATTGGCAAGAATAACAGCAATATCCTGGCGGCTAATCGTGCCGTTCGGATCGAATGTTGCGGCGGACTTGCCTTTGATCAGTCCGAGGGCCTTCGCTGCGGCAATGTCTCCCGCGTACGTGGAATCGGCGGCAACGTCTGAGAACGGCGCGCCCGATTCCGGCCTAATGTCAAGACCTTTCACGATCATGGAGATAAACTCGGCGCGAGTAATGCTGCTGCTTGACTGATCGGCTATCCATTCCATTAGAGTAGTTGCAGATCTATTGATCGTTTTAGATACATCGTTGTTATATACATAAATCCATGACCAATGTCCATCGTATTCGAATGGCGTGCCGTCCGCTTTCTTGTATATGCCTGAAGTGTCAATCACGTTATCAAACAAGGATAGATGAACATTCTTTGCTCCTGCTTGGACTAGGCGATTATAGGTCGGAACGACATACTCATTTACAGGTACGACTTTATCTGTTTCAGCCGCAATGAACCAAATGGGAAGGTTTTTCAAACTCTGAATGTCTTCATCTGAAATAAGCGTATCCATTAAAGCCTCGCATGTTGGGAATGCTGCTGCAAAGTACTCCGGATAGTCACGTATCATAAGCATCGTCATATATCCGCCATTGGAGTCCCCGCCGATATAAATTCGATCGGGATCAATATCTTTGTTATTTGCAACATAATCCTTGATCAATTCCATAAGAGCTTTTTCATATTTTGAAGTCCCATCTCCAAATCCCGTAAAACCGTCCATCCAATAAGTTGGCGTTTGAGGAGCCAATACGTAGGCCCCGTCAAAATAGGATTGGATTTCTTCCGTAGCAAAGTTGACGGCTTTATTGCCGGAAATCGCAATAGTTGGATCTGTACCGCCCTCACCCATGCCGTGCAACCAGATCATTAAAGGATTCTTTTTCTTATCCTTAGCTGGAGAATAATCGGCATAGGTTAAAGTAACGCCATCATATGATGCTTTGCCGGTAGAGAAATCATCTACAAGTTCTCTAACTCCCCCAGTAAATGTATCCGCAACCAATCCAGAAACTTTCCCTGCAGGCGTAAGAATGTCTTTTTGCTGAGTAATCGTATACTTACTATCGATCCAGTCGTTTAGAAATGTATCTAAATTAAAATTCATTGATGATCCTAAGGTTACAGTTGGACCAATTTCCATTTCCAACACGGCATATTTTCCTGTTTGAACGGCAGGTTTTCCATTCTTGTCCGCTACATATGCATTTGTAACCTTCCTGTACCCTTCCTCTAGAAAGGGCTTGGCTAGTCGGCTGTCGCTTCTAGCCACATGTACTTTGAATGTTTCTGATGTTACAGAATTTACCGGAACCGGCTTGCCTATATCGACGATGACCTTTGTTATGGCAGGTCCCCAATCCTCAATTTCGGTAACCGTCCGATATGAGCCTGAGCTATGCTGAGTTTTCACTTCCTCAGCCATTGCCCCCGTACTGAAAGAAAGGGCAGAACCAGCTGCTAATGTACATAACAATGCAGCTTTAACGCTTTTTTTAGTTCTCTTTAACATAATCCTAATACCTCCTGCTCTCTCTCCATAATGTAAGCGCTACTAATTTGAGTATTTTTAAAATTGATGGCGCTTACATATATTTTAAGGAAAGCGATACAATATATCCTGTCTTTTATCAGCCTGTTTATGGTCAATTCCTGACTTTTTTTGCTCTTTCCTATATTGACTAGGTGTTACAAGATAGACAGCTTTAAATACTCGATTATAGGACTTTTCATTCGGAAAACCGTGGTTTAATGCAATCTGGGTGATCGGATCATCGGTATTCATTAAATCAGGATACGACTTTTCAAGACGGATCGCATTGATATATTGTAATAGAGTCATTCCTGTATATTTAAAAAAGAACCGCGAAAGATATTCTGACGATAAATTAAATTTGGTTGAGAGAAAGTCAAGAGATAAATTTTGATTATAGTTTTCCCTTATATAATTCGTAATCATGGTTAACCGTTCGAGATATTTCCTTGCTTTGATCCTGCTGTTACCGTTTTTCATAACTTTAAAGTTTTTTAACAGGTTATAAACCAACTCGTAAGATAAACTTGTTACTTTTATATGGGTTAAGTTGTTATTCTCTTTATTTTCATAAAAAGTTATGATTAAGTCTAAAATCTCACGCAACTCATCAAAATGTATTTTTTTCTGTAAATCGTTTTCACCGATTGAGATACAATCAAAGGCAATTTGATCAAGGTCCGGATAAATAGCTTTGATAAATTCATAAGGCATAAGAATAGTGATTGCCTTTCTGTTTTCTCCTCTATTTACTGAAAAAGAGTGGATCGCATTGGAATTGATTAAGACAATATCGCTTTGCCCGGATGCATAAACCTTCCCGTCTATATAAATTTCATCAATCATCCCGGAGAGAACATAAGATATTTCAATACTTTCATGCCAATGTCTTGGTATATACCCCTGTTTGTCTGTGGTATGAATAATGATTTTAATCGGCCAAAAATCATCGACTTTTACCATTTCATATTTGTATTCCATTCAGTGACCCCCCTTGAAAGTAGCCATCGCGGAAATAAAGCTTCCAAGCAGTGCGGCAGTCAAGCGCTATCGCTCCCTAACGAAGTAATTGCTTCAACAAAGTCAGATCCCGCGCCTGAATAAACTTCCCTTCATAACTATTCGGAGAATGGCGATTGAGCAATGCGATAGCCTCATGTACCGACATCCATTTCACCAAATTAGCTTCTTCTTCCAAGGCTTCATGTAGGAGAATCGAATCCGCTTCCGTATGAAAATCGGATATTCGTACGCTCGCATGAGCGGTAAATCCGTATGCGAATTGGATCGATTCGAGCGAATCGCGGTATTCGATGACAAGACCCAGTTCATCCGCAGGCTCTACCGTCCATGCTCCTGCACCAAGCTTGTCAAGCTCTAATCGCAGCACATGGGACGTTTCTTCACCCGGGCCGGAATTTCCGGCAGGAAGACCGTAATGGTCATCGTTCCGATGGATCATGACAATCTGATGTTGGTCGTTGTAGACGACGCCAACAACGGTTTGGCTGAACCAAAACCGGCCGCCATGCCGTCTTGCCGTGTTATCCCGATCGCTGATTCCCAGATCCCGTTCATAAATCTCCCTCAACAAATCCATGCCGATCTATTCCTCTCCGGAGCCTTGATTTAACCCTGCTTCTACCATGCGGATAAAATATTCCCGATTTCTCGGCAAACATGCGATTAGAAAAGGTTGATTGTTAACGCCGTTAAATAATCGACCTTCGAAATCGACGATTTCGCATCCCGCTTCCTTAGCAATCAACAAACCCGAATACAAATCCTCGCCTTCCGAATCATAGACGATTATCGCGTCTAAATCTCCTCTCGCGAGCATGCACCATTGCAGCGTCGGAGCCCATAATCTCATCATACGTTTCGCTTCCACATCGATTGAATGCCTAAGCCGCACGGCTCTTGGCTGATTTTGCACTTGATGCCCCTGAATCCAACCGACTCTGGCTTTCTTCAGAACCGCCGCTTGTCCCGCCGAGATCGGGTTTCCGTTGCAAGTCGCCCCTTCGCCCGCGATCGCCGCAGACAATCGATCCGTCATAGGCTCATAGATGACGGCCATGACCGGTTGATCCACGTAGACGAGCGTGATCGAAATCGCAAACACCGGCAGCCCCACCGCGAAGTTATTCGTGCCGTCAAGCGGATCTACCAGCCACATCCAATCGCTCTGTTCCTCATTGTCCCCGATTTCCTCCGAGCGAATCCGATGGTCGGGAAATGCGGCCTTGATTTTGGACAAAATAATATGTTCCGCGCCGTGATCGACTTCCGTCACGACATCGCCATGCTCGTCTTTCTCGTCGATGCGAACGAGCGTGCCGAACTTCTCTTTCGCCAGGCGTCCAGCCTCATAGGCTGCCGCGATCGCGACTTCTTTCGCTAGCTTCAACATGCCGGATGCTCCCCCAATACCGTAATTGCATATCGCCAACCATTGTTTCACATTATAATCGACTCGAAATCGTTTGTCATGCCAACGCAAACCGAATCATGGCACGCAATCACGCAAAAAAAGAAACCGAACGGAACTCGGTTTCTTCCTTCAAGACGTTTACTTCCCGTACCGCACCACTTCGTCATAAGATAATGCGCCGCCGAAAATATCAAGGGCGCTGCCGATCGTCAGATCCAACTTGCCTCCTGACAATTCGCGGAACAGCTCCATGTCGGCGATCGATCTTGCGCCGCCGGCATAGGTCGTCGGAATGGATACCCATTCCGCCAAATCCTTCACCAGGCTTTGCTGGATGCCGCTTTGTTTGCCTTCGACATCGACGGCATGTACGAGAAACTCGTCGCAATATTGCTCCAAATAACGAATATTGGAAGGGTTCACTTCAAAGTCGCTGAATTGTTTCCATTGGTTCGTCACGACGAACCACTTGCCGTCCTTCTCCTTGCAGCTGAGATCGATCACGAGCCTGTCTTTGCCGGTCTCGCCGACGATGCGGGAGAGATTCTCTTCATCCAGTCGCCCGTCGCGGAAAATATAGGACGTCACGATCGCATGCGTCGCGCCTTGCTCCAAATAATAGGCCGCATTATCGGCCTTGATGCCTCCGCCGATCTGCAGGCCGCCCGGATAATGTCGCAGAGCCGCCAGAGCGGCCGCTTCGTTGCCCGGACCCAGCATGATGACATGACCTCCAGTGAGGCCGTCTTTCTTGAACAATTCTGCGTAATAAACGGAATCATGTGCGGATACGAAGTTTTCGACGATCGCGCCTTCGTTTAGCGTTTCGCCGACGATTTGTTTCACTTTACCGTCATGAAGATCGATGCAAGGTCTGAATTTCAATGTTAACCCTCAATTCTCTCGTTGTGTGCTGCTACCATTGTGACATAGACCGGATAGGAATCGCAATCGTGAATTGAGCTAGCAGCGGCAGATCATGAGATGGTTGCCGTCCGGATCCGTGAAGCGGAACCAATGACCGTGCTCGATGCCGGATGTCAACGCGATGCCCTTCTCCTTCATATAGGCATAAGCAAGCTCGATGTCGTCGGTGTCGAAGTGGAACGCGGGCGTTTGAAACACATTGTCCGGCGCATAAACATTGCTGTCCAGCACAACGTTCTGCCCGTTGTTGTTCATTGGAATGCAGCAGAGATGTCCCGAGAGTATATCGTACGTCGGCTCGAGTCCGAGCAAGTCGCAATACCAGGCTCTCGCGGCTTCGATGTCCTTGACCGGAACGAAAATCCCTGTGATTTGGTTTTTGATAGGACTTGGCATAAGATCGCCCCTCACCTCGGAATTAAATTTTCATAACTATTATTATGTAAACTAATGTTTGGACCATGTCGACCGGGTCATGCCGATGTTCATGCCAATCCGTTCCATATTGCGATGGCTGGCGGAACCAAATGCGCACTGCGCGACGACAATCCGGCATCCAATCTCGCGAGCGTCGCGAAGCCTTGCACGCAGCATTGCCGTATGGAGACCTTTGTTCCGAAACTCCGGCAGCGTTGCTGCGAACGTAAAGGACGCGACATCATCTTTCACGAACATGACGCCGACCGATGCGGCTTGCCCTTCCGATAAACCAAGGTAATAATGCCATCCGGGGCGCTCATGCAGCAGCCGATTATTGGCCGCTACATGATCCTTGCCCTCGATGGATAGACCGGTGCCCAAACAATGAATTTCGGCGTAGACAGGCAGCTCGTCCGAGTCCAGTTTTCTGATTTGAATGACATCGTCATTCTGTTGATCTTGAAACGTAGGCTCTGCATACATCGAGACGTGGAAGGCGGATTGATAATAACCGCGTTCAGCAAGAAGTTTCAGCGTCTCCGTGCGAAATACGCCCGGGGAGACATAGAACTCAGCCTTGCGCTCCCGCTTCTCGTAGAAAGCGATTGCGGCTTCGACGTCTTCAGGCGCCAAAGCGCCTTTGACGTGATTGAAAAGAGGCCATGGCATGTTCCGGCTGTAATAGGCGACCGCGTCGCCTAGCCGCTGCATGTCGACACCCATCGGATTGCCGTCTTGTTCCTTCATCGCTGTCATTCGATCCGACATATAGTCGATTTCGGAATGGACGAGTATGATCGCGCGTTCATTTGGATTCATCGTAAAACTCCATATGGCTCATATCCGCCTTGTAATAAGCAAGCCGGTCGTCAAGCGTACCGGTATGCAGCTCGAACATATGACCGTCCGGATCGAGGAAATAGATCGACTTCTTGTCCCGTTCGTCTCTCGGGCGCCCCGTGAAGAGCTCGACTTCAAGCTCATCCAAGCGTCTTACTTCGCTTTCGTACTCGTCCTCCGCGATCGTAAACGCGATATGCGTATACGTTCGGGCATTGTTCTGCCGATCGATATCTTCTTGGTTCAGAGCGATCCACAGACCGTTCAGGTCGAAATACGCCAGCTTTCTGCCTTTGACCTTTAGCTTTGCTTCAAACACGCGTTCATAGAATCGGATGGATCGATCGAGATCGGATACAGAGAAACATAAATGATTGATAGAGTGTACGTTCATCGCTATTGATCTCCATTTCTAATGAGAAAACCTCTAACAACCCAGCCCAAGATCGTTTTCCTCTCTTAGGTTGGGTTCTTTGTCGGTAAGCAGCTTCCATGATTATACAACTTTTGTGAAGGGCAATAAAGCCCTAAACTTCGAAGTTTGCTAGTTTTGGGTAAATTTGCCTAGCTGCCTTGGCTAATGAAATCGAATCTCGTAGATCGCTGTTGTGCTATTGTCGATTCGCAAGCAACTGGCCCATTGTCCCATCCAAATGAAGACAACTTTCGACGACGAGGGATTCCATTGTTTACAATAGCGTGGCGAATGCCGCCAACCCGAATCCGATCATCGCGATACCTGATAATCGATTCACCTTCGAGTTGAATCATATTCACGTTTCCTTTGAATGAATGTTGATGATCATTACTTTTGGAGGATCATTGGTACAATCCAATTAAATATCAAATCGCGGGATTGAATGGCGTCGTTCCGCTTCGTGATTTGTTTGCGAACCATGATGACGGCCTCAAGCGCCGGGATGATCATTAAATATTGCCCCCCGTGGCCGAATGCAAAATAACAGTCCGACAAGCCGTTCTGCTCGGCAGGCGAACACCACCAATGATAACCGTAGCCGCCATAGATCGGCGGATCGTAAAGGAGCAAAGCGCGGTGACGCATGGCCGTAGACTCCACGACCCATGCCTTCGGCAACAGCTGCTCTCCGTTCCATAAACCTTGATTCAAGTACAACGTGCCGAACTTAACAAGATCATGGCCAAGCAACGAAAGTCCGGTGCCTCCCTCGCTAACGCCGTTTCGCTCCGTCCACTTGGCGGCACGGAAACCGAGCGGCTCGAACAGATGCCGCTTCGCGTAACGCAAGGCAGACATTCCCGATACTTCCGTCAGAATAGCCGATAACAGATGAGATCCGCCTGAATTGTAAGTAAAAGCGCTGCCCGGCGTATGCGCCATCGGCTGCTCCAGCGCGAAAGCGACAGGATCGTTCGCCCTCCTGAGCGCTTTGTACGGCTTGTCGAAGTCCGGCCAATCGAAACCAGGCGTCATCGTCAGCAGTTGCTTGACCGTGACATCTTGCCACCCCTCCTTGCCTCCGACGATGGCCTTGTCGAAGAATGTTCGCAGAGGCTCATCCGTACCGGGCAACTCCCCGCGTGCAATCGCAATGCCGATCAGGGCGGACAGCACGCTTTTTGTACACGAATAGAGCGGCATGACGGCGTCTTCTCCCCGATCATGCCACTCTACCGCAACGCTCGAACCTTGATGGACGATGACGGATGATATCCGCCGATCTCTTAATTGATCCGTAATCCCTTGTAGCGACATTTGAATGCTCCTGCATATAAGTCTTATGCGCGCAAGCTTTAGATGGCAGGCGACACCGGACGCTGCGCAACGACGGAATGCTCCATACATGCGCGAACGCAAAGCTTTAACAGATGCGACTTGCGCGGCTGTTCGTCCATTTGCCAGAACTCGCTGTCTTGAAACAAAAGAATTAACGCCCGTTCCCCCGCCGCGCAAGCGGTTCCTTCTTCGCCCGATAACGATAGGCATATCGTATAAACCGTGGACTCGAAACGTTTCAGTTCGGCCACCTTTTGTTGGAAAAAGCACATCTCGACGTTCTCTCCTCGAACTCCCATTTCTCTAAGCCCATCTTACCCCAGCAAAGCATGGAAATAGTTACGAAATGGTTAAAACATGAAACGTCATCAGGCTTCGCACGTATGAAAGGTTCTCATTGGCTTTCAATTATGGTACCTTATAAAGATGATTATTTTAATAAACCGGCAGTAACTTATAGAAAGCGAGTAAAAGCAAATGGCCTACGATCTATTATTATCCTTTATCGAGCAATTGGGATATGCCGCGTTGTTCCTAGTCTTATGCCTCGGACTCATCGGACTTCCGATTCCGAACGAAGCCGTCGTCATGACGGGTGGAGCGTTAGCCTCCGCCGGAGTATTATCCCCGGTACCTGCCTTTATCATGACATGCCTCGGCATTTGTTCCGCGATGACCTTCGGGTACAGCATCGGCCGGTTCGCGGGAGTCAAGCTGTCGGACTGGTTCCGCAGCAAAAAGAATATCGGCGCGTTCATCGAACGTTCCGAAGAGCTCAGCGAAAAGTTCGGCGGATATGCCATCAGCATCAGCTTATGCCTGCCGTTCCTCCGCCATGTGACGCCTTACGTGATGGGTATGAACAAGATGAAGTTCGGACGATTCGCCATGTTCGCTTACCCGTCTGCATTCGTCTGGACGATGATCTACTTCGTGATCGGAAGCTTCGTCGGCGATCAAGTTCAGCAGATCGCGGATATGATCTACCGCTACGGGATATGGATACTTGCGGCACTTGCGGCGGCTGCGGCCGGTTACTTCGTCTATCGCGGACTGAAGTCGCGCGGCAAAGAAAAAACATCCTCCGTGGAACGGCACATGTAACGCGTTAAAGATCATAAAAACGTAAAGCCCCTGCCGGAGTTGCGAGAACGCAGCTCTTCCGGCAGGGGTTTTCTTCGACTTGCCTTGGCTTAAGCCTCCAGCTTGTCCTTAGCAGCCTGTACGAGCAGATCGAATAGCTCATCATTCTCTTCCAGCTCGTCTTCCAGCGCCAGGAGCTGTTCTTCCTTCCCGGATTCGTGCAGGAAGAACAGTCCGTAGCCCCATTCCGTTCCCCGCTTGCTATGTAACGTCATTTCGTATTCGTTGACATGATTCTCTACGCGGAATTGCACTTTGCCTACGTAGCCGTCTTCCTTCGAATAAGTCATCGACGCATCGATGATTTCGATTGGTTGCATTTGACGATCTTCCTTTCCGATCCCGACTATACGTTTCGCCTACATGCTTAGTAGAATAGCATAGGCCGACGAGCCGCGCAACAAGCCCGCGACCATGTTTAACGCCTATCGGAGCCGCTGCATACAGTACAGTACGGCAACGAATCCGATGTTGCCGCTTTAGTCCGGGGGGATGGATGCGCATGGTGATGGAACTAACGGTTTTGCACTGGGTCTATCTGGCTTTCGTCGTTGCTATTATAGGCTTCATGGTTATGCGAAGAGACACGACGCTGATTTGCATCGCGGGTATTCTGGGGATCGGCATCTTGGCTACGACGACGATCGATGGCTCCGTGAGCGGGATTTTTAACAGTTTTATTTATGCCATTAAGGAATTAATCAACACGATTCTCATCATATCCGTCATCGTAGCCTTAAGCAGGATCCTCATTCGTACGGGTATTAATGAGATTATGATCACTCCGCTTACGCGGTTTATGAAAACGCCAACACTCGCCTTCTGGGGCATCGGCGTCATCATGTTAATCGTTTCGTTGTTCTTCTGGCCGTCTCCGGCCGTTGCGTTGATCGGCGCCGTCCTGCTGCCGGTTGCCATGCGCGTCGGCCTGCCGGCGCTCGGCGCTGCCGTCGCGATGAACTTGTTCGGTCACGGCATCGCCTTATCCGGCGATTATATTATTCAAGGGGCTCCCAAGCTGACTGCGGATGCCGCAGGTCTCCCGGTCCCCGACGTCATGCAAGCGAGTATACCGCTCGTCATCGTCATGGGCGTGGTGACAACGGTAACGGCATTCTGGATGATGCGTCGTGATCAGCGGCTCGGCACGTGGAACGACGGGATCATCGCGCCGGTGGATTCGCCGAAAGATGCGAGCGGAGAAGCGGGTTCCGAAGGAGGAGATTTGTTATCCTTGGGGACCAAACGGCTGATGGCCGTTCTTATCCCGCTCCTCTATGCCGCGAACGTCGCCGCGATGTTCCTGCTAGACTTGCAAGGCGGCGAAGCGACGGCGCTGATCGGCGGAACATCCATCTTGATCATGCTCGCGATTACGATGCTTGCTCATCGGGGCAAAGGGTTGGAGAAAACGACCGGTTACTTGATCGAAGGATTCCTGTTCGGATTCCGGGTGTTCGGTCCCGTCATTCCGATCGCTGCGTTTTTCTATCTGGGGGATGCCGGATTCTTCGCGATGTTCGGCGAGAAGCTTCCTGAAGCGTCCGCGGGTATCGTCAACGACCTTGGCGTGGCGCTTGCGGGCGAGGTGCCGGTGAACGGCGTTGTCGGCGCCGTCACGCTGACCGTCGTCGGCGCCATTACCGGCCTTGACGGTTCCGGCTTCTCCGGCATTTCCCTTGCGGGTTCGATCGCCCAGCTGTTCGGCCATGCGATCGGCTCAGGCGTAGATACGTTGACTGCGCTCGGCCAGGTAGCCGCCATCTGGGTCGGCGGCGGTACGATCATTCCATGGGCGCTTATCCCTGCCGCAGCGATCTGCGGGGTTAGCCCGTTCGAGCTCGCTCGCCGCAACCTGAAGCCCGTCTTGATCGGGCTTGCAGTAACGACGATCGTTGCGATCTTCCTCATTTAACCTGATTTATTGCGGGAATGACTCTTTATCCGGATGCTGGCGTAGACGGCCGCGATTATGGCTATCGCCAATCCGATGAATATCGATATTCGGGTCAGAGGATTAGCCGCATCGCCTTCGTTCTCGGTGGGCAGCGGCGGGATGGAGCCATCTCCGAGATCCGCAAGATCGCTACTTGCCGCGGATTGCAGCGCCGTGCGGCTGCATAAACTGACGTCGAGTGAATCGCCCGTCCCTCTCGCATAAACGATGTAACGTTTGCCTTCTTGGAACTCGACGCCGCAGCTTGCACCGCTCTGAGCCGATGTCACCGTGACGGTTGGCGCGACTTTTCCTTTCCAAATCTCATGGGCTTCGAACGTCCAAGTAACGGGATCTGCAGAAGACTCTGTAAACCACTTCCTCGGTTTATGCCCTGCGATGACGGTACCGTCGAACACCGCGTCGCTGCGGCCCAGCTCCTCCGCCACGGAGGCGGGCATCGCGCAGCTGCAAGCGAATGCCGACTTAGGAGAAATGGCAAAGCTGGCCGCCAGCATCGCGAATGCGAGCACGGCGGTAATCCATGAACGTTTCTTTCTCATTTTTTCTTCCCCCTCTTGTGAGCGATTTCATTGTTTCTATTTCCTATACAACGCTCAGGATTGGGAATTAGTTGCATCCGCGACGCAAAAAGGGCTGCTTCGCCTCCCGTTCCGTGAATGGGTGGCGGAGCAGCCATTATATCTATAGATAAACCGGACGGAAAATGTGAACGATGTGAGAACTGTGGGACAAGCAGCCGAAGAAATCGTACAATTGATATGGACGGGGATTGCCCCTTCTCCGCAATGATACGATAACAATAACGGAGGTACTCCACATGTTAAAAACCGCAATCGGCAGACTAAGGTTCATCGGCTTCTTCGAAGGCATCTCGTTCCTTGTACTGCTGCTTATCGCCATGCCGCTTAAGTATTGGGCTGATATTCCGGAGCCGGTAGCCGTCGTCGGCGCGCTGCACGGCGGATTGTTTGTGCTTTACATCCTGGCCGCGATATGGGCCGCGATCCAACATCGCTGGTCCATTGTGAAGCTCGGCTTGGCATGCGTCGCTTCCGTCCTGCCGTTCGGCCCGTTCGTACTCGACAGGAAGCTGCTGAAAAACGAGAAGTAAGAGCCTACCTTCGTTATTCCCGCAATCGCGCACAAAAAAAAAAGCATCCTTCCCTGCCGTCGCGATAATTCGGCAAGGTTGGATGCTTTTTTTCGTGGTTACGGGCATGTGCCCATCCATCGCCTTAGAGGATGATGAAGAAAAAGAGTGCCGCAAGCGCGAAGCGATAGTAGGCAAACCAGCTGAGACGAAGTTTCTTCATGGCGTTAATAAACGTCACGACCGCGATCATCCCGACCACAAACGCCGAAATCAATCCGACCAAAAAGAGCGGCAGATCGTTCATCGTCAGAAATTCGCGGCTGCCGATCAAGTCGACCGTGCTCGCGGCCGCCATGATCGGGACGGAGACGATAAACGTGAACTCGGCTGCGGCCTTCTGGCTTGTCCCTACCAGCATGCCTCCCGAGATCGTCGATCCGGAGCGTGAGAATCCCGGCCAGAGCGCCAAAATTTGAAAACAGCCGATGATGAACGCTTGCTTGTATGTAATGTCGTCAAGCTCTTCCGACACGACAGGGCGTTTCGAACGATCCGCTACGATCATCAGGATGCCTCCCAGAATTAATCCAATAAGCACGGTTTGCGGTCCGAACAGGTATTCTTTGATCACGCTATGGAGTGCAACGCCGAGGATGCCTGCCGGAAGCATCGCCAGCGCCACATGAATGGCGTTCAGGCCGCTTCCTTTTTTGAAGTTAAAATTAAGCAGTTTCAAAAACCGATTGCGGTACAGCACAAACACGGCAAGCACGGCGCCGAATTGGATGACGACCTCGAACGTGCTCGCACGGTCTCCCTTAAAGTTCAGAAGCTCCCCCGCCAGAATCAAGTGGCCGGTCGACGATACCGGAAGAAATTCCGTTAAGCCCTCCACGATCCCCATAATGATCGCTTTGATTAAATCCATCATGACAATTGCTCACTCTCCCCGTGTACTTCCTTGCTTCAGACATGCCGGGCTCTTCTTCCAAGCTTATGCATGTCCGTACTCGCTCATTTCATTTTCCACGATGTCGGTAAAAATTTCAATCTTGCGAATGCGATGGTCATCCCGCTCCCGGACGATAAACTTCGCGTTCCGATAGTTCCACGCTTCCCCTTCCGGCAACGCGGGCTGCTGTTGGTAGAGCCAGCCCCCGATCGTATCCGCGTCGCCGCTAGGCAGCTGCATTCCCGAAATATCGTTAACGTCGCTAATTAACGCTTTGCCGTCGACCAAATAATGTTCATCCTCCAGCCGCTCGATCTCCTTCGTTTCGTCCGCGTCGAATTCATCGCGAATCTCGCCTACGATCTCCTCCACGATATCCTCCATCGTCAGAAGCCCGGACGTGCCGCCGTATTCGTCGAGCAGAATGACCATATGCACCCGCTCTAGCTGCATAATGCTCATCAGCTTGCTGACCGGCATCGCGTCGGGAACGGCCGTCACCGGCTGAAGCAGTTTTTTCAGCTCGGGCTCGTCCTCATGGTCATGCAGGAATAGATGTTTGGTATTCAGCACGCCGATAATATTGTCCTTGTCGCCATCGGCTACGGGATATCTCGTATATTGCTCGCGTTTGATGATTTCAATATTTTCTTCGCGCGTTTGTCCGACGAATATACAAACCATGTCCGTGCGGGGCACCATGATTTCGCGCGCAAGTCGTTCGTCGAAGTCGAAAATACGGCTAACATAGCCGAACTCGCTTTTGTTGATTTTGCCGCTCTCGTAGCTCTCCGACAGAATATGCCGGATCTCCTCCTCGGAATGCGCCTCGTGCTCGCTGGCGGGCCGGAGGCCGAACAGACGTACGAGCTTGTTCGCCGAGCCGTTAAGGAGCCAGATGAACGGATATGTCATCTTGTGGAACAGGATGATGGCGGGCGCGGTCAGCTGGCTGATCCGTTCCGGCTGAATGATCGCGACGGTTTTCGGCGCAAGCTCGCCCAGCACAACATGCAGGTAGGTGACCAGGACAAACGAAATCAAAAAAGATAGCAGCGTGCCGACGTTTCCTTCGATGCCGAACCGGTAGAACAGCGGATGCAGCAGCTCCTCGACGGTCGGCTCGCCGAGCCAGCCGAGGCCAAGCGCCGTAATCGTTATGCCGAGCTGGCAGGCGGATAAATACCCATCCAGATGCATGGTAACATGTTGAATGGCTTTCGCGTTTTTGACGCCTTCGTCCACCATCTGTTGGACTCGGCTTGCCCTCATCCGGATGATTGCGAATTCGGTCGCGACGAAGAAAGCGGTGAACGCAAGCAATAAGGCAAATGAAACAAGTTTTAAAATCATAATGGCAGCGGCTCCTTCCGGGTCGGTCAAGGACGTTTCATCTCCGCAGTTCCCGACACGGTCGGAAGGTCGGCGCATGCATGATCGTCCACTTATACATCCTTACCCTATGGAAGGCCCTGCATACCTGAAAGCCATTCAACGATTACCGGCGCATCACGCCTGTTATTTCCGAATTACCATGGCACGTCGTCCTCGCTGCCTGCCGCCGCCTCCTGCTCGTCGTAACGGCCGGCTGCGTCCTCCTTCGAGACCCCGGTGCCGATCAGCGGAATGACGTCGGCGAGCTCCATTGGCTGGAGCAGCTCGACCGGCGACATCCCTTTTTCGAATTGGAATGCGTCCCCTTCGATGACCGCGACGTATCTGCCGTTATGTTTCGCGAAGCGGACGCTGTCTCCGAAGTCGGACAACAGCCCTTTGACCGTCACTCCTCCCAGCTTGAAGGTGAACGGTAAGTCCGGTTTCTGCTCCACGAGCGCCGCTGCTGCCGTCTCTACTTGCTCCTGCGACCACCATTCCTGCAGCTCGCGCTTCTCGCTGTGTGCCCATACTTCAACCGCATTCTCTTCTTCGCTGCGCTCCGTCCCCGTCTCCTCTTGCCACTTGTCCGCGATATACTGGTGGACCATCTCCACCACCTGATCGCCGATGACTTCCGGCAACGGTTTCTCGTACGAAACGAATTTCAGGAAATCCTCGAAATATCGCGCATGCGACGCCTGATGGATTTTGAGCTCCCATTGGTCGAGCGAACCTTCCTCCGGCATATGCGGATATTGGATCGATTTGATGCTGCGCGCGCTGATCGCCATCTCCACATGCGAGATCAGATTGCGTTCGTCCGAAATACGAGCGATCTTCGGCTCGAAGTCGCATTTGAGCAGGAACAGGAACGGTTCGTCGAAGTAGGTATTCAGCTTGGAACGGGCGATGATGAAAGCGCCGCCGCGGACCGCGCTCGTGTCCATATAGATGCGGACGAGCTCGTCGGCGATTCCGATGAATCGCTCCCGCGTATCGGCGTCGCGCAGCCGTTGGAACAAATTGTAGTTCTGGTTGCTGCCCAGTTCGTATCCCGGCTCAACCATGAACCGGCCGATCTTCGTCGGCGCGCCGGCCGTATTCGGATTGCGTTCGACTTTCCGTTTGACGATGCGCTTAAATTCCTCGTCCAGAAACTTCTTAATTTCGCTATGTTCATAGTCGTCGCCATCGAGCGTCTGATAATGCTTGAACCGTCTGCCGGATGAGGACTCGTCTTGATCACCATCGGTCAGTATGACGAAAAATGATAAAAACTCCATTCGAAAATCCACGTCAGCGATCCCCCTCATATAAAATTGTCATTGTACTAGAATACCACAACTCTACTAGGGAGGCATCCGTTAGAAGAATTCGAGCACATTGAGACGGCACAGCAATGATATAGACGTTCATCGCGACCGCAAACCCTGCGCCAGATCCCAAAATACTAAACTTCCCAGCTTCCGAGCAGCGGCGTACGCTGTCCGCGATAGAACAGCTTAAGCATATGCAGGGCGCGCGTGCAGCCCACGTACAGCAGCTTCGCGTCTAGCTCGCCGTACGCTTCTTCCCCGGCATCGGCGATCAACACCGCGTCGAACTCGAGTCCCTTGGACAAATAAACGGGGACAACCGTCAGACCGCCTCCGTACGTCGGCTGTTTGCTCTGAACGAGCGAGGCTTCGATGCCTTGACGAACGAGATGCTTATGGATGATTTCGCACTCCCTGGCCGTCCTGCCGATGACGGACATCGTATCGTATACCCCGGCGGCTTGCCAGGATCGAATCGTGTCCGCGATCGCGGGCAGCCAACCTTCTTCGTCCGCCGCTTCCGAGACAACCGGCTCTCCGCTCCGGAACACCGGTACCGCAGGTTTCACTTCGCCCGTCATCCCGCCCAGGATATGGTTGGCGAATTCGATGATTTCCATCGTCGAACGGTAGCTCCGGTTCAGCTCGAACATCTCCGTCTGCTCCGCGTCGAATAACCGCGTAAGCTCCTTCCAGCTCTGAATGCCGACATAAGCGTGGATCCCTTGCTGCAAGTCGCCGAGAACGGTCATGGACGCCGTGCGTTGGCACAGCTTCAGCGCCTCCAGTTGGAACGGCGAATAGTCCTGCGCCTCGTCGATGACGATATGGTCGTATGGAGCCGTCTTGAGTCCGTGCAGGCGAAGCTGGATATAGGCCAGAGCGGCCAAATCCTCCGCAGCGGCCGAGCCGCCGCCGAGCCGTTCGGCTGTCGTCTTCGCGATGGCCCTCGGCATGGACGCCAAAGCAGTTTTTCCTTTAAACAAGGAGAGATAAAGCTGCACGGCCGTGTAGGAAGGGATTTTTTTGACGAAAGCATTCAGCTTCTGCATCGCCGCCGCCCGCTTCTTCTTGTCGGTCACGTTCCTCGCCTTCAACTCCGACTCCAGCCAGCGCCGAATTCGGCTCGCCAGTCGGTCCCTCTTCTGCATGATCAACTCTTCGCCGTAATCCGTGTCGTACCATTTCCTCATCGCCGCGGCAGTCAGCACATACCCGTCCAGCGGCTGGAATGCCGTTTCGGGGACGATCCCGGCCATAAATTCCTCGATCCGCTTGTCGACCTCAGCCTTGAACGAAAGGCACCCTTTATAACGGCCCGAAGCATGCTCCAGCTCCTCGGCGGATCTTGGCTGCTCGAACCAATGAGCCATCGTCTCCGATGGATCGGCCAGCGTCACTTCATGCTCCAAAAGCTGAATGGACCAATCCGAGAACGTCGTCTGGCTAATGTCGCCGACGCCAAGCTCGGGCAAGACGCCCGAAATATAATCCAGGAACATCCGGTTCGGCGCGAAAATAATCATGCGCTCCGCGCGAATCCGCCCTTCGTATTGATAGAGCAGGAAGGCGAGGCGGTGAAGCGCGACCGTCGTTTTGCCGCTTCCCGCGACGCCCTGAATGAACAGCGCTTTATTCCGTTCCGCCCGGATGATCCGGTCCTGCTCCTCTTGAATGGTCGAGACGATGTCGCGAAGTTTGTTATCCTTGTTCTCGCCTAGCCTGTAGAGCAGGAACTCGTCGGATACCGCGCCCTCTTCCTGGCCGCGCACATAGCTGTCGACCATTCGAATAAGCTCGCCGCCGCGTACCATCAAGTTCCGCTTCAAGTGGACATAGCCGTTTACTTCCCCGTCCGGAGAATCGTAGGCCGCCGAAGCGTCGCCGCCGGTGAAGGAGTAGAACAGGCTTGCGGCCGGCGCTCTCCAGTCGATAACCAGCAGCTCGTTGCCGCCGCCCTTCGCGACGCCGGCTTTGCCGATGTAGAGCGGCTTAGCAAGGTCGCCATTCGCTTCGGAGTCAGAGCTTCCTTCCGGCAGCTCCTGGAAGTCGATTCGTCCGAAATACGGCTCCTTTCGCGCAATTTCCAAACGCCGTTTACGTTCCTCGCGCTGCAAGTCGAGCATTTGCTCCGTGAAGTCGTTGCCCGTATATCTCGGCCCGATCTCGCTCAGTTGTTTATCGATATCGCTTAGCGACCTCTCCAGCCGCTGCTGCTCTTCTTGATGCGTGTCTTGGTACGTCTCTTGCTCCGCCATCCTTTTTTCCTCCCAACCGTAAAGAGCCGAGTCTGCTCCAGACTCAGCTGCTTTCGTTATTCTCAAGACTGTTATTCCACTGCATTCATGCCGATAAACCCGATCAATACCAAATAGACAATCAAATTGACGGCGATTAAATACGGTATTCCCACCGTGAACGCACGGTGCTGCGTCTTATGCCGCCAAGCCTTCATGCCGTACCAGACGCCAAGAGCGCCTCCGACCGCGCCGAGAAGGAAAAAGCGCTTCTCCGGCACCCGGCGCTTCCCGCGCTGCTTCGCGCGGCGTTTGTCCCAGCCCATGAGCAAGAACGTAAATCCGTTCAAAACAATCAACAACGCGATGATCCAAACGATGATCGTCATCCGGCCGTTCCTCCTCGCCATCCATTGTGTCCTATTGCATTCTTCGTTCAACCTCTCGGCCGCGGCTTCGCTCTGCTTGTCGCCGCTGCCTCGTATGGATTATCCGGCCACACATGCTTCGGATAGCGCCCCTTCAAGTCTTTCTTCACTTCAAAATAAGCCGACTCCCAGAAGCTCGCCAAATCGCGTGTAACCTGAACAGGCCGCTGGGAAGGCGATAACAGATGCAGTGTCAGCGGCAATGTGCCTCTTGCGATGGCAGGCGTGTCGCGCAGCCCGAACATCTCCTGAAGCCGAACGGCGAGCACCGGAGCCGTCGGCTCGCTGTAATCGATCGGGATTTTGGAACCGGACGGCACGATATAGTGCGTCGGCACCTGCTCGTCCAGCTCCTGCCGCTGCTTCCAGGAGAGCAAACTCTCCACAATGGCAAGCATATTCAGCTTCTGCAGCTCCGATTCCTTGCGGATGCCGTAAAGATGCGGCTTCAGCCAATTGCTCAGCGTCTCAAGGAGCCGCTCTTCGCTCGCGTCAGGCCAATCGGGACTTCCGCTTCCGCTCATCAGTCGAATCCGTCCTAGCAATCCGCTCGCCTGCTTCGACATCGGCAGCATGGCAAGCCCGCGCTGCCGGATCGCCTCGATCAATGCATCTGCGATGCGCTCGGGATCCGCGTCGGCTGTCGGTTTCTCTTGCAGCACGATGGCGCCCAGCTTGACTCGGCTTAGCGCCCGAACTGCCTTCGCGGTCCCGTCCCATTCCACGTTGTCTTCCCGTTTAAGGAATTCAGCCAGCCCGCTCTCGATCTCGGTGAGCTTGATTCCTTCGGCGAGACGAATACGGGCTTCCTGCCCGGCGTCGTCCAGCTCGCAGACGACTAGATAGGGCAGCTGCGACAACGGATTGTCCGTCGGCATGACGGCGCCTCGCCCGTTCGCCAGCAAGTAGCGGCCGTCGCTCCTGCGCTGAGCCACCCGATCGGGGAACGCATACGCGAGCAGCTTTCCGATCGACGGAGTCGATGTTTGCCCGTCTGGCAAAGCGGTTCTTAGCATCCGCTTCCATTGCTCGGCTTGCTGCAGGATTCGCTGGGTCGCAGAATCGCTTCCGCCGCCGCGGCGCAGCGCGTCAAGCCGGAGGCCCATATCGGGGTTGCGCTCGGACGGCAGCAAATCGCGATCGCTAATGAGGGCCGCGAGCTCGCAAGCGAGATCCGCGCCCCCTTCCTCCATCGAGCGGAGCAGCATCGAGCCGAGCCGCGGATGAAGGCCGAGCGAGCAGATGCGGCGGCCGGCAGCGGTGGGAACGCCCGGCTCGCCAATCGCGCCAAGCTCCTGCAGCAGCGTAACCGCCTGTTCATAAGCAGCTTCCGGCGGAGGCGTCAGCCAGTCCAGTTCACCTGGATCGCGAATGCCCCATACCGCAAGCTCCAGCGCCAGGGATGCAAGGTCGGTCTCCAGGATCTCGGGTTTGCCTTGCTCCGGCAGATGGCGATGCTCCTCCTCCGTCCAAAGCCTATAACAGACGCCAGGGGCAAGCCTGCCCGCACGTCCTCTCCTTTGATCGGCGGACGCCTTGGATACCGGCACCGTCTCGAGCCTGCTCATCCCGGTCCGAGGCGAGAAGCGGGATACGCGCATGAGGCCGCTGTCGACGACGACCTTCACGCCCGCTACGGTCAAGCTCGATTCCGCGATGGACGTCGCCAACACGACTTTGCGCCTGCCCTCCGGACATGCCGCGACGGCCTCGGCTTGCGATTCCAAGCGCATCCCGCCATGGAGCTCCCGGATATCGACTTCGTGGGGCAGCTGTAGCGACTGGAGCGTCCTCGCCGTCCGGCGAATTTCCGCGATGCCGGGCAGGAACGCAAGCACGTCGCCGTCATGGCCGCGCAGCGCATCCCCGATTGTGGCAGCCATCGCTTGATCGGGATACATGCCGGTTGGCTTCACTTGCGCGTAAACGGTTTGCACAGGGAACGTACGGCCTTTGCTCGCAATCACGTCTGCTCCGCCGAGAAGCTCCGCGACGGGCGACGCGTCCAGCGTGGCAGACATGATGAGAAGACGCAGATCCTCGCGGAACAGCGCCTGCGATTGCAAGCTTAACGCGAGTCCGAGGTCGCCGTGCAGATGGCGCTCGTGAAATTCGTCGAACAGGATCGCGCCGACGCCTTCCAGCCCCGGATCATCCTGAAGCATTCTCGTCAGCACGCCTTCCGTGACGACCTCGACGACGGTGCGGGGACCGATTCTCGAATCCAGCCGCACGCGGTAGCCCACGCGTTCGCCTACGCTCTCGCCAAGCTCGCGCGCCATGTAGATTGCGGCGGAGCGGGCTGCGAGTCTGCGCGGCTCCAGCATGATAATCCGTCTGCCGGCCAGCCACGGCTGGTCCAGCAGCGTTAGCGGGACGCGCGTCGTCTTGCCCGCGCCCGGCTCCGCCACAAGAACGGCGTTGCGGCCCTTTGCCAACCCGGCCATCAGCTCCGGCAAAACTTCGTCAATCGGCAACGGTCTCATGTCGGTTCCTACCTTTCTTCGCCTGTTATTTCATGATGCGTATCATCTGAACGACCGGCCTGTTGTCGCCGGGAAGCATCATTTCTTTGCTTAGCAGCTGCGACGAACCGTCTCCGTCGAGGAAGATGCCGTCCACGAGCTCATGCTCTCCGAGCTCCTCCTTGATCGCATCGCGGAATGCCGCGAGCGTACCGCTCGTCTCGCTGACGACCAAATATAAATAACCGTCCTTGTCATAAACCGCGCCGGAGCGCAGCCGGTTGTCGGATGGGAAAGGCGCCTGCTCGGCGGCGGATTGTGCTTGCCACTTCGCGTCGTCGCCGAGCGACATGCTGATGCCGCCCTGTGCCCAGAAGCGCGTCGCGTCCTTCACCTTCAGCTCGGTCGCACGCCGCACGACCTGGACGCTAAGCGAATCCGCTTCGCCGTCCCAGACAAGCGTGCCGCGGGCGTATTTCATATTTTCCCAGCCGCTTCCGTAATCGCTCTCCGTTCCGTTCACCGGTTTGCCATTCACGACCGCCATGCTGACGAGCGCTTTCCCGTAAAAGAATCCCCCGTTCACGCCTACTTTGTCGGCGAGGGTCACGTTGCCGGAGATGACCTCAAGCGACACGTTCGACGGTTTCGTCTTGAGCACATGCAATCTCATGCCGTTGGCCGCTTCAGCGGTAGCATAGCCGTATTCGCGGACGTTATCGATCGCTGCACCGGTCGCGTCGGACTTATGGTTAAGCGACTGGATTAATAAAATCAATAATGCGCCCGCGACGGCGAACACGATGACGACAGCCGCTATGATCTTAATCAGCTGTCTGCCCTGCGCCCGCGCGGGAGCTTGCGCCTCTTCATTCATCCAAATTCTCCTTGCCGCGCCCTCTGATGCCGCGTTTTGAGTTTGTCCGCGCTTTTTTCTCATTCTCGAGCTAATAGTTTAATATGTCTGGCGTCTATTTGTCCACACTGGCATAGAACAGGCATCCCAGCCCTCCTGTGGGAGAGGCCGTGATGCCTGTACGATTGGCGCGCATGTCGCCAAATATCGCGATTACAACGCCCGGTCGTCGAGCGGATAGAAGATCAGGTTAATCGGGAAAGCAGAGCCCGCCGGCGGGCTGAATTCGATGTCGAGGCTATCTTCCTTGCCCGTCGTCTTATGCAGCATGATCATGCCGTCGAAGGCGGTCAGAACGCCTGATGCGGGCACCTTCACGAGCTCTCCGTTAATTTTGAAAGGACCCTTGAACGCGCCGCCCTTGGCCAAAATCATAATCGCCATCTTCCGCGGCTTGTCGGAATGGATTTTGTAGACCGTGCCGTAATTGCCCCATAATGTTGCTTCTTCCCCGCGCTGCGGGTCGTAGCCCATCTGGAACGGATCGACCTTGCCGTCTCCGATGATCAGCTTGGTCGGCTTCTTCAACCCGTTCTCGGAGACGTCGACCTTCCAGTCGAAGCCCGCGATTTGGAACGTGCCGCGAATATGGCCGGTGAACGGAAGCTTCGCCATGCCGAGCATGTCTTTGGACACCTTGTCGGCCGTCGCGAACGTGAATTGTACCTCGCCGTCGGTCTCCACGTCGTACATCAGGTTAACGCCCTGTCCGGGATAGAAATCCGGGAATTGCTTGTAGACAAAAGTCTCGCCCGGAGGGACGGTCATCGTCTCCGGCTCGGTGTCGTTCGCGAGGAAATCGACCATCGCTTCGCTGCCGATCAGATGCGCGTAGATGGAAGGATACACTTCGCCTTTGTTCGTCGTCCGGATTTTGACCGGCTTATCGGTATTATTCGTCGCCAGAATCGCGAAACCGACCTTGTTCGGCGTGCCGTTCAGATGATCCGCGTATAAGCGTCCCATGCCGTTGATCGTGTCCTGGTACAGAATGCCCGTCTCCGTGAACGTCTCCGGGCTGTCGCTAAGCAGCAGCGTGCGGGATTTGTCCTCAGTCACCGTCTTCGTCAAGTTTGGCAGATCGAAGTAATGCGCGTACAGCGTCTTCCAATCCGTCGCAATGTAGCCGCCGATCGGCTTCGTGTAGACAGGATACTCGACTTCGCTCAAGTAAACTTCGTCCTCGATGACGAGATGGCGCGTGTAAGGCTTGCTTTTATTGCCTTTTTGATCGGTGACCGTTAGCGTAACGGGATAAGTGCCTGCTTTGAAAAAGACTTCCTCATTGCCTTCCCACTCCATCCTGACGCCCTCGGCGTCGGGATCATAGCTCAGATTCACGTATTTGATCGGTTCGCCGATCCGGTATGTAGTCTTCCCGAACGAGAACTTCGCGACCGGCTTCGAATTGTTCTGGCTCGGATCGTAGTTGCCTTCCGGCTTCTTCACATACAGGACGTCCACCCGCCGCAGCTCGTGGTTGTACGTGTAGCTTGCGCCCATGTAATCGGACAGCCAAGCCAGCTTAATAAGGAGCCTGCCGTTCTTCAGCATGGCAACTTCGTCGAACGGATATTGATAGCCGTTTACCCATGCGATCTTATTTTTGGTATCGAGCAAAATTTCGTGGGACGGCGTCTCCATCACGATCGTTCGGGTCGTCTCCTGCCATTCGACCTTCATGCCGAACGCATCGCCCAGAAACTTAACGGGCACGTAAGTCCGACCGTTCTTCACGGTCGCAGGGGAATCCAGCGTGACTTGCTCGCCGTTCAAGAAGGCTTCCTGCTTGTCCAAATACAAAATTACGTAACTAGTTCCCGACGTTATCGGGGCGTCCAGCGCCGATGCTTGTCCCAGGGGGGACGCTAGCAGCATGGCGGAGACAAGTAACGCGGCTGCCCCGCGTTTTCCTGAAAATCTGCGTTGTCCTTGCGGCATTTCAACAACTCCTCTTTCGATTCATCCTGCGCTTCTCGCGGGCTCCGGACTTGGATCGCGAGAACGGTGACCCGGGCTTGCGCCCTCGGTGCGCTAACGTTAAGACGTTCAAAATTTGGAAAAGTTGCAGGTTGATTTCAAAATAATGATATTACAATCATCGCCGAGCTTGTCGATCGTTAGTCTTCGCCTTGCGTGCGTACGGCTTCGCTCACGGTACGGAAGACGGCTTCGCCAATGGCGCAGCCGATCGACGTCGCGCTGCCGGCGTATGCGTGCACGTCGTTCCAAGCCGAGCGCTGGCTCACGCAGACGGCGACGGCGTCGGTGGTCGTTCCCGTGGCGATAAGGCCACTCGCCCGTTCCGCGACGCCAAGCTCCTGCAGCGCGGCCGCTTTCGCCTCCGTTGCTGTGATGACGGCATTCACCATAGCGGATTCCGTCATTCGGCCGTCGATGAAAAGCGCGATATTGATCGTGCCCGGCGTGTAAGCCGAATACGTTTCTCTCGGATACCCTGCCCTAGCAGCGTTGCGAGTACCGACGGTCGAGCAGCAGACGAGGCGGAACCGGTCTCCTTCTTGCTCCGCAAGCGAGGCATGGGTCAGCTTGGCGGCCGTCATGAACCCGACGGTTCGGCTCGGATCGCAGCCCCAATCCATGCAGCGCGCTTTGAGTTCCGTCAGCGGATCACTTCCGTCATAATCGAGCGGCACCTTCCAGTTGACGAGCTCGTCGGCGATAGAGAAGCCGCCGGGCAGAATGGCGCTGCTGAGCGCGTGCAGCGGTTCGGGGAATCGGACGCGAAGCGTGTCTTCGTCCAACGCGAAGACGAGGCCGGGCCAGACCAGAGAGGAGTACGTGATGCCGCTGCGGAAAGGCTGCGTCATAGCGATCCGCCGTGCCCGTCGAACTGTTCGCCGAAACAATCGGCCAATGCCGCCAGCAGCTTCAGGTTATGTTCGCGAAGCTTGACCGCGACGCGTATATAGGTATGATCCAGCCCTTGGAAGCGGGACGCGTCGCGCACGAGTACGCCTCGTCGTCCCATCTCCAGTTGGAGTTGGCTGGCGCTTAAGCCCGTTCCTTCCGGCAATCGGACGAGCAGATAGTTGGTTACGCTCTGCGTGACGCAGCAGCCTAGCCGCCGAAGTCCGTCTGTGAGCCATTCGCGCTCGCTTAACAGCCAGCTTTTCGTTTCCGCTTCGAATTCCACATCCATGAGCACCGTCTCCCCGATCTGCTGTGCTAACGAGTTAACGCTCCAAGGCACCTGCAGCCTCCGCAGCCGGCTGATGGTTGAAGACTTGCCCACCGCATAACCGAGCCTAATCCCCGGCACGGCATAAAACTTCGTCATCGAACGAAGGACGATCAGCCTTTCGTGGCTAGCCGCTTCTCGAAGAAGCGTCAGCTCTTCCTCCTCGGGCACAAAATCCAGGAACGCTTCGTCGATGACGACATGCGCGCCGCTATCGAGCAAGAGGCGCACGAGGCCGGCATCGAGCAGACGTCCCGTCGGGTTGTTGGGCGAACCGAGCACGTAAAGCGCCGCGCCCGATTGGTCGATAGCTTCCCTCACCGCGTCCTCGCTCAACTCGAAATTTGCCGTGCGGTCAAGCGGCATCGCGTAAATTTCGCCGCCGCATTTGCGCACCGCGTCCCCGTATTCGTCGAAACAAGGCATCGCAAGCGCGGTCACTTGCGGCCGAATTGCCCGCACCGCGAGATCGATCAGCTCGGCAGCCCCATTGCCGACCAAGATCGAAGACTCGGGAATCCGGTGTCTCTCCGCCAATTTTGCCTTTAACGCGCGCGAAGCCGGGTCGGGATACGCCTGGATATGCTCCCAATATCGCGCCATCACGTCCCGAACCGACTTGGGCGGCCCGAGAGGATTCATATTCGAGCTAAAATCGACAAACGATTCGGCAGGCATGCCGAATACTTCCTCCGCCGTTCGCAGATCGCCGCCGTGCCCGTATCTCTCCAGCATGTCGTTACCCTCGCCTTCTAAGATTTCTATACTAACTCCACATATGGATCGCGATCACGGCAGCAACCAGCAGCAACGCTTCGACCGCTTCATTTATTGCACCGTACGTATCGCCCGTTAATCCGCCTAATTTTCGACAGAACCACGTTCCCAACATAGCAACAGTTGACGACATTAATAGTAAGCCAATGAGCGAAATCGACACGGAATACACTAAATTCATGTCATTAATCAATAACGTCGCTAATGAAATAATGAGCGCTAAAACCGCGCTTGTAGCGGCTTGGAACTTGTTAACGTCGTTAAACATACTTCCCAACCCTTCATCCTTCCTTGCCGGAGGCCAGCCGGCAATGGCGATCGCCATCGAGGCGCGTCCGAAGCACGAAGCCATGACGATAAGCAGAAACGCCCACCCTCCCGTCGCTGATTCGTCTCCGATCACTTCCGCAAGGAGAGAAGCTTTCAACAACAACAGAAGAACAGCCGCCAGCACGCCCATCGCGCCGACTCGACTGTCCTTCATAATGTCCAGCATCCGCTCGCGCGGACGGTTGCTCAGCACGCCGTCCGCCGCATCCATCCATCCGTCGATATGGAGCCCGCCGCTCAGCCCGATCCAGATCGCAAGCGTCAGAACGGCGGCTGGCCAAGGCGGCAGCACGTAGCCGAGCAGCCATGCCGCCCCGCCCGCTATGACGCCGATCAGCAAACCGGCAACCGGGAAATAGACGACGCTTCGTGCGAGCATGCGCCGTTCGAACGGCACTTCGATCGGCATCGGAAGCCGAGTGAGAAACTGAACGGCGGCGACGGCTGCCAGCGCTTGATCCTTTATTACGTGACGAGCCATAACAGCAACACCCCTGTCCCGATTAATACGCTGACGGTATACAAAAGAACGACTGCCGATTTCGAATCTTCGATTGTTATCGGCCGGGTCGGATAACCCATTCGCGCGCGTTCGCTGGCGACGCCGAAATAAACGTTGCGACCGCCGAGCTCGATGCCCATCGCGCCTGCGGCCGCAGCTTCCGGAATGCCGCTGTTCGGGCTCGGATGTTTATGCGCAAACTTGATGACGGATCTGAACGCCTTTCCCGCGCTCATGCCCGGAATGAGCCATGCCGCGGCGACCATCAGAAGCCCTGCGATTCGAGCGGGAATCAAGTTGAGCAAATCGTCGGTCCTCGCCGAACACCAGCCGAAATAACGGTACTTGTCGTTGCGGTAGCCGACCATCGAATCAAGCGTGTTCGCCGCCCTGTACAACATGGCGAGAGGCGCGCCGCCTATTAGCGCGTACAAAATCGGCGATACGAAGGCGTCGACCGTATTCTCCGAGACGGTCTCCACCGTCGCCCGGATCACCTCCTGCTCGCTCAAGCCAGACGTATCCCGTCCGACGATATATCCGACGTACTGGCGGGCTTTCGAGAGATCGCCGGCTTTCAGCGGCTCATACACGAGCATCGCCGCGTCCTTCAAGCCTTTGACCGCGATCGTCGACGAGATGAACCAGGCCGACACGGCATAGCCGATCCAGGGATGGACGGCATCCGCCGTCCATACGATGCCCCACATGATTCCGTAGCTAAGCAAGAGCGTCGAAAGCATCAGTACGATTCCGAGCAGCCGCCCCGCAACCGGCTTGCTGCGACGCGCTTCCGTCATTAGTCGCTGCTCCAGCCATCCGATCCATCTCCCTATCAGGATAACGGGATGCGTCGGCCACTTCGGATCGCCGACGACCCAATCGATGACGATGGCGGCTGCCGATAGAAGAAGCAGCTCCTGGAAGCTATAGATCATCGCCCATCCTCGAATCGGAACGCAATGGCGCGCAAATCAACCGGTATGCCCGACGTAACGAGGAAGACGCATTCGCATGCGGCTGCCACTCGCTGATTGAGCCACCCTGCTTCATCTCGGAACCGCCTGCCGAGCGGATAACTCGGCACGATGCCGTCGCCGACCTCGTTCGTGACGATGAGCAGAGGGAACGGGAATCGAGCGATGGAGTCCACCAGCCGATCCATCTCCGCGCGCAAGTCCGTGCTTGGGTCCTCTTCCTTGCGAAGCAGCCAATTCGTCAGCCACAACGTCAAACAATCGACAAGTACGACGGGGGATTCGGCGAATTGGCGAGACGGTGAGTCGGTATTCTTGGAACTTGACCACTTGCCGAAAGCGACAGGCCGGGAATGACCTTCCCCCGACAGACCTGCCTGACCGCCTCCGGCCGATAAGGATTGGTCAACGCCCGGATTTTCCGACAGGATCGCCTCGGCATGGCCGTTCAGCCATTCCGCCAAAGCGAACGGCTCCTCCACCGTTATCCACGTCATGCCTTCCTGCCGGTCGCGATCGTCCCGGTGTTTCTCGATCCTTGCTTCCATTTCGTCGTCGAAAGGCTGGCCGGTCGCGATATAGATGCCTACGGCGCTTTGAGAGCGCGCATACCGCTCCGCGAAGGCGCTTTTGCCGCTGCGAGCGCCGCCCGTAATCAGAATGGCCATACTCGCTACCTCCTCTTTACGCTTTGGATACGCCTGCGCTATCGAAAGTGGCCATCTCTTGCATGAGACGAAGCGCGGCGTCGATCAGATGGAAGCAAAGAACGGCTCCCGTGCCTTCCCCAAGTCTCATCTCCAGATGGATAAGCGGCGATAAGCCGATCGCTTGGAGCAGCCGTCCGTGCCCTTGCTCATGGGAGAGATGGGATGCGATCATGTAAGGCAGCGAGTCTGCAGCTAACCGTGACGCAACCAAGGCTGCAGCCGACGAAATGTAACCGTCGATCACGACCGGACAACGATTCGCCGCGGCGCCGATGATGACGCCAACAAGTCCCGCGATCTCGGCGCCGCCGACTTTGGCGAGCACTTCGAGCGGATCGCCCGGATCGGGCCGGTTTACGTCGATTGCCCTGCGGACGACATCGATCTTGTGCGCAAGCTTATCGTCGCCGATGCCCGTCCCTCTCCCAACGGCAGCGTCCGGCGACAGCCCTCCTAACACGGCGGCAATCGCCGCGCTTGCGGTCGTATTGCCGATTCCCATCTCGCCGGTCGCGAACAGACTTACGCCACGCTTCACCTGTTCGTCTACGATATCGATCCCCGTTAGAACAGCCTCAAGCACTTCTTGCCGGCTCATCGCAGGGCCGATCGCCATGTTTGCCGTGCCATATACAACTTTTCGGCTAACCAGCTCCGGATGCGACAGCTCCGACGCTACTCCGATGTCCACGCAGACGACGTCGGCATTCGCTTGGCGGGCCAACACGTTCACGGCTGCGCCCCCGCTTAGGAAGTTCATCACCATCTGGGGCGTGACCGCCGATGGAAACGCGCTGACGCCCTCCTCGCATACGCCATGATCGCCCGCCATGACGATGACCGCCCGACGCGACAGATCCGGCCACAACTTACCTCCGATGCCGGCGAGCCGGCATGCCATCTCCTCCAGCTTGCCTAGGCTGCCGGGCGGCTTCGTCAGCTGATCAGAATGGCGCGCCGCCTGTTCGGCGGCTTCCGTGTCGTATGCAGGAATGCTCGCAATGCGGGACAAGAGTTGTTGTTCCATCTCCGAAAGGTTCATGGTCGATGCCTCCTAAGTGATTGAATTGATATACATAACTATAATTATGTAAACATATGTTTAGTTAACCTCATTAACCTTCCGTCGTCTAACGTACCTGACTGCCGCTAACGGAATGGGGTGACGCTAACGGAATGGCGTGTCGTACTTCGTTTCGAACAAACCGCCCCTAGCTTGCCATTCGGGTTGTCGTCTCGCTATTGGAACAGAATGTTCGGGCCTGACTGCCGCTAATTTAGTTAACCTCGTTAACCTCCCCGCGGTTGACGGACATAACTGCCGCTAACGGACTGAGGCGACGCTATTCGCTTCGAAAGAGGCTTTTTTGAAATGTAACGGACCCAGATGACGTTATTTCACTGTTTGAAGCGGGTTTGAGGCCTCGAACAGGCTAATAACGTCTCTCTGGTCCGTTACGTTTTGAAATACTCAATTTTATCTTAAATAGCGGCGCCATGGACCGTTAGAGTTTGATTGCAGACGATTCGTTTGCGACACACCTGCGTGCATGACCGAATACTCCAACGCGTCCTTTATCGGCTCGCGCCCGGCTCAAGAATGACCTGCGGAACGCCGCTCCCGGGGTGGCGAATGATCGTCGCGCGCGTCTCGTACATCCGTTCGATGGTTGCGGGCTCTATTACATCCGACGGCTTGCCATTCGCAAGCACCTTGCCTTGATGGAGCGCGATCAACTCGTCGCAATACATGGCTGCCAGATTCAGGTCGTGAAGCACGGCGACGACGAGCAGTCCTTCCTCACGCTGCCACGAGCGGACTTTGTCCAGCAATTGGATCTGGTAGCCGATATCCAGATAAGTCGTCGGCTCGTCGAGCAGAAGAATGGTCGGCTGCTGAACCATCAGCTTGGCCAAGGCGACGCGCTGGCGTTCGCCGCCGCTCAGCTGATGCAGCCGCCTATGCTGCAGCCGCGTAAGACCCATCGCCTCCAGCGCCTCGTCGATGAGCGGCTCTGGATCCGACGGCTCGGCGCCAAGCCAGCTTTGATACGGGAATCGACCCATCCGGACGATCTCCCGTACCGTGAAAGCGACAGGCGCAAGGCCGCCTTGCTGAAGCACGGCAACTTGGCGCGCCAGCTCCTTGCGAGGAATCGCGGACAGCTCGCGGTCCCCGAGCGTCACCGTTCCCCAGTCGGGTTTCTCGAGACCGGCCAGCAGTCCGAGCAAAGTCGACTTGCCGACGCCGTTCGGCCCGATGATCCCGTAGAAGCGGCCGGGTTCAAAGCTTACATCGATCGATTTCAACACCTGCGCGCCGTGAATCGAGCGGGATACGTCTTGAAGCTCCAGTGTCAGCGCCATATCAAGCCTCTCCCCTTTCGTCCTTCATGCGGCGATGGAGCAAATACGCGAAGAACGGCGCACCGATTAATGCCGTCACCACGCCAAGCGGCAGCTCCTTGGGACTAAGCAGCGTCCGCGCGATCGTGTCCGCCCACAGCAGGAAGATCCCGCCGCCAATGGCGGATAACGGCGCGATAAAACGGTAATCCGGACCGACGATCAGCCGGATCATATGCGGGACGACAAGGCCGACGAAGCCAATGACGCCGGAGACGGACACGGCGGCGGCGGTGAGCAGCGTGGAGGCGATCAGCACGATCATCTTCGTCCGCTCCACCCTTACGCCTAGATGCGCAGCATGGCGCTCGCCGAGCACGAACAAATTTAATGTCTGGCTGTAGGCAAGCATGACGAATAGACCGATCGACAGGAACGGAAGCAGCATCGTCACATGCTCCCATCCCCGCAAGGCGAGCGAGCCCATGATCCAGAACAGGATCTGGTTGATGACGCCCTCCGACATCGAAACCATCAGCGAGACGAACGCGCCGAGGAAGGATTGAATGATAACGCCGGACAAGATCAACGTCTGGATATGCATGACGCCTCTCGAACGGGACAACGCGATGACCCCGAGCAACGTGACGATACCCGTCAGGAACGCGACGATCGGAATCGTCCAGATGCCGATCGCGAGCTGCAGCCCGAACAAGATGAGGAACGCCGCGCCGACAGAGCTGCCGGAGGCGACGCCCAGCGTGTACGGATCCGCAAGCGGATTGCGCAGCACGCCTTGGAAGCCCGTTCCCGCAAGCGCGAGGCAGGCGCCCACCAGCACGGCGAGCAGCACGCGCGACAGCCTTACCTGCGTGACGATCGCCACCTCGCCTGGCGTCCAAGAACCGTCGCCGTCGCCGCCGAACCAAGGAAGCTGATGCAGCAGGATCCCCCATACGTCGCTTAACGACAAGCCGGCCGAGCCGATCGACAGGCTTGCGGTAATAGAAACAGCAAGAAGGAGCATAGCTGCTCCTCCGTAACTTGCGAATCTTTTATTCATGTACGATTATTTGACAAGCTCGGGATGAATGGCTTTCGCCAGCTCCAGCAATCCGTCGGCAAGGCGCGGACCTACGCGGACGAGCGGATCGTTCGTCACGGCGATCATGGCCTTGTTCTTCACTGCGTCGATCGCTTCCCAGCCAGGACGCGCTTCGATGCCCGCGACGATCGAGCTTTTCTCCTCTCCCATTTCCGGATAAATGATAAGCTGCGGGTTCTGCTTGATGACTTCCTCGGCGTTCACTTCGAACCAGCCCGGCATCGATGCCGAAATGTTCGTGCCGCCTGCAAGCGTGATCAGCTCGTCAAGGAACTCTCCGGAGCCGACCGTCCAGCCCGGCGAGAACTCGAGGTAAACCTTCTTCTTCTCGGCATCCTTTACGGCTTCGGTGACTAGCGCCAGCGTATCGCGCATCTGGCCCGCGGTTTTGGCCGCGTCTTCGCTCCTATTCATCATTTTACCGAGTTCCTCGACTTTGGCAACTACTTCGTCGTACGATTTGGGATCCGTCGCATAGACGGGAATGCCAAGCTCGCGAAGCTTCGTGACCGCATCCGCGTTCATCGTCGAGGAGGCGAGCACCAAATCCGGATTAAGCGCCGCCACCGCTTCGATGTTCGTCGTCATGTCGCCGACCTTGGCAACCTGCGCCGCTTCCGGAGGGTAGTTACTGAAATCGTCTACGCCAACGACAACATCGCCTGCCCCGATCGCGTAGATCGTTTCGGTTTCGCTTGGCGCCAAAGAAACGACCGCAGTCGGCGCTTGTTCCAGCACAAGCTCCGTTCCAGTCGCGTCGACGACGGTTAACGGATACGTTGTTTCGGAGGATGCCGATTCGGTCGACTCCGGCTGCACCGTCGCGGTAGGCTCGCCAGCCGCATTCGTACTCTGGACCTCAGAGTTGCCGTTGTTGCCAGAGCATGCCGCGAGCGCGAGCATGAGGACCACCATCAGCATGCCGAGTAACGGCTTCATGCTCCATTTGTTCCTTGTTTTCATTTTTTCTCCACTCCCCTTATCGTCTTGGACCTTAAGACTAGTACACAATGTTAGGCAATAAAAAAAGCACTTCCGGCGAACGTGCCGGAAATGCTTGCGGGAACCTGCCAATGGCAGGAAGCAGGCCTCTTCCAACACCAACCTAATTCCGCGTAGGTTACGGCGTTATGGAAACAGGCAGGTATCCTGGCTCGGAATGTCGCTGGCGGCGTCTTCCCGAACGTGCTCGTTCAGTGACGTCATGCCGCAGCTTAGGTCTCCGTCGGCATGACTGCCTTGGGATTCCCTTCCTTACAGTGGCGGGTCCGCGCCGGATTTGAACCGGCTTCCCTATTAAGTCTCGATGAGTTCGAAGCGTGTTGCCGTCGCTCCGCTAGCTCGTCTAGACACCTATTTCGTATCCTATTCAACTTGGTCAGTAGTTACTATACACTTGTCATCCCTATTTGTCTATCTATTCCTAGCCAAAAGGTATGGATTCGCGTACTCCGCGCTCATGTATATGTTCGGCGCGTCCCGACATACAAGTAATAGGAAAGACCGCCATACGTACCATAGTTCCGTTCCCAATCAAAAGGAGGTCGCCTGATGGCAGGCATGGACATTCCCACAGCATCCCTGGCCAATCGGCCTGCGCGAAAGTCCCATTATCTCGTTTGGGCACTCGTCCTAGCCGCGATCGGGCTAGCTTTGTTCTGGACGCTCCGTACGGCGCCGGCTTCTGCGGCGGATCCCGCCGCGACCGAACATCGACAGGACGGCATCGCCATTCAATGGACCATCGCGCAATACCCCGCAGCCGTTCTGAAAAACAATCCGTTTACGCTTCGCCTACAAGACGCATCGGGCAACCTGGTGGAAGGCGCGATGATCGACGTCAAGATGGAAATGCTCGACATGGTGTGCGGAGATTATGTATTCGAACTACGTGAAACGAGCCCCGGCGTCTACGAGGGCAGCGGCGTGCCGCTCATGCCGGGCCTCTGGCGTGCGACCGCCACGATGCGGACGGCTAGCGGTGAGAGCTTCACGGTCGACCGTACGCTTAAGGCCGTCTATTGACGTGTCAGGGTCGATTCACCACAACCAGGGCGAGACGGAAGGGATCAGTCCGTTCACGGCCAAGCCGCGGAGAATGGATAGGATACCGACGGCCATCGCCGTAACGACGCCCGCCTTGCGCATGAACCTTCGCCAGCGGCGATTCGCGAACGCAGCGATGGAAGCCGCCGCCGCCAGCGCGGGGAACGTGGCTAGGCCGAACAACGCCATCGTCGCCGCGCCTTCCAGCGCGGATCCGGTCGATGCCGCGTTCATCCCCATGGCGTACGTCAATCCGCAGGGGAGGAAGCCAAACGCGAGGCCGGTGGCAAGCACGTGGAGCGCCGCTCGTTTGTCCGAAGGCACCTTCCCCGTGCCGTCGACCAGATTGCGATGCAGCATCCCTGACAGCCTGCCCATGAACGGAAGCTGGAACCGGCGCCACAGCCATAAAAGAACGAAAATTCCTCCAATGATGGATGCAAGACCGCGAACACCCGCCAGCCGCCCCGCGACATCGACGAACGAACCGACGGCGCCCATCATCGCCCCCATCGCCGTATAGGAGACGATGCGGCCGCCGTTATAGAGCAGCATCGACCTCGATGCGGGCATGCCGGCTTGCAGCGACACCGTCGAAACGATGCCCCCGCACATGCCGATGCAATGGGGGGCGCTAAATAAGCCGGTCAGTAAAATCAAGCCGATGGCGTTCCACGTGAGCGTCATCGCGGTGCTCCGTCTTCCACCGAGCGCAGTCTCGTATTCAGCCGGAGAGCGTTGCCCACGACAGATACGGAGCTTAGGGCCATCGCCGTTCCCGCCATCCAAGGCTCCAGCAAACCTGCCGCAGCGAACGGAATGATAACCGCGTTATAGAGGAAAGCAAACGCCAGATTTTGCCGAATGTTGCGGATCGTCTGCCGGCTGATGCGCACCGCCTCGGGAATAGCGGGCAGCCGCGAGAATAGCAGCGTCAGATGGCCGGCGGCGAGCGCCGCTTCCGTCCCGCTCCCCATCGCGATCCCGACGTCCGCTGCGGCAAGCGCGGGCGCGTCATTCCAGCCGTCTCCCGCCACAGCTACCCGGCCGCCGCGCCGCTTCAACGATTCCACGAGCGTCAGCTTGCCTTCCGGCAGCATCGACGCGTGCACGTCGCGGATGCCGATCGCTCCGGCCGCCGCCCTTGCCGGCGACTCGTGATCCCCCGTCGCGACGATCGGCGCAATGCCGAGCTTGCGCAGCGAGATGACCGTGCGTGCCGCATCCGCCTTCAGCCGGTCCGCGAAGCTGACGATGCCGATGCATTCCCCCTCCTGCGTCGCATATAACACCGTCTCCCCCAGCTTTTCCCGCAGCTTGGCGGCTTGCGATGCCCAAGGGCCGACGCTGAAGCCTTGACGTTCGATAAAACGCAGATTGCCCAACGAATAATTCACGCCCCTAATCCGCCCCTGGACGCCGCCTCCCGCCGTTATGACGATCGCTTCCGCGTCCGTCACCGTCATGCCCAGCCGCCGGGCCTCTTCGCGAATCGCCTCGGCAAGCGGATGCGACGACTCCGCTTCCAGCGCGGCCACGATGCGCAGGAACGCCGTTTGCCCGAGCGAGAAAGTCTGCAAATGGCTGACCTTCGGTTTCCCTTCGGTCAACGTGCCCGTTTTGTCCAGCACAATCGTGCGAATCGCGGCGAGACGCTCGAGCACGCTTGCCTCCTTCGCAATAATGCCCCGTTTCGCCAGCCTGCCGGAGGCAATGGCGAGCGAGATAGGCGCGGCAAGCCCAAGCGCGCATGGGCATGCCGCGAGCAGGACGGCGAGCGCGCATACGGTTGCCTGCCCCCAATCGCCGGGAGCCAGCCAAAGCCCCCAAGCGAGGAAGGAGCCGGCCGCGATCAGCAGCATCATGGGCACGAACCAGCCGGCGGCCGCGTCGACCTGGGACTGGATCGTCGACTTGGAGCGTTGCCCTTGTTTGACGAGGTCCGCGATCCGGTTCAGCATCGTGTCGTGGCCCGCCGCTTTCGTCTCGATTCGGAGTGTGCCGTAGATGTTTAACGTCCCGGCCCATACCAGGTCGCCTGCAAGCTTTGCCGCGCCTAAACTCTCTCCGGTGAGCAGCGATTCGTCCACATGGGACTCGCCGGACTGGACGGTACCGTCCACGGGAATCATTTCGCCGCCTTGCACGACGACAACATCTCCTTCCCGGACGAACTCCGTCTTAAGCTCGGTCAACTCGCCTTCCCGTTCGACGGTTGCAGTGCCGCTCTGCAGCTTGCCGAAGCCGAGCGACTCGTCGTGCGTGCGAAGCGAAGCATTCGTCTCGATGAATTTGCCGAGGAGCACAGCCGTCATCACGACCGCAGACGTCTCGAAATAAAGCGGAGCTGCGTGCTGCGGCCAATCCGCCGAATGAATGAAGCCTTCGGAGAACACCACGTAGTGGCTATAGAGATAGGCGGCCGTCGTACCAAGCGCGACAAGCACGTCCATATTGGCGCTGCGCTGGCGGATGGCGTAATAGGCGCCGAAATAGAACGGCATGCCGATGACGAATTGAATAACCGTCGCGAGGAACAGCTGCAGCCAAGGCAGAAAGATCCATGCAGGCAGCAACGCCATCAATGGCTGCAGCAGCGGGATATGCTGGAGCATCGTGGCGAGCAGCGGCAGCGTCATGATCAGGGACGCGATGAGCCGGATGAGGAGCGCTTTCCGTTCCTTGCGCAGCCCTTGCCCGGCGGATTCCGTCGTCATGGCCGTGAAGCCGAGCTGCTTGATTTTGTCCGCGACTTCCTCGCGCGTAGCCGCGCCTGCCTCCAACTGCACCCACGCCGTTCGCAGCGGGAAGCTGACCGCGGCTTCGCGCACGCCGTCCATCCGCCCGACGACGCGTTCAATCCGCGCCGCGCAAGCCGAGCAGCTCATGCCTTGAATCGTAAAATCCAGCTCCGTCACGGCGCCGCCGCGACCGGCTTGTCCGAAAGCTGAGCCTCTCTTCATCCCCCATCGCCTCCCGATCCGGAGAACCGCCAGCCCGAAGCGGCAGCCTTGCGGCGCCGCAGCAGGCCCGTACCTCTGCCCTACACTATATGCGGGGTTTCGGGATTGCATGCTCCCACCTTCCAAGAGGAACTATTAGGGACGATTATTCCTTATGTTCTTTATACATTCAGGTTCATTCTAATCGTTGTCTTCATCGTCCTCATCATCCTCTTCGTCATCCCTATCTCTTCCCCTTTCCTTATTATGACGTTCATCCTCTTTCTCTTTGTTTCTTTTTTTCTCTTCTTTTTCTTTCTTTCGATTTTTCTCCTTGTTGCCTTTGCGCTCAGAATCTTCCTCATTTTGATCTTTGCGGGTATTCATCCCTTTCACGACAGGGAACGGAATGGATGGTTGACCGTGCAAGGCGTTGCTCATAAGCTCCTTGAAGACGGCGGCAGCCGCATAGGAGGAGCTTGTCAAATAATTGCTTTCATCCGGATTATCGTAGCCAAGCCAGACGGCCCCCACAAGCTGAGGCGTGTAGCCGACAAACCAATTGTCCATCGCCCCATATCCGCTAACGCCAGGCATCTGGGTCGTGCCAGTTTTCCCTGCCACATCTCTCCCCTCTATCGCAGCCGCTTTACCGCTTCCGCTCTCGACTACGCCCTGAAGCATGGCAGACATCATGCGAGCATTTTCGGATGTGGTGACTCGATTTCCTTGCTCCTCCTGGCGAGATGCAAGGACCGTTCCATCGGCTGACTCAATTCGGACGATAGCATGACTGTCCATACGGATCCCGTCGTTTGCGAATGCTCCGTATGCTTCAGCCATCTGGAGAGGCGATACGCCGGTATTCGTGCCTCCTAATGCCAGCCCAAGCGTTCGATCCTCCGCCTTTAGCGGTATGCCGAATCTGGAAGACGCATCCATTCCCTGATCAATCCCGATCTCATTCAGCAGCTTAACGGCAGGGATATTATAAGAATGAATCAGCGCTTCATAAAGCGACACATTGCCGTGAAACGTATGGTCCACGTTGTTCGGCTCGTAACTTCCGAATCGAACCGGCTCGTCGATAATACGGCTGTCCGGCTTGAACTCATTCTCTAGAGCCGGTGTATAGACCGCAATTGGCTTCATCGTTGAGCCTGGCTGCCGCTTTAATTGGACGGCACGGTTAAAGCCTCGGAACGGTTGTTTCCCTCTTCCGCCGACTAGCGCCTTAATTCCGCCATTACGCGGGTCGACCAGAACCGTGCCGGCCTGAATGAGCTGATCGCCCATGCTTTCGGGGAATAAGGCATCCTCTTGGAATAGTTGTTCTGCCGCCTTTTGCATATCGGGATTAAGCGTCGTGTAGATGCGAAGGCCTCCGTGCAGCACGTCGTTCTCCGTTAGTCCGTACAAGTTCACCGCTTCCCGAATGACCTGATCCGTATAATATGGAAAATGAATAGCTTCCGCGCGGTCAGGTTTGGACTCCCGGAGTTTCGGAGACTCCTGTAAGGCAAGATCGTATGCCTCTTGCTCTATTAATCCCTGATCTCTCATTAACGAGAGCACGACATTCCGCCGCTCAACCGCTTGCTCTGGCCGCTTATAGGGGGACAGCACGGAAGGAGCTTTTACGAGACCCGCCAATAATGCCGATTCGGCCGGCGTTAATTGTTCAACCGGTTTTCCATAATACACTTCCGCCGCCCGTTTAATTCCCCAAGCGCCTTCGCCAAAATAGATCTGATTGAGATACATCGTGATGATTTCGTCTTTGCTGTAACGCTCCTCGATTTTTTTGGCAAGCAGCGCTTCATTCCATTTCCGGCTCCATGATCTCTCGTGAGACAGAAATACATTTTTCGCAAGTTGCTGCGTAATGGTGCTGCCGCCTTGAACCGTTCGTCCCGACGTCACATTCTGCAGCAACGCCCGGCCGATTCCCCAGATATCCGTCCCTCTATGCTCGTAAAATCGACGGTCCTCAACCGCAATTATCGCATCGATCATAGTTTTCGGAATTTGATCGAAGGTGATCGGTTCAATTTCGTTTAACGAAATCGTCACCGCTTCATGGCCATTCTCGTCAAAAAGGATTGTTTCCGCAGGAAGCGGACGATCCAGTCTTGTAACATCCTGAGCCGCTACCATCATTCGAAGTCCTAGCCAGCCCGATACCGCAAGCAGTAGGAATAGCGCCCCAAGTATAATCAGTATCTTTCTCCAAGATTCGCTGCGTCTCTTCTTGTTTTGTCTTGTTGCAGTGTTCATCACCGAAATCCTCCCGAGTTGCTTATTCCTAAAACATTCGGAAGCTGATGCCGGTTTAAGTCGTTTGGTCGACGTTAATCAATAAACGCCTCCACTTCCTCTACATCATACGATTTGAAGACGAACCCTTTATGATCAAAAACAAGAAAAACAGAGTACTGTTCGATATCCAGTTCCTTTTCATAATCCACAATGTAATTTTCAGGATACGATCCGATACCTAACGTACTTTTAGAGAGCAGATCCATTAATTTCTTTTCTGTTTCTTGCGGCAAGGGATCTTCTTTTGTAAACACGGTTATACGATAAAGATCTTTATGATTGGACAATAATTGCTTATATTTCTCCTTATAGGTCATTTCCAGCACGATTATCTCTTCGGCTTTGTAATCACCGTCCTTCTGATCCATTGGCGGTTTAACCAACACTTTTTGTCCGATCTTGATATGCTGGGCATCGGTTAAAGTGCCGTCTTCTTTCTTAAAAACCATTTCATCCGTATTTTCAACGGTTACGGACATGCCGTAGTCATCAATGCCTCCTCTCAGATCTCGTTTGTGCCATTCAGAAATATCGACTTCGAGCAAATGGTTGTCGGGCTCCACCCGTAAGACCGTACCGATCATTTTATCATCCTCGTAATGTCCATAAGGTTTACTGCAAGCAGCAAGCATACAGAGGATGAACAGCCATAACAGTGATGATAATTTCTTCGTCATCTATCCTTTCCCCCTATCTAGCACATCGACTTGAAAACATCTGGGTTCAATTACTCAACTGGCAGATGTATTTCGCTTGTTATCTATGCTTTTCAGCCAGTGTCTGATCCCTTTGCCGGCATAGGGTTCGTCACTAAATCGAGGAATAACATGTAGGTGTGAATGCATGATATGCTGACCTCCAACAGCGTGACAGTTCCAACCAATGTTATATCCATTAGGCTGGTGTTTTTCATCCAAGATCGATTTTACTTCTCGTAATAATGAATAGGTTGCAGACCATTCTTCTTCCGTTAAGTCAAATACGGTTTCACGATGTTTAATTGGAACTATAAGTCCTGAAGCGATTAATACTTCCTGTGGAGTTTGTAGAAAAATACAATATTCATTTTGAATGATCACTTGTTGTTGTTCTACTAAATCAAGATTGCAAAAAGGACATTCCTTCATTCAGACAACCACCTTAATGTATGAGTGTCGCTTTTATATTTTTTCGTTCATAATAACAAAAATTTTCTCGCACTCTTACGATTTTGCGCACGCGTCCGAAATTCTCATATAAAGGCTTCTCTCACGAAATCCGAGCGAACGCCAGAATCTTCGTCCCCTTTCATTGCTGACCAGCACTTCCAAATCGAGGTCCGTGGCGCCAAGCGTTGCCCTTAGCTGATGAAAGGCTTCTCTCCCGCAACCTTGTCTCCTATGCTCTCTCCCGATATAGAACTGCCTCAAGTAGAGTGGCGTACGGGCATGATTCACGAGTGCGTAACCAACAACTGCTTTCCCAACCTCGAACACATATGCCCTATATTCGGACTCGATAAAAGCATTCATTCGATCTCGGAGCTGCCGATCGTCCATCGGGTTATCATGTCCTTCGTCCAAGATCAGCTCCTTGTTCATTTGAGCGAGCAGATCCAGGTCGTCGTACCCGCACAATCTTACCGTCAGCTCTTCGATCGGCTGTGGCTTGATTTGTTTGCGGATATATCCCATGGCTCCCAGCACGTACTCGGAGAGAGGGTTCAAATCGGGTATGGGTTCGTCCAGCGAAAAATAACGAAGCTCCAGACCTTCGTCATCAAGAATGCGAGGATCGCCTTCCGTGTCCGTCGCTTCGAACACCGCCATGACGTTATAGATCTCGTCTCCGTGCGGATATCGGTAGTACAGCTCGGGACCGGACAACACGGTCCTCAGCGTCCACGTTCGCGCGACCAGCCCCGCCTCTTCCAGAAGCTCCCTTGCCGCAGTTTCCTCGAACGACTCCCCAGGTTCCATCGAGCCGCCGATCGTTCCCCAATCCCCGCTGTCCGTTCTCCGCTGAAGGAGCAAGCGGCCCTCGTCATTAAACACCAGCACGCATGAACCGGCCATAATTAGCGGCCTTGTGCCCACAAGCTTGCGCAAATCCATGATATATCCCATGACGACGCCTCCAATAGCCAGATCAGATCAATATCTCAGTCGATGCCCTTTCGTTAACAAATCGACCCTATTAAATTGTAACATTTTCCCTATTCGATAATCTAGCTATGATGAACGTAAAAACAGCCCCGTATGTGCTTCACGTCGTAGGTTAAAAATGGGAAGTAAGAACACAACCATTTTCAGAGCTACATAGCAAAAGGAGCTGTTACTATGCA
>NZ_JAVFVT010000025.1 GCF_030929555.1 Paenibacillus sp. LHD-117 | reverse complement strand
TTTTACAATTACGAACGATTACAGACAAAATTAAACGGCCTTAGTCCAATGGAATTCAGAACCAAGGCCGCTTAACGACTTTTATTTTTTGTACTGTCTACTTGACGGGGTGCAGTTCATTTTCCTGCTGGAACGCCATATTTTGAAGTGAATAAGCATACTCCGACAAGTGACATCTCGCTAGGAAGGGTTGCTGTGCCAACCGGATTTGTTGCAACGAACTGGCATGAATTCCAAATCCAGACGTATGGCGGTAAAGTCGGATTTGTTGTAGATGGAACGACAATTCTATCGGTTAATGACGGGTCGTACTCCACGGGCGGTGTTGCATTTGGAGGGATTAACTCCACTGTTTTACTAGATGATATCAAGATTATTTCTAATCCGACGTATGTAGAGTATGGTTCTAACTTCAACCTTGGGAATGTTTCGTTATCGGGAACTTATAATCCGAATTATTCGACTTACGGAACAACTGTTAGTGACAATTCACAGCCGGTTACTCTAATCAAACCGAAGCCCGTATTATCAGGCGTGAGTCAGGCTGTGACTTTCAATGGCGTGGATATTACAGCTCATTTCCCTGACTATACCACTGAAGTCGCGCTTGAAAATGTAAAGAACGGAAGAAATAAGCTGGTCATTTCGGAAATCACATCAGCTGGAAGTAAAGACTACACCATTTATATCGATAAAACGTATACGATTTCGTCGGTTGCAGCGATTGCTCCAGTATCTACTGTGCTCGGAACAGCTCCTGTCTTGCCAACGACAACTAATGTTACGTTCGAAGACGGTACGAATCAAACGGCGGCGATTCGCTGGGATCGAATGAGTCCTGCTGCTTACAAGAATACGACAGGCACGTTTACAGTGACAGGACAATTGGTCGGATTAAACGGTAAGGTCAGCACAACGGTAAACGTCGTAGGACTTGAGTCGATCGGCGAACTTGAGGATGTCACCACCGTTGCGGGCACGGCGCCTGTACTAGCGGAAACGATTAGCGCTCAATATACGAACGAATCAAAAGATTTGCCGCTAATATTTGCTGAATTCGATCCGGCCATGTTTGCAAATGCAGGTACAATTATTGCGGTTGCTAACGTTGAAGGATATCCGGGGACTGTCTTGCAAAAGGTTATCGTGGAAGAGGCCCCTGTAACAACAGACTACACCCTAACGGCTACTGGAGCGGACAGTGTTATTGCGGGCAACTCCTTTGATGTCACCTATACGCTCAATAATGTTGCAGAACACGTATATGCGCTGGATCAAACGATCCATTATGATCCGGCACAAGTCGAATTTCTGACTGCGGAAGCCTTGCAAAGCGGATTTACGATCGTCGGCCAGCAAGAAGGAGAAGGCGAGGTTCGCATTCTGCTCGCAAGCTCGGGGGCAGGAGGCGCTATCAAACAGACGGCGCCTGTCCTGAAGCTGAACTTCAAGGCTAATCCGGTTGGCACAAGCGTAACGAGCTCCGTCTACGTAACCGACGCAGCGGTTGCAGACGCAAATGGAATCGAAACGACGGTGGACAACGGTACTCCGCACGAGATAACAATCGTTGTCGTGGACAAAGCGGCATTGCAGACGCTTATTGCAAGCGCGCAAGCAGCGCATGACGCAGCGGCGGAAGGAGCTGGAGTCGGTCAGTATCCAGCAGGTTCGAAAGCAATCCTGCAATCGGCAATTGATCTTGCTAAGGCAGTTGCGGGTCAAAGCGGAGCTACGCAGGAGCAAGTAGATCAAGCGATCGCTCAGTTGCAGGCAGCGTTGCAAGCATTTAGAGACTCCGTCAATGCAGCAGTTGCGGGCGATTTGAATGGCGACGGCAAAGTTAGCCTTGGCGATCTAGGCATCATCGCATCCAGCTATGGTAAGAAGTCGACGGATGCAGATTGGGCGATGTATGAGAAAGCGGATATGAACGACGACGGCAAGATAGATATCGTTGATCTGGCGGCTATTGCTAGATTGATATTGGGTTAACTGCAGGATGGGGGAAGGCGCGATGCCTTCCCCTTTTGTTTTTGACTCCGATTAGTGAAATTCGTGCTTTTTAGAGAACGTCAACAGTGAAAAATCAAAGGAATACTAGCTTTTTGGAGTATCAGGATGAAGCATCGCTTGTTAATATTTGGTTGAGATCCAACTTGTGCAGCATGCACGAGGATAAGGGGGGAAAGCGAAAGAGAGTGTAAAGAGATACGATTTGTAACATGGCCTTGAAGCATGAGGGAATTTCAACGCGTAAAGATTCAAATTCATTTGAGGAGGCAAATCTTTATGAAGCGAATACGTAAAACCGTATCGATCGTTACCGCAACTGCAATTGTAGCAGCCAATGTTATGGCAGGCACTGTACTCTTTGAGGACAAAGCGCACGCTGCTCGAACGAGCGGCACCGCGCCTTACACGAACCAATGGGCGGTTTCCGGTCCTTTTACCAATGAGCAATCTCTTGGAAGCATCGTTCCTGTCATTGGCGAGTCATATGCCAATCCGAACAGCACAGAAACATCCACTTGGCAATATTTCGACGACCGGATCTTCAATCGCAACTATGACGATTACAATGATCTGATGGGTTATTTTGATGTCAAACAGGGGCAGGATACACTCAATAAGTGGGTAGTGGCTGGGACCTATGTTTACAGCCCCGCAGCACAAACGGTTCAGTGGCAGGTAGGCGGTTCGGGTGTGTATAAACTTTTTGCCAACGATATTCTCAGTGGACAACAAACTTCGAGTCCTGGTCGTGTGAGCAAGGGTGGTACCAAATATGCAGTCGATTTAAAACAAGGCTGGAACAAACTTATCATTGGCATTCAGCACAAAAACCCTAGCAGTAATAAGAATTTTTTTGGCTTTTATACAAGACTTTCCGACACCAACGGAAATGAAATTCCTGGCCTCACCTATTCTGTAACGGGACCAAACGTAACAAACAACCAACTGAAAATTGTTACACAGGGCCTTGCAGTTGATAAACAAGCATTTGATGCCCGCAATGGCAATGTCCCGGCCAACGACTATCCTTCTAACACACTTCCATACGCTTACGATGAAAATCCATATGTCTGGATGGTTGGGACAATTAACGGAAATGTGAATACATCGGGTAATGCCCCGCAAGCATCTTCTTTTACATTCCAGGCTGCGGGTGGAAATCCTAGCTACACTTGGGAAATTGCAGATGGTCAGTTGCCGCCCGGTCTGACATTGGCAGAAGGCGGTCACATTGAGGGTAAGGTTTCAGACGGCGCTCACGGCACCTCACAGAAGGATTACACCTTCACAGTGAAGGTAACGGACGCTCAAGGTTCTACTGCAACAAATCCATATACCATCACTGTCAAGGAAAATCCGGTTGATTGGTTTATTGAGGGCAAGATGTCGGGGCTGTCACACACCACCGGCACTTTACCGAACCTTTATGACCCGAACTTCAACTATGACACATGGGCACAGGCAGCTAAAGAATTGGGAATGACCATGCTTTCGACAGAAAGCGTTCAAAACACCATTTACTACTGGCCGTCACCTAATGCCAACTTGACCCCGAACGACAGTAACAAATTGTACAAATACAACGCTTTGTACCAGTCTGAGGACGGCAAATGGCAAGTAAAAGACCGAGTGATGCAGGCCAAGCAGGCTGTTGAGCGTTACGGCATGAAGTTTGGTGTGTATTTGTCGGCACTGTACGAAGGAAAAGAAATTATAGAAAGTGACATCCAAGATTTGGTGGAAAGATACAATCCGTGGTATGTCTTCGTCGATGGTGGTCCTGCAAGCTATTCCAATCCTGACGTGGCATGGAGCTCTGCCCGCAACTATAACGACCGTGTTTTAATTGATGCCAACCCTGATGCGCAAACCGGCGACCAAGATATTACACTCCACGAGCGTCCATTCTGGAATAGTGAGCCTTATAATCACGGTGGCTGGAGAAACGGTATTTTGCCACAGACCAAAAAAGTTGCCCACGAGGAATGGAACGATCCATTTACAACTGGACTCGATATCTGGGCGCAATACGCAGGTGGCAACGAACGTGACAATTGGATTTATTTGGCAAAGGAAATCTTGAACCAATACGGACATGGTTATGTCATGAATTACGACCAGACCTTTGGTAGAACCCGCGGTATGGATAACCTGAAAAGTAGTTTGGATAACACCAATATCTTCTCCATGGTGCCTATTGACACAACTAATTTGCTAGGCATGCGTACTTCCATAGCAAAATGGATGGCAAATGCCGGCAGTCCGGACCTGCGTGAGTCCATGTACGGCACTTTGCCATACACCATGGATTACACCATTAAATCAGGCTGGTATACCGACCCGCAGATGGCTATCGCCCACGGTCAGGGCCCGGATTGGGGTTACGCCATGTCCCGTGACCAGTATGTTTATATGCACATGATCCAAAACCAGATTCCGGGTACGAGCAAGGCAGGATTTACCGGCCAAGCCTCGATGAGCGGAATAGGTCCCTTCGATTACCCGGTTGACAAGGTCGAGTGGCTGAACAAGGGTGTTTCTCTGCCATTCACAACTGAGCAAAACAATGGCAAAACCTATATTACAATTGACACTTCCAGTGTTGTGGCCGACCCTATTGATACAATCGTTAAAATTACAACACAAAACCCTGCAAGAACATACAAAATGACAAGTGTTAAATTGTTCAGCAGCCAAACTGAACCAAACAAACTGAAACTTAGAGCAGAGAGCTATATGAATAACTACACCAATATTTTCGCACCTGCTACACTTAACTACACAAGCGATAAAACAAGTGTAACAACTGTAGACTCTGCAACAGGTTTGGTAACAGCTGTCGGTGACGGTACAGCTACAATCACCGTTACGGCAACCTATGATGATGGTGTGAATGCTCCCCAGGTGAAGACCGACACCTATCCTGTGAAAGTATCGGGCGGTGCGATTTCAGCTGCACTTCCGCTGGTTGGTGTTAATATGATCACAAAAGGCGCTGTGTTATGGGGACAATTCTCCACAAACAAAGACCTTCCTGTGACATTCCAGGGCTTCACAGAAAAGGGCGGCGCGGTTGATATTCTGAACGGCACGAATATCAAGTACCACTATGCAACCGTTGACGGCAACCGTAACAACTCTGCAGGTAAAATCATTGTAACTGAAGTGCCGGCAGATCAAGTACCGTTCGTTGTAAATGGCAGCACCATGCAATTTACAGGTAAAGTTTCCACCCCTACGATGTACAGCTATTGGGCTGATATCACGGTAGACGGAAAGACATTTACATCAACCCGTAACTACATGACGCTTATCCCGGATGCAAACGTAGCAACCGGCATTACGCCGACAGTTACAAGCGACAGCAGTAACGCTGACAAATTATCTGACGGCATCATCAATGATTCTACCGGCGGCAATCTCGCAAAGTGGGTAGCGCCGGCAAGCGACGCAAATCCGAGCATCACGTATGATCTGGGCAAACTGCAAAATCTTAGCCGCGTTAATATTTTCTTCAACCACCACATGCCGAATGCCAACAACGTTACTTACTACAATGTGCCGAATAAGGTAAAGATTCAGTATAGCGTTGACGGAACAAATTGGATAACAGGTAATGAAACAAATACATTGTCCGGCGGTGGATTGCCGTCATCGAAAAATACACTGGCTGTTCCGAAAAGCGATACAACCTTGTATGCTTGGGAGCAAGAGGGCTTGTATTACAACTATCCGGTTGATCCGGACAAATCCGGTGTGCAGGCGCGTTATGTAAGAGTATCCTTCCCTGGCGGCGGTCAAGGCGGCAGCCCGATTGATGTGCTGGAGGTTCAAGTATTCTCATCAGCAGATTTATCAGGACTTGGCAGCATTAAGCTTGATCCGAATATCGGAACGGATCACAACACGGTAACGGTTGATGTAGAAGGTTCTTCCTTCCTAGGCGATCCTCTGGACCTAACCGGTGCGAACATCACGATCACAAGCGAAAACCCGTCCGTTGCAGCAGTTGGCGCAGATGGTGTGATCACAGCTGTTCATGAGGGTAAGGCTAAGATCAATGTATCTGTTAAGCTGGGCGGTAACATCGTAATCGATTATTTCTATGTTACTGTAGATGCTAACGGAAAAATACATCTAGATACTTTCCTGAAAGAAGCAAAGCTTTCTCTAAATAAAACGACAATTCAAGCCAATAAACCAATCATAGCTTCCATTGAAGGCCTATTAAATACAGGAGAAACAACGGATGTATCAAGGGCTGCTGTAGAATATAAATTTAGTGATGAAAGGTTATCCGTTGTTGAGGGCAGCAATACAATCATCGTTAAAGGCGATATAGGTACTGGATTTAATGCGACCGTTGCCGTAAAGGTGACTTTAGACGGGGTGAGCGTTGAAAGTCGTCCTATGACAATTGCTGCAGTTAGGGATAGCATCCCTCAGTCTCAAATGACGGCAACGGCGACAAGTGAGGAATTTCAAGAATTTCTTGGGGGAGACAACAGAGCCCCGATGGCGATTGACGGAAAAATTGACACGATGTGGCACACGAAATGGGATGGTTCCGATGTACTCCCCCAATCGATTACGTTAAACCTTGGAGGAACCTACAATATCGATACAATCGCCTATCTGCCAAGGGAATCAGGCGGCAATGGAACGATTACGGGCTATAATGTATATGTAAGTACGAATGGAGTGGACTTTGCCAAGGTTGCAAGCGGAACTTGGGCAAACGACACGAAAGTGAAATTCGCAAGTATTCCAACGACGAATGCATCGTATGTCAAGCTCGAAGCAACGGCGGGTGCCGGCGGCTTCGCAGCGGCTGCGGAGATCAATGTCTTTAAAGTAAATGATGAAGCCGTGAAAACGATCGTAGATTACAAGTCGGTTGCTGTGGATACGGGCATAGGTAGAATACCATCACTACCTGCACAGATCGAGGCTGTATACAACGATGGAACAACTGGATTCGTTGACGTTGCATGGGCCCCTGTTACTGTAGATCAGGTATCACATGAAGGAGTATTTACAGTAAACGGCACGGTAGCAGGAACCTCGGTTCAAGCCAAAGCGATCTACAGAGTAGCAGCTGATTTCAAACCTGCTCTAAGAGAAGTTAAGCTTTCTTTGAATAAGCAAGACATCAAGAAGAACGAACCGATTGTCGGAACTTTAGTGGGAACATTAAATACTGGCGAACAGGTGGATTTATCAAAAGCTGCTGTAGAGTATGTGTTCAGTGATTCAAGATTAGAGGTTGTTCCGGGCAGTAATACAATTGTGATCAAAGGAGATTTGAATACATCATTCCTTGCGACGGTTAAAGCGAATGTAACTCTGGATGGAGTAACCGTGGAGACCAAGCAGATGACGATTTCAGCTCTAGTAGATGGAAACATAGCCAATATAGCAAATGTATCTGTAAAGTCAGTCAGGGCTAATGGTGATTCCAGATATGTTGGTAGTAAAGCAGTAGATGGTGATAAGAATACAAGTTGGGCATCATCTCCGAGTGATAATACCAAGGCTCCATGGATTCAATTGGATTTCGCTGCTCCATTAACCATCAATAAGGTGAACCTGATAGACCGTGGCCACCAGGTCAATCAGATTGGAGAAGGGCTTTTGGAATGGGAAGGAGGCAGCAGGAAGGTAACGAATATTCTGTGGAATGGAAAGCCTGACAATATCGTCACGTTTGATACGCCGATCGTGACCAGCTGGATCAAATTCACGATTGACCCCGAGAATAAGTTCGCAAATGTAAACGGTTCGGAACAGGGTGAACTTGGTCTTACAGAATTTGAGGTATTTACACCGAATAAAGAATTTGTAAAGTCGATTGTCGATTACAAATTAGCCGCTGCGGAGACGACGCAAGGCGTAATCCCAGCACTGCCTACACAAGTAGAGGCCGTATACAATGATGGAACGATCGGTGCGGTTGACGTTGTCTGGGATCCTATTACACCAGATATGGTAACGAACAAAGGTGTGTTCACGGTTTCAGGTACAGTGGAAGGAGCAGCTGTAAGAGCGAAAGCGGTTGTAACCGTTCTAGAAAAAACTGCACCGGACAGCTACGCCCTAACGGCTACGGGAGACGTAACCGTCATTGCTGGCGATTCCTTTGATGTTACCTACACGCTCAGCAATGTTGCAGAACACGTTTATGCGCTGGATCAAACGATCCATTATGATCCGGCTCAAGTCGAATTTCTGACTGCGGAAGCCTTGCAAAGCGGATTTACGATCGTCGGACAGCAAGAAGGAGAAGGAAAGGTTCGCGTTCTGCTTGCTAGCTCGGGGGCCGGAGGTGCCATCAAACAGACGGCACCTGTACTGAAGCTGAACTTCAATGCGAAGTCGGTTGGCGCAAGCGTAACGAGCTCCGTCTACGTAACCGACGCAGCGGTTGCAGACGCAAATGGAATCGAAACGATGGTGGACAATGGTTCCCCGCACGCGATTGAAATTGTTGTCGTGGACAAAGCGGCATTGCAGACGCTTATTGCAAGCGCGCAAGCAGCGCATGACGCAGCGGCGGAAGGAGCCGGAGTCGGTCAGTATCCAGTAGGCTCGAAAGCTCAATTGCAAGCGGCCGTTGATCTTGCTAAGGCAGTAGCGGGTCAAGGCGGAGCTACGCAGGAGCAAGTAGATCAAGCGATCGCTCAGTTGCAGGCAGCGTTGCAAGCATTTAGAGACTCCGTAAATGCAGCAGTTTCGGGCGATTTGAATGGCGACGGCAAAGTTAGCCTTGGCGATCTAGGCATCATCGCATCCAGCTATGGCAAGAAGTCTACGGATGCAGATTGGGCGATGTATGAGAAAGCGGATATGAATGACGACGGTAAAATAGATATCGTTGATCTGGCAGCGATTGCTAGATTGATTCTGGGTTAACTGCAAGAGGGGGGGGGAGGCCTATGGGCTTCCCCCTTTTTAACATTCTCGTATAAGTTACTTTGTTCATGCGCTAACGGATGCCGTGGAGCCTATTGGGTGTAAAAATAGGGGGATCCGTTGCTAACGGTTGCCTTAGAGCTTATTGGGTTCACAAACAGGTGAAATGGACGGATTCCCACCAAATAGCCTCGCTCACAACCGTTAGATTATAGAAATGTGTTCAACAGACGAAATAAGCGCGATGGCAACCGTTACGCAATGGAGAGGTGGAGCAGCGCGGCCAGCAAATAAACATACCACATATCCAAAAATCAGTGAAATGCGTTCATTTTAGAGAAGCTTGATTGAGGCATATAAGAGGAAATCTTACTTTTTCGTGTGTTTATACTTTGATGTGTTCGTTACTATAGGGTTGCAATTATTGAAAATGAAAAGAGGGGTTGAAATTGAAGCTGAAAAAGCGTGTGAAGAAAGCAATTTCTGTTGGTGTAGCATCGTCCATGCTCGTTGGGATGTTCACTTTCGGAGCAAATGTTCCACAGGTCAATGCACAGCAGGCATCAGGAAATGCACCGTTTATTAACAGCTGGCTGGTAGCGGGACCCTATGATTCGGCAGTTGCGGATGAAATCTACGGCACGGTTATTCCAGAAAATAAAAATGTGGCGCCATCGGCGAATATTACGGCTTCATCGGCGACTTTCGCATCCAATCCACCTGCTTTCGTTGTTGACGGCAGCACGAGAAATCAGTGGGTAACTGAAAATGATAATGCCCCTTGGTTGAATTTCGAGTGGGAAACTCCTATTAAAGTTGGTGCTGTAACGATTGCGCAGTGGGGAGATGGCAGACACGTCAATCAGTATTATCACCTCACCTTTACATTTGAAGATGGCACAACCTCGGAGACGATCAGGGTAGATAGTACGTCCAGTGATTCGAGCAAACCAACTATATTTACGCCGAGTACTGCTCTCACAAATGTTGTGGAAATGAAGGTTGAAATCGATAAAGGCCGATCACCTTATCCTAGTATTACAGGGGTTAGTGAACTGGAGGTATATGAAGCTTCGCTATCGGATCCTGCTGACATAGACAGACCGATAGATGGGAACTGGGCTAGAGTGGCTTCAGCGACTGCCAGTTCCACTTGGAAAACAGGCGCTGTCGGATTCCCAGGTGGAACAGATTCAGCTTCAAAGATCCCAAAATTTGCAATTGACGGCGATAAGGGCACCGAGTGGATCTCGCAAATGCATGATACGGGCGGCGCACCATCTACTTGGCCGAGCTGGGATCCGGCACCGACCTTAAATTTATCTTGGAATCAACCTATTAAAGTGAAGCAAATCGAAGTGTTTGACCGGCACAATGCAGCTTGGCCGGCCAACACATCCGATGTTCAACAGGTCAATTACACGCTTAAGGATGCGAGTAATGGAGTTTTGGGGACGGGTACAATTACCGATATCGATCCTTTGGGAAAGAATCCTGGTGTTGTAACGCTTGAACAGGCCGTGAACAATGTTTCGAAGGTAGAACTGCTGATTGTGCATGACGGGCAGAAAAATTTGAAAAACGTCGGGTTAGGTTTAACGGAAGTGAATGTATTCGACGGCGATGGGATTATTGATACCGAAGATCCGGAACCGACAGCTTATATTACGCCGAAAATAGGCGAAGCCTTGACTAGCGGTGAGAACAATCAGCAATGGGAATATTTTGATGATCGGATATGGAATAGAAACTACGATGATTACCAGGATCTGTATGGCTACTATACAGTGAAGAAAGGGATCGATACACAGAATAAGTATGTGTATGCGCATACCTATGTCTACAGCCCCAATGAGCAAAATGCCCAGTTCAGATTCGGGTCCAGCAGCGTAAACCGCTTGTTCGTCAATGATATTGCGATAACGAAGCCATCGGTAGCTGCCGAAGTACAGAAGGATATGAGCATCGCCAATATTAAATTAAAAGCAGGCTGGAATAAAATATTATTACAAATCAAGCATAGCTTCACCGAGGATCGTAATGCGAACGGCGTACCGATGGCACAGGATGCGAATGTATCTTATCTCGGATTCTACGGTCGCGTGACGGATATCAATGGCAATAAAGTGGATAATCTTACGTATTCCGTTACAGGAGATCATGAAGCATTGTCGATTGCTACGCAAGGATTAAGCGCCGATGATACGGCTCAAGATAAGGAGTTGCCGACGAATATCCTGCCGAAAGGGTATTCAGAGTGGCCATATGTTTGGAATAAATCGAACTACACGGCCAAGCATGCCTTATCCGCTTCTCCGTTCCAGTTTATGGCTAGCGGAGGTGAGCCGGGCTATACATGGACAGTATCGGAGGGTGCCCTTCCAGATGGATTAACACTCAACACGAACGGCACGATCGAAGGATTTGTTCAAGCAGCAGTTGGCACATACTCCTTTACGGTCGAAGTGACCGATAGCCTTAATGCTACAACAACCAAAGAATTTGCGATCGAAGTCAAGGATCGTCCAAATCGCTGGTTTGAAGAAGGAAGAGTATCAGCGCTTTCCCATACGGGACCTATATACCAATGGTTTGTGGATCCGAATTACTCGATAGACCTATGGGCGCAGCGTGCAAAAGCACAGGGACATTCGCTTGTTTCTGTGGAAGCCTTGCAGCAAAACTATTACTGGCCATCCAAATTTGCCGATCCTAAGCATAGTCGCAATCTGTATATGCCTAAGGATGAGAACGGGAAGGTGAAGGACGGTCTCAAAGCCTTTGAAGAATCGGTCAAACGTTATGGAATAAAGTTTGGTTTGTATTACGCGACAGAGGGCGGCGGTTTGCAGCATAATTCTACCGATGTGTTTGTACAGAATGTAGAAGACCTGATTCTGCGTTACGATCCTGCCTATCTTTATTTCGACGGTCCGCAGGCCATGCCTAACGCTAACTATGATGTGATGTACAGCAATGTGCGCAACTATAGCGATGACATTATTATTAATGCCAATGCATGGACTGTGGAATATGGAGATCCGGATCTTAGGACGACCGAGTCAAGCCATATCTATGCAAGCGGCGGCGGTTCCAACCTGACGAAGCGGACGATTGCAGAGCCGTGGAAATCCGTTCATACGCTTAATAACTACACGCCGTATTATGAAAAGCGCGATGACTACAGACAAGTTGCGAAAGAAATGGTTATGAACGCAGGCCGAGGCTTTGTCGATAACAACGATCAAATGCCGATTATGAGCCGCGGCCCGAATTGGGACAGCCCCGAAAACATTGCAACCAGATATCCTAAAGCGCTGCAAGAATTTATTGATGTTCGCGAAGGACTTGCTGCATGGTTTGCACCGGAAGGCAAGCCGGAACGGCATGAATCTACAACGGGCACGATGCCATATTTCTTGAATGGCTTCGGTTACACGGATGATGGAAAAGGAAATATAGCCAAATTTGAAAGCGGCAAAGGCCCTGATTGGGGATATGCCATGTCCAGAGACAATAATATCTATCTGCATCTGATTGAAGGACCAGACGGCAAGAAAGGCTACAATGGGAATTCACTTACGATCAGCCCTGTGAAGGACACCGTTACACAGGTTTCGTGGCTTAATGAAGACGTATCGTTGAACTTCACGCAGGACGGCGAAAGCGTCACGATTGACTTGACTGGCGTTACACGCGATCCTGTGGATACGATCGTGAAGCTGGTTACGGATCATCCGGAAAGAAAATACAAGCTTACCCATCTCATTGCAACGGGCAAGCAAATGACGCCTGATTCGCTGCAGGTCAATGTGGAGGGATATATGACATATCCCGCATTGAAGGCGCGTATCGAGCAAGTTACATTCACTAGCAATCAACCACAAATTGCATCGGTTGATGCTAATGGAGTCGTTCGAGCGATCGCGGATGGAACGGCAGCGATTACCGTAAGCGGAATCTATCAAGGCGTTGAGCAATCAGACGTTCTGGAAGTTACCGTTAAGGACGGCAAGGTGTATATCAAGGATACGATGATCGGCGCATCTCTATGGATTAATGATAGGGAAGCTTATGGAGAATTCGCGAGCTACGATCAAGTGGATTACACGCTGGAAGGTCGTTCGTTAAAAGGCGGAGCCATTGGACTTCATGGGGCAACGATTACGATGAAGTCGGGCATTGTTAATCTGAAAGACGGAACTGTATACGAGCCCATCTCTATTACTGAATCCGATATCGTTACCTTCGCTAATGGCAAGGTTGTTCCAAAACCTGTCTCCGAGCCAACAAGAGCAGTCATTTGGGCAGAGGTTGAATTGGATGGGCAAACCTTTACATCCAACCGAGTTTTTATGGATCTTCAGCCCTTTGGGAATATGACCAAGGGAGCGGTAATTTCAGCAAGCGGCAGTCAAGGGAGCTTCACGCCAGACAAAGCGGGTGACGGTTCATTAATTGAAGGCGCGACAACGGATAACTCCAAATGGTCTGTGTCTGGTAATGGCGAATCGTGGATCGCCTTTGAATTGCAGCATGAAGCCGATCTCAAGAATGTCGCTATCCATTTCAATACGTTGAATCAAAGCTACTACAACACGCCAAAAAAGATGCAGATTCAAATCAGCGAAGATGGTGAAAGCTGGAACACGATCAGTGAGGTTACTCCACCGACTGGCGGCGCATACTTTGGTTTCTCTACTGTTTATGCAGTGGAGGGAGTATCGAAGCACGTAAGATTGTTGTTCCCGAATGGCGGCAATTCCGCTAACCTTGATCTGCTGGAAGTGGCAATCAACGGAATTGCCGTAGTCGAAGCCGGTTACAGTCTTACAGCTACCGGAGCAAGTAGTGTCATTGCGGGCGATTCCTTCGATGTCACCTACACGCTCAGCAATGTTGCAGAACATGTGTATGCAATGGATCAAACGATTCATTATGACCCGGCTCAAGTCGAATTCCTGTCAGGCGAAGCCTTGCAAAGCGGATTTACGATCGTCGGACAACAAGAAGGAGAAGGCGAGGTTCGCATTCTGCTCGCAAGCTCGGGGGCCGGAGGCGCTATCAAACAGACGGCACCTGTACTGAAGCTGAACTTCAAGGCTAATCCGGTTGGCGCAAATGTAACGAGCTCCGTCTACGTAACCGACGCAACTGTTGCGGGTGCAGACGGAATCGAAACGACTGTGGACAATGGTTCCCCGCACACGATTGAAATTGTTGTCGTGGACAAAGCGGCATTGCAGACGCTAATTGCGAACGCGCAAGCATCGCATGATTCAGCGGCGGAAGGAACTGGAATCGGTCAGTATCCAGGTGGTTCGAAAGCGATTCTGCAAGCGGCCATTGATCTTGCCAGTGCAGTTGCGGGTCAAAGCGGAGCTACACAGGAGCAAGTGGATGGAGCAATCACTCAATTGCAGGCAGCGTTGCAAGCATTTAGAGACTCCGTCAATGCAGCAGTTGCGGGCGATTTGAATGGCGACGGCAAAGTTAGCCTTGGCGATCTTGGCATCATCGCAGCAAGCTATGGCAAGAAGTCGACGGATGCGGATTGGGCGATGTACGAGAAAGCGGATATGAATGACGACGGTAAAATAGATATCGTTGATCTGGCGGCGATTGCTAGATTGATACTAGGGTAACGACGAATAGGGGAAGGCGCTGAGCCTTTCCCTTTTTTTCGACTCCAGTTTGAGGCATGTCACTTATGTAAGTAGTTCCAAGAGGATTGCCTTATTGTTGTTGCCGTTTTTCCCGTAAATTTTTTGATCAGCCTCGCAAAGTGATGCGATGTCTTAAAACCGCAGCGATGGGCGATTTCCGAGATGGTTAATCCGGTGCTGGTAAGCAGCTCAATGGCCTTATTGACCCGATATTCCCATAGATAGTGAATAGGCGTCGATTGAATATTTGACTTAAATAATCGTAGGAGATGCTCGGGAGAGAGGTTAGCTTGCTGAGCTAGCCGTTCAAGAGAAATCTCATCCGCATAATGATCATGGATCCACATTAAAGTAGCATATACCGCAGGGTGCTTTTCCTTCTGGAGAAGCACTCTCTTCGATTCAATCGGATACAGGTGAATCGCGGAGAGTCCTAGGCTTAGAGCAGAGGGATCGTCACTTGGAACTTGGCGCTGGACGTCGAGCATAAGATCGGTTAGCCGCGTCATCTCTTCTGTTAAGGGAAGACATTCGGGTAGCTGGTATAAGGCATCTCGTGTATGTTCGGGAAGCTCGTTCATATGAATGGCAATCCAACGATGCCATGATTGCTCGGTTTTGGAGAAGATGAAAGTTTCTTCGTGACCGGGCTTCAGAAGGATTAATTGGCCGGGCAATACCCGGACATGACGTCCATCGATGGTTACGTTCATTTCTCCGGTGTAGAGCATGACAAGCTGAATATCTTGCTGGATTCGGGGGCCGAATCGACCGCCAGGGGGGTAAACAATCGATCCAGCAACGGCGGATTTTAAGGTATCGAACGGGATGTTTAGTTTTTCCTCTTGCATAAGCATCTCTCCAGTAGCATTCGCGCAATTGAAATATCAATTATAGATACAATTATAAAGATTACAGATATTGTGAAGCAAGCTCATTCAAAGTACCCTTAATGTAGAAAGTAAATGATAAAACTGCTGAAGGAGAATGCGTGATGAACGGAACTTATACGAGCCCCTCTACACCTTTAACGGAGTCGCAAATTGCGTTTTTCAGAGAGCAAGGTTACTTCTTATTCAAGAAGGGGATGAGTGAAGACATTATCGATGCTTTTAATGGACACATCTATGATATACGAAATCAAGATCCGATGCCAGAGTGGGCAACATGCGACAAAAACAAAAAATATGCCGTTCGATTGTTTAATCCCCACAAACACGACAGCTTCTCGCGACAAATGATGAAGAATGCGATCATTCGCGGAGCGCTTGCGCAACTGATGGGAAAAGAAGCCGTTTGCGTACAGAGCATGTATTTTTATAAAGAGCCAGGCTCTCCAGGTCAGGCAGCCCATCAGGATTATTATTATATTAAGAACGATCCCATGACAATGATTGCTGCCTGGGTAGCGATGGAGGAAAAGGTCGATACCGAGAACGGCTGTTTATGGGTGATGCCGGGCACGCATAAGCTAGGGCTGTTGCCGCATGGCGCTGTTCGAAACTTAGAGGAGCATGAGTCGCATACGGAAGAGACGGAAGGCGTTGATACTTCTATACAAATTCCAGTTCCAATGGAAAAGGGAGACATCCTATTTTTTAGTGAATTGTTGATTCATTCGTCTACGAAGAATCGGAGTGCGGACCGCTGGCGCCGCTCGTACGTTTGCCATTATATTCGCGAGGATTCCAATGTTCTCCACCGAGAGGATCTTCGCCAAAAGTATCCATTGTATTAATCGTACATCGATTCATCGTAAAGACGATAGCATCCTATGCAACCTGCGTAGGAGCTGTCGTCTTTTTTTTGAAAATGAACATTGCTAAACATACATAATAATAGTAAAATCGATTTATATAATAAACTTGGTTTTCTATAATGTTTAAGGTGTGGTGGCATGGACAAAAAGTATTGGGTACCCGCATTGGAGAAAGCAGACGGGATTTTACGTTTTATAGCAGAAGAATCTTATCAATATCGATTAATTGATCTGTCCAATCATTTGGGGATCCATAAGAGCTCTATGTACTCTCTATTAAACACGATGGAAGCGCTCAATTGGATTGATAGAGATGCTAATGATACGTATGCCATAGGATCCGCGACGGGGAGATGGGGCAATTCTTATGTGCAAGGTCAAGATATTGTCGCGTCGTTCCATCGAGAAGCGATTGTCACGCGAGATCGCATTCAGGAGACCATCCAATTGGCTAAGCTAGAAGGCAACGAAGTGTTATATCTAGCTAAGGAGGAAGCGCCGACGATGGTGAGGCTCGCCTCTGGTCCTGGCATGAAGTTCCCTGCTCATGTGACTGCGCTCGGGAAGGTACTATTGTCGTTCGTAACGGATACGGTGCTGGATGAATTGTACCCGAGTCAGGAATTAGTGGGGGCGACTGAGAACTCATTGAAGACGAAGGCTGATTTGATCAAACAACTAAGAATAATCAAAGACGAGGGAATCGCCTTTGACGAGCAAGAAGTCATTGTGGGATTCAGTTGTGTCGCGGCCCCCATCCGATCCCGATCAGGCGGAGCTATCGCAGCGGTGAGCTGTTCGATGCCGCAACATATCTGGAAGCAGAAGAAGGATATTGCGATTGTTGAAATCCGTCAATTAGCGGATCGTTTATCTCAATTGTAGCCTGCGCGTCCGATGCCGCTTTCCAACTGATGAAAGGTATATGGAATTTGTGAAGGAGGGTATTGTCATTGAGATTAGAAAATAAAGTGATTCTTATTACGGGCTCAGGCTCCGGTATCGGGAAAAGCACGGCGTTATTGTTCGGTCGTGAAGGCGCAACCGTCATCGTGAATGATCTGAACGAAGCAAATGGAACGGAAACAATGATGGAGATTCAAGCTGCTGGCGGACAGGCGGACTTTATTCAAGCTGACGTCACCAATCCCGAATCCGTCATGCGGATGGTAGATCACATTATTGAAAAATATGGTCGAATTGATGTGCTGTTCAACAATGCGGGAATTAGCGGTGTCGGTGCTCTGCATGAAATCGAGCCCGAAGCATGGGATCGGGTTATTCAGGTCAATATTCGCGGTGTATACTTGCCATCCAAATATGTGCTCCCGCATATGATGAATCGTAAATCTGGAAATATCATCAACATGTCCTCCTGCATTGCAGAAATTGGACTAGCCAGAAGAGCATCTTATTCAGCGACTAAGGGAGCGGTATTGGCGTTGACGAAGTCGATGCAAGTGGACTACGCACCATACCATATTCGTGTAAATGCTCTTCTACCCGGTACAATTCTTACGCCCTTCGTCGAAAATTACTTGAAGACTTCTTATGATGATCCTGAAGTTGCGATTGCATCGCTTAAGAAACGGCAGCTAAGCGAAGAACTCGGCTTGCCTGAGGATGTTGCTTTAGCTGCATTGTTCCTTGCTTCAGATGAATCGAAATTCATGATGGGTTCTCCTCTATATATTGATGGCGGCGTCACTTTCGGAAAAAATGCGTAATGGAAAGCAATTAAAATCGGGAGGGAATTTATTATGAAACTTTTAACATTTATGAGGGACGGGGACTATCAATTAGGGGTTGTAACTGAAAAAGGCGTTTTGGATGTTGCAGGCGCATTATTAGCTATACCTACTGAAGAAGATGTGCCTACGACGGTTCACGAAGTGATCAACGGCGGCGAAAAGGCGCTTGCCAGGCTTACCGAGTTTACAACCGAAGTACTTGATCAGCGTGGCGAAGTCCAATCTTATATCTATGATGAAGCAACGCTAACGCTTGGGCCTTGCGTGACACATCCGAATAAAATTATTTGCGTCGGACTGAACTATCGTCAGCATGCGGTGGAAACGAATGCGCCGATTCCTGAGTACCCGATTTTGTTCAATAAATTCAATAATACGTTAACGGGTCACGGCGACGATATTCCACTTCCTAGTAAAGTGACTTCGAAAGTCGATTATGAAGCAGAGCTTGTGATCGTAATCGGAAAAAAGGCAAAGTATGTGACGAAAGAGGACGCGCTTAGCCATGTGTTCGGTTATTGCAACGTAAATGATTTGTCTGCACGAGACTTGCAAATGCGAACACAGCAATGGCTATTAGGCAAGACATGCGATAAGTTCTCGCCGCTTGGGCCGTATCTGGTTTCGGCGGATGAAGTCGGAAATCCGAATGATCTGGATATAACATGTATCGTGAACGGAGAAGTGCGCCAGCATTCCAATACGTCGGATATGATCTTCCATTGCGATGAGATTGTAAGCTATATATCACAGCATATGACGCTTGTGCCTGGCGACATCATTCTTACGGGAACACCTGAGGGAGTCGTTCTTGGTTACCCGCAGGATCAACAAGTTTACTTGAAGGATGGAGATATCGTCACGATTGAGATTGAAAAGCTGGGCAAGCTGACGAATCGAATCGTTGAGGAAGACTAAGCGAGGCGAGGTTTAATACAATGAGAATTGATGCGCATCAACATTATTGGAAATTAGATCGAAATGATTATGGATGGCTTACACCAGAGTCGCCTACGTTGTATCGCGATTATTTGCCTAATGATCTGATCGCGTCGTTAGCGCGGAACGGAATATCCAAAACCATTGTCGTTCAGGCTGCTGCAACTGTTGAGGAAACCGAATTTCTTTTAAGTCTTTGCAAGACTTATGATTCAATAGCTGGCGTAGTCGGCTGGTTAGACTTTGAGCAGGACGATTTTGTGCAATCTTTTGAACGGTTGCGTCAAGATTCTTATTTTGTCGGCGTGCGTCTCATGCTTCAAAGTATCGATGCCATGGCGTTTTTGGAAAATCCGCTCGTTATTCATCATTTAAAGTGGCTGGAGAAAGCGGGATTCCCAGTAGATTTATTGATCCGCGCTGATCAATTTCCTGCGATTCTAAACATCCTTAAGCTCGTGCCCCGTCTAAATGCGGTGATCGACCATATCGGTAAACCTAAAATTATTGAGCGGGAAGAATCGCCTTGGAAAGAGTGGATCACAGAAGTCGCCGAGTATTCGCAGATCTATTGTAAACTATCAGGCATGGTTACCGAAGGGAATATGACGGATTGGGAAGAGTCTGATTTTCGATTTTATGTGGAGCATGTCATACAGGCATTCGGAGCGAAGCGAGTCATGTTTGGCAGCGATTGGCCGGTTTGTCTTCTTGCAGCAAGCTATGATCAGACAGTCGGCATTGTCAATCATAATTTACCTAGCGAACTTACGGAACAACAAGTAGATGATATTTTTGGTCATAATGCCATTCGTTTTTATCAATTGAGGTGAATACGACGTATGAACTCAAACAGACACTCATGCAAGATTCACTGGGGCTGTCCCGCAGGTCAATTTATTGACCTTTAGGGACAGCCCCTTTCGCCATGTATGGCCTCATCCAAGTTGCCGCGAATATCTCATCCGAATTATCTGACAAAGGGCCAAAATGCAAGAGAATGCCATCTTGACGAAAGAAATGAATAAGAAGGGTAGCGCATGCTCCTAGAATCGATGATCTTAAACCGTGATTCGATTATTTGGGGAAAAACGTTATTTTACAGGCAGGAACAAACGGGTTATGATCAACACATCACTTAAATCGCTGAATTTCTTACTTGGAAAACGGGGGACCCAACCGGCGCTAGCCATAGCGTCAGGGGTGAATCGATGTACGCGCATCGTAGGGCTATCTCATGGCCCGAATCCGTCAGCTAACCCCGTAAGCGTTATTGGAGAAGGTGCGACTTCGGTTCATTGCGGCCGCAAGGAGAAGCCTTGCGGTTTTTTGCTGCGCAAAAACGGAATACGGTTTTGAGCTAGCGAGAACCGCAGCACATGCCAATAGTAAAGGTAGGAACAGAGGAATGCGTATGATGCAAAACGTAATTACACGGTTTGGCGGTGGTCAGACATGTTCATGACGCTCAAAAGGCTGCTAATTGGAAGACCGCTCAAATCGACCGAGCTCGGGGAGCAGAAGCTGAACAAAAAGAAGGCGCTCGCCATCCTGTCGTCCGACGCGCTGTCTTCGGTCGCTTACGGTCCCGAACAAATTCTGCTGGTGCTGGTCACCGTGGGCACCGTCGCGTTCTGGTATTCGATTCCGATCGGCATCGGCGTACTGGTACTGCTGGCGGCATTGATTCTGTCTTACCGGCAAATCATATTCGCCTATCCGCACGGCGGCGGGGCTTATGTCGTATCCAAGGAAAACCTGGGCAAATATCCGGGGCTTGTCGCCGGCTCGTCGCTGCTTGTCGACTATATTCTGACGGTGGCGGTCAGCGTGTCGGCCGGAACCGACGCCATTACTTCGGCGTTCCCGAGCCTGCACGCCTACACGGTCCCGATCGCGATCCTGTTCGTCGTGTTCATTACGCTGCTCAACCTGCGCGGCGTCACGGAATCGGCTTCGATTCTCGCTTACCCTGTCTATCTATTCGTAATTGCGTTATTTATCCTCATCGGAGCGGGAGTATACGACATCTTGACAGGGGGCGTCCCGTCCGAGCTGCATGCGCCTGTCGGAACGCCGGTCATGGGCCTTAGCCTCTTCCTGCTGCTGAAGGCGTTCGCGTCGGGCAGCTCGGCACTGACGGGCGTCGAAGCGATCTCCAATGCGATACCGAACTTCAAGTCGCCGTCCCCGAACAACGCGTCGAAGACGCTGATCACGATGGGCGTGCTGCTGGCGATTCTGTTCTCGGGCATCGTCTTCCTGGCCTATTATTACGGCATCTCGCCGCTTGCGGAGGTAACGGTCGTCTCGCAAATCGCGGAACAAACCTTTGGCCGGAACGGCATGTATTATTTCATCCAGGGCACGACGGCACTCATCCTGATTCTCGCCGCGAATACGGGGTACTCGGCATTCCCGCTGCTCGCGGTGAATCTCGCGAAGGATAAGTTCATTCCGCGCATGTTCACGATTCGCGGAGACCGGTTAGGCTATTCGAACGGCATTATCATGCTCGGCATCTTCTCGATCCTGCTCATTCTCATGTTCCAGGGGCAGACGGAGCAGCTCATTCCGCTGTACGCGGTCGGTGTATTCATCCCGTTCACGCTTTCCCAGACCGGCATGATGCTGAAGTGGCTTCGCGAGAAGCCGGAAGGCTGGGTATCGAGATTTATAATTAACACGGCGGGAGCGATTATCTGCTTCGTCGTGACGATGATGTTTTTCTTGACCAAATTTAATCAGGTATGGCCGGTACTCCTTTTCCTGCCGCTCATCATCCTGCTGTTCCACCGGATCAACAAACATTATAACGCCGTCGGCGAGCAGCTCAGCCTCGCAACAGGCGATCCGGTCCTGCCCATCGAAGGCAATGTCGTCATCTTGCCCGTCGCCGGCATCACGCATGTTGTGGAACAGTCGCTGAACTACGTCAAGTCGTTGTCGCCGGACCAGATCATCGCCGTGTACATTCCGTTCGAGAGGGAAGAAGAGGCGTTGTTCGAGGAGAAGTGGAACAAGAGGCATCCCGAGGTGCGACTAGTCACGCTGCATTCGCCTTACCGGAGCATCATCCAGCCGCTCCTGAAGTTTATCGACGTGGTAGACCGGAAGGCCAAGGAATCCAATTACCAAGTAACGGTCATCATCCCTCAATTCATTCCGAAGAAGGGCTGGCACAACTTCCTTCATAACCAAACGAGCTTCTATATTCGAACGAGACTGCTGTATCAGAAGGACGTAGTCGTGACCACCGTACCTTACCACTTAAAAAAATAATCGCGTTTCGTTTCGCCCTGATCGGATCCTACCGGATACGATTAGGGTTTTTCTTTTTTTTAGGCATACTATTACCATCTTGGCAGCATGTGGGACTTGGGAGGATCGCGGCTTTGAAAAAGCGGGCAGCAATTGGGTTGACGATAGTTATGGCATTCGCGCTGCTTGCCTGCTCGTCCGAGCCGCGCAATGCGGAAAGCAAAAGCTATGAGGAGCGGCTGCTATTGAATTACGTATTGCGGGAGCAATCCGGCGAGTTTGGCGTTTATACGAATCGCCTCGATACCGGGCAAGATGCCGAAGCGGCGACCGGGCAGGAGGTGCTCAGCGAATCCGCGGGGCTGCTGCTGCGGTATTATGCCGCAAGAACGGAACGGGACGCGTTCCGGGATGCTTGGACGAAGGCGAAGGCGACGTTCGACCAGCCGGGCGGCTTCAGCTACAGGTACGCTCCCAGGCTGGACAAGCGGTTTGCGGCGAATGCCGCGGTCGACGATCTGAGGCTGATTCGCGCGCTTTTCGAAGGGGCTTCGGCCTTCCGCGAACCGGGCTACCGCAAGGAAGCCGAACGTTACGGCAGAAGATTTCTCGAGCATAACGTCAAGGAGGGCAATCTTTACGACTTCTACGACGCGCGGTACAAGTCGACGAACGGTTTTCTTACGCTGTGTTACGCGGACTTCCAGACGATTGGTTTGCTGGCAGAATCGATCCCGGCCGCGCGGACGTTATCCGATCGTCTGCTTCGCATCGTAGAAGGCGGCTACCTCTCCGACGGCTTTCCGTTCTATGAAACCAGATATGAATACGAACAACAACGGTATGACTCCGACGGCATCAACATGGTGGAATCGCTGCTTACGGTTCTGGCACTGGCCGAGATCGGAGAGCAGCGGGATACCAGCATAAGCGCGCTGAAGGAGAAGGTGCGGGAAGGGAAATTGTACGGCCGGTACACGAAGGATGGCGAACCTATGAACGACGTCCGTTCCACGGCGCTATACGCGATGGCCGCATTGATCGGTCGCGAGATCGGCGACGGGGGGCTTTACCGCGACGCATTGGAGCGGATGACGGAGTTTCAAATCCAAGATCGGGCAAGCGCTTTATACGGGGGATTCGGCGACAAGGCTACGGGAGACGCGTATTCCTTCGACAATTTGATGGCGCTGCTCGCTTACGCAGCGGATTGATAAACGTTAACGGAAAAGAATGGAGGCGGAGGGCATGACGGGCATAAATCGGATCTATGAAGGAGGAGCGGCTGCCTTCTCGCGCCATCTCTCTCCATCGCTGCTCGCGGCGGTATCGGTCGGCATGATCGCTTCCTTCGCCTTGTTCGTCCCGCCTTACGTCGGAATGGCCGACAACGGCGATTTTTTCCGCATCATTTACGGGAACGGTCTTTATTTCAACGCTCCGGATTACGACGGGCAATATTTTGGTTATTTCGTGAAGGAATACGGAATACTGCGATATTTCAATGAAAACGGCGACGCGCTGTTTTCCTCGCAGTCCCTGTTCATTCGTCTGGCGCTCCTGTTGAACAAAATCTTGTACAGTCCCGAACGTTTCGACATCCGGATTCAGGCGGCGGTTTACGTGCTCCTGCACATGGCGGCCGTTTATTTGCTGGTTGAGGGCGTGACTTGGCGCACGCCGAGGAAGCTTGGATATCCGATCGCCTTGCTTGCCGTTTTCATCTTCGGCGATACGGGATATACCGCGTATTTTAATTCCTTCTACGGAGAGAGTGTCATCCTTATTATGGCGCTGACCATCGCTGCATCGGGCTTGCTGCTAGTTCGAAAAAGATATAACGATTATACGATGCTCGCCATGTTCGCGATAAGCGCGCTTCTGCTTACGACGTCCAAGCAGCAGAACGCGCCGGTTGGCGTGATGGCCGCGGTTATGGGGCTTATCCTGGTCTACGTTCGGAAGAACAAGTCGTATCGCGCCTTCGCCGCATTCGCTTGCGCCATCCTGCTTCTTTCCGGAATCGCGACATATGCCCTTATCCCTCGCCAATTTGTGACGATTAACCAATATCATGCCATGACGAGGGGAGCATTGCTGCTGTCGGAAAATCCGGAAGCAACGCTCCGGGCTTTCGGCATAGACGAACAATACGCGATTTTGACGGGGAGCATCTACTACGAGCAATATACGACCATCGATACGGATTCACCGCTGCTCTTCGAACCATTCTACGACCGGTACGGATTTGTCTCCTTGCTCGCTTATTATATGACCCATCCGGATCAAGGAATCGAAATGATCCATCTAGCGGCGAGGCATGCATTCGATATCCATCCGCAAGCGATGGGAAACTTCGAACGATCCGCGGGTATGGCGTTCGGGCAGCATACCGCTTTTTTTACCGGGTATAGCACGATGAAGGCGGCATTGGCGCCCAAAACGTTCGGGTTCATCGCGTTATGGATGCTGATCGTGACGGGGTTGTACTTGCCCTCGTTTGTATCCTCGGCGAGGGCGAAGCGGTTGCGCGGGGCGATAAAGCTGCCGATGATCGTCGGGCTGATGTTCATCGGCCTTTCGGGCATCGTCGTTTCGATCGTGGGAGCGGGCGACGCCGATCTGGCCAAACACGAGTTTCTATTCACGGTCGTATTCGATATCGTGACGTTCGTCGCCGTCTCGGACGCGATACAAGGGAGACATTGGCGAGCTGAGAGGCTGGCGGGAAGGGAGGCGATCGGATGAAACGAATATCGGCTGCGGCGCTAGCCATTACGTTTGTCGGTTTGCTCCTCGCGAAACCCGCCATGCTCCGCGCGGACACAGCCTCGGGGAGAGATGGCGGGGTGCTGCTCGTCTACGACAGCCTTGCGCTCGGGACGACGATGGAAGGCAATGTCGAAGCGCTTCTCAGGCTGCTTGCGGCTATGGGCGTCCCCGCAACGCTGCGGCAGATGGAGCGATACGACGAGGATGGGGATGATCTCGGCGCATACAAAGGGATCATTGCCGTGAGGAACGATCCCGAGCTTCAAAGCGGATATACGCGGTTCGCGGCGGATTTGTCCCGATTCCCGGGCATGTATTTGCATGTGGGCCCTGATATGCCAGCCTTCTTCGCGGACCAGCTCCGGTTAGAAACGGCGATATCGGGTCCCGAGTCGGCGCGCTTGTCCGTCGGTCCGCTCCGCCTCGCGAACTTTGCGGCCGGCGCGGAGCGCATGACTTACATTGCGAAGGCATCCGGCAAGGCGTACGGCGAGCTTTTATGGCCAGGCTCGGAGCGGAAAGCGCCTTTCGGGATCAGGGAAGGCGGCATCGGTTTCGTGCCGGCCTTCCGTTCGGGCTCCGCCTCCGAGCTTGCGATGGCATACGTACTGAAGGACTGGCTGGGCCTGTCCGGGGAAGGCAAGGTTTATTTATTATACAAAGACATCTATCCGTTCTCGGATTTGGCGCTGCTTGCGAAGACGGCCGATACGCTCTACTCGGCTGGAATTCCTTTCATCTACGCCGTTCAGCCGGTATACATGAATTTGGGTTTCCCTGCCATGCAGCGATATATGGCGGTACTGGAATACGCGCAGGCGCATAACGGCACGCTCTTCGCGGGCGCCCCCGTCCTTTCGCCGGTTGCGGGCATTCAGCGGGATACGCTGAAGGAGAAGACGGCGCTTTTTTTGAACGTGCTGGCGGAGAATGGCCTGGTTCCGCTTGGCGTCGGAGCCGACGCGGGGTTGTATTGGAGCAACGGGGCATCGTTCGCGGAGACCGGCATGGAGCCGTTCAACGCGATGGTGCTGTACCCTTCGGGGAATCCTGCGTTGCTCATGCATGTCGGGGAGCCCGCGTGCCGAACGTTCGCCGACTCGCTTCTCAGCGTCCGCTGGGACGAGCTTGGACCGTACTGGGATGCAAGAAAGCCCGTATCCTTGCCGGTTGATCTGGCGATGACATTCGGCTTCCCTGCCGTGGAGGCGGAGATGGAGGGCGCCGTTCGCGAGCTCCGCGACAGCTGGCTGCCGTTCGCCGATTACAAAGCCGGACGTCACGAGACCCGCACCGCGGAACATGCAATGGCTTCCTCGGACGGCATCCTAACCGTGGACGGCCGGCAAATCAGCCTAAGAGGGAACGTATCGGTCGATGTAGACCTCGAATATCAGTACCGGGACCTGGGGCAGCGCAGTTTCGAGCGGCTGTTCACCGTACAGAATTACTTCTACATGACGATGATCGTCGCTTCGCTTGTACTGTTCGGAGTGCTCATGGCCGTAGGTTACCGATTGTACAAAAGTAAATTTTTGAAATGAAAAGGAGGGGCGGCCGATGACGGCAGCGGATATCTTGATGGTCATCGCGGTGTTCTGCATCTGGTCCCTGCTGCTCGTGAATGTCGTCCTGATCATTGCCGGATACTGGTATTATATGAAATGCGAACGGGAGCCGGAGCAGACGTTAACCGGCGATGCGCCGTTCGTCAGCGTAATGGTACCCGCGCATAACGAGGCGAAGGTCATCGTGGCGACGGTGGAATCGCTGCTGGCGTTCGACTATCCGCAAGGCCGTTACGAGATCATCGTCATTAACGACAACTCCTCCGACGACAGCGCCGCTAGGCTTGCTAGGCTGCAAGAGAAACATGCGGGGCGGAACTTGATCGTCTTGAACACGGATTCCGTCACGGGGGGGAAAGGCAAATCGAACGCGCTGAATATCGGCTTCCGGCACAGCAGAGGCGAGCTGATCGCCATCTACGACGCGGACAATACGCCGGAGCGGAAGGCGCTGCCCTATCTTGTCTCGGAGCTGCTTCGGGACGATTCGCTCGGAGCGGCGATCGGCAAGTTCCGGACGCGGAACCGCAGCGCCAGCCTTCTGACGCGTTTTATCAACATCGAAACGTTGTCCTTCCAATGGATGGCTCAAGCGGGCCGGTGGATGCTGTTCAAGCTGTGCACCATACCGGGCACCAATTTCATCGTGAGAAAAAATATTCTGGAGGAGATCGGCGGATGGGATGTCAAAGCGCTGGCAGAGGATACGGAAATCAGCTTCCGCATCTATCAGATGGGCTACCGGATCAAATTCCAGCCCAAGTCCGTCACATGGGAGCAAGAACCGCAGACGCTTCCGGTATGGTTCAAGCAACGAGCGAGATGGGCCAAGGGAAACATTTATGTCATCGTCAAAAACATCCCGCTGCTGTTCGACCGCAGAGGGAAGGCGATCCGGTTCGATCTGGTTTATTTTTTATCGATCTACTTTCTGCTGCTAACCTCCCTCATCATGTCCGATACGCTGCTGGTGCTGCATGCGCTCGGACTTGTCTATACGACGATCGCGGGCTTCAGTTCGCTCTTGTGGACGCTCGCCGTCGTGTTGTTCATCGTGGGCACGTTCATTACGCTGACGACCGAGAAAGGCGAGCTGAGTCTCTCCAATCTATGGCTGATCGCGCTCATGTACGTGACGTACTGCCAGTTATGGTTGGCTGTCGCGGCGTACGGCCTATACGTTTACCTGAAGGATAAGGTCCGTAAGCGGGAGACGAAGTGGTACAAGACGGAACGGTATTAGAGAGGAGCCGATTGGGATGCGCAAAGCGGCATGGCTTGCCGGAATAGGTTTGATATTGCAGCTGCTGCTGCCGATCGGAACGGACGGCGCGAACGCCGAACGTTATTCCACGGCTTTGTCCGCGGAGGACATTTCGTTGCGGGGAGCGATGTCTTGGGGCCAAAGCTACATTCAGATCCCCGACTACTGGACGGTCGAAGGCGCGTGGCTCAGGCTGGACTACCGGGCGACTCCGCTTGCCCGAATGGAGCAATCCAGCGTCACGCTGCTGATGAACGGAACGCCGTTCCACTCCTTCCGGCCCGAACGGAGCGAAAACCGCACGGTCAGCCTGCGAGTGCCCGTTCCGACACGGCTGCTGGTTCCTGGCTCGAACGCACTCACCATTCAGGGCGGCGTTCGCACGCGCGATGTCGAAGAAGGCTGCGTTCCCGAAGACTACCGGGATAATTGGTTTCAAGTGCTCAGGTCGTCGGCCGCCGAAATCGATTATTCGGCGAAGCCGCTGGACGGGACGATCCGGGACTTCTACCATCGCTTCGCCGGCATGGAAGCCGCAAGCTTGGAGCGTCGCGTCGTCGTCGTGCCGGACGATGCAGCGAACGCCGAGCTGGAAGCAGCGGCGAACGCCATAGCCGGATTCGCGAAAGCAAGCGCCTCGATGGAGAAGCCGATTCCGCTCGAGTCCTTCTCGGAAGAGAGCTGGAAGTCACTTCCCTTCGTCGTGGCGGTATCGCTCCGGGAGCATCTGTCCCCCGAGCTGCTTAACTTGATCGACGAGCCCATGAATGGCGGGGAAGCGCTCATCCGGCTGCTCAAGACGAACACGGGGCATATGCTTCTCGTCACGTCGGACGATCCGGCGCTGCTCGAGAAGGCGGGGCGGCTGCTTGTCAACCAGGATCTGGTTTCCCAGCTTGACCGCGATACGCTGTCGGTCACGGACGAGACGGACGTCGCCACGCCGGCCGTATCCGTTAACCGGACCTTTAAGCTGACGGAAGCCGGGGATAAGCTGGTGGGCGCGCATCATCAATTCCGCACCTATTTCGTTTCCTTGCCGGCGAATCGCTCGATTGCGGAATCGAGCAAGATCAGGCTGGACTTCCGGTATGCCAAGAATCTGGATTTCAACCGGTCTATGTTGACCGTCCTGATCGACGACAAGCCGATCGGCAGCAAGAAGCTGAGCGAGGAATGGGCTGACGGCGATTCGTTGACGCTGCCGATTCCGAAGAACATGAACGTGACGGGTAATTTCTCGGTGACGGCGGCGTTCGACCTGGTGCTGAAGAGCGACTATTGCGCAAGGAACGGCGAAGAGATGCCTTGGGCTTACGTAGGCGAAGATTCGGCGATGCAATTGAATACGCTGGACCGCACCGACCTGCTGCTCGACAATTACCCCTATCCGTTCATTCGGGACGGCATCTTCCATAAGGTTGCGGTCGTGCTCCCGCGGGACAAGGACCGCAACGTTCTGGGCGCGGTCTCGAATCTCTTCAGCCTGCTGGGGCAATACGCGGAGAGCAACGCGGGCGAGCTCCGGTTCTATGAAGACGGTGACAATCCCGGCGCCTGGAAGGATCGCAACGTCATCGCCGTCGGCAGTTACGAGGAGAACGCTTTGATCCGGGACGTCAACGGCGACTTATTTTTCCGTTTCACCGAAGATGGGCGTACGTTTCTGCCGAACGAGAAAAAAAGCATCGATCCCGAATACGGTTCGCGGCTTGGAACGCTGCAATTGCTGGAGTCGCCTTACGGGAAGGGGCACGGCTTCCTGGCCGTCACCGGTCCTGGAAGCGAATCCGTTTATTTGGCCTCGCGGCTGATGGCTTCCGAAGCGGAGAGTTGGAAGATATGGGGCGACGCCGTGCTTGCGGACAAGGACGGCACGGTAGAGCCGTACCGGTTCAAACCGGAGGCCGAAGACGGGCCGGAGCGTACGCTCGAGAGCGTCCTGGAGCGGGAGGACGTGCTTCAATTTTTGACGGCCGCCGCTCTGGTGCTTGTCCTGGTATTGATGTCGCTGTTGCTGCTGGCGCGCAAATACCGAAGGAAGCGTGGTGGCGGCAATGAAACGTAACGCTGGCGGCTACATGTCCGACGCAGGGTTCCTGCTGTTCGTCATCCTCTGTTTTGTCGGCATTTTGTTCGTATCGGGGCAGCCGGACGCGTATATCCAAAACATTTTGTTCCTGAATGCCGCGTTCATGATCGGCATACTCGTTTATTTCACGGGCGTGACGACCGGGCTTGTTCTGAATATGGTGTTTATCTTCGCGTACGGAACGTACACGTTGTATCAATCCGTAGCAATCGGGAATACCGTAACGGGCCAGACTTACTTCTGGCTGCTGATGACGCCGCTCTACACGGCGGCCATATGGCTGATGACGAGCGGGATGAAGCGATTGCAGGCACAGAACGAATCGCTCAAGGAAGCGAATGCGAAGGTAGCGACGATGGATCAGAACACCAACCTGCGCAACAGCCTCTCCTTCCAAAAGGATGCGACCGTGTACATGGCGCTGTCCACCCGCTACGCCATCCCGCTCACGCTGCTTGTCATGCAGGTGCGCTACTGGAGCGACGTCCGCCGGTTGATTACCGAAGACGGGGTAACGGATGTGCTCATCCGGTTATCCGAGCTGAGCGAAACCAGTATTCGCGGCAATGATTTGTTGTACATGCTGGACAAGGAGAACGCCACGTGGGGATTGCTGCTGTTCTCGGACATGGACGGGGGGAAGGTCGTCGCGGACCGTCTCCGCGGCAATCTCGCTCGTTTCTATGAAAGGGACAGCGAGGGCGGCTATCGGGTCGAGCTCCAGCTCCGCATAGGCGAGTACGAATATGACGCGGAGACGGTGGAGTCGCCCCTCGATTTTATCGACAAAGCCAGGAAGCAGCTGGAGTATGACGTTTAAGAGGTTGTTTTAAAAGGAAATAAAGCCGTCCCGGAGGACGGCTTTTTTTCCGATGCTTAACGGACCCTAATTTCCACCGGCTCCGAATACAGGTCGTAAGGGGTCGAGGGGTTCAGATTCGACGTATGCCTGAACATGACGCGAGCCGTTCCTTTTTTGACGCCGACGATTTCATTTCCTTCGACCTTTATGGATGAACCGCCATCGATGACGACGATTTCCGGCGAGACTTTGTTTGTTTTGCCAAGCTGGGTTTCCGCGATCGCGGATACTCGAACCATTTCGCCTTTTTTTATTTTGTACTCCGTCTTCTCCGGAGCCAGCTTCACCGCCCAGTCCGATGCCCATTGCGCGTAATCCGTCGTTAGACTGTGCGTGCCCATGCCGTAATAACGCACCGTTTCGTCCAGATTTCGGAACGTCCACGGCCAGAGGGTAATACCGCGGTGTTTGGCGGCTTCCATAAATTTGGGCCCAATGCCCGGATAGCTCGAATTGAACGTCGAGTCCAGGTTCTGTATGACTTTCAACGTTTCCCTTAGCGACTTGTTGACGTTCGCCTCGTTCGCGTAGCCGCCGGTGAGGAAGCCGATCGACATTTCGGGCATCAGCCCGCCTAACCGCTTCAGCTGCGCGTCGTTGAACGAGATGACGGAAACCTGGTTTTCCACCCGCTTCTCCTTTATGAGCTTCACGAGAGCATCGACGATTTCCGGCTTGTAGCTCTTGATCTCCACGAAATGCTGCACGTCCTTGCCCTTGAACGCATCGAACACCTCGGCGAGCGTCGGAATCCGGGCGTCGGGGTAGGCTTGCGGAAATTGTTTGTTTGCTTTGAACGATTTAAGCTGCTCGAGCGTATAGTCCTCGACGTTGCCGGTCCCCGTCGTTGTTCGGTCCAAGGTCGGATCGTGCATGATGACGAGATGTCCGTCCTTCGAGAGGAAGATATCGTTCTCGAGCACGTCGGCCCCATATTCATAGGCCAGCTTAAATCCTTCCATCGTGTTCTCGGGCGCTAGCGACGGAATGCCGCGATGCGCGACGATGATGGGCTTGCGGACCAGCGCCAATCCGTGGTCGTAGGCTTCGAGGGCACGAATGGCTGACGCGGGAGAGTCGGTCACGATGCCGTTCACTCCGCGGGCAATCAGACGGTGCATGACGATACGCTCGTCATCCCGCTTCTCCTCTTCCTTCGCCCAAACGGTAATCAACCTCTCTTGCAGATAAGCGACCTGCTCGGTCGTAGCCGCATCCTGCGGAAGGAGAGCGATTCTCGCCATGCTCCGATTGGTCGTGCGGCGGATGTCCATGAGCTGCTGCTCCGATAACCGGCCGCCTTTCCCTTTCACGTCGAACTCCACGATGCCTCTCGCGATCGGGTACGCTTCTCTGGCCAGCTTCACGAGTTCGGGTTGATCCGATATGACGAAAGCATCCTCCACGCCGTTCGATCTCAAATAATCGGCAAGACGGCTGACGGTACGTTCATCCTCGACGTAAAAGGCGGGAATCATCAGATTGTTCAAAGCCTTTAGGACGTCATCTAGACTCCCGATCGTCTTCCTTCCTTGTCCTTCGGTCACATCCAAATTGCGGTTGACATGCAGAATTACCGTAGCGGGCAAGTCGGTCGCTCCGTCTGCGGTCAGCCGCTTCCATTGATCGATCGTATCGATCTCCGCAATGACGGACGGCGCCATCGCGACTCGCGTATCCGGCTCGGAGACGTTAACGAACTTTTCGGCCGGCATGGGAGGAAGCGGCTTTGTAAGCAATGTGACCTTTATATTGTCGGCCTTCAGCTTGCTGCCGTTCGCCTGCAGGCCGATTCCGCCCTTGGCGTATGCCGTTGCCGTATCCGAGTTGACGACAAGCGTTCCGTCGATCCATTCCTGGACACGGTTCCCGTAGGCTTTCACGGCGTAACGATACATCTTGCCTGCCGCGATGGCTTCGGTGTGCGAGCCTTTGTCCATGACGTTCCAGCCGTTCGCGGGCGTTCTCTCCGCGAATTCCACGCCGTTCACCGCGGTTGCGTTTTGCCTGACGGCCATTTGGTAATAAGGGTAATCGGCATTCTGGATTCGGAACATAAGCGAATGCCATCTGGCGTTATCGTTTGCTTCCATATGGGTCATATCCGCTTCGATCAAATAATTGCCGAACAGCTTCAAGTAGTCGGGCAGCAGCACCCGGGACGGATTGTTCGGCGCCGCGAGGGCGTCCATCACGAAGGCGCCGGACGATACCGCGGCATTGGAGGCCGTAGCGCCTTCTATTCTTCTCCAGCCGGTCGGCAGCGTCCCGTCGGTCGTTTCGTCGAAGTTTTCTTCGTACAGAACGTACTCGTGCTCCGTCGTGGCCTTCGCTACGACCAGCAAAGTAACCGTCGCGGCTCCGGACTTCGCCGTTACCGTGTGCACCCCTTTCTCAAGCACGTTCAGCTTTCCGCCATCCACGTATACGTTCGGGCTGGCCGAATTCCACTCCAATCGATCGCCTGTCACTTGACCGCTTGTCAGATCGTTAAATTTCGCCTGGAACGTAATGTCGGAAAGCCCGATCGCCGAACCCGCGTCCGCGAGCAAGTAACCTTCAGCATGATCAAGCGCCGTGATCTGCGGACCCGTCGCCGAAGGCGTTACCTCGATTTGCCGTTCCGTCCGGACATTACCGTAGACGGCCGTCACGGTCGCCTGTCCCGGGCCGACGGGATACAGACGATGATCGATGATTTGTATGACGGTATCGTCCGATGTATATAGCTTCACTTTCTCCGAAGGAACCGGATCATGAATGCCGTCCGAGAATGAAGCGGAGAACGAGAGCTCGACCGGCCCGGTCAACGCCTCCAGCGTGTCGGGCAATGATCCTTCCAAGCCTACCGCATACACGCGCGTGACCTTCAGGTTGTCGAACCGCACTTTGCTCTGATCCGCTTGGAAGCCTACTTTGCCGCGCTTCAGCAGATTGGCTGTCAACGTTTGGTCCATCAGCAGCTCGTAATTGGCATCCTCCGGCGATTTTATGTATTCTTTTACGTTGTTGCCTACCGCTCGGACCTTCAAGGTATAGATTTTGTTTAACTCGAGCGGCTGCTTCCATTGGCCGCTCGCGGGGACGGACCAGCTATTGTCCGGCTTCCGGTAGGCAATCTCGAACATCCCGTTCTGCCTGACGGCCATCTGGTTGTAAGGCTGCTTGCCGTTCGAAGCGCCTCTAAATAGGATGGCCGCCCATCTGCCGCCGTTCAGAACGCCTTCGAACGAGACATCCGCTTCGATGATGTAATCATCCCATTGCACGGGGGCGGAAATCCGGGCTTGCTTGCCAGCCGCATTGCCGTCGAACAACAAGCTGCCGTTGCCGTCCTCGGCCACTTGCACGGTCATCGGGGCGCTTCCCGCGTTCGTATCGGAGATCCAGCCGTACGGCGACTCGCCGCTGGCGTAACCGTCGAACGTTTCTTCCAGCAGCACATCCGAAACATGGCCGCTCACGGGCGAACTGTCGTCAAGCGCCAAGTTGCCGTAACCGCTCGTGTCGTTCCAGAACGAGACTGAGTTATAGGCGTTCCACATCATGGTAGATCCAGGCGTCAGAGGATCGTCGCGGTCGGTTACGCCGATGTCGAAACCAAGCGAGCGGGTAACGTTCGGATCCAGATTCAGCATCTCCCATGGTACGGCAATTTCGCCCGACCAGCCCGAATCCGTTTTCCGGATCGCTCTAAGCACTTCTTTTTCGTCTTTGCCGGCATGATTGGGAGCCGCGCCGAAATGGAATGACGGCGTTGACGTTCCCGGCTGGTACCCGATGCCGATCTGCATGTCATCGTTCACGAAAGGAGCGGATTTGTGGTTGCTTGGATCGAAGAATAGACCGATATTGTCCTGCTCGAACCAGTGACCGGCTCCGTCGTGAACGAGTTTGTCGTCCGCGACGTCTACCGCAACGTACAAGTAGGCGTGATCCCATAACAGGCCGAACCTGCCTTCCGCGGCCGGACCTTCACCCAGCTTGACGGTCATCGGTTCCTGAACGGTCCAGAACGCTTCTTCCGTTCGTCCGTCGATGACCGGCGGTGTCAACGTTTTGGTGGACGGCAAAGGTTTTCGCTCCCGCGTTCTCGGCTTGGACGGCCGGGCCGTGCACGTTGATCACCCCGAATGCGACAGCCGAGGCAACCAGGAAGCTCACTATCTTCTTCGTCTTCTTCATGTTCCATGTTCACCCTTTCGATCGTTATGATGCTCGCCTGACTCGTTCAAGGTAACAAAGAAAATGCCGGGAAATGTTATGGCGAAGTTTAGAGTTTATGAAATGGGGTTATATGGAACTAGTTTCGGGGAAAAAGGGGAAATATGAACTAATCGGCATCGGAGAGGAGTAAGGGTATGGCCGAACCGATGTTTATGACCCAAACAAAAAGAAGGCGGCGCAGGATTGATCCGCGCCGCCTTCTTTTTAAATTCAGTGATCCGTCAAAAAAAGCCGCCGCCGTAGCCCCCGCCGTAGCCCCCGCCGTAGCCCCCGCCGAAGCCGCCGCAGCCTCCTCCGCAGCCGCCGCCGCAGCCACAGCCGCCGAAGCCGCCGCCAAATCCGAAGCCGAACGGTACGAAGAACAGCGCGGCAATAAATGCTAGCGCGATGGCACCGCCGAAGAAGAAGAAGGAAACATGCGCTTTGTTTTTATTCCGTTTGGCATGGCGTTTTTTCATGCGATTGTAAGTGGGACCCGAACCTCTCTCGATGGTGGAAAAGTAGAGTCGTCCGTTTTTGAGCGCTTTGATTTTTCCGTAGATGCGTGACCCGTCTCTTAGCCTCGCTTGAACGGTTTTTCCGATATACGGCCGCAAAGCCGTTTCATTAACAGCAATTGGTTTCATATGAACACCTCGCTTTCGATAGGATATCTATTTACTATATTCCGTTCATACCTTCATAGATTGTATGAATAGCGGGGGCGCGCCAAAAGATAGGTTTCTCCGTGTTCCGTTTCTTTGTACAATTTTCCCACTGCCGGCAACCGGATTCTCTGTCAGGTCGTTGGAGCATGCTCGTATAATAGGGAGATGTCAGAGAAGGATGCCGCTAGATCCGCGAAACGAACCTACAGCTTGCGCTCGCGGCAAGCCTCCACGTTACTCCTTCACCGCGCCCAGCACGATGCCGTGGACGAAGTATTTTTGCAGGAAAGGATAGATAACCAGAATCGGGATGAGGCTGATAAAGATTTGCGCGGATTTTACGGTCCGCTGGGATAAATTTTTAATCGTCTCCGGATCCATGTTTGTGAAGTCGGTCTGGACGACGATCGTTTGCAGCAGCGTGGCCAGCGGCAGCTTCTCCACCTCGCGCATGTAGATCAGGCCGTCGAAGTAGGAATTCCAGTGCCCGACTATGATGAACAGCGTAATGGTTGCGATAGACGGCAGGGAAATCGGCAAATAGATGCGGAAGAACGTCTGGAAGTGGTTGGCGCCGTCGATGACGGCCGCCTCCTCCAGCTCCCGCGGAATATTGCGGAAGAAGTTCAGCATGAGAATGATATTGTACACGCCGACGAGACCGGGCAGGACAAGCGCCCACAACGTGTTGATAAGCCCCAGCTTCGTTATGAGAATATAACTCGGTATTATCCCCCCGCTGAACAACATCGTGAAGATGAAATACCACATATAGAAGTTGCGTCCTTTGAAAATAAATTCTTTCGACAAGGCATACGCCGCGCAGGCCGTCACGGATATGCTGAGCGCGGTGCCCAGCACGGTCCGTTGCACGGACATCCATGCGGATTTCATAAAGTTCGGGTTCTCGAACGTTTTATAATAAGCCTCAAGCGTAAAGTCCTTTGGCCAGAACGTGACCAGCCCTGCGTTCGCGGGCGCCGGGCCGCTGAAGGAAACCGCCAGCAAATGAATGAGCGGCAGAATGCAGAGCACGGACAAAGCAATGAGGAAGAGATGGTTGAAAGCCGAAAATACGCGGTAGCCGTATGTTTTATGGTACATGCCGGTTTGTAGCCTCCTTAGGGGCGGATTCGATTAGAAAATGCGGTAGTTGGCGAAACGGTAAGCCAGCGCATAGGACACGACGATCAGCAGCAAGCTGACGACCGATTTCATCAGTCCGACGGCCGTGGCGAAGCTGTATTGCCCGCTGAGCAGTCCTTCGCGATAGACGAACGTGTCGATAATGTCCCCTTTGTCATAGACAAGCGAGTTGTACAGGTTGAAGATTTGGTCGAAATTCGCGTTCAGAACGCCTCCGAGCGCAAGCGTGCCGACGACGATTAGGATCGGCATAAGCGCTGGAATGGTGACGTGAATCGTCTGCTGCCACCGGCTCGCGCCGTCTACCTCGGCGGCTTCGTATAGAGACGGATTCACCCCTGCGAGCGCGGCAAGAAAGACAATTGTGCTGAATCCGAATTCCTTCCACACATCGCTTACAATGACGACAACGCGGAACCAGCCCCCTTCGCCAAGGAAGAAGATCGGCTTGATGCCGAGCAGCCAGCCGAGGAATTGATTGACGATACCGGTCTGCGACAGCATGTCTAATAGAATGCCTGCCAAGACGACCCATGAAAGGAAGTGCGGCAAGTAGACCAGCGTCTGTACGGAACGTTTAATGAGTGACTTTCGGACTTCGTTCAACAGCAGCGCGAATATAAACGGCACGGCCAGGTTTAACGCGATTTTGATGCAGGCGAAGAACAGCGTATTGCCTAATATGCGGATGAAATATTCGTTCTGCACCAGATAGCGAAAGTGCTCCAGCCCTACCCACTCGGAGCCGAAGAGGCCTCGCTTTGGCTTGAAATGTTGGAAAGCCATCAGGATGCCTGACATCGGAAGGTATGCGAAGATAAAGGTGAAGACGACGGCCGGAAGCGCCATGAGATGCAGCATCCAGGTATGCTGCCGCATGGGATGAATATAACGCGCCTGGCGTCCTGCCGCGGCAGGAGGTTTGGTTGACGGCTCAGGTTGACGCAAGTGGAAGTACCCCCTTTTCGAATAAACGCGAATTCATATATACTTCATCTTACTGGCTGGCAGGAACCGTTCCCATAAGGCGTTGTTAGGCGGGTAGGGTTTCCTTAGGCATTTGGGAGAAGAAGGGGTCATATACGATGAATGTTCGCGGCAATTTGTTCAGGAAGCTGAATTTAGGCTTGGCTCTTATGTTTCTCGTCATTATGGCCGTATACGGAATTGCGCATCAACGGACAACGGCGATCCTGCAGGATGAAATCCGCCGATCCAATCTGCAGAAGCTGATGCTTCTAGCGGGCGAGCTTGACAGCAAAGTGCGGCAGATGGCCGACTTCCAGCTGATCCTATTGACGGATTCTTCCGTCAAGCAGTTCGCCTCCCTCTATATGGATCCGCTCGACTACGACCGGATCGAGAACCGCTCCGCCATCCGGGGCACAATGGCTTACAAGGAGAATACCTTCGCGCAGTGGAAAAGCTCGTACGCCGTCTATTCCGTGTTCAACGACGAGCTGATCGCCCTGGATAACAGAGTGTATCGCAAGGAGCTGTTCACCGATCGGCTGTCCGCCAAGTGGGAGCTGCTTCCGGAAGGCGGCGCAGAGACAGGCGACAATGGGCGCAATTTCTATAAGTTCGCCTTGGACGGCATTATCCGGAATAACAAGGCTCTCCATGCGACCACAATAGTAGGCGCTTCCTTCCCGGAATCGAACATTCGGGACACGCTCGACCGGGCGACCGAAGTCGACAGGGGGACGATGCTGCTGTACGACATGGAGGATCAATACATCGAAGGCAGCCGGAAAGAAGAAAAATTGACGGCGTTGATCATCGGGCAATTGAAGGGCCGGACGGTAGGCGATTCGTTCCAGTTTACCTTTGGGGCGGAAAGACGCCATTTCCTGGTTACCGGAGTGAAATCGGATAGCCTGGGATGGCATATCGTGGATTGCACGCCGCTCAGCGACGCCATGAAGCCCCTGTCCGTCGTGAACCTCTTCTTCTACGCGGTATTTGTCCTGCTCTTTATCATTTCGATCGTGATGTCATACATGCTGTACCGGCAGGTGCTCTCGCCAATGAAGACGCTGATGAGAGGGCTGAAGGCGATTCAGTCCGGCCAATATTCGGTTCGGATCAAGACGGAACGTAAGGATGAATTTCACTTCGTTTTTGACCGGTTCAACGAGATGAGCAAGCAGATCGGAACGTTGATCGAGCATGTGCTCAAGGAGCAGCTGCGGGCTAAGGATGCTTACCTGAAGCAGCTGCAGGCCCAGATCAATCCTCATTTCCTGTACAATTCGATCGGGTTTATGATCAACATGATCGAGATGAAGCAGGACAAGGTCGCCGTCTCGATGGCGCATAACTTAAGCGACTATTATCGCTACATGACTCGCATCGATATGACGGAGGTGCAGCTCAGTAGCGAGATCGGGGCCGTCATGAATTATTTGGACATCCAGCGGATGAGAAATCCGCGGTTAGGGATTGAAATCGATATCCCGGAGGAGCTGCACGGGCAATTGGTGCCGAGACTCATCCTTCAGCCGCTGGTGGAGAATGCGGTCATGCACGGGCTAAGAGGCAGCGTTCGGCCGGCAGTTATTGCGATTCGGGGCGGCATGGAGGGGAACCGTACCTGGATTGAGGTGGCGGATAACGGGAGAGGAATGGCCGAACCCGAACTTGAGGCCTTGCGGAGCGCGATGCTGGCTCCGGAGGATCCGCCCGTCGGATATGGATTATGGAATGTCAGGCAGCGGCTTGCCCATAGGTATCCGGCGGGAGCCGAGCTTGCTATAGAGCAGGCGCCTGTCGGCGGTCTGATCGTGCGGTTAATGTGGATCGAATGGGACCAGTCGGGTCCGCTCGATCCGGAGGAAGGAGAACAATGACAATGAGACATCTGTTGATCGTGGACGATGAAGCGCATTGGGTAGACAATCTGGCCGATCACAAGCCATGGGATGAGCTCGGCATCGATGTGGTTCACAAAGCGTATTCCCCGCTTGAGGCGCTTGAGCTGATGGATACTTTTCCAATCGATATCGTCATCAGCGATATTGCCATGCAAGAGCTCTCCGGGCTTGAGCTGATCGAAGAAATAGCGAAGAAGAGGACGGAGACGGTGTGTATTCTGTTCTCCGGTTATTCGGAATTCGAATACGCGAAGCAGGCGATGCGGCTGAATGCCTTCGACTATTTGCTCAAGCCGGTAAAGGACGAGGAGTTGTTCCGCGTTGTCCGCAAGGCGCTGGAGCAGCTGGATCAGAGGGAAACGGACCGGCGGGCCGTTCAGAAGCTCAGGTATACGGTGGGCGAAAATTTGCCTCTCATCCGCAGCCATCTGCTCCGTTCCTGGCTGACGGGCAGACGCGGATACATTCCTTGGCGGGAGCAGGCGGAGCGTTACGGACTTCCGTTCGAAGAGTCGGACAAGGTATGGATGATGCTGCTCCGGCTGGAGAAGGACGCCGACGCCGCATTCGCGGAAGCTGCGGGAGCCGATCGGGATTGGGTCGAATTTGCCGTGCTCAATATAGCCGAAGAGTGGATGGCTCCCGATTTCCACGTATGGGGCTGCCGGGACGACCTCGGCTATCTTGTCCTGCTGCTTAAGCCCATGGAGGAGACGGAAGGCGTGCTGCATCTTCTGGAGCGGGTCATGCTCGGGCTGCAGCAGAAGCTGAAAGCGATACTAAAGGAGCCCGTGTCGCTGTTTTTGACGGACGAACTGAATTTCCCGGAGGGTGTCCATGCCACGTACGGAAAGGCGGTCGCCAGCTTCCGGCAGCAGGTCGGCGACAGGCAGGAGCTGATCCTGTTCGAATCTCCGGCGCCAAGCGCCGCACCGAAGTCGCTGAGGACGCTGCAGAGCTCGCCGACGTTGCTGCAATTGCTGGAGATGTCGCAATGGGAGCAGGCCCGTCTTCGGCTCGACGAGCTGTTCAAGGAGCTCGGAAGCCATTGGCCGGAATCGCTTGAGCATCTGCTTATCGCCGGGATGGAAATTAGCACGGCTTACATTCAGCTGATTCACCGGAACGGCTCCTACTTGAGCCAGCTGGCTCCCGAGCTAATGGCTTCGCTTAGCGATTATGCGCCTTTCCGCTCGATTGCGGCATTGCATAAGTGGTCGGACGACATGTTCCTTCTTATTCTGGAGAGACAGCGGCAGGAGGTGCAGACGAGCAGGCAAAGCATCATCCGCAAGGTGCATCAATTTATCGAGGATCGTCTGCATGCCGACGCCTCGCTGAGGGCGATCGCCGACGCGGTCCATGTGCATCCCACTCATCTATCGAAAATATACAAGCTGGAGACCGGGCAGAGCTTAAGCGAATATATGACGAATGTCCGGATGGACAGGGCGTGCCGGCTTCTCGCCGAGAGCGGGCTGAAGGTATACGAGATTTGCGAGCGGGTCGGCTACATGGATCCTACGCACTTTATCAAGGTGTTCCGCAAGTATTACCATATGACGCCGCAGGAGTACCGGGAGCGCCATTCGCCCTCTTCGGAATGAACGAGCAATGAATAACAAACCCCTATTAAACTAACAAACCCTTATGGTAACGCATACAGCCGATTGCTAAGATGAACGTATTCCACACCATACCACAAGGGGGAGAACAAACATGATCACGAAGAAAACATGGCTTAAGCCGCTGCTCGTATCCGTCTTATCCATCGCGCTGCTATCCGCGTGCAGCCAGGGAGGGAACGATAAGCCGAGCAACGAAGAGCCGGTCGCCGAACCGACGAAAGCGGCCGAATCCGCCATCGTAGACGGCAAATATACGACGCCTATCGAAATTACAAGTGTCGGGCGCCAGCGGAAATATACGAACGGGGACACGAAGGAAAACAATGTCCACAGCCGCTGGGCGGAAGAGAAGCTTGGCATCAAGATCAAGAACATCTGGGAACCGGCGAACACGGACCAGTACAAACAGAAGCTGCAGCTGGCGTTGTCCTCCGGCGAGGAGATTCCGGACTTCGTTCCGTATTACGACGATCCGGTCGTTATCGGCCAGTTGATCGACTCGGAAGAGTTCATGGCCATCGACGAGCTGTTCGAGCAGTATGCTTCTCCGGTCTTGAAGGAACATGCGGAGAAGCATCCGGAAATCTGGTATCCGTATACGAAGGACGGGAAGAAGTACGCGCTGCCGATCCTGGAAAATTTGGACAACGATAACACCGCGCTATGGTTCCGAGAGGATTGGATGAAGAAGCTGAACCTGTCCGCGCCGAAGACGATCGCCGACCTGGAGATCATTATGGAGCAATTCAAGAACAACAATCCGGACAATCTTCCTCCGGATCAGGTATATCCGCTCACGGGCGCGATGAAGTCCGGCTACAACAGCTGGATGGGATCGCTGGAATGGGTGTTCGCCGCTTACGGCGAAGTGCCCGAGCAATGGAATATGGCAGAGGACGGCACGTTGCGGTACGGATCCATTCATCCCGGCACGAAGCAGGCGCTTGCCAAGCTGAACGAATGGATGAAGAAGGGGTACATTCACCCCGACGCGGCGTTGTGGGACGAAGGCAAGTCCGCCGAGATATGGACCAAAGGCAATGCGGGCATCCTGCCCGGCGCGCAATGGATACCGGACTGGCCGGCTCCGGACTTGGTCAAGAACGTGCCGCATGCCGAATATAAGGCGTATCCGATTCCGGCCGGACCGGACGGCAAGATCGGGACGAAGTGGAGAAGCAGCACGGGCGCGAACGGCAATATTCTGATCAGCAAAGACGCAAAGCATCCTGAAGCCATCTTTGTTTATTACAATTACTTATTGGAAAATTACGCAAACCCGTCGGTAGGCGGAGAGTTCGAGTACGGATTCGCCCAAGGGTACGACTGGGACATTGTGGATGGGCAGCCGACAAGCGATCCGGCGAAGATCAAGGATTATAACAACGAGTTCATGTTCATAACCGGATTCAACAACAACCCGGCCGTCATCCCCGACTTGTATATGATGACTCTCGTCAAGCTGGCGAACGGCGAGCAGCCGGAAACCCCGTACGAGAAGCTGCTGGCACAGAAGCGAAAGCCGGAGAATTGGTATGGCGCCAAGGTCGTTATGGATCAGAAGGATATTCGCCGCAAAAATTATTTTAACGGCGCTCCGACAGAGACGATGCAGAGCAAATGGAATCTGCTGAAGCAGTCGGAAGCGGAGACGTTCAACAAAATCATCTACGGCAAGCTGCCGCTCGACGAGTACGACGCGTTCGTGGAGAGATGGAAGAAGAACGGCGGGGAACAGGTCACGAAGGAAGTCAATGAATGGTATCAATCCGTATCAGGCAAATAATGGATGTCAATGGATAAACGTTTGCCTTTGCTGTTGGCGGCCGCGCTCTTGCTGGGTGCGGCCGTTCTGCTTGACACGATGGATGGCGGAGACGGGAATGGAGGAACAGAGATGTGGGAGATACTGCCGGCAACGTCGCAAGGAGGTTTTTTGCGGCCAACTATGGAGCTTCGCGAGTTATCGGGGGGATGGATTCCGGTCCAGAACGGAATGCCGGTTCCTTCTTTCGAGCCGCAGCGGAGATTGACTATGCCGCTAGGCGGAGAATGGCGCAAGGAGCGCTTCGACAGCGGCAATGAGCGTTCGATGGCTCCGCGCAGTCGGGAATGGGTCACTCTGGTCGAGGCGGAGTCCGGCGGGCGAACCGGAGAGAGCTACGAAGATTCGGCTTGGGCCGCGACGATCCTGCCGCGGCCAGAGAATACGATGACGGATGAGGAAAGCCCGTCCGGCGCGGAGCATTACGAGAACGGCGTCTGGTATCGACGCGCGTTCGAGCTGGGTAAGGAGTGGAACGGCAAGGCTGTTACGTTGAAAAGCCTTGGAATCAACTATGTTTGCGATATTTGGATCAATGGAAAATGGGCGGGGTATCACGAGGGCGGCTTCACGCCGTTCGCTCTGGATGTGACGCCGCTGGTCAAGGAAGGCGCCAACACGATCGTCATCCGCGTCGACAACCCTCCCTGGGGCAGCAGGATCGACACGATCCCGGCGATCAAGGATACGGATTTCTTTAACTATACCGGCGTCATCCAGGACCTTTATCTGGAAGCGGCTCCGTATGCGTATCTCGCCCGTCTGGATGTGGTCCCTCTGGACGAACAAGGAACGATCCGCGTCAAGGCGGTTGTTGAGAACCGTTCGGATCAGGCGGCGGCCGTAACGCTAACGGGCAGTTTATTCGAAGCGGTCGACGATCTTCGGCAACGGTTAGCCTCCCCTTATGCGGATACCATTATAGCGTCCCAAGCGGAATCGGACGGTTGGGAGGAGCGCGAGGTTGCGCTGAAAGCCCGCGAGATCGCGGCCATAAGCTGGGACGTGCGAATCCGGAACCCGAATCTGTGGGATATGGAGCATCCGAACCTCTATGTGGCGGAGCTTAAGCTGGCGAGCGGCGGCAAGGAGGAGGACGGCTTGACGACCCAGTTCGGAATACGGACCTTGAAGACGGAGGGAAGCCAAATCCTTCTGAACGGCAATCCTGTATTTTTGCGAGGCATTGCCCGCCATGAGGAATGGCCCCTCTTCGGCCGTACAGCGGAATGGAAGCGGATAGCTGACGATCTGCTGCAAATACGCGGCCTTTATGCGAGCATGGTCCGTACCGCCCATTACCCTAACCATGTGTACACCTATCTGTTGACGGATCGCATTGGACTAGCGGCCATGAGCGAAATTCCGCTTTGGCAGTTCGAGACCATCCATTACGAGACGCAAGAGAAGAAGAGACTCTCCGATCAAATGTGGCGCGAGATGATCTTCTCCCAGTACAACCGGCCTTCCGTTCTGATGTGGAGCACGCAGAACGAAAGCAAGGATGTGCTGCTTCGGAAGGCGTACAACGAGCGGCTTGTTCGCGATTCGCGGGAGCGTTACGATGACGGAAGGCTTATTACTCAAAGCGCGGCCGCGGATCAGCCAGGAGCGCATGACGAATCGATGGAGCCGCTGGATGTTGCTTCATGGACGATGTACTTCGGCATTTTCCATGGCGGCGAAGCATACGAAGGGACGAAGCGGTTTCTGGAGGAAACCCACCTCCGCTGGCCGGACAAGCCGATTCTGAATACGGAATACGGCTACTGGAGCCGTGAGGACAATAGCGAGGCGGACACGCAGGTGCGGATGTACGAGGAGACGCTGAGGGCCTTGCTGGAGAAATCGGCTGTCGACTCCGGCGGTCGGGCGAGACCGGATGGTTTTTTGGCCGGCATTGATTATTGGCCGATGTACAACTGGTACGTCAATCACGGCCAGTGGGTGCAGACGATGGGACTCTATCATATGGACCGCGAAACGGAGAAGCCGGTCAAGTTGAAGCTGGAGCGGGATTACGCCGCCATTGCAGGGATAAAGGGCAGGTAGCGGACATACGCGCTATTGACGAAGAAGAAGCGGGACTTTCCATCCAAGGGAAGTCCCGCTTGTTATTGCTGGCATAATTCGGTCTAATGGGCGCCCTCTATTCTACTAATGATGCTGAGTTCGCTTACATAAATATAGATTGAGGAGCTATACCGCTGGACAACATGCCTGTACAGCTTGAGAAGCAAGCAAGGCGAAGGGGAGATGGGAAGATGTCCGCACGGACCGTCATCGTCAGTGGAGCTCGAACGCCGTTCGGCAAGTTCGGAGGGAGCTTGAAGGGAGTGCCTGCCGTTCGGCTTGGCGGCGAAGCGATCAAGGAAGCGGTGGAACGGGCAGGCTTGCGATCGGAACAAGTAGAGAAAACGATCATGGGGATGGCGCTGCAGGGAGGCGCAGGGCAAAATCCGGCCAGGCAAGCGGCGAGGCTTGCCGGTTTGCCTTGGGATACGCCTGCCGAGACGGTAAGCAAGGTGTGCGCGTCCGGTCTCCGCGCGATCACGCTGGCCGACCAGGTCATTCGCGCGGGCGACACCGACATCGTCGCGGCTGGCGGCATGGAAAGCATGAGCAGCTCGGTCCATGCGCTCGCCGGCTTGCGGTGGGGGAATCGGATGGGCAACGGGACGGCGGTGGACCTGATGATTCACGACGGGCTGCAGTGCCCGTTCGACGACGTGCATATGGCGGTGCACGGCAGCAACGTGGCGAAGGAATACGGGGTCTCGCGGCAAGAGCAGGATGACTGGGCGCTGCGCAGCCATCTTCGGGCGGTACGGGCGATCGAGGATGGAAAGTTTCGGGAGGAGATCGTTCCGATCCGGATACCCGGCCGGAACGGGACGGAGCTCGTCGTCGATCGCGACGAAGCGCCGCGCGCCGATACGAGCCCGGACGCCCTGTCCCGGCTGCTTCCCGTCTTCGTGGCGGACGGAACGATTACGGCGGGCAACGCGCCGGGGGTGAACGACGGAGCGGCTGCACTGATCCTCATGTCGGAGGACAAGGCAAGCGAGCTCGGAACGAAGCCGCTCGCCCGCATCCTCGGGCATGCGGAATCCGCGCAGGAAGCGCCTTATATTGCGACGGCGCCTGCGCTGGCGATACAGAAGCTGCTCGCGAAGACCGGGCATCGGATCGAGGATATCGACCTATTCGAGGTGAATGAGGCTTTCGCTGCCGTCGTGCTGACGAGCGGCCGAATCGCCGGCTGGGATCCGGAGAAGGTGAACGTCAACGGAGGCGCGGTCGCCCTTGGCCATCCCATCGGGGCAAGCGGGGCGAGGATCGTGCTTACGCTCGTGCACGAGCTGCGCCGCCGCGGCGGCGGTCTCGGCGTAGCGGCGATCTGCAGCGGAACGGCGCAGGGCGACGCGGTGCTCGTGCAAGTGTAAAAGGAGGGGAGATCTTGACGACGATACGTCAACTGATGGTCGTAGGAGCGGGGCAGATGGGCAGCGGCATCGCGCAGACGGCGGCAGCGGCGGGCGTGCGGGTGCTGCTCCACGATCTTTCGCCTGAGCGTGCAAAGCTGGGACTTGATGCGCTAATGAGCCAGGCGGAGCGCGACGTGGAGAAGGGGCGGAAGAGCGCGGAGGAAGCAGCCGCGATGCTGAACCGGATTGCGATATCGTCCGACATTGCCGATGCTGCCGGCGCGGATCTCGTCATCGAAGCGATCGTCGAGAACCGCTCGGCCAAACAGGACGTCTTCCGCCGACTCGATGCGGTCTGCGCGGAATCCGCGATACTGGCGAGCAACACGTCTTCGTTGTCGATTACGGAAATTGCCGCGGCGACGGGGCGGCCGGACCGGGTCGTGGGCATTCATTTTATGAATCCGGTGCCCGTCATGCCGCTCGTGGAGCTGATCCGCGGACTTGCCACCTCTGAGGGTACGTTCCGGGCCGCCGAAAGCTTTGCCCGCTCGCTGGGCAAGACGCCGGTCGAAGCGGGCGATAGTCCCGGCTTCGTCTCCAACCGGGTGCTGATGCCCATGATCAACGAAGCTATCTACTGCGTATATGAGGGCGTGGCCGTTCCCGAGGCGGTGGATGCGATCATGAAGCTTGGCATGCGGCATCCGATGGGACCGCTCGCGTTAGCGGACCTGATTGGTCTCGATACCTGTCTTGCGATCATGGAAGTGCTGCATCAAGGCTTCGGTGATCCCAAGTACCGGCCTTGTCCGCTGCTTCGCAGCTATGTTCACGCCGGCTGGCTGGGGAAGAAGGCGGGCAGAGGGTTCTACGTGTATTAGCTCGCGCATGTTTACGCCAACATGACTAAACAGCAGAGGAAGTGGATGCGATGCTGCTGCCGCTCACGAACGAACAGGAAGCGCTGCGCGCCATGGTCAAAGATTTTGCGAAACGGGATATCGCCGCTTGCGTCGCGGACATGGAGGACAAGGACGAATTCCCGCTCGCGCTGATTCGCAAGATGGGGGAGCTCGGCTTCATGGGAATCGCCGTTCCCGAGTCGTACGGAGGCGCGGGGGCGGACTATCTGTCGAGCGTGATCGCCATTCACGAAATATCGAAAGTAAGCGCGGCCGTCGGCGTCATCGTCTCGGTCCACAGCTCGGTCGGCACCAATCCGATTCTGTACGACGGCGACGAAAACCAGAGAAGCCGCTACGTGCCGCGGCTTGCCGCAGGCGAAGCGCTCGGCGCGTTCGCGCTTACCGAACCGAGCGCGGGATCCGACTCCGCGGGCATCCGCATGACGGCGGTGAGGCAAGGCGACCGCTACGTTCTGAACGGGACGAAGACGTTTATTACGAACGGCGGATACGCGGATACGTACGTGACCTTCGCGGTGACGGACCGGACCAACGGCACCAAAGGGATCTCCGCCTTCATCGTGGAGAAGGGGACGCCCGGACTTACGGTCGGGAAACGCGAGAAGAAGCTTGGGCTGCACGGTTCCAGCACGACGGAGCTCATCTTCGAGAACGCGGAAGTGCCGGCGGATTGTCTGATCGGCAGGGAAGGGGACGGCTTCCGCATCGCGCTCGATCATCTCGATGCCGGAAGGATCGGCATCGCGGCGCAGGCGCTCGGCATCGCGGAAGCGGCGCTCGCCTGCTCGTTTGATTATGCCGGCAAGCGGCATCAATTCGGCAAGCCGATCGCGAGCCATCAGGCGATCTCGTTTAAGCTGGCCGACATGGCGACCGGCATCGAAGCGGCAAGGCTGCTCGTCTACCAAGCGGCGGCCATGCGCAGCCGCGGACTGCCTTGCGGGAAGGAAGCTTCGATGGCGAAACGGTTCTGCTCCGATACCGCGATGGCTTGCGCGACGGAGGCGGTCCAAATTTTCGGCGGGTACGGTTACATGCGCGAATACCCGGCGGAGAGACTGTTCCGGGATGCGAAGGTGACGCAAATCTACGAGGGCACGAACGAAATCCAGCGGCTCGTCATCTTCAAGCACTTGCTTAAGGAAGGCGGATAAGGAGGGCATTGCCATGGATAAGCAGGCACCAAGACAGGAACCCATGCGGCCGGCACGCCCTATTCGTTTCGTGACGGCCTCCTCCTTGTTCGACGGGCACGACGCTTCCATTAACATGATTAGGCGGCTGCTTCAAGCGGCGGGAGCGGAAGTCATTCATCTCGGCCATAACCGCTCCGCTGAAGAAATCGTGCTTGCGGCGGTACAAGAGGATGCGCAGGCGATCGCGGTCAGCTCTTACCAAGGCGGTCATGTCGAGTTTTTATCCTACATGGCGGACCTGCTTCGGGAATGGGAGGCGTCCCATATCCGGATTTTCGCGGGGGGAGGCGGGGTCATTATTCCGGCGGAAGCCGAGTACCTGGAGAAGTACGGCATCGCCAAAATATTCACGCCGGAGGACGGCCGCACGCTCGGCCTCGAAGGCATGATCGGCCGGATGCTTCGCGAATCCGATTATGGGACGCCAAGGGATCTGCAGAAGGAGCAAAGCCGGCTGCGAAGCGGCCATCCCGCGGCGTTGGCGCGTCTCGTCACGACGGCCGAAGAAAGATCCGGCGATGAGGCGGAGGCCTTCGCGAACATGATGGCGGACATCGGGAAGGCGCTTCCCCGCGTTCCCGTCATCGGCATGACCGGTACGGGCGGAGCGGGCAAAAGCTCCTTGACCGACGAGCTGGTCCGCCGTTACCTACGCTATTCGGCGGACGGTAAAGTGGCCGTAATCTCCATCGATCCGACCAAAATGAAGACGGGCGGCGCTCTGCTCGGCGACCGCATCCGGATGAATGCGATCGGCGGGCCGCGCACGTTCATGCGGAGCATGGCGACGCGCGGATCGGGCAAGGAGCTGAGCGGAGCGACGAAGGATGCCGTCGATCTCGCGAAGGCGGCGGGCTTCGACTGGATCTTCGTGGAGACGAGCGGTATCGGCCAAGGCGATTCGGCGGTCAGCGCGCTCTGCGATATTTCCGTTTATGTCATGACCAGCGAATACGGAGCACCGTCGCAGCTGGAGAAAATCGATATGCTCGATTATGCCGATCTGATCGTCATCAACAAGTTCGAACGGCTCGGTTCCGAGGACGCGCTGCGGGACGTCAGGAAGCAGTACCGTCGCAGCCGCGGCGGGCTGGCGGGCGTGCCGAACGAGGAGCTGCCCGTATTCGGCACGATCGCAAGCCGATTCAACGATCCCGGCACGACCGCGCTATTTTCCTGTTTGGCGGATGCGGCGGAGAAGCTGGCAGGTTCGGCCCATTCTTCGGCCGTCCCGGAGACTTCCCTCGCCAGGGTGACGAAAGCAAGCTCGATCATCCCGCGCGAGAGGATCGGCTATTTGGGAGAAATCTCGCATACGGTCCGGGAGCGCAATCGTTTTATTGAAGAGCAGGCCGAACTCGCGCGTAATATTGACCGGCTGAGAGGCGCCCGAACGCTCACGGAAGACGGCTCATGGGCAGTGCTGCCGGAAGCGGAGGCCAGAGGGGTCGCGGAGAAGCTGGATGCGATGGCGGCCAACCTGGAGAAGCGGCTCCATCCGGAATGCAGAGCCTTGCTCGAAGGCTGGCCGTCCGTTCGGGAAGCGTACGGATTGGAACGGGAAGCCGGAGCCCGAACCCGAAGCGGCGGCAAGGAGATCTCCGAGGCGCTATATTCGGTTTCGCTTGCCGGCTTGCGAATTCCGCGAATCAGCCTTCCCCGTTACTCATGCCCCAGTGACGTGCTGCGATGGCTGCTGACGGAGAATTTGCCGGGCTCGCCTCCTTATACCGCGGGCGTCTTTCCTTTGAAACGGCGGGACGAGGAGCCGAAGCGGCAGTTCGCGGGCGAAGGCACGCCGGACCGGACGAACCGAAGATTCCATTATTTGAGCCGTCACGACGATGCGAAGCGTCTGTCCGTCGCGTTCGACAGCGTCACCTTATACGGGCAGGATCCCGGGCTGCGGCCCGATATTTACGGGAAGATCGGCAACAGCGGCGTTAGCGTATGCACGCTGGACGATATGGAGAAGCTGTTCCGCGGCTTTGATCTATGCAATCCGTCCACCAGCGTCTCCATGACGATCAACGGGCCGGCGCCGATCGTGCTCGCCATGTTCATGAACGCGGCCATTCGCCAGCAAATCGGGAAGTTCGCGCGGGAGCACGGCCGCGAGCCGAACGAAGCGGAGACGGGGCAATTGCGGGCATGGACGCTGCGAACGGTGCGCGGGACGGTTCAGGCGGATATTTTGAAGGAAGATCAAGGCCAGAATACTTGTATCTTCTCTACGGAATTCGCATTAAAAATGATGGGCGATATCCAGCAATATTTTATCGACCGTGGCGTGCGCCATTATTATTCGGTCAGCATCAGCGGCTACCATATCGCCGAGGCCGGTGCCAACCCTATCTCCCAGCTGGCGTTCACGCTGGCGAACGGATTCACGTACGTCGAATATTATTTGAGCCGGGGCATGGCCATCGACGACTTCGCTCCTAATCTCTCCTTCTTCTTCAGCAACGGCCTCGATCCCGAATACGCCGTCATGGGCCGCGTCGCCAGACGCATTTGGTCCACCGTCATCAAACACAAATACAAAGGCAACGAACGGAGCCAGAAGCTCAAATACCATATTCAAACATCCGGCCGCTCCCTGCATGCGCAAGAGATGGATTTTAACGATATCCGTACGACGCTCCAGGCGCTTCTCGCGATCTACGACAACTGCAACTCCCTGCACACGAACGCTTACGACGAAGCCATCACGACGCCGACTGAGCATTCCGTGCGAAGGGCTATGGCGATTCAAATGATCATCAATAAGGAGTTTGGCCTCGCGAGGAACGAAAATCCGCTTCAAGGATCCTTCGTGATCGAGGAATTAACCGATCTCGTGGAGGAAGCGGTGCTCGCGGAATTCGACCGCATCCATCAGCGGGGCGGCGTGCTCGGCGCCATGGATACCGGGTACCAGAGGGGCAGAATCCAAGAAGAGTCGCTGCTGTACGAAGGACTGAAACATTCGGGGGAGCTGCCGATCGTAGGCGTGAACATGTTCCTGAATCCGCATGATGGCGATATCCTCGCCGCCGAACCCGAGCTGGCCCGTTCCACCGATGAGGAGAAAGCGACTCAGCTGGCCAATCTGAAGGCGTTCCAATTAAAGCACGAGAAGGCTTGCACCGAAGCGCTGGAGCGGCTGAGGAAGTCTGCTTTGGCAGGCGGCAATCTGTTCGAGGAGCTGATGGAGACGGTTCAATACGCTTCCTTGGGACAAATTACGGCGGCTTTGTTCGAGGTCGGCGGGCAATATCGGAGAAACATGTAATGCGACGCGATTAGCAAAAGAAGAAAGGGGCGTGCAGCAATGGCGGATGAACGATATGTGCCGGGGCTCGAGAACGTGGTCGCAAGCGAAACGTCGATCTCATATTTGGACGTGGAGGGCGAAGAAATCGTCCTGCGCGGCTACGACCTGATCGAGCTTGCAGGGTGCGTCGCTTACATCGACGTGGCCGGACTGCTGCTGGGCGGGAGTCTGCCGGACCCGGAGCATAGGGCGGCAATCGAGCGCGGCCTGCAGTCCGAATACGGCATCCCCGAAGCCGTATACGACATGCTCGGACGGTTGCCGAAAGGCGCCCATCGAATGGATGTGCTGCGAACGGGAATATCGGCGCTGGCGAGCTATGACGGGGAGCTTGACGATCCGTCCGAGGAGGCGAACGGGCGCAAGGCGCTCAGGCTGCTGGCCAAGGTGCCGCAGCTCGTGGCGAACAGTCATCGCTTGCTTCAAGGTCAGCCGATTCTTGAGCCGCGCGGAGATTTGAGCTATTCGGGCAATTTTCTTTACATGCTGACCGGCAGAGAGCCCGATGCGCTCGAGGAGCGCCTGTTCGACCAGTCGCTCATCGCGTACAGCGAACATGAGATGCCGAATTCGACGTTCGCGGCACGGGTCATCGCGTCTACGATGTCCGATATGTACGGCGCGGTGGCGGGAGCTGTCGCTTCGCTCAAAGGGAACCTGCACGGCGGAGCCAACGAGGCGGTCATGGAAATGCTGTCGGAAGCGGAGACGGCCGAAGAGCTCGAAGCGATCATGCTCGGGAAGCTGGCTCGCAAGGAACGGATCATGGGGTTCGGCCACCGCGTTTATATGCGGAAGGCGGATCCGCGGGCGCTGCTCATGAAGGAGGCGCTGTCGAAGCTGGCGGCGGCGAAGGGTCGGCAGGATTTGTATGACATTTGCGCTGCGGGCGAAGCCGTCATGAAGCGGGAGAAAAACCTGTATCCGAATCTGGATTATTACGCCGCGCCCGTCTACGCTTTGCTCGGCATCCCCGTCCCGCTGTTCACGCCGGTGTTCCTGGCTGCCCGCACGGCGGGTTTGTGCGCGCACGTGATCGAGCAGCATGCCCGCAACCGGCTGTTCAGGCCGCGCGTCCGGTACACCGGACCGAGGGGATTGCAGCCATAACCCATACAGGCGAGGAGGAATGGACGATGGCAACGGACCCGCTGCTTACCGATCTGGCGGACTATGTCTCGCGTTATGAAGTCGTGAGCGAGGAAGCGCTGCGGATCGCGCAATACATGCTGATGGATTCCGTCGGCACGGCGATGCTCGCCTTGCGGTTCCCCGAATGCGCGAAACATATCGGCCCGATCGTGCCGGGCGCCGATCTGCCCGGCGGCGCCCGCGTGCCCGGCACCCGGCTCGAGCTGGATCCGGTGCAGGCGGCGTATAATATCGGGACCCTTATTCGCTGGCTCGATTACAACGATACGTGGCTGGCGGCGGAATGGGGGCATCCATCGGACAATCTCGGCAGCATTCTCGCCGTCGCCGATTACGTCAGCCGAAGAAGGCTCGCGGAAGGAGGCGTGCCGCTGACGATGAAGGACGTGCTCGCCGCTGCCGTGAAAGCCCATGAAATCCAAGGCGTTCTGGCGCTGGACAATTCCTTTAACCGCGTCGGTCTCGACCATGTCCTTCTCGTCCGGATTGCTTCGACCGCCGTCGCGACGGCGATGCTCGGCGGGACCGCGGAGGAAATCGAGAACGCGTTGTCCAATGCGTGGCTGGACGGCGGGGTGCTGCGAACGTACCGTCACGCGCCCAATACCGGTTCGCGGAAGTCCTGGGCGGCAGGCGACGCATGCAGCCGCGCGGTGCGCCATGCGCTAATGGCGTTGAACGGGGAGATGGGCTACGCGACGCCGCTCACGGCCGAGAAGTGGGGCTTCCACGACGTCTTGTTCAAGGGACAGCCGATCACGCTCGCCCGTCCCCTGGGCACTTATGTCATGGAGAATGTGTTGTTCAAGATCTCGTTCCCCGCCGAGTTCCACGCCCAGACCGCGGTGGAATGCGCGTTCGCGCTGCATGGAGCCGTCCGCGAGCGGCTGGGCGACATTCGCGAGATCACGATTACGACGCATCAATCCGCCATCCGCATTATCGACAAGAAGGGTCCGCTTACGAATCCCGCGGACAGGGATCATTGCCTGCAGTACATGGTCGCCGTCGCTTTGCTGCACGGCGGGCTTACCGCCGAGCACTACGAAGACGAAGCGGCCGCCGACCCGAGAATCGACGCGCTCCGGGCGAAGATGACCGTCATGCACGACGAGCAATATAGCCTGGACTACCTCGATCCGGAGAAACGTTCGATCGCGAATGCGGTTCAGGTGCGGTTCGCGGACGGAACCGAGACGGAGAAGATCGCGTGCGAATACCCGATCGGACACCGCAGGCGGCGGGAGGAAGGTTTGCCGAAGGTCATCGAGAAATGCGAGGCGAATCTGCTGACCAGGTTCCCGCGCAAGCGCGCAGCCGAAATTATGCGTGTCGGCTTCGATTTCGATACGTTGTCGCGAATGCCGGTCACGCAATTTATGGGGATGTTGGTTATTTAGTCCGGAACGTAAGCTTGCGGAAGGAACTACTCTACATTTGCCATACAGCCATGATCTGCAACTCGATGGCAACCGTTTTAGATGGCTAACGGCGGCCACAGTCGTTATTCGATTAAAATCGTTTGTGTACAAATTCTAACGGAGCTGGAGGCCGCTATTGGCCATCAAACAGTGCCATTTCCCTAGAAATCCGTCCAATAAGCGCGCGTAGCTCCGTTAGATTTTAGAATGAGGCATGAAAGGCAAAATAACGGCTGTGTGCTCCGTTAGCCATCTTTTCAGTTCGGCATACCGTTTGAAGGATCGCCGAAGTCGCGATGGTTACGGAATTTTTGGATCGTTCTACTAGAAGCTGGAGGTGGGGATTCCGTTATGTCTTGGTTAGTGGAAGAGGAGCCCGGTCAGTGTGAGCTGGCCGAACGGTTCCGCGGGCTGGTCGATTCGGGGCCGATCGTCCAAATCCCGGGCGCACATGACGGCATGTCGGCGAGAGTGGCGAAGACGTGCGGTTTCGAGGCATTGTATTTGTCCGGAGCGGCTTATACGGCAAGTCGAGGGCTTCCCGATCTGGGGCTGATCTACAGCAACGAGGTTGCGGAGCGGGCGCGCGAGCTGGTCCGGGCATCGGGTCTGCCCGTGCTCGTCGATATCGACACCGGTTACGGCGGCGTGCTGAACGTTGCAAGGGCTGCCAAGGAAATGGTCGAGGCGAAGGCGGCCGCCGTACAGCTCGAAGACCAGGACATGCCGAAGAAATGCGGCCATCTGAACGGCAAGCGGCTGATCCCGGCCGAAGAGATGGCGCAGAAGATTAGGATGATCAAGTCGGTCAGTCCGACCTTGTACGTCGTCGCGCGGACGGATGCGAGAAGCGCGGAAGGGTTGGAGGCGGCGATCGCAAGGGCGCGGCAATACGTTGCGGCGGGTGCGGACGCCATCTTCCCCGAGGCGCTTGAGGGCGAAGCGGAGTTCCGGCAATTCGGCGCGGCCATCGGCGCTCCACTGCTCGCAAACATGACCGAATTCGGCCGGACGCCTTATTACACCGCTGCCCAATTCGCGAGCTGGGGCTTCCGCATGGTCATCTATCCCGTGACGTCGCTGCGGGTGGCGGCCAAGGCGTACGAGCGGGTCTTCGCGGAGATTGCGCGCTCCGGCACGCAGTCGGCTTCCGTGAATGACATGCAGACGCGCAAGGAGCTGTACGAGACGATCCGATACGCCGATTACGAGGCGCTCGACAGCATGATCGCCAAGACGGTGCTGCCGGAGTAAGCAGAAACAAAATCTTTTGCATAAAAGCCGCCGGCTTCCTGTATAATCGGGATTGGCGGCTTTCTAGCTTTATCGAAGCGCCCGAATGCTTAACATGCTTGGAAAATAAATTAAATAGAAATTGGTCGAAGATGCCATTATAATGATTAAGCTTATTTGTCGCGGGTTTTAAGCCATTCATAGGACGGAAACATTCATCGAAGCAAAGGAGACCCTCCGCTTGCGCAAAACACTTTTATTCGTGCTCGGCGCCGTATGCGTCACTTTATTCTATTTCACGATTTCGTCTGCCGGCAAAGCGTTTCGTTCCGACTGGGAGCTGCCGGAGGCATCGGTTCAGCGGCAAGAGCAATATCGCCTTGTTCTCATCACGCAGGAGCTGGATACGCCCTTCTGGGACAAGGTCGGCGATGGCGCGCAGGAGCAGGCCTTGAAGGAAGGCGCGAGCCTTGAAGTATGGGGCAGCTACGGCAGGAACCAGGATGATTTTTTGAAAAAAATCGAGATCGCGACCGCGTCCAAGGTAGACGGAATCATTGTCCAGGGGCTGGACACGGACGCGTTCAAAACGTTGACGAAAAGCAAAGCGGCGTTCTACGGCATTCCCGTCATTACGGTGGCGAACGATGTGCCGATGGCGGAAAGTTTGAGAAGAACGTACGTCGGCTCCGATCACTATAATGCGGGCCAGATGATCGCGAGGCAGCTGCTTGCCGACATGGGCGAGTCAGGCACGGTCATTCTGATGGGGGATAGCCGCCGGGAGTACGATCTGAAGCAGCGTTTAAGCGGAATTCTGGACGTGCTCGGCAACTATCCTGATATTCGGACGGAATACGCCGAAACACCGGATACGAGAGAACAGGTTTTCTCCGCCACGAGGGATTCCATGAACCGAATGCCTGACGTAGATGCCTTCATCGCGGTAAACGCGAACATGGTTGGGGCGATGCTGCAGGAAATCGGCAGACGCTCACGGGTGGACGCTTACCATGTCTATACGTTCGACGACGGCAAGGAATCTTTGTCTTTGCTGGAGCGCGGCATGCTTGACGGAGTCATCGGCCAATCGCCGGAGATGATGGGGAAGCTAAGCGTGCAGCGGATGATCGAATGGCTGAACGGCGAGACGGTGCCTCTTGATATCAACGGTTACTACACCGATATTCAAATGCTGAAGGAAGCGGATAGCCAATGAACAGCATACAGAAAAAAATATGGGTCCTCGCGACCATCGTATTGTTCATCATGGCGGCCATTTGGATAGCGCTTACTTATTACAATCAGAAGACGCAGGATCAATACAACGATATTCTTCAGCGGTATCTGCGCATGAACGAAGTAACGGGCGCTAGCCAGCAGGTGGTGACGGCGCTCAATAACTTCATGCAGACGCCGGCGCCTTCCGCGTTGGAGCAGGTCGACGCAAGCAAAACAAAGCTACTGGACGTCAGACAAGACATCTATTTGCTCAGAAACGACGAAAACGATTTTGCGTTGACCAACTTCGTCAATATGATCGACAGCCTGATCGAATCGGCGGACCGGGCGGTTTTGTTCCAGACCGAGCTCGAAACCGAGGCTTCCACCGAGGCGTTTTCGGAAGCGGACCGGATATCGGTTTACATAGCCGAGATGACGCTGACTCTGCTGGACAAGGATTTAAAGACGTACGAACGGTTCTACAGAGGCATCATCGAGCAATCCGCCGAGCTCAATAAGCTGGGCATCTGGCTGCTTTTGCTCATTACGTTTCTGATGCTGCTGTTCACGTATTGGTTCTCGTTAAGTATCACGAGACCTGTGCTGAAGCTGACCCAGGCGGCGAAGGAGCTGTCTCGGGGACGGTTCGACCTGGAGATCGAGGTCGCGTCGAACGACGAAATTTCCTTCCTTGCGAAGATGTTCGACCGTATGCGCATCAACATAAACAATCTGATTTCGGAAATTCAGCAGAAAGCCCAGCTGGAGAACGAGCTTCAGCAGAATAAGCTGCTTCTGCGGGAAAGCCAGCTTCGCAGCTTGCAGAGCCAGATTAACCCGCATTTTCTGTTCAATACGCTGGATACCCTCTCCAAGAAGGCGTATTTGGAGGGCTCGGAGGAGACGAGCGACTTGCTTGTGTCAGTCGCGAATTTGCTGCGCTACAATCTGAAGCGGCTCGACCGGTCCGTCACGCTGTACGAGGAGGTCAAGGTGCTGAAGCAGTACATCGAAATCCAGAAAGCCAGGTTTACCGATCGCCTGCAGCTGCAAATGGACATCGACGAGTCTTGCCTACACGTCCAAATTCCGGGCTTGACGCTGCAGCCCATCGTGGAGAATGCGGTTATCCATGCCGTCGAGCCCGCCGAAGAAGGCGGCATTATCCGGTTTCGTATTGCCGGCGGGGAGGAGCGGATAACGATCGAGATCGAAGACGACGGACCTGGGATGCCGCAGGAGAAAATGACGAGTATTCTGGAGGAGCAAACATCCGGAGCGGAAGGGCATTCGACCGGCATCGGCTTCGGTAACGTCGTGAAGCGGCTGCGCCTTTTCTACGGGCTGACCGACGTAATCGATATCGAGAGCGGCCCGGAAGGCGGAACGAAGGTCGTGTTGCGCATACCGAAGGAAAGGAAAAGCGAGAAATATGATTAAACTATTAATTGTCGATGACGAACAGATCGAGCGGGAAGGTCTGCACGCGATTCTGCGCAAAGGGTATCCGGAGCTTGCCATCGAGCAAGCGAAAAACGGGAAGATTGCCGTGCAGATGGCCGGCACGTTCATGCCGGATATCATTCTGATGGACATTAAGATGCCCGGGATGAACGGCATTGAAGCCGTGGAACACATTAGCGCAGAGCACCCCGGCATCAAATTCGTGATGGTCACCGCCTACGACACTTTCGAATACGCCCGCAAGGCGATTAAGCTGGGCGTCAAGGATTATCTGCTCAAGCCGAGCAAAGCCAGCGAAATCATCGCGACGGTCGGAAAGGTCATCCGACTGGTCGAGGAAGAAAGGCTGCTGCAGGAAACAAGCTTGCATCAGCAGCAAGCGCTGAGGAAGGCGCTGCCGCTGGTCGAGACCGATATCGTGACGCAGCTGCTGTTCGACCATGTTCACGAAGTGCATTTGGACGAGCTGGTCGGAATGATGGACAGCCGCAGCGCGAGCGAGAAGTTTGTCATGCTGGTATCGCTGCCCTCCGGAGCGGAGCATCTGTACTCCGCCGTCAAGGAGAAGGTCCGTCAGTCGGCGGCCGTTTGGGTGGGAGCGTTATACGGCAGGCAGCTTCCGATCATTGTGTTCCGGGATCCGGACAGGTCATTCCGGACGCAAGCCGTCTCCCTTGCCCGCGAAATTCTATTCGTCGCGAAGACGGATGCCGGAGCAGGGTGGTTTGTAGGCATCGGGAACGTCTGCGAGTCGTTGGAGCAGATCCGGCAATCCTACCAAGAATCGTTGATTGCCTCCATGGATACGTCGCTTCCTGCCAAATACCGGTTCTACTCCGATGTGCCCGTGACGGGGACGGCGCGGGACGGGCATCTATCGAAGCAGCGGGAGAAGCAGTTCTTCGACCGGATTCGGCTCGGCGAGTGGGATCAAGTTCGCGCGGACGTCATGGATGCGATCGGGCAGCATGAGCGCGAAGGAGTCGAGCTGCTTCATATTCAGCAGCGGGTGCTGGAGCTGTTGTGGATCGCCTCCCGCGTGCTGGGCGAACTGGGCGTTGAATCGGACACCCCGCTATTCTCTTATCAAGCGCAGGATTGCCGCCAGCTCCGCGCCGAGACCGGTCTGCTGCTCGATCGGATGAGGCAAGCATACGAGGAACATAACAGCCGGCTGGAGCCGGATTTGATGCATCAGATCAAACAATATATCGAACAGCATTCCCATGAGGACATATCGCTGGACGTTATCGGGAAGAAGGCGGGGCTCAGCCCGTTCTACATTAGCAAGATGTTCAAGGAGCAGCTCGGCGTCAACTACATCGACTTCCTGACGGAATGCCGCATCGAAAAGGCGAAGAAGCTGATGGGGGATCCCGAAAAAAGCTTGAAGGAAATTACGTTCGAGGTCGGCTATCATGATCCGAACTACTTCAGCAAAGTGTTCAAAAAAATGTGCGACGTTTCTCCGACGGAATACCGGAGGACGCTGCTCGGCAGAAAAACATGACGGATCGCGAAAAAGCGGCGGGAAGGAGCGAGAAGCGGATGACAAGGCTGTTCATACCTTTAAGGCTGTTTCTGGCGGCGCTGGCATTCGTCGTCCTCGCATCTGCTTGCGAATCGGACGCAGGGGAAAGCCGCGCCGGGAATGAACCCATCCAGCCTTCGCCGAGCGGGTCTCCAGAGGGGAATCCGGTACATTCGGACGGCAAAATCAGAATCGGCTTCTCCATGGATACCTTAGTAGAGGAGCGCTGGCAGAAGGATCGTGATTTGTTCGAGGCCGCGGTCGAAGCGTTGGGAGCGGAAGTGGTCATCATGGCGGCGAACGGAGACGATGCGGCGCAAATCTCGCAAGCAGAGACGATGATCAGCCAAGGCGTGGATATCCTCGTCATGGTGCCGCACAACGCGGAGGCGACGGCGTCCATCGTGAAGAAAGCCCATTCTTCTGGCATTAAGGTGCTGGCCTACGACCGTCTGGTCAAAAACGCCGAAATCGACTTGTACGTATCCTTCGACAACGAGCGGGTAGGGGAATTGCAGGCGAAGGCGATTACGAAGCTGGTTCCGAAAGGGAATTATGTATATATCGGGGGCGCGGAAACGGACAATAACGCGCATATGATCAAAACAGGCGTGTTTAATGTGCTTCAGCCGCTTATCGACAGCGGGGACATTACCATCGTGTACGACCAGTGGACGAAGGATTGGACGCCCGCGAACGCGTTGGCTAATATGCAAGCCGCGCTTCAAGCGAACGGGAACAAGATCGATGCGGTGATCGCCGCGAACGACGCTACGGCGGGCGGCGTCATCCAGGCGCTTGCCGAGCAGGGGCTGGCGGAGCGGATACCGGTCGCCGGGCAGGACGCGGAGCTGGCCGCGGCGCAGCGCATCGTCGAAGGGACGCAGACGATGACGGTCTACAAGCCGATCCATTCGCTTGCCGAGGAAGCGGCCGAGCTTGCGGTGAAGCTGGCCAAAGGCGAGAAGGTCGATACGGGGAGGAAGGTCAACAACGGCAAGATCGAAGTGCCTTCCGTGCTGCTGTCGCCGATTGCCGTCGATAAACAGAACATGGACGAGACGGTCATCGCGGACGGATTTCATTCCTGGAATGACGTGTATAAGAACGTAAAGCAGAAACCATAACATCGTTTCCCTATAGGTATCGCCCGGCTCGGCAGCAGCCGGGCTTTTTTTTTTACCACATCAGAAAATTTAAGTTCTTTAAAGCGATAAAGCGAAAAGGAGATTTTTCTGATTGGCGATAAAAACTTCCGCTTAAACGCGGTCGCACATCCTCGATGTACTCCGATAAAAGTTTTTCTCATATCGCAAAAAAATGCTAGCCATCGCAAATCTTTGAATTCGATTGGTCCATTGCGGCGAAAGCGGCTCGATTACAATAAGGAGTGGCATTCTTCCAATTCTATGAGACGAGGGGTTAACAACGATGAACCATTCAACGGAACGGACAAGCGATTCGAAGAGAGTCAAGAAAGAGAAACGGCGCTCGCTCCGGTTCAAGTGGACGGCCTTTATCTCGGCCGCGGTGTTCGTATCGCTCGCGGGTTCGACCGCCATGCTGTTCGCGACCGTCCAGGCTTCGCTTCAAGACACGTTCTCGGATGGAAACGCGGTACAAGTTGAAAGCGCTACCAGGGAAATGAGGATGTTGACCGAACGTTACGAGCAGGCTCTGGAGCAGCTGGCCAAAGGAATCGAAATTGCCGGCCGTTCTTCGGAGAACGAGGGCCAATCGCTTGATCTGTTGCTGCAGTCGGCGCAAGCCAAGGATCCTTCCTTGCTTGGCGTGTTTTTCATATCCGAGTCCGGAGGCGAGCTGCAACGCGCTTCCGCTTCGCCGGAGCGTGCGGAAGCCGGGGACAATCCGCTGTATGAATCGGCGAAGCGGAACAAAGAGACGACGTGGACGGATGTTCGCCAGGACGAACGAACGGGCAAGATGGCGTTGTCGGTCATGACGCCGGTGACGTTGAACGGGGAATGGTACGGCGCAGTGGGCTTCGACATCGATCTTAGCGGCATTGGAACACTCCGGGAATCCAATGAGATGTTTGGCGACAACAAGCTTGTCATCTATGACAACCAAGGGCGAATCGTTTCATCCTTTATGCGGGGAATGGACGGGAAAAACATCGATCCGCGGAGGAGCGGCCATGCTGCCGGCGTCCAGGATGTCATGGATAACTCTAATCGGATGTCCGACACGTTCGGATGGCTTCAGGAAATCGAAGAGGGCAAAAGAGAAGGAATCGACTTCCGTTGGAATGACGTTTCCTATCGCGGCGAGGTCTCCTTTGTATATTCCATGAACTGGACCGTCGTCTCCTTCGCCGAGAAGAGCGCCCTCTTCGGCCGAATGATGGAATTCCTTCGCACAAGCGCGATTGCGATGGCTCTCGGGCTAGGTATCGGAGCGCTTGCCGCTTATTACATCGCCACGCGGGTGTTTGGCGTCGTACAGAAGCTTCGAGAGACGATCGCGCTTACGGCCGAAGGGAACTTGGTCAAGGAGTTCGACTATCGCCAGAACGATGAAATCGGTGATTTGGCCAAAAGCTACAACGCGATGCTCGGCAGCATGCGGTCATTGGTTCGATCGGTAGGCGAGAACGTAACCGCCGTGGAACAATCGGCGAGCGGCGTAAGCGATATCTCGAATGAAAATGCCGTCTCCGGCCTCGAGGTAGCCCGGTCGACTGAAGAAATCGCTGCGGGCGCTTCCATGACGTCCGTGGAGGTAGAGAAGAGCTCCGAGGCCGTAAGCCAGCTTAGCCGCAAGATCGGGATTCTTCTTGGGCAATCGAGCGAAGTCGAGCGCGTACTGGGAGAATCCGGCGCTCAAGTGCGGGAGGGAGCGGCCCATGCGGCGAAGCTGGAGACTTCCTATACGCGGCTTGAGGAGGCTTTCCGTCAAGTAACGACCGTCGTTAGCGGCTTGCATGCCTATTCGGAAACGATCTCCTCCGTCACGAAAGCGATTGCCGACATGACTGAGCAGACGAATATTTTGTCCATAAACGCGTCCATCGAAGCGGCGAGGGCCGGAGCGCATGGCAAAGGTTTCGCCGTCGTAGCGGACGAAGTCAGGCGTCTGGCCGATCAGTCGAAACGTTCCGCAAGAGAGATTCAAGCGACCGTGTCTGTTGTCATGTCCCAGACGCGCGAGCTTGTGGCTGTCGTACAAGAAACGAATGCCATCAACGAGACGCAGAAGGCTGCCGTATCGGAAGTAAGCGGCGCGATGAACGTGATGACCCATTCGATCGGGAGGATGATGCGGAGCGTGCAAGACGAGCGGGAGACGGTCGCGGGCATCGACCAGCTGAAAGGCGTCGTCGTTTCTTCCATGGAACAAATATCGGCGGTTACCGAGCAGACAACGGCTTCGACGCAACAAATCGCTGCTTCGATTGAAGCGCAGACCGATTCCGTTCAGCAGGTGTCCGACCATGCAAGGCGGCTTGTCGAGCTGGTATCGGAGCTTAAAGGGGCGGTATCCGCGTTCAAGGTGGAGGAGTCGTACCATGACGAGGTCAAAAAAGTATAGACGGTTATAAAAGAGTGCTAGTGGTTAGCGCTTTCACACCGTATAAGCGGTGATATAGTTGATTTGTAAGCAAGAGAGTACACATTGAGAGGGGTAAACAAAATGAAAAAAGGATTCAAATCGATTTCTCTTCTGCTTGTCGTCATGGTGTTCGCGACGATTTTGGCGGCATGCGGCAAAAACGGAAGCGGCGGCGAAGTAAGCGTCGGCATCGTATTGCCGACCAAAGATGAGCCAAGATGGGTACAGGACGAGCAACGGTTTAAGGATGCGCTATCCGGCACCAAATATACGACGGAAATTTTGTTCAGCCAAGGATCCTCTGCTAAGGAAAAAGAAAACGTGGAAACGCTGATCAACAAAGGCATCGACGTTCTGATCATCTGTCCTCAAGACGGCGCCGCTGCGGCAGCCGCCGTGGAAGCAGCCAAAGAAGAAGGCATCAAAGTTATTTCTTACGACCGTTTGATTACGAACACCGAAGCGGTTGACTACTACGTTACATTCGACAGCCTTGCGGTAGGCGCGGCACAAGCGCAATACCTCGTCGACAACGCGAAAGGCGCGGGCGAGCCGCTGTACCTGTATGCCGGCGCGGCTTCCGACAACAACGCGTTCCTGTTCTTCGAAGGCGCTTGGAAAGTGCTTCAGCCAAAAATCGCCGACGGCACTTTCGTGATCGCGAACTCCAGCGAAGCGGAAGCTTTGAAGGACAAAGCTGAACTGTCCCGCGATGAGCTGGGCAAAATCATCGGCCAAGTCACGACGAACTGGGATGCCAACGAAGCGAAAAACAAAGCTCAAACGCATCTGACGGCAGCTTCCGCCGACTTGAAAGGTGATGTGGCGATTCTCGCGCCGAATGACGGCACGGCTCGTTCGATCGCGGACGTATTCGCTTCCGACAGCGCCGTTTCGAGCTTCGCGGTAACAGGTCAGGACGCGGAGAAAGCATCCATTCAATATATCATCGACAGCAAACAATCCATGACGGTATTCAAAGACGTTCGCACGCTGGTTACGGACGCCATGGGCATGGCGGTATCGATCCTGGACGGCAAATCGCCTGAAACAACGGGTTCGTACAACAACGGCACGATCGACGTGCCTGCGAAACAAACCAACGTTATCGTCGTTGACCAAGCCAACGTGAAGAAAGAGCTTGTCGATTCGGCTTACTACAAAGCGGAAGACTTCCAGAATCTGAAGTAAGACAAAAACAAAACATGCGCGGGATAGTGACAGCGTTCTGTTACTATCCTGCCATTGTATCTGTTGCTTGGTTAAGGAGGCATAACGATGAGCGAATATATTTTGGAGATGAACCACATTTCCAAGGAATTTACGGGAGTCAAAGCGCTCACCGATGTCAGCTTCAAGGTGGGAAAAGGCGAGATTCACTGCCTGATCGGCGAGAACGGAGCCGGCAAATCCACGTTGATGAAGGTGCTGAGCGGCGTGTACCCGCACGGTACGTATTCGGGTGATATCGTATACGAAGGAAACGTTCAGCAATTCGGCAAGATTAGCGATAGCGTAGCTGCTGGCATCGCCATTATTTATCAGGAGCTTGCTTTGTTTCCCGACCTGACGGTGTACGAGAACATCTTCGCGGGCAACGAAGTAAAGCGCGGCGGCTTGATCGATTGGAATCAGACGATCGTGCAGGCCAAACAAATGCTGCAGAAGGTCAAGCTGAACGTAAATCCGGAGACGCTGATCAAGGATCTCGGAGTAGGCAAGCAGCAACTGGTCGAAATCGCCAAAGCGCTAAGCAAGCACGTCAAGCTGCTTATCCTTGACGAGCCAACGGCGGCGCTCAACGAAGACGATAGCGAGAACCTGCTGGAACTTCTTCGCGAGTTAAAGAAACAAGGCATTACCTGCATCATGATTTCCCACAAGCTTAAGGAAGTCATTTCCATTGCAGACAAAGCGACGGTGCTCCGCGACGGCCGTGCCATCTGCACGCTCGACGCCTCCAAAGGCGAAATTTCCGAAAACGTCATTATCCGCAACATGGTAGGCCGCGAAATCGAAGACATCTATCCAAAGAGAACGAATCAATCGTTCGGCGATAAACTGTTGGAGCTTAGCCGCTGGACGGCTTACGACTACGAATTAGGCCGGCATGTGATCAAAGACGTGGATTTTCACGTGAGAAAAGGCGAAATCGTCGGCATAGCCGGCTTAATGGGTTCGGGGCGCACGGAGCTCGCGCAAAGCATCTTCGGCAATCCCAAGTCCTATAAACTGAAGGGCGACTTATTCGTGGACGGCATGCCCGTCTCGTTCGCGCATACCAGCGACGCGATCAAGGCGGGCATCGCCTACGTAACCGAAGACCGGAAAGGCGACGGCCTGTTCCTGTCCCAGGACATCAAGAGCAACGTCACCGCGGCGAACCTGCGGGGTATCGCAACGGGCGGCATCATTAACGACAACGAAGAAGTAAAGGTCGCGAACGAATACAAGAGCTCGCTGTACGTCAAAGCGCCGTCCGTCGAGCAGACTGTAGGCAACCTGAGCGGCGGCAACCAGCAGAAGGTATCGCTCGGCAAGTGGCTGTTCGTCGGACCGAAGCTGCTTATCCTGGATGAGCCGACTCGCGGCATCGACGTGGGCGCCAAGTTCGAAATTTATACGATTATGAACAAGCTGATCAGCGAAGGGATGAGTATTATCATGATCTCTTCCGAGCTTCCCGAAGTGCTTGGCATGAGCGACCGCGTCTACGTCATGGCGGAAGGCGCAATCAAGGGCGAGCTGCGGATCGAAGAAGCGACCCAAGAAAAAATTATGCAGCTTGCTACGCAATAGGAGGAACTCCGATGAACCTTTTTCAAGAAGCGAAGTCGCTAGTCAAAGTCAATATTCGCGATTACGGCATGTATATTGCCTTATTCGTTATTATGCTTACGTTTACCATCATGACGGACGGATTATTCATGTCCTCCCGCAATATCAGCAACCTGCTTGACCAAACGGGATACATTGCCGTGCTCGCCGTCGGCATGACGCTGGTCATCGTCATTCGCCAGATCGACTTGTCCGTCGGTTTCGCGGCCGGCTTCCTGGGCGCGATTGCCGCGATTCTTCTGACGCAAATGGGCGTTCCCGTCTATCTGACGATTCCGATCATTTTGGTGCTGGGCGTAGTCGCGGGGTTGTTCAACGGCGTTCTCGTCGCGAAGATCGGCATTCCGTCGTTTGTCGCCTCCTTGGCGGGCATGCTCATTTTCCGGGGCGCGCTGCTACAGGTAACCGAAAAAACGGGCACGATCAACATCGATGACGATGCGTTTAATGCGCTCGGCAATGGCTTCATTCCTTCGTTTGTCGAAGTAGGCGGCCTGCATGTGCTGTCCCTGATCCTGGGTCTGCTCTGCATCGTGTTCTATATTTACAGCGAAATCGCGCAGCGCCGCAACAAGATCAAGTATCAATTCGAAGTAATGTCCAAGGGCATGTTTACGATCAAGCTGGTGTTCATCTCGGCCATCATCGCTTATATTACGTGGATTTTGGCTGGCTACAAGGGCTTCTCGTGGACGGTTATCATTATGCTGGCCGTCGTGGCCATCTATCACTTCCTGACGACAAAGACGGTGCTCGGCAGACATATCTACGCCGTGGGCAGTAACCCCGAAGCGGCACATTTGACGGGCATTAACGTCAAGAAGATCACGTATATCGTGTTCGGTTCCATGGGCATGCTGTCGGCGCTGTCCGGCATTCTGTATACTGCGCGTCTGCAATCCGCCACGACGACGGCGGGCACGCTGTTCGAGCTTGACGCGATCGCGGCGGCTTATGTCGGCGGCGTATCGTCCGCCGGCGGCGTGGGCAAAGTAACGGGCGCCATCATCGGCGCGATCGTGATGGCGTCGTTGTCCAGCGGCATGAACTTGCTAGGCGTAGGCGTCTCGTATCAGTACATGATCCGTGGCGGCGTACTCGCCGCGGCCGTTATCTTCGACGTGATGACCCGCAAGAAAAGAGGATAAACCTTTTACACGAAGGACCCGGGGCGCATGGAGCGCACCGGGTCCTTTTTTGCATTTCGAACTAGTAGATCGATCCTGAATATACTCCGACGATCTTACGGAAATCATCGCTCTTATTCTGGATGAATGAGCCCTTATGAAAATGTAACGGCGCTGTTCTGCTGGCGTTCGCGGGGCTGCGCGGGGAGCGGTAGCAGCCCGGCACCGAGCAATTTAGCGGCTTGGAACGAGGACATGCCCGGATTCGCGACTAAGGACCGCAAGCGTGAGCTAAGACACTGTAAACGACTTAGAAGCGCCCAAAGTACGATAAGCGCGAACTGAGACGCTGAGAACGTCTTAGAAGCGCCCAAAGTACGATAAGCGCGAGCTAAGACGCTGAGAACGTCTTAGAAGCGCCTAAAGTACGATAAGCGCGAGCTAAGACGCTGAGAACGTCTTAGAAGCGCCTAAAGTACGATAAGCGCGAGCTAAGACGCTGAGAACGTCTTAGAAGTGCCTAAAGTACCGCAAGCGTGAGCTAAGACGCTGAGAACGACTTAGAAGTGTTAAAAGTGCGTTTAGCACGAGCTAAGACGCTACCAGTCAAAGTCGAACAAATTAGGCCGAATAGAGTCAGTTGCTTCCGTTAGCTTTCAAGTACAACCGTAATGGTGACGTTTTTCAGTTTCGTCCTAATATCGCCCTGCCTAGCGAGAAATTCAAGTGATGTTCCACTGCTACCCGTTACGAGCGGCTGTAGACCGTCTCGCGACCAGCTCAGGCTCGAGATAGATCGTCTGGAGCTCATCCGGCTCGCCGATCAGCTTGTGAAGCGCTTCGGCGATGACGACGGCGATCGACGAGACGGAGACGCCGACGGCCGTCGTCGGCACGTTAAGATCTTCCATCTGCGGCAGGTTGTCGTAGCTGACGACGGACAAGTCCTCCGGCACGCGGAGCCCCCGCTCGTGCGCGGCTCTGTAAATGCCGCGGGTCAAGTCGATGCCCCCGCTGATGACCGCCGTGGGCGGAGATGCCCAGGCGAACATCTTTTGCGCCGCGATGTAACCATCGTGGGTTTCGAGCCCTTCCATCCGGAGAATGGAGTCGTCCGAGACGTCCAAACCGAGCTCCCTCGCCTCATTCAAAAAAGCTTCGATCTTGACCGTTTGCATGAGATCGCCGCCGTTTGGCTCCCCGACATAGGCGATCAGCTTGTGGCCAAGCTCCGCCAGATGGCGAACGGCAAGCCGGATGGCATGGCCCCTGTTCACGTCGACGGTGGAGAACGGATGATACCCGGCGGGGCCGTATACGAGCATCGGCGTCTTCATGCGGCCGATCTCGCTAAGCTCCGCCCGGCTTCCGCTTTGGTCGCCGAACAGCAGGACGGCATCCATCCGGAACCGGTTGAACGACTCGATGGCCGCTTCCGTCCGGCTGACGGAGAGGAGCGTCGTGTAGCCTCTGCGCTCGAGCTCCTCGTTCAGCTTCGTAATCAGGGAGGACAAGGCGCCTCGCTCGACCGTAGGCCAGATCATGCCGACGGCTCCGGACCTCTTCGAAACCAGGCTGCGGGCCGCGATATTCGGCTGGTATCCCATCTCTCTCGCGATTCCCCAGACTCTCTCCTTTGTCGCCGCTTTGATGCTCGGGTTGTCGAGCAGCGCCTTGGAGACCGTCGAGAAGCTGACTCCCGCGCGTTTGGCAATGTCCTTGATCGTTACCATATTTTTGCTCCTAACGGGAATAATGTATGAGGTTGTTCAAAAAGTCCAATTTTGATCACGAAGTATCTCATGAAGCCTACTCGACATCGAATCTTGAATTCTGCCGGAACTTCCGGTGCTCACGTAGCCTCCAGCTCCGCTCCTCATTTCCTAGCTTCTTTCAACTTTCTCGGTGCTGAAAACCGGACTTTTTGAACACGTACTGTATGGGTCATTGTACAAGATTTTTTTGAGGTAGACAGTATTAGCTTAATCTATTATGATTAAAATTACAACGTTGTAAATTAAACGCGGAGGGTGGTTGCTCGCATGTTTAACTTAAATAGTACCGTGTCCGTCGTCATCGGCGGCAACGGCGTACTGGGAAGCGCGATGTCGGAGGCGCTTACGGAGGCAGGCTCCAAAGTGGCAATCGTCGGTCGGGATATGGAGAAGGCGGAACGGGTATGCGAGAGCATCCGTTCGAACGGGGGAGAAGCGATCGCGCTGAAAGCGGATGCATCCCGCAAGGAAGAGCTGGAGGACGTGCTTGCGCGCGTCGTCGAGTGGGGAGGCGGCGTCGATACGCTCATCAACGCGTCGGGCACGAACAGCGCGACGCCGTTCTTCGAGCTGGAGATGGACGAGTGGGACCGCATCATGGACGTGAATCTGAAGAGCGTCGTGCTTGCGTGCCAAGTATTCGGCAAACGGATGATCGAGCAGGGCAGAGGCGGCTCCATCATCAATATATCGTCGGTTTCCTCGGGCCCGCCGCTGTCCAGGGTGTTCACGTATTCCGTTTCGAAGACGGGCGTCAACGCCGTTACCCAGTTCCTAGCACGCGAGTTCGCGAAGGACGGCGTACGGGTGAATGCGATCATTCCGGGCTTTTTCCCGGCGGAGCAGAACCGCAAAATCCTGTCGCCGGAACGCGTAGAATCCATCATGCGCCATACGCCGATGGATCGATTCGGCACGCCGGAGGAGCTTAAGGGAGCGGTCGTATATTTGGCTTCGTCCAAGGCTTCCTCGTTCGTTACGGGGTCGTTCCTTCGGGTGGACGGCGGATTCGGAGCGATGACGATATGAGCGAACTGCTGACGCGTCTCGTTGAACAAACACCGATTCCGAGCATGTACCGGATCCGCCAGCGTTTCGACGGTACGGTGCTGGATGATCCGATCGCGGAGCTCAAGAACGGTCTGAAAGCCAGTCCGCAGCTGCAAGCGCTCGCGCCGGGGGCGAAGGTGGCGTTAGCCGTCGGCAGCCGAGGCATCTCGCGCATCGACGAGCTGACCAAGGCGGTCGTGGACGAGCTGAAGCTCCAGGGCTGCGAGCCGTTTATCGTGCCTTGCATGGGCAGCCACGGCGGCGCCACGGACGAAGGGCAGGCGGCAGTGCTCGCCCATCTTGGCATCGACGAGAAGACGATGGGCTGTCCCGTCCGTTCTTCGATGGAAGTGGTCGAGCTCGACAAGCTGCCGAACGGCCTGCCTGTCTACTGCGACAAGATATCGGCGGAGGAAGCCGATGCCATCGTCGTCATCAACCGCATCAAGCCGCATACCGCATTCCGCGGACCAATCGAGAGCGGACTGTTCAAAATGATCGCGATCGGCCTAGGCAAGCAAAAGGGCGCGGAAGCTTGCCATCAGCTCGGGTTCAAATACATGGCGGAGAATGTTCCTGCGATGGCGCGCATCATGATCGACAAACTGCCGATCGCCTTCGGCGTCGCGGTCGTGGAGAACGCGTACGACCAGATTTGCCGCGTTGAAGTGCTTGGCACGGATACAATGGAAGAGCGGGAACGCGAATTGCTCGTCGAGGCGAAGTCGCGGCTTCCGAAGTTTCTGTTCGACAGCTTCGATGTGCTCGTCGTCGATTACATCGGCAAAAACATCAGCGGCGACGGCATGGATCCGAACATTACGGGCCGATATCCGACGCCATACGCTTCCGGCGGCCCTGAAGTGAACAAGATCGTCGTGCTGGATCTCACGAAGGAATCCAAGGGCAACGCGAACGGCGTCGGCACGGCCGACTTTACGACGAGTCGACTCGTCGGCAAAACGGATTGGCCGGGCACGTACGCGAACGGCTTGACGTCGACGGTATGCGCCCCGACCAAACAAGCGACGACGCTCGCGAACGACAAGGACGCGATCAAAGCCGGCATTAAGACTAGCAATATTTTGGACTACGCGACGGTACGGCTCGCCCGCATCCGGGATACGCTGCATCTCGGGGAGATCGAAATTTCGGAGACGCTGCTCGAGGAAGCGAAGAAGCATCCGGATATCGAGGTGCTTGAAGGACCGTTCCAGTGGCAATTCGACGAGGAAGGATTTTTGGCCAAATGAAGGTTGCATCCAAGCTGATCATCAGCATCGATATCGGAACGACGAGTACCAAGACGCTGGCGGTCGACCAGAACGGCCGGATTCTCGGCACCCATTCCATCGGATATCCGCTCCATACGCCGCAGCCCGGCCACGCGGAGCAGGATCCGGAGCAAATGACGGAAGCCGTCGTCGAATGCGTCTCGCAACTGATGAAGAAAGGCGGCTGGAGCGCGGAAGACATCCTCTGCGCAAGCTTCAGCTCCGCCAACCATAGCGTAATCCTGATGGACGAAGGCGGCGGCGCGCTGACGCCGGTCATTACGTGGGCGGATTTGCGTAGCGCCTCGCAGGCCGGGATGCTGAACGAGGACGGAACGGGGCTTGGCGCGTACTTGCGCTCGGGGACGCCGATCCATCCGATGTCGCCGCTCGTCAAGCTCATTTGGATGAGAGAAAACCGTCCGGAACTGATGGCGGCGGCAAGCCATGTGATCGGGATCAAGGAATACGTGTTTTACAAGCTGTTCGGCCGATTCGTGACGGATTACTCCATGGCGAGCGCGACGGGGCTGTTTAACGTGGAAACGCTGGACTGGGATCCGCAAAATCTGGCGATCGCCGGCATACGCCGCGAGCAGCTGCCGGAGCTGATGCCTTCGACGGGCCGCATCCAGGGCTTGAAGCCGGCATACGCCGACCGGATGGGGCTCTCAGCGGATACGACGTTCGTGCTCGGCGGACAAGACGGCGTCCTGGCCAACCTGGGCATCGGAGCGATTGAGCCCGGCGTCGCGGCCGTGACGATCGGGACGAGCAGCGCCGTGCGGACCGCCGTGAAAGGGACGCTGCTGGAGCCGGAAGGCCGCCTGTTCTGCTATGCGCTTGCAGACGATCATTGGATCATCGGCGGCGCCTCCAACAACGGTGCGATCGTCGCCCAGTGGACGGCGGAGCGGCTGTTCCCGGGGAAAGCGATGGAAGACGTGATTCCGCTCGCGGCAGAAGTGCCGGCGGGCTCGAACGGCCTGTTCTTCTTGCCCTTGCTGGCGGGCGAACGCGCGCCTTTCTGGGACGGCAAGGCGAAGGGCGTCATGTTCGGCCTGACGTTGGCGCATTCGGAGAAACATATGCTCCGCGCGGCGATGGAGGGCATCATGTACCAGATCGCCGCGATCGTGTCGCTCATGAAGCAATGCGGCAACGAAATCAAGGAGATCCGCGCATCGGGCGGGTTTGCCCGCTCGGCGATCTGGTGCCAGATGCTGGCCGACATTCTGGGCGTGCCGGTAACGATTCCGGAATCCGTCGAGAGTTCCGGCCTCGGCGCGGCCCAGCTCGGACTTTACGCGATGGAAGACGGCAAGGGGCCGCTGCTGCGCTGGAACGCCGGGAACGGCGTCTCCTACGAGCCGGACATGGTAACGCATGGCGTGTACCGCGAGCTGCTACCGTTTTATTTGAATCTATATCAGGCTTTGAAGCCGTCCATGCACGAGATGGATCGTTTGCCTATATAGCGGAGCAGAACAACGAAGGAGGGGCGTTATGGCTCAGGAAAAGGTAGAGAGACTTCAAGAGATACTGCGCGAAATGGGCTCCGTTGTCGTCGCCTTCTCGGGAGGCGTGGACAGCACGTACCTCCTTTATGCGGCGCTGGAAACGTTAGGCAAGGATAAAGTGCTGGCGGTGACCGCCGATTCGGAAACCTATCCAACGGAGGAGCTGGAAGCGGCAAAGACCCTTGCACATGAGCTTGGCACGCGTCATGTCGTCATCGAGACTTCGGAGCTCGACATCCCGGGATATAAGGAGAACAACGGCAACCGGTGTTATTTTTGCAAACAAAGCTTGTTCCAGCACCTGGAGCCATTCGTCCAGAATGGGACGTACCGTCACATCGTCTACGGCTTGATCGCCGACGATATGAACGAGCATCGCCCTGGCGTTCAGGCGGCAAAGGAGAAAGGCGTCCGGGGACCGCTGCAGGAAGCCGGCCTAATGAAGGAAGAAATCCGCGAGCTATCCATGCGCGCGGAGCTGTCGACATGGGACAAACCTTCTTTCGCTTGTTTGTCCTCCCGTATCGCTTACGGTGAAGAAATTACGATCGAGAAGCTGAATCGCGTCGGTGCGGCGGAACGTTTCATCAGGTCGCTCGGCATTCGGCAGGTCCGCGTAAGGACGCATGGCGAGCTCGCCCGGATCGAAGTGGAGCCGGGAGCGATGGCTGATCTTGTCGGTCATTCGGCGGTTATCTCCTCCGAGCTTAAACGGCTTGGTTTCCTGTACGTCTCGATGGACATGGGCGGCTACAAAAGCGGCAGCATGAACAAAGCACTCAAGCTGGGAGGCGTCGTATGATGTCCGGTTACGAGGAAATGGAATTTTGCAAGCTGGACGTCGACCGGGAGGAGCGGACCGGCTTTCCCGAGGTCATTTTTGGACTTGGCAAAACGCGGGAGCAGGCGGAGGCGATCTTCGGCCGCATCGCTCAGCTTCATGGCCGGGCGCTGGTGACGAGGGCATCGACGGAGATGGCCGAACGGATCGTCGCGAAGTTCCCGAACGCCGCGTACGATCCAGTCTCGAAGCTCGTCCGGCTGGACGGGGAGCCTAGAAAGCTGCCGGGAACCGTTGCGGTGCTGACCGGCGGAACATCGGACATTCCGGTAGCCGAAGAAGCGGCCGGAACCGCGGAGTGGATGGGCTGCCGCGTCGACCGAATTTATGACGTCGGCGTAGCCGGACTGCATCGCCTGCTCGCGCAGAAGGACCGGATCCGTGAAGCGTCGGTCGTCATCGCGGTAGCCGGCATGGAAGGCGCGCTAGCCAGTGTAGTAGGCGGACTTGTGCGGCGGCCTGTTATTGCCGTTCCGACCTCGGTCGGTTACGGCGCCAATTTGCAAGGCATCACGACCATGCTTGCGATGCTGACGTCGTGCGCGTCCGGCGTGACGGTTGTCAACATCGACAACGGCTTCGGCGCGGCGTATCAGGCAGCCGTCATTTTGCAGCTGGTAGCGGAGGCTAGAGGGCAATGAGAACATTATATCTGGACTGCATATCGGGTATTGCGGGCGATATGACATTATCCGCTTTGGTCGACTTGGGCGCCGACCCGACCTATATCGAGTCGCATTTGCGCAAGCTGCCGATCGACGATTTCACCATGGCGTTCATCCCGGTTAATCGTAAAGGCATTACGGCCAAATGGCTGGACCTTAAGTTTGCGGAGCATGCGCACAGCCATAACCATGAACATGATCACGGCCATTCGCACACGCACAGCCATAGCCATGATCACGATCACGGCCATTCGCATACGCACAGCCATAGCCATGATCACGATCACGACCATGCGCCTTCACATGGCCATGCGCACGCGCACAGCCACGATCACGGCCACCACCATGACCATGAGCATCGCAAAGCGACGGACATCATGGCGATGATCCGAAGTTCGAGCATGCCCGAACGGGTGAAGGCGCGAAGCATCGCGATTTTCGAAGTCATTGCCGCGGCCGAAGGGAAAATCCATGGCATGGATCCCGCCGAGGTTCACTTCCACGAAGTTGGCGCGATGGATTCGATTTTGGACATCATCGGGGTTTGCCTGGCGCTCGAGAGCCTTGATATCGGGGAAATCATCGTGTCGCCCGTTCCCGTTGGACACGGAAGAATAAGAATCGCGCATGGCGTGTATCCGATTCCGGCTCCCGCGACAGCGGAGATTCTGACCGGCGTGCCGTTGTCCGCGTTTACCGCGCAGGGTGAGCTTACGACGCCGACGGGCGCGGGCATCGCGAAGGCGCTGGCTGCTTCGTTCGGTTCGACGCCGGGAGGTGTCATCGAACGGATCGGCTACGGCGCGGGCACCAAAGATTTTGATCATCCGAACGTCATTCGCGCCGTCTTGTACCGCGAGTCCCAGTCGGCCAGCGACGAGACGATCGCCGTTCTTGAGACGCAGGTCGACGACATGACGGGCGAGCGGCTCGGCTATACGATGGATCGCTTATTCGCGGCCGGAGCGCTGGATGTTTATTACACGCCCGTGTTCATGAAGAAGAACCGTCCGGGCGTGCTGCTGACCGTGCTTTGCCAGCCGAAGGACAAAGTCCGCTGCGAGGATATTTTGCTGCGGGAAACGTCGACGTTCGGGGTGAGGAGCTATTCGGCGGACAGACGAATACTGAGTCGGAGCTGGATCGACGTGAACACCCGTTACGGGAACGTTCGGGTGAAGCAGGCTTTTGAGGGAGAGAAGCTTGTGAAGTCGGCGCCGGAATACGAGGATGCGGCCGAAGCCGCGCGTCAATTCGGCGTTGCGCTGGAAGAAGTTTACCAAGAGGTGTACCGTTTGCTGTCTTCTGACCGCACGCGGCAATAGGGGAGGAAAGAGCCGATGAACGAAGAAGTACAGCAACTGAGGGAGAGAACGGTTAAGCTCGCGAACACGCTGCCCGTTACCGATATGCATACGCACTTGTACGCGCCGGAATTCGGATCGCTGCTGTTATGGGGCGTGGACGAGCTGCTCGTGTACCATTACCTGGTTTCGGAGTCGTTCCGCCGGACGGATCAGCCGTACGACGAATTCTGGTCGCTCTCGAAGAAAGAGCAGGCCGACTTGATTTGGCAAAGACTGTTCGTCGACCATTCGCCAGTCAGCGAGGCGGCCAGCGGGTTCATTACGATGCTGAACCGCCTTGGCGTCGACGTTTCCTCCAGAAACCTCGACGAATACAGGGAAGCATTCGCCAAACGCAGCGTTAGCGAGCAGGTCAATGCCGTCATGGAGATTGCCCGCGTAGACCGAATCGTCATGACTAATGATCCGTTCGATCCTTTGGAACGTCCCGTATGGCTCGCCGGCGAAGGGAAAAAGGATCCTCGATTCTACGCCGCGCTGCGCGTCGACTCCTTGCTGAACAACTGGCCGTTCGCGGCCCTCGAGTTGAATAAGCAAGGCTACGACGTCGAAGAAACGTGGACGGAAGCGACCAAGGCGGAAGTGCGCCGATTCCTCAAGGAATGGATCGTACGCATGGATGCCCTGTATCTCGCCGTATCGATGCCGGGCGACTTCGCTTATCCGGCGGAGCATCACCGCAGCGCGATGATCGACGAAGTGATGATTCCGGTCTGCCAGGAGCAAGGCATTCCGTTCGCGCTGATGATCGGCGTGCGCCGCGCGTCCAATCCGTCGCTCCGGCTCGCGGGCGACATGAGCATGAAGTCGGACGTTTCGGCCCTGGAAGCCCTTTGCCGGAAGTATCCGGAGCAGAAGTTTATCGTAACGATGCTCGCGAGAGAGAATCAGCATGAGCTTGCCGTCCTGGCGCGCAAATTCCGAAATCTGATGATTTTCGGATGCTGGTGGTTCCTCAATACCGATTCGATCGTGGAAGAGATGACGCGTTTCCGCATCGAATTGCTCGGTACGTCGATGATCCCGATTCATTCCGATTGCCGCGTATTCGAGCAGCTGATTTACAAGTGGGAGTATTCCCGCAAAATTCTCGGCGAAGCGCTCGCGGACAAATACGTCAAGCTGCTCGAAAGCGGCTGGCGAGTGACGGACGACGAAATCAAACGCGACCTGGAAGATATGTACCACCGCAACTTCTGGCGTTTCCTCGGTCGCGAAGCATAGCGGAACTGACACGGCCATGCCCGATTCCGATCGGACATGGCCTTTTATTCGTTCTGACCGAACGCCAGCCGCTAGTGGACTATCAATCGGGGCAGATATCAAGCGCGCCGCGATCGATCGACAATAGGTTGCTTCATAGAGAGGGAATCGGTAATATATAGGACACAAGGTGAAACGGGTGTCGCCGTCCTTTGGCGGCGCGACGCGTTTCATTCCGAGAATTTAAGCCCGGATGATCGAATGCTCTTATAAGCTACTGACGAGGTGAAAAACATGACCGCGAATTTTGATCAATTGATTGACCGCAGGAATACAAGATCCTACAAGTGGGACCAGTCCGAGCAGCTGTTCGGCAGCAATGACATTTTGCCTCTTTGGGTAGCGGATATGGACTTTCCAAGTCCTCCCGCCGTGCAAGAGGTGCTGAAGAAGCGGGCGGAGATCGGCGCGTACGGCTATGCGATCCGGACAAACGAGTACACCGATTCTATCGTAAATTGGTTTAAGCGCCGCCACGGCTGGGAGATTCAACCGACTTGGATCGGCGACGTGCCTAGCGTTGTGACATCGCTCAGCCTATCCGTGGAGCTTTTCAGCGAGCCGGGTTCGCAGGTCGTGCTGCAATCGCCCGTATATTATCCTTTCTACGACGTCATCCAAAGCAACGACCGCCAGGTCGCCAAAAACCCGCTTATCCAGCGGAACGGCCGTTACGAAATGGATTACGACCACTTGGAATCGTTATTCCAAGGCGGGGCAAAGCTGCTGCTGCTATGCAGCCCGCATAATCCGGGCGGCCGCGTTTGGGAACGAGAAGAGCTGCAACGCCTCGGCGAGCTATGCATTCGCTACGGCGTAACCGTCGTTTCCGACGAAATCCATTGCGACCTGACCTTCCCGGGGCATGTCCACACGCCCTTCGCGTCGCTGTCGCCCGAAATCGCGGACATTACGATCACGACGCTGTCCGTAACCAAGACGTTTAATTTGCCCGGACTTCATACTTCGTTCATCGTCATTTCCAACCCGGTCCTGAAAGCCCGCATGGACAAGCGGATCCACACGCTCAGCCTGCATATGGCGAGCCACTTCGCCCAAGACGCGGTCGTGGCCGCTTATAACGAAAGCGAGGAGTGGCTACGGGACATGTTCGCTTACGTCGAGGGCAATCTCGCGTACGCGCTTGATTATTTGGGTGAGCATTTGCCGCAAGCGCAACCGATGAAACCGGACGGCACGTACCTGCTTTGGGTGGATTGCCGGGCGTTCGGACTCGACAAGAACGGGATCAAAGATTTGATGTTCAAACAAGCGAAAGTCGCCTTCAGCGAAGGCTCCGTCTTCGGATCGGAAGGCGAAGGCTGGCTGCGGATCAATCTCGCTTGTCCGAGATTCGTGCTGGAGAAGGCGCTGAACCAATTCTGCACGGCCGCTAACGCGATCAAATCCGTCTAAAGGCTGGAGGCATGTTCGAATGGATCATGATATGGGCGGAATGAAAACACCTGAAGGGCTGGAGATGCTGGAGCGGGTACGCGGCATATGCGCAAGATTTCCCGAGACGGTCGAGCTGATCGACGGGCATGGCCATACCACGTTCAAGGTGAAGGACAAGTCGTTTATCATCATGAGCGACTACGGCATGACGTTTAAGTCGGATCTGGAGAACCAGGAGCTATTGCTGCAGCACGAGCACTTCCATAAGCCTGCCTATATTGGACATAGAGGCTGGGTAGGCATTCGCGAGCCGAGGGACTGGGAGGAGATGGGCATCCTGCTCGAAGAAGCTTATTTGATGGCCGCGCCCAAACGCCTGGCAAAGCAATGGATGGAAGCAAGGAAGTAGCGGCTCCTACCGCGACAAAAATAAGAGTCTGGCAATGTCCCGTGTACGACGGGACTGCCGGACTCTTCTTTTTTTAGCCGTATGCATTCGGTGCTGTAGGTCCGTATCGCGTACCTACAACGGTCCCGAGGCGCGCTTTCGCACCGGGAGCGGACTAAGGCAGAAAACCTTCCTGGCTGATCAAGACAGCTCCCGCCGGGAAAACGCTCGCCAACCGGTCGTATACGTTGCGGTAGGCCGCGGGCTCGTACCATTCCTGCAGACCAAGCTCCTCATAAAGCTTACCGATGCCCAGCCGTTTGGTACGTTTGCCACCGCTGCCGTCGCCCATAAAATAATCGTCGACGCATACCCTCTCCGTCACGGAACGGAGCGTCTCCGCGAAGCCGTCGCTGCATGGCAGCAGAGGTGCAACGGCGACTTGCGTCGGCACGCCGGCTTCCGCGAGCTGCCGAAGCGCATTCAACCTTCCGGCGATCGGCGGCGCGGAAGGGGAGAACGCCTTCCTTATGTCCTCGCGATCGGTCTCGACCGTCATGCTGACGCGCACCCCACGGCCGAGCCGCTGCAACAGGTCGATATCCCTCGTCACGAGCGGGCTCCGCGTCTGCAGCAAAAGGAAGTCTGGCGGAAGGTCGACCATCGCCTCCAGCAAGGAACGCGTAACGCGTTCCTTATATTCGATAGGCTGGTAGGGATCGGTGCTGGACGACATAAAAATCGTAACCGGCCCTTTCGCCTGCGCTCTCGCCATTTCTTTCCGAAACAATTCTGCGGCGCCTTGTTTCACGTCGACCCACGAACCCCATACCTCGCCGCGGAACAGCGAGACCGGCATGCCGCGCACGTAACAATAGGAACAGGCGAATGCGCAGCCGCTATAAGGATTCAGCGAGTGGCTATATCCTTCCAGAAACCCCGTCCCTTTGTTCAGGAGCGTCTTGGGTTGCTTATAAGCGACCAGCGTATTCATGCCGCGTCTCCCGGAATGCAGCGTCTTGCTCCAAACGAAGCAGTTTTTGTTTCATGGCGAGCCCCCCGCGGTAGCCGGTCAACGTACCGTTTTTGCCAACGACGCGATGGCACGGCACCGCGATTAACACGGGATTCGCCCCGATGGCCGAGCCGACCGCGCGAACGGCGGCAGGACTGCCGATCGCCGAGGCGATCTCGGAATAGCTGCGCGTTTCTCCGTACGGAATGTCGAGGAGAGCCGCCCATACCCGCAGCTGGAACGGCGTGCCGCGCAAGTCGAATCGGCTATCGAAGCCGGTGCGCGCTCCCGTCCAATAGTCGGCAAGCTCCGTCCCGTATGCATGCAGCTTCCCGTCGTCGCGGACCAAGTCCGCGATGTCGTACCGGTTTGCCAGACGACTCGTCATTTCCTCGTACGATCCGTCTAGCGAGCCTACGAAGCTAAGTCCTTGCTCCGTCGCGGCGATATATGCGAAAGATTCTCCGAATCGAGCGAGCGACCAATAGAGGGTGTCGCGCGTTAGGTTCGTTTTCATTCCGAATAGCCTCCCTTGCCGTTTAATAATCGGTATTGCGCGGGCGTATGCCCGGTTTCCTTCTTGAACAGGGTAATAAAATAAGGCGCGTTCGGTATGCCTACCCGGCTGCCGACCTCGGTGACGGAATGCTCGCTTCCATGCAGGAGCTCCTGAGCCCGTCGAATCCTTACCTTCTGAATATAGGTGACGGGCGTAACCCCCGTCACGCGCTTGAACGTCCGGTGCAGATGATACGGGCTTCCGTGGCCGACGTCGGCCAGCTTCTCCAGCGACAAGGGGTCCATGTAACGGTTGTGAATATAGTCCGTCACCGTTGCTACCCACTCTTCGTCGGGAAGCCGCTCTCCTGTCGGCTTGCATCGTTTGCATGACCTGTAGCCATCTTTCCTGGCTTCCTCCGCCGTCCGGAAGACGGATGCGTTCTCCCGATTGGGAGGTTTGGATTTGCAGGAAGGCCTGCAAAAAATGCCGGTCGTCCGCACCGCGTAGAAGAATGTGCCGTCATAGGAGGCGTCGTTGCCGATAATGGCTTGCCATTCCGGTTCCGTCGCCGCGTCGCCCATTTTTCTTTCTTCTTTGTCGTCCCGTCTCATAAAACGATCACCTCTGCATCCAGTATAACCGCGGAAAAGGTTCGTCGTACGGTTTTTGCATTGGAAAAGCAAGATTTCGAAATCGAAGCCGTAAGTGAGTGGTGTGCATTGCGCGCAAAAAAAGGCCAACCCGATGCTGCCGGTTGACCTGCTTATGCATAAATCCCCCGCCGTTACAGCAGGGATTCCACGCCGTCGATATAGATCGCCGTGCCGGAGATATGGCTCGATTCCTCCGAAGCCAGGAACAACACGAGATCCGCGACCTGCTCCGGCTCGCCGGGACCGTGCTCCAGCGGCTGATTGCCTTTCGGGTATTCCACGGGAATCGTGATTTCCTTCACTTCCGGGGTCGTGTTCGTGTTCTCGCCGATGTTCGTCCTGATCGCGCCGGGACAGATCGCGTTCACCCGAATGCCGAACTGCGCGAGCTCGAGCGCCGCCATCTTGGCGAACGCGACCTGCCCCGCCTTGGAGGAGCTGTACGCGGACATGCCGAAGCCCGTAAATTTGCGGCTTCCGTTGATGGAGCTCGTAATCACGATGCTTCCGCCGTTTTTCTTCATATGCGGGAGGGCGTACTTCGTCGCGAGGAAGGTGCCCTTCAAGTTAATGCCGAGCGTCCGGTCCCAATCCTCCGGGTCCAAATGCTCGATCGGCGCCAACGTGCCGTTCACCCCGGCGTTTGCGAACAGGATGTCGATTCTTCCGTACTTCTCGGCGGCTTGTTTCATCGCATGCTCGACGCGCGCAGGGTCCGACACGTCAGTGTCGGCGAAGAACGCTTCGCCGCCCGTCCTGCTAATCTCCTCTTCGACCTCCTTGCTTCTCGCATCAATGAGGTCTACCAATACTAGCTTCGCTCCTTGCTCCGCAAGCCTTAGCGCCGCAGCCCGGCCGATGCCGGAGCCCGCCCCCGTCACGACGGCGACTTTGCCGCGTACTCTTCCTTCCGCCAAACCTTCTTTGTTGCTCATTCGATTGCACTCCTTTCCAAATGACATCTCTATTCTTCCATAAACCGCTGCGGCTAATTCCGAACAAAAAAGTCCATTCGTCTGCGGACGCAGCAATGGACTTTTTTGCAATGTTATTCATTTTAGCTGATCCACCTTCGATTTCATGGAAGCAATAACGACCTTCTTGTAACGTACGGCCAGAATGAGCACCTGCAACTGCTCTTTGCGGGAAAGCTGCTCGAATCGGGACTCTTGCTTCAAAAAGGCGAGGAAGATGGACAGCGCTGTTGGAGTCAGACGGTGGAGCTTCAACCCGGGAAACCGGCGTCCCGCCGAGTTGCTGCGGAACCGGAATAGCCACGATTTGATTTGCGTTTTCGCTTTGTTTTCATCGACCAGGCACGGCGCTACGACATTTTTAGTATGCTTGCGAAGAAAATCGTACCGGTCGTTGCCGACCAGAAGCGTATAGCTCCCGTCTTTGCGGTTTTTTCGCACGACAAGCAAATTCATGCAGTCCCACATTTTTTTGCGCAGCTTGCGGATTCGCGCGGTCATGCCGGATGAGAAATTAGGTTTGATTTTGCTAAGGGGTATATACTGAACGGTAAATCGCATAGACAGACACCCTCCCTTGCAGGGAGTATATGCCGGTGCCAGGTTGTATTAGACAGTCATTCGTCATTTTTTAATGGCCGGAAGCTTCGTTATCGTTCGTGATGCGCAGCACCTCGAACAGCTTGAACAGCAAGCTGAGCAGGATCGCGACGATCGTCGCGAGCGCCATGCCGCTGAAGGAGACGTCGCCGAACGTCAGCTTCACACCGCTCAAGCCGATGACCAGCACGACGGTCGTCAGGAAGAGATTGGTCGGACGTCCGTAATCGACCTTGGCTTCGACGAGCATGCGAAGGCCGGAAGCCGCGATGACGCCGAACAGGAGCAGCGACACGCCGCCCATGACGGGAACCGGAATGCCCGACACGAGCGAGGAGAACTTGCCCGAGAACGACAGCAGAATCGCGATCACCGCCGCTCCGCCGATGACGAACGTGGAGTACACCCTCGTAATGGCAAGCACGCCGATGTTTTCGCCGTACGTCGTATTCGGCGTCGAGCCGACGAAGCCGGACAGGATCGTCGAGATGCCGTTGCCGAGCATGGAACGGTGCAAGCCCGGATCCTTGGACAGGTCCTTGTCCACGATATTGCCGGTGACGATCAGATGCCCGATATGCTCCGCGATGACGACGAGCGCGGCGGGCGCGATGGCGATAATCGCGGTCCAGTGGAACTCTGGGAACGTGAACGTCGGAGACTGCAGCCATTCGGCCTCGCCTAGGCCGCTAAAGTCCGTCATGCCCATGTAGTAGGCCAATACATATCCGAAAATAATGCCGAACAGGATCGGGATGATCCGCATGAAGCCGCGGAACAGAACGGAGCCGAGCACGGTGACGGCCATCGTCGAGACGGAGAGGATGACAACGTCGGTGTCCATCTTCCAGGCCGGGTCGCTCGTATCCGGGATAAATCCGGCCATCTTGGCCGCGACCGGAATCAGCTCCAGACCGATAATCGCGACAATCGCTCCCATTGCTGCGGGAGGGAAGACGACATTCAGCCAGCCCGTACCGGTGTACTTGATAATGAGCGCGACGATCGTGAAGATCAGGCCGACGGCGATAAAGCCGCCAAGCGCCGCCGCGTAGCTGCCGCCGGACGCTTCGTTCGCGATGACGGCGCCCGCCGGGCCGAGGAACGCGAAGCTGGAGCCGAGATAGGCGGGGATCTTGCCTTTCGTGACCAAAATGTAGAATAAAGTGCCGATGCCGTTCATCAAAAGACAGATGGCGGGATCTACCTGCAGGAAATTCGGGACGAGAACCGTCGAACCGAACATGGCGAACAGATGCTGCAGGCTTAACATCAGGCTTTGGCCCGCAGGCGGTCTCTCGTGGACGCCAATGCTTTTACTCATGATGCAGAATCTCCTTCGCGTCGAAATAGGCCGGAGGTTGTCCGGCCGCTATGGATGATTCTACATATTTCGACATATCAACGCAAGCGTTTTCCTTCAGTTTGCCGGCGCGGAATGCCGGTATTGGTTCGGGGACATGCCCGTCCATCTGCGGAACTGTCGGGAGAAATGGTTGACAGTGCCGAAGCCGAGCTGCTCGGCGATGGCGTATACCGTCAGATTGGTGCTCGCGAGCAGCTCCTTGGCTTTGCTCTGCTTGACGCGGCTTACATATTGGCGGGGCGAGAGACCGTAGATACCCGAAAAAATTTTGGATGCTTGGCTGCGGCTCAAATGAAGCTCTCTCGCGATGGTTTCGATCCTCGGGTTGTCCGATAAGTCGAACATCAGCTTGTCCGCGATGGCATGGGCAACATCTTGCTCGTAAGCGGTCGCGGGACGCGTTCCGTCGCCCCCGGATGATTCCGAAGCCGCCGTCATTCGCAAAATATCCTGAATGAGCAGCAATATATACGCCTGCACGGCTAATTGTTCGTGAAGCTCGAGCGCGATATACCTGGAGAAAGACGTCTCCATGGCGGCGTCCCCGGCGAGGTCGCGATGCAGGAATTGCTCCAGCTTCCTGATCGACTCCGGCAAGCCGCTTTCGCGTGCAGCGGAAGAGGGAATGCGCCGATAGGCGGATTGCCCCAGACGGCCCCTGACGTTCAAATCGTCGAGGTCGAAATGGACGTTAAAAAACACGTAATGACCGTGCCCAACATTCGTGATCGCATGGGCAACGCCGGGTTTGAGCAGAAGCCAATCGCCGGCCTCCAACCGTATGGCCGAGCCATTGATATCCAAATCGGCAATGCCTTCCATGCAGCAGATAAGCTCGTAGAGATGATGGTGATGCATCCCGAACGTCCATCTCTCGGGTTGGATGCCGAAGTGGCAGCCGACGATGCGCAGCGTGCTGGCCATATTTTGAAATTGGAATAAATGATTCATGCGTTTTCCCCCGCGTTCGGCATTTGATCGCATTATAACACGGATGGATATTCCGGATAGCGGTTTTCGGCACAAAAGGTTAAAGATATGCGCATTTTGTGCATTGTTAGCCTGTTGGGGCATTCGATACGATGGTATCAAACATTCACCTGGAGGCGATGCTCAAATGAAAAACTTAAACGTGCATGACGGAAAGTTATGGCTCGGAGACGAACCGATCAGACTGCTATCCGGCGCGATCCATTATTTCCGGATCGTGCCGGAATATTGGGAGGACAGGCTGCTGAAGCTGAAAGCCTGCGGGCTGAACGTCGTTGAAACCTACGTGCCTTGGAATCTGCACGAGCCGTTCGAAGGCAAGTTCAACTTCGAAGGCATCGCGGACCTTGAGCGGTTCATCGCGTTGGCGGGAGAGCTAGGTCTGCATGTCATCGTTCGGCCAAGCCCGTATATTTGCGCGGAATGGGAGTTCGGAGGGCTGCCTGCTTGGCTGCTGAAGGATACCGGCATGCGTCTGCGTTGCAATTACCGGCCTTTCTTGGACGAAGTGGACGCTTATTACGACGAGCTTATGCCAAGACTCGTGCCGCTTCTATCGACGAACGGCGGACCGGTGATCGCGCTTCAGATCGAGAACGAATACGGCAGCTATGGGAACGACAAGGATTATTTGAACCATTTGAAGGATGCGATCAGGAGCAGGGGAGGGGATGTCCTTCTGTTCACGTCCGACGGACCGGAGGACGCCATGCTGCAGGGAGGCATGGTCGACGACGTTTGGGCGACGGTCAACTTCGGCTCGAGAACCAAAGAATCGTTCGACAAACTGCTGGAATATCGCCCCGGACAGCCGCTCATGTGCATGGAGTATTGGAATGGCTGGTTCGACCATTGGCACGAAGAGCATCATACGAGGCCGGCGGACGATGTCGCGGAGGTGCTGGACGAAATGCTGGCGGCGGGCGCTTCGGTCAACTTCTATATGTTCCACGGCGGCACGAACTTCGGGTTCTACAGCGGAGCGAATTACGGGGATCATTACGAGCCGACGGTCACGGGCTACGACTACGATGCACCGCTCGGCGAAAGCGGGAACGTGACGGACAAGTTCCATAAGGTGCGCGAGGTCATCGGCAAATACGTGGAGCTGGGACCCCTTAAGCTGCCGGAACCGATTCCGGCCCAATCGTTCGGCACGGTGCGCATGACGGAACGGGCCAGCTTGCGCGGATCGCTCGGCGAGCTGTCTTCGCCGCAGCGCAGGGCATGCCCGGAGCCGATGGAGATGATGGGGCAGAACAGCGGGTTTATTTTATATGAAACGAAGTTGTCCGGCCCTCGTCCCGAAAACAAGCTGAATCTGCAGGATGTGCGCGACCGCGCCATGGTATTCGTCGACGGCGCGTACAAAGGCGTCATCGAGCGGTGGAATCCGGCTTCGGAGGTAAGCTTCTCCGTGCCGCCGGAAGGCGTTACCGTCAGCGTGCTCGTGGAGAATATGGGGCGCGTCAACTACGGGCCGCTATTGAAGGATTATAAAGGCATTACCGAAGGCATCCGGTTCGAGCGGCAATTCCTGTTCGATTGGACGATTCATACGCTTCCGCTCGACGATCTGAGCACCCTCCGCTTCGAGCCATCGGAATCGAACGCGGAGAATGAACCTTCGTTTTACCGGGGGACATTCGAGATCGACGAACCTGCCGACACGTTCCTGAACATGAAAGGCTGGACGAAAGGCGTCGCTTACGTGAACGGATTCAACTTGGGCCGTTATTGGGAGGTTGGCCCGCAGGAGACGCTTTATATTCCGGGTCCCCTGTTGAGAAAGGGCAGCAACGAGCTGATTCTGTTCGAACTCCACGGCGCCGCGGCACTGGAGGTTCGGCTGCAGGCGGAGCCGGTGCTAGGCTCGAGCGAAAAACAGTAGCCGAGATTTTCGATTCCCGATGAATGCGGCAAGCCGCAGCTTTAATCCCAATTCCGATATAAGAAAGGAACGGGATGGAAGTGAGGCGGATACGGCGAATGCGCGGATTCGATCGGCCGCAGCGGGTACGCGTACGTCCCGAGACCTTGCTGCGGCTGCTGGGGCATCATGCCCGGCTGCCCTTGGAGACCTTGCTGCGGCATCATCGGCTGTCCGTAATGGGGGTGCATCCCTTGGCCGGCCCATCCCCCTTGCTGCGGATGCGCGCCTTGCTGGATGAAGCCGCCATGGTTCGTCATGGCGCCGTTCGCCGTATCGCAACCGGCCGGAGGTCCGATAACGACGGTCGACTTGATCGGAGCGAGCGTATCTTTCACCTTCGCTTCGTCGAGGCAATAGTTGGCGGTGAGCACGGAAGCCGGCGTCAGGCGAAGAATATCCGATCCGAAGATGGCTTCGGGCACAGGCGCGTCGAAGATGGCGAGCAAATGGGTATGATCCTTCGTCGCGACTTCGTAATGCCACCACCCTTGCGGGACGTTGGCGACTTGGCCGGGCGCGATCGCGAAGTTAAGCAGCTGGTTCGTGAATGGATTGATCAGCGAGACGACGGCGGCGCCGGAGACGCAGTAGACGAGCTCGGATGCGTTTTGATGGATATGCGGTTCGACATAATTGCCCTCGCTTAAGAAAATATCCAGTATCGAAGTGTTGCCTAGCGTGTTTAGCTGTTTGACGGATAACGAAAGAATGTAGTTTCGGTCATCTTTTTTGAAGAACACGTTGTTCGACAAGTCGTAGGCGAACTCAGTGTTCGGCGATGCGTAATCCATATATGAAGTAGCCATGATACACGTTCCTTCCATACCCTAAGAGTGATGTGCCCAGATTAGTGTATGTGCCTGCCTAGTTCATGGTGAAAAGTGCAAAGCCCCGCCGTCTCATGAATCCGAGACCGGGGCTTCTTCTATTAAAGCACCTGCGAGAGCTTGCGGTATTCCGTCGCCGAGATGCCTTCGTGCTTGCGGAACTGGCGGCTGAAGTAGTGAATGCCCACATAACCAACGGAGTCACCGATTTGCTCGATCGTCATATCGGTTTCCCGGAGCAGCCTTCTAGCTTCGCGGTGGCGGATCGCGCTCACGTATTCGCCGGGCGGCTGCCCGACAAGCTCCTTGAACAGCTTGGCCGCGTGATCCAGGCTAAGCCCGAGCCGATCGGCGATCAGCCCGTTGGTCCAGGCCGCCGAAGGCCGCTGTTCGATCTCCTCGACCAGCTCCAGCAGCCGATTGTCGTGCTGGGAAGCGAGCGCCCGCGAACGGGAGAGCGGGAGGCGCAGCAGATGGGACAGAATGTTCAGCATAAGCGCCTTGCATGCCAGCTCGTAGCCGAGCGGCCTCATCGTAAACTCGTGGACAAGCTGCTCCATGAGGGCGACGCAGGATAACGTCGGCGTATAGACGGCTTGCTGGGACAATGGAGGGAACATGTCGGAGACGGCCTCCATCGCGAATCGGCCGGGCAGAACGGCGGGTTCGCTTACGATCATGTCGTGTTCGGTGTGGATATCCAGCTCGCCGAAGAAGTCGAAGTGAATGCCGAGGAAGCGCGTGCCTGATGCCGATACGGCTTCGTTCTGATGATAGACGCCGGAAGGCAGGAAGACGAGCTGACCGGCGGACAGCTCGTAGCGCCTTCCGTTCATGGTCGTGGCGGCTTCGCCTTGGCTTACGTATAGCAGCTCGAAATTATAGATTCGCCTGGGCGCAAGCGCGCCTCTCTCCATCCGTTGAAACTTCGCGTAATGGATGGAAGGAGACCATTCCCGGAACGCGGCCCGCCGCTGAAGCGGGAAGGCAAGATCGTTGGTTGCCATAAAGCGTCTCCACCTTTCGCAAGAGATTGAAAATGATTAACGGAATCGTGCAAATAATCGCTTGTATCGCTAAAGATAATAATGGCGTCGTCATATATTATATAAGTATTATGACAGGTTCTTAACATGATCGTAAAGACGCGGAATCGGATAAAGGGGTGGGGAGTTGAGCTCGGGCAACCAAGAACTGCCAAAACGTTACGTATGCAAGCCTGCCGTCAGGATTTCGGGTAATGGGCCCACAGGCGACGAAGCATGGCAATCTGTCGATTGGAGCCGCTGCGAAGCGGTGTCCTTATTCGATACGGTAACCGGAGAAGCGGTCCGGGAACCGACCGAAGTCCGGGCTTGCTGGCATTCCGACTACGTGTTTATCCAATTCCGGTGCACGGACCGTCATATCGTATCCCGGTTCGAGGAGCATGACGATCCGCTGTACGAGCAGGACGTCGTCGAAGTGTTCATCGACGATCGCGCGGAGGGCGGCGTTTCTTACGTGGAACTGGAGGTCAGCCCGCGCAATGTCGTTTTCGACGCAAGGATTTGGAACGACGGTTCCGGACACGTAACCGGACGGGACATCGCTTGGAATATGGAAGGGCTCCGTACGGAAGTGCTGGAAGGAGAACACATGCTTATGTACCTTCTGGCCGTCCCGACTGCCCATTTCTCCAGGAAACCCGAGCCGGGAGCGAGCTGGCTGGTCAACTTCTACAGAATTGACGAGAATGCGGAGGGCATCCGCGAATTTCAAGCCTGGAGCCCGACGGGAGCGATTAACTTTCATATGCCGTCACGATTCGGCGAACTTATTTTCGAAGATCATGAATCCATAGACGAGTGAGGGAGGAACGGAAGATGAAAAAAGGGATTAACATTTGGTCGTTCGCGGAGGGGACTTCGATTCCGGATGCGATCGCGCTTGCGAAAAAGGCGGGGTTCGACGGCATCGAGCTTTCGCTGAATGAATCCGGCGAGCTTGGCCTGGATGCGGGCGACAAGGAAATCCGCGAGATTCGAAGCCGGCTGGAGGACGCGGAGCTGGAGATTGCGGGACTCGCGACCGGTTTGTACTGGTCGTATGCCATGACGAGCGAGGACGAACGCAACCGGTCCAAAGCGGTCGACGTCTGCAAGAAGCAGCTTGAGGTTGCCGCGGCGCTCGGCGTCGATGCCATTCTCGTCATTCCAGGCGCGGTGGGGGTCGATTTTATACCGGGCGCGGAAGTGGTGCCGTACGACAAAGCCTACGACCGCGCGCTCGAAGCGATCGGAAGCCTGGTTCCTTACGCGGAAAGCGCGGGGGTGTCCATCGCGATTGAGAACGTATGGAACAAGTTCTTACTGTCGCCGCTTGAGCTGCGAACGTTTATCGATGCGCACGGCTCTCGTTATGTCGGCTCCTACTTCGACGTAGGGAACGTCGTGCACAGCGGATATCCGGAGCATTGGATCCGCATTCTCGGCGAGCGGATCAAGAAGGTTCATTTTAAGGATTACAGGCGTCAGGCAGGCGGGTTGCACGGCTTCGTCGACCTTCTGGCAGGCGATGTGAATTATCCGGAAGTTGTGTCCGCGCTGAAGGAAATCGGATACGACAACTACGTGACGGCAGAGATGATTCCGCCTTATACGCATCATGCCGAGCAAATCATTTTCAATACTTCCGGAGCGATGGATGCCATTCTGGGCCGTTCCAAGCGCTAACCATAACAAGGGATAAGGGGAGAACGCGCGATGCTAAAAATCGGATTGATCGGATTCGGCTTCATGGGACGCATGCACTTCGACAATTACGTGAGATTAATGAAGGAAGGCGCCGATATTAAGCTGGTGGCAATCTGCGACATGCGGATCGAAGAGCTGAAGAACGGCGCTGCTTGGGGCAACATCGCAACGGAGCAGTCCGTTTATGATCTGACGCCTTATACGCTCTATGATTCCATCGAGACAATGCTGGCGAGCGAAGAGCTGGACATCGTGGATATTACGCTGCCTACGCCGCTGCATGCGGACTTGACTTGCTCGATGCTGGAGCGCGGCATTCACGTGTTGTGCGAGAAGCCGGTTGCCCGTACGTCGGAGGAAGGCTGGCGTATGGCGGAAACGGCGAAACGCACGGGCAGCACGCTCATGATCGGGCAATGCCTGCGGTTCTGGCCGGCCTACGAATATTTAAAAGCATGCGTCGAAGACGGGCGTTACGGTTCCGTCCTGGCGGGCACCTTCTTCCGCGGAGGCGGATTGCCGCAGGCTTGGTTCCTGAACGGCGAGCAAAGCGGAGGCTGCATGGTGGATATGCATATCCACGATACGGACGTCATCAATTGGCTGTTCGGCAAGCCGGAGAGCGTATCCTCCATCGCGCGCAACGTGATCCCGGGCAGTGCCTACGATATCGTCTCGACCAATTACGTTTATCCCGACGGCAAAGTATTGAACGCGCAAGCCGATTGGACGCTGCAAGGAGACTTCGGCTTCGCGATGACGTTCCGCGTCAACTTCGAAGGGGCGAATCTCGTGTTCGAGAACAATGCGCTGAAGGTGAACCCTTATGATGGCGAAGGATTCGTCGCGGATTTGTCCCCGGACATGGGCTACTACCGAGAAATCAAGTACTTCGTCGAATCGGTCGGCAAGGGCGAGCCGGTATCGGTGTGCTCGCCGGAGAGCGCTGTACAGTCACTCGAAATCGTCGAAGCGGAGATCAAATCCGCGGACCGCAAAGGCGCTTACGTCAACGTATAATCATCGATAACGATCAAGGCTTCTATCCGCAGGGATGGAAGCCTTTTTCGTTGGCCTCCGCCGGAAGGGCGCACTGCGCGTCTGAGAGAGAGCCTGCTAAGGCGTCGCTTCGTCCCATTTGCAATGGAGCCCGCGTTCATACTATGATGGATGCATTCGAGAACCGAGGCCGAAAGCTGCTTCCGGACGAAGGAGATTAGAAACGATGGGCATGTCCAATTATCCGATCGAACAATTCAAGAAGCTGAAGACCGAAGTGACCCGTTTTATGATGATGTATCAATTCGCGCTGAACGAACTGGAAACCAAAATCGAGATCGTAAAGGAAGAATTCCAGTTCCTGCACGATTACAACCCGATCGAACATACGAAGTCGAGAGTGAAGTCTCTGGAAAGCATTATGAATAAAATCAGCCGCAAGGGCATTACGTTCTCGCTGGAAGACATTAAACGGGAAATCAAAGATATCGCGGGGCTGCGCATTACTTGCTCTTTCATATCCGATATCTATCAAATCAGGGATATGCTGCAGAATCAATTCGACCTGCACATTCTCGAAGTGAAGGATTATATCGAGCAGCCGAAGCCGAACGGGTACCGCAGCTTGCATTTGTTGGCGGAAGTGCCGGTCAATATGTCGGACGGCCGGGAGAGCGTGTGCGTCGAAATTCAAATCCGCACGATCGCGATGGACTTCTGGGCGAGCCTCGAGCATAAAATATTTTACAAATACAATCAGTCCGTTCCCGCAAGGCTCATCCAGGAGCTGAAGGAAGCATCGGACTCGGCGAACCGGCTGGATCAGCAGATGGAGAGGCTGCACCGCGAAATCTCAGTCATCAAGGAAAGCCAAGGCGGCGACGATAGCGAAGAGCTGACCCGCCTGCTTATGAACAACAAGGCGTTCCAGCTGCCAACGGCTTTGCTCGAGCTCGGAAGAGAGACGGAGTAGTCCGTTCCGAACGATACATGCGCGACCGCGGCAAGCCTCATATCCGGAGCCGTTTCGAATCATCGAACTCTTTCATCCGCTATTGGACAGAAGAATCGTTTTTTAGTAGGATAGTAGAAACGGAAAGAGAGAGTACAGTGACTAGAGCGATAGGGGTTGATAGGATGCTGCAGCTGGGCTCCAAGGTGATCATTGTAGCGGATCAATATGAACAGAACCTTCCCGTCGGGGAGTATGGGTATATAATTGCTTACGACCGCAATGCGGATAACGTTTTTGACTACGTGGTCAGGGTGCCGAAGTCGAACCGCAACTTTTTGCTGCCGGACGAGGACGTCGAGCTGGAGGACGTGTTGTACCAGCTCGAAGCGGACAGGATCGAGCGGGAGGCGCTTATCGATTACGCCCTCGCCACGCATAACGAGGAATTATTTTACCGGATTATGAAAGGCGAGCAAGAACAAGAGGAAGAAGACGATAACGCAGCCAAGGAACCGCTAAGCCGCGAAGACTTCATTCGTCAGGTGAATCTGAAGGCTTGGATTTAACCGAACATCGTCTTCGATCATACGCGAAGAAACAGAGGCAGAGCGATCTGCTTCTTTTTTTGTGCCCTTGCCTTGCATGGCGCTCGCTTTCGCGGGCTTCCTAATTGCTGTCGGCGGCAGATGTAGGCTATAATGGTGGGAATGACCGAAGCTGAAGCAGAGAAGGAGAGTTACCGATGAGCATAACGCTGAAGGATGTCGAGCATGTGGCGAATCTGGCGCGGCTGGAATTAACGGATGCGGAGAAAGCGCAGTTTACCGACCAACTGAACGCCATTCTGAAATACGCGGAGAAGCTGAACGAGCTGAATACGGACGATGTCGAGCCGACCAGCCACGTGCTGCCGATTACGAACGTCATGAGAGACGACGTCCGCAAGGAATCGCTGCCGATCGAGAAGGTGCTGCTGAACGCGCCGGATGAAGAAGACGGACAAATTAAAGTACCTGCGGTACTTGAATCATAATCAAGGTGTCATCGAAGGGAGGAGCTACTGTTGGCATTGTTCGACTTACGCCTGCAGGAAGTACATAACAAACTGAACAACAAGGAGCTTTCCGTTACCGAGCTGGTGGATAGCTCTTACGATCGGATCGCGAAGACGGAACCGGCCATCCAGGCTTTTCTTTCATTAAATGAAGACGGCGCTCGCACGCAAGCCGCCGAATTGGACAAGACGCTGCAGCAAGGCGGAGAGAAGGGCCTGCTGTTCGGCCTGCCGGCCGGCATCAAGGACAATATCGTGACCGAAGGTCTGACGACGACATGCGCAAGCCAATTCCTCAGCAATTACAAACCGATCTATAACGCGACGGCGGCGCGCAAGCTGAACGCGGCGGATGCCGTCACGATCGGCAAGCTGAACATGGACGAATTCGCGATGGGCGGCTCGAACGAGAACTCCAGCTTCTACCCGACCCGCAACCCGTGGAATACCGATTACGTGCCGGGCGGCTCCAGCGGCGGCTCCGCGGCATCGGTCGCGGCCGGACAAGTCTATTTCTCGCTGGGCTCCGACACGGGCGGCTCTATTCGCCAGCCTGCCGCATATTGCGGCATCGTCGGCTTGAAGCCTACCTACGGCCTCGTCTCTCGTTTCGGTCTGGTCGCGTTCGCCAGCTCGCTCGATCAGATCGGCCCGCTGACGAAGAACGTCGAGGATTCCGCGTACGTCCTGCAAGCGATCGCGGGTTATGACGCCGGCGATTCGACGTCCGCGAACGTGGACATTCCCGACTACACGGCCGCGTTGACCGGCGACGTCAAGGGTCTCCGCATCGGCGTTCCGAAGGAGTATCTCGGCGCGGGCATCGACCCCCGCGTGAAGGAAGCCGTCGTGAACGCGCTGAAGGTATACGAATCGCTCGGCGCGACGTGGGAGGAAGTATCCCTGCCGCATACGGAATACGCGATTGCAGCTTATTACTTGCTCGCTTCCTCGGAAGCATCGTCGAACCTCGCACGGTTCGACGGCGTGAGATACGGCATTCGGGCGGACAACCCGGACAACTTGATCGACCTGTACCGCAAGTCCCGCAGCCAAGGTTTCGGCCCCGAAGTGAAGCGTCGGATCATGCTCGGTACGTACGCGCTGAGCTCCGGCTATTACGACGCTTACTATTTGAAGGCCCAGAAAGTACGCACGCTGATCAAAGGCGACTTCGACAACGTGTTCAAGCAATATGATCTCATTATCGGCCCGACGGCGCCGACGCCCGCGTTCCGCATCGGAGAGCAGGTCGGCGATCCGCTTACGATGTATTTGAACGATATCTGCACGATTCCGGTGAGCCTGGCAGGCGTTCCGGCCATCAGCATTCCGTGCGGAACCGCCGACGGCCTGCCGATCGGCCTGCAAATTATCGGCAAGGCGTTCGACGAATCGACGGTGCTGCGCGCGGCTCACGCGTTCGAAGCGCATACGGACTATCACAAGCTGCGTCCGCAGCTGTAATATGAGCGGAAAGGAACGATAAGAAGAATGTCAGTAACGAACAAATACGAGACGGTCGTCGGACTGGAAGTGCATGTCGAGCTTCATACGAACAGCAAAATTTTTTGCGGCTGCTCGACGGCCTTCGGCGCTCCGCCCAACACCCATACATGTCCGGTCTGTCTCGGACATCCCGGCGTATTGCCGGTGCTGAACCGGCAAGCCGTCGAATACGCGATGAAAGCGGCAATGGCGCTGAACTGCACGATTGCCGACATCAGCAAGTTCGACCGCAAAAACTACTTCTACCCGGATTCGCCCAAAGCGTACCAAATCTCGCAATACGATCAGCCGATCGGAGAGAACGGCTGGATTGATATCGAAGTGAACGGAGAGACCAAAAGAATCGGCATTACTCGCCTTCACTTGGAAGAAGACGCCGGCAAGCTGACGCACGTGGACGGCGGTTACGCGTCTCTCGTCGACTTCAACCGCGTCGGCACTCCGCTCGTGGAGATCGTCTCCGAGCCGGACATCCGCACGCCAGAGGAAGCGAAGGCTTACCTGGAGAAGCTTCGCGCGATCATGCTCTACTGCGACGTTTCCGACGTGAAGATGGAAGAAGGCAGCCTGCGCTGCGACGCGAACATCAGCTTGCGTCCGTACGGCCAGGAGAAATTCGGCACGCGTGCCGAGCTTAAGAATATGAACTCCTTTCGCAGCGTGCAGCGCGGTCTCGAATATGAGCAAATCCGCCAAGCGGACATTCTCGACGGCGGCGGCGAAGTCGTGCAAGAAACGCGCCGCTACGACGACGCTGTCGGCAAATCGTTCTCGATGCGCGGCAAGGAAGAAGCGCATGACTATCGTTACTTCCCGGACCCGGATCTGGTCCGGCTTCATATTAGCGAGGAGTGGAAGGAGCGCGTGCGCGCTTCCATCCCGGAGCTGCCGGATGCGCGCAAGTCCCGTTACCAGGCGGACTACGGCTTGTCTTCTTATGATGCCGACGTCATCACGGCTTCCAAGAAGCTCGCGGACCTGTTCGAAGAGAGCTTGTCCTATACCAAGGACGCGAAGTCCGTGGCAAACTGGGTCATGGGCGATTTGCTCGGTTACCTGAACGCGAACGGCCTCGAGCTGGCGGACGTGAAGCTTACGGGCCAAGGGCTTGGCGAGATGATCGGCTTGCTCGAGAAAGGCACGATTAACGGCAAAATCGCCAAAACCGTGTTCAAAGCGATGCTCGAGAACGGCAAGCTGCCGGGGCAAATCGTCGAAGAGCAAGGCCTCGTCCAAATTAGCGACGAAGGCGCGATTATCGGCATCGTCGACGCGGTCATCGAGCGCAACCCGCAGTCCGTGGAAGACTTCCGGGCGGGCAAGGAGAAGGCGATCGGTTTCCTTGTGGGACAAATCATGAAGGAAACGAAGGGCAAAGCCAATCCGGCGCTCGTGAACAAGCTGTTGCTTGAACGTCTGGGCTAGTACTTGCACCCATCATAATCAAGGCGCGGTTCATCGCTATAGGTGAACTGCGCTTTTTTGAATTCCACGTACAAGTTGGACATATAATTTTAAACCATTAAAGAGAAGGGTTGGGGTTGCAATGATGACGGCTGGCGCTATGATGGAAAGTCCTTGGATAATCAGCGAGTGGGACATTGCCGCCCGGCTCGCGCTTGCTCTCATATTCGGGGGGGTTATTGGATTCGAACGGGAATCGTCCAATCACGCGGCGGGCTTCCGGACGAATATTCTCGTTTGTTTGGGGGCTTGCCTCCTTATGTTATTATCGATCTATGGATTCGCCGATTTCGTGGAAGAGCCGAACGTTCGGGTAGATCCGGCCCGGCTCGCGGCAGCCGTTATTACGGGCGTCGGATTTCTCGGCGCGGGCACGATTCTTTTTACGGGCAAATCCATTACGGGTTTGACGACAGCCGCATCACTATGGGTCGTAGCGGCGATCGGACTGGCGGTGGGCGCTGGTTTCTATTTCGCCTCGACGATCGTTACGATCATGGCGTTATTGACGTTATGGGGATTCAATAAGCTGGAGAAACGTTTTATTAACGCGAAGAAAGACCGTCTGATCAAGATCGAGGCCTACGATTTGTCCGCTAGGCTAGGGAGCATCAATGCCGTGCTTGATCGACGCAAAATATCGGTACGCAAAATGACGATGGAAGATATCGAGGCTGACGAGCGGGAAGGCTGCGATGCTTCGACTAGGCTTGTGCTACATGTCGTGATGCCGACTCGCAAGAAGGATTCCGCTGTTATTTTGCTTGATGAGCTCAACAAATTGGAGGGCGTACGTTGGGTAAGCTTCGAATAGAACATCGGAAACGGGCTTGGCTGACCGCCTTGCTGGCTTTCCTGCTTCCGGGAATGGGGCATGTTTACAACGGCCATTATTCGAGAGGATTCCTGCTCTTGTCATCGCTGCTGCTGAACTATACGGCAATATTCCGCTTAGCGAATTCGGACGGGGGCAGGCATTTGCTTCTGATCGTTTATTTGGGGATGCTGCTTCCCGTCTTTTATTTCGTTAGCGTCTTCGATTCTCTGCAGCATAAAGCGGCTCGCGAAGAAGAGCAATTACCCGTCAGGCTACTGCATGGCATTTTGCTGGCTGTATCGGGGATGGTGATGATGATTCTGATCAAGCCGCCGGACATGCTGCTTCCGTGGATGAACGAGCTTGCCGAGCTGATCGTCGGCCCGCTGCTCATGATGCTTGCTTGTTTTATCGTATTGTCAGTCATGGAGAGAGGAGAGTTCACCGTGTTTAAACTAGGGCGCATCACGTCGGCCATCCTCATTCTTGCCGTTGGAGCGCTGCTTCTCTGGGATCAGGCGAGCGGCAGCAATTTTATCGTGATGCTCCTGGAATGGTGGCCGATCCTCTTCGTTGTGCTTGGCATCGAGATCATCTTGTACAGCACGGTGCTTCGGGCCAAAGCCGCCAAGCTGAGGTTGGACTTGTCCGGGGCTGCCGCAGCGCTGGTAGTTGCGGTTACGGCATATTCGGTAACCCAGTTTGCCGATTTCCCCGTGCGTTGGCTGGACCAATTCAACGTCGATCTGAACGGGCTGGTCGATTACGGGGAAGAGAAAGGATACCGGTTCGAAAAAAATGTCACGAAAGTGCTCGTCGATGAGAAGCTAGCTTCGATTACGATCAAAAACATGAACGGCGACGTGAGCCTTCGCGCAGGCGACGTAGATGAAATCGAACTGTACGCCACGGTATGGGTGGACGCGGCCGACGAATCCGAATCAAAGAAGATCGCGGAGCAATCGACCGTAGACGTTACGCCCGGCGGAGAAATCGTGATCGAGAGCAAGGGGCAAATGTATGGTGCCGATAACAACCGGATTCCGAAAATGAATTTGACCGTCGTCGTCCCGCGGTTCGAGCCTCTAGCGAAGGAAACCCCTCCCGTCGGAACGCAGGCACCTGCGGATACGGGGACGGATTCGAATGCCGGCGACGAACCGGTATCATCGGATCTTCTTCCGACGGCAACGCCGGGATCACCTCCGCTGGAAGCGACATCGACCGAGACGCTGCCGAGTGGACCGGCCGAATCCCAGCTCGGCCAAGAATCGGAATCCGCAACCCCGCCCGAAGAAGAGTCCCCATCGGCCGTTCGAGTGATGATCGAGGTCGGCAACGGTTCGACTGATGTTGAAGGATTGGTTGCCGAAGACGGCCTGACCGTGAAGAGCGGCGACGGCATGATTCGAATTGCGCAGATGACGGGATCTCTGGCCGTGCAAGGGAACAGCGGCAGCATCGAGGTTGATGCGATTGCAGGAGAGAGCAGCCTGGAGATGAAGAACGGCGAGATCTTGGCGGAGCGCGTAACCGGCGGAACGTTATATGCGACAACGTCGAACGGCAACGTGAAGCTGGTCGATATCCAAGACGACGTGGAAGCGGAGACGAAAAACGGCAGCATTGCGATTAACGGGGCTAACGGAGCGGTAAAAGCCAATACGATGAACGGCGGAATCTCAGTCGACAGCAGCGTGGTCGGCGGCAATTGGGATTTGGACAGCTCCGTAGGCGAAATCGTAGTTAGGCTCCCGGAGCTGGGGGACTACTCCCTGTACGGTTCGGTAACTTTTGGCAAGATCGAATCGGAACTGCCTTTCGAGCAAATCCGCAAAACCATTCGCGGCACGGCGGGGGAAGGTACTTACCGCATTCATATTAACGCGACGAACAGCATAACCATTGAGAGTCGGGCAACCCGATAGAGTGCGCTTTCATTGACAAAATCTTTAGTCTGAACGTACAATAGATTGTAACGACTACAAAGAAAGGCGTGAGGGGAATGGCAGCCAACGTTCATACGGCACTGGAACAACTAAAGATGAATGGCGTCCGTATGACCCCGCAGCGACACGCCATATTGGGATACTTGATGGAAACCAAGGCGCATCCGACCGCGGATGAAATTTACAAGGCGCTTTCGCCGGCGTACCCGAGCATGAGCGTCGCGACGATTTACAATAATTTAAGGTTGTTTGTAGATGCCGGCTTGGTTCGCGAATTGACTTACGGCGACGATTCCAGCCGTTTCGATGCCGATCTGTCGGATCATTATCATGCGATATGCAAGAGCTGCGGCCAAATCGTCGACTTCGGTTATCCACCGCTGCTGGAGGTCGAGAAAGTCGCTTCGAAGGAAACCGGATTTGCCGTTCACGGCCACCGCATGGAGATATATGGATTATGTTCGGTTTGCAACACTTAAGGGACGTCTACCGTCTATAGAATAGGATATGCCATAACGATAACGTGCTGGGCAGCGTTCAAACGCTACTTATTGCACGTTTTTGTTTGAACCGGAACAAGAATCAGACTACATCGACAGCCAAGGAGTGTGAAGGATTGGAAACGAATTACATCCGTTCGCCGCGCCGCAAACGGAGAGTCGGATTTATGACCTTATTATTTCTGTTTATAGTGTCCGCTATCGCTACTTTCGCGTGGTTCGGATATATGAAATATATTCCAAGCAGGGAATTCCAGCATCCATCGTACGCGGTATCCAATCCGATTATGGTAAACGGTGTGGAAGCCGAGCATGGAGCGTTAATCGAGAACGGAGAGGTGAAGCTGCCTTTGCCGGTTCTCGAGCGATTATTCGCCGAGGACAAGCCTATTCATTATGAAAGCGCCACGGGAACGATTGTGCTGACCAGCGCGGATAAAGTGCTTCGGCTCAAGACGGACGCGCTTACCGGCATTTTGAACAAGCAGCCCTATAAGCTGACGATCGCGTCAGAAGTAACGAACGATACCGTTTATATCCCGGTGACTCCGCTCGAAGAACTCTATGGCTTAAAAGTCGAATATAACACGGAGAGCGGCGTCGTCACGCTGTTTAAAGAAGGGGAAACGGTGCAGCTTGCCGAAGCCTTGCCGGATAATGGGACTGCTATCCGTACGGCGCCATCCATTCGAGAGCCATATTTGCTGAAAGTTCCGCAGGGCGAGACCGTTCGCGTCTGGCAAGAGGTTGACGGCTGGTTGCTCGTTCAGAGCAAGCAAGGCCATATCGGGTACGTTAAGCAAAAGGAAATTAAGCTTACGCAAACCGAAACCGTCTCGATCGCTGAACGCAATGAGCCTTTTGTTCCTTGGAAGCAAGGACAGAAGATCAATCTGACATGGGAAGCCGTCTATGAGCGGAAGATCGATCCGACCAAAATCGGCGAGATGCCCGGCGTCAACGTTGTAAGCCCGACCTGGTTCGAGCTTACCGACGGCAAAGGCACGATCAAAGGCAAAGCCGATCCGGCTTACGTGAAGTGGGCGCATGATCGGGGCTACCAGGTGTGGGCGTTGTTCAGCAACGGCTTCGAGCCGGATCGGACGACGGAAGCGCTGGCGACAGTGGAGTCCCGGTTCGTTATGATCCAGCAGTTGCTCGCTTTTGCGGAGATGTACAAGCTGCAAGGTTTTAATATCGATTTCGAAAACGTGTATACCAAAGACAAGGAGAACCTCGTCCAGTTCGTGAAGGAGCTTACCCCGCTTTTGCACGAAGCCGGGTTGGTCGTATCAATCGACGTCACGCCGAAGTCGACCAGCGAGATGTGGTCGATGTTCCTGGATCGCGAAGCGCTTGGACGCACCGTGGACTATATGATGGTGATGGCCTACGACGAGCATTGGGCTTCGAGTCCGAAGTCGGGTTCGGTCGCCTCGCTTCCATGGACGGAGCGTTCCATTACGCGCATTTTGGAAGAAGATAACGTGCCCGCAAGCAAGCTGATCTTGAGTATGCCGTTGTACGCGAGAATATGGAGCGAAAAGGCGGGAGCGGACGGCAAGGTTGAGGTAACATCGAAAGCGGTCGGCATGGAGCGGGTGAAACAGATTATCGCCGAGAAGAAGCTCGTGCCCGTCAAGGATGCTGCCTCGGGGCAGAACTACATCGAGTATTCGGAAGAAGGCGTCAAACAACGGATCTGGATCGAAGACGACTTATCGATGAAAGCGAGGGTCGAGCTTGCGCGCAAGTATGATCTGGCCGGCGTGGCCACATGGCAGCGGGCATTCCAGACCCCATCCATTTGGAACACGATTAACGAAACGCTGACGAAATAAAGTCAATACTGCACTCATTCCAATAAAAAACCTCCGCGCAGGTGAGTCGATCACCATGCACGGAGGTTTATTCGTTTTCTAAGCGTTTATTTCTTCGGCCGAGGAATCCCGGGCTTGATTAGGGTCCAGCGTGAGCATCGTCCTGCAGAACATGCAGCGGTCCGTCTTGCCTAACATTTTCGTCTGGCGGCCGCATTCCGGACATTCCAGCATCGTGGCGCTCGTAGACATCATGCCGGCCCAGAAGTAAACGGCGACGCTGATTAGCAGCGAGATCATGCCGAATATCATAAAGATGCCTGCAACGATTTTCCCGGCTTGTCCCCACAACACAATTCCCGCCGTTCCAAGGATCATTATGCCCATGCCGACTAGGGTGAAAACGAGGCCCCATAAGCGGAATTCATTGATTTTTGCCGATTTGAAAAAAATTCTATTCATGTTTCAAACCCTTCCTATGACTATTGGCTTACGAAAATGAGACTGAAAAGCTACGGCGACAAGCAGGAAAGTAGGCATGCCCTGTCGAAAAAGAATAAATCTGTAGATTATTATTATAGCTTAATCGATAGCGATTAGCTATACGGAGGAACCCTGTGGAGCATATCAGAACGCATTTTATGGACATCTATCGGGATCGCCCCGGACTAGTATCCCTAGCCGTCATCGAGAATCCCTATCCCTATAACCCGCTGATCGATGGCTTGGACTTGCTTGCCCTGTTGGTAATAGACAACGAAGCAGGCGCGGAACATGCGGAACACATCCGATTGGACGGCTCGCGCGCATTGATCAGAACCGTTCATCGGGAAACGCTGCAGAGCTGGATCTCGATCGGAGAACATCGGAATATTATCGAGTGGTTAGTACGGGGGGAGATATTATTGGATCGCGACGGTTATTTGGCGGGCGTACGTGAGCGGTTACTGTTATTCCCGGAATCCATGCGTGAGCAAAAACGGTTCATCGAATTCATCGGCTTCTTAAGAACGTATTTGCAAGCCAAACAGGATCTTATGGACGGGAATATGTTGGATGCGTACAGTCATGTATTGACGGCGCTAACCCATTGGGCTCATATTGTCCTAATAGAAGAAGGCAGGCATCCTGAGCTGACGGTTTGGAAGCAGTTGAAACGCGTTCATCCTGGGGTGTACAAGCTTTACGAAGAGCTTACTGCCAGTCCGGAAACATTGGAGCAGCGGGTTCAGCTTGTTATGCTCGCATGCGAATTCTCCGTCATGAGCAAAATGAAATCCTGCTGCGACCTTTTGATCCGGATCATGAATTCGCGCAGCGAGCCTTGGAGCATAGGGGAGCTTCATTCCCACCCGTCTTTGGCGGAGCTGCATGTGGATCTTTCGCTCGTCATTCAAAAGTTGGTGAAGCGGGCGTACGTGAGGGAAGTCGCCATTATGCAGGAACCGCAGGAAAGCGGTGCGATCGAACTCCGCTATACAATAATGAATGCTTAACTTGGAATATAGCCTCTGACCGGGTACCGATCTTAACCGAACGGAATTAACCTCGGGAGAGGCTTTTTTGTTGGCGAAAGCTTGGTTCTTTATTGGGAGAAAATGATTTTTCATTTTGGTGTTGACTTGTTCGAGAATGATGTGATACATTATAACTCGCCGCTTTTCTGCGAGTGATTACAACGAATCCGACACAACATGAAGCCGATCCAAAGGCTGAAAGAAAAATGTCGAAAGTTGAAAAAAAGTACTTGCAATGAGATAGGCGAGTGTGATATATTATAAAAGTCGCCGCTGAGACAAACGGCCGACACGCAAGAAACGAAAGACAAGAAATTGTTCTTTGAAAACTGAACAACGAGCGAAACTGCCCGATCTAAAGTTTTGCGAAGCAAAACACTTCGTAAGCGTAATGATCGAAAATAGCAACAACGTTTTAGAGCTATCAAACACTTTTATGGAGAGTTTGATCCTGGCTCAGGACGAACGCTGGCGGCGTGCCTAATACATGCAAGTCGAGCGGAGTTGATGAGGTGCTTGCACCTCTGATGCTTAGCGGCGGACGGGTGAGTAACACGTAGGTAACCTGCCTGTAAGACTGGGATAACATTCGGAAACGAATGCTAATACCGGATACGCGAATTGGTCGCATGGCCGATTCGGGAAAGACGGAGCAATCTGTCGCTTATAGATGGACCTGCGGCGCATTAGCTAGTTGGTGAGGTAACGGCTCACCAAGGCGACGATGCGTAGCCGACCT
>NZ_JAVFVT010000024.1 GCF_030929555.1 Paenibacillus sp. LHD-117 | reverse complement strand
GAGCCCACAGGCCACTACTGGCACAATCTCGCCGGCTGGCTGCTGGAGCAAGGCATCGAGGTCGTGCTGGTGAACCCCATGACGACGCATCGCAACAAGGAAAACCGCGACAACAGCCCGTCGAAGAACGACCCGAAGGACGCGCTTGTCATCGCTGATGTGGTCAGCCGGGGCTACTACACCGACTACGCACCGCAAGAACCCATGTTCGACCGAATCAAGGCTGTGATGAGCGCACGCGAATACTGGTCGGGGCAGTCCACGAGTTTGGGCAACCGCATCGTGCGCTGGATCGACCTGTACTTTCCCGAGTTCCGAAGCATCTTCCAAGAGTGGGACGGCGTACGTTCGCTGGCCACGCTTCAGGCTTTTCCGCTGCCTAGCGATTTGGACGGCCTTAGTGCCGACGAGGTGATGGAAGGATGGCGCAATCAAGGCATGCGACGTGTAGCCGGCGTCAGCGGTAAAGCAAGGGCCGTACAGTTGCTGAACGCTGCGAAGCGTAGTGTCGGCAAGTCGGGCACAAACGATGCGGCACGCCAAGACATCTTGCGGCTACTGCATTTCTACGAAGAGACGCAGCGCATACTGAACGAGATGCAGCAAGAGCTTGAAGCCCTATTGGAGCAGGTACCAGTCGCTCAGCAGCTCCGCAGCCTGAACGGTCTAGGTACGATCACCATTGCCTGTCTGCTCGGATGCGCAGGAGATCTGCGTCATTACGCCCATGGTAGGCAACTGCTGCGCCGCGCCGGCCTTAATCTAGCGGAGCGAAAGTCAGGGAAGTATACGGGCCAGATCAAGCTCTCTAAGCGGGGGGACAGCATGCTGCGCAAATACTTATTCATGGGAATGCTGAACTTGGTAAAGCAGCATCCGGACTTCAAGCATTGGCATGAGCAAAACCAACGAAAGGGCATGCCCAAGATGAAATCCGTCTTTAAGCTCATCGGTAAGCTGGCACGAATTGTTGTTGGTATGGTGCAACGTGGCGAAACGTACCAGAGCAAGCAACAAGACGCTGTGGCCGCTTAGCCCAAAGCCTTCAGTAGTAGCACGAAACCTAAGATCCACTCACGAATGTTGACTCGTTCGCGGGACTTCAACGACAAAGAAAGCACAGAGAACCGAGTACTGCTTCCGTCAGGGCATATGACCCGTCTTCTAAACGCAATCGGTCTCCACGCCTTGGTCAGGTACAACGAAGGAATGTAAGGGCATAGACCCGTAGAGACATGGGAGGGTGAACCTCCAAGGGACAAGTGGAGCGTGCAGCAGAGCGTCTACGCGAAGTGCGTAACAACGCGACTTCTGTTCCTGTATGCCAAAAGTTCCGTCGACGATCGTCTATGCCGAAAACCATCCGCCCCACCTGAAATTCATCATGTTGAAATCCTGCGAATGAGTGAGCATTCGTGAGATAATCCCTAAAATACGAGGGACGGAAGCAGCCGACGCTATTCGGCTCAATTTGATCGATTTGATAGGCTAACGGAAGCACGGTGCCTTATTTATGTTTTTCAGGCTGAAAAACACCAATTTCAATGGAATAAGTGCTCTATGTTCCGTTAGATATCCGTATCGGCTCAAAATCGCAAAATAAGCGCGCTGAGTTCCGCTAGATCAACGAATGGTCGCGTTGGTCGCGATTGATCGCGATTGGTCGCGATTGGTCGCGATTGGTCGCGATTGGTCGCGGATCGTCGCGAATGGTCGCGGAAATGTCAGAGCGATCTTATAGCTAGCTCTTACCCCTCTTGCAAGAAAAACTGCATCGTACGGTCCGACGCGCCCGGCAGGCCTTCGTGGCCGAAGTCCGGGTAAATCGCGAGCTGCTTCGGCGCCTTGATCTTGTTATAAGCCGCAAACTGCGTGGACGGCGGGCAGATCGTGTCCATTAGGCCGACGAACATGAGCACGTCGCCTTGAATGCGATCCGCCAGGAATTGCAGGTCGATGTAGCCAAGCTTCTCGAAAATCTCGTCCTCGCGCTCATGCAGCGGGTCGAAATGGCGGAAGAACGTACGCAGCTCGTGGTAGGCGTCCTTCGCGAGATCCATCTCCCACGTCCGCTTGTAATCGCACAGGAACGGATAGATCGGCGCGAGCTTCTTCACGCGGGGCTCCAGCGCCGCGCATGCGATCGTCAGCGCGCCGCCTTGGGAGCCGCCCGCCGCATAGACGCGTTCCGGGTCGACTTCCGGCAAGCCCAACGCGATTCCGGCGAGCTGGGCCGTGTCGAGGTAGATGTGGCGGAACAGCAGGTTGTCCGGGTGATCGTCGAGACCCCGGATAATATGGCCGTGATGCGTATTGCCCTTCACGCTGCCCGAATCCTCGGACGAGCCGCCTTGGCCGCGGCAGTCCATCGCCAGCACGGAGAAGCCTAGCGAAGCATAGGCCAGCTTGTCGCTCCAATCGCCCGCATTGCCCGTATAGCCATGGAAGAGAACGACGGCCGGATGCGGCTCGGACGCGTTTTTCGGGCGAACGTATTTCGCGTGAATGCGAGCGCCCCGAACACCCGTGAAATACAAATCGAAACATTCCGCCTGCGGCGACTGGAACGCACTCGGCACAAGCTCGACGTTCGCGTCGACGGCGCGCAGCTCGGCAATCGCGCGGTCCCAATACGCGTCGAAGTCGGCCGGTCGCGGATTTCTTCCCTGGTATTCTTTCAACTTGTCTAGCGGCATGTCTACTAACGGCATCTCACAATTTCCCCCTCGGAAAAACGAATAGATTAGGCTGCATGCAAAAACTGCAAAATTTTCGCAAGAATAACCCCATCATACCCGATTTTGAGAGCGATTCCAATGTCAAAATGGCGTCATCCCGCCGCGAATCCAGGCTACCTCCAGTCGCCTAATTGCTTACGAATGAGCACGACTTGGCCGCTATGGTAACCGTCGTGAAGCATCCAATCCGCCAGCTGCCGGCCAACCGTCGATTCGATGTACGGCTTCTCCAGGTCGCCCTCGGAAAGCGCTGCGATCGTCTCGCGCAGCCGGTCCGCCAGCTCGTGCGTCCTGCCGAGCGTCGCCTGCCAAGCTGCCTCGTCTTCGGAGCCTCCTTCGCCTAGGAACGTCGCGTCGTTGGACGCCGCGCCTTCGCCGAGCGGTTCTCCCGTCAGCCGCAGCAGCCTGTCATTATAAAAGTTAATATGGCGAACGGTCTCCCAGATCGAATTGCCCCCGCCCTGCGGCTTCCAAGCCGCAACGGATGCCCGAACGCCCTCCAGCGCCACGCCCAAAGGAACGATCCACTCCTCCCGGCTCCACGATTGGTCCCTCTGCAGCAGCAACAGCTCTACGCGGTTCATGCTCATCCCAAACCTCTCCTCCCGAATATGTAACTAGCTAAATAATATTTTGAACGTTACAATGAAAAGGTAGCATATGCGCCATTAAAACGAAACCATCTAAATTAATTTAGGTCGTTACACTTAGAATAGACATTGGGGGAAAACAATGATGGAATTACTCTGGATCGATCTGGCCGACAGCCTGTGGCATGATTGGAAAGGTGACGGCCATGCCGAGGACAGGCTGGAAAGCCGGGAATGGCAAGCCGCCTTCCTCGAGCGCAACCGACTGTCCGCTCCCGTGCCCGCTTCCGAAGAGGAGGTCGCCGAGTTGCGGCGTTTCCGGGATGAGCTGCGCGGTTTCTCGGTTCGGCTGGCGGCAGGCGAAGCGGCGACGGAGGACATGGTACATGCCATCAATGATCAACTGGCTGAACAAGCGGTCGTTCGGCGGGCCGAGCTGGAGGAAGGAGGAAGCGTGCGCCTCTCCTGGACGCCAGCGGCGGATTCCTGGCGAAGCGTCCGCGCGGAAGCCGCGGCCGACTTCGCAAGATCGCTCGCCGAAGGGCTCGGCAGCCGGATCCGCTTATGCGACAACGGCAACTGCAAGTGGGTGTTCCTCGACGACACGCGCAACCGGTCCAAACGCTTTTGCGACGACAAGCTTTGCGGCAACCTGATGAAGGTCAGGCGATTCCGCGAAAGAAAGAAAACCGAGACCTAAGCCGTAGAAGGATTCCGGGCGCCCGCGCATAGGCTAAATCATGCAACGCCTTAATCCGTTAGGAGGTCTGGCTGATGGCAAGGTTTTCTCCCGCGTCGCCCCCATCTCGAACGCAAAGGCTCGACGCCTATTTCCGCAAATTAAACGATCGGAGAAACAAAAAAAAGTCCGGCCCCGTGCCGGACTTGCAAGTGCTAATCCGCTCCGAGCGGCTCGGGCTCGAATACCGGTATTCGTCGGCGAACCCACCGAGGCCCTACCACATCGCCAGCATCGGCAAGCTGTTCACGGCCGTCTTGACGATCATGCTCGCGGAGCACGGACGGCTCAAGCTGGAGGATGCCATTGCCGACTACTTCGAACCGGCCGAGCTGGACCGGGTATTCCTCCATGAACGGACGGATTACTCCCGCAAAGTCACGATCGAGCAACTGCTGACGCATCGATCGGGCATCGCGGATTATTTTGGAGATCCCGTCGCGGACGGTCCCTACTTCTACCAAGAAATTATCGCGAAGCCCGACCGTCTCTGGACCCCCGAGCTGCTCCTCGACTTCACCCGAACGAAACAAAAAGCCGTCGCTCCCCCGAACGGAAAGTTCCATTATTCCGATACCGGCTACGTGCTGCTCGGGCTGCTGCTGGAGCGCGCGACTGGCGAATCGTTCGGCGCGAACCTGAGAAGGCATATTTTCGAACCTCTTGCGATGAAGGACAGCTACCTCCTGTTCCATACGAAGCCCGCACGCGAGCCCGCCGCGGAGCTTGCCCCTATCTGGTTCCAGGGCACAGAGATTAGCAAATACCGCAGCCTGAGCTGCGACTGGGCTGGTGGAGGCATCGTATCGACCTGCGAGGATTTGCTGGCTTTCGGTTGCGCGCTGCGGGAAGGCAAGCTGATCCGGCCGGAAGCGCTTCAAGCGATGGAAGCATGCGACCAGCGGTTTCGGCCCGGCCTCTATTACGGGCAAGGCATGATGGAAACGCGGTTCGAGCAGTTCTTTTTCCTGCTGCGCGGCCTGCCTCGCCTCAAGGGACATATCGGCGTCTTGTCCACCCACTTCTTCTACGACCCGAACACCGACACCCATATAATCATGAACTTCGGCTCCGACGCCGACATGGTCCCAAGCTTTAAAGCGTTGATTCGCATCGTAAACGAGCTGAGGAATTACAAAAAAATCCCTTGACTTTTAGCTATGAATAAACGGGTACTTGACACCCGTATGCTATATTAAAAATGATTATTATTTAGCAGATTTAATCTACTACGGGAGAGGTATCTAATGTTTCAGTATAGCAATCAGTATTATTCTGAAGTAAACTTTGGAACGCAAGAATTGAGATACGGCGAGCTGATCGGTTGTACATTCCAACGCTGCTCGTTTGCGAACGGATCACTGGAGGAGATTGCTTCCACGAATTGCCGATTCGTTGAGTGCGATTTTCGGGGAGCATCGTTAAATGGCTCTCTTCATAAAGAATCAGCATTTGAGAATTGCAATTTTAACGGGGCAAATCTATTTTCTTCAAAATTCGAAACATGCAAGATGACAGGGTCTGATTTCACTAACTCCACTCTGGACGGGATCACGATTCTTCAGGGCGACTGGTCCTATACGAATATGAGAAATACCCGATTGGCCAGACAGGACTTGCGGGGGATTAAATTTTTCGAAGCGGACTTTACGGGAGCCAATCTAGAAAAAGCCGATTTAAGAGATGCCGACTTGACGATGGCAATACTCTCGAAAGCGAAAATGCAGGGAGCTGACGCGAGAGGGGCCAAAATGGAGGGTGTTGACTTCAAAACGTTTGCGATCGCAGGCATGAGAATGGACAGGGAACAAACTGTATTGTTTTCGATTTCCCATGGAGCCAAGGTCGGTTAATCGACCACGCTAACCTGCGAGGCTGCCGGATCGTTCGGCAGCCTCGCTCAACCAACCCATCAATCTGCGAACGTTCCCGAGCGAACGATCAACATATCCCAAAACAGGAGAGGCGGCAGCTCCAAGACGGCAACCATGCCGCGATCCGTCGTCTCCACCCGGTAATCGACCGCGACCGCTTGGCCGCCATTCGCGTCGGGGCTTGCCAGCAGGATGGACGACGGGGCATCGTCCACCTCGATCCGGACGATGCGCCCCGTAACGGGAGCCGGACGTTCCTTAGCCTCGTTCCAACGATCATCCGTCGCGGAAGCCAGATTCACGAAGTGGATCTGCGACATCCCTTCCCGTTCCCGGACGATCGTCCACGTCTTGCCCGCTTCCCCATACGTGCTGTAGGCGAATCCTTCGAACGCGTACTCCAGATTGTCGCCGTCCGCGTGCGTCATGGACACGTCCCGCAGCCCGGGAGCGTTCAGGACATGCCCGTACCGCACGCCGAAGTCGGCATAGTCACGCACGGTTCGCAAAAACCCGGGGCGCAGCTTCGAATGATCGACGTAGTAGCCTTGCGTCAGCACGCCGCCATTCTCCCCATGCAGCAGGTGGCTCGCCCCATGGGCGGTCACGACCGCGTTCAGCAGCCGGAACCCGTTCTCCGCCCCATCCTCGCCAAGCGGGCCAACCTCCCGGAAAGGCTTCAGGTAAGCCGCGAGTATGACGTTTTTGCCTCCGCTCAGGCTCTGCGCCCACGCAATGATTTCCCGCAAATGATGGTAACGCTCGTAAGGCTTCCATACTTCCACGTAAATCGCGTCCTGACTTGATCTCGCGACCGTGTCCACGGGCCAGTTTCCCACATTGTTGAAGACGAGGCAAATCTCGTCCTTAATCGGCGCAAGCGCCTCTCGCGTCGACTCGATCAGTGCCGGAAACTGCTCCGTGAGCCGCTCCCGCCGAGGCTCCCCGTCAAGCCGCGACCATCCCGTCTTCGGGAAGCCGTACGTGTCCATGTGAATGCCGTCGAAGTCAAGCTTCTCCACCGCTTTGCGGTATTCGCCCACGATATGATCATGCCAAGGGCAATCCCTCGAAATATTCATAATGTTAAAGATGCCGATAAAATCGTACGGCTCGCCCGAGCCCGTATACAGCCGCCAATCGGGATGACGCTCGGCGACCGGCTTGCTCGCGGCGTACACCGCCCCGTACGCCATCGCCTTCATGCCATGCTCATGGCATAACGAGATTTTCTCCTCGACCACGCTCCGGCTAACGGACCGGCCCATCAGGTCGGTATACGTCTCCTCATCGCTCACTAAGTCATCGTGACGGTACATCCAATCGTAGAACTGCACCAGATTCAGGTGCAGCTTGGCCATCCACTTCACGTCCTCCATGTCGCCGGCTTCCGCCCCGTCGAAGTCGCTCAGGAAGCCGTAGCGTAACGCGCGACTCCAATCCGACACGACGTCAAAAGCCGTTGACGCTCGGCTCGCGCCGACCGCAACGTCACTGCCTCGTCCCGGCACCATTCCGGCTAGCGCTCCAGAACGTTTCCCGTCCCCCGCAAGCAGCTCGGCGTCGACGCCGAAGCCCGCGTAGTCCACGGCGAACGGGCCCGCCTCCAGCCTCAGCGCCGCCGTTCCGTTCGCCGGAACGACGACCTCCCTCTCCAGCACTTCCACGATGGCATCCAGCTTGCGGATGACGCAGCGCACGCGCGCCGTCGCCGCTTCGCCCGACACGTTCGCGAGCTCGACGGCGAGCGTCGCCGTTTCCCCGCTGCGATACTGCGCCCTCACGGGATACAAATCCGTTATCGCAACCATCTTTTTACTTTCGTCCATTTCTTTCATCCTTTCAGCGCGCCCGCCGTGATGCCTTTAATGAAATACCGTTGGAACGCCAGGAACGCGAGCACGGCCGGAGCGAGCCCGATCAAAGCCGCGGCCGCCATCAGGTTCCACTTTGCCCCGTAAGTCTGGAAGAACATCGACACCGCGAGCGGCACCGTGCGCATCTCTTGACTCTGCAGGAAGAAAACCGCCTGCCCGTAATTGTTCCAAATCCCAAGTCCGGTCAAGATGACGACCGCCGACGTGACGGGACGGAGGAAGTGGAACGTGACCCGCCAGAACGCGGTGAAATACGTGCAGCCGTCCATGACCGCCGATTCCTCCACTTCCCTCGGCAGCGACCGGATAAAGCTCGTATACAGAAAGACCGACAGGGGCAGCGCGTTCGCCGCCGTCAGCAGGATCATCGCCCAATGGGTGTTGATGCCGCCGATGGATCTCATTAATGTGTACAGCGGCACCGTAATGATAATGGCCGGGATCATGAGGCAAGCGAGCAGCGTGTTGAAGATCGCGATATTCCCCTTGCTCCGGAACCGGGCAATGGAATAGCCCGCCGAGCTGGCGACGAAGACGATCAGCGCCACGGCGCCGAACGTAATGATCAAAGAGTTCAGCATGGAACGTCCTAGCTTCGACCCCTCCCACGCCTCCGCGAAGTTGCCGAAGTGGAAGTCGGGCACCAGGAACAGTCCGCCGAAGACGTTCGCCGACGGCGTGTTCATGGATAGGTAGAGCAGGACATAGAACGGGATCAAGGCGATCAGCACCATGATCCCCGCAATCGTATATTTGGCCGCAGCCGATAATCTCTGATTCATAGTCATGGCGGGTACCCTCTCAAAGCTCGTATTCGGATTTCCTCGTAAACCGGAGGAACAGCGCGACCGGGATCAGGATGATCACGAACAGGATCAACGCGACCGCCGTGGAATAACCTGTGAAGCTGCCGTACAGCATGCGCAGGATATAAATGCTGAGCGACTCCGTCGCGTAGCCGGGACCGCCGTCCGTCAGCGCCACGATGATCTCGAATACCGACAACGAGCCGATGATGTTCGTTACGACGTTAATCTTGATGGACGGGTACAGCAGCGGCAGCGTCACGTACCGAAGCGACGCCCATCGCCCCGCTCCGTCGATCCGCGCGGCTTCGTACATATCGGCCGGGATGCCCTGCAAGCCCGCCAGGTAGACGATCATCGTCATCCCGACGTATTGCCAGACGTTCACGACGATGAGCACGACGAGCGCCGGGGAGCTCTCCCCTAGCCAGTTGACGTCAAAGGAACCTAGGCCGATACCTTTCAGCACGTGGGGAAGATAACCCCGCTCCGGCTGCAGAATGAAGTACCAGATGTAGCCCATGATGAGCGGGCTAATGACGGCCGGCAGGTAGACCGCCGCGCGGACGATCCCCCTGCCTGCCAGCTTCCGGTCGAGGAACAGCGCATACAGCAAGCCGAACAAATTCAGCAGCGGCGCGCTGCCGAGCGCGAACCAGACGGTAATCATGACGTCGTTCCTCGCCCGGTCGTCCCGGAAGAAATCGAAGAAGTTTTGCAGGCCGACGAAGCTTGGCGCCGTCATGCCGTTGGAATCCGTTAAGCTGATCCCGATGCCCTGCGTGAGCGGATAGAGGAAGAACAAGCCGAACAGCAGGATCGCCGGCACCGCCATGAAATGATGCAGCTTGCCGCTGATTTTGTTAAGCATTACGCGCATGGTTTCTCTCTCCTGCCTGCCGACCGTTCGTTACTTGTTGGTCGCTCCCCACGCTTTGTCCCAAGCTTCCTTGTACGCAGAGGCGAAGTCGACGGATGTTTTGTATTTGCCTGCCAGCAGTTCCTGCACCATACGTCCCGCGTCGTCGCCCGAGAAGCCGGACGGCGTGTCGGTGAACGCGATGTTGACGCCGGCTTGCAGCGCCGCTGCCGCTTGATCCTTGAGCGGTCCCCAGTCCGCGCTGACGTCCGTGAACGCCGGCGGCGATTTCAGGAATTCGCTGTAGGCTTTCAGATTTTCCGGCTTGAACAGGAACTCCAGAAATTTTTTCGCTTCTTCCGGATGTTTCGACTCCGCTGTGATCGCGTAAACGGAATCCTCCGCCGACAGCGTCACCGGCTTCGTGCCGTCGACGATGGCCGGGAACGGCGAGAAGCCGATGTCCCCCGCCATGCCGGGATTCAGCGTCAGGAGATCGCCGAGCACCCACATGCCTTGGCTGAACAGCGCGGACTTGCCTGTGACGAACGCTTCCTTCTGGTTGTCGTACGTCGCCGTAATGGCGTCTCCGTTGATCAGCCCTGCTTCCTTCAGCTCGAGCAGCCTGCCGGCGAACGCATCGATGCCGCCGCCTTCGGCGTCGAACTGCAGCTTTTCGGACTCGTTGTTGATAAACGCCGCGCGGGCATCCGCCACGCCGTACTTTTGCTTGATGACGCCGTGCGCCATGAATTCGATCAGATGGCCGAGCGTCCAAGAATCCTTGCCCGCCAGAAACATCGGCGTCATGTCCGGTTTCTTGTCTTTGATCGTTTGCAGATTGCTCTTGAACTCCGCCCATGTATGGGCTTCTTTCAGGCCCAGCTCCTCGAACACCTTCTTGTTGTAGAAAATGCCCGCCATCGTGACGTTCGTCGCGACGCGAAATTGTTTGCCCGACTTGATGTCGGTGTTCAGCTCCTTGATCGCGGGCAGGACGCGGGACCAGAACGGCTCGTTCGAGAGATCCAGATACTTGCCCTGATCGACGTAATCCTGCGCGTACACGGTCGTAATATCCGGAATGTCGCCGGAGGCGAACTTGACTTTGATGACGTTGCTAGCGTCCTTCTGGTACTCTTGCTCAACCTTGATGTTCGGATTCTCGGCTTCGAACTTCGCGATCAGTTCATTGATGAGATCCACCGTTTCCACCTTGCCCGTAAAAAACTTCAGCGTCACCTTCTCCTGCGGCTTCTCCGTCGGCGCCGGCTCGGCCGAGGCGCTCGGCGAAGGCTCCGCCGTAGCGGCGCCGCCATTATTGCCGTTGTTGCCGGAGCCGCATGCCGCGGCCATGGCCATAATCAGGATGACGCTAGTGAACCCCATCACTCTTTTGCGTAGAATCACTGTGTTTCCTCCCCCGAGGATCGATTTTGTGCTACACGTTAAGCTTAAGCGGTGCGGAAGCCTGTTGGAATACCTGAAATCCACGATTGCGGTACGGATTTTTCAGATCGTCTTCCAAGGCGCGGGGATCGTCCTATACAATGGAGGAAGCAAATCAGCCGATTGCGAGGAGGAGCGAAATGTTGCCAGTCGCCCCGATCAGAAGCTACCGCGAATGGAGCATCAAGACGAAGCTGCTCGCCATGACCGGCCTGCTGCTCCTAAGCTCCGTTTTTTTCGAATCCTATTTGTCTTATACACGCTACACGCGCGACTTTCAGCGGCAATCCTCCGAGAAGGTCCAGCAAATCCTGGATCAAGTGACGCTCAATATCGATACGTATCTCGACGACCTGTACCGGCTGACGCTGTACCCGTACCGGAACGAAGGCATCATGGAGGCGCTTGAGGCGCCGTCCCCCGCAACCGAGCTGGCCCAACTGGAGAAACGGCGGTTAATCGAAAATTACCTCGACGAAATTATGATTTACCCCCGGGGCGACATCGTGCGCGTCTCTATCGTCACGGATGAAATCTATTCCAGCGCCCGGCTCCCTACCAAGCTCGTCCCGAACGAGAAGCCGGAGGAGTACGATTGGTACCGGCAAGCGCTCGCCACCCAAGCATATATTTTCGTTCCGGACAGCGGCAGCGCCGCGGGCGAACGCGGAGGCAAAGTGCGCACCTTCTCCGTCGCCAAGCAGCTTCGCAGCATCAGCAACACGCAAGTCATTCTAGGCGTCATCAAGGCGGATGCCGACTATTCGGGCATCGTCGACATTTTGGAGAAAGCGGAGATGGGCGCTGGAGGCGGCCTTTACATTCTGGACGCGGACAACGAATTCGTCTATGCATCGGCGGACGCCCATAAGGTCACGGCGCTGTCCGGGCTGGCCTCGCCGGACGCCATCGCGGACGGCTATCTGCTGAGCACGGCTTCCGTGCCCCGCATCGGCTGGACGATCGTGGCCGTCAACTCCGTCTCGGAGATGAACCGGGAAGCGATCGCGACCCGCAACCGGGCGCTGCTGTTCTCCGTCGGCTGCGCAGTGATCGCCTTGCTCGCGCTGATCGTGCTGACGCGGCATTTCCTGAAGCCTCTCCTCTCCATCGTCAAGCTGATGAAGGAAGTGGAGATGGGCAAGCTGGACGTCACGTTCCAGAGTGAACGGCGAGACGAGATGGGGTATTTGGGGGCGGCGTTCAACCGGCTGGTCGGGCGCATCGGAATCATGCTGCGGGAGAATACGGAGCTCGTGAAGGAAGTGTACGAATCCAAGCTGCTCCAGCAGGAGGCGCAGATCAACGCGCTGTTCAACCAGATCCGGCCGCATTTTATATTCAACACGCTGAACCTGATCAGCCTCTCCATGCAATCCGGCAAGCAGGAGAAAGCGATCGAGCATATTAACGCGCTGAGCAGCATCCTCCGCGGCATGTCGCAGTGGGACAAGGAGATGCCGCTGCGCAAGGAGGTCGAGCTGCTGCACGCCTACCTCGGCATCCAGAGCAGCCGCTACGAAGGCCGGTTGTCCTATGCGATCGACATCGATCCGGCCTTGTTCGGACATCACGTCCCGGCGCTGCTGCTCCAGCCCATTGTCGAGAACGCGGTCGTCCACGCCTGCGAGCAGCGGAAGGAGCCGACGACGATTACCGTCTCTTCGGCGCTGCTCCCGGGCAAGCTCCTGCTGGAGGTCCGCGACGACGGCCCCGGTATGGACGAGGAGACGCTAGCGACGCTAATGAGGAAGGTTGAGCAGTTGGAGGATTCGGCTAACGCCAACGCAGCCGAACGCACCCGCACCGGCATCGGGCTCGTGAACGTAAACAAACGGATCAAGGTCAAATACGGCGCAGGCTACGGCCTGTCTATCCGGAGCGCTCCGGGACAAGGCACTGCCGTGACGCTGGCGATTCCCTACCCCGATACGAAAGAAGGCTGACCGACATGTACAAACTGCTGATCGTGGACGACGAGCCGATGACGAGGGAATATATCAAATTGTTCGTAGGCGGGCTGCATCAAGAATGGATCTGCGCGGGGGAAGCAAGCGACGGACAGGAGGCGCTCGAGGTGCTCGCGGCGGCCGGCGAAGACTTCGACCTCGTCATGACGGATATCAAAATGCCGGTCATGGACGGGCTGGAGCTCGCCAAGGAGCTGTCGGCCAGACGTTCGAAGCCGCGGATGGTCATCCTGTCCGGCTACGACGAATTCGCTTTGGCCAAGGAAGCGATGCGTTACGGGGTAAACGAATATATGCTCAAGCCGCTCGTCAAGGAGGAGCTCGTTGCCGTGCTGGACCGGATGGCGCGCGAGCTCGCCGCCGAACGCGCGGAGCAGGCGGCCTATCTTTCGTTGTCGGAGCAGTCGCGGGAGCAGGTCGCCCGCAACTTCCTGCATGCCGTCGTGACGGACAATCATATGGAGATCAAAGTGCTCTACCCCCTCCTGCACCGGCTCAAAATCAACCTGCTCGAAGCGGAAGGCGCCGTCCTGCTCGTCGACCTCGACGAAGGGCAGCTGCTTGAGCGCGGAATCGCGCCGAGCGACCAAGCCTTGTACCGCTACATCGTCCATCAGACGGCCGCGGAGCTGGCGGAAGAGAACCCCGGCATCATCCTCTTCGCGGACCATAAACAACGAACGGCGCTGCTCGTGCCGGGCGAAGACGGCGATGATGTCGCCTTGCGCTGCGCGGCCCTTTTCGCCAAGCTATCGCAGGCCGTCCTCGGCATGACCGGCCTTGGGCTTTGGGGCGCCGCCGGTTCCGCCGAGCTCGACATTCTCCAGCTCGGCGCTTCGTACCGGTCGGCTCGGAGCGCCATGAAGGGCAGGCTGCTCGAGGAGGAGCATCGGCTGCTCCCGCCTGTGGGCCCGGGCTCCGATGACGGCGCCAAGCTGCTGGAGGCGGCCAAGGAGGCTTGCCGCGGCGCGACGATCGGCGGGCATGGACGCGAGGCCGCGCTTCTGGCGGCGCTGCAGCCCCTCATGCCGCCAGCGGGGAGCTGGAGCCGGCGAAGCGCGCTGCGGCTAGGCGTCTACCTGCTCCGATCGCTGGCGGAGGAAGACCGGCCGGCGGCCGCGAGGGCGATTGCCCTGCTCGTACGGCCGGAATCGGCGGCGGACCGCTACGGTCCGGAGGCTTTCGCCAAGCTTCTAGCCGCGGCGCTGGCATCCATGCGCGAACAAGCGCAAACCGGGACATCCGGCCATTCGGCCGGCGCCGGCGAGCCCGAGCACGAGACCGTCACGAAGATGAAGGCCTACATTCACGCGCATTACGCCGAGCCGATCAGCCTTGCGCTGATCGCGGACAAAATGGGCCTGTCGCCCGGCTATCTCAGCAGCCTTTTCCATCAGAACACGGGGGAATCCTACATCAAATATTTGACCCGCGTCCGGATGGAACGCGCCGCGCAGCTGCTCCAAGCGAAGCCTCCTGAGAAGGTATACGACGTCGCCGAGAAGGTCGGCTACCTGAGCGTCAAACATTTCTCCTACGTGTTCAAGCAGCACTTCGGCACGCCGCCGGGGGAGTACCAAATGAGTAGGTGAAAATAGTTGCGCTGTTTGTTGATAAATGAGAGTCTAAAATTGGCGAGAAATTTCCTGGGTAGCAGCGGCAAGTCTTGGACGTGAAAGTCCTAGACTGCCACTGCTTTATTGAGCTAACGTGCCCGTTAGTTCAATGAAATGGTGCAAGATTGCCCATACTAACGCACAAACAAAAAAATTAGTATCCAAAACACAAATACACCTAAAATTAAAGAAACAACATTAATCCACCATTTGTTTTTTGATAAAGTAAAAAATATAGCTGTTATTACAACTAACAACGCTCTTGAAACATTCCTGTTTATGTTCAGTGATTCAGGTAGGAAAACAACTGTTAAATAAAGTAGTATAACCATTACTAAAGAATAACCAATCACCCGTAAAGCCATTAGATAAATCACCTGCATATTCATTTAAACTAAGATTTGACAAATAAAGTAAATAATAGTCCTCCATACTAACTATCCTGCCCTTTAGCTTAACACCGCTGTCAGTCTAAAATTGCAGGACTATTGTCGTACTTATAAGCTTGACGTGGGCGAAGTTGAATGTCTACAATCGGGATGAAGGAGTGATAGGGAAATGATGGTAAAAATGCAGCGTGAAGTTTTTGAAAGGATGGATGACGGCGCTTTAATTTCTGCCTGCTTTAAACCGCTCATCCAGACATACAAGGAAGTAAGCAGCGAAGGCGGCGATTTGGTCGATTTTTACCACAAGATGACCTCCGGCCAGCAAGCTTTATTTATTTTCCGCACCTATTACAGCCATGTTATAGAGTCGGTACAGGAATTTTACTGGTGGAACGCCTTTTTTCTGGCTCAGGAGGCGAGATGGGCTACGCTGATTAAGAAGATGCGTGAGCTTGGGGACCTCAAATTCGTTACACTTATGCAAGACGTTGAAGGCATGCTCCGCACCCGTAATCATCCGATTCTTCTGACTGATTTTGCCTGTGTATCCCGTGATGGTCTGGATTCGGACACTGAGCTTCGCGTTTTCTTCCAGTCGGCATATGAGCGGCTAACCCAAGTTACCGTTGGAACAATTAAGCACCTGGCTGCATCGATTCGCAATTCACCGGACTCCTTCGTAACGTGGAGCTAGATCGCATAAAGCAGCACTGTTTAGGGGCTGCTTTTCTGTTAAATATATTTTAATCCAGCCAATGGGTTACCCAATTATCGTCAGTGTACCGAAGATAAATGCAAAGGTCGCGTATTATTGTGCTAATCTGCCAAAAATAGCTTAACGAGGCTGCCGATCGTCCGCGGCAGCCTCGTGGTGTTATTTATTGCGCTCTCGTACACGTTAGCGGAACAACGCCTTTTGAAGTTTGTGCCTCGATATTTATTGGGTGTGATAATAGAACTTCTAATGAGATAGCTTAGAGGGGCGGCGTTTGTCCACCCTACTAAATTCGTTAAACGTAACGTTAATCCAAATCTTTCAGCCATAAGGCAAGCGCTTCGCCAACTTCATCGGGTGCGTCTTCTTGGGGATAATGAACTCCCGGCACCGAGACTTCTGTCTGCTCTGGCCAACTGCGGCAAAAATCTAAGTGAGATTCTGGAGCTCTTCCATTTTTGGTATGAATGAATAGTTTTGGAATGGGACTTTGTGCTAACCAATCTCCATTAGCTGTGATAATTTCGGCCACCGCTGAATCGCTATCAAAAGGAAGTTGTCGTGCCCAAGATAACATCGGACGACGCCCCTCGCCTGGTTCGATAAAGGGACGGTGATACTGCGCCACCTCTTCCTCCGTCAACTCACGTAAAATACTAATGGGAAGATTGACATTGAGAAAAGAGTTTTGTTCCAGTATCATCTTTTCTCCTTCTGAAGATTGCAATGCCTGAAAAATTTTACGCCCTTGTTCTGAAATCTCATTCCAGCTACTCGGTTTGATAAGTGCTTCCATATAAACAATGCCGTCCACAGCGCTAGGATGCCGCCGTGCCCAATCAAATCCCAAAACCGAACCCCAATCGTGTACTACGAAAGTGATATTTTTATGGATTCCAAGTTTATCGAGAAGCTCATCGAGATATTTCCGATGCTCAAAAAAGCTGTAGGAGTCAGGACCGCTAACCGGTAATTTATCGGAATCTCCCATCCCAACTAAATCAGGCGCAATGCAGCGGCCAAACTTCTGGGCATAAGGAATAATGTTGCGCCAAAGATAGGAGGATGTCGGATTGCCGTGTAGGAAGACGATCGGATCACCGCTTCCTTCATCCACATATGCCATCTCTAACCCGAATACTTGATTTCGCTTTTTCTCATAGGGGAATGCCTCGTTAATCATTTATCATCTCACCCTTCAATTTTATTTGATCATATTTAGAACGCGCGATTTCAATGGCACAAGCAATATCTTGCTCGGTATTCAGATAAACGGATACCCAGCCTGAATCGGGATACATATGATGCGGACTTGCCTTCCCTTCTTCAATCCACCGATCACGTTCGGATTTCGACAAAAGCAAGTCGAACAAGCGGTTGCCGTGAAGATGCCCGATTTCAGTTTCGTTTAGCTGAAATTCCACCCCTCCGAACCGATGAGGTTGCTTTGTAACGTCAGCCCAAGCTAACAGCTCTTCCGTCAAGTCTGTTCTCCCGTACCTGCTCATCTTACATCTCCTCCTGCTCGGTCAGATTGCGAAGCACGATTTTCAGCAAGCTTACTAACAAGTCATACTCTTCATCGGTAATACCTTTCTGCGTTTTGTTCTTAACGCGGGCCAGCGCTTCCTGCACCTTAGGTACCACCTCACGTCCCGAGTCCGTCAAATAGAGCAGATGATAGCGGTTGTCGGCGGGATCGATTTCCCTCCGTACGTAACCTTCTGCTTCCAGCTTGGTAATTGCTTTAGCGGTAGTCGTTTTGTCAATGAGCAGTTTCTCACTTAGTTCCTTCTGAGTGATTGGTTGCTGAAACGCAATCGCCATCAGAAAAATATACTGTCCGCTTCCGATTCGATATGGTGCCAACTCGGCTGAGATCACTACCTGCATGTGTCGGTAGATTGCTGAGATGTATTGACCGTGCGATTCCGCTGCGCCCTTGTCATTCTGCCTCCAATGCTCGCTCACATTATCCCTCCTTTAATAGAGTGTTATTGCAACTAATTTCATGATACACCCAATAGGATGTTATTGCAACTATTTTTTGTGAGAATTACCCAGAACAAATATGCTATCGAACGCTCTGGTTTCGTTACACAAAACTGCCCGTTCAACACCGACGCACGAGTCTACTTTATTTTCCTAGTTTATCAAGACCTAAATTAAATTAAGTGAGATAAAATAACCCCTTATGCTTAACTTTCGTCTCCCATAGTTGAACGAGCCCTTACAGGAATGTCTAGTGTCTAGTGTAACGATGCTACCAAATCGCATCGTAAAATTTGAGCCATTGTCTTGTTAACTCTTTTCTTAAGACTTTCCGATTAAATGGAAAAAGAGCGCCTTCTCTTGGGGCGCTCTCTAGCTATAGAATAATTCATCGGAAAGAATAAGTCTATTCTTTTTTTCGGATTCCCGGTATATTGTTGTTGCTGCTTCCGCGCGGGCCAGCAATCAAAGGAAAGGAAGCGTTCAGCTATATGTCAAACGAACTTAATGATCCAAACCAACAACCAAAAGTAAAATTCATCACCATCAGCCTATTAATGGGATTGATCTTAGCCTCTATAGACCAGACTATCGTATCCACGGCTATGCCAACCATCATCAAACATTTGGATGGATTGTCCTTATACAGCTGGGTATTCACCATCTATATGTTAGCTTCGACGACCACTATCCCGGTTTACGGGAAACTGGCGGATTTATTCGGACGCAGGAACGTCTACTTAACCGGCTTATCCCTCTTCCTGATAGGGTCCGTTCTATGTGGATTCGCAGGAAGCATGACGCAATTGATTGTCTTCAGAGGAATTCAGGGATTGGGAGCCGGGGCATTGATGCCGATTGCCTTTACCATAGTTGGGGATCTGTACCCACCGGAATCAAGAGGGAAGTTCATGGGCCTGTTCAGCGCCGTGTTCTCTATCTCCAGCATTCTCGGGCCGGCAGTCGGCGGAATGATCTCCGAATACTTAGGCTGGGGTTGGATTTTTTTCATCAACCTCCCGATCGGTATTCCGGCCATCTACCTTATGGCTGCTGCTTGGAAAGAAAGCAAGCGCTATGCGAGACGATCCATCGATTGGGCCGGTGTTGTCACGTTCAGCATCTCTATCGTCTCTCTTTTACTGGCGCTGGTTCTAAGCGGGGACTCACCAACCATTATCGCCTTGTTCAGTCTAAGCGCTCTCTTTCTTGCTTTGTTTATATGGATCGAAACGAAGGCGAAAGAACCGATGCTACCGCTTCATCTATTTAAGATCCGCGTCATTGCTTTCGGAAACATTGCCGGATTTTTTATGAGCGCCGGAATGTTTGGTGCGATTGCGTTCATTCCTCTTTTTGCCCAGGACGTGATGGGAGTGAGCCCTACCTATGCCGGCTACATCCTGATACCGCTCATGCTGTCCGTAGTCGTTACTACGACAATAGGCGGAAGGTTGATGAGCAAGATCTCGTACCGGGCCATTCTCGTTCCCAGCATGGCTCTAATGGCAATCGGATTGGGGCTGCTCGGTGGGATGACAGTTGATACGACTTCGCTGCAGCTGGTCTTGTACATGATCATTACGGGTCTGGGCATGGGTGCGCTGTATCCGGTAGTCGGCACTGCTGCACAAAGTGCAGTGGAGCCTGGAATCCGGGGTGTCGCTACCTCTTCCTCTCAATTTTTCCGGTCTATCGGGGGAACGATCGGAGTCAGCGTGCTTGGCAGTTTGCTAACGCAGCGAATGGTTGCAGGCGGAAGCGAAACAGATTCTAGAGTGGTGCTGAGCCATGTCTTAAATAGTATCTTCCTGGTTGGGCTCGGCTTTGTCATTATCGCTCTGATTGCCTGCTTCTTGATGGGAAATGCGAGATTAGTTCCGAAAGCTAGCAAAGTGAAGCAAGGGGCTTGAAAATACATTGTGTCATATCCAGGTCGTGCAGATGTTTCCACGGAACGGATTGGTGTCCGTAAGATCGGCCCCTTCGTAAAATATGTTTAGACTGACCCAATAAATGAAACAGCGGCGGACTAGATTGTCTAAGAATGCCGCTGTTTTTTATTGATCTAAAGTCACCCGTTAGAGCGCAATTGTTGAACGGGTCTTCATTCATGGAAAAGTGAAAATGGCTTTAAACTGAGTGCACAGCGGCCACTCCCAGTCGAAGTTTATCGATTGCTTGAGTTTAGGCTGAAAATTTATCGAAATCGATATAATCAGCAATTGAAGATAACTGCCCGTTAACGTAATGGTAACTGCTATGCAATAGCCTTTTTGTAATAATCAAAGTGCAACCTAGACAATACTATATCCAGTTTTTAGTGTAGCAAAATCCAATGTTAGTCCGGTCCTAATCATATAATCAATTCCTAAAAGTCCATCAAATCCATACATTTCTTGAACCATACCAAGCTGCAGATCATAATCTTTCAATAACTTGCCATCAATATTAAGTCCGTTAACTTTTTGCTGATTACAAACCTCACCCACTCCCCCCACTCCATACATTTTTGTGGCCCTACCATTAACAAAATCGATTACAACGCCAATCTCTGCCATTAAATCCGTATCAAAAATTGTGACTGCGCATCCTGTATCTACCAATACATTTTTTAAAGTTATTGAATTTCCCTCATAAATTAACTCTAGTGTAGCAATAGGAAGGCCATTTTCAATTCGCAACTTCATACGCTCCCCCTAATTCCTACAAAAAATTGCTCTATGACTTCGGCTTTTTCTTTAGATGTATGAAAAATATAAAGTTCTTTCTCTGGCATATCTCTATGAATTTTTTTATATTCCTTCCAAGCGTCCATATTATCTCGAAAATCGGATAAAATGGACATTTCCTCGACTGTTCGAATATTATCCTTTGAAGATGTTCTTAACGCCTCAACTAGTACAATTTGATTTGGGTATTTCTCGCATATTTCAGACCATTGCATTATCAGTACCTCCCAAACCGTTTTATCTTCATTGTATCAAATCAAGGCAGTGATGTAGAGTGACTCATTCGTATATTGGTTCGCTGATGATACGTTTTTTACAAACTTAAGTCCTGCCTGTTCATTACGCTAAACTCCCGTTAGAATGAAACATCCCAGACTAATACTTACTTCGGCACGCCGCCGGGGGAGTACCAAATGGGTAAGGGAACGATTGGTTAGTTGTTGTTTTCTGAATAATTCAGCTAGATCATCATTGAAAATCAAGGTATATCGCAATTTCGTTCTCTTCCGGACCGGCTTGCCCGATCACTCGATCGCAGCCTGTAAGCAGGTATTGGCGGCTGGTGCTGGAAGCTGGATTTTCTTCGACTCGCAGTCCCTTGCATGTAGCTTTCTTGTCCCCGTACCGATATTGAAGATGCTCGTCTGTGTATATCACGTCACCGATATGCGGCTTTCCTTCGTCATCGAACCGGACAATGCGCAACTCGCCCTTAATTGAGGCGTCGACATCCTCAAAGAACCGTTCCAAGCTTTCTAGATTGAGAGGGCCTCCGGGCCCTTCCACGATAGCCCCTTCTTTTTTGGCTTCTTCGAGTGTGTAGGTGGAGCAACCAGTGATGAAAAGCAATGTTGCAATCATCAAGAATATCTTGGTCATGGCTATCCTCCTTTATTGAATAAGATGCCAACACAATCTCTGCTTTTCTAACTAAAAACCTTAATACGGAGGGACGCAGCACGATACTATATTACAATAAAACCCATCATTATTGGTGGGTTCAAAAGAAAAGACACCTCCAATTCCGCGTTCGAATCAACGCAAAATTGGAGGTGTCTTTTTTGGGGCATGCGTAAACCAATCAATGATCTAACGGAACTCAGCGCGCTTATTATGCGATTTTGAGCCCATACGGAGATCTAACGGAACACAGCGCTCTTATTCTATTAAAAATGACGTATTTCAGTCAAAAAAATCATAAATAAGGCACCGTGCTTCCGTTAGCCTATCAAATCGATCAAATAGAGCCGAATAGCGTCGGCTGCTTCCGTTAGCATTCAAAAGGATCATTCTACTAGGAACTGAGGCGCGAAACGCAGTGATAGCTAAATAAGCACATCACCGGAGGTTTCGCGCGTCAGAAACGCTTCAATCTCCGCCTTGTCCGGGATCGACGACTGCGCGCCGGGGCGCGTGACCGCCAGCGCGGATGCCGCGACGGCGAACCGCAGCGCGTCCTCCGTGCCGAGACCGTCCGCGCTAGCGGCGGCATACGCGCCGATGAACGTGTCGCCCGCGGCCGTCGTATCGACTGGCTTCACGCGGAAGGCGGGGACCGCCAGGCGAGCGCCCTGCGCATCCGCATAGAAACAGCCCTGCTCGCCAAGCGTTACAATGACGCTGGACGCGCCCTTTGCCAGCGCCCATTCGGCCGCGACCGCAGCCGACGCCACGCCGTCCACCTTCACGCCGGTGACAACCGCGGCCTCCGTCTCGTTCACGATAAGCGTGTCGAGCAGCGGAAACGTCTCGTCCGGCAGCGACCTTGCCGGCGCGGGATTCAGGAAGACGCGAACCCCGGCATCCTTCGCGCCGCGCATAGCGGACAGAGTCGTCTCCCAAGGAATCTCGTTCTGCAGCAGCACGGCGTAGACGCCGTCCCACGCCGCAGACGAAGCGACGTCCGCAGCCGTTACTTTGCCGTTCGCGCCCTCCGACAGGATGATGTTGTTCTCGCCTTCCTCGTTCACAGTAATAAGAGCGATGCCGGATGTGCCCTCCTTGCGCAGGACGGCGCCCGCATCGACCCCGCGTTCCGCGAGGGAAGCGACAAGCGTATCGCCGAAAGGATCGAGCCCGACCGCGCCGACCATGGCGCAGTCCGCTCCGGCTCTTGCCGCCGCGACGGCCTGATTGGCCCCTTTCCCTCCCGGAACAAAAGCCGTGCCGCCGCTGTGGATCGTCTCCCCCGGCAGCGGGAACTGCTTCACGTTGCTAACGACATCCATATTTATGCTTCCTACGACAAGCAACTTACGCAACGGTGGAAACGCTCCTTTCTACTAAAGCCAATTTCCAATTGATTCAGCCATTAGTCCGAGTATACCTTAACGTCCTTGATTTCGCACTCACCTTGCTTCAGGCAGCCGAAACCGAACATGCCGGCGGCGAACGAATCGTCCTTGCAGGTCAGGACGTTAACCCCGTTAATCGTTAAAGTCAATTCGTCATTCTCCGCCGTCAGCTTCAGACGATACTCCTCGCCATGCCGCCAATCGAATGCCGCGCCGGCCAATCGCTCGAGCCCAAAGTTTTGCCGGATCAGCGAAACCTTGCCTTCACCGTCGAAGCCCGCGAGATAATGGCGTTTAATGCCCTGCGCTCTTGCTATCATGCAATGGCTATCCCCGGAAATCGGCTTGATCGTCGCTTCCACGACGGTCTTCTCAGCGTAATAATTGCCGGAGTACGCGGAGCAATCGCCTTCCGACACGCAATGAAGCGCGCTTCCCCGCAGCTCCCACTTGCCGCGATGTTGGGCGAACGGCGTCACGGAGCCGAATTCCTTGGTTTGCTTGGCGAAATCGATGGCGTAATCCGCCGCTCCCGTCACGCAGAACTGTCCGAGGAACAAGCTGCCGATCGCCCGGTTCAGCAGCGGCGACGCGCTTTCCAGAATCCATCCGATCTCGTCGACCATGGCGCCGTCCGTATCCGGAATGACGAACTCGATATCCGTCCATTCGCCGCCCGAAGGCGTGACGGAGGAAAGCCTCATCTCTTCCTTCGTATGCGTATTGCGCACATACGGCGTAAGCGTCAGCGGCTCTCCTTCCCATTGCTCCACGTAAATCTTCGCGCTCACCTTCTGCCCGCCGCAAGCGAGGGGAGCGAAGGTCGGTTTGTATTTCTCGTCGTTAAATTCCTCGCGCCGGTAGAACGGCTTGAAAAACAGCTTGCTGCTGTCGCCCTCCACGAGCCGATCGAATACCACTTCGAGCGAACCTCTGCTCTCGAACGTACGCGCCGCGGAATGCCGCATAACCGGCGTTTTGAACGAATTGCTCGTACGGAAGCCGTGCGTCGAACCCGGCAGGTCGAAGTCGAAATACACTTCGCCGCGCCTCACCCTGCGCTTCAGCTCTTCCGGCACTTCCTCCCCGTTCACGCGGTAACCGAGCAGCGCCAGCTCCTTCGAGAACGTCGGGAAGTCGACGAGGTTCAGGTAGCCGGACACGCTGGACGCGACGATAAAGTCGTTGATCGGCTTCCGGTAGTGTTCTGGGATGCCATCCAGCCCGACCATGACGCCAAGAATAGTCCCGACGTTGCCCGCATTGCAATCCGTATCCCAGCCGCACATCGACGCGATCTCCACCGTCCGGGCGAAGTCGCCCACTCCGTAGAGCAACGCGAGCACGCAGACGCCGGCGTTCGGTATGATGTGGCAGACGCCGCCGTATTTGTCATATCCCCAATTCTCTTCGAGGTACTTCCAGCAAGCCCGGAAGTCGGTCGGCTCACCGCGGTGGAAATCCATAACCGCATGCACCACGCGAGCATACGTGGAGTCATCCGGTATAACGCTAAGCCCGGCCGCGATCACTTCGTCGATCGACTTCGTCTCGAACGCCTTCGCGATGCACGCCGCCATGAACCGCGCGCCGTACAGGCCGTTGCCGTCATGGGAGACGCTTGCCGCCTTTTCGGCATAATCCGCCGCTTTGTCGATATTTCCCGGGAAAAGCAAGCCCCATGAATCGATAAAAATCTGTCCGCCGATCTGCTCCGCCAGCTCCAGCCCGTTTACTTCGATAGAACCGGAGCGAGGGGCGGGAATGCCCCTCTTCAAATTCAGATAAGCCGTATGTTCGGTGCTGACGTTGTCCCCGCCCCACCAGAACATGCCAATGCCTTCCCTTGCGTAATTCAGCCACGCCTTCCCGACGTCGTCCGGCTCCAGGTCTCGATTCACGGCGTCGTCATACAGCGCTCGGATGAAAAAAACCGGACCGTTCGCGTCGTCGTCCGCGGAGAACGTCTTGTAATCTTTCACATATGAACGGATGTCGCCGTAAACGTCCCGGATGCGATCATGCGTCCACACGACCGGTTCGATCGGCGCGCCCAGCCGAATGCCGACGTTCATGCCGAGGAAACCCGCGTATATCGTCTCTACATAATGTTTCGGTATGATTTCTTTCACTCCCGCTCCTCCTCGCGCTAGTCCAGTATGCTTCTTCTCGCTTCATGCGCGCGAAGATCGTCTCGGATCATCTCTGCTGCCGCGTCGCTGAACCGGTCGGCAATGGCGAACAGGTCCAATCGGTTCACCTTGTTCAGCTGCTCGATATCCGCCGGGGCGATCGCCTCATAGCCGTACATGGCGCCTAGAATGACGCCGGCCATGACGCCGATGGAATCGGTATCCCGCCCCGAGTTGACCCCATCCAATATGGAACGGTAATAGTCGCCGTCGTTCAGGACGATGAAGGCGAGCGCCATCGGCAGCTCCTCGATCGACCACATGCGACTTGGCGTATAATGGTTGCTTGGCACGCCGACCTTGTCGATATGGCGGCTTACGTCGTCGCCCATCGGCGAATACTTAAGCAGGATCGATTGGAACGTCTCGATCACTTTATCCATGTCGTCCCGCTCCGCCCGAAGTGCCCTTGCCGCGTCGGTCAGCTCGCGGATCGCTTCCTTCGTGCCGTCCTTCGCCAACTCGATGGCGGTGCGGACGATATCGTCCACCGTCGCTCCGGGCTCGAACGCCTTGGCGACGCAAGCGGCAAGCACGCCCGCCGCCTCGAGGCCGTAGCTGCACTGATGGCCCATCGCGAACAGAATCGCTTCGTCGTAAGCGGCCTTCGGATGACCGGCATTGACAACCCCCACGGGGGCGATATACATCGCCGCCCCGCAGTTTACCATATTGCCGATGCCGCCTTCCCTCGGATCGCAATTCGCCAGCACATGGCGCATGAAGATATATTTCTCCGGATAGAACAACCGGTCGATAATAAAAGTCTCTTGATTCAGCTCCGGCACGAACGTCTTCCGGAAGGCGATTTCCTTCACGAATTCATTGCCCATGTCGTAAGCGTCCAGATGTCTGCCTTCGGTCAGATACACATTGATGAGCGCGACCGTCATGAGCGTATCGTCGGTCACGATGCCGTCGCCCCTTACTCGGCCAAGCCGGACGTCCGCGGGAAGATCGATCTTGTGCCAACGGGTCATCAACGATTCCACGCGGCCGTATTGCGACTTGATCCCTTCGTATGTCAGCTTCTCGATGGGCGCTCCCATTGCGTCGCCCAGCGCGGTCGAGGCGACCACGCCTCTCACTCGGTCTCGAAACGAGGTCATGGCTTTAGCTCCTTACTTGATGTTTTCGTTCGCGTATTTCGTAATATCCGTGCCGCCCGCCGCGTTCCAAGCTTCTACGAACTTGTCGAACTCGGACAGATCTCGCTTGCCGGTAATGAAGTCCGTCGAATATTCCTTGTACAGATTGTTCATGGCGTCCCAGTTCGCGATGAATTGCTCCGGAATGATGAAGCCGTTGTCCGCCGTGTAGAAGTCGGAAGCCGCTTGCAGCGATTTCGAACCCGGTTCGCCGAGCAGAGGCGTCTTGAGCGGAGTCTCGGACTTCATCTCGAGCGGCTCCCAGAAGCGCGCGTACCATTCTTTGTAATATTTGTCGTTCAGCTCGATTTGGCCGTCCTTCACCGTGTAATGCTCGTTCTCGAAGCCGAGACGATCGAGCATTTGTCCTTTCGGGCTGGCCATATAGTCGAACACTTTGAATGCGACGTCCTTATGCTTCGATTGCGAAGAGATGGCGAGGCCTCTCGACTCTTTCGTTACGTCGGTCGCGCCGAAGCCTTGCGCAACGCCTTTGGCAGGAGGCAGAACGACCAGGTTCGCGTCGTCGCCGTTCAGTTCTTTCATTCTGCCGTCGTACAGGTCGATGATTTTGCCCGCCGTGCCGGTAATGACCCCCGCTTCTCCCTTGTAGAACGCATCTTCCTTCGTATCCCATTGCTTCGTAATAAATTGCGGATCAAGCAGTCCTTCTTTGTACAGCTTGTTGTAGAACGTCAGCTTTTCCTTCTCTTGCTGAGACACTTTCGAGTATTCGTAAGTGCCGTCGTCTTTCTTCAGCCATGTCGTATCCAAACCGAATGCCGAGTTGAAAATAAAGTTGATTTCCGTAATGTCGCCCGCGGCCGTCAAAGCGTAGCTAGGTTTGCCGCCGCCCGGCTTCTTCTCCACCAGCTCCTTGAAGAAGGCGTAGTAGTTGTCGACCGTCGGATTTTCCAGCAATGCCTTCGAGCTGCCCATCGCGTTTAGCCAGTCCGCGCGGACAACCGGCGTTTTCGACGCGAGCGGTTTGATCCACAGCAGGTACGGATAGCTCTCCATTCTCGTTTGGTTATGCGGCATGATGATGTCTTTAATATAAGTGGACTTCTCGATATAAGGCGTCAGATCCTCCAGCAAGCCTTGCTCTGAAATTTGCTGGTCGCCGCCCTGGAAATAAATAATGTCCGGAATCGTGCCGCCGAGCAGCAGCAGGTTCAGGTTTTCCGCGTAGCTGCCTTGCGCCAGATCGACCAGCTCGAACTTCACGTTCAGTCCTTCGTCCTTCTTCAGCGCTTTCTCTAGCTCTTGGAAAAACTTAACCGATACGGGGTTAGCCGTCCCTTCATCCTTGTAAACGATCTTCAGCGTAACGGGATCCGCATTCGCGCTCGGATCGGAGGTTCCTGTCTCGCTCGGAGCCGGCTCATTGCCGTTGCCAGGCGTATTCGAGTTGGAACTGCATGCGGCCATGACCATAGCGAACATTGCGATAATGAGTAGCAGAGTTATTTTTTTCATGTACTCCATTCTCCCCTTATTTGTCATATAGTGAAATTGCCGAACATCTCTTCCCTTGCGCAAGCTTATATGCCGAGCTAATCCTTCACCCCTCCCTCAAGCGCTCCTTTCGCGTAATACTTCAGTATAAAAGGATATAGGATGAGGAGCGGCACAATCGCGAGAATGATCGTGCCGGCCTGCAGGGAAGCAAAGTCAAAATTCACAGCCCCGTTGAACAGATTATCTTGCGAGCCTATGATCGAAGTGTTGTCCTTGCGGACGACGAACTGCCTGAGCACGACCTGCAGCGGCCATTTGGCCGGTTCGGAAATATAGATGGTCGCCCGGAAATATTCGTTCCAGTGGAACACGCCGTAGAACAGCCCCAGCGTCGCCAGTCCTGGCTTGGACAAAGGAAGGATCATCCGGGTGTAGGTTCGGAAGTGTCCCGCGCCGTCGATCCGGGCTGCCTCCACTATTTCTTCGGGAATGTCCTGGAAGAAGCGCATCAGGATGAACAAATAATAGACGTTTACCGCTTTGTAGAGAATGAGCGACGTCAGCTTGTTCATCAGCCCCAGATCCTTCACCAGCAGGTATTCCGGAATGAGGCCCGGTTCGAACACCATGATGACGATCAGGAACAGAAGCACCAGCTTTTTCCCGATAAACGTCGTTCTGGCCAGCACGTAGGCCGCCATCGACGTGAGCAGCAAGTTGAGGAACGTGCCCGCCGCGGTAATCCACACCGAATTCACGATGCTTCCCGTAATAAGCGGATTGGACAGAAGCAGCTGGTAGTTGATGAACGAGAAGCCTTTGGGCAAAATGTCGAGCCCGCCCATCAGATGCGCTTTGCTTGGATCCGTCAAGGACAGCGCCAGCAGGTTCAGAATGGGAACCAGCACCGTAAGCGTCGACAGAAACAGAATGACATAGATGATGATTTTAGACATTTCCAGTCGTCTCATTGCGTGATCCCCCCTTTACCAGACGCCTTTGCCCGAGATGCGTTTCGATATAAAATGCGTGCCCAGAATAAGCACGATGCCGATTGCGCCTTTGAATAGGCTGGCCGCGGTCGCGTAAGCGAATTGGCCGTTGCCGATGCCGATCCGGTAGACGTACGTATCCAGAATGTCCACGACGCTGATGACGGAATCGTTCATGAAGTTAAATACTTGGTCGAAGCCCGCGTTCATGAAGAAACCGAGGTTCAGAATGAAGACGGTTACAATTGTGCTATATAAATGCGGCAGCGTAATGTACGTCATCTGCTGAAGCCGGGTCGCTCCGTCGATCTTCGCCGCCTCGTACAGTCCGGGACTGATCTTCATGATCGCGGCCAAATAAATGATGGAATCCCACCCCGCGCTCCGCCATATCTCGGATACGACGAATACCCACCGGATATGCTCCTTGCTTGTCATGTAATCGACGGACGGAATGCCGAATAGATTCGCGATTACGTTAACGCCGCCCTCGGCCGGATTCAGCAAGCTGATCCAGATGCCGGCGATAACGACCCATGACAAGAAATGGGGCAAATAAACAATGGATTGCACGTATTTCCGGTACTTCGAGCTGCGCACCTCGTTGATCAGCAACGACAGCACGATCGGAATCGGAAAAACGAAGATCATCTTCATCAAGCTGATGATAATCGTATTCTCCATCACGCTCGCGAACGCCGGCGAGCTGAACAGCACCTTGAAGTGCTTCCAGCCGACCCAGACATGATCCCCCAGGATGCGGTAATCCTGGAAGGCAAGCTTCATCCCGTACAACGGAATGAGATGGAAAATGACGAAGTAGAGCAGCGGCAAGGACAACATGGCGTACAACACCCAATCTTCCCGCATGCGTCTTAAAGCTTTCATGGTTTATCCCTCCTCCTCGGCGTCGATCGCCAGCATCATTAGAGGCGCGTGCTGCTGGGCTCCGTACACGTCGCGATCGCCGACGGTGCCGGATGAAATATCGCGCGAAATCGTAATTTTGAAGCCCAGCGCCTGATCAAAAAAGACCAAATGGTGAATCTGCTCCTCCGTAATGCCGTACAGCTCGCTGATCGTCCGTTTCGTAATGCGCCCGGACCGTTTCACCATACGGTAGTTGTTTTCGGAATCGAACAATACGTCTAAAGTAAGTTCGAAGGGGCCGGAATTTTTGCTTCGCAGCACCTTCGCCAGCTGTCCGAGCTGCGTCATCGTCCCATCCCTCCTACATGCTCGATTCGAAAGCCCTCTCCCGCCGTCTCCATCAGATGGTAGACTGAAAACTCGTATACGGGACCGAACTCGACGTCGCTCGGCGCGAAAGGAAAGGCGAGATTGCCCGCCGTCGACTTCCGGCCCTCGTAGCCGTAATGCAGGAAGGTGGAGCGCACGGTCGAGCAGATGCTGCTCGCGAGCTCCTGCGTCTTCGCGACGACCTCGAACATGACGCCGACCTCATGCCCGCGGAATCGTTCCGGTTCCTTATCCCCAAGCACGCCGTTAATGCCGTAATTGTAAAAATGAATGCTGTAGTCGGATTGCGGAATATCACTGTAATATTCTTGCGCCCCGTTCTTGACCAGCGCTTCGACTTCTTCCAGCTTGCCGATCAGGATCGGATCGCGGATGCCCGCCACGACGAACGTGCGGTAAGCGACCAGCCTCGCGCCTTCCAGCTTAATGAAATGTTTGTCGGCCGGAAGGTATCGGCTTCCCGTGACGCGGACAACTCCTTCGGTTGCTTCCTCGAACCGGCAGTTCTCGAGGTCCAGCGTAAAGCCTGGGCCGTGTAGAATGAACGGATGTTCCTTCTCGTAGAAGGTGTGGGCGGCAACGCTGGTCGGGCTGCATTTCCTAGCCGGATTAAGCGATTGCACCAGGAAGGCATCATCGGTGATTGTTCCCAGGATGCTGTCCTTCGTCGTGCCCGGCTCCGCGCATAACGCGCCGCATTCCAATATTTTGCCTAGATGATAGGAGAGACCCGGATCTTTGCCATGGTAGATGCCGATCGCCGCGAACGGCGACGGGTCGTACGCACGGCCGCAAACGATAATATCGGCGCCCTGTCTCAGCGCTTCCACGATCGGCTCATGCCCCATTTGCGCCACGATGCTGTTCGTTGCCCGAATCGCTTCTTCCTCCAGAGGCGGAACATTGGAACTGAGCGGATGGATCCGCCCTTCTTCCTTCGCCTTCAGCACTTCCTCTTGCGTAAAGTCTGCCCAAATGACGGAAATTTTCGCATGCAGGCCGCGTTCCTCCAAAATTTCCTGAATAATATCCAGCGTCCATTCGACATGTATCTTCGCGCCGGAGCCGCCTGCCGAACCGATAATGATCGGAATGTTCCGCGGCACTCCGTTCGAAATCATAATATCGAGATCTTTTTTCGCGGCGCGCTTGCTGACGATCGATACGCCGGCCCCCAGCTTATGCGGTCCCGCGTCCGTAGAACCCGCGTCGACGACGATCCCGTGAAGCTCATAGTCCATTCCTCTTAAAAAGGATTGCTCCGGGAATCCGTATCCCAGCATGCCGCATGGCGATAATATCCGTATGTCTGTGTTCATGTGCAATCCCTCTTTGGCAAATGATTTTTGGAAATTTGGATAATTGGATTGTCCAATTATAGCGAGAGAAGGGCGATATGCCCTTCCTTATATTGCGTGTTCAAAAAGTCCAGTTTTCATCGAATTGGCTTCATGTTATACTTCGTGATCAAAATTGGACTTTTTGAACTACCTATTAAACGTGAATGTAGTTTTTCTGTATGTTTTCTTTTACTCTGCCGAGGTGATGAAGCAGCGCCAGCTTCGCCTTGACGGGGTCGCGTTCCTTGATCGCCTGAAGGATGAGCAAATGCTCCTCGTACACTTCGCTCTTGCGGCCCGGAATTTCGGCCGTCTTTCTGAGCGTCCTTTGCAACAGATCCATGTGCAGCTCGATCATATTGACGAGCACGACGTTATGCGTCGCCTTCGCGATGGACAAGTGGAACGCTTGATCGGGCTTCGAGCGGTCTTCGCTGTCCTGGTTAATCTGTCCCCACTTCTCGAAAGCGGCTTCAATCTCGGCGATGTCCTCTTCCGTCGCCCGCTTCGCCGCCAGCTCCACGATGCCCGTCTCGAACAGCTCTCTTGCCTCCAACAGCTCGATAATGGTCGCGCGCTCTATATTGTCCATGATCCTGTTTTTGTATTCCGCGACGTCGAGCGACTTGCTTAGGAACCGCCCTCCGCCCGGTCTGGCGTCGATCAAGCCTTCGCGTTCCAGAATGCGGAACGCTTCCCGCAAGGTTCCCCGGCTGATGCCGAACGCTTGCGCCAATTCCCTCTCTGTCGGCAGGACGTCCCCGGGGGACAGATTCCCTTCCAGAATCAGATTTTTGATTTGCTCGATAACATCCTCGTAGACCCTATGATATTTGATTCGCTTAATCGTCATATTCGTACCCTTTCACATCGTAATGCGCTAAACGATAAGTTCGGGTTACCGATTTGATTTCGTACTGGATTCGAGTTGGACTCGAATTGGGTCACCCAATTAACCGCAAACTTAGAATAACCTCTCCGAACACCCGCTGTCAAGCGAAAGTAAGGCGCTTACATTCGCTATTGACAGGTTATTTTATCCATATTACGATTAATCCTGGATGATTGGGTGATCCAATTTTCCTATTGCGCCAAATGGAGGGATGTTCATGTATCGCAGAAAGAAGATGCTCGCGGCTATGCTGATTACGAACTTCATGTTATTCACCGCATCGGCGAACGCCGCTTCCGCTTCCGTGGAGAGCCAAAACGCCCGAACGACGAAAGTCGTCTCGTTCGCTTCGAACGCGCTGACACGGGACCATGTGACCGGCAACGACGAACTGACTTACAAAATCTATCTTCCGAAAGGCTACGACGAGCACCGAGCCGATGGTTATCCGGTTCTCTATCTGCTTCACGGCAGCTGGGGCGACGAAACCGGGTGGGACGACTTCTGGGAAACGCTTGACGGCATGATTGAAAGCGGTGACATAGATCCCGTTATCGCCGTCGCGCCAAGCTCCGGCAACAGCTACTGGGTCGATTCCGCCAAATTCGGCGCGTACGAATCAGCTATCACCCAAGATCTGATCGCCAAGGTCGACCAGGATTACAATACCGTCTCGGATCGCAAAGGCCGCTACGTATTAGGCTACTCTATGGGCGGTTACGGCGCGCTTCGATATGCGATGGCTTATCCCGATCTCTTCGGAGCCGCGACCCTGCTCAGCCCCGCCATTCAAAGAGACGAACCGCCTGCAACCTCCGGCGCGGTGGAGCGCGGCTCGTTCGGCGATCCGTACGATCCTTCGCTATGGACGGCGAACAATTACCCAACCGCGATCGACAGCTATGTGAAGCAGCCGAATCGCGTACCCGTTTATATTTTCGCCGGAGATGACGATTGGAACCATCTTAGCGAAAAGGAAGACCTTCCCCCTGACGCCTACAAGTACAACATGGAGGTGCAAGCGGTCCGGTTGTATCAGGAATTGAACCGCAAGAACATCTTTAACCTGCCTTTCGAGAAGTGGGAAGACGTGCCCGGCAGCCCGGCAGAGCTTCGCATTATCAATGGCGAGCATGATACCGACCTGTGGCTGATAGGCTTCCGGGATGGCTTGCGCTATATGTTAGGCAAAGCCGAGAGCGACGAGCTCAGCCCTTCGTTCAGCGCGGATCAATATGCGCCCAAACGCAAGGGCGCCGTCACGACGGAAACGGCATCGCTTGTGAGCTTGGCGGCAGGCGTCGATGCCGAGAATGTCGCGGATGCCGCGGATGGGAACGAGATGAGCTATCGGCTCTACCTGCCCCATGGATATAACCCGGATGGCAAGACGCGTTATCCCGTCATGTACCTGCTGCACGGCAGCGGAGGCACCGAGACGAGCTGGGACAAGTTCTGGCCGATTCTCGATACGATGATTGAGGAGAAGAAGATTCCGCCGGTCATCGCGGTCGCTCCCGTGACTGGCAACAGCTACTGGGTCGACTCGGACAAATTCGGAGCGGTCGAGTCCGCTGTCATCCGGGATCTGATCCCGCTGGTGGACCGCAGTTACAAGACAATTGCCTCCCGCGGAGGCAGAGGGCTTGTCGGCTTCTCGATGGGCGGCTACGGCGCGCTGCGGTACTCCCTCGCGTATCCGGACCTGTTCGGCGGAGCTACCTTGCTCAGCCCCGCCATTCAGGACGGCGAGGCACCGGCAACTTCGGGCGCCGTGGAGCGCGGCTCGTTCGGAGAGCCGTTCGATCCGGCGCGCTGGACGGAGCTCGGCTACCCGAACGCGCTGAAGTCGTACGCGACTAAGAAGCTTGCCGTGCCGATGTACATGATCGCCGGAGATGATGACTGGAACCATCTCAGCGAGAAGGAAGACCTACCGGCGGACGCTAACAAATACAACATGGAAGTGCAAGCCGTATCGCTGTACCAGAAGCTCCATCGTTCTAATCTCTTCGATCTTCCGTTCGAGAAGTGGGAGAACGTGCCGGGAAGCCCGGCGGAGCTGCGCATCGTGAACGGCGGCCACGACATGAACGTATGGGCGGCCGGCTTCGAACAAGGGTTGCCGTACATGTTCGCGAATGGATTGCAAGCGGCGACAGCCGGCTTCAAGGACTTGGAGACTCACTGGGCGAAGGCCGACGTGGACTCTCTTGCAGCGAAGGGCATCGTTACGGGGCGTACCGACAGCGAGTTCGCGCCGGACGCCGCTATCTCCCGAGCCGAATTCGCGGCATTGCTCGCAAGGGCGCTTGGCTTGAAGGCGAATATGACTGCCGATACGGATGCAGCGTTCGCCGACGTGCCAAGCGGCGAATGGTATTCGGAGGATGTTGTCGCCGCCGCCGAAGCCGGTATTGTCAAAGGGAATGGCAACGGCATGTTCCAGCCGAATAAGGCGATTACCCGCGAGGAAATTGCCGTGTTAATCGCACGCGCTTTGAAGGCAAGCGGCGATAAGGCGTCCGAATCCGGCAGCGGGCAAACGGCGGACTTTACGGATGAGAGCCGGATCAGCGGCTGGGCGTCCGATGCCGTCAAGCAGATGGCGCAAGCAGGCATCATCCAAGGTTATCCCGACGGCTCCTTCGGACCGCACCGCCAAGCGACTCGGGCGCAGTCTGCTGTCATCCTGAACCGGATGCTGGACAGCATGGAGTAAATAATCGAATAGCCAAAAAACGGGCTGGACATGATCCATTCATGTCCAGCCCGTCTGTATATCCGGCCGTTTTCTAGTTTCCACTAATACCCAGAATATCGTTCGCTACAAGGGCAAGATCCTCAATGTCGACTACGCCATCGCGGTTCACGTCCGCAATAGCCGCTTCTGGGTCTTGATCCACGCGCTTTCCGTAGTATCGGGCAACGATACCGAGATCCCCTACGCTGCATTTTGCATCGCCGTTCACATCTGTATTGACGATAAGGACTTCGAGGGAGGAAGTTTCAGCTGCCGTCTCCTCTCCGCTGCCATTAGCCACGATTGCGCGGGAAACGGCCAATTCGCTTCGCGAAGACGCCCCCCCTTTGGCCACGAATACAAGGTCAAGGATGCTGCTGTCAGAAGCGATCCCGTTCTCGCTGCCGAGCCTGGAAACGAGCAGTCGAATGGTACCGGCCGATTGTTCCGCTACATGAACCGCCAACCCCTCTTTTATATTAGCGATATCTTCGAATTCGAATACGTCGGGATTGTAGGTTATCGTATAATCCTGAGCGTAGATCGCATCCGCTGCGCCCGCTGGCACCTGGATGCCTAACGCTGCGCTGTAGCCTCCTCCGGATCCCACAGTGGATGGTCCGGTCAAGCTGACGACCGGCGCTTCGACCGTTTCGGCCGTTTCTTCGATTTTGAACGAATACACCTCAACATAGCGATTAGACGACGCTTGGTTTTTGCTGTCCTGCACCTCGATTTTGATCGTGTGCTGACCGCCTCCCAAATCCCCCGAACGGAACAGCAAAGCGCCGGTTTCTCGGCTCGTCGAATATAGATCGACGTTCGTCATGTACTGGCCGTCGATATAGACATCGGCAATGCCGTGATCGTCGCCGATAACGCCATACCATTCGATGAAATTACCCGTAAAGCTGTAGCTGGCCGTTGCTCCCGCCTCCGTTGAATCAATGGATTTATTGGAAGCTCTCGTCGTCCACGTACCCGTCTTCGCGATACCCGGGTCGTTTCCATAAACCGTTGCCACTTTCGGCATCACTTTAATCGTAATGAGCTTCTCCGCAACGACAGCGGCATTGGATTTGGATTTGGCGATAACTTTAACCGTTCCCGTTGCCTGATTGGATGTTAGCAATCCATTGCTGTCAATCGCGGCGAGCGTTGTGGCGCCCCCGTTAACATCCGCGACAGACCATTCGACCGATTTGTCGCTTGCGTATTGCGGGATGACCGAAGCCGTCATTTGCATGGACGAAGATAATCCCATCTCCTGGCTTTCGCTGGAAATCAGTGCGTTTTTGACAGGATAAACGTCATCAGGCGGCTGCGTCGTATGGTTATACACTTTGAATGCATCCAATTGCGCCTCTTGGGATCCGGACTTATACGCAACTTTAATTCTATGAGTCCCATATGGCAGATCCGTCTTTTTGTAAGCTTCAAATTGGTTTTGTTCAGGGGTGCCGTTAAAGGTCCCGCTGCCCGTAACCGTACCCGCCGCAATATCTCCATCGATATAAACGTCTATATTCGCCGACCATGACGCTTTTTTGCCAATCACACCAATGCCGGTACCCGTGAACTCCAATTCGACGGACGGCGATGCCGCTGTATTTTTGGAATAGTGGGCATCGTTGTTATGGTAACCGCTGTAGACGTTCGGGCCATAGGTCCATCCGGTATTCTCGGAGTACTTGATTCGGGCGTCGTTATTGTTCACCAACACTTCCGGCTCGGGCTCAGCTTGACGTACCGCTTTCTTGAGCGCGAAGAGAGCTTGAATGGTCGAATCCCCGGTCGTGCCGCCCTCCCACATTTTGATGTTTAGCGCAATTGGCACCTTTCGCTCCGACGCGCTCTTTACTTTGGCAATCAGCGTATTCGTATTGACCGTCAGATCAATCGTTTCGTTCTGGCTCGTAATGCCCCAGTTGCCGTTATTCAGCATCGGCATCCCCACTTGCTGCAGACCCGCTTCTCTGCCCACCTGGAATATGCCGTTCGCCGTTGGTTCCGTTACGTCCCCCCAAGTGCCTTCGCCAAAAATCATATCCTGGAACTCGGTGATCTTCGTCCCTTCCCAGGAATTATAAGAAACGATCCGATTCGGATTGCCTGCTTTCGTCGCGAGGGCCATTCTCTCGAACGGCGCAGGATAATAGACGCAGCCATCGTCGAAAAACCAGCCGTCCAAATTCGTTCCCAGCGTTGTGCCTATTTCCGTAACGACTTTCTCCCAGTTATTAATAAATGTGCTGCGATCCCCGACTCCGTATTTCGTAAAATCGTTTGGCCAATTTTGTTTCGCCTTCCAAGCTGGCTCCTGCTGAATGCCCTGATGGTAATACAAATAAAAGTCGATGCCTCTGGCCTTGGCGGCTGCGGCAATTTCGCCTACCAAATTGCGTTCCGTCGTCAGCGTTGAATCGCCCATGATGTCGTCAACCGCCTGCACAGGCATTTGCATTCTGTACTGCCACCATGTGATCGACCAGATGACGAAGCTTGCGCCCGTATCTTCCAACATGTCCACAAACGCTTCGACATCGAAATCATTGGTGGAATCCTCCGCATTCTTTTTCGGTCCGAATTGCGGATACCCCCATGTGCCATATTGGAAAAACAAACCGTAGCCGGAATTGCTAAATTTCGCCCGTTGCGCGCTTCCCGCGGCTTTATAAGACGCTGCCCTGTCCAAGTATGCCGCCTTGTCGGAAAGGCGGATCATATCAAGCCCTTTTATGGAGATGTTCTGATTGGCGCTTGTCACCTTCGTAAGCGTAATCGTGCTTTCTCCCGGCGGGATTTGCAGCGCGCCGACCTCCGCTACTTCCCAGCCATTATGCGCCTTGGTGAAATTCGTTTCGGTAGAGGACTGATTTTGCGTAACGGTCAGTTTGAACTGCGTACCCGTCGATGCTTTGATATGCAGCCATGCAAAATAATCGGTTGTTTCGTTCAAATCCGACCGCACGGTCCATTTCAGATAGTCACTGCTTCTTACGCCGAAATTGTTGATCCAAAAATATTTCGGCACCCCGGCGTTAAATATAGTGATCGCATCGTCCCGTTCTGCTGCTGCCGCCGGCAGCATCTCCAAATTATCGATCGTTCTTGCCGGGTTTAGCACAAACGCGCCTCCTTGCTGGGCTTGAGCCGACACGTTCTCCGCCGGCAAGAAAGGAAATACCAAGGCTAACGCCAATACCATCGCCAACCACTTTTTTGCTCTCATTTCATTTGCCTCCCTCATATATTTTTCATAGGTATTAAAATAAAAGCTGATCCTCTATCACATATGGTTGCACTCCCTTTTACAAAAGAAACCGCTTACAAGCAATGCTAATAAATTCCCTGCTTAATACTATTAAGCAGGTTATGGTGAAAAAGCTAAACCTTCGTAATGATAGGACGTGGATTCCGCCATTTCGCAACTATGCTAGCGTCACCTTCTTTCAGGGACAACCATTCCGTTAACGGATTATATGTCCGCGTCTCTTCCTCTCTAAAGTCAGCCAAAGTCAGGGAAGTCATCCTCCAAACCGAATCGATCCATCGGAAAGTTGCGGAATCCTAGCTCAAGCGCAGGAGAATCTGGCTTGACGCGATAATCGCCTCCCTCGGGATCGATAAACAACGGATCGCCGAATACGGAATGGGCGTCCCATCCCATCGACTGCCAATCCGACCATTCGTATGTCTCGGTCCGGCTCCCTAACGGGCGGTAATGGACGGTGGCAAGAAACCTTCCCACATCACTGAAGAGCACATTTCCATCCAGCTCACGCACCCATGTACCTTGGGCGGGAGGACCTATAAATTCGTACAATACGCCTTTAGACGCGCCTTTCTGGAAATCGATGTCGACCTCGGGATTGTCCCATTCGCTATCGGCAACGACGATGTTCCGGATGAACCGGTCACTGTTCCCCTCGTATCCGATATGAATGCCGGGAGGATTGGCTCCGTTGACGAATATATTGTTTTCGACCGTTCGGTGGTCGCCTTCCCGCAGCTTGATCGATACGCCGATGCACAAGTTTTCCCGCACAACGTAATTGGAGGAGCCGTCATCCAGGTCAATGCCCCATCCTTTGCGATCGCGGAACCGATTATTGCGGATGACGACCGGCTCCCTGGCATCCAGGCAGATATCTCCCGCGCCATGCGACGCGGGTCCGTGGGATTGGGACAGGCACCAGAATCGGTCTCGCCCCCATGAATTGAAGGGGCCGTGATCCCCTGTCTCCCTAACCGTATCGTAAATGTCGTTAAACTCAATGACATGCCCGCCCCAGGTACCGTCGTTGATGCAGACGGCGGCTCGCGGCAGACGGAAGATTTCGTTATGGCTGACGATATTATCTCTGCTGACCGAGATGAATACGCCAGCTGTCTGCTTCCCGTACACGCCGATATCGTGGATTTTGTTATTGCTGACCGTAATTTCGGCGGGGTAAGCATGCTGGCTTCCGAGTGTCAGCGGCTTGGAGCCGACCAGACAGACGCCGCTTTCTCCGATGTCATGCATCCAGCAGCCATGCACCCGGTTGCCCCGGTTGTACAGATTCATGAACACGGCATTGCCCCCCACGGAGTCGAAGCGGCAATAGGCGATCTCGCAATGCTCTGTCCCTTCCAGGAAGACCGCTCCTCCCCGGTGGATCGTCCAGTCTCCAAGCGACGGCGCTTCGTAAGCTTGAAGGTACGTCGGCGCCGCGTGTCTAAAGGTTAATCCGATAAACGCGACATGCCGTACGGGGCTCCGCTGCGTCCCCCTGCATGCGACAATGCCATCCAAGACCGGCACTTCCACGATGGCGGTACCCAACTTCAGGCCTTCGGGCGGATAATAATAGAGTAGTCCGCGGTCTCGGTCGGCGTACCATTCACCGGGTGCATCCAGCTCCTCAAACACGTTCTCGATGTAATAATCGGAACGCTGGTCGATGCCGGTGGCATCGGCTCCCTGCATGATGTCGTTAATCTGATAGCCGCCGTCGCCGAGACGGATCAAGCCCGCTTGGCGATCGACTTCCTTCACGCGCCATTGCAAGTTGCCCCATCGATTTTTGCCGAAGATATGTACGACCGCTTCTTCCGGGTGCGCCCAATCCTTGCCGGTAAACGTGGCGGGGTCGAAAGTGAATTCGGCATGCGGCCACGTTGTCGGTTCACGGAGAGGACGCACATAAGCCGGTTCGCCCATCACAGCATTCGGATAACGGGCCCGAATTTGCCTGACGCCGTTCACGAACAACTCGGTGAACAAGCTCTCCATCGGGACGCCTCGCCACTCCGGAATTTCGCATACCCAGATGCCGTCGCGGTAAGGCTCCCATTCCGCCTTCAGTCGCATACCCCCGCTTACGACAGGGCGTTCTCCAGGATAGGCGATATAACGTATCGGGGCATCCTCCGTCCCGGAATCCTCCGTCGTAAGCAGGAACGTCTCGCCCGCATAATGCGTGCCCTCCCTCAGCCATACAGTCGCCGAACGGACACCTGCCGCCCCCGTGCTTCGAAGCTCCCGCCTTGCCCGGTCCAGCGTAGCGAACGGCTCGCTCTCCGTTCCCTGAGAGCGGTCGTCCCCATGCGGGCTAACGTAATAATTGACCTGCGTCTGTAGTTCCCGTCGCATCGTTCCATCCTCCTAAACGTTTTTGCATCGCAAGCATTTGCCTAATCTTTGACGGCTCCCGAAGTAATTCCGCTCGTTATGAATTTCCGCGCAAATGTAAAGATGATGACGGCCGGCATCCCGAGCACAACAAGCGCCGCGTTAAATTTCCCCAGATCGGCGGGCGAGAAGCCGAACAAACCCTTCAGCGTGTTCACGGCTACCGTAGCCGTAAGCACTGATTTATCCGTCAGGAACATAAGCGGCAGCAGGAAATCTTGGAAGGACCACATGATCGAGAGCACTCCCAGATTGATTAAGGCAGGGGTGGATAACGGCAAATAAATGTGGATGAACGCCTGCAACTTGGAAGCCCCGTCGATCGATGCCGATTCCATCAGCTCCGGCGGCAAATTGTCGTAGTAGTTGCGCAGCATCAGGACGGCGAACGGCAGCGTCAACACCGCTTCCGAGAAGATAACAGCCCAAAGCGTGTTGTAGAGATCCAAGTTTTTCAGAATGTAATAAAACGGAATCAAGATAACGACGCCTGGCACGGCAAGGCATAGAAGAACCGAAACGTATATGGCTTCCTTCCCAAAAAATCGAAGCTTGGAGAAAGCGAAGGCGGCAAGCGCGCCTATCGACAGCAGCAGAAACGTCGAGCCGATCGCAATAAGCGCCGAGTTCTTGAACGTGCCCATAAGCGAAATACCGTTCAAATCGCTGGTGAACAAATCGACGTAATTCTGAAGCCCGTTCACTTTCAGCGAATTGCGAATGGCGGTATAGAACGGGAACAGCCATACAAGAGCGAAAGCATACAAAAATACGCTAATGATTCTTTTCTGCTTGCGGTTTGCGAGAGCGAAATTCATGCCCGTCCCCCCTTTCCCGTCCGAGGACGATAAGCGATAAGCTGGATGACGGATATCCCCAATGCGATAAGGAGCACGATGACGGACGCCGCGCAGACGTAACCGATATTCGCCCCGGCAGACCGGGCAAAGGAATAGATGTAGACGCTCGAATTTTCCGTCGTGCCCGCCGGACCGCCTTGCGTAAGCAGGAACACCCTCTCGAATTCGCGGAAGCTGCCAAGCAGCGTGGACAATATGATCGTCTTGTGGGCGTTCTTGAGCAGCGGAAACATAACGTTCCACAGCATACGTCCAAGTCCCGCCCCATCGATGACAGCCGCTTCGAGGATACCAGCATTGATCGTCGTCATATCCGCGTTGTAGTACATCATGGGCAGTCCGATCAGAAACACGGAGATGGAAATGATGGACATGTAAGCGAGTGTCGGATCGCTTAACCACCGCTGGGCAAGGAAATCGAGACCGATGCCGTGCAGCAGCTGATTCAGCGTGCCGAAGCGAAACTCCAGCATGATGGAGAAGACCATCGCGATTAGGGCAAGCGGCATGAAGGACGGGATAAAAAACAGCGAGCCCAGCAGCTTGGAGCCTCTGATCCCCATGCTCAGAACGACGGATACCAAAAACCCGACCGACAAGCTGATAACAATGGCGGCCGCCGAATAGGCCAAATTGTTCGCAATCGAGCGCAGAAATCTGTCATCCGACAATGCGGTGACATAGTTGTCCCAGCCTACGAACGTCGCATCCCTGAACGACAGCGTCTGGTCGTAGAAGCTGGCATTCACGATAAAATAAAAGCCATAAACTAAAAACACGGCAAACAAAAGCAGCAGCGGCGCGATAAACATAAACCCGACAACATGTTCCCTGCCTGTGATTTTCATAAGATGCACACTCCCTGCTTAGCAGGACAGGAGCGGAAGGCGGCGGCCTGCCGCTCCTGCCGGGCTATCATTCGTTCGGGTATTTGCCCGTCTGGAATTCTTGTTCAATCGCTTTGGCCGTCTCTTCTGCCGTCTGGTCGCTTATAAGCAGCTTCTGAAGCTGCCCGCCGGCGACGTCGGAGAACGGGGAGTTGTTGTTCCGGTCGGCTGTCGGGAAGCTGAGTAGATCTGATAACGTCTTATAGGATTGCTGCGCAGTCGGCGTCGTGAGCAGTGAAGCATCCGGCGCGAAGCCCGTCTTGTTGGTCGAGAAGGCGAACGTCGAGGCGAGCATGTCGTTGCCTTCGCCGAATACGAGGAAGTCGATGAGCTGCATCGCTTCCTTCGGATGTTTGGAATGCGCCGGTATGGCGATGCCGAGATCGATAAAGGATCGGATCGACGGTTTGCCGCCTGCCTCGATGGCCGGGATCGGCAGGACGCCTACGTCGCCCACGTCCACTTGATTGGACTTGCGGAAGCTCTCCAGCAGCAGGTTCGCCTCCCAAGTGCCTTGGATAAAAAACGCCGATTGGCCGGATGTAAAGGCGGTGCGGGATGATGTATAGTCCATATCGAGCACATCGTCTTTGCTGATGATGCCGTCATCGAACATTTTCTGGAAGCCGGCAACTGCCTGCGTAAACTCAGGTCCGTCCAGCTTCTTGCCGTTGTATCGCCACTGGTTGAACAGGTCGGATTGCTGACCGGCGATCGTCCAGACGAGCTCATCCATAATCCATGCATCCTTGCCGCCAACGGCTACGGATAGCTTGTCGCTCTTCGTCTCGCGAAGCTTATCGGATACGGCCTTCCACTCCGCGTAGGTTTGCGGTGCCGGCAGACCAAGCTCATCCAAGATGTCTTTGTTGTAATACATAACCATCGAGCCGACAGAAGCCATCGGTAAAAACTTCAGGCTGTCCGCTTGGGATTTCGCCTGCGCAACGCTGTTCTCGCTAATGACCGACTGCCAATCCGGCCGCGCTTCGGACAGCAGCTCCTCCAGCGGCAGCAGATCCGCCTGAATTTGCTTCGGCATCGCGCCGGTCTGAACGCCTACGACATCCAGTTCTTCCTGCGTGCTGAGGGCCAGCGGCATCTTCGTCTGGAAGTCTTTGCTCTCCATGACCGTAAGATCGACTTTGATGCCCGGATGCGTTTCTTCGAATTTCTCGATAACCGGCTTGTAGAGATCCGCAGACGGATGCCACGTCCAAAATTTCAAGGTGACGGTGTCCTCGCTGCTCGCCGTCGCGGACGGCATGTCGCTTGCAGCCGGCGCGCTGGCTTCGGGCTTGTCGCCCCCGTTCGATGTGCCGCACGCGGCCAGCATCATGGCAAATACGAGGAGCACGCTTAGCAGCGAATAAGCTTTGTTGATTGGTTTCTTCATGGATAATCCCCCTTCGAGCATGTATGAAGCGCTTGCAAAACAAGCGTAACATGCGCCGAAGGGGGCGCCCATGGACATTCCACATGAGTCGATATGGAAATCTTACATCGTTTTAGCGGGGATATTGGAACTCGGGGATGCCGCGGTCAATCGCGGCTTGCTTGCGGTAATTGTCCATGCCGGACAGTGCCTCTCGGGTCGTAATGACGCCTGTCATCGCTTGCTGAACCCACTTGGCCATTTCATACTGGCTGTAGCCAACGATAAACGGAGTGACGGAGGGAGACGTGTGACGATCGATCTGCTCCTTGTTCTCCACATATTGAGGGGTTGGCTGATTCGTCGTCACGCTGCCGAAATACGTTCCCGTCTTCAGGTCCCGGTAAATATCATTCAACACGGCAGGCTGCGCAAGGAAACGGATGAATTGCATCGCTTCCTCGGCATGGCTTCCGTTTTTGTTCACCATAAGCATAGCCGCATTCGGTCCTTCATACAGCTTGGCTTCCTTGCCTCCTACAAAGAGAGGCATTAACCCAAAATCGCCTGCCAAACCGGGATATTTCTCCTCCAGATCGGAATACAAATAGACGTCCCATGACATGACCATGGCGTAATCACCGCTATGCAGCGCGGCCGGCAAGCCGTCCCAGTTATTGCTCGCCGAATCGCTGCCGAAATATCCGCGATCATACATCGTCCTGTACCAATCGACGACTTCCTGAACAGCCGGCACGTCGGCCAAATTGACTTGGTTCGCATTCAGCGCTTCCACCAATCCCGGCGTTCGTTCTGCTGCGTAATCCATGCCGAATTGAGGCATTAGCGGCCATACATCTTTGCTAGCCAAATAGACCGGAACGATGCCTGCCGCAAGCAGCTTCTCGCACACGGCAAAAAACTCTTCCTGCGTCTCAGGAATCCGCAAGCCCAGCTTTTCAAATATGCGCTTATTATACAAGGTTCCGCTGGTGGAAGCCTCCCACAGGGGCAAGCCGTACAGCTTGCCATCCTTCGACAGGCGCGGCTTCACCTCGTCGGTCAGATCCGTCACCCAGTCCTCACCGCTCATATCGACGAAGTTACGCTCCGGATGCAAGTCACTGAGCGCAGCCCCTCCGAAATGCATGACCAGATCCGTAATTTCGCCGATCGCGACCCTCTTGCTGATTAACGTATCGACTGTGTCGATCGGAAGAGCCTGCAGCTCGATCCGGTTGCCGGTCTGTTCCTCGTAGAGCGCGATAGCCCGCTTCAGAATTGGCTTAACCGTCCAATCCTGATTGGCCATCAGCGTAAGCGTAACCGGCTGTGCCTTGCTAAGTGCGCCCTCCGGCTCCTTCTTGCCTGCGCTGCAGCCGAAGAGAAGGAGCGGAGCGAAGACGAGCAGCAGCCCTGCGATAACACGGAAGACCCGCCCGTTACATGACCCCGCTCTGTCCATCCTTCTCCCGCCTCTCCTTGTATTCCCTCGGGCTGACCCCCGTCGCGTTTTTGAATACTTTGCTGAAGTACAGACTGTCTTCGTAGCCGATGAGCTCCGCGATCTGGCGGAGCGACAGCTCGGGCCGTTCATGGATGAGCGCGATCGCTTTGTCGATGCGGAGCTTCGCCAAATATTTGCCGGGCGGCATGCCGACGACGTCGCTGAACACGTTGGAAATGTACGTTTTGTTATAGCCGAACACTTGCTGCAGCTTGTCGCTGCCGATCGGCTCCATGAAGTGTTCGTCCAAGTAACGCTGGACGTTCTCCATCAAATCTTTGGCCGAACGGTCTGGGCGGCTCTTGGCCAATGCCGCGTATCCTTCCTTCATGTATAAGCAGAACTGCTCCACCGCTTCATCCAGCGTCCGGCAGCCGGATACAAGCTCGTTCGCATCGAATGCAGCCACGGTCGAAGCAATTTCCTTCGGCCAATGCGCATGGAAGGAACGGACGATCGCCGAGAATAGACTCTCCGCTTCGGCCTGCCCGTAGCCTTCCTTACGCCACTCTCTTACCCATCCTTGCATAGCCTTCTCGAACGATTCATAATCGGCCGAATGGGTCAGGCTGCGGCAGGCCTGATCCAACTCCGACGTCAAGACAAAGCCGGGACGCCGCATATCGCCGCCTTGCATCCATAAGCGCGATTCGCCGAACCTCGTCTCGCGGGCTAATGCTTCCCTGAGTGTACGAAGCGTAGCCGCGAGCTTCTCCTCGACAATGGGCTCGGAGACGGCCATATTAACGGCCCCTTCATCCGCTGCCGCATGGGATGCCCATGCGGCCAGCATGGATTCTGCCGCTTCCCGGCGAACGGCTCCCGATTGCGGGTCCATCAAAGCGCGAACCGCAATTCTCTCATTCGACGCCCATCCGCTCATCCACCATATGGGAGCCGCCTTCCATTCGGGACTAACCGCCGCCTCCATGGCGTCATCATTCCACCTTTGATAGCCGTCGCCGGGCGAAGGCAGCCGATCTTCCCAAGCGCCGGTCCGGTAGGATCCTCTCCTTATGAGCAGCAGCTGATAATGCGGATATCCCGGATTCGCGGGTTCCTCTCCGAAATCGTCAGCCAGCTGCAATACCCGCTTCATATAGGCTCGTTCCGCTTTAGATTTGCGCTTGCGAAGCATGGCGGAAGCTTTGGCCAGCGCTTGCTCCAGATGGTCATCCTTCAGCGGCTTGAGCAAATAATCCCATGCGTTCTGCTGCAGGGCCTCACGGGCATAGTTAAAGTCGCTGTAACCAGACAAGATGATGCAAGGGATCTCGTACCCTCTCTCGGACAGCTCCCGCATGAATTGAAGCCCGTCCATAACCGGCATCCGAATATCCGTCACGATCAAGTCCGGCTTCGCTCCATCCTCTTCCAGCATCTTCAGCGCCTTCGCCCCGTTGAAAGCCGTATGCGATACGACAAAGCCCTGTGGAGATGACTCGATCATTCCCTTAATCATATGAAGGATGGGCGGTTCGTCTTCGATGAGCATAATTCGGTTCATGCCTTATCGCCTCCCCATTATCGTAAATACCGCGCCGCCTGCCGGAGCTTGGTCTACCCGAACCTCTACGGCTTCACCATAAAATAAGATCAGCCGGGCGACCACATTGGCAAGGCCGATGCCATTGCCCTCGCGTATCGGCAAACCGCCCGCTGCACCTTCCTCTTCGACAAGACGGTCCGTCTCCGCTCCGGGATCGTCTCGGAGCCGCCCGATTTGCTGCCGAACCTTCTCCAGCAGCTCAGGTGACAAGCCGATTCCGTTATCCGCGATCGAGATCGTCCACGTATCGCCACTGACCGTCCCCGATACGGCAAGCTTCCACGGCGGATCGATTCCCGCGAACCCGTGCTGGAATGCGTTCTCGACGAGAGGCTGCAGAGACAATCGCGGTATTGGAACGGGAGCGATCGCCGGATCGATGTTCATTTCGATCTCCAGAAACCCTTCGTACTTGCTTCGCATCAACGTCAAATATTGCTCCACATGCTCTATCTCCGCCCCGACGGTAGAATCCTTCCTATCGAACTTCATGGTATATCGAAGCATATCCGACAGCGCGATGCACATTTCCACTACCTTCGGATTGCTCGAGCTCTTGCCGTAGGCTGCGATGACCGTCAACGTATTATGGAGGAAGTGAGGGTTGACCTGCGCTTGCAGCGCGTTCATCTGCGCGACCATCTCCCGTTGCTTGGCCATCTCCTCTTGGCGCATCGTCCGCTTCAGCTCGTCGAGCAAGCCCTGAAACGCCACGCCGAGCAGCGTAATTTCGTTGCGGGTTCTCAGCTTCGAGGGCAGAAGCTCCAGCTTCGCAAGATCGACGTTGGCCAGTGAATCCTTCAGTCTCCTGAGCGGTCTTGTCACACGGCTGGTATAGAGATAGAGCGCCAGAAGCAATACAGCCATCACCGCCAAAAAAATCGTAACGGAGCTATAGCGCAAATACGCGATAGGCCTGCGATAAACGGATACATCCTCGATCAGCAGAACCGTCCAATCCGCCGCCGTCAGCTTCGAATAAAACACCATTTCATCAGATCCGGAAAACTGCATTCGGAAATGTCCAAATTCCTCATCCAGCGGCATCTTCAAGCGGTCGTTCTCTTCGACATTGCTTGCAATGGCCGGGCTTAGGCTGCTGAACAATACGCTGCGGTCATGACCGAGAATAAGCACATTACCGAAGGACAGGTCGTTGCGGAAAAAAAAGAGGTTTTCCAGCTCCTTGACCGAATAGCTGATCTCCACGTATCCGTACACATTGTAGTTATCCCTGAGCGGCCGTACGATCGAGACGACCCGATCTCCCGATTCGGACCATGGATCGGGATGGGGCGGCAAAAAACGTTTGTAATCCTCCATACCCAAGTACTCCCGGAACGTCGGCATGGCGCGCACTTGAAATTTGTCGGCTTTCACATTGTCCATCTTGTTGCTTAATCCCAAATAATCGCCGAAGCGGCTGACGATGCTAATTCTCCCTTTGAGCGGCTGCAGCGACGTGAAGGACAGCAGTGTATTGCGCACTTCCGCGCTAGTTTCCGGATGTGCGGTGAAGTAGTTCTCCCCGGAATTGGACGCGATCCCCCGGAGCACGCCCATAATCGAGTCGGACGCATTGACGGAGATCGACAACTTATCCATTTCCTCCAGCATGTCGTCGACTTGCTCCTGAAGCTTGATCGTCGTCTGCTGCTTGTTTTGCGCCATATCATTTTCGATCAACGATTCATTGCGGAAATAATGAATGACGTTAACGATCGTAAGCACCGCGAACAGGAAGACGGACAACGTCAAAAAAATCTTAGTTTGATATCGCAACGAACCGAACATGCCGCCCCCTTCCCGCGCGAAAAAGTAAGCGCATTCTTTATTGGTTCTATTAAATGTAACAAATATGGAGTGCCGAGTGAACAGGACAATCTACAGAGGGGGGGATGGAAAATTCACAGAGCGGAAAGCAGAAGCGCACAAAAGGCCATCCAATACGGGTTTCCCCGCCGTGAATGGCCTACTCGCTATTCGATCGTATTCAATGCTTTGCTCTTTCGCTTTCGCGTTCACCTTCCACAGGCACCAACCGAATGCGCTCCCCCGCTTCCGTCGGGATCAACAGCACGTCGCCAGCCAGCTTCTCTTCGCCCCGTTCGCAAACGAGTAGAGCTTCCGTCCACGGATTGTACAGCTGGAGCGTCGAACCCGCTTCGCTGACGATCTCGACTTCCTTCACCTTGCCGCCTTCCACGGACGCGCTCACGAGGAAACCTCCGACCGCGCGGAGCGTGCGGAAAGCCGCCTTCTTCTCCGCCGGCCAATTCGGGAACAGCCGGATGATGCCGTTGTAGCTTTGCATGAGGCATTCGTTAATGACCGCGGGCAAGGCGAAGTTTTCGAACCAAATGCCCATCGGCCTCATGTAATCGAACGGCGTCGTGTCCGAATAACGCCCGCCCGACTCCAGCAGCTTATCCGTGCAGGTGCCGTTCGGCAGCATGCAGTAGGCGATTTGCCGCTTGAACCGCTCCAGGTCCAGCTTGCCGAGACGGGCGCCCGCGAGGTTCAGGAACACGAGCTCGTTGCCGCCTTCGTTCCGATGGTTCAGGTACGAATTCACCGCAATCTCGTATTGCTCCGGCGGGGAATGGAGGCCATGTTCTTCCCCGGGAAATACGGTCGTCACGCCGTTCGGCACGTTGTACACGACCTCCGGATCCTCGCCCGGCACGGAGACGAATACCGTTCCCCTGCTCGATTTCGCCGTCGGATATGCCGGGAATCGGTCCAGGATGTCCCGGACATCCGCCAGCAGCTCCGCCTCTTCCTCCGCGCGCCCGAGTGCGCCGCAAGCTTCCCCGAAGGCGCGGAATAGAAACTTGGTCAGCGTCAGGTCCACGATGCAGTCGTAGTTCCGGCGGAAACCCGGCGTCAGCTCGTACAGCTCCGGCACGACCGTCGGGAAGATGTGGAAGTGGTCGTCGCCCCAAGCGCCGCCGCTGGCATCCGGACGTTTCATGTAATCAACCATGAACAGGACGGCTTCTTTGATCGGCCCGAACGCTCTCTCCGCCAGGAAGCTCTTGTCCATCGTATAGAGATAATGCCACCATAGGCTCTGCACCGTCCAAGGGGTCTCGCATACTTCCCAGCCCCAATGCGGGACGGGATACGGCATCATGTTCATCTCCACCGGATACGCGGAATGCGGGAAGTAGGCGCCGCGAAGGCCGTAATACTCTTGCGCCCACTTCCGGCTGACCGGCAGCACGTGGTCCACCATGTTCGCGTACGCGAGATGTTTGTCGGCATGATTGCTCGAGAAGGCGACCCAGAACGGCTGCTGCGTGTTGTAGTTCATATGGTAGTCGCCATGCCATTCCGCGCCGATCTTACCGTAGCTCCAGTTCGCGAACAACCCCGGGCAAGCCGCCTCCGGCTTGACGGAGCATTGGAAGAAATACAGGTTGCGATACCAGATCCGCTCCAAAAATTCATCCTCCAGCTCCACGCCCGACCGCGACCAGTAAGCTTCCCACACCTCATCCGACGCAGCGAGCGCATTCCGAAACCCGTCTCCATGCGGCTCCCCGATGCCGGCGAAACGTTCACCCGCATCCGCGCTCACGTCCTGGTCCAGCCCCTCCTCCAGAGCGACGTAAAGATCAAAGGATTCGCCCGCGCTAAGCGCGGCCTCCAGCGGCTTGCCGCTAGCGCGCGCCTGCACGGCGGTCGACAGCCTGGCCGTCAAGCGGAAAGCGCGCGACTTGCCGCCGGCGTCGTCGGCATCCTCGAGGGAGAAAGGCAGCTGCTGCCGGAAAGACAGCCCCCGCACTACGGCGTCTACCGTCTCCGCGCAGCGAGGAAGCTCGGCCGGCGTCTCGGGATCGGGAATCAGCTTGACGCGGTTAAAGATATTCGCATGCGGCATCCCTGCTCCCTCTCCCGCCGTTCGAAGCGTTGCCAGCAGCCGGTCCTCCCGCTGATCCACGAATACGGCAAGCGTCGCGACACCGTCCTCCGTCAGAAAGTCGATTTCGCATAAGCCGTTCTCGATCGACAGCCGGTGTCCGAGCACCTCCGTCGTCCGCCGGTCGAAGCCGAGCAGCAGCGACCCGCACGGCATCGGGCGCGGATAAGGTTTCTCGTAGTTGGCCCCGGCCATCCGCACGTAATCCCGATACCAAGGCTCGTCGCTCAAGGAAGCATAATGCTCCGGTATGGCCTTCAGTCGTTCGAACAGCTCCCCGAACGTGCCGATTTCGTCACCGTGCTCTTCCGCGATGCGGATATCCCAGACGTTGTTATGGCCGAAATGAATGACGACCGCGTCCGGCCGCGTCGTCACGACCGCTCCCAGCCCGCCGTTGCCTAGCAGCGCCCCTTCGAAAAAATCCAAAGCCGGCCCCTCGAACGTTATCGTGTGTTTCCTAGCTTTCTCTTGTATGTGCATCTCCCGTTGCCTCCTGAAATTCGGTTTAATTGGAATGATAGCGCTTTAGATAAGGCTCATCATAGCCCGCGTAAAGGCGTTACGGGTAGGTACACTTTCTCCTTTCCGCGTACAATTGCCCCTTTTTCGAGGGTCCAAATGGAAACAACGCGCACCGATTAAATATCGATGCGCGTTGTGCGAGTGAAGACGCCTCTGGCAGTTGAATCGGTTCGGCTGTCTCCGTCCCGGTTACTTCCATTCCAAAGCGGGCAGCAGATCCTTCTGCAGCTCGCACATCTCGTCGATCATGGCGCAGGCCTGATAGTAAGAAGGAGCCTGCGGATCCAACAAAATAGCCTGCAGAAGCTTCGTGCGGGATTTCTCGACATACGCCTCCAGCAGAAGCCTATGGATCGTTCCCTGAATGTGGATCGTACCGATGATCGCCGTCGGCAGCCCAACCTCCATCGGCTTCAGCGAAATGCCGCTGCCGTTCACAATCGCCTGCGTCTCGACGACCATGTCGTCGGGCAGTCCTTGAATCGCGCCGCGATTCGGCAGATTGGCCGCATGGATCTCCGTCTCGAAGCCGAAGAAGATGCTCTCGATAATCGGAACGGCGTACTCCTTGCTGCATGTCACCTTATCGCGATCGAACGCATAAGCTTGTTCCACCCATGCCTCTTGCGAGGTTACGCGGTCAAACAAACCCTTGTCCAAAGAATCGCCGCCCGCGCAATAGACGAAGTCGGGCGTACGGGACGCGCGATCGCCAATCTTCTCGCTTAGCGGATCATAGCGGAACTGCAGCGGCAGTCCGGCGTAGAAATCGCCTGCATACGGCACATATTCCCCGCAATGGTTCGTTCCTGGGTAAGGGTAATACCCGTACGTGCGGAACAACGTCCGGGAGAGCCCGATGTGGTCAAAGTGAGCCAGCCTGTTCGCTTGCTTCTCCTTCTCGCGGAACAGCGGGTACAGATCCTCCCCCGTCTTCTTGTCCCACAGCTTCGTGAAGAAACCGAAATGATTCAGCCCGCCGCCTTCGATGCCGATTTCCTCCGGATTCCGCTCCAGAAACTGGGCGACCTGATCAATGCCCATATCCAGCCCGTGGCATAACCCGACGATCTTGATCGAAGTCAACTTAGATATAGCCTCCACAAGCTTCGCTTCCGGATTGGTGTAGTTGATAAACCAAGCATCCGGGCAGACCTTCTCCATCATGCGCGCAATATCCAGCATCGGTCCCAGATTCCTCAGCGTATGGAACATCGATCCCGGGCCGCCGTTCTCCCCATAGACCTGCTTGCTGCCGTAGCGCCGCGGAATGTGGAAATCTTGCGCCCAATAGAAATAGCGGTCCACTTCAATCGCAACGATGGCGAAATGAGCGCCCGTCAGCGCATCTTCCAGACTTGTTGTCGCCCACAATTTGGCCGGCAGCTCGTAAGAGGCGAACAATTCCTTCGCGTAACGGTGAGTCCGGTCCAGATTCTCCGGATGAATGTCCATCAACGCGACTTCCAGATCGGCCTCTTCCCGCAGACGCCCGGACAGCACGATATCATGCAAAGCCCCCAGTGCGAAGGAAATGCTCCCTGCTCCAATTAGTGCAACCTTCAGTTTTTTCATCGCAATCATGCTCCTCTGTCGTTAATGTATGCAAGATACGCTGCTCCAATCAGACCCGCATCGGGACCGAAGGTCGGCAGCGTTACATGAATCTTGTCCTTCAGTTGCTCCAGCACCTTGTCCCTCGCCCGCTCGGCCGCTAATTCCAAGAGCCATTGGTTATGCTCGATAACGGCTCCCCCTACGACGAAAACACCCGGATCCAGCGTCTGCTTCAGCGTGGCGATCGCATCGGAGAAATGCTCCACCCACTGATTCACCGCCGATATCGCCTGCGCATCGTTCTGCTCGTACTTGTCGAATAAGGTAACGGCCGCCGCTTGCGGACCATAACATCGCTTGCTCGTTTCTTCCAGTGCCATGCCGCTGCATAGCGACTCCAACGTCTCGTATGCGCCGGACGTTCCCTCTCTTCTGGCCATGATCATGCCGCCGATCTCGCCCGCATAGCCGTGCGAGCCCTGATGGATCCTGCCGTTCACAACAATGCCGCCTCCGATCCCCGTGCTTACGGTGATATACATGGAGGTCGGATGAAGACGGGAAGAGCCGTGCTCCGCTTCAAGCAGCGCCGCTGCGTTTACATCGTTCTCGAAGTAGAGCGTATAGTCCGGAAAGTAATGGGCCACATCTGCCATGCGCATGTTCTCCAAACAGGGGATGTTTGTGATATCCATGATGCGCTCCATCCCGTCTTTCCAGGGGGCGGGAAGAGCCATGCCGATCCGGTTAACCTGTCCGTCTTCATTCAGCCTGTCGACCATGCGGCAAATGCAGGCGAGCAGCTCCTCTGCGGTTCGAAAGTTTGAAGTCAGAGCGGTCTCCTTCCGAATCAGATTGAACTGCCTGTCGATCCGGCCCGCTCTGATGTTCGTGCCCCCAATATCAATGCCGATCACGTCATCCAATCCAACTGGCACTCCCTTATTCCGTGACGTTCGCTTCCAGCTCGGATGCTGCCTCCGCATCCAGATAAAAATCGATATGACTGTGCCCCAGGAGCTTCTGTGCCGGGAGATCCGCTTCCGGGCGCGTCAGAATCGTCCTGACGATACTCGCTTTCTTTCTGCCGACAGCCGCCACGACAACCCGCTTGCTTGCGGCGATCTGGCCCAATCCCAGCGTAATCCCAAAGTCGAGCTCGGTCGGGTGGTCGAAGTACTTTTGTGCCACCTCCCTGGTCGTTGAAGACAGCCTTACCACGCTGCTCCTGTCCAGCACGGGAAGTCCCGGCTCATTCAATCCGATATGCCCGTTCATGCCGATTCCCATCAGGCTGAACGTGATGGGACCGTGCGCGATGCAGCTGTCGATCCGCTCGCATTCCCGCTGCAAGTCGGCGCTCGTCCCATCGAAGAAAGCAATCGCCCCCGGATCGATCGGCAGCCGGGAGAACAGATCGGCATCCAGCATGCCGTAACAGCTGCCTTCGCTGGTTCTTTCGATGCCGACCCACTCGTCTAGGCTGACGATACGCAATTGGCTCAGCCGCGGTTCCTCCTTGGCCAGGGCTGCGAACTTAGCGTAGCTTGCTTGCGGCGTACTTCCGGAAGCCAGGCAGAACACCGGCCGGGGATCCTTCCGAAGATGCAGGAGCATTTCGTCCGCAATGGCGGCCGACAATTCGTCGCCGCTTTCGAATATTCGAATCATCGAGTACTTGACCTCCTCGCGCGTTATGCAGAGAGCACGCGCATCATTTCTTGCTGCAAAATCAAAATTGCGGCACCCATCGCCGCTGTGTGCTGCGCTTGGCTGACGGTGATCGTCGGGCTCCATTCGATATACTGCTCCACATAATGCGCGATGCGGTCCAGCATGCGTTCCGGAAACAGATCGATGGTCGCCCCGCTCATGACAACCCGGTTGATGTCGAGCAGGCTTACCATATTCGTAACCACCAGTGCCAGATGTTTGGCGACATAATCGACGCAAGCCTCCGTGCTATCCGCGTTACTCAGATCGTACAGAGCCAGCAAGCGCTTCAATCCCAGCTTGCTCTCCAGCCAGCCGACCGAAGAGGGCGACTTCCTGAATTCAGGGTCGAAGCACATATATTCCAGTTCACCGGCTCTGGCGCTTCCTCCTCGATGAAGCTCCTTATTGATGATGATGCCCGCGCCTATCCCTTCACCGGCCGAAATATGAATCAGATCGGCAGATGCCTCGTCTTCAAGCTCGAGCTTGCGGAACTCCGCCAGGATGGAGGCGTTCACGTCGTTCTCGATAAGAACCGGCAACCCTGCCGCGCTCCCCAGGACGCCGATTAACGCTTCGTAGTGAAAGTCTTCTTCCCTCTCTCCCTCCGTTCGGATCCGTATCGTTTGATTGCGCGTATTAATGGCGCCATCCACGCCGATTCCAATGCCGATGATTCGACTCCCGGCTGCCTTTGCCTTCTCCTTCATATACGACACGATCTCTTCGACGACAGACGTGAACGCCTCGCTATAGAAGGGTACCGGACGATCGATCGTATAGACTTCCAGGACGCGGCCCTTCAGATTGACGAGCAATGCCGTGACGCTCTCCCCGATGGATTGAATGCCAATGGTGGTGTAGCTGTTTTCGTCGAACCGGTAGAGGGTCCTCTTCCTGCCCAGTCCGCTGGAGCCGTCGCGGCTTTCGCCAGTCGCGGCGAGTAGCCCGATCTGTTCGAAGAAGCCCACGATCTTGCTCACCGTCACGAAACTCATGGCGGTTTTCTCCGCAAGCTCGACCTTGGCCAGCTCGGGATGCTGCAACAAAATATCGAAGATGATTTTCCGGTTCTCATCCTTGATGTCGTTCGGCAGAAACGATTTCATGCGCTCACCCCCTTTGTTTAGTTTAGTTATCTAATTATGAAACTTATTTAATTAATAAAATTAAATAATTACTGATCTCAGTATAACTTACCTTCTCCGCATGTCAATACTTGTCCGTTCTTTCAAGAAACGCATACAAAAAAGCTCCCGTACCACTAAGGCCAGGAGCGTAAAAATCGTTTGATCCTTCTACCGCGTCGAATCTTCGTACGCCTTCTGCATAATCTGGACATACCGATCCGCGTTCAGCTTCCGCAGCCCGTTCACGTAAGCCTCCCAGTCCTTGTCCAACTGTTTGTTGCCCGTGATGAACTGCAGTGCGCTTTCTTCGATGTAATTGCGAATATGGAGCTGCAGGAAGTTGATTTCGTCCGCGGCCTCGGGTTGAATCCACAGCGACTCCACCGCCAGCGCTTGCTCCGGCTCGTGTCCGTCGTACAGCTTCGTCGCCTCCATTAGCCTGCGTTCGTAGCCATCCGGCGCGTAGATGTCCGCGCCCTGCACCCAACTGTCCCGATAGTCCCTAGGCATATAGAAGTGGCCCATGCCGCTCCATCCGGAGTTATTGGACTTCTTCCCGCTCTCGACCGGAATTCGCGCGAATCGCGGCTCAAGCTCCGGGTTCAGCGCCTGCTCGCCCGGCAACGGCTTCCTCCAGTCGACGCCTTCCTTGCCCGTTTCGGCGAAGGCTTGCCCTTCAGGCGTGTACATGTAATCGACCATGCGTATGAGCGCGATCTGCGCTTCCTTGCTGGCTTTGTTCGTAATGACAAACTTGGCTCCGGGAGTAACGCCGATGTGCATGTTCGTGGCGTAGGAAGCGTACGGTCCCCGGAGCGGAGGCAGCGGATTGTAGTCGTTCCCCCGCGTGTTGCCAAGGCCCGTATTGACGAAAATATCCGGGTGCATCGCCGCCCCTGCCCCGAGAATTTGCTCGCCTGCGTTTTCTCCGATTTGTTTGAAAGCGACGGCGTTCTGCGTGAACGCGCCGGGATCGATGAGTCCTTCGTCGTACAGCGACTTGATATAGGCAAGGCCCTCCCGCCACTCCGGCTGATCGGCCGCCATCCTCACCTTGCCGTCCTTCAGCTCGAGATAGGTCCGGTCATCGTCGTAGATGAACCCGTTCATCAGGTACGGAATGAGGCGTACCCCAAAGTCTTCGATAGAGCCGCTGAGCGGGATTTCGTCCGCCGCGCCGTTCCCGTTCGGATCGAGCGTCTTGAACGCCCGCAGCACCTCCTTGAATTGCTCCGTCGTCTCGGGCATATCCAAATTCAGCTTCTCCAGCCAGGCCGTGTTGATCCACATCTTGTTCGGATACGAGCAGTGGTAACACTCGCTATACCCCACGAGGCCATAGATATTCCCGTCCGGGGCCGTATTGAACGCCCGCAATGTGGCGTTCTCTTTCATCGCCGCCTTGATGTGGGGGGCATATTCGTCGATCAAATCGTTTAAGGGAAGGAACACGCTTTGCTGGCCGTAACGAAGCACGTCCGCCTGGGAGAATTGGTCGACGTAAGTCGTCAGAATGTACGCGTCGGGATAATCGCCGCTTGCGAACGATATCTGACGTTTCTCCTTGGCGCCGGCCGACGCGACAGCCTCCCAAGCGAATTTGACGTTAAACCGCCCTTCCAGCTCCTTCGTGAAATCGTTGGTCGCAAGATCGCTAGACGGCTCCTGCTGGGCGAAGACGCGTATGACGACGGGGTCGGCGGCGTCCGCACTGTCGACGTCGGTATCCGGCGCGGAGGAGCTGCACGCTCCGAGAACAAGCGAAAGCAAGAGGATCGCGGCAGCCCTATAGGTTGATTTTCTCATGTGTCTTCCCTCCTTAACCATCCAAAGCCGATTGCCTGAACACGCTAGGAGAGACGCCCGTCACCCGTTTGAACGCCCTTCGGAAGGAATGCGAACTGTTATACCCTACCCGTGCGGCAATCTCGTCCACCGTCAGGGCATCCTGCTTCAGCAGAATAGACGCTTGTTCCATTCTGACATTCTCCAAATAATCCGACAGGTTCTCGCCCGTCACTTCCTTGAACAGCTGGGAAATATATTTTTCCGGCCGCTCCACTTGCTCGGCGACCCGGTATAACGTCAGCGCTGAATCGGCATAGGACGAATGGACATACGTCTTGATTTGTTCGATCGTGCGCAAATGGCCGTCATTCTTCCGGCTCCGCACGACTTCGCACAATGCTTCCATGACGCCGGCCAGTTCCTCTTGAATCGTCTCCAGCGGATCCGTTGCCTGAATGCCGATGATCCTGTTTTTTAACTCCTCGAAGCATTCGGCTTCCATGAACACCTTCTGGTCAAGCAGCTTCAGGAACGTACCTTTCATCTCCACCGCAAGCTGCTGCTTCATCTCATAGGATAGCTCTCTCGTCTCCGTATTCTGGGATACGATCGATTGCAGAATCCGCCTCGCCTCCTCGAACTCCCCGGCGCGCACCGTGCCGATCAGCCGAAGCTCCAGCTCCAGCGGATAATGATAGGTCGCGCTCTCTTGCCGGATATCCTCGAACCAGGTCATCTCCTTGCGATTGTGGTGCACGGCCACGTCCAGCGTGCCCTTCGCTTGCTCGTAGGACTGGCTGACCTCCGTGATCGTCTGGAACAGTCCGCCGAGCACCACCGTCACGGAAATGCGGAATTCTTCGAACGCGAGACGCGACACCCGCTCCAGCGTCTTCGTCACCTCTTCCTTGCCGATGTCGGTCGCCACTTCCAAATCATGAAAGGCGAACAGGAACACGATTTTGTCCGAGCTGGTATCCGTCATGCGGACGGAGCTGCCGGAGTCGATTAGCGCTTGCTTCAAGATCAGCCTTGCCGCGTTCAGCTCGTTCAGCACCTCTACATTGTCAAGAAGCGGATAACCGTTTACTTGCAGAATGCCAACGTACCCCACGTCGCCCGTCAAACCCGCGTTCGACTGGACGGCCGCGGCGATAATTTCGTCCCGGGTCTGGAATTCGCCCGCGAGCAGCCGCTTGAAGAACGCGTCGCGGACGAGCGGCGCCTGGCGGTGAAGCTCCGATTCCAGCCGCTTGTGCTGTGTCAGCATTTGCGCGATATTGCCGTGAAGGAAGTCGAATTCGTTGCGGAGGGCGGGATCGTCCTGCCCTGGGCCGAATTGCTCCTTCATGACGCCAAGCATGCGAATGATAGGCGCGCTGTTCCGGTACGAGAGGAGCAGTCCTACGATGAGGCCGACAAACAAGGCGATGCCGGTCACGATCCACGTGATGAATTTGATCTGGTTGGCGCTTTCCATAAGCGCTTCCCTCGGAATGCCCGCTCGGTATACCCAGCCCGTCGTATCCGACTTGATCGTAATGACCAGGTCATCCTCGTAAAATTGGCTCAGCTTCTCTTCATCGAAATTTTTGCCCGTCGCCAGCGACGCGACCTGACTCTCCTCCGCTCCGCGCAGTCCGACCGTATGGCCTTCCGCATCGGCGATGTGGATCCAGCCCCCGTAACGATCCGTCAGACCGGAGAGCGGATCGGTGATCATTTTCTGGTCGATCATCACGACGGCGACGGCGGGCGAAGAGCCATTGAAGCTATCGAGAGGGAGCGACTGCATATATGTGACGACCGACGTTTCCGTCTTGTTGTCCATGTAGGGTCTAAGCGCCATAATCTCGCTGCGGTGAGTTCGCTCCAGAACGCTGCTCTTCCACTCGTCCAGCGGCATGTCGAGATAATGGTAGCTTTCGTAATAATGCTCCGGGCGGAAGTAAGCCGAACCCGGCGTCAGCACGACGTCATAATTGCTCAAGTATACGAAAAAGTTTTTCAAAAAGTCATTGGTCTGTCCGAACGTCAGGACATCCTTCATCATTTTCCAAATGCCGTACACATTCGATTGGTCGCCTGAGCTATTCTCGTTCATGAGAATGCTGAGATCCTGGTTAATGGCCAGCTGCCTCGTGAATCCTTCCACCTCGGCCATGCGCCGTTCCAGCAATTCCTTGCTCTTCTGAAGCTGCGTCACGCCGTTCTCGATCGAGACGGATTCCGTTACGTTAATAGCGGTCTGGTACGACATGTACCCCGCGATGCTGGGAATGATCAGGATGATAAGATACGAAACAAGGAATCTCCTGAACACCCTGGAATACCTTGGCAAGACGACTCCCCCTCACAATAACCCTTCTTCTTTGAGAGCGCTATCATAACCGATTGACGGATTTCTCGCAAGTCCCCGGCCCTCTCCTTTCTATTATCTCTCATCGAGAGACTGCGGGCAAAAGAAAAGCAACTGTCGGCAACAGTTGCTTTTTCCCTGCAAGCGCTACAGCACCGTCGCGCGAAGCTCCCCGTCGAGCTTGTACGCGCGCCCGGCTTCGGCGTCGAGCGCCGCCGTCAATCCGCCCAGGCGGACGACGAGCTTGCCGCTCTCGCGCGGTCTGATCAACGCTTCGGTGAGCCGTCCTTCCGACCAGCGAATGTCTACGATCGCGTTCCTTCTAGCGCGCAGACCTTCCGCCGTGCCGCTGCTCCAGTTCTCTGGCAGCGCGGGCAACAGCTCGATCGCATCGGCATGGCTTTGGAGCAGCATCTCTCCGATTGCCGACGTTCCGCCGAAATTGCCGTCCGCTACGAAAATATTCGTCTCCGCGCCCGCGATTCCCGGCTTCGAATAAGTAAACAGATTATCGAAGCAAAGCTGTCCGATCAAGTAGGTCAACTGCTTATGCGCATTCGCTCCATCTCCAAGCCGTGCGAAACTTGCAGCGAACTGCGCGAGCGTGAATTCGACGTCCTCGAGCCCCTCGCGCCCCATCCGGCGCCCAAGCGTCGTCCGTGCCGCTTCGCTCAGCTCCGGCGTCCCTTGCGGCGTAATCTGGTTGCCCGGGTACAGTCCGTATAGATGGGACAAGTGGCGATGGTCCGGCTGTGCTTCGCCGAAGTCCTCCAGCCACTCCTGCAACTGGCCGTTAGCGCCGACCCTAAGAGGCGGCAGCTGCGTTAGCGCCGTCTCCAGTCTTGCGCGCAGCTCCTCGTCCGCGCCCAGCGTCTTCGACGCTTCTACGCAGAAGACAAACAGTTCGCGTACCAGCATCATGTCCATCGTCGGACCCATGGATAGCGCATAATCCGCTCCGTCCTTGCGGCCGTTCGGGTAGAAGCTGTTCTCCGGCGAATTGGATGGGCCCGTGACGAGCCAGCCATGCTCGGGATGGACAACCATGTAATCGAGGAAAAACAACGACGCCTCCTTCAACACGGGATAAGCTGTTTCCTCCAGAAAAGCCCGGTCTCTGCCATACTCATAGTGCTCCTTGAGCTGCATCGCGATCCACAACCCGCCCGTTACGTTCATGCCCCAGCTGAGCCCCCATCCCGGCGAAGAGAAACCCCAGGCGTTCGTGAATACGTGGGCGACCCAGCCCTCGCTGCCGTAGAACGCCCGCGCCGAGGAGCGACCCGCCTCGGCCAGCTTCGCAACGAATTTGGTGAGCGGCACATGGCATTCCGCCAGATTGGCAGCTTCCGTCGGATAGTAGTTCATCTCCGTGTTGACGTCGAGATGGTAGTCGCAGCTCCAAGCCATCCGGTTCGCCTCGCCGTCGTTCCATATCCCCTGCAGATTCATCGGCAGCGGCGAGTTCTCGCGCGATCCCGCGATCGTCAAGTACCGCCCGTACTGGTAAAACAAAGCAAACAGCGCGGGATCGTCTCCTTCTCCGCTTCGCAGCAGACGAAGCCGCTCATCGGTCGGCAAAGTGGAACGTCCGTTATCGCCGAGATCCAGACGAACGCGGGCGAACAGTTCGCGGTAATCCGCGACATGTTTGGCTCTCAGCGCGTCGTAACCCTCGGTCACCGCTCGCTCGACGGCTGCGGCGCTTTCGTTCTCCCAAGCGTTGCCTGTCTTGCCGTAATCGGTCGAGACGGCGATATAAATGACGGCCTCATCCGCGCCGTCGATGCGGAGTCCGTTCCCGGCTCCGGTGATCGTCCCTCCCATCGCGGCTACGCGGACGATGCCTCCGGCGAATACGCCGCAGGTGCCGTCGCTGTGGATGTCCTCCGTCGCCTGGCTGCCGAAGGCGATCACGCCCGCTTCATCGGCGGCCGCCGAGAAGGAGGACGTTCGCCCGTTCAAGGCGAGCTCGAATGACAATCCGCCCGGTTCTTCCGAGGTCATCCGGGAGACGAGAACGTCACCCGCGTGCGTGGCGAAAGCTTCCCGCTTATAGGCATATCCGTTCCGGCGATAAGCGTGAGAGACGATCGCTTGCTCCAGGTCCAATTCCCGGCGGAACCCTTCTCCCCCTCCGCCTAGAAACTTGATATCCAGATCGGCCAAGGTCAGATGCGTCCCGAAATTGCCTTTCGGCGGCTCCAGCGTCTCCCTCGCCAGCCGTTCCCCTGCTTCGTAATCCCCGTCAAAAAACTTCTTTCGCATCTCCTCCAGGGCGGCCTTTCCCCCATTCGGGCTGTTCGGCTCCTCCGGATGGCCCGACCAATACGTCACCTCCGTCAAGCTCCAGGTTTCCCTCTCCATGCCCCCTTGAACGACCGCCCCGAGCCTTCCGTTCCCTATCGGCAATCCCTGCTGCCATCCGGCGGCCGGGCTTGAATAATGCATCTTCATATTCCCCATATCGCACCATCCCGTCAAATTTCAATGTTAGCGCTTACTCCTATAGATCGTAACGGCGATCGTCCCTTTTCGTAAAGGTACACTTACGGTTTGCGGGGTACGATCTTCCGTACGAGCGGCCGAAATCGCTTACGGGATGCGAGATGTGTCCGGCACGCGCGAAAATAGGGGCAAGTCGAAAAAACGTGTTGAGTCAAGGCCCCGGCGCGCTTTTTTTCTGGCTATGTTAAATCCTAATGTTGATTTTTGATTAAAAGATAACCACGTCGATAAAAAGGCGGTAAATTGAATTGCACGATTCCATTAGAATTCCTGTAAAACGAACAATTTGGCGTTTGAACAAAAACGAGCGCCTCTGTAAGATGGGGTTACGCACGAGGTCATTGCCTCAAAAAGCCCATCAGGAGGTCGCTCTACTAACACCGTCTAAGAACGATCATAAGGTTGCGTAGTGATTGCACACATGGTCAAAAACGGGTACTACTCCCCTGTTCGTTTCCATCCCGAAGACTACGAGGAATTGCGTATTCTTGTGGCCAATCCTCTTAAGCCCCGATATTTGATTTAAGTCTTGCCTACTAAACGTAGTAAGCTAGACGAAGAACCAGTGGAGGGGCTTAAGAGGTTAATCCGTACGCTTCTCCAAAATAACTGGAACGCCGGGCTCCAGCCGCAGCCGAACCGATTCTGCACCGGCCGGGTACTCACCTATCCCCTCCCGGCCATTTCCTGACATCCGGTAAGCGGCGAATTCCGCGCTTCGCCAGTCCACGGGCAGCGTCCACTCGCGGTCCGCTCCCGCGCGGCTATACGCGTAAATCCGATTACCGTTCGGAACGAAACGGTCGCCGTCCGAGGCGATCGTCACCTGCCCCCACCGCACGGCAAGCCGCTCCGTCACCTTATCGATGTCCACCTTTACGCCGTCGGAGTAGCGGATGAAGATGCGCCGCTCGTCCTCCCGCCATTCCGCCATTTCCCGCTCCAAATAAAACTGATAAAGCATGGAGCCCAAATAAATAATGTCGACGATCTGGTCCCACTTCGACTCGAAATCATTCGCCAAAAACTGCTCCCCAAGATGCCTTGTCGGCTCGCCCCGGTACAGAACGTCCGAATCGAAAGATGCGCCTTTTCCCCAGGCCACCGCGTTCATATCGACGCTGCCGCCTCCGACGATTTTGCCGTGGTACAGCATCGACGGGGAGTAATGCCAGTAGGCGCTGAACACGCCGCTGTCTTCTATCGGCATGCCGTTCAGCCCTTCCGTCGAGACGTCGATCCCTCTTTCGCGGAAGTAGGCGAGAATCGGCTTCATCCCGCAGACCAGTTCCTCCATCGGGCCGATAATGCTGCCGTCAGGCTCCCAGCTGGTGTTCGTGTTGCGGAACGCGTCGACCTGTACGGTACGCTCGACGGGGACAGTCCGCAGAAAATCGTCGATCCGGCGGAACACCTGGCCGCTCTCCACATCCTTCGTGTGATTAATGTGATAGGCCCGCTGCTTGGCGGTGTCCAGCCACACCCGATCCGATCCGTCCGGATCGCGGCTAAGAATGGCCGGGTCCCAATCAGGCGCGTCAACGTACGCGTCGTCCAGATTGATATGGTAGCTGACGATGCAGTCGTACTCTTCCTTGGCGCGGCGCACAAGCTCGCGCAGCTCTTCGTCGGCCCGATCCGGGTTCTCGGCCAGCTTCGGATTGACGCGGTTGAGGGATGGATAGCCGGTATCGTGTCCGTCGAACTGCCAACCGATCAAATAGGCGATCTGGCGAACACCTCCCGTAACGTTATGAATTTGCCGGATGATCTCCAGCGTCTCCTTGAAGGTCGTCAGCACGCCCCGGTCCTTTTCCGCATTGAACACCTGATACCAGATCGCTTTCTTGTACAGCGGATCCGCGTCCGGAAAGCGCCGATTCAGCCAGAGATGATAATCGCAATCGTCCGCCGTTCCGTCTCCGTTGATGTCTTCCAGAAACACGACCGCAAGCTCCAACGGCTCCATCGTCCGTTCCCGAACTCGGTATTGATACGTGCCCGGAGCGATTGAGAATCGACCTCCGCGGCCGGGATAACGTTTATCCTCCGACACGCGGGTGAGCAGCGGCAGCACCGGATAATTCGTCTGCACGAAGCAGCATAGGCTTCCGTCGAACGTGCATGCGTGCATCGTCGGCATCTCGACCGGATCGGGAACGGCGTCCCCGATCCGGTCCCGAACCCGCTTCCGGTCGTACAGTCCTCTCCCGCCGCCGGGGATCAGCTTCCAGCTTTTTTGCCGCGCTTCGGTCCGGTCGTACGCGAACGAAGGATCGTCGCATGTCAGCAAAGGCATGCGCGCCCAATCGAGCTTCGTCAACGACGCTTCCGGATCGTCCGCTACCGTCACCTTTACTTCGAGCGCTTGCGCGTCCAGCCGATATTCCACTTCGAGTCGAAGCTTGGATCGCCGCTGCTTCAGGCGATAGGTTATGGCCGTTCCGCCCTCGGACGGAAGAACGTCTACGTCCCACTCGCTCCAGTCTGTCTCCGTTCCGTTAATGGAGAGCCTTCCGTCCGGACCGCTGCCCGCCATCCGCGTCCCGGACGGCTTGAACATGTATTCCTGAACGCCCGGCCATTCGTGCAGCGTCACGGCCAGCCATTCGTTATTCAGCCTATACATTCCGTTTCCTCCGCTCCCGTTCGTATTACGAATTGCCAGTCTCAGCCTTCAAAACGGCATATTGACGCGTATATTCCGCTGCCAGCTTATTGACGCCTAGCCCCTCGGCCGCCTTCAACATATCGGCGAACAGAGCTTCGAATTCGCTCTCGGATTGAGCGAAGACGAGCTTTGGCATGTAGTCCTCGCGAAGCGTATTGATTTTCGCTTCGATAATGCCGAATTCGCTGGTGCTGTCGATCTTAAAATCGAACTCGGGGAAAAACTTCATTTTCGGCGCCATCATCTTGTCGTACGCTACCTTCTTTTCGTCCGAAGGATTCCAGAATACGGTGTTAGATACCGCCCAGTTCGTGATCAGCATGATCGGCTCGCCGAGTCCGGCCTGCTTCCAACTGCCGCCCCAATCGTTGTTCAGAGCATCGTTAAAGCCGGTCGTTAGCGCCGGCTTGCCATTCGGGAAGTAATCGTTCTTGACGGAGGTGTCATAGTAGAAATGCGGGCCAACGGTCAAATCCTTGAAGTCGTCCGCGCCTTTCCCTTCCACGCCGAACGAGAAATCGATCTGCCCTTCCTTGGAAGCCGCGTACTCCAGCAGCTTGATCGTGCGCTCCGGATCCTTATTGCTTTTTGGAATGACGAGCGCCATCCAGCCCCGCGGGATCGTCGGATACATGTAATCGGCGAACGGTGTCAGCACCTCGAATTGCGTATTCGGATTGTCCTTCGGAGGCGTGGAGTTGACCGCCGTCGAATTGTACGCCCAGACGATCGAATCTCCGGCCGCAACCTTCTGAGACGTCACATCTTTCGAATTGACGAACGATTCCTTGGTCAACAAGCCTTTGCTCGCCAGCTGAAATCCGTACTTGATCATTTCCTTCCACTTCGGATCGTAGATCGTGTTCTTCACTTCATCCCCGTCGACGTAGTACGGCTCGACGCCGAACTGCGACGAGAACCAGCCGAGGTCGCCGGAATGCTGGCTCTTGTCGCCGAGATACGGAATTTTGTCCGGATGCTTCTCGGCCATCTGCTCCAGCGCGGCGAGGAATTTCTCCGGACTGGACGTGTCCGGTCTACCGATCTCGTCGTAATAATCCTTGCGCACGACGAGCTGCGGGAGCCAGACAGGAGCCAGACCGGCGTTTTTCTGCGCCTGCTCCAAATATTTTTCCGTCTGGTAGCCGGAAACGAGCTTGTACGTATGTCCGTCCGTCTCCGCGAATTTCGTCAGAAGCTCCGGTCCGTATTGCTCGTCCAGAATCGTCCGCAGATTAGGCGCATATTGGTCGATCAGCTCGTCGATTGCGTACAAGTAATCCCCTTCGATGAGCTGGTCCAGCATTTTGTTGCCCCGGTCGACGACCATCAGGTCGGGCAAGCTGTTGCTCGCGATCATCAACGAGATGTCCTTCCCGTCGCTGTCATCCTGAACCGGCTTCTTCACGTTAAAGCTGACGCCGGTTTTCTCCGAAATCCGCTTCGCCCCAGGTCCCGTCCAATCGCTGTACCAGGCGCGGTCGGAATAGAGGTCGAGCGTGATCGGCTCAAGCGACTTTTGTCCGCCGCTGGCGGAAGCTTCCGGAGCCGAGGCCGGCGGCTGCGAAGCGTTGTTTTTGCCTGTGTCGGAGCAACCGGCGACCAAGGTTGCGGCAATGACTCCGGCAAGCAGCAGCGCGGACCTGCTTTTGAACGTTTTTTTCATCGAAAAGTCCTCCCCTTTGATTTATGTTGATCTATCAGAAGCCCGAGAACGGGCTTTTGATAACGCGGTTAAGCTTTGATGGCCCCGACCATCATCCCCTGCACGAAATACTTCTGAATGAACGGATACACGAGCGTAATCGGCAGCACGGTGACGATCAAAGTCGCGTACTTGATGGCCATCAGCGTGGACAGCGGGTCTGTCCTCATGTTCGGCGGCAGACTCTGCATGTTTTCGACGATCGCCGTGTCGGACAGCATGCGGACGATTATCGTTGGAAGCGTCCACAGCTGCTGGTTCGAGACGAAATAAGCCGAGCTGAACCAATCGTTCCAATGGTTGACGGCCACGAACAAGGCGACCGTCGCCAGCACCGGTTTCGACAGGGGCAGAATGATCCTGGCGAAAATGTAGAAGTCCCCACCGCCGTCCACTTTCGCGGACTCCTCCAGCTCCTCCGGCAGCTGCCGGAAAAAGGCCATGAACAGCAGTGCATTAAAAATATTGAACAGCGACGGAACGATGTACACCCAGAACGAATTGAGCAGATGGAGCTTCTGCAGCAGCAGGTAAGTCGGAATCAATCCGCCGCTGACGTACATCGTCACCAGGCCGATCATCGAATACGTTTTACGGAACACCAATCTCGGTTTGGACAAGGCGTACGCGCCTATCGCGGTGAACAGCACGCCGGTCACCGTACCGATCGCCGTCCGCGCGACCGTCAGCAGGAACGAATTCAGCAGCTGCTCGTCTCGGAAAATAACGGCGTAATTGTCGAACGTAAACTGCCTAGGAAACCAGTACAGCTGGCCTCCGGCCGCGTCGACCGGATCGTTCAGAGAGTAGATTAGCAAGTAATAAAGCGGATAAAAGGTGGCCAGAAATGCCAACACGCCGATAATCGTCACGATCGCATTCACGATCCGGTCTTCCCGCGTCAGCTTGATGTAGGAACGCAACCCGCTCCCTCCTTTGTCCTTGTTGGAATCAGAACAATCTGTTGCCGGATACCCGGCCCGAGAACCAATTCGCGAACAGCACGAGCAGCAGCGACATGACCGCCTGGAAAGAACTGATTGCCGTCGCGTAGGAATACCGGGTAAGCTCAAGGCCCATCTGCAGCGAATAGTACTCGATCACGTACGAAGTACCCTTGTTGAACGAGTTGCCGAGCAGGATAGAATGATCCAGGTTGCCGGTAAACAGCGTTCCGGCTTTCAGAATGAACAGCATAGCGAACAAGGGTACGAGACTCGGCAGCGTAATGTGTACGATCCGTTTGATCCGCCCAGCTCCGTCGATCATCGCCGCCTCGTACAGATCGGGCTGGATGCCGGCGATGGCCGCCAAAAAAATGATCGCTCCCCATCCCGTCTCCTTCCAGATGCTGATTAGCGTCGACAGCTGCCGGAACAGTCCCGGCTCCGTCCAAAACTCGATCGGATTCCGGATCAGCTGCAGTAGCTGCATCGTTTCGTTGACGATCCCTTTCGGATCCAGCAAAATGATCCACATCGAGGCTACCATCGCGAAAGCGATAAAATGCGGCAAATAGCTCGTCGTCTGCACAATCTTCCGGAATCGCCTGAAGGGAATCTCGTTGATGAGCAGAGCGAACAGCAGCGGCATCGGAAAAACGACAAGCAGATTCAGCAAACTCAGCAGTACCGTATTTTTTATCGCCTGATGAAAAGTTGGATCGCGCAGCATCTCGGCGAAATGGCTCAAACCGACGAATTCGCTGCCCGTAAAGCCGGACGTTATCTTGAAGTTTTGAAACGCGATGATGTTGCCCGCAAGCGGGATATATGCGAACACGATAAGGAACGCTATGCAGGGCAGAATCATCATTTGCAAGGCCCATTGGGATTTCAGTTTTTTCCAGGTTCCGCCGCCTTGTCTGTCCGGCGCCGCCACTACTTCCTTCATTGCATTCCCCTCCCTTGAAACAAGGATACCACCCCCGCGTCTGCTAACCTATGAGACAGATTTAAGCTTTACCGGTACAAAACCGCTGATTGTCTTTCTCAGCCGAACTAGAAGCGTGTCCCATTAATGTACGCTTGCATGTCAATCATAAAAAAAACGTTCCCCCGCCAAGCAGAGGAACGTTTACCGGCTCATCCGGCAGGGTCCGCCAATCCGTCCAAATCCGTCGAGTCCTTCGACAGCACGGGATGCTTCAACACGACCGTCGCGCCTTTGCCCGCCTCGCTCTCGATTTCGAGTCCGTACGGCTCGCCGAAATAATGCATCAATCGCTCGTGCACGTTAATCAACCCGAGCCCGCCTTCGCGTTCCTTGCGCGAAGGCGCGGCGGGGATCAGAAGCTCTCGCGCGATCTCTTCTGGAATACCCGGCCCGTTGTCCGTTATTCGAAAGATGAGCTTATCTTCCTCCAAGCCTCCTTGCACGATAATCATTCCTGCCTCGCCTTTGCCGGAGATGCCGTGACGGATCGCGTTCTCGACGAGCGGCTGAAGCACGAGACGCATCAGCGGCAACATGCGAATCTCCTCCTCGATCATGTACGTAACGCGAATCGGCCGGGAACGACGGGTCTTTTCGATATCGACGTACGCCTTCAGCAGCTCAAGCTCGCGCTCGACATTGGTCAGTTCCCGGCCTCCGTTTAGGCTGAGGCGGAACAACGAGCCGAGCGAGCTGACGATCTCGCTGATCTCGCCGACGTGATGGGCTTCGGCTTTCCAGCGGATCGTATCGAGCGTATTGTACAGAAAGTGCGGATTAATTTGATACGCGAGCACCTGGAACTCCAACTGCTTCTTGCGCTTCTCCGATTCTTTCGTCTCCTTCAGCAGCCGGTGGATTTCCCCGACCATTGCGGACATGCCTCGATAGAGCAAGCCCACCTCGTCGCTTCTTCCGGCATAGCGCGTATCGGCGAGCGTATCCTCTTTGAAATCGCTGCGCGCCATCGCCTTCATACGGCGGACCAGCTGCGAGATCGGATTCGTGTAGGTCATCGTCAAATAGCCGGCCAGAAACAAAGACAGCAGGAAGTAGAAGCCGAGCAGCGCCGCCGTGACCTTATTCAGCACGGCGATCGGATTGTTCAGGTCCTTGTTCGGCACGATGCTGACCAGCCTCATCTCGTTGCCTAAGACCGCGGAGAAACTGAGCAGGGATTTGCGTCCGGCACGTTTGATCGTCGCGGACGCGAGGGATGGCTTAAGGGCATTAAGCAAGCTAGGCTCCACGGCGTTGTAACGGCCGTTGGAACTGTAAGCCGGATATCCGTTCATATCGACGAGCAATAGCTCCTGATTGCGGAATTGACGCATCGGGAGGATGAATTCTTCGAGAATGGACGGCCGGATTTCCATCACGACGACGCCCAGGGGCGAGAAGGTTTTCAGACTGTGCAGCCGCTTCGCGTAGCCCAGCGTCGGCTGTATGAACAGGTTCGGGTGGTCCGCGGAGTCGTACCTCTTCCAGAACGGCCGGCCTTTCGTCGCGATGTTGGCAAACCATGGAGCTTGCTCGAGGTCGAGGCTGCCGTATGCCGATCTCATGTAAGTCGGGTGCTCCGACGGACGGAGCGGGAACAGCCGGATCCGAAACAGCTTGTTCGAATAGTTGAGCGCGTCGGTGTAAGCGATCAGCTTGTTCGAATAGGATATCTCGTCCGAAGGGTCATTCTGAGTGGGGTCGAACAAAGCCTGCAGCTCTTCGGACGCCATGATCTTGTCCTGCTCGTTCATGACATACCGGAAGAAGTTATCGAGATTTTTTGCGTTTTGCGCGACCGAATCCAGATGGCTGCCGCGAATCGTTTTCTCCGATTTGGACCAGGCTAGGTAGCCGACCAACGCGAACGGAATGACGATCAGCGCGAATAGGACGAGCATGAACCGGTAGCGCATCGGCAGCGGGTAACGTATCCGTTCATTCATCTTCGCAAAGCCCCTTCAGTTTGCGATATTCGTTGGGCGTGCAGCCGACCTTCCTTTTGAATAGCTTGGAAAAATATACCGTATCCCGATAACCGACCTCGCTGCCGATCTGGTAAATTTTCAGGGAGACGTCTTGGAGAAGCTCTTTGGCTTTCTCCATTCGAAGATGGGTCAAATAATCCAAAAAGGTCATGCCCGCGTTCTTCTTGAACAGCGTGCTCAGCCATTCCGGCGACAAGTAGACGTGATCGGCCACCATCTGTACGGTTATCAGCTCGCGGAATCGCTCCTCGATGAACGTCTTGGCTTTCTCGAAAATCCAGTTACGCGAAGCGGATGCGCCCTGCAGTTCTTCGTTCGCTTGCAGCAAATAATCCAAAACGAGCGGCTGCAGCGTATCCGAGGTTTCCAGTGCCTCGATCTTCTCCCAGACGAGAAGAGGCCGCTTTTTCCAGTCCTCGCGCTTCCAGCCTAACTTCCTCGCCTCCTCGAACGCGTCCAGCAGCCAATCGAACACCCGATGGTGCAAATCCCGAAGTTTCTCGACTCCCCATTCGCGCACCATGTCGGGAAAGAGCGAGACCGCCTCGCGCACATCCTGCTCGTCCCCGTGCCTCAACAGCTCCGCGAGCGCCCGCGGCTCCATTAGAACGTCGACGTCTCGAAACGTCCGCGATGTTTCCTGATCTGCTTCCTCGTCCTCTTCTCCGTAAATTTTGGCCTGCGTCATCTTGCGGCACGCTTCCCCGTACAGATCCGGCAGCGACGCCATAACGCCCGCTTCGGAGATGACGATCGTCGCGCTCGCTTTCATGTACTGCTTCAGGCTTGCGACGAGCTGCACCTTGAACTCTCTAAGCCACCGGATCAGCCCTGGGTTCCGTTCCTCCGCCGCAGAGAAAACAACGATCCATCTGCCCTCCGGCCGAGAGCGCAGCCAGACGTAATCGCCGACGCTTTCCGCCTGTTCCAACAGCGAATGCTCCAGCACGTTGCCGATCCCGAAGCGCACTCGCTCCAGTTCTCTTTCGGTATAGCCCATCTGTGCGAACGCCTTGAGATTGTCCGCTTCCAGCACAAGCAGAATAAGCCTGCTGGCGCCGAGCCACGCGATGCCGTATTGAGTCAATTGCCGGAGAATCTGTTCTTCCGCCGACGGTACCGGTGCGCGTTCGATCAGATCCTGCAGCAACTCTTCCCTGAGCTTCGGAATGGCGTCCTCTACCAGATAGAGGCTCATTCTCCGGCGCTCCTCCCGTTCCTGCATCGCAAGCGCCTTCTGCACGACCCGCTTTAATTCCTCGATGTTCACCGGCTTCAGTAGAAAATCGACGACGCCGTAGTTCATCGCCTGCCGAGCGTATTGGAAATCGTCGAACCCGCTCAGAATGACGACTTTGCCCGAGAAGCCAACCTCGTCCTGCAGCTTCCGGATCAGCTCGAGTCCGTTCATCTTCTCCATGCGAATGTCGGTGACGATAACGCGTACTCCCGGAGACGAACGGACCGTTTCCAAAGCTTCCTCCCCATCGTCGGCGCCTATCGCCTCTTCGAACCCCAACTCCTGCCATAGGGACAAGCCGAGCAGCCCGTTGCGGATTTGCGGCTCGTCCTCGACGATCAACACTTTACGCAACCTTCTTCCCCCCTCTTTCGTCCTTTAGCTCCTTAAGGCTCCTCTAGCTTCCAAAAGGACGAATGCGGTACGTCCGGCCTGTCTCGGTGGTGAACCAGATTCCTCCTTGCTTCAAGCGCTGAACGGCGATTTCCTCTCCGTCCTGCATGACCGACAGCCCGTCCGCCTCGGCGATCTCGCAAACCCTGCCGTGCAAGGAACGCACGTCCGCCTCCTCCAGTCGGCCATCCCGTCATCGGATACTGACTTCGAAGCCGTCGTCCGCGCCACATCGCCTGCGTTCCGGGACGGGATCCGGCGATCGCCCGTTGTTTCCGTCTTTCGATGGAGCTCCCGACCACAGCGAGTCTTCGTTTAAGCCGATGCGATCCCACTCGACGCCTCCGAATTGCATCGCTCCGATCCGACCGTTACCCAGCGGCAAAGCCTCCGTCCATTTCGTAGCCGGTTAGTCGTATTGCAGCTTCACGCGCATTCCACTTTCGTCGCTGTTATGTTTCGAAGCGTTTTACTCCGTTTTTGGAGAGATCGCTCACAAACCGGTTGTTCCGAATGTCCACTTCGCTGCAGGCGATCAAACGGAAAGCTTGCTCCGGCTCCGCAGTGACTCCTGCCGGAAAGCGAACCGTATTGCCTGTAAACTCCAGCGACCGTGTGCTCTTCGCGTCCAGTACCCGCGCCTCCCGCGTCTCGAAGACGTTGTCCGCGATGCGGATACGTCGGTGCACCGGCGCCGTTTCATCGATCTCCTCATTCTCGGGAAGAATCGCGATGACGGCTTGGTCCGGTCCTCCGCATTCGATAAAACGATTACCTCGAATCGTCATATCCTCGACTCGCCCCGATTCGTACCAGGACGCCGCGTCGTCGGAGACGAGCACGGCGCTCATCAGCATCCGCTCGAATACGTTGTCCGCGATAACGACCGGCCGCCTTGTCGTCGCCAGCACGCCCCTTGTCGGGATGCGGGCGAAATAGTTGCCCCGGATCTCCGCCTCAGGCGTCCACGTCACGTTCTCGATGACGTCCGCGTCGCCGATCCCGTCCGGCGGCCTCTCCTCCAGCGTCAGCAGCATTTCCAGCGGATCGGTCAGTTCGGCCGCCTCCACTCTCCCTCGCCCGTACGGCAACAGCGAGGCGGCGCGGACGAATTCAATCTCGTCTCCCGCCGCGAACGCCGCGAAGCCGTACGTCTGACGATGCATGAAGCGGACGGCAAGCTGGCGTTCGGAAGGCCGACCAACGATGCGCAGATGCGTGCCGTGCACGTTGATCACGTCGTCGTGTGCCCCGACGAATCTGCTATCCGCGATGTCGATTTTCCCTCCGCAGCCCGACAAGTGAATGAAATCCGCGAACGCGGCCACCGTGCGCCCCGTTTCCGGCCGCGGCGACATATCCAACCTGCGGAAGCTCAGATCGGCGCTGAACTGTCCAACGATGCCGAGCCCGTGAGTGAAATGAATTCCGACGTCTCGCCATCGCACGTCCCGGCTCCTGTGAATGAAAACGCCGACCTGATCGCGAATGCCATCCCGGACTTGAAGCGTCCAGCCTGCTTCAAGAGCTTCGCCGGGATCCCGGTCGAAGCGGAACTTTACCTTGCCGGGGCTCGTTTCCTCGGCGCTCGCCGCGAGGGCGACGACGTTGTCGATTCGCCAGGTCACGTTCCGCTCCGGATCGTACGCCTGCATCGGACCTTCACGGAAGCTCCAGCCCTGCCCGATCCAGGAAAGTTTGTCCCCGACGATCGAATAACGGGTATCTCGATGAACGGCTACTTCCATGTAACCGTCTTCCAAGCGCTCGATCGTCATCTCGGCCACCGTCGGTTGCGCGAAATCGGTATGCAAATTCCGGACGGCGATTCTTTCGCATTCGTCGACTGTAATCATCGTCATTTTACCATGAAAGAGAAATAGCGCTCCTCCCCCGTCCAGCGTAAAATCCTTCAGTCCCTTCATGCGGATGCCGATCGTCTTTACGGGATTTGGGTTTTCTTGTTCGCTTGCCGTGTTCGTTATGAAATAGATCGTTTTCTCGGCCGATTCCGCGTAGAAATCGTAATAACCCGGCTCGATCGCGAGCCGGACAGGACGCGCGGCCGCCGCGACCGCGGCCAATGCGCGCCGCATCGCCGGGCCGGCATCCTCGCCCGAATCCGGACGACCTCCGAAATCGGCGAATGCAAGTAGAAGCTCATGCTCCGTCTCGTGCGTCATTCGTCATCACCCACTCCGTTCGTTATTAGTCTTCGATGGCTTGCTCTGTTCCATTATAGATTATGCTATACTGAGTCAGACAACTTTCGGAAAGGACAAAACCTTGTACAAAATGGACATTCTTGATTGGAGGGAGCAAGGGTGAAGCTGGATCTGCGTTCTAATTTAAATTCCCATTCGGGCTTATCGGCTCCTCCGGTCGACCCGACCAATACGTCATTTCCGTCAAGCTCCAGGTTTCCCTCTCCATGCCCCCTTGAACGACCGCTCCGAGCCTTCCGCTCCCTATCGGCAATCCCTGCTGCCATCCGGCGGCCGGGCTTATATAAAACATCTTCATTTTCCCCATATCGCACCATCTCATCAAAATTCAATGTTAGCGCTTACTCCTATTGATCGTAACGGCGTTCGTCCCTTTTCGTAAAGGTACACTTGCGGATTCGGGGGTACGATCTTCCGTATGAGCGGCCGAAATCGTTTGCGGGATGCGAGATGTGTCCGGCACGCGCGAAAATAGGGGCAAGTCGCGACGATTGCCCCTTCCTTCCGTCTTATGCGATTACCCGGCCCATTGCTGACCGTCTTCTAGCTGATCGTAAGAATGATGAATTGAAGCTTCCACGAAATCGCGATATGCCCAGTGCGCTGTCTTAACATCCTTCCAGGGGACCTCTGTCCAGCACGCGATTGACGATGGTCACCGCTTCCGCTCACGTCAAAGCGTTGTTCGGCCTGAAGGTTCCGTCCTCGTACCCTTTCATGAGACCGGCGCCTTGCACGGCTAGAATGGCATCTCGAGCCCAGCCGCCCGCAACATCGGCAAAGCCTGCCCCCGTTTCGGTCGTCTCGTCGATCAGGAGCGAAACCAGCTTCGACATTTCCGCGCGGGTAATCGATTTATTCGGCCCGAAGCCGCCATTCGGGTAACCCTCCATCAAGCCCATTCGAGTCATGGCCGATATGGCGTCCTTCGCCCAGCCCGCCTCGTTTACATCGCCGTAATTTTTGTTCTCGGCTACCGCATCACGTGTAAGCACCCTGGACAAAATCGTGGCTATCTCGGCTCGGGTAATGTTTTTGTCCGGCTTGAAGTTTCCATCCTCGTACCCTTCCATATAGGCCTCATGCTCGTTGATTTGATCCGTCGGAACAATCGGCGTCGGCGTTGGCTGCGAACCCGTACTCGAATCGAAAGTCGGCGTTGGTGTTGGCGTCGTCTCGGCTTGCACGCTGAACGTCACGCCGTCAACCAGCATTGTGCCGCCCGATTTTTTCACGGCCTCGCTGCTAAGCAGCCCGGAGATGCTGAACACCGTCTGACCGGTCAACCGGCTTGCGTGGCGAGCGTCCACCGTTTCCCGGAACGCGCCGTCCACGAAAATATCGATCTCGCCCTACTCCGGCCCCTTAGGCGTAATGAAGGACAAGCCCGTACCCGAAAACGTGTATTCGACGGAGTCGCCATTCGTCTCCGTATAATGGATGTCGTCCAAATGATCGCCCTTGAAGGAGAACGTCAGCGCGCTCTGACCGTTAGGCAGCGTCGCCAAGTATTCCTTCTTGATCGTCACCTCATCGCCGTCCAGCGTATAATCTGCTCCCTGTACCAACGACTAATCCTTTCAGTGGATTATGGACAGGGCTACCTACCATATCTATTGTAAAGGTTTTTTTATGCGAAGGTTTCAGCAAGGCAGAAAGTTTTGAAATTTCAGAGAACATTAGTGCAACGCTAGTGAATTTTCTTGAAATGAATTATTGATTGGATTTTTGGAAATATCCAGGAGATAATCCCGTGATCTCCTTGAAAACACGACAAAAATATTTAGGATCGTTGTAACCCACCAAATCAGCTACCTCATATGTTTTCAAATTTTTGGTCATCAAAAGCTCTTTTGCTTTCCTGATTCTAAACTCCTTTACATATGCAGTAAAATTCCTTCCGACTTCCCGATTAAACTGACTACTTAAGTATTCAGGAGTAATTCCAAGTTTTGAAGCTACCTCTTCCAAAGAAATACCTTCCCTATAGCGCTCCTCAATCTGACCTAACGCTTTCTTTATGATCATTCCATATATTTGGTCTCCATTTTTCCGACGGGCTGTAATCTTTTCAACTATCTCTTGCACAATTCCTTTAAGTTCATTCCAAGTTATAGCATCCATAATGCTTTTGAGGGTTTCATTCTGATAAAGTTCTTCATAAAGTGACTGATCAAACTCTTTAAGCGCGTTGATCAAAGCAGAAGAGAATCTTGTAAATGCCTCAATAACATAAGTAGGTTGGTATTTGTCCCGTTGACACCATAACATAAATCGTTCTGCCTGTTCCTGGATTAATTGGATATCACCCTTAAAAACCGCTGACTTTATATTATTTTCTATTTCCACTGGATACTGCATTAATTTAGTGCTTGTCTTTAGGGTATTGGGATAGCATATTAGCACATCTTCGCCCAGTACAATCGACCACTTGAATTCTTTACGTATCGTTTGCAAACTCTCTCGAAAGTGTTCAATACCTGTGAAACCAATCCAGCCTATAATCATATTACCTTCATATTTTTGACGAATTGCTTTGAAAATCTCCTTTTGGAAGTGTCTTTCCAAAATGTGATCGCTTTCACTAGAATGGACTAGAAATACAATCTCATTAAGTACACTTAGTTCAATATCATAGTATTTAATTTCCTCGAATCTTTGAATTGATTCAACAATTGAACGTCTGACTTCATCTCTCTCAATATCATTAGATTGAGGCATATACACAGATATCGCAATAAATGCTTGTTCATTGTCAATGCTATGCTCATTTTTTAAACGGTTTAATAGATCTGTTTCATTATTTATATTTCCAAAAATAAGATTTTGAAACAAATAATCTACAGTCTCCAAACCTTGGATTTTTTTCAACTGAAGTTCTTTCTCTGCCATGAGCTCTATTTCAATATTATCTAATGTCTTTTTCAAATCATCGACTTCAATAGGTTTTAACAAATATTCATTGACTCCAACTTTTATTGCTTTTTGAGCATACTCAAAATCAGTAAAACCGCTAAGTATAATGTTCTTATGCCGTATTCCCATATTCTTTAGCTCTGCAAGCATTTCTAAGCCATTCATTTTAGGCATTTTTACATCCACAATAACCAAATCAGGCTTTAACTCCGTAATAATTTCTAGACCAATCAAACCATTTTCAGCTTCTCCTACAACCTCATGCTTAGATATTTTCTGTATTAACCTTATGATTCCCTGTCGGGTTTTGACTTCATCTTCTACCACTACAATTCTCATAAAGCTCTCCCCTCCACACTAGTCAAGTTTAGGTAAGGTCAACTTAATCCAAGTCCCTTCTTTAAGAATACTTGAAATTTGCCAACTAGCTTCCTCACCATAATACATCCTTAACCGTTCGAATACATTTCTTATGCCAATACCTGTTCCTTGGTAATCAACATTAATCGTTCTATTATTACAGATAGCTGCTAATGTCTGCTCATCTATTCCTTTACCATTGTCTTCGACTTGTATAATAATATATTTATTTTTATAGGAGCTAATAATAATATTAATAACTCCTCCAGAAGTATATCCTTCAAATCCATGAATTAATGTATTCTCTATAAACGGTTGGAACAATAGTTTATAAATTTCACATGACAACACCTCTTCATCCACAGAAATATTACATTCAAATGAATAGTTAAATCGATTTTGCTGCAAATAAATATATTGCTTCATCCACTCCAGTTCTTCGCGTATCGTTACAACTTTATTGCTTTTGCTAATACTGTAGCGAAGAATTTGTGCAAGGCTCTTAAGCATTTTACTAATATCATATTCTTCTTTTTCAATGGCCATCCAATTGATCGAATCTAATGTATTATAAAGAAAATGAGGATTTATTTGAGCTTCCAAAGCTCTAATTTCAGCTTCCTTTTGCTTAAAAGTCACATTTTTCACTTCTTCCAAAAGCAAACTAATCCGGTTCATCATCTTGTTAAATCTCAAGGCTATGATCGAGATCTCATCCTGTTCTTCCAATTCAACTTGTATAGATAGCTCGCCTTCTTGTACGGTTTTCATTGCTGCCAGAATCTTTCCTATGGATTTTGCAAAACTTCCGGATATGTAAATGATAAAGATGATGGAAAACAATATAGCAACCGCCCCAAATATAACAGTAATTCTCTGCAACAAGTAAATATCATTGAAAAGATACTTCTTATCAACAACATTAATGATCGACCAGTTTGTCTTCTCATCCAAAAAACTATTTATGAGTACGGGTTTCTCAGTAAATAACAAAGCTTCATTTAACAAGTTCTTTATATTATCATTATCGCTATCATTGACAGATGAAGCAAAATCATTGATGTTCTTACCTAAGAACTCCTTTTTAGGGAATGAAACAATATATCCATCTTTGTCAAACAAAAAATTTATTCCGTTGGAGTTTTTTTCATTATTTATCTCACCCAATTGATTACTGGCCTTGAATATAACATTCTCATCTAGACTTATCACTACTACCCCAATTTCTTTATTAAACTCCTTAAAGTCGATCATCTTTTTGGCGATATGAAAAAGGTAATAATCCTTCCCATCTCTATTTTCAACGAACGCTGTAGGCTCTAGAACCATCTGACTACTCTCGATCGCTTTTTTATAAACACTGGTTTGCGTAACATCCGAATAATTCATCCAAATATTATCAATTGACGAGGCTGTCACCGAATCATAAAAAGCAATACCATTATTTTCACATAATACAGCAATGCTTCTTACTCCGTCTTTGCCGCTTACAGCGTTTTTCAGCTTCTCACTTATTACGCTAAAAGCAATGATCTTATCATCATTAGACCCATTATTCATGAGTGCTACCTGCTCAACCAAATCATCATCCGTGTATAACTGATACAAAACGTCTGTATATGAATTTAACGTCGTATCCAAATTCTTTGTAGATGTTTCTAAGTTGAAACTTATCAGTTCATTTACTTTCTTCTGCATGGAAAGAGTTATGTTGTATAATGAGAGAGTCTGAATAAAGAGAATTGGAACTATGGATATAAAAATAAATGAAAAAATTAGTTTTTGCTTAAAGCTAAGTTTTTTAAATTTCCTAATGAACCAATTCCCATACTTCCCCTTATTAAAACTATTATTCACTCTTTTTGTTAGCATAGTTACCACATTCCCATACATTAATAGTAATAGCCTCTCGGCAAAGGAAGTTTCTCATGCCTATCGTAACAAATCACTCCGCTTCTGAATAGCAATTACCTTCATAAGCATATTACTTTTAAAAACCTGTGTCTGCTGTACCTACATAAGCATACAGATTCACAGGTTAATTCGTTTTGCTTCTCCAATTCGACTAAATAAGCTGCACTTTATTGTCTACCCATTGTACTTTGTACATTCTCTGTTCAATAAGATGATAATAATTGCCCTCACATGATTCTTGTCCGTTAGCCTTATAAATCTTGAAATCTACTTCATTCCAATCGATAGCTCTTGTATGTGCAGCTGGTTTTACTTGTGGGATAATACTTCCTGATCGAACTAAAATAATAATTGGAATGGTGCCTGCCTCAATATCGTACCATTTACCACCTGCATAGGTTTGATCTGTTTGGAAATCAATCCACATACCTTCCGGTACATATACTTTTCTTTCATTATCACTTTCAAATAATGGAGCGACTAGTATATCACTTCCGAACATATATGCGTCATCAATCAACCATGCATTGGGATCCTTCGGATTCTGAAGGAACAAAGTCTGCATCATAGGTAAACCTTGCTGACTACATAAATGTGCTTGTGTGTAGATATAAGGCATTAACCTATATTTCAGTTCGGTAGCTGATCGGAAATCATTCATAAACTCTTCACTATATTCCCAAGGCTCTTTAGGTGGTGCCCCATGACATCTGCTGTGGGAGGTCAACATACCAAATGGCATCCATCGGCGATATAACTCTTCCGGACTACGATGAACGAATCCACCAATATCATGACTCCAGAAAGTGAAGCCACAAAGTCCTAGAGATAAGCCTGCTCGCAATGTTGCGGCCATTGCACTGTTCGTATTCTCGGCATCACCACCCCAATGCAGCGGATAACGTTGACTCCCAGCCCATGCACTTCTAGCCCATATAATCGATTCACCTGTTATTTCCTTTGTAATATCTCCAACTGCTTTATTATAGCGAAGCGGATATAAATTATGCTCAAGCAAACCACTTTTGCCTGAATGGTACATGCCATGAATAGGAGCAGCTTCACCAAAATCAACTTTAATTGCGCTAACTCCCTTTTTAAGGAGACCTGCGATCTTTTCTTTATACCAAGTTACCGCCTCTGGATTACTGAAATCTAGAATTGCATCTTCAGTTGGCCATCCTCCGCTTAAATTTTTAACAGCAAAACCACGATCAATGATTTCCTGATAATATTCATTGTTTGGTGTAAAGTAAGGGAGCTGCCATAGACTGATTTGGAAGCCTTGCTCACGTAAATCAGCAATCATTTGGTCTGGATTCTCAAACCTCGAGGGAGCGAATTCATAATTGCATCGCCAGTCTGTCTCAAACCAGCCTGTATCCAAATGAATCACATCACATGGAATATGATGATTACGTAGCTTATGAGCTACTTCTCTTACTTCTGTTTCAGATTCATATGTAATTCTACTCATCCATAAACCAAAGGACCAGAGTGGGGGAACGGGACTTCTCCCCGTTAATGCAGTATATTCTGAAAGGAGTTGCTGTGGCTCCCCCAAAAAGAAAAACAAATCTAGCTCCTCATCATTTAAATAAATGCTGTTTATTTCATCATAAGTTTGCCCAAAATCTAATGTTATTGCTGCGCTTGAATGAATAAACATACCATATCCTCTACTGCTCATAAAGAAAGGTACTGGTTTATACATGTATGGTGTTTGAGCACCGAATGCATCCTTGGTCCATAAATTTATTTTTTGCCCGCGTTTATTCAATGCGGTGAATGATTCTCCACAGCCATATATTTTCTCTTGAGGCGATAAAGTGAAGCTAGCCGCAATTGTTGTCTGCATATCAGCATTCGAGCGAACGAAAGAGAATGGGATTTTTGTATTCACTAAAGATAAATTATCCTGCATATGATACGTTTGGGTTAATATTTTTCCACTTGTATCTTTAAAAATCAAATGAAACGGATTCATTTGTAAAATCACTGAGCCAGCGTCACTGACCCATTCAACCTCGTTCTCACGCATTACCTGTTTCCAACTAGTATCAGAAGGAATAGTCTCTGGAATCATCAGAGAAGGGACTTGATCGAATTTACCAGCTCTTGACTTCATTCGTATGCGAACTGTTCTATTCGAAACAAAAGAAATCGAAAATGGAAGTTCAGGCGATTCTGTATATTCCACTGGAAACTCCCATGATCTGGTTGGCTCAAAAGCAAGTTCTGCCTGATTAAAGGAAATACGTGACTTTCGACCAAAGCGTTCAAATCGTAATTTCCGATCTTCCTCTTCTACCCTACTACCCACTACATTCATACCAAAAAAAAACGTATTTTCAATTCGATTAAATTCCTGGCTGATATCTACAGAATCATTTAATAAAGTTGTACCTTGCATAGTGTTCACCTCTCTAGTTTTTAACCATACTACCCAGCCATCATTTCTAATCGATAGTTAAGCTTAGTCATCTCTTCGATGGCTGGGCATTTATGGACAATGCTCGAATACTTCAAATTGATTGGATATGCATAAAAATGCAGGTAAGTATCATTGGTTCAACTTATCTAGCATAGCTAAAATCAAAGTGACTGCTTCTGCTCGGGTTGCTGAGCTATTCGGATTAAATGTGCCATCCCCATTTCCCTTAACGATGCCTGCTTTTGCAGCTGCTGCTACATAAGGTTTTGCCCATACTGGAACTTGATCTGCATCATCAAATGGAAGTGTTTCGTTTGGATCCACTTCAAGACCCATTGCACGTACAATAATAACTACTAACTCAGTTCTAGTTATAGTATGATTTGCACGGAAAGTCCCATCTTCATACCCTGCAATAAATCCTGCTTTAGTAAGCGCATGAATGAATGGCATGGCCCATACTGGTGTTTGGTCTTGATCCGCAAAGCCAAACTCCGTTACTGCAGTATCTAATTTCAGTGCTCTAGCTAACATCGTTGAAAACTCACCGCGTGTTGCTGAATCATTTGGTCTGAACGTTCCATCTTCATAACCATTTACAATTCCGAGTTCCACTGATTTTTTAATGGATGCCTTAGCCCAATGATCTACGATATCAGATAGATCTATTTTTGGAGATTCTGGTTCAGTTGGTTTTTCTGGTTCTGTTGGTTCTGTTGGTTTTGTTGGTTCAGTTGGCTTAACTGGATCAGTAGGTGTCGGTGTTGATCTTTTCTTGAAAGTAACATGAATCGTATGATTGCCTACTACATCATTAAAAGTATAACTGTTGCCGGTTACTGTTACTGCCGTTCCATCTACCATCACTTGATCAACTACATAACCATTATCAGGTGTGAATGTAAATGTTGAGCTATCTCCTTCATTTACCGTTACTTCACCGCTTGGATCAATAATTCCGTTTGCTCCTGCTGTCGCTGTAAGGGTATGGGATATTTCAGTTTCAGAAATGGCTACCGCTTCTAAGGTTCCATTCGCAGGAACCGTAATGGTTGCGTAGCTAACTTTAACTCCGTTTATTTCCTTGTGCTCAGCATTATATTTCTGCTCACCGACTGTGATTTTATTAAAATCACCATAGAATCTTGCTTCCCAAGTAATAGGCTCGCTAGATACATTAGTGACTTTAGTTTGTTTTAGTCCGGTATGCTTAACATTGATCTCATGATCACCGACTGGTAGATATAAAATTTCTACATCACTTACTTCAGATGGTAGACGTGGTGCTGTAATGATGAAGTGCTCTCCAGCATATGGTTCAATTCCCATCATACCTGTAATGACCTGAGAAATGAATGTAAACGATATTTCTGGATAATCTCCATTAGTCCCTTGTATTGGTCTTTCATGTGGTCTATCTTTTCTGTCGATGATATATTTCATCCACTTCCAGGCTAAGTCTGACTTGTTGTAAGGAAAATACGTATCAGGTAGATAAGTATATGTCTCAATATTATTAGGAGCAGAGTCATTGCTACCAATACCACTTCCCAAACTTTCCTCAATAAGCTCGATTTCCTTTTCAGTACGTGCTCCAGGTTCTGCAAGCTCCTTCATCAGTAAAAAGAAGCTGCTCTCTTTACTAATTCCAAAATGTTTCGTACCATCATCGCTTACTCCCCAAGCAAAGTGATCTTTGCCTTCTTGAAAACTCCATTCTTCATTGAAGTAGTTCTTGTAATCGGCTGCTTTCTTCTCCCATATCGTCGCTTCATCTAGTTCCCCTCTTGCCTTCAAAATACCTGCATATGCAAGTGTAGCTTGATATTGAGAAGCGATACTTTCTCCTGCTTCAAGCGGCATAATACTGCCTCTTTCATTATAGGTGCTTTGACCTAGCCAAAGATTTCCACCTTGAACTCCCTCTGCTACTCCATTCCCGTTAGTTTCATGCAATGTGACAAAATCCGTCATAATCCTGGTGCTGAAATTGAACAGCGTTTCATCTTGAATATATCTTTCATCGCCAGTCCAACGGTACAATTCATATACTTTCTGGACAATCTCGAATGGAGCAGGTAACTCACGGATAAAATCATTATCATTTTTATAATCTAGAGTAAATGGAGAGCCGTCAAAATTATGTGCCCACACCGTGTACCATTTTCTTGATTCCGTTGAGCCTTCGGCAAAAGTTTTAATCATTTGGAAATTCTCATCAGCTAATCCTACTATTTGAGCACCGACTGCCTGATGAGCAAAGTCTCTGGCATAAAATGCAGTTCTGTCAAAATATCCGGCCCAATAACCTGGATTATAATCTACTGGGCCTGTTCCGGTACCATACTCATTTTGATTGATTAACCCCTTTTGACCTGTCACTACGAATATATCCGTTTTGTCAGTTGCCCATAGAAATTCATCTTGTAAATATTGATTGCTTGATATTATAGAAGGCTTTTTTTCCATCCCTATACATGTTATTGTCCACACATTGCTTACATTACCCTTACTAATCGTAAATTCTACAGGATGACTAAAATTCACTCCATTGGTTGATGGACTAATACTTGCACCTTCTGAAACTTCCATTACAACATCAAGTGAAGTAACATCAGTGTCATAAGGCACCTTGAACGATACTGACTTCTCCTCGTAATTAATCACAGCCTTGCCGAACTGCTTTTCTCCCCTGAAGTCAAATAAATTAGCCATATCCGGGATATCAGTGGTTGAATTTGCAAATATTTGAATATCATCGATTAATGCTTCTGAGGTACTACCACCTTTTGCATAAACTTCAACAACACTATTTTTTTCAAGCAGAACATGCTCTAAAGTCACTTTTTCGTAACCTTGCGTTCCATTTTCAGTTTGCTTTGAGTTAATAGCTGAAGTACTACCCGCATATCTGACACCGATCTCTGTACCTTGTGCTGCTGCTTTAATATACATGCTTAAATCATACCACGCAGTCTTTTCAACCTTAAACGCATAGGAAACATCTGCTTTTGGATTATTGGCAGGTAAATAACCAAATAGGAATCCTGTTCTTGCTCTATTTTTGTCATTAATAAAAGCACCGCCTTTACTAAACTTCCAACCTTCAGGCGATCGATCAGCTTCAATATCAAAGCTAGCGTTGCGAACATAATTGATCTTAACAAATTCGCTTGAATGTTCTGACATTGCTTCTTCTCCTTCAAGCTTCCAATTATCTTTAGGAGTAACAGCGTACTTAATATATTTGCCATCGAGCGCGTCTGTTATATATAGAGTTTTGCTAGTTTCCCCATCAATTACCTCATATTCACCATCTGGTGTATCAGAGGCTAACCACTGATAGGTACTATTTCCTTCCGTTTGGCCTTCATCCTCATCAAAAAAAGTGTAGCTGCCAAGTACGGTTTCTCCTGTCCATAAATTACCTGATATTGCTACATTTTGAGCTAGAGGTGGAGTATTCTCCATTTCACTTGTATCAAATAATAGTGAATAATTTGTCACTACAGCTCCATCAGTGACCGATATATCAAGCTCTTGATCTACTGCTAAATCTGTTACCACTAACTCCACTTCTTGAGGCGTTTCCGTTGCGGTTACCATTGTGTTACTTTCACCAGCAGTAATCGTAACATTACCATTACCGCTTACTGCAGCAGTTAGAATATAATCTCCTGCTTGTGGAATTCTAACCATCTGATTAAATTGATCTTGACTCATTAAATTATCCAAGACACTAGAAGGATCATATATAAAAGAGTAATCATCCCCATTGACCCATCCTGTTCCGCTCTTGGTATACACGACTACTCGATCATTTTGTTTCAAACGAATGGGTTCTAATTCAAAAGGTACATTATAGGTAGCTCCTGCTGGTAGAACAATATTCGCTAACTCATCACCATCAGCTCTCCTAACACCAAAAGCACCTAATTCTCCTCCTGTTGATATATAAGCAGAAGTTTTATATGTTCCGGTATAAGGCACTGTGACTTCCTGTTCAACATATCTGCTTCCAATATTTACATCCGGATCTAAAGCAAAAGCATACGCTCCCGAGTGTGGATTATTTCCCGCTATATTCGCATTGTGAAAATTCCATCCTGTTTTTTGATTTTCAAATCCTGGGTTTGTCAATAAATTTGTGCTTGCTGCCTTTACACTACTGTTAATCGAAGGGAAGGCAGATAAGATCATGGTTAGAGCTAATACCAATGATAAAGATTTCTTCATCGTAAATTATCACTCCCAATTTTTTTTTACTTTTCATCCATTTATTAACCTTTATGCTTTTATGGCTCCATTAGTTAGTCCACTAACAATATACTTTTGCATAAAAATAAAGATCAGAACTACTGGTGAAATTGTGATCATTCCATAAGCCATGACAGAGTTCCACGAAGTTCCATACTGCTGCATAAAGTTGTAGATTCCCGCGGTAATTGGCCTCATTGATGATTTGTTGATGAAGGTTAAACCATAAATCAGGTCCCCCCATGCATACAGTAAGGAAAACACTGCTGCAACGACTACTCCTGGGTAGGCAATAGGAATCATAATCCTAATAAAAGCCGTAAAGTGATTGCAACCATCCATTTTTGCTGCCTCTTCCAATTCCTTTGGTATTGATAAAAAATAGGTTCTTAGAATAAGTATGGCAAAAGGAATTCCAATGGTTGAATCTGCAAGAATAGGAGCAACATAAGTATTAATAATTTGTAGATTGTTAAACATGATGAATAACGGAGTCAAAACCAGTGTTGATGGAAGCATCTGTGTAACAAGAAAGGATAGAATAAAGAGCTTTTTTCCTTTAAATCTAAATCTAGCTAAACCATAGGCTGCCGGTATGGAGAGCACCGTCGATAGTACCATAGCGCTTACAGATATAATGGCACTATTGTAGAAAGCATTGAGCATATTGTATTCTCCACTTTTCAACTGAGACAAATAAGCGTTAAATGATACCGTTTCAGGAAACAAGGAGGGAGGAGATTTGAAAATATCAACCTCTGTTTTGAGAGAAGTTACGATTAGCCAATATAATGGATATAAAAATACCATACATATTAAAAAAGCAGCTGCAGCGGTTAATATTGATTTCTGTTTAGAGGAGAGTTTTTTCATATCTACATCACCTCCTCTTCTTCTTTGATAAGTTTCAAATAGCCTAGACTGATGATAAATAATATAACAAAAAGGACATTTGCTACCGCTGCACCCTTGCTGAAATTAAATTCTGTAAAAGATAACTTATATGAGAATGTTGAAAGCATCTCAGTAGCATTTACAGGTCCACCTTGTGTCATGACATATACAAGATCAAAGACTTTAAAGGTGAATATAAATCCAAGTATTAAGACCGAAGCAATTGCAGGTTTAAGCAAAGGAATAGTGATATGGAAAAACTTTTGGGATCTGTTCGCTCCATCAATATTAGCGCTTTCATATACATCGTTCGGTATAGTTGAAAGTCCAGTCGTCAGAAGAATCATATTAAATGGGATACCGATCCAACTATTTGCAATTATTAAGGACCACATTGCGCTAGCAGGTTGTAATAACCACTCGATCGGCTTATCAATAAAGTGGAAGAAAAGCAATATTTCATTAATGATTCCACCATTCACGCTAAACATAAATTTGAATAGTAAAGCGGTAATCGTCACCGGAATCAACCAACTAATCATAACTAAACCCCTAAGTGTTTGTGCTAGTTTGAATTTCTTCACAAAGAGTAGGGCAAGTGAAAAACCAATTACAAATTGAAAGGTAATGCTAGCAACTGTGTAAATCAGTGAATTCCGTAGAGATAGGAGTAATACAGAATCTTTTTCTTTGAACAACTCCATATAATTCGCAAGTCCAACAAATTGTTTTGAATCATTTGCCAGCGTCATAACGTTAACGTCCTGGAAACTAAGAATAAAGTTATTAATGATGGGATATCCAATAAACACCAGCATATAAATCAATGCAGGAAATACAAAGAAATGTCCCATATAATTCTCTTTTATTTTCCAGCTTCTATTTCTCATCACTAAACCACTACCCCTATCGCCATCGTGGAGAGGATAAATTAACTGAAGTACATGATTGAACTTCAGTTAATTATCCTAAGCTCGAAGATCTAATCTATCTTGTCTATTTTTTCTTGTGCATCTTTTGCTGCTTGTTCAGGTGTCTTTGTGAGTGTTAACGTTTCCTGCAAAGCAGTTGACATAGCATTCGAGATTTCAGGCCATTGTGGATGTGGTCCTCTAGGCATTGCATATTGCATTGCATCCATAAACACCTTAAGTACGGGATCATCTGTCCATGTCATATCTTGTGCTACATCCATTCTCGGAGGGAATGCACCATAATCAATTGCAGTCTGTTTGACGATCTCTGCCTGCCCAATATACTTAATAAATTTAACCGCAGCATCAACATTCTTGCCATTTACGACGCCAATGTTTTCTCCGCCAAGTACAGATGAGAACTGTTTATCTTTAGGGATCTGAACAACATTCCATTTAAGGTCTGGCGCCTCACTTTCTAAAGTCGGAATCTGCCATGGACCATTCACCATCATAGCAAGTTTCCCTGCCATAAACTGCTTGTTAACATCTGACTGCGTCCAGTTGATACTTTCCTTTGCCAAAGAACCATCCTTGATCATATCCGCTAAAAATGTAAAAGATCGAATACCTTCAGCACCATCGACTTTTTCTGCAGTCGCTCCACTTGAAAGCAACCAAGGAATAAATTGGAATGTTCCTTCTTCGGTCTTTGGAGCTGCAATACCAAGTCCTGATACTCCATTGCCTGTTACCTTTTTGGCAACCTCTCTTAATTCATCCCATGTTTCTGGGGGATTTACTCCTGCATTAGCAAGTATGTCTTCATTGTAGTACAATGCCAAAGTATTACTTACCATAGGTATGCCATAATTCTTGCCATCTAACATTGTAGATTTCCAAGGTCCTTCAAAGTACTGATCCTTATCTGCCCAATCACTAATTTGATCTGTTATATCTGCAAATAAGCCCATCGCAATATAGGAAGCCATATCAGGATTATCGATGATTACAACATCAGGAAGTTCATTAGCAGCCAAGCCTACGGATAACTGCTTTTTAAAATCTGCAAACGGAACATATTCATGACTTACTTCAATCTCACTTTGTGATCCGTTAAAACCCTCAGTCCAATCATCAAGCACCTTTTTTTGATTGGCATTTTCAAAATATGTCCACATGGTTAACTCCACTTTTTCTTTAGGATCCTCAGTGCTTACATTATCTTTTTTTGATGTAGGATCCGACGAATTCGCATTGCCACCACAGCCAGCCAAAGCACCTGCTAAGAGTGCAGTGATAGCAAGTAATGGAATCACTTTCTTCATTTCCAAGTCCTCCTTATTCATATCGTTTGGATTTATGAGAGCGCTCTCTTTAATTTAATTATCAAGCACTGCAACTTTTTCTTAAATTCTAAATATCTAATACGAGTGGACATATTTAATATAAAATTATATAGCTCCGCATGGAACGATGCGGCTAATAGTCTAGCTTGCTGAAGCACAACGATTCAACTCGCTTTACATTTTTCATCCAGTGTACAACAAACCCAGTACCGGCGCGGTACTGGGTTGTATTCTACAGAAACTGTATTCGTTTTGCAGGGCTCTCCTTTTACAGTGTTTTAAGATATTAACGATTTAAATAGACTGTTTGACCCGATCGGACTGATTCATAAATTGCTTCCAAAATCTCAGTGACAACAAGTGCTTGTTCTGCTGATACAACAACTTCTGAGTCATTCAGAATAGCATTGATCCAGGCTGCACATTCCACATCGATATCTTTTAGATATTGGCTATCCGGATGGAAGCGGTTATTGTAACCGACCGTAAGTTTGAGTCATTCGGTGTTAACACATGTACCCGGTACAAGCTTAATCCGATTAAATAATAATGCGGTTAATTCCGACCGTTCCGAATCCTTGAAGGCAAGCCATAAGCGGTCAACCTCCTGGTCAACGAGTACATGCAGCATAACGGATGTCCCCTCAACCAGGAAGTCTATCTCGCATAATCCATTCTCGAAATGGAGCGAATGACCGAGTACCTCAGCTCTGCGTCTGTCGAAGCCGAGCAACAGCGAACCGCATGGCATCAGGCGCAGGTAAGGATAGCTATAATTATCGCTCGCCATCTCCACATAGCAGCAGTATAATTCGTCCTCGCTCAAGGATTCGTACTCAGCTGGAATTCCCTTCAGTCTCGCGAATAGACTGTCGAAGGTGCCGATCTCTTCCTGGTGTTCTTCCGCTAATCAAATATCCGCGAGTCGTAACGACTGCCCCCCATGCCTCCGTTGCTGAGAAGCGTCCCTTTATAGAAGGTTGGCTCTGGCTATTCGCAAGTAATCGCATGCTTGCGCATTCTTTACTGTAGGTTCAAAATCATCTTTCTCCGCATCCTGCTTATGCTTTATCCGGCCCACTGCTCTCCGCCGTCTGTCTGTTGATCGTAGGAATGGTTAACCGTCGCTTCTACAATGTCGCTATACGCCCAGTGTCCGGTCGGAACGTCCTTCCACGGGGACAGCGTCACTCCATCTAACGGACCTCTGTCAAGCACGCGATTGATGATGCTCACCGCTTCGGCGCGTGTCAGCGCGTTGTTCGGCTTAAAGGTTCCATCCGGATAACCGTTCATAATGCCGGCGCTTTGTACAGCCAGAATGGCGTCTTCTGCCCAAGTCTTGGAAATATCCGTAAAGCCTGCACCCGTATGGGCCGGTTCCTCAATCATTATAGAAACCAGCTTCGCCATTTCGGCACGGGTAATCGATTTGTCAGGTCCGAAGGTGCCATCTGCGTAGCCCTGCATCAAGCCCATTTTGGTTGCTGTAGATATAGCGTCCTTCGCCCAACTTGACGAGCTTACATCGCTGTAAGCTATATCCGCTTCATTAGCATCCCGAGTGAGCACTCTTGATAAAATCGCTGCAATCTCGGCACGGGTAATCTTCTTGTCCGGCTTGAAGGTGCCGTCCTCATACCCGTTCATATAGGCCGAATGCTGATACGTTTCCGCTAATCCAGGCACCTTCACGAGCGAGAATAAACTGAAATGGTCGACGGTAAACTGCAATCCCTTATCGCCTTTGCTGTTATAAGGAACAACAACGCCTTTCAGCAGCTGTTTCGTTCCGTCGCTGTGCTCAATGTAGATACCGACATCCTTCAGCTCCGCTTCACTTAGCGCCAAGTCCTTCAACGGCAGTACAATCGTGACTTCGCGGCCCTGAAGATTCGTTTCAATCGTCATTGGGCGGCCCAGCACGGATGTCTCCTGATCGCCCGATACAAGCGTTACGACAGCTTCTTTATTCGCGCGGTTCCCGATCTCTTGTTTCTTGCTATCTTCTTTCACCGGAACCAACTGGAAGTAAAGGTCGTCCGCAAAGCCTTGCAGCGATTCATTCGGAACAAAGACTTTAGCGTTCTCCGTCGTTATGCCGAGTCCGATCTTGGCATCCGCAAGCAGCTTATTCGCTTCCTTCGGCACCGTTACCGTCGTCTGGGATACTTCGTCCTTTGCATCCGGAATGATGATCGTCGCCGATTTGTCGCCTGCCGCGAGATTTTCCACCGCCTTCTGGACTTGCTCCGCCGTTAAGACTGCATTGTCCTTCTTCTTGCCGTCCGCTTGCGTTGTTCTCGTAATGATAACGGTGGATAAAACATTCCCGGAGTTCCCATCCATGTTTTCCATGTTAACCGTTATTTGCTCCGGCTGAGGAACAGAAGGCGACGGCGTACCGGGTGTAGGTGTTGGACCTTCAGAATTGACGCTAAACGTCGCGCCGTCAACCAGCATCGCGCCGCCCGATTTTTTCACGGCCTTGAAGGTGTGCTCGCCGCTAGACAGCCCGGAGATGCTAAACACCGTCTGACCGGTCAACCGGCTTACATGGTGAGCGTCCACCGTTTCCCGGAACGCGCCGTCCACGAAAATATCGATCTCGCCCTGCTCGGGCCCCTTAGGCGTAATGAAGGACAAGCCCGTACCCTTGAACGTATATTCGACGGAATCGCCATTCGTCTCTGTATAATGGATGTCGTCCAAATGATCGCCCTTGAAGGAGAACGTCAGCGCGCTCTGACCGTTCGGCAGCGCCGCCAGGTATTCCTTCTTGATCGTTACCTCGTCGCCGTCCAGCGTATAATCGGCGCCCTGTACCAAAACGGCTTCGCCATTCGCGATCCCGTGCAGATTGCTGCCGTCGACGGCGAGCATCGTCGTAACGTCGGAAGCGGCCGACTTATCGATGTTTACCGTATCCGAACCCAGCAGATCCGACACCTTCACCTTGAATTGATCCAGCAGCATGTAGAAACCCGACTTCTTGACGACCTTGATCGTATGGGTGCCGTCCGTCAGACCGTTAATGCTGTACACCGTCTGAAGCGCTTGCTTGGTGTCGTTGTAAGTGCTGATCGTTTGTTTGAACTCGCCGTCGATATAAATACCCATATCGCCTTGAGACGGATCCTTCTCCGTAATCAGCTCGATGCCGGTTCCTTGGAACGTAAACTCCAAATAATCGTTGTCCTTCTCGGTAAAGTGCACATCGTCCTTGTAATCGCCAAGTCCCCTGTTCCGGTTATGCTGCCAAGCGCCTTTGTACGAAATGCCCGTGTCGTCGTCGTTCACGTCGACATAGCGCCCCCGCAGCGTGTCGCTCACCGTCACCGCCAAAGTCTGAGCGGCGCCATCGCTGAAGGTTAAGGTCAGATTGGCCATTCCTGCCGGCTGCTGCGCCAGATATTCCTTCTTGATCGTCAATTGGTTGCCCGACAGCGTGTAGTCCGCGCCCTCTTGCAGATTCGCCGCACCGTTCACCACGCCCTCCAGGCTGTTGCCGTTAAACGCGATCGTCGTTGATATATTCGCCTGCGCCGAAGCATTTTTATCGAAGCTTCTTGCGGTCGGCGTAATCGTGCTGTTCTTAGGCGTAGAATCGCTAATCGTAATGGACAGAGTCTGCGATTCACCATGATCGAAGGAGAAGTTCAAGTTCGTCATGCCTACCGGCCGACCTGCCAAATATTCCTTCTTGATCGTAACCAGTTGATCCGCCACTGTGTAATCGGTTCCTAATTGCAGCGCAGTCTCGCCGTTTGCAATGCCGGTAAGCGTATTGCCCGCAAGCTCCATCGTCGTCGCGACGTCCGCTTGCGCATCCGCCTTCTTGTCGAAGCTGCCCGACGTCGGGCTGATCGCGCTGTTCGCCGCCGAAGAATCGCGAACGGCAATGGACAACGTCTGCACCCCGCCTCCTTCGAAGGTTAACAGCAGATTCGTCATACCGATCGGCCTTGCGCCCAGATACTCCTTCTTGATCGCGATCTGACCGTCCGCGACCGTATAATCCGTGCCCGCCGCCAGTTCGGCCGCGCCCAGCTTCATGCCGCTCAAGCTTCTGTCCGTCGCTTCGGTTACTTCGACGTCCGCTTGCTGCCCTGCCGCCTTGTCGAACACGGCTTCCGTCTCGCTGATCAAATCCGGCGTGATGACTCGTAGCTTGTCGAGCAGCATGAAGATGCCGGATTTCTTAACGGCCTTAAGCGTATGCGGACCGTCCTCGAGACCAGTGATCGTATAGACGGGCATCTGAGCCTGCCGCCCGAGGTTATACGTGCTGACCGTTTGCCGGAACTCCCCGTCCACGTAGAAATCGATATCGCCCTGCGAAGGATCCAATTCCGTCAAATATTCGATTCCGGTTCCCGTAAACGAATATTCCAGATAATCCTGGTCATTCTTCTCCGCAAAATGGACATCGTCCATATAATCGCCCAGTCCCCGGTTGTAACTTCGATTCCAGAAGCCTGAATATTGAATAGCCTGATCGTCGTTGTTGATGGAGATCGAGCCGCCGGCCGACGTGTCTCTCACCACCAACGCAACCTTCTGCCGCGAACCGCCATCGAAGTCAAAGGCCAGCTGGTAGGTCCCGGTCGGCAAAGCCGCCAGAGCATCCTTGTTCAAAATAATCTCCGTATCCGACGCCGTGTAGTCCGTCCCTTCCGTTAGGGCCGATCCTTCCCGCGTCGCGCCTGTCAACGTATTGCCGTTCTGCGACAGCGTCAGCGCCACGTCGGACTGCGCCGCATGATCGAAGCTGACCGCGCCGGGCGTCACTTTGCTGTCACTTGCCGTCGTGTCGCTTACCGTAACGACCAAGCTCTGCGCGGAACCGCCGCTGAAGGTAAACGTCAAGTTGATCGCGCCGACCGGTCTGGACGCGAGATACTCCTTCTTGATCGTCACCAGGCTGCCGTCGACCGTGTAGTCGTCGCCTTCTTGCAGCGTGTAGCCGCCGTTCGATATGGCGCTCAGCGTATTGCCGTTCAGCGTCAGCGTCGTCCGGACATCCACGCGCTCTTCTTCCTTCTTGTCGAAGCTGGCCGTTGTCGGGCTAATCGTGCTGTCCGCCGCCTCGGAATCGCTTACATCGATGACCAAGTTCTGCTCGTCGGCCGCCATTTCCTTGCCGCTGTTACGCGTCCATTCCCCGGTATACTTCATGCCGGTATCGTCGTCGTTCACGCGAATCGTTCCGTTCTTGGTCGTTACTTTCAGCAAACGCGACGCATGCGGGGCCAAGTCCGCGGAGCTGAAGCTCGATGCGAAGTCGCCAAGCTCCTCATGGCTCCACAGATCGCGAACCGAAGCCGAGCCGATCAAGCCGATATCGCTCCAATTCGCCGTTACCGTCGCGGCTTCGTCAGCCAGGTTGAACAAGCCAACGGTGTAGGTGCCGTCTCCGTTGTTCGCGTACCATACCTGCTGCGGCGTCGCGGTCGATACGGGGCGCCCCGGGCGTCCCGCCTGATTCACCGCGATCACCTCTTCGTTGGTGAGCAACTCCAGGCCGTAGTCGTCCAGCCGCGTCATGTCGTTGCCGGTATACAATTGCGCTGACGACAACGACCAGAACGTCATGGCCGTCTTGCGTTCGTCCGGCGTAATGCCGTCCATCGCCCCGTTGCCGACGTTCAGCGAATCGAAGTCGTTCCAGCCGCCCGGACCCGCGTGGCGCCAGAATTTCTCCGCTATCGGGAATAGCCGGGCAATGCTGTTCCAGTCCGTTAAAGCCCCCGCGCAATAACATTCGATATCCCAATCAACACGCCAGCCGTTCGAGTATTGTTTCCAGTAGTCGATATATTTGAGATCGAGCGCCCAAGACAGCTCAAACCAAATACCATGCGGTTCAAGCGCCTTTGACCAGGCTTTTACATCATCCCGCGCATCCAGCGAAAGGTCGGAGATGCCCGATCCCGGCGTGACGCTGTCGAACTTCAGGAAGTCGACGCCCCATTCGGCAAAGAGGTCGGCAATGGAATCGATATATTTTTGCGCGCACTCATTGGAAAAATCGATTTTGTAGCCAAAACCCCAAGCGTCCGATTTTTTCGTCGGATCTCCGATATCCTTCATTGAACAACCAGGGGCATTGTAGATCGGCAGATCCTCATCATACGCCTCCCGCGATAAGCCCGGAATGATGTATAGGCCGAACTTCTGCCCGTTATCATGAACGTGATCAATAACATCTTGCAGTCCTTCAGGGAAAAGCGTCGTGCTTGGAATCGGGCGGCCATAACCGTCCATTCCCCCGTTCCAGGCCGCATCCACATTTATGTATTCATAGCCGTATGGCTGCAGCTTCTCATGCATTGCATCCGATTGCGCTTTTATCTGTTCGGCGGTTATCCACGTGCCTCCGTTACCGCCATTATAAGTATCCCAAACCTGCATGCTGTAGCTGCTCCAGCCCATGTACGGCTTGGCCGCTATTTCTTTCGAAGCCGCTTCCACGGCTGCAGGCTCTCCGGGAATAAACATTCCAAGCTGCGCCGCTAATACGACAAACGCCAACACGGCGATTCGGGCCTTCCTCATCCAGCCGGCTAATCGATTCATTTCTTGCTTGCCCTTCACTTCAATCATCGTAGTCCACCTTTCGTATCTGTTTTGTCAAAACAAGGTTGCTTTTCCCCTCCTCTGTCCAACTGCTCTGCGATACGAATGTCAGGAATAGCGGTTATTCGAAAGTCGGACACCTCTTCCGAAAGTGTCCGACTCCAAGCCTATTCTGTTACCCTTTCACGGACGCATCGTAAGCTTTTTGCAAAATTTCGAGATAACGGTCAAGCTTCAAGTCTTGCAAGCCTTTCACGTAGCTGTCCCAGTCTTTCTCCAAATCCTTGCTTCCCGTTACGAATTGAAGCGCGTTCTGCTCGATGTAATTGCGAATGTTCGTTTGCAGCATGCTCATCTCGTCGCTGTCCGCCGGATCAACCCATAGCGACCAGAACGGGAACAGCTCCTTCGGTTCGTGCCCTTCGTACAATTTCGTCGCTTCGTACAGCTTGCGCTCGTAGTTGGCCGGATCATTGATGTCCGTTCCTTGCACCCAGCTGTCGCGATATTCCTTCGGCATGTAGTAGTGAGCCATGCCGGACCAGCCCGCGTTTCTAGGCTCCTCGCCTTCCACGCCAGGAATCGTCTTGACCATAGGCGTTACGCCTTCGCCGAGCGCCGTGTCGCCGGGAGCCGGATCTTCCCAATCGATGCCCTTCATGCCGGAACCGCCGTTCGTTTGCCCTTCGGCCGTGTACATGTAATCTACAAGCTTGATCAATGCGATTTGCGCTTCTTTGCTTGCCTTGTTCGTGATGGCAAACTTGCCGCCAGGCGATACGCCGCCGTTGTCATGCGTCGCGAACGAACCGTTCGTTCCTTGAAGCGGCGGCACCGGATGGTATTTCGGGAAGCGCGGGCCCGCCATGTCGATGAAGATGGCCGGGTGCATGCCCGCTCCGATACCCAAAATTTCGGCATCCGCGTTTTCGCCGATTTTCTTTAGCGCCTCGGCGTTTTGTGTGAACGCGCCTTGATCGATCAATCCTTCGTCATACAACGATTTCGCGTAGGCGAGGCCTTCCTTCCATTCCGGCTTGATCGCCGCGGATTCCACTTTGCCGTTCGTCATGTTCAAGTAGTTCCGGTCGTCGTTATAGACGAACGGGTTCATCAGGAACGGCAGGACGCGCACGCCGAATTCTTCCGTCGATCCGCTCAGCGCGACTTCGTCCGCCTTGCCGTTGCCGTTCGGATCTCCCGTTTTAAACGCTTTCAGAACATTTTTGAATTCTTCGGGCGTAGTCGGCATTTCGAGATTCAGCTTCTCCAGCCAATCCGTGTTGATCCACATTTTGTTCGGATACGAGCAGTGGAAACATTGCGTGTAAGCGACCAGTCCGTAGATGTTGCCGTCCGGAGCCGTATTCAGCGTTCTCAGATCCGAATTGGCTTCCATGGCGGCCTTGATGTTCGGAGCGTATTGATCGATGAGATCGTTTAACGGAATGATAACGCCTTGACCGCCGAATTTGAGCAAATCGGCTTGCGAGAACTGATCGATGTAATGCGTCAGCATGTACGCGTCGGGGTAATCTCCGCTTGCGAGGGAGATCTGGCGTTTCTCCTTCGCGCCGTCGGACGGGATCACTTCGAAGTTGAATTTAATATTAAACTTCTCTTCCACATGTTTCGTGAACTTGTTGGTACTCAGGTCGATGCCCTGCTCTTGAACGGCAAATACGCTGATCTCTACCGGCTTCGATGGAGCGTCCGTTGTCGTTCCGGACGAGCCGTCCGTCGGTGTGCCGTTCGTACCGTTATTTACGTTATTGCCGCCCGAGCAGGCGGACAAGGTCAAAGCCAATACGAGAAGGAGCAACATCAGGCTCCAGCTAACTTTTTTCATTTGCAATCTACTCCCCTTTGCGTATGCAGGTATGGTGGAACTTCTTGCCTCGGACTTGCGGTAGTGATGCTTGCGCGTTTTCCCGGACGCTCACATCGTCCTCACCTCCTTATCCTAAGGAACGGCGGTCCGTCAGCCTTTGACGGAACCGACAAGCATCCCTTGGACGAAATAACGTTGCACGAACGGATAAATGATGAGAACCGGCAGCGTCGCCACGACGATCAACGAATATTTGAGCAGCTCCGCCAGTTGAGCCCTTTGCACCTGGATGCTGATGTCCATGGCGCCCGCGCTGTTGTTCTGAATGATGATACTCCTCAGCACGAGCTGAAGTGGAAACAGCTTATCCGATTTCAAGTAAATCAGCGCATCGAAGTACGCGTTCCATTGCCCTACGGCATACATGAGAACCAGCACGGCCAGAATCGGCTTCGACAACGGCAGGACAACGCTTCCAAGAAACCGCCAGTCGCTGCATCCATCGATCGCGCTCGCTTCGACCAGCTCGCTAGGAATCGTGGATTGGAAGAAGGACCGCGCGATGATGACCTGCCAGACCCAAATGGCGTTCGGAATAAGCAAGGCCAGTCGGGAATCGATCATGCCGAGCTCCTTCACGACCAGGTAAGTCGGGATCAGTCCCCCGCTGAACAGCATCGTGAACATGACCAGCATCAAGATGCCCTGGCGGCCAAAAAACGTTTTTCTCGAAAGCGGATAGGCCAGCATAACGGTGAGCGTTACGCTGATCAGCGTTCCCGCTGCCATGTAGATCAAGGAGTTTCCGTAACCGGTCATGATGAGCGGCGTTTTGAAAATCGTCGTAAATCCTCTGAACGAAATGTCCACCGGCCAAAGCCATACTTTGCCGGACACGACGGCTGAAGGACTGCTGATCGAGCTGCTAACGATATAAATAAGCGGATAAAGCACCGCCACGAGCACGAGGCTCAGAATGACGTAGATCGCAAAAACGAATATGCGGTCTCCGACGGACTCCCGTATTTTGCGTTTAGGCGCTGTCGATGAAGCAGCCATAGTAAGTTCCCCCTTGCCTACCAGATACTGTTGTTCGAAATTCGTTTGGCGAAGCTGTTGACCGCGACCAGCAGGATGAGATTGATCAAGGAATTAAACAATCCGACCGCGGTGGCAAAGCTGTAGTTGGCATTCAACAAACCCATGCTGTATACATAGGTCGCGATAACCTCCGACTTGGGCAAGTTCAGCGAATTTTGCAGCAGATAGATTTTCTCGAAGCCGATCGACATGATATTGCCGACATTCAGAATGAGAATGATCGTGATGGTCGGCAGAATGCCGGGCAAATCGACGTTCCAGATCTTCTGGAAGCGAGACGCGCCGTCTACTTTCGCCGCCTCGTACAAGGTCGGATCGATGCCGGCGAGAGCCGCGAGATAGATAACCGCCGCGTATCCTGCCGTCTGCCAGATATCCGACCATACATAGATGGACCGGAACATGCCCGGTTCGCCAAGGAAATTGACCGGCTCAAAGCCGAAATACTGGAGCGCGATATTCACGAAACCAAGCCGCGGCGCCAAAAACAACATAATCATGGATACCATGACGACCGTCGAAATAAAATACGGCGCGAAGGTGACCAGCTGGATGAACCGTTTGAAGCGGCCGTTGCGTATTTCGTTCAGCATAAGCGCCAGCAGAATCGGAATCGGGAACCCGGCCAGCAGCTGGTAGAAGCTTAATAGCAGCGTGTTTTTGACCAGCGTCCAAAAAATCGGATTCTCGAAAAACATATCAAAATATTTCATGCCGACCCATGGGCTGCCCCAAATGCCCTTGATGACGTTGTAATCCTTAAAGGCCAGCACGGCGTTGACCATCGGAACGTATTTGAAAATTAGAAAAAACAGCAGCGGCGGAATGACGAGCAGATAGAGCTGCCAATGCGTGCGCAGGCTTACGGCGAATTGTCTCCCGTACCCGTTCTTGATCGGGTATATGCCCTTCATCGTTTCTCTTGATGTATGTTGCTGCAGAACGATCCCTCCTCTATTTCTGTTGCTTGCGCCAATCCTTCCCCGGAAGACGGCTTCGCGGAATTTGTTTGCGCTTCCATGACCTGATCATAGTGGAATTCCGCCGCGTTCAGGAAGGTACACTTCGGTCTTTTCCCGTACAGTTGCCCCGTTTTTGAGGGGTCAATTCCCTTGTATGACGTACATTTCCGCCTTAGCGGGCAGACAACTCCCCGAATGTACGGGCTTCGCCAAAGAAATAAAAAATCCCGCCCGCGATTGCGGTCAGGATTTTTGTTTGCCCCGTCTGACAGGACATGTCCAACTTCGGGAATATAAGATACCAAAATCGGAAATATAGCGGATTACTCTTCCATTCGGCATTCGATAGAATAGAGTTGCCAGGCTATTCCTGGACTCTATCCAATCGAAAAAGGAAGGTGGATTTCGTGTTCAAGACATGGAAAACGACCGTTTCTTTCATGCTGGCGGCCGCGCTTCTGCTGCTCTCATCGCTTCCGGCGATGCCCGTCCGGCACGCGTCGGCTTCAGGCTCGGGAGGAATTGAAAGGGTTTACACGGACAAAGCCCGCTACGCCCCCGGCGCCCCCGTGACGATTACCGTCAAGGCCAAAAACGGGACCGGCTCCAGCTGGAGCGGTAATGTCGTACTGGAAATTTTCCACTTGGAAACTTCGGTCTACACATCCTCCCAATCGGTATCGCTGACAAACGGGCAATCGACGACGCTGACGTTCTCGTGGACGGCTCCGTCGACCGACTTCAAAGGCTACTTCGTGCAGATCAATGCCGGAACGCTCGGCAAAGGCGCGACGGCGATCGACGTATCCAGCGATTTCGCCAAATATCCGAGGTACGGCTACATCAGCGAATTTGCCGCCGGCGAGACGGCGCTGGAGAGCCAAGCCAAGGTGGACGAGCTCGCCCAGGACTACCACATTAACGCCTGGCAGTTCTACGACTGGATGTGGCGCCACGACAAGATGATCAAGCGGACCGGGGGAACGATCGATTCCACTTGGCTCGACCTGTTCAACCGCGAAATCTCCTGGTCCACCATTCAGAACCAGATCGGCGCGGTACACGGTCAGAACGGCAAGGCGATGGCTTACGCCATGATCTATGCCTCCCGCGAGAACTACACCCCGCTTGGCATTAGCCCTACCTGGGGCATCTACGAGGACGCTGCGCATACGAACCAGTTCGACGTGGATTTCGGAGACGGCAGCACTTATCTGTACATGTTCGATCCCCAAAACGCCAGCTGGCAAAATTACATTCACGGTGAATACGTCGACGCGATCGATACCGCCGGCTTCGACGGCATCCACGTCGACCAGATGGGCCAGCGCAGCAACGTTTACGATTATAACGGCAACCTCATCGACCTCTCCACCCGGTTTTCCCCGTTCCTAGACCAGGCGAAGAGCGTCCTAACCGCCAATGACCCGACCCGCGACACGCTCACGTACAACATCGTGGACGGTACGGTGAACGGCTGGGCGGCGAACGACGTCAGCAAAAACGCCGATCTCGACTTCCTTTACAGCGAAATCTGGCATCTGTCCGACAGCTATAATCAGCTCAAAAACTATATTGAATCGCTTCGCACGAACGGCGGCAACAAAGCGGTCGTGCTGGCCGCCTACATGAACTACAGCGACAATGCCGGCACGCGCTACGAAGCGGAGAACGCTACGTTGACGAGCGTCGCGACGAACACAAACCATGCGGGCTACACGGGCAGCGGCTTCGTCGACCAGTTCGCCAGCGTAAGCGATAAGGTGTCGTTCTCCATCAGCGCTCCCGAGGCCGGCGATTACTCGCTCGTGTTCCGCTACGGCAACAATACTGGCGGCAATTCGACGCTGAATCTGTACGTGGACGGCAATTTCGTGCAGAAGCTGTACTTCTTCAATCAGTCCAGCTGGGGCACGTGGAAGCACGACGCCTGGTATCAAGTGCCGCTGACGCAGGGCTCTCACACCGTGGAGCTGCGGTACGAATCCGGCAACACAGGCGCCGTGAATCTGGACAGCCTCACGTTAGGCACGTTCGACGAACATTCCGTCCGACTCGCGGACGCCATGATGTCCGCTAGCGGAGCTACGCATATCGAGCTCGGCAACGACAACCAGATGCTTCCGCACGAATATTATCCGAACCGCAGCAAGACGATGCGCAGCTCGCTCAAAAACGCGATGAAGGATCATTACAACTTTATTACCGCCTACGAGAATCTGCTCTTCGACGCGGATGTCGTTCCGAACGACGGCGGCTCGCAATTCGTTAATTTGACGGGCGTCAGCGCGAGCGGCAACGGATCGGCGAACACGGTCTGGTATATCAACAAACGGTCGGCGGACTACAACATCGTGCATCTCATCAACCTGCTCGGCAACGATAACCAATGGCGAAACACGGCTTCGCAGCCAAGCTTCCAGAGCAATCTGCCCGCCAAAGTCTACATCGGCGCGAACGAAACGATCACCGATGTATTCGTCGCTTCCCCCGACCTGAACGACGGGGCGACGCAAGAGCTAACGTTCACTTCGGGCACGGATTCAGGCGGGAAGTACGTGTCCTTCACCGTTCCGGAGCTGAAGTATTGGAACATGATTTACATGAAGCGCACGTTCAGCACGCCTACGAACGATATTTACGAAGCGGAATCCGCGATCCGAACGAATGTGTCCACGAACACCAATCATGCCGGTTATACGGGCAGCGGCTTCGTCGACGGCTTTAGCGCGACGAACGACGGCGTTTCCTTCGTCGTGAAATCGGCGGCTACCGAGGATTACGCGCTCCGCTTCCGCTACGCGAACGGAGGATCGGATGCGACAAGGGACGTATTCGTCGACGGTAAATTCGCCGGTACCATTTCGCTCAAGAGCACGGGCTCCTGGAGTACTTGGGGTTACGGAGAATTAACGGCGAATTTGACGCAAGGCCATCATACCATCGTGCTGTGGCAATCGAGCGGCAATACGGGCGCGATCAATCTCGACCACCTGGATTTGGACAAAACGTACATTTGGCAGTTCGACCGCCAGATTACGACCGTACCTGCAGGCTACCGCATTACGTTCCGGGCGGGGCTGCCCGGCTGGGCGCACTGGGGTGTGAACGGCTGGACCGGCGTCACCGATACCGCCCTGCGAAGCAACGGCTCATCGGACGGCAATCTGGACTACGAAACATCCATCGGACCCTTCACGTCAGGCACTAGCGTCAACTTCACCTTCTTATGGGATGACAACAACAACGGCGTTCTGGAGACGGGCACGGACAGATGGGAAGGGACGGACTTCGTGATCACGGTGAATTGAGACCGAAGGGGCAGACGGAGTACGAAATGGCTTGAGGGCGAGTAGCTTGAGAGCGTCGTGAACGAGGTGACAAAAGGGCATGGGAGACGGCTGAGCAGCCCCTTCCCATGCCCTTCTTTTCGGTGTCCAAAGAAAATAAAGTATTGGATTAGGAAGATAAAGTTGTAGACTGAGAAAATAAAGTATTAGACTGACGTTGTTTCAGGTCTATTAAAAGACGAGGAGTACAAGTATTTTTGATGAGAGGAAGTTGTAGATGAACGTAGTTGCGCTTGTGGTTGGCGGATTTATCGGGACAATCTTACGGTATGAAATTGGGGACTTAATTCCTCCTCTATCAAATGGATTCCCACTGGGGATATTAATTATTAACCTTTTAGGTTGCTTGTTTTTAGGGTGGTTTTTTACCGTGACATTAGTGCGTTGGAGCGTCCGACCCGAAATACGACTCGGATTAGGAACAGGAGTGGCAGGGGCATTCACCACGTTCTCTACTTTCTCGGTCCAATCCGTTGACCTTATACACAAAGGATACTTCTTCCATGCCGCTCTGTATATTCTACTTAGCATAATTGGAGGAATACTGTTGACTTTTGCAGGTATCCGTTTGGCAAAAAATCCAAGGAAGGAAGGAACGGCATGATTTGGTTGATTGGACTTGGTGGCGTTGCAGGAACGCTCACTCGTTATTACCTCGGCAATTGGATAAGTTCCAAGCTGAAACCGGGATTCCCTTGGGCAACATGGGTCATTAATTTGACTGGTTCATTTATCCTTGGGATTCTGTTTTCTCTACATACTAAACATGAGATTTCAGATTTACTGTGGCTTATTCTAGGCACAGGATTTTGCGGTGGATACACGACTCTTTCAACTTTTGGCTACGAAACATTCCAACTCATAAAGAAAGGGAAAAGAGTAAAGGCTGTCGTCTATGTAATGACTTCAGTTCTGTTGGGGCTATTATGTGCATTTGTAGGAATTACGCTTTCGTAGGGTGGAGTTAAGCTAACAGGAGACGTTAGCATTCAATGAAACAGCGCCAGTCTAACACTTTAATGAAAATTTACGCTAGGGACATTTTGAGCTTCAAACGAACGGTTTGTTTTTGTAGAGAGTCAAAATGAGGATGAGGATGAATAATTGTAAACCAATTATTCACTTAGTCCATTATTTTGATTTCGCTGTTTAATAAATAACAAAAATGATGCTGGGGGAATTTAGTGATTAAGAGGTGATGAGATTGCTAATTAAAACACTTATTTTTTGAAGCTTGCTTTTCACTGATTTATCAGAAGAACAACCGCATTTTATTTCAATTGAAAGTGAACCGCCAGTTATTAATAACTGGATTAATCTCAAAAAAAACAGACAGTTTAAGAATTATACTCGAAACTGAAAACACCTCATCCATTAATTTCAGCATAATCCCAACCGGAACAAATATAGACAGAGTATATACAAATATAGGTTCATTACAGGGAAATGAAAAAAACGAATGGGAATTCGTATGGGAACACCCTAAAGAATTAAATCTCCATCATCATCTGCTAATTAAAATTTGTAATGAGAATTACAGTAAATGCGAAGTGAATACTTTGAATATTCTTAAAGATGAATAAGAAAACTGTTCCTACGAGGGAACAGTCAGGCTGTCGAGATTTTCTCGACAGCCTGGCCATGCTTATGCACGGCTTTTTTTACGGTTCGCTGATAGCGCAGCGGCTCTTTCTCTTTCAACCACTTGCGAATCGTTTGCGATCTCTTCCCATCTCCTCAGCGATTTGCTTCACGCTCATTCCGATTCTTTTGAGGATTTAATCACCGTTATGGTGTCTGAAAGCTTTTCAAATTATGATCGGCAAACAAAATCAATGGATTTGGGAGTAATGCTTTTGATTCAAATACGCTGTCCATAGCGCTGCCTTCTCTTCATTTATCTTTTGAAGGCTACTTTTTTCAGATATCTCCAAATAGTCATTCGCTCCGGTAGCCGGCGACCACGTGGGAAGACCTTTTCCGTTCGGATTGCCGGTCCGGGCAAAATTCAGCAGATATTGCGAAGCGACATTGCCGATGGCATAGTCTGTCTTCGTCCAGTATGCTGCACGCAAATCGCTGAATTTATTGAGAAAATACGGAACGTCGGAAGTGTGGAACGCACCGTAAACCGCACTTTCCGGTCCAGGCATGACATGCGTGAAATAATACAGATACGTTGCTTTATCGCCGGAGGCCGCTCTAATTTGCGCCAATAGGTTTTGCAAAGCCATCATTTGATCTTTATTAATCTCCTCAATGACTTGGGGCAGTTTTCTTTCTTCAGCAGGGTAAAGCGCAAGAAAGCGATCCGCAAAATCTCCGAAGGCTGTTTTCACTGCCTTTTGATAATCCTCCACCGTCGCAATCATCGGAGAAATCGGCGATAACAAGAACGCATCGCCCGGAACCATACCAGACATGAGCTCCACCTTATTCGAACGGCCGTTTTTAATGGCTTCGTCATAATTTTCCTTCAGCACGTAACCGTCGATAACCGGTAAGGATCTCGTCTCCAGCTTCAACAGTTCTTCCGCAGGCATCGCGCGCAGCTCCTTGAGCGTTAAATCCCCCAAAGCCTTCGCGTTGACTTTGGCCATTTCCTCGCTCGTGGACAAATCCCAATTCACGATATTAAAGCTCATGCCGACAGCTTTCGAGAACAAGCCCTTATAAAGCGGCGATGCAACAAGCGCATTTACGGAAAATGAACCGGCGGATTGCCCCATGATGGTGACGTTGGAAGGATCTCCGCCAAATTGCGCGATATTTTCCTGCACCCACTTCAACGCTTTAATTTGATCCATCAAACCGTAGTTGCCGGAGCTTCCGGTATCCGATTCGGCAGACAACTCTTCCGTTGCGAGAAAACCGAGAATGCCGACGCGATAATTGATGCTGACGTAAACCGCATCCTGGCTGGCCATGTATTCGCCGTCATACACTTCAACGGAGGACCCGCCGCTAGTGAAACCGCCTCCATGAATGTACACAATAACGGGTTTATTGCGGACCTGATCGTTCTTTGCCCATACGTTCAGATAAAGGCTGTCCTCGGAATAACCCGTGTCCTCGATAATAAATTCCTCCGACCAAGACCAGAAAGGAGCCTGGGCAGGTTGAATCGCGCTGGCGCTCCAAGCAATCGTATCGCGCACGCCGTTCCATGGTTTAACAGGCTGCGGCGCCTTCCACCGCAGTTCGCCTACCGGGGCAGCAGCGTATGGAATTCCCTTGTAGATCGCAATCGATTTATCGTTAGCGGACAGATAGCCTTGAATTTTCCCGTCGGTGAGCTCGCGTCTCGTTGCCTCGTCTCGGAGATCGGACAACTTGCTTAAAGCGACGGAAACTTCTCCGCGGGTAATGAGCGTTTTCTTCGCGGCAGCTTGGACGGATTGAACGCCCAGATCTTCGCTAAATCGTTTCAGAATGTCATTCGTCCGTGCTGCGGTCAGTTTTTCATGTCCGGTCTCTTTGCCGTCTAACAATCCAGCTTCAATTCCCCACGACATCGACCCGGCGAACCAACCCTTGCTTTGATTCCCTGTCGCGCTCGCATTTATCGATGCGGATTCTCCCGCAATCCGCCCCAGGAAAGTCATCAACTCCGCAAGGATCAGCTCACGCTCAGGCTTGAATGCGTTATGCCCCGTTCCGACTGCTACTCCTTTCAAAGAGAGTTTTTCGATTGCTTGTTGATTATTGCTGCTTACGTTAATGTCATTGAATCCCCTTGCCTGAATTTCGGGACCTGAAATGAGACAGGCCGCTAACAATAATGAGATGACGCCCCTTCTTCCCATTCTCACAAGATACCTCCTTAAGTTTTAGTGATATAGCCATTCCATCATAAATTTGCAACGCTTTCATTTATACATGATTTTTTCGTTTTATATTTAAAAAATACTTTTATTCTTTCGCGACGATGTTACTCTTAAGATAAAGAGATCAAAACGATTGTACGGGAGGCCGGGAGCAATGCGAGGAGCGGATTCGACTCCGCCGGAAGTATTCCGGCAATATCAGGTGATTTTGCATAACCGAAGAGAAGGATTGCACATGCACCTCCCTATGGAGAAAGAAGTCCAAATGCTGGCCTATATCAAAAATGGAGAACCCGAGAAGTTTAAGAAGCTGTTTAACGACCTCGCGAAAGAGGGCGATCCCATTGAAATCTATCAACAATTGCAATTTACAAGGTATCTTTTCTGCGCGAGTATCGCTTTGTTTTGCCGTTTTGCCGTTGACGGCGGCTGCACTCATGACGAAGCCTATAGTTTGAGCGATGCATATATTATGCATATGCATACATTAAACACCGTACAGCAAGTCTTTTCGCTGATTGCGGTTGTCGGAGCGGATTATGCCGAAAGAGTACAATCCGTCAAAAAGAACCACCTGCCGATCGTTAGGCAATGCATTTCCTATATTTCCGAAAACCTGTTTCATAAATTAACGATTAAATCGATTGCACGAGCTTGCGGAACATCGGAAAGTTATCTTTCCGCATTATTCCATAAGAAGATGGGCATCAATCTAAAACGATATATCACAGAGGCCAAACTCGAAGCATCCACAGAGTTATTGATCCACTCTGAATTCACGATTTCAGAAATTGCCGTGAAGCTTTCGTTCCCATCCCACAGTGCCTTTACGTCAAAATTTAAAAATAAATTCGGGATAACGCCAATCGAATACCGAAATCAATATTTTGGAACGTGGGGGTTGAGCAAATATAAATAACTTGACTATTGCAAAAGACGAATTGTCAAGCTAAGTGCGACACCTCTTCCATGAAGGCTTCGTGTGCCGACTTCCACCCGAGACATTTACGAGGGCGGTTGTTAATCAACCGAATGGCATCGGCGAGTTGGTCAT
>NZ_JAVFVT010000023.1 GCF_030929555.1 Paenibacillus sp. LHD-117 | reverse complement strand
CTCTTGAAGAATAGCTAATTTTTCTAAAGCGTTCAGTTTATTTCTAGGCATAGAAAATGCTCCCCCTACAGTAAACAGGTTTTATTATTTCACCTGTCTACCGTATGGGGAGCATATCAAAACCTGTTACTCCGCCTTTATTTCTGCGGTAGATCACCTGATAGGCTGGCGGGTTGGGCTCTGTTCCATTGGTATTGATATAAATGGTGAAATTATCATAGGCTTGATTTAATATGTTTGTGGAACCCCAGCCAACGAATTTCCACTTCATATTAACGATATAGTTGTTCCAAGGTGCACCCGTTTGATAATAACTTTGCCCATCTCCGATCACGGTTTGCATCACTTTATTACTTGAATCTGCGGGATCGGCAATAACGCTCAAGACGGGAGCAATTCCGCCCTTCAGACTAAAACTCGGCACAACGCCATCTTCAAAATTGAGATCTAGTCGTGTTTTGTTCTCGCTCGAGGCATCATAAGCCGGTACGGCCTGCATGGGAATTGAACCTAGCGCAGGTGCTGGCGTTCCCCCATAAACGTAGACCTGATCAAGCCAGCTTGCACCTGTACCGCTAGGAGAACCTAATTGCAAGTAGTCGAACGGGAGAGCAGTAACATCTTGATACACCTGCACGTTGTCGATATACATCGTTACACCCGTTCCCGTGTAATCCCATTTCAATTCGTGCCAACCATTGGAACGCTGTACCGTTGTGGCTTGCTCTACCCCATCGATATTTAACACATAATGATTAAAGTTTGCGCTGCCTGAATTCGCGTTTATTCCAATTCCTCTACTGTTTTCTCCGTCATCCGCTCTTGTCATCGTATAAAAGTTTTTCATGTTAAAGGGTCTGCCCGAATCATATCCGGTTGGATTGATCGCAAATGGGTCAAACATTTTAATTGAAACCACTTTATTTAAAGCTTGCGGAAACTCCCTGTATAATACAGGTTTTACAGCACCCGAATAATCCAGCATAAGAGAGCGACTGTCCTGTAACGGCGTGCCTGCCATATATAGCGTAGTCGTTTTTGGAAGCTTATTTTGATAGCTCCATTTGGCCACATCAATTTCCTTGTCCTCAAAGCTGTCTTCGAAGTAAATATCTGTAGGTTTATCGGTGGCAACCAATGGTGATTTATACTCTGCCGGATAAGCAGCAGTTACACCGATTTTATCCAATTCCATCTTGGAAGGATCAAATGTAGGATCCTGATCATAGGCTGGTCCATAATTTAAGTTTGTGTTGTCTGAGATCAGCGCTTTGTCACCATACGAAGATTGGAAATAGGAACCGCCTTCAAAATTAAAGTTCTGTGAATTAGTAGACATCACATTTTTAAAACTTAGTCCGTTTGCGCCCATATCTGTATTAATGTTGTTAGGCGTATAGTTTGTCATTGTAGGATTCGACGCTGTTTGATCAATAATAACTTGTTCGAAATAATTGCGTTTATAGTTGGGTTCGGGATCACTCCCCCTATAAATCCAACCGACAAAGAGCGAGCCGTCATCTCCGCCGTCTTGCTGGGTATCGTGTACGTACACATATTCAAAACGATTGTTATGAATATAAAAGTCATTGTAACGGTTTAAAAACTTGTCGCCGAAACCACCCACATTATTGGGATTTCTCGCATTGCCCGCCTGCAAGAGCAATCCTCGGCGAGGGCTGTTGTAAATCTCGACATGTCTTACAGTGTTTCTGCCAGCATTGTTCATTGAAATGCCTGCTGAACATAGCACCAATTCACCAACGTCATGAATGATGGAATTTTCGATCAGATTATCTCTCGAGTAGCCTTCTCCATTCATGCCTCCGTTAATAGGATCACCCGGATATCCACCCTCGATTTGAATCCCATCGTGACCGACATGCTCAATTAAACTATCTCGAATTGTAATGTTATGGTTGGCCAAATATAATGAAATGCCATTCATGCCTCCGTTTTTGATGTGAGCGCGCTCAATATTGATATAGGAGGCATAGTTCATCTTAATGATACCAACCTGAAATTGCGGACGGTCTACACCTTCGGCATAAGATGGATTGGTTGAATTCATAGCCTCGGGCGGATACTTCCCCATACCTGTACCTGTATCACCCCAGTTCCAATAAGGTGAATACCAATCAGGGAAATTGGTATCTGCGAACTTGATGCCGTTAAACTGAATGTTATGAACGGTATTATCCTTATCATTTCCTTTTAGAAGAACGATTGTTTCTACTTTAGGGATAATGACATCCAATTGTGTTATATCTTCTGTTGGATAGTAATAAAGATAACCTGTTTTTTTGTTATAGTAGAATTCTCCAGGCTGATCTAGGAATCCTAAGTTGCCTTGAACAAAGAAAGAACTATGGTGCCCAACCGTAAAGCGAGGTCTGTTAAATTCAGGTTTTTCCGGATCCGTTTTGAAAGTAAACTTGCCTGTGGTATAGCTGCTAAGCATTAGTGTATTGCTTTCCCAATGTCGATCTCCGCCGTAATCATCTGTAAACACCTGCGCGTCAAAGTCACCGCGAGCCATGGCATGAATCATTCCGTTTCTTGTGTCAACATCCAGAATAGAGTCGTTAAAAGTCATAGATGTCACGTTGGAGCCGCCTGCCCCGCCGCCAGTCGTTCTGTAATAGTCGCTAAATGAGCTAGGGAAATCAGGGCGTTTATTTAAGTTTGGTGAACGAGCCATCATTTGTCTGGTATCGTTCACATAAAGCGTATTAAAGTTTTTGCTTGGATAATCGCCAGTGCCGACAAATGATTTATAGACCATACCCGAAATACTGTCTGGTAAATCTCCATCCGGGTCTGCTGTTGGATCAACTGTACCGTTAACTAAGGTCCATGAGTTAGGGTCCACCTTTTCTCCGCCAATAAAATGAACAGTATCAAGTCCATCCATTTCACGATAAATAATGTCATGACCGTTTGTTCCAGAATCCGCAACACCAAATTCTACTGTGTTCGTCATGTAGTACTCACCGGCTGCAAAAAAAACATAAATATCGCCTGTCATATTACTGTTAATTTTCGCAACAGCCTTACGAGCGCCATCTAAAGTAGCAAGCGGCTGTTCATAGGTTCCTGGGTTTGCGTCATTACCTGTCGGTGATACAAAGATCTCTGCTTGAATGTTGCCATGTACTAGCGTCTCGGCCTGCACGTTGGCTGCCGACAATCCAAACATAGTTAAAGTCATAGTTACCGCAAGAACGATACTCAGTAATCTCTTGAGCATACATACATCTTTCCTCTCATTTTTATTATTGCCCCATCTATTACTTGCCATATTGCAACATCCCCAAGATCATCATTACCGCTTCTGCCCTCGTTGCATGCTCATTCGGTGCGAAGAGATTATTACCACGCCCCTTAATGATCCCTGCTTCATACGCCGCGGTTACGGATGGTCTCGCCCACTCAGCAATTTTGTCCACATCGGCGAACGGTGACTTCGCATTCGGATCGACCTTGAGTCCAAGTGCACGAACAATCATTACCGCCATTTCTGAACGGGTGATGTTTTGATCCGGACGGAACGAGTTATCATCATAGCCATTCAAGATTCCTGCCGCTATCGTTCGTGAGATGGAAGGTCTCGCCCATGCCGGGATCTCATTCAGATCGGCGAAAGGCAGATCTTGTTCGTCCCCTTCCAGCTTCAATGCACGACTCAACATGACCGCAAATTCGCTGCGTGTTGTTTGCTCATTCGGTTGGAATGTGCCATCATCATAGCCTGTGATGAATCCAAGCTTAATCGCTTCTTGGATAGACGCTTTCGCCCAGTGACCCGAAATGTCGGTTAATCCGTTGACAGGATCAGAACCGCCATTCGTTGGCTGTTCTCCCTTGTCGCTTTTCACATTAGCCTTCACGCTTTCACGACTTGACACCACTGTGGACTCAAGCTTGGAATTCACAAGCTTCAAGCTTGAAAGCGAAATAAGAGCCGAATCCATAGCAACCGCCCTAAAGGTTAACGTAGCAAGAGTCGCATTTCCATTCTTGCCTGCTGTGTTTCCAATTTGTGTATGCGCTAACTGAATGGTGTTCCCTTTCAAAATCGGTTCTACCGTGAACCCTGTACTCCCGCTGTCTGAGCTCACAAATTTCAGTCGTTTCGAATCGTAAGTTAAATTAATTTCATAGGCGTATAAATCATTAAGCTTTGTTCCATTCACTTTGACTTGAAAGGTTTGATTTACGGTTGGCGTGTTATTCATGATGGATAGAGTAAAGGCAGGATCTTTGTCTGCGAACGCAGCTTTCGGGGGCAAGACGGAAACATACAGTAACATTGCTAGACTGAACACAAAGAGTTTACGGATCATAGATCAATTCATCCTTTCAAATGTTGGGATTTCACCATACTCCTCTCTTGGTAAGCTGAGCATAACAATCCGGTAATCGACTGAATACACAAAAAAATCTACTATTCTCTAATAATTCCTCCGCTCTGTTATTTGAAAAGAACGAATTTCACTGTTTTTTAACACTTGGGAGACACCTCCCACCATTCAATGACATTTGCAGTTCCGATTGCCTATACGGTATAAGTAGCTTCGAAAGCTTTCGTTGCAGCCATTGCATGAATTAAAGTATCTATTGCTTCATCCTGATGTTATCTTTGAATAACTATTTGTTTTCACACTGCGTACAACGATTAATGACTCTTTGAAGATTTAATTAGTTTTTAGAGATGTCTTGTGTCGAAAAACTAAGAGAATGATGAATTTGTTTGTTGAGGAGAGTAATCCTTCTAACTACACTTAAGGAAGACAGCAATGCAACAAAACGAAGGAGGCAGACTCTATCGAGTTAATGGAAAACCAATTCGTATGAACAGATTTACAGACTTGCTGTTGAATAGGCCATTACAATTTTAGGGGGATACCAATGAAAAAACTTTCTACGATGTTGATCAGCTTATCTCTTGTTTCGGCAATGATCATGTCTGGATGCTCGAATGCAGATTCTAACTCTACCAACAACTCTAAAAACAATCCTTCTGCTCCAGCAACGGAGACTAAGGCGCCAGACAAAGAAAATGAAAAACCCGTCGAGCTGAACTTCTACATGATGAACGGACCTGTCAATGAGTCTGACCGCATTATGAAGAAAGCTAACGAAATTATTGAAGAAAAAATTAATGCCAAATTGAATTTCGTTATGATTGACGGCAGCACATACGCTGAAAAAATGAACTTGATGATCAATTCCGGCGACGACTGGGATCTTGCTTTCACTGCATTCTGGGGTGGTATTAACTTCTTCGAAAACGCTGCCAAAGGCGCGTATGCAGACTTAACTGATCTTCTGCCTACACTCGCTCCAGAAACGTATTCCCGAATCCCTCAAGGTCTATGGGATGGTGTGAAAGTAGACGGTAAAATTTACGCATCTGTCAATTATCAGCAATATGGCGTTGCTAAGCGCAACGGCTTTTACTTCCGCGAAGATGTTGCGAATGAAGTAGGATTTGACTGGAAGGCTGTTAAAGGAAAGCCAACAATAGAAGCTCTCCAATTGATCGGACCGTTCCTTGGCGATGCGCTGGCTAAGCATCCTGATATGATCGGATGGGAGACTAGCTCGATTCATAGCTTCTTTGCCAATGAGCCGCTTTACTGGAATATGGAGCCTGTAGGGGATTTGACAACTCCAGGCTGGATCAATCTTGATGATCCGACCAAAGTTATTAACCAATTTGAGACGCCTGAGTTCGCTCAATACGCAGAAATTATGCGTGACTGGTACAATAAAGGCTATGTTCGCAAAGATGGTGCAACGGTCAAAGATACGTCCCCTGATCGCAAAGCTGGTAAAATGATCGCTGCGTATGGCTATGGCTGGCCTGACAGCGTCGATCTTCCTGGTCAAGTGTTTGGGATGTCCATGACGGAAGCCAAAAATGCTCCTGCTGTTTCCGTATCGACTACACGTACACTCATTTCAGCTGGAGCTGGCTCCAATGCAGCCATTGCTGTCAATTCCGAATCCAAAAATATTGAAAAGGCCGTACAGCTGATTGAGCTGCTGAACACGGACGATGATTTATACAAACTCATTACATTGGGTGAAAAAGACGTTGACTACAAATTCGACGAAAATGGCAACTTCACTCAACTTGAAGGCAAATACAATTTCAACTGGAATGACTGGCAAATCGGTCAATCGTACAGCCCAACATTCAACAGAAATGAATATAACCAAAATGAAGCTGGCGAAATGTCCAAAAAAGCGATGACCATCGTGTATGAAAATGATAAGACAGCAGATGTTTCGCCATTGTCAGGCTTTGTATTTGACCCATCGCCTGTAAAAACGCAAATAGCCAACGTCTCTTCCGTGACTTCCGAGATGATTCCGGCCATTAGCAATGGATCGATTGACCCGACTACTGCCGTGCCTAAGTTCCTTGAGCGTTTAAAAACGGCTGGCGTAGATGACATCATCAAAGAAAAACAAGCTCAATACGACGCTTGGAGAAGCAAATAATCTCGTACTCATAAAAAAACCGGTGTATCGATATGATCGAACACCGGTTCTTTTTATTAAATTTCTCCTCATTTAACCATCTTGCGGATTCGAATGATCTTACTTTGAAAATCCCCTCTAAGCTCAACCTTAATTCCAACTGTCATTAATGCTTTGCCGCTGAGAGCTTGCTCTCTGTCATCTACCCGATACAATGTCTGTTCATCCAAGCCCTGTAATCGAATACGAGGAAGCTCATTATCAAAGGAATTGGAGTGTAAGAATGCAAATACAACCGCTTCTTCTCGACTAGGACTTACATACATCACAGATGCCAAATGGCTTTCCCTAACAGAAAGCAATCTATATTGATCGCCTTCCTGGATGATCGGCCTTATTTCTTTATATAACTGAATCCATTTTGCTGCTTCCCTGCTATCTTCGTCACCCCACTTTAGCAAGTTGTCCCCAATGCCCAAATTTCCCGTCATCGCGCTATGAAAACGATACGCCAAAGAAAGCTTTCTGTTATTGACCCAGTTCACTTCATCCGAAACCCATGCTTCCATAATTTTTGCACAATATGCATATGAGAATCCCTCTTGAATTCGCAGCCGATCAAATGCATCCGTATTATCGCTCGGCCATGCTTGGTCGAAGTATTGCAAGATTCCCATGTCCACGCGACCGCCCCCGCCGGAACAAGATTGGAAAATGACTGTCGGATGCTTTGCCTTCAGTTTTTCGACAATCTCGTATAACCCCCAAGCATGACGCACCCAAATTTCCTTTTGTTCTTCTGGTGGCGCGGAAGGGAAGCCTGGCTCGCTAAAGTTTCGATTCATATCCCATTTGATAAACGCAATCTGATGCTTCGTAAGAAGACTGTCGATACAATCAAATATATATTGCCTTACATCCGCCCTTGCAAGATTTAAGATAAGTTGATTTCTAATTTGCGTCGGCTCTCTCGTTTCAAAATGATACACCCATTGCGGATGCGCCCGATACAGTTCACTGTCGGGATTTACCCCCTCAGGTTCAATCCACAATCCAAATTCCATCCCCAAATCATTGACCTTACGAATTAAGCTTTGAAGTCCATTCGGAAACTTATCTTCATTAATAAACCAATCACCTAGTCCTGCTCGATCGGAATGACGGGCGCCAAACCAGCCGTCATCCACCACGAATAATTCCACGCCAATCTTGGCGGCAATCTCTGCCAGCTTCGTCTGTTGTTCTTCGTTGACATCAAACCATGTAGCATCCCATGAATTGTAGAGAACTTTCCGCAGCTTGTTCCTGTTCACTTCAGGCAGCACGTACTTCCGTTGATAGTCGTGAAGATTGCGGCTTGCTTGGCCGAAGCCTTGGTTGACATACCCGACTATGTACTTCGGTGTACAAAAACGTTCGTCAGGCTTTAGATTCCAACAAAAATCAAAATCGTTTATCCCTGCGCTAATCTTCACCATATTGAACTTGTCTTTTTCAAACACGATCTTCCAATTACCGCTAAACGCTAAAGCACCGTAGTAGACTTCGCCCGTATGTTCATCCGCCTTTCCACCTTGGTCCAACATAAAAAAAGGATTCGCAAAGTGACTGGTCGTTCCTCTTCTGCTCTCCAATACAAGCTTCGTGTCCGGCATCATCACTCTGTCCAATTGTGTTTCTGCAGGCCAGCGCCCAGCCAAATAAGTCAGTCTATAATCCTTCTCTCTGGGGACATAAAAGGAACCTGTCAACGCTTGTTCCAGGGTAATGTTGGTTTCACCATCATTCACAATCTCGCAATATCGTTCAATGAGATCACAATCGGGGATCACCTTATAATAAAGCTTTACCTCCAAGGGATAGTGTGTATCCCTTAACAGCAATACGAGTGTATGTTCTGAGATTTCGAAATCAACAAAGGCCAAATCAACATCCCTAACATGATCATGAAACGTAGCCTTCAAGCTGGGCTCCGTAAACTTCACCTTCCCCCAGCCCATAAATTCCTCTTCGCTTAACTCGCTTCCAAGCGTATAAGGAAACGCCGCTACACGATCGGCGCTAGCATAATCAGAAAGATAAGGCAGCTTTTCTCCGCAATAAATATGATTGATCGTACCCAGCTCACTTAAGCCTAGTACGTAGGAGATATGATCGCCTTCAAGGACCCATATATTTTTCGAAGCGTCATGTCGTATCATCTTATTTCCTCCTCACTTACTTTCTACTATGCGGCAAGTCTGATCTATCTTTAGTGGGATAGAAAAGACCGATCCTAAGGGACATCGAATCTCCGAACAGATTCCATCTATTTCTAACGTTAATCTCTCCGATCCAAATTGGTTTTCCAACTGGATCGCACATGCTAACTCCGCTTCAAGCTCCACGTATTCCAGCTTTCCTCCAATCATTTTTGCCGATACTAGAATACCCATTTCTCCGCGTAAGCCTTGAAATTCAGCCCCATTCTTACGCCACGTGACTGGTATGGCCGGAAATAACCGAATAGCGCCCAGGTTGGTTTGCAGAAGCATTTCTTGCAAAGCGTCTGCTGCAGCCATATTTCCTTCCAATGTAAACGGGCGATAGTGCGATTGCGTTAGCCCCGTTTTCTTGTAATCTCCATTCAAATGAAAGCCGTTCGGTGAACATGTATGTTCCCAGAATTGCTGCAGATGATAACGAGCTGCTGCTCCATTTCCTTGTCGAGTATATAAGGCTGCCATCCAGGCAAACGAGTAGCCTACCCACTTCGCTTTCCCCAGCGATTCCAAATGAGCAATCGTATCGTCAATGATTTGTTTTTCCGCTGCTGAGCGATCATATTGTAATAACTTTAGCGGATAGATGGCCATTGCATGAGAATGATGCCGATGGCTATCCGTTAAATTCTCGTCAGGACTAATCCTAAGACCAGATTCGTTAGCAGCCAGTTCATCGAATTGGCTTAGAACACCTGCCCACTTTGCCCGCTCCGCTCCCTTATCCAAAAGCTCCGCCATCTGCTCCAGACGTGTAAACAAATAGATGAGCAGTGATAAGTCATAATTGCTATTAGGCGTTAGCCAAGCCTCCAAGCGATCATCATGGATCTCAGGCGAACTGGAGACTGCCAGGCGCAGCTTGCCATCCCTACCGGGATGAAGAAGGGATAATATGCACTCTGCCGTTTCTCTCAAATAAACATAAGCTTTATGCTCCAAAAATTCACGATTGCCTGTATACATCCAGTAATGGTCGAATGCCTGGCATAACCAAATTTGATTCGTCGGGCTAAGCGAGTACATAGGCCAGCCCCCCAGAGGTTTTCCATCAATGGCCATGACGGATGGCAAGTTGATCCCTGGCGTTTCAAAAAACGAATCGGCAAATTCGCGGGCGGCCGGCCTTAATTCCCATAAGAAATCCAGAAAGCTCTCGCCTTCCTCCAAATGATTGGCTTTCAAATAGTGCCAGTAGCTTAATTCGGTATTCAGGTCGTGGTGGTAGTCTCCCTTCCATGGAGGCAGCAACCCTTCATCCGCTGTCCATACACCTTGCAGCGGCATCGGCGGAGCGCCTTTGCGCGAGCAAGAACCGAATAAGTAATTCGTCCAATACCACTGCTTTTCAAACTCGAATTCGGATAGAGTCATCGCGCTTTTTTGCCAATAGCTGTCCCACCATCGTGCATGAGAGGAGTAGGATTTTGTATAACCGCTATGAATGGCTTCCCTTACCTTGCGTCTTGCTTGTTCAAACCAATCCGCGCCATCCAAGCTCGCCGCAATCGTATATACCCATTCGATTTCACATTCGTTTTTTTGCTTTTTCTGAGCGACGATCGCATACTTCAAACGATGATTTGTTCCCTGTCGGAACCAAACCGTATCCTGTTCATGACCAAGCTCTGCTTTGGGATAACCAAGCGATGCCAGTTGCAAGTCTAAGGTGGAACTCTTATTTTCTCTTTCCAGCAAATTGCCAGAATAATCAGGAGGAACAAGCCGCAACTGAACATCATTCGCTTTATTTCCAGTTAGACGGATATACCCCAATTCATTGTCGGCATGCAGATACGTTTCGAGTTGATACGTCTCGCCTTCTACGACCCACTCGACACGCGCAGTCGCAGTCCTAATATTCAGACTACTTGTCATGCGTTCGGCAGCAGAACCGCACCATAATTCAATACGCCCCGCTGGCAATTTCGTAGGGTTGGGGTAGACGCTGAAAAAATCGCTAAACTTACTTTCTATTTCAGCTTGATTTTTTTCCTTAATAAGTTCAATTAATTTCTTATACGTAAAATCGTTATCCAGTACCTCAGGGGCCAATCTTGTATCCCATAAATCTCCACGATCCAAACTAAGACGGATGGGAGCGCCGTCGCCCCAGACTAAACAGCCCGTTAAACCATTCCCCAAAGGAAGTGCCTCGTCCCAACGGTTAATGGATTCATGAAACAGCATATCGTGCTGCTCGGCAGGCATTTTTCTCTGCTTATTCGCCATTGTGCACCTCGCATATTGATTTATCTTAAAACTCTATTGCCTTAAACGTAAAAATTTCATTGGCATCCATCCATATTTCGGAGAAACAGGCGCTAGTCAGCTGTTGCCATCGTGCTTCAACAGATTAATTAAATGGAAAAGGCAACGAGCAATAGATCGTTGCCTTTAAGATGTTTCCCTTGTTCATCATTAGTTAAATAGCTTTTGTTTATCGAAGAGACGATACAACTCCTGCCTATGTTCTTCGTTAAAGCTAACGCCATCGCAATAAGAGATGTTTTTTCTTAAAGAGCGCAGAGACGCAGTCCCCATTAACGTGACATGAATATCCGGATTGCTCAAACTAAAGCGCATGGCTGGCTCGATCAAGCCTTTAGGTTCGGATGTACGTAAAAACTTAATCATTTCCAGTCTACGCGCAACATCGGTCTGATTCTCCTCTTCCAGAAAGTGAGCCGGTGCATCGGCGAGAACGCCCATGCCAAGGACGCTGCCGTTTATTACGCCTATTCCCATTTCTTTAGCCAGCGGCATCACTTCGTCTTTGGCTGTATGATCAATAAGCATGTAGCGGGAATAAAATTGAATACTATCGAACAATCCTGTTTTCATGTACCGCATCAATAGTGGTAATTGACGCGTCGTTACGCCAAGGTAACGAATTTTCCCATCTTCTTTTAACCTCTGCAGCGCTGGAATCGTTTCTTCGATAATCGTTTCCCAAGGTTGATATTCCACATCATGGATTTGCAACAAATCGATCCAATCCGTTTGCAGTCGTTGCAGACTTTGTTCCACCGACTGAATCGTACTTGCATAATCGTATTGGCGATCAGAACGAACGGCCTTCGTTGCCAGAACAACTTGGTTGCGTCTCCCTCCAGCCAGTGCCTTGCCGATTCTACGCTCCGATTCGCCGTCTCCATACATAGGTGCAGTATCAATGAAATTAATATCCGCATCTAATGCTTCATGAATTAATTGCTCCACCTCTGCCTCGTCCGTTTGACCATATACGCCTCCAAGAGGTGCGCCGCCTAAACCGAGCTTGGAAACTGTAAGTCCCGTGTTTCCGAATCTTGTAAATTCCATAACATCATCCTTCTTCTATTGATGTCTGGTTGCCTTATTGTACTCTTCCTTGCAACAGGGACTGGTGTTCCTCTTGCCAAGGCATATGATAGGTTGGTTGATTCACGTAACGTTCCATTGAGGCCCGTAAAGTGATGCTCGTTCCTGCTGGAAGAGACACTTGTACGTACTTATCCTCAACTGTTACAAGTTCTGTTACCTCGCCCTTTTGATTCATGATCCCAACTTCAATAAATCGATGTTCCCCGAACATGCCTGCTTGTATAATCAGTTCCTGATCCTCGAATAAACTCGTATTCACGAGATGAACAGTAGCAGAATCCGCTGTCAGCTTCTCCACCAAAGCGGAGATCCCAGCAGGCAATCCAGGCCGTTTTGCTCCAACGTCAAAGTAACGTACGCGGCCATGCTGTAAGCCACCGTGTGAATTATGCATCGGAGCTCCTAACGTTAACTGCACTAGTCCTTCAAAATATATCGGACACATTTCTTGCCATGCATGGATGCTGGAGAAGTCACCTTCGCTGAACTGCTGCGACCAATGATGCGGATCGCCTTCCGGTGAACGCATTTTGGCAAGTTGCCATCCAATTAGCTCATAGTTTGCGGATAAAATTCGCTCTGGATAATCTGGATTAAGCCCGCGAATATATTGATACCACGGCTGCATGTTACCGATATAGTGCTTCGTATTTCGGCCCGTGCTCTTATCGGTACCTGACATTCTGGGAACGAGTACATCGTTCCAATTGTGGTTTTTGGGGATGCGTTCTACACGTTCAAGATCTTCTTCGGCCATCGACATAAACCATAAATAGACTGGATATTGTGGATTTGATTCACGATAATCTGTCCAACCGTTATCGAAATGTTTGTACGGAACGAGCCATTTATCACCATGCCATTGTCGTAGTTCCCAATTGCGGTCAAGCTGCTCTCTGGCAAGCTGCAATTTCCTCATATCCCCAGTTAGCATGACGGCATTCATACAAGCATTCGTAATCGGCTCGATAATCGTCAGAAAACCATGAGGCCATCGCCAGCCATAATATCCGCCCCACCATTTGCCGTCGTTATACTGTCCGATCTCGCCGGACAAACCAATATTGTCAGGGATAATGCCGCCATTCTCCTTCGTTCTTTCTTCCCAAGACGTTAAATACGAAATCGCAGTTTCTCTAAATCGTTCATCGCCCGTATGAAGAAATGCATTCGCAAGCAGGCTTGTCACATTCAAATTAAGCGGAACATCACCGCTATTCATGCGCTCATTCATCATCCGAATAATATGCTTATACGTTGTATCATCCGACCATGGACACTTATGGCTGGCAAAATCTACACCTGGAATATCTTCGAACGGAGCCAAATAATCATCCAAAATACCGCGATGCGTGCTCCAATCTTCTTCCGTTACTTGAAATCGCGGTCCTGTACTGCCCGTTAGCGGAGAACGGATGAGCTGTTTTTCTTTATCATAGTTAGGAGCATCCGGATCATCGCCGGTATACATATTGGCAAAGCGCACAGCACGCTGGCGATCTTTCGGTGTAGTTGGCCCCGCTAAACCGAGGAAGTAGAAATAGAGATAACCTTCGCCATGATGCATCCAATCATAATAACGATCAAATTCTCGGTCAATTTGTCCGTATTCCGTCCATTGCCATGTGATACCATCCCAAATTTTGCGTGATTGCTCATGTAACTCAGCACTGCCGCCAAGGACGTACAGAAGTGCCAAGTTCATAAAGCCTTCATAGGGATCATCTGAGCCGTCCATGCCTGGCCAATCACTGCGCCAAATTAAGGTGCCGTCAGAATGTGTGTAACGCGCAATGAATTGCTGAGCCGCTTGGTTAAGAGTTCGAAACAACTGTTGCTGCTGCAACGCCCATTGCGGCGGCGCCGCTTGCTCGGATGACATGATTCGGACAGGTTTTCTATCCAGCTGATTCGAATTCATAATGGCTCTTCCTCTCTTACATTCTGATTAGGCTAGCTCGGCAAAATCTTGCAGATTCACTTTAGGCTCCTTCGTCCCATGCAATTCGAAAATAACAAGTTCGTTTTCACCTTCGCGTAATAGCGGAGCCGGAATATACAATGTTTTTTGCGGCCCGACTTCCCAAAATCGCCCTAGATTGAATCCGTTAATGTAAGCGACCCCTTTGGTCCAGCCTTCCAATTTCAAGAATGTGTCGCCCATTTCCGCTACCTGGAACTTCCCTTTATAGAAAGTAGGCGTAAACGATCCATGCGGCTTAGCATCCTCAAATACGAGCTTGGATACATCATTTAATGGGAGCGTATGAATCGTCCAATCATACAGAAATTGCAATCCGAGACGTACGCCTTCCGTTATTCCTTTTGGATCTTTTAATTTAAATCCGTAATTGATACGTCCTTGATTCTCGACAAGTATGCTTAATACCGCGCCTTCAGCTGGGATATCCAGCACAAGATCTCCATCTACGATGTCCGGTCCTGTATGATGCTTATTGCGTTCTATGACGCCTTGATAGACTCCATCCAAGAAGACGAGCGCACGGTCTCTCACTTCTTGAATCGCTACTTTCGCTTGGGAGACAGGTCCTGTAATGCGCGTCGTGTACAATATAAAACCGTAATCCTGACCAAATCTCTCCATCGATTCCGGATAAGCGCTCTGGATTGGCGTTGTTAATATGTCTAGCGAATCAAACAATTGTGTTTGCTCGCTCAAATGAACTTCTCCATAATTATTCTTGGCGATTGGAGCAGGTAACGCGATCTCCTCGATGTCAGCATACTTTGCAATCACATCACGAACAGCTTTATACTTTTCCGTAATGTCGCCGGATTCATTCAACAAAGCATCGTAATCATAGCTCGTTACCGTTGGTTCGTATTTGGCTAGATCGTTTGCACCGTTATAAAACCCGAAATTCGTCCCACCGTGAAACATATAGAAATTAACGGATGCCCCAGCTTTCAACATTTCATCCAGGGCTTCTGCCGCATCTTCAGGTGACCGAACATGATGTCCTTTATCCCAATGATCAAACCAGCCATTCCAAAACTCCATACAAACAAGCGGCTTATTCGGTTGATACTCCAGCAGCTTTCCGAACGCTTCATCTGCCCTCGAACCAAAATTAACGGTAGCTAAAACATCTGGGAGCAGCGTCCCCCCTTGCAGGTTGCTGTCGGTGTAGCCATCCGATGTGAATAAGAGAACGTCTACTCCTCGATCAAGGATGGACTGTTTCAAATACGTCATATAACTTCTGTCGTTTCCGTAGCTCCCGTACTCATTCTCGATCTGCATGGCGATAATCGGCCCGCCGTTTGTACATAAATAAGGTAAAAGTTTAGGGATCAGTACATCGTAATAGGCATCGATCTTAGCCAGATAGGTAGGATGACTGCAACGCAAACGGATGTGATCTTCCTTCAAAAGCCAAGAAGGCAATCCCCCGAATTCCCATTCGGCGCAAATATACGGGCTGGGGCGCACGATTACGAACAGATCTTGCTTATCCGCCAACTGGATGAAACGAATGATGTCCGCCATATACTCAAAGTTAAATATACCTTCAACTGGCTCATGAACATTCCATGGAACGTAGATTTCCACCGCATTCAAACCGCAAGCTTTTAATTTGATTAAGCGGTCCTCCCAATATTCCGGCACGACGCGAAAGTAATGGATGGCCCCAGATAAGATCCGAATGGGTTTGCCATCATATACGAATTGTTTTCCTTCAATTGTAAAATTGGACATGATTGCTCTCCTTCGAAAGGATCTATTATTGATCTCTTTTTAATTCATGGATATAGTCAGCCATGATGATCACTTTGCTTTCCAGACGTGATTTTTCTGCAGCGAAAGCAATGAGATGACTTTTCACGGAAACATCTGCACTTGTAAGCCCTTCTTCCTGCCCATCGTTCCGTACAAGCCGGACAAAATCTCGCATGATGCCCGTATCTCCGCCGCCATGTCCCGCTGCGTCCGTATTCAAATTAATGGTCTTTGTCTCCCTAGTAGAGAAGCTCGTGACTTCAATAATGTTTTTTTCCATGTCAGCTCTGATTTGGCCAAGACTTCCCATTAGCTTCACTGAACGCCCGCCCTCATAAGTAAAGGCGCTCATCGTGAACGCAACCGTCACTTCATTGGCGAATTCCATATTCACTACTTGATGATCGACTACATTGTTGTCGCAATGATACACGCATCTGCCGTAAGGGCCTTTTTCAAGCGATTGAAGTACACCTTCGTCACTCGTATCGTTGCTGACAACAGAGCGAAGCACTTCACCGACCCAATCATCGCGTTCGATATACATTCTTGGCGCATAATAGGGGCAAGTATCTTGCACGGGACAACCGTCCAAACAATACATCGGCGCACCTTCTGGCGCACTTTCTTGGCGAAAATGAGTTAATGACCCAAAGGATGAAACCTTCGTACACTCCGCATCTACAAGATACTGAATAATATCCATATCATGACAGCTTTTGGCCAAGATCATTGGGCTTGACTCTTGTGCATCTCTCCAGTTTCCTCGTACAAAACTATGCGCTTGATGACGATGCTCGACGTTTTCCGTATGTTGAATGGTGATCAGCTTGCCAATTTCCCCATCTGTAATTATCTTTTTAATGGTTGCAAAAAAGTCCGTATATCTAAGCACATGGCAAATCGAAAACACGCGATTATACCTCTTGGCATATTCCCCCATAATCACGCATTCTTGCGGATCGGGTGACATCGGCTTTTCCATTAGCACATGATACCCTTTCTCTAATGCTAGCAACGCAGGTTCATAATGCATCTTATCTTGCGTACAGATAAGGATCGCATCGGCTAGCTTCGGTTCTGCAAGCAGCTCCTCCCAGCCAGGAAAACACTGTTCATCCGCAATTTGATGCGCTTGTTGGAATCGTTCTCTGCGATCAGCATCGCGATCCGCAACTGCAACAAATTGAATATCTTCTGGATGCTGAAGCGCATAAGGGGCGTATGCGCCCGCTCCTCTTTGTCCAGCCCCGACTAATACTGCAGTAATTTTTTTCATATATGCTTTCTCTCCCATTATTAATCTATTTTGATGGAGAATCTGAATTTCATATCTTCTTCAAACCACATTGGGAAGTTGGTCCCCCAAATATTGTTGTGCAAATTAAAGTGCATGCCGCCATCCAATGGGGCAAAGCTATTATCGAATTGCAATAACCGCTTCTCACCAGGCGACACGACAGGTGCGTCCAATGTTTCTATTTGTACTTTTCCGTCACTTCCACAATAGTAAACGCCTGAATGGACAGCATGTAAGTTGCGATTGCCGTTCTTAACCACCTCAAGCGGAGAGAGCAGCTGTCCAAGCTTATCTAGCTTCCATAAATTCGGATTATCGACCTTTAAGCCGAATGAGAACCAGCTTGCTTCCGGTAAACGATTAGCCTGTTTGTTGAACCAACTGAGATTTACATCGATTTTCTGTTCGCTTTTATAAAATTTGTAGTCAATTTGGACCGTTTTGGGCGCCCCGTTTACTAGAGTGGACTGTTCCGGCATGGCAAGTTGTACCTGCACATGGTCATAAAGCTCTTCGGCCACATGTTTGATGCCGATCACATGCGGAGAGAATCTTCGATGCTCAGGCCGCGGCTCCGCATAATCCATCCCTGGCTTGCTCCAATCAGCATCCGCCCAATGATAGTGCTCCCGCATATTGACATTATAGGTTCGTAACCACTCATTGTAATTTTGTTGACCAAATGTCTCGTATTGAAAGCATCCGATACGATGATTCTCATCAGCCCATATCTTTCCTTGATAATCGATTAGATGACTGATCGAACCATCATCAACAAATTCAACCTGAAATAGCCCTAGCTTATGAAGGCGATGGGCGCTAAGCTCTTGCCCTTCTTGAAGCGTTGCTTGTTGCGGAACTAATAGCGACAAGGCCTCCGCAGCTTCCCGCCGCTTGTCCTCGGTCAGACAACGAACCGCTTGATCGACATACTCACGTTGCTCTGCCCAAGAGCTTTCAAAGTGGCTGTAGCTTCGCCGCATGGTGAATGGTCGCAAGTACCGGATATGATCATAAATCGCATGTTCCGATACGCTGTCCGCTCGTCTTGCTGCTTGGAAGTCCTGGGTCGAATAGTTTTTGTAGTCAGCCAAAAACTTCTTCTCATCCATTCCCCATGTATGCTCCGGAATTAATAGAAGCTGGCTGCAGAAATCCATATATTCTGGACTGTCTGTGATCAACCGTCCTTCGGCCAGCCACTGATCCCGAAGTCTTAACAGTTCGCGGTATTGTGCTATTTTCTTAGGATCTGAAGCCGCACCATGAATCCAAGTATCACCAATCTCTTCATGCACGATAGGAAATTGAGCTTTCATTGCGATCAATTTTTCCGCAAAAGCATCCATTGTGGACGCTACAATCGTTGCTCCGGGATATTCCTTAGCAAGCCGCTTAAATTCTTCTTCAATGTCGGCTGCAGAAGGCGGCCCCAAATTATCGCCTGTATGAGCAAAAACCATGACTTCATCCAAACCGTCAACTATCACAGCATTTCCATAATTTTTCGCATAATTAACGATAACTTCAGATCCATCTTTATTTCTCCATATAAAAATATCGGGCACATTAGGCACTTTGGAGGATGGATTGACACCCAGATGCAAATATTGAATACCGAACTTCGCCAAATGCGGAACCATCGCAATCGTATGGCCTGGAACATCGGTCATTTTGGCGGCGATACTATTTTTTTTATACTCGGCATTTAGTTTTTTACTAAGCGACAAGCCATAATCCATTAATGCTAAATCCATCAGCTCTGTATGAGTTGTGAACGGTAGTCCATGCCATGTGATATGTCCATGATGAATAGCTTCATCCATCACTTGCTTTTCTGCCGGCGAAGCTTGCTTCAGATACTCATCGATTAACCACGATCCAGTCGTCCAGACGAATTGTTCGATTCCGCCTTGCTGCTTTAACTGTTTGGCCAATTGAATCGCTTGCGGAATAAATCGATTGAAATATGTATCTTTTACATGCTTAGCCAAATCGGTAAATCCAATATCCAAATGCGTTTTAAAAATAACGTGGACTTTTTTATAGGAGTTCATAACATACACCTCTAGATGATTCAATTCTAATTTAGATATAGTGCCAGCTTAACTAGATTCAAGTACCTTGAAAACAATAAAAAGATATCATTTCTCCAAAAAGTAAAGAAAATGAATGAGAAAAACTTCTATCGAAGTACTTCAAGGATGAGCGACCGCGTTCAGAGGTAGTTTTTATCGCCAATAAGAATTTGTTCTTCCGAAATGCTCGGAAACTTATAAATTCTTATGTGGTAAAAAAATAACGTACATTGGGCCATCTGACCCCATGTACGTTATCGTTACCGCAAAATGAATGACGGCATATCATAAAACTTTCATATCGCTTTCATGATCCATGTCTTGTCCTAGTTGCAGTCTGTATTCGCTCAACGACATGCCAAAATGCTTTTTAAATCGCGTATAGAAATAATTATTTCTCTCTAGTCCCACTTTTTCGATAATGGACATTAAAGGTAACTGTGTATTACGCATATACTCATCGAGCTTTTTCATTCGTGTATCAAAAATATATTGCGCAATCGACTGTCCATATGCCGTCTTGAAGATTTGGCCGATATAGTTCGATGAAAGTCTGAGTTTCTCCGCGATAAAGCTTAGACATAATTCTGTATTGGAAAATTCCTGCTCAACTATTCCGATAACGCGTTGAATGAGATGATCATTACTATTAGATGTATTTCTAATCATGCCTACCTTATCGCATAGCTTCTGTAAGAACTTGTCCATCACGCTGTCTATATCTGCAGTTACCTCTGCATTTTGAATCCCTCGCAAAAACTGCTGAAGCGTTAAATCTTGGCTCTCCTTTACAGCAGGCATCTTGCTTAAGACACTAGAGTAGATACTATAAATCAAATGAACAATACAATTCACAATTTCATTGTACGAGTATTGATATAGCATCGGGCTGATCGTCTGATAAATGGAAGCAGCAGATTCATAATTGCCCTCTAGAACTTTCTCGACGAGCTGCTCCTCTTTTTTAGCCGGTATGTGGAAATTATCCGAATTGATTTCATCCATCATGAAAGGAGTAATAATAGCCCCATGTCCAAAGTTCATCTTCAATAAAATAGAGTCCTTCATATTATTATGCATACTTGGCAAATGTTCGAGCCCTTGAAACATCGTGCTATATGCCATTGATAAAGAAATGCGGAGATAATGAAGTGTGTTACTCTGCACCTCGCGCAAAAATTGCTCTACCTTCTCCTGCAGCACTTTATATTCGGTTACGGTGGAACAATCCATAAGCACTACGAATTTATCAGGCTCACTACTGAAGATTTCATATCTACCGTAGTTCGCTGCCAGCTCTGTCGCAATATTCACAATCGCATAGCGTAGTGCCGACCGCTCCTTCTTGCTATTCATGGATGCAAATTTGCTATAATTATCAATTTTAATGAGACACATGCACAGCTGGTTTGTAGAGATATAATGCAGGTCTATGTCATTTAATTTCCCGAGCACCGTATCTCTAGTGTCGATCTTACTTTCACTTAATAATGCATTGAGAAAATCCTCTTTCACAGCATAGCCTGCATCATGAATGATTTTATCAAGCTCTTGATTTTTCTCCTTCATGGATTCGAATACAGATAATATATACTTAATTTCATCCATCTTCGAAACGACAGTATCATTTTTCGAAGTTAATTCGCCATTAATAATTTTTGTAAGCATTTGAATCGGATGGTTCAGTCTGCGCGCCAAATAGAGGGATGCTACCGCACAGATTATGATGATAACAACGACGATAACGGCAGAAATGAATGAACCTCTGATTACATCTTTAAATGTTTCTTTAACAGGCGTTAATCCAATGATGTACCAATTATTCGCGTTGCTTTTACTGCTCGATACCAGATAGCTAACCCCGCCAATTTCTCTTATTTGATTACTGCTATTATCGAGCTCATCTGCTTGCTGACTTAATGCTCGTACTTCATTCATATTTGATTCAAATTCCGGAGTAAGCGTCTGACTTAGAATGAATCCATTACTATCAACGACTAAAAAGGATGTTTTCGTATCGGGGTCATCACCATTAATCGCTTGAATAGAGTCTGTAAGCGCTTTTGTTTTGATGTTGACGACGATCGCATTTTTTAATCCTGATGCGGCGACTCCCGGTTCAAATAGGATATAGGAGGCTATATTAGCCGATTGCGTTGTTGTGTCTACAGATGTCACAATAGGCCGACCACTATACTCATTGACAAATGTTTTATCTGTTAGCAAGGCTACAATCGCCTGATCTGTAAATGTAGAAGCCGTTCTGCGTTCGCCGCTCCGTGAGGAATAAAACAGATTCAACTCCGTATTGTAAAGATATACGCTATCAATATTTTGAAGTGTTAGAAAATGCTTATCAATGACCTTGCTTGCTAATATTGCAACGATCTCATCATTACTCTTCATATTAATAAATTGGATAATATCTTTATCGCTGTACAATGCATTCCCCAATTTTTTTGCCGCATCATCGAGGTGTTTAATACTGTAATTGTTATGCTCGATCAGCTCATGATTATAGCGGTTGATTATTGAAATACTGCTGCGTAAGTAAGTAATGGTCAGAAAGATCGTAAGCAACACCGCGATGACAATTGTAATAATGAGAAATGAGAAAAAGGATTTACGCAAAAAGCTCGTACTGTTCTTCTTTGACATGCTCGGCAGACCCCCCTGTTCACGCAACCCCATTTTCCGTCTATGTATAATTATAACGGTTATAGTACAGGTTTCTATACAAACTCGCAACCAACCATGATTTTCTGATGATTTCTTTACTTTTTCGAGTTCGCTTGTGAAGAAAATCATGAAGAATGATACTTTTATTTGTTGAACAATAACCATCCCCCGAACTAAGATGATTGCAGATGCAAGTTCAATCTGAGAAAGGAGGGGGACTCATTGAAGCTAGTTGCAAATCCAACCTATAACAGAAAATTACGTAGCGCACGCAAACAGGTACCATTCTACCTGATGATGTCGCCCGGACTACTATTTATTGCTGTTATGTGTTATATCCCGATGGGCGGTGTCCTGATCGCTTTCAAGGATTACAACGCTCGTGATGGTATATTCGGAAGTCCCTGGATGGATCCGCTATTCAAAAACTTCGAATTTTTCTTCAAATCAGAAGCAGCAAGAACCGTTACGTTCAATACTCTTTTCTACAATATTATAGAAATGGTCACTGTTACTGTCGGTGCACTGTTGCTAGCCATTCTATTGAGTGAGGTAAAAAACAAATTTTTATCGGCTACGTACAAAGGTTCTATACTGCTGCCAGTCTTCCTATCATGGATCGTCGTCCAATATATATTATTCGGACTGCTTAGTGTAGACCGAGGGATGATCAACAATATGATTACGTCCACTGGCGGCGAAGCGATTTACTGGTATAGCGAGCCTGACTATTGGCGCTTTATTCTTCCATTTGCTTATCTGTGGAAAAACATCGGCTACTATTCCGTATTGTATGTAGCAGCGATTGCAGGCATTAATACGGATTATTATGAAGCTGCTCAATTGGACGGTGCTTCGAAGTGGCAGCAAGTCAAATATGTTACCCTGCCGCTGTTGAAACCGATTATTATCGTTTTATCTCTGCTGTGGGTAGGTAAATTGTTTAATGGCGGGCTAGGCGACTGGAATGGGTTCTATACCCTTGCCAATGATTCAGGAGCACTATATGCTTCGACGGATGTTATCGACACTCTTGTATTCCGTTCTCTGAAAAAACTGAACGACTATGGCATGTCGTCTGCAATTGGTTTATATCAAGCAGTCGTCGGATTCGTTCTTGTCTTGGTATCAAACTATATTATTAAAAAAACAGACCCAGACAGCGCCTTATTTTAATCGATCAGCAGGGAGAAGGGAGAGCGTTCCATGGCATTAAAAAATTTCAAACTTTCAAAAACGATGATTCATCTTTTATTCATCGTATCCGCTTTAGGCTGTATCCTTCCGCTGATGCTGGTTGTATCTATCTCATTGACAAGCGAAGAGTCGCTGATGATTGACGGATATAGTCTATGGCCCAAGGTGTTCGATATTGCCGCCTATAAATATGTATTTAGCGGAGCAGGCTCAATCGCCAATGCCTACGCCGTTACGATTTTTGTCGCCGCTGTAGGCACATTCCTGCATTTGTTGGTTACCTCGATGCTGTCTTATTCGTTGACGCGTCCTGAAGTAACCTATCGCAATGCCCTCACTTTATTTGTATATATTCCAGTACTGTTCAATGGAGGACTTGTTCCGAGCTATATTCTGATCACACGATATTTGCAACTAAAAAATACGATCTGGGTACTCGTTGTCGTCTATCTGGTATCCGCTATTAACGTGCTGATTATGAAAAACTTTTTCAGATCGATTCCGAATTCCTTGTTCGAGTCTGCACGTATTGATGGTTCAGGTGAATTCCGTACCTTTTTTAGTATTGCGCTTCCGCTTTCTAAACCGTCGCTTGCGACGATTGGTCTGTTCACAGCAATCGCCTACTGGAATGACTGGATGACCGCTTCGTTGTACATCGAGACACCGAAGCTCTACCCCTTGCAGTATTTGCTGCAATCTTTAATGAATAATATTGGCTATTTACAAGCCAATTCGGCTGCCTCTAAATCTATGGAAGCCGCTATCGGCATGCTGCCTAGCGAAGGAGCGCGAATGGCTACCTGTGTGCTTGCCATTGGTCCGATTATTTTATTGTATCCGTTTCTACAAAAATATTTTGAGAAGGGCTTAACAATAGGTGCTGTGAAAGAATAATCCAAAAGTTCCGAGGGGATCGATGGTCGATCCCCTCGGAACTTTTGGTCGTACTATCAAGCGATGCTTGAGTAGCGAGGCGCGCTTCAAGCCGCTTTCCGTTTGTACGCGCGCATCGCAAACAGGTAGGCGACGATCATGATCCCGATGCACCACGCAAGAGCGACCCATATCTCATGGCCAACCGGTTGATTGGACAATAGGGCTCGTATGGACTCTACGATAGACGTAACCGGCTGATTTTCCGCAAATGCGCGAACGACCTTCGGCATCGAATCGGTCGGCACAAAGGCCGAGCTGATAAACGGCAGGAAGATCAGCGGGTAGGAAAAGGCGCTTGCGCCTTCCATCGTTTTCCCCGTCAGCCCGGCAATGGCCGCAATCCAAGTCAAAGCCAGCGTAAACAGCAGAAGTATGCCGGCTACCGCGAGCCAAGACAGTATCCCGGCCGACGAACGAAAGCCCATCAAGAGCGCTACGAGAATGATGACGACCATCGTAATGACGTTGGATACCAGCGACGTCAGCACGTGACCCCAAAGCACGGCGGAGCGCGAAATCGGCATGGAGTGGAACCGTTCGATAATCCCCCGCTGCTTATCCATAAAGAGACGGTAAGCCACATATGCCACCCCGCTTGCAATCGCCATAAGCAAAATGCCGGGCAACAAGTAGTTCACATAGTTATCCGTACCGGTCTCGATTGCGCCGCCAAACACATAGACAAACAGCAGCATCATGGCAATTGGGGTGATGCATACGGTGAAGATGGTGTCCATGCTGCGGAAAATATGGCGCATGGAGCGTCCGAGCATGACGCTCATATCGGCGAAAAAGTATTTATTCATGATTGCTTGACCTCCTTTTTACCAATGATGGCGAGGAATATCTCCTCCAATTAAGGTTGTTTTTCCACGTACTCCGTCTTTGCGGGCGGGAACAGCTGTTTCAGTTCCTCAAGCGTGCCGCCCGCAATAATCCTGCCCTCATGCAAAATGGCGATTCGATCCGCCAGATGTTCCGCCTCATCCAAATACTGTCGTCTTGCCCGCGCCGTTGGAGCCGAGCAGGGCGAAAATCTCGCCCCGCTTCACTTCAAAATCGACGCCCTTTAGCACTTCCGTGCCCTTGAAAGACTTTCGCAGACCTTTTACTTCAATTGCTTTTTCTATCCCGATCTCCCCCAACGGATTCTTGATAGATGTCAGCGTACGTTTTTGAATCTTTGATCAAATCGTCGCAGAAAGCCGCTACGTCACGGCCCGTCACTTCGAGCACGCCTTTCCCCAAGGCCGCGCCCTCTTCAAAAAGATCGACGATTCCCGAGAGCAGCCCCGTCCCGTCGGTTAGCTCGACAGGGCCGACCTTAAAGAGGTATCTTTGAATTTCTTTGTAAACGAACTGATAATCTTTCGGGAGCGCTTTGACGCGCGCCACATGCGCTCGCCACTCTCTTTTGCCTTCGATGAGATCTCGGATACTCATTTTGTTCCCTCCTATTTACCTAATTTTTTAGCGATGTTTTTGTTGAGTTGCTCGCGCCACTTGTCTCGAAACGACTTTGCCCCTTCTTCGCCGGCCAGCGCCGAACAGAAGCCTTTGATATCGTCGCCCAGAACCTCGCGGACGCTCTGGCCGTCCGCCGCCGTTTCTTCGAGCAGGCCAAGCACGCCGTCAAGAATGGGCATGAGGTTGCGGCCGGAGAAATTGGAGTGCGGCCATAGATTATCGTCTATTTCTCCCCATGCGGCTTGATAATCGGCCGGCAGCTTTTGGACTCGCACTTCGAATGCTTTCATTTCTCTCGTCATGTCGCTGCCGGTAATTTTTTCCCAAAAATTCATTCGTCTCTCTCCTTTAACTCGTTCATTTTCGATGATACGAACTCCCACTTTTCCCAGAACCTCCGCAGCTCCTCGCGACCTGCGTCATTGATCGCGAAAAACTTTCGCGGCGGTCCCATATCGGAGGGCTTCTTGGTGATCTCCACCAACTTGTTTTTTTCAAGCCGGATCAGAATGGTATACACCGTTCCCTCCACAACATCCGTGAAGCCGAGGCTGTTCAGCCGCCGCGTGATTTCGTAACCGTAGGTTTCGTTGCGGCTAATAATTTCAAGTACGCTGCCCTCGAGCACGCCTTTGAGCATTTCCGTTAAGTTTTCCAGAACGATCACCCTTCGCTATTCTGTATGACTGGTATCAAGTGTTGCTTACTACTACTACAAAGTAACACGCAGTAGTTGGTTTGTCAATGGGTTTTGTTTTAATTCATCAAAATGGAAAGCACGCTTGACATTTATCGCTTCACGCGATATATTTTCCTCATGGAAAGTCAGCTTTCCATAAGGAGTGTGAACGCATTGAACAACCGTTTGGAAGAAATCCGAAAGCAACGCGGAATCAAGCAAGAAGAATTAGCGGCTGCACTTGAAGTGTCCAGGCAGACGATCGGTTCACTGGAAAACGGACGTTATAACCCCTCGATCCTGTTAGCGTTCAAGATTGCCCGCTTTTTCGGCATGAGCATCGAAGACATCTTTATTTATGAGGAGGATGGACAGGTATGAGAAAGATTATTCCGTTTTATTTTCTTGCCGTTGCAGGCGCAGCGCTGCTAGCAGTCGGTCTGTATTTCATCAAAACGATGGAAGATCCCCAGGGCATGCTGCGAGCGTTGCCATATATCTTCGTGGGGCTTGGCTGCGGCATGTTCGGTCACGGGATGGGAGAAATCGTTCTCCGGCACGCGATGATGAAAGCTCCCGCCGCGGCAAAGCAGCTGGAGATCGACAAGAACGATGAACGTAATACGGCCATCACCAATCGGGCCAAAGCGAAAGCCTACGACATGATGGTTTTTGTGCTTGGCGCCTTAATTACGGCGCTCGCCTTGATGGCCACGGATATCATCATGGTATTGCTATTGGTTTTTGCCTATATGATTATCCTCGGATATAACTCGTATTACCGCTTCAAGTACTTTAAAGAGATGTAACGCGATGCCGAAATCGAAAAGGCTCATGGAGCTCATGATGACGGTCAACCGTAAACGAAAGTTTAAGGTTCAAGAACTGGCGGACGAATTCGGCGTCTCTACGCGGACGATTCTGCGGGATTTGCAGGAACTGAGCGAGCTTGGCGTGCCGCTGTATTCGGAGGTGGGGCCGCACGGAGGGTATCAAGTGGTCAGGGAACGGGTGCTGCCGCCGATTGCTTTCACGGAGGGAGAGGCCGCCGCGATGTTTTTTGCCGTGCACGCGCTTCGCCATTATTCCTCGCTGCCGTTCGACGCGGAATCCGCCTCGGCCTTGAGCAAATTTTATCTGCACATGCCGGGCGACGTTCGGGACCGGATCGACGGCATGAAGGAACGGGTCGATTTCATAACGCCTTCGCGGCGCTCCGAAGCCTCGTTTTTAGCCGCCTTGTTGGATGCGGCCATCCAGCAGAAGGTGCTTACCATCGTATACGAATCGAAGGAGGAAGGCGCGACCAGACGTCGCATTCAGCCCGTTTTCCTGTATGCGCACAACGGCTACTGGTACTGTACGGCCTACTGCTTCCTGCGCCAAGGCTACCGGGTGTTCCGCTGCGACCGGATCCGCGATGCGGCGGACGATCCGACCGAGCCGCTGAAGCTGGGCGATATCCGTCTGTCCCGGCACGAGGCTGCGTCGTCGGCGGAGGCCGTAAGGCTGAGGGCCGAGCTGACCCGCATCGGCACCCAGCGCTGCGAAGCCGAGCTCTGGCTCTCTCCTTTGCTCCATGTGCGCGAGGACGGGACCGGAACGATCGATGCGGACGTCAATCGCAGTGACATCGCGTTTTATGCCGATTTTTTCATTTCGCTTGGAGACGAAGTCAAGCTAAGCGAGCCGGCAGAATTGAAAGAAGCCATTCGAAGAAGGTTGCTCGATCTGCTTGAGAAGTATCGGGGATAAAGACTGTTCGTTGAGCAGAAACGCATACGAACAAAGAGGTCAACCAGTATAAAACTGGCTGACCTCTAAGTACGAGCGGGCAGAATAGCATGAATTTATATATCTTATTAGGCAACAAGGAGCTGCTCTTAAGCATCCCGCATCAACATCGGACTTGCAGTTACCAGGAGAGCCTGCATTGAGCTCGGCAGCTGATGGGTTTCGCCCCACTCGCACATGACTTCCATCACGGGTATCAACGTCTTGCCATATTCACTTAACGAATATTCCACTTTCGGGGGGACCGATGGATAAACCGTCCGTGTCACCAGCCGGTCTTTCTCCAGCTCCCGCAAATGCTGCGCTAGCATCTTCTGCGTCACCTCGGGAATCAGCTTCTCCAGCTCGCTGAACCGCTTGGTGGAGTCTAACAAAAGCCATAAAATCGTAGGCTTCCACTTCCCGCCGAGCACGTGAATCACCGTTTCAATAGGACATTTTCTCTCCACTGTTGCCTCTGTACCAGCTTCCATCCAATCCCTCCCTGCTCAAGCTAGCTTACTTTCAAGTAAGTACCCTACATTAAAGTGGGTTCTTAACATGATATTAGGGTGGTGCTAAGCTTAAGTCAATCCAGCAATGAAAAATTTGGCGATTTCAGGAAGAGAGGGAATGAACATTGAAGATTATTGTTTTCGGAGCAACGGGAAATACGGGAAGTAGGGTACTAGCCCGAGGCGTTAATAGGGGGCATGAAATGACCGCTTTCGTGCGCAATCCTGAGAAGCTTTATGAGCAGCAAGGCGAGCAGATCGCGGGACAAGTGCAAGTGATCGCGAAGGACATCATGGATCGGGAAAGCGTCTACGAAGCTCTCTCGCAGCAAGACGCCGCTATTATCTCAGCCGGTCATGCCGCCCAGGGAGAAGAGTTTGTTCGTATCGTCGATAACATCGTCAGTCAGTGTGAAAATAACACGAGGTTTTCCGGACGGGTATGGTTAATGGGAGGCGCCGGGCTGCTCGACATTCCTTATACAGATCTGATCGGCAATAATTTGCCCGGGTTCCCGCCTATGTACCAAACTCACAACCGGAATCTGGACCGGCTGCGGCAGACCAAGCTTGATTGGTCCGTCATGTGTCCGGGAACGATGGTCGAATCGGCCGATCTTCCTTCGTCAGTTCGTCTGCATGTGAGCACAGACATTTTGCCCGTGTCAGTTCAGGAGACCATCAAGAACTTCTCCGAAGCCGAAGTTGCCGGACACCTGTTTAGCCGGTTGAAGGAGCTAGATGTCACTTACGAGGATGTAGCGAACTGTATGCTGAACCACCTCGAGCTTGCAGGGCCGTTTAGAGGCAAAAGAGTCGGTCTCGCTTACAGAAACGAGCTGCCTGTAAGCTGAGCGCGAAAAGGAGACAACCCTGTATGTTCGGATTGCTGCTCGTTTTGCATATACTCTCGGCGTTTGCTTTCATGGGCTTCACTTTCCTCATCCCTGCCATTCGCAGGTCCGCCAAAACCGCCAGTCAGCTGCGCTTTGTCTTCGATATCACGGCCAAGCTTTCTTGGCTGCCAAAAATAGGCGGAGCCGCTTTGATAGCCACCGGGATTGGGCTCATGATCATTACCGGCATAGGACTGTCCCAAATGTGGCTGAATGTGTCCATCCTGTTGTCGCTGCTCCTGGTGGTCGCGATTGACGTATTCATCGAGCCTCGTATGAAAAAAGTCACGAAGCTCGTAGCGGCAAGTCGTGAGGATGAGGTTCCTGCCGAGTTCTCCCATGCGATGAAAAAAATCGCGCCGCTAGAGTCGGCGGCGCAGCTGCTGATGATTGCAGTTATCGTACTGATGGTTATCAAGCCCTTTTAAACTCCGTCATCATAGCCACTGTACGACCAGCCCTTCCCTCTCGCAACTGCCGGGAGACGTTAGCTAAACAAACAGCGACGGTCTAGGACTTTACTTTCTTGTCCTTGGCCGTCGCTGTTTCAATTTCTAGGCTCGGGCAGTACTTTATTTCGTGCTAACGCCGGCCCCTTCCTTGGCTTCGTCTCTAGGAGTGAAGAGTTGGATCGTGATGCCGTACCGGTCGGTTACGATGCCAAAAGCGGGACTGAAGTACGTTTCTTGCAAAGGCATCACTACTTGGCCGCCATCCAGGAGAGCTTCGAAGAAACGGGCCGATGTTTCGGTATCGGGGGTCGTGATGCAGATCTGCAGTCGATGGCCGATCTCGTTCGGCTCGTCCGAAATCGAATCCGCGACAAATAATTCTGCTCCACCGATTTTTAAAACAGAGTGTGCGATCCTTTCCTTTGAATGGGTCGGCAACGGATGCGACTGATCCTCGGGTCCTTCTCCGTACGTTTGCATGAATACAACTTTGGCCTCCAGCGCGGATTCGTAGAATCGAATCGCCTCCCTGGCATTACCGTTCAGCGTGATAAAAGGCGTAACTTGATACGTCACGATAGAGCAGCTCCTTCTTGTTAAGTTTCGCTCGGCTTGTTAGGCCGGGCTTGAACTCATTGTATCCCCTAATCGTGACAGATCTTGTCATGAACTATTCTTCTTTTCAACACGAATATCAGGGTTGTCGGATGCCCGCTATCCTTCACCTCATGGCTCTCAACAGAATCGTGACGGCTTCGGCCCGGGATGCATGGGCTTGCGGCTTAAAGCTGCCGTTCTCGTAGCCGGTTATGAGCCCGCTCTCCGCTGCTGCCGCAACCGCCGCTTGAGCCCAACCGGAAATATCCGCTTGGTCCGCGAAGGACGTTTCTCCGGCCGTCGCCGGCAGTTTGGCTGCCCTTACGATCATGGCCGCCATTTGCTCGCGGGTGATGGGGTCATCGGGTCCGAAGGAATCGGCGCTGTAGCCCGATATGATGCCGTTGGCCGCTGCCGTTTCGATGGAAGCCTTCGCCCAGTGACTATCGGTATCCGCGAAGCCCGCTCCGCTCTTTGCCTGCAATTTGAACGCCTTGACCAGTATCACCGCAAATTCGGCGCGGGTTACCCTTTTCTCCGGAGCGAACGTGCCATCCTGATAACCGTTAATAATGCCGGCTTTCACAAGCTCCCGAATGCCCTCTTCCGCCCAATGCCCCTGCGTGTCCGAGAAATCGGCTGAGGGCTCCGAAGGCTTCTGCTCGTTACTCGCCAGAACGGCGAATTTCGTGAAATGGTTGATGGTGCCGGTGACAACCCCTTGCTCCAAATCGATCTCAGGCTGATCCAGCTCGACCCATTCTTTGGCCGCTTCGTCATACCAGTAAATCGATATCTTCGACTTCGCAGCATCCCATTTCGATTTGTCGAAAGGCAACGTAATCGTAATCGTTTTGAGGAAGTCGCCTGCCTTATCCTTCTTGATCTCAAATACTTGGCTGAGAAGCTGAATGTCGTGCGTCAGTAAGGCGGACGGATTGGACACTTGCTCAATCCGGATCGCGATATCCGATGGCGCCGCTCCGGCGGGAACAACAATCCTCACGCCGCTGTCGTTAACGGTGCCGCCGGCTGCGGCCTTAATGACATGCTTCTCTTCGCCCGGAGAGCTTGAGCCGCTATCGTTCGATGGATTGCCCTGATTCCCGGCGATAACTAGCTCGACATCAAAGCTTTTACCGTCCACGCATTCAAAAGCAAAAGAAGTGATATCGGTTGCCGAATCATAACCCGCTAGCGTTACACCGGCTGGCGCGGCGCCCGCGAACCGCCAGTTGCCGTTCAGCTTTGCGATAACCGTCTTGCTTTGGCTTGGCTTCTTTAAGTTTGGTTCCAAACCGCCCAAGACTGTCGGTTTCTCCAGTCGAAGATCAGGATCGGAGAGGCTGAGCACAATGCGGCCCGCGGATTTGGTTTTTTCCATGGCCAGCACCGGAGTATCTACGCTGTTCAATACCCCATACGAAAGTTGGGTAGTCGGATCAAACAAGGCGTAGCCAATGGCGTTAAACGTGTTATGTTTTACGATATGCGCCATATTGTCCTTCCTTAGCACAGAATAATTCAAGGCTTGTGCGGCGGCTTCCACTTCCGCAGGCGTCTTTTGCGGGAGAATGACATATTCATAGCCTTGCCCCTGCGGCGCCGTTCCGTGATCCAGCCATGCCGTCGTGTAGTTTCCTTGCGTCATCTCGTAGTTTGACGCACCTTTTTTGGTATAAGATTCCTGTACTCCCCGCTCCACTCGGAGGCCGTTGGCATCCGGAATAATATAGCCGTTGCCGTACGGATCAACCATCCACACCTTGGAATTCGTTGTCGTCGTGCTGCTGTAAGGGAACGAATCGATCGCAGTGCCGGAATTGTTGTAGAACGGCATTATGGTATCGTTCATATTGGATTGGAACAGGGTCGTTTCCGTCCGATTGACGGTATCGCTGTTGACAATATCCGATCCCAAGGCAATGATTTGATCGCCAAAATAGAACCACGACTTATTCGCTCGGAACGTCGTATCGAAGGCGGTATCATGCAATTTCATGCCGAATATGCCATGCTGCCCTTCGCTGCTCACGCCGCCGCCGAACGTTTCGTCCGAATAGTAGCGCATCTTCGGATCTTCCAATTGCAGAATCGGGATATGCTTCGTTGTTGTACCTGGCCAGCGGTTGAAGTCCCAGCCTGCGGTAATATCCAGACCGCTGCTTTTGAACCCCCCAGGCAGCACAATTTCCGTGTTCCCATGGCTTAAATATCGGCCGAATACATTGTTGGTGCTGTCTAGCTCGTAATCCCAGTTGTACCTGTTAAACCCTTTGGTCGTGACTAACCAATTATCGTTTCGGAATAGCGCCACGGCACCGAAATTGAAGTTTTTGAAGCCCGGGGCAGGGCTTTGCGCCGTTATTCCTTCTTGAGCGAACCGGGCTGCAGCTTCTTCCGAGATTTGCAGCTCGCCAAGCGTTGCATGATAAAAGATAGAGTTCTCCGCTCTAGCGGCAAAATTGGCCGATATGATCGGGTCGTTGGGATCCCAAAGGTCCAGGAAAATTCCTTTGAGCTCTTCGTCTCCGCTTAGCGCGTTAAGCGCATAGGAGATATATTGCGTCTGCAGCGTAGAAGGGTTCAGCGGAAAACGCCCGGCCACACTATGCGATATGTCGTATTTATTTCCGAATGAACGCTGCACAAGCAAATACTTCTTAATGTTCTCCGTCGTTGTGGAATCCAACTGGAAGCTAGTTCCATGTGTAATATAGCGAACTAAAGAAGCGACAAATATCGCATCGGGAGCATAGGCGTTCATATATATGCCATCGTGATGATAACCTGTATAATCTGGCTTAAGCATGCCATAGCCAGAGTAAACATCCATCTGCTTGGCGACAAATTCAAGGAAGCCCTTCATGTAACGGACTTTCTCCGGCGAATCATCCATCATGAGAATGTACATCAAATTGTACAGGGTTACCGTTCTGAGCTCATCGGCAAGCAAAAAATCATCGCTATTGAGGTCCTTAGGACGGAAATCGAAGGTGTCTCCGAACTTGCTGAACCAGTACAAGCTGTCCATTTCCCGATTGAATTTGCCTGCAGCCTTCAATTCATCCCTCATCAGATAGAGTGCGTAAGCATAACCGGACATCCTTAACCTGATGCTGTATTCGCTGCCCATAATGCTGCCGGCAGCCCAGCCCTGATCATGGAAATGATCAAGAAGGTCGAAAAACTTCTGCTTGCTCTGCTCATTCCCGTTAAGCTTGTAATCATGGACCAAAGCAGTCCAGATCCTCTCGAATTTGGTTGTTTTCGGTCCGAAATTCGCATCTTCTTCGCTGAAGATACCGGGGCCATGAACCGCTCCGTTTTCGTCCCTGGTAATATTGTAGGCGTCGTATTCGGCAATTCGGGTTGGCAATTTGGCAAGCAAGGCATTGTAACGGGTCTTGACAGGGCCGTCCGGCAAGCTTGCATAGTCCAAATTCTCGCCGTAGATATACTGATCCAACCGGCTCATTATCGTACTGAAATCCTCGCTTTGCTGCGCTGTAATCTCCGTTTCCTCAGGCAGCGAAGGTTTCTTCAAGGATGCGCGATAGGTATTATGATAGGCGATATTCGTACTTTTAAGATAGGGAGCTTGGTTATCCGCCCCATACCTATGGTTGACGACAGAGGTAAGCTGAAAGAGGTCGATATAAGAGCTTGATGGCGTGGATGGCGCAATAACCTCCATCGTCGTAGGAACGGCATTGCCGTTATAGTCTGGATTGACCGCATCGATATTTAATCTGAGCCAGACCGTCCTCCACCCGGTAAAATTCATATAAAATTTAAACGTATACCGCGGCACACCCGCCGACAACTCCTCCCCAGTTCCCAGGTTAAACGTCAGATATTGGCCCTCCATCGGCTTCTCATTGTATACCCACACCTTCAGACCCCCGTTAGGGCCTGTCGCCTCCTTCATATTCGGCAGGCTGGTCGTTTGCAGCTTGCTTCCATTCGACCATGTCCATTTCAATGATTGGGATTCATGTTTGGCATGAAGATTAGACAGCTCGACCGAACCGCCATCAACAGCGGACCACCCTGCGGGGACGGCAGAGCCTTCGAAATATTCAGCAGGAATTTCCGCCGCGCTTACGGTACCTATAGGAATCAACATGGAACACAGCAGACTCATGATTAGCAACATGACTAAACTTTTTGATTTAAACATGACATTTCCTCCTCACATCTTTATGATGAAAAATGAAACGCTTTCATAAATCAATAACAACCGACATCGAAAACTTTATCCATCACCTCCTTGATTTGAACAGCAGGCTGGACCGCTCCCTCCAAAGTCATCCAACCCCGGAGGGAGCGATTTCCGATTCCTTCATGAAACGGTCATAGACCCCTATGGACTACCACAAGAACAAGTCGTTCCCTTTCAACTTGAATATAGCTTCCATGAAATAATAGTCGCCATAGATGATTGAAATATGAATGTCTTGATGATGATACGCGGCTGAACCTTTCATCAATAGGTGATCAGAATCCGTTGTCCAATCACAATAAGACGCGTCCAGCGTTTTCAGCAGCTTCAGCGCGGCGTTCACATATACGTCCTTTTCGTATTCGCCTACGGCTTTGGCGATTTCGATCAGTCCGCAAGCCGCGATCGCTGCAGCTGTGGAGTCTTCGTATGCGGGATCCTTCGGCTGACGGAAATCGATCGGAATGACGCCGTTATCCGGAATATTAGCCATAAAATAATGCGCCACTCGTTTGGCTGCCTGCAAATACTTCTGCTTCCCGGTATGCATATAACTCATCATAAAGCCATATAAAGCCCATGTTTGCCCGCGCGTCCAGGACGAGCCTTCCTCGTAGCCTTGGCCGCCGTAAGTTCGAACCACGCCGCCATGGAACGGGTCGAACTCCACGATATGATTCACGGAGCCGTCCGGCCTGATGAAAGCCTCGAGAGCGGTGTCCGCATGCTTGATCGCTATTTGCGCATATCGCGGGTCCTTGGTCTCTTCGCTCGCCCAATACAGAAGCGGGAGATTCATCATACAATCCACGATCGCCCATCCTCTCGTATCTTCGCTGGCCGTGTCATCGTTCCATGCGCGGATAAACCCGCCTGCTAGGTTGAATCGTCCGGCAAGCAGGTTAGCGGCATGCATCGCCCTCTTGCGGGATTCCGAATTCCCGGTTACTTTGTAATTGGCTACGCTGGTAGGCAGCCACATAAATCCGACATCGTGATGCAGACCGTAGAACTGATGAAAACATAAGTCCAACGCATCTTCCGTGAAATTGGCGATTTCCTTGTAATTCGGAGCGCCGGTTTCATGGTACATGAGCCACATCATGCCGCCCCAAAAGCCGTTCGTCCACCAGTTGATATCGGTCTCGATCTGGTTGTCGTGCTTGCCGTTCTTCGTGGTATACGGAATTTTAGTTTTGGAACGTTCGCTTACGGCGTCCATCTTGGCCGTTAGTTTGGCAATAACATTCTCTACCCAATTTTGATTGTCTTTCAGCAGGTTCAACATCTCTTCACTCCTATGTTTTCTTTCTAACGAACAACGAATGTTCAAGCCCGTTTGCCGATGCGCATATCTCTATCGCGAACCTCAACCCGATAACGTTCGCCCAGCTCGAAATCAAACACGCCATCCTCCGCTTCGATAATCCGAACGTCCGGCCGCTGCTCTCCTTGGTAAGGAACAAGCACGGTCAAGAAATGAACGCAGCCGCTGTGCGTGTCCTGAAAGCGCACCCTCGTCGAAGGTCTTGCAATATCGTTCGTGTCGGACAGTCTTCCAGGCAGGAAATCCACTTCCCCCGTATGGCTTGTCGCGATCGCCAAATTCGCAATTTCGCTTAGCGCGGTCACGCCGCCTGAGCTCTCCTCCACCTCGACAAAATCCAAATGGAAATAGCGCTGCACGCTATGGTCCTCCAGCCCCTCTACCCGATCGGCAATGAGCACGAATCGATTATCCACTAGCGAAATATGGCGGTGATGGACAATCGGCTCATAGTTTGTATGGCAAGCGCTGGCGAGCCGGTAGAAACCTCTGTCCTCCACATTGTAGATTCCGCCGGGCTTTTGCGCCCCGAATGTAAAGGAGTTGATATATTCGAAATGGTCCCGCTCATCGATCAGCAGCGTCGAGTGATAATTCGAGCTCTTAAACTGCTTGCGGTCATCGTCATCCCTATAACAAAAAAATCCGGGATCGCAAATCATGTCTTTTCCGAGCGCCGTAAAATCGAAGCTCATCAGATCGATATGGGCATGAGCATTCTGGATCGGGCTTTTGCACGTAAACAAGAAACTAAGCGATTTCGAATCCCAGCCGCTGCGGATAATCGCCTGATCCAGCGTACGATTCCAGAACGTCGTCGGCTTATCGAGTTCAAACTGTCTGTCTCGCAGGGAATAAAGCTCTTCCACGAATTTGCGCACATCGAGCGCCCGCCACACATGCTTGCTTGCCTCGCGGACAACCTCGGTCACATCGATCAAATTCGTCGCAAGCCCCAGCCAGGAGATATCTTCCAATGCAAAATACCCGTAGACGCCGGCCATTACGGCAAGCGGATTCGCATAGGAATCGCCGACAGGCACACATTTCCCGGTTGGTCTTAACGAATAAATCGAATAATCCAAATTATTTCTGAACCGTTCCATGTACTGTGGAGAGAATTGAAAATGGAACCGGTTAGCCAGAACGACCGCCAGCCCGAACCAGAACATGCAGCCATTGTGATACGACGGACAACCCTCGATTTGGCCGCCATCTTCCGTCAGCTGAGCCATACTGCACTTCTCGATGGCATCGATCGCAAAAGTTTTCCATTCCTCCGCTTCCTTCAACTCGGGGAAATAAAGGGCGGTCGTCAAAATGCCCAAACATTCCATTAAATAATGGTTATGATCCGCTTTAGGCCACAGCTGCAGCGACACGTTGCGCAAAGCTTTTATTTGCTTGTAAACGGACGTTAGATACCGCTCTAATACTTCCTCCGTAAACAGCTCCGAATGGCCCAGATGCTCGATTACAAGCGGCCAAATTTTGTAGGCCCGGATGCCGAGCTCCAATGCCCTCAGCGGATGGCATTCCGTAAAATAGCCAAGCGGCTTATCGATCAAGTCGTCGGGAATAGGGACCGTCTCGATCCAGTTCAGCAGCTCGTCGATGACCTTGCGTCCGTACTTCTCGTCCTTGGTGAGCGAATAGGCCTCCAGCAATTCCTGCCAATAATTCATGCGATTCAGCTGCCATAAGTATTCATTGTCATTATGCCTGCGCTCCAGCCAGCCCGGCGGATTCCCGACAAACTCCCTGGCTCCCCCCGTACCGGGAAGCATAATCATCCCTTGATAAGCGAGCTCGGCATTCGCGATCGTCTCGCGCACATGATCAGGCATATGGGCTGCGATATAGGCGGCCTTTTCGTTCATCGGCTCAAGCCGCGAACGCAAGTTAGCGAGAAGCTCCGCCGTAGTCATCGGCTCTTTCAGCCATGATTGCAAATTCATTTGTCCATCTCCATCATGTTATAAATAATGTGGTAGCGCTTACAGCCAATAAGGAATGCTCCTTCCGAAATCAGCACGACTCCGGAAGGAGTGATTCCAACTATTTCATGAATCGGTCGTACGCGCCTTGCTCCAGCTGAAGCAATTCCTTGATGCCCAAGTCTTCCAGCTGTTTGATATACTTGCCGAATGTCTCATCGTTGATCGGCTCCGCGCCGAGCACCCACTTCTGCAGCTTTTCCTCGACAAAGGTCAGTACGGCCGCGTTTAACTCCTCAAATTTGGACCGTTCCTCATCCGTATACGATACCGGCGGGTAAGCTTTCATAATATAGCCATTGTTCACATATTCATTGATGCCTTCGAGCGCGGTCGGGTTTGTCCATTGCTCTTCGTAAGCGTAGTCTTGATGGAAGGCGAGCTCGATCTGGCCGCCCTCTTCCTGAAGCTGTTGAATGACCGTCTTTTCTGTATTTTTCAGAACGGAATCCTTAAATTTCGGCTTGCCGTCTACAAGGTCGTAGTGTTTGCCTTCGATGCCGAAGTTCATCAATCTGCGTCCCTCTTCGGAGAACCAGAAATCCATATATTTGATCGCTTCGACGGGATGCTTGCTTTCCGCCGAGATGCCCCATCCGCTCGCATGCGTCCCCTTGCGGGAGCTTTCTTCGAGGATTTTGCCATCGGTATTGGCTGGAGGCGTCATCGGAACGAAGGAGAAACCCTGAACTTTGGACGACAGAATGTCATTGAAGTTAGCCGTGCTGGCGAACCAGTCGTGCGTCATGCCGCCGACATTGTCTCCGAGCAGAATGTCGCGAGCTTTCGGCCCGCGGGTGAACACTTCTTTGTCGATCAAGCCTTCCTTATACCACTTCGCGATATTTTCGATTGCCGTCTTATACCCTGGCTCGTACATGCCGTACTTGACGACCCCGTTGTCGGCGTAAAACCCTCGTTTGGACGCATCGGCTCCGCCCTGCACACCCCACTGGATCAGCAGATCGTAAATGCCGTCCAGCTTCGACCGACTGAAGTATGGAATTTCGTCATTTGCTCCGTTACCGTTTGGATCTTTTTCTTTGAACGCTTTTAATACCTCATATAGCTCGTCTACCGTTTTCGGCTGCTCAAGGTTCAATTTATTGAGCCAATCCTGGCGTACAAACCAGCCTTTGGCAGCCGGTCCATCCGGCGTAAAGTTAAGGAAATACGTTTTGTCGTTAGATGCTTTCATATATTTTGCCGCATCCGGATGTTCGGACAAAAACTTTTTAATGTTCGGGGCATGTTCTTCGATCAGTCCATCAAGCTCGAGAAAGGCTCCTTCTATCCCAAGACTGTCGTACTGCTCCTTAATTTGATGATGCACGAGATCCGGAATTTTGCCGGAAGCCATCATGGTATTAAACAATTCTTTACTGTTCGTCGCGGCCTTGGAGGCGGTTCCCTTCAATTTAATATTGGTCATGGTTTCCGCTTGTTTGAAGATAGGCCAGTTATCGTCGAAAATAAACTTGTCCGAGAAGTGCATGTGGATCGTCAGTTCAAGCGGGTCCTTCACGATCAGATGCCCGGACAGCTGCTCCGTATCCGGCTCCTTCGAAGCATTCGCTTGATTGCCGCTATTTTGCGGTCCGTTATTGCTGCTGCAGCCTGCCAGCAGCAAACCGGCTGCCATCATCATTAATGCAGATGTTTTCATCCATTTTTTGTTACCCATATTCATGACCTCCCAATATTGTTTTTCTCATTTTATAGCCATAACCGATTGAAGTGAGGCTGTCGATTTAATGTGGACAACACTTGTCGACTCCAATCGTCGTGGTAGTGGCCACGAGTCGTGTGTTAGATTCTGTAACGGTTGTCAGTGAGGCTAAATGCGTCTTTTGGGCTGGTTTGAAATTATAAAGGTTGTGGTGGAGCTTATTTGTCACTAAAACGGCATAATGGGGCTGATTTCGATGAAATAAGCTCGCTGGCACCCCTTAAAATTTGTGAAGTGGTGTTTAAGACGAAATAGGCGCACTGGCAACCGTTAGACGCAGGTGGAAAGCCCCACATACCAACCTGCATTCCCATCAAGCAGAAAATCAATTTGTTCACAATGAATCGACAGCCTCGAAGTATGCGCTAGCCTTTGACGGAGCCGATCATAGCTCCTTTAACGAAATACCTCTGAATGAAGGGATAGGCTGCGACAATCGGAATGATGGAAACGATGATGGTCGCGTAGATGATCGTTTCCTTCGAATAGACCGCCATATTGCCCATCTCGTCGTTCACGTTCATCTCGACGATCAGCTTCTTCAACAGAACCTGCAGAGGCACCTTGCTCTCGTCGCTTAGAATGATCATCGTCCAGAAATAGCCGTTCCAGCGGTGTACCGCATAGAACAACCCGATCGTCGCAAGAGCGGCTTTGGACAGCGGCAGATAAACCCTCCAAAGAATCGTCAGATCATTTGCTCCGTCAACCTTCGCCGCTTCCTCGAGCTCTTCAGGAATGCTCTCGAAGAACGATCGCATGAGGAAGACATAGAAGGTCGTAATCGCGAAACCGATAATAATCGTAAAGCGGCTATCGAGCATGTTCAAATCCCGGAAATTGAGATAGGTCGGAATCATGCCCGGCTGGAACCACATCGTCAGCGCGATAAAGAAGCTGATGGCCGTACGCCCCATAATCCGTTTTTTGGACAGGACATAAGCGCCGCAAATCGTGAGAAACAAGTTGGCGATGACGCCGAATAGGGTGTAATAGAACGTATTTAAATAGGCTACCCAAATCCCCTTCTCCGATAATACCTTTGCATAGGAGTCAAAGTTAATATCGTGCGGCCACAAGATCACCTTGCCGGTAACGACCGCGTCGGAGGAGCTGATGGATGCGGATAAAACATAGACAAACGGATACAAAGCAAGCAAAGAAATAATCGCAAGAAAGATGCAGTTACATACGTAAAACAGCTTTTCGCCTTTCGTTCGTTTCAACTTCCATCACCTACCATAATCCTGTCTGAGTTAGCTTCTTGCTCATCTTGTTAGCGAATATGACGAGAATAAATCCGACGACGGCATTAAACAGTCCTACCGCCGTGGCCAAGTCGTAACGCGCTTCTTGAAGACCGGACCGGTATACGTAGGTGTTGATCACGTCGGCTGTCTCGTAGGTGGCTGGCTGATAGACAAGAATGATGGCCTCGTAGCCGACTTCCAGCATGGACCCGACTTTCATGACAAGCATGATGGCAATCGTCGGAATAATGGCAGGAAGCGTGATGTGCCACGTCTGCTTCCATCGGTTAGCTCCATCGATGACGGCCGCTTCGTACAAGGCGGGATTCACGCCGGACAAGGCCGCTATATAGATGATGGTGCCAAACCCCGCTTCCTTCCAAATATCCATGGACCCGATAAAGATCGTACGGAAGTAATCGGGATCGGTCAGGAAGTATTTCTTTTCGCCTCCCATCATATCGATCAAGATATTAATAATACCGTTGCTGGGCGCCAAAAAATTGGTGACGATCCCGGCTACAACGACGACCGAAATAAAGTGGGGCAAATACGTGAAGGTCTGCACCGTTTTTTTGAAAATGCCATTCTTCAATTCGTTTAATAACAAAGCGAGAATAATCGGCACAGGAAACGCGAACAGCAATTGATACAAACTAAGCAGCAATGTGTTTTTTAGCAGCCGAAGAAAATACGGACTTTTAAAAAACGTCTCGAAATGCTCAAACCCAACCCAGGGACTCGCCGCGATGCCCTTATATACGCTGAAATCCTTAAAGGCAATCTGCAGACCGTACATCGGCTTATAGGCAAAGATGATATACCAGGCCAGGAACGGGATCAGCAGCAGGTAAAGATATCGGTCTCTAATCAAGTTAGCCTTGATCTGTTTAAAGTTAAGCAGCACTCTCTTCTCCTTTCTCCATGATGTCTAGCTGGACCTCTCTGGAGCGCTCCCTTTCGAGAGGCCAGCGTTGCAATTTAAACTATACGAATGGATGAAAGCGCTGTCTATCGCCATTATTTCATCAAACGACAACTCTTTATGTAGAGGAGCATGATGTGCATTATTTCATATATCTACATTTCGCACATAAGCGGAGTACCCTTTGAACAAGATAAAAGCCGCCAGGCGCTTGGGCCAGGCGGCTGTTTCGAACCATCGATTGCAGCTTGCTGCCTTATTGCTTCTCAGTAAGCTTTTTGGCGTACTGCCCGGGAGCTAATCCTTCATACTTGCGGAACATACGAATAAACGTATTCGCATTGTTGCAGCCAACCATGAGCGCCAAGTCACCAATTTTAATGTCCTTCTGCTGGCGCATCATTTCTTTGGCTTGTTGCACGCGATAAAAATTCAAGTAGTCTTTAAAATTGTCGCCGGAATGATTTTTGAAGGCGATGCTGACATATCCGGGAGAGAAATTAAACGCCTCCGCGATCATGCTGAGCGATAAATCCTTGTTATAGTTCTCGTGAATATAGTCGATCATGCGCTTCACCGTGCTGTTATCCATCATCTCGTTCTGACGGTCGATCGTGTCGACCATCGCGCCAAACAAGGTCATGATGGCGGTCATCCGCTCCATCGATTCGCCATGCTGCACGGCTTCCAGAGATTCCTTATGGAGTTCGGCGAACTCGTCGGAAGACATATTGAGCTGCTGCATAATCCGATTCAGCGTGGCCAATATGAGCAGGCTGAACTGGTCGAGCTGCTGCCGGGTCAGCTGCCGCTGCTCCAGATTGTCCGATAGAAGACGGTTCAGCGTATGCATGGCGCTCTCCCGCTTGCCTCGAATCACATAGCTGATCAGCTCCCGCTCCGAATCGATAGGGTAGTAATAGCTCACCATTTGAATGGAACTAAGCTGCTCGTAGGTCACGACGGAAGTCGGGTCCGTCGCCGATCTGCGCTTCAGAATATCCAGCGCCTGGTCGAAGGAGCGGTCGATTTCATTGACGGAGTCTGCCGGAGGCCCAACTGCCGCGATCAATCCGAACGCATGTCCGTCCTCGATTCGAGCCATCGCCTTCATAAGCTTCTTCTGAATGTTATCCGTGTCGGACTCCACGATTATGAAGACATATTTGGCAAAATCGAGATCCAGCAGCTCGCATGGAAAATGAACCTTTAATTGTTCATGAAGAATCAAGGAAGTCTGTGATTTTATCGTAAGAATCGCATCCTTCGAATAATGCTCCTCCAATTCCTTCATGTTCGAGAATGCAACTACGCACACCGTCAGATTGCCCCGAAGTCCTTGAAGCTGATGGGTATGCAACAGGTAATCCGTCTTGTCCGGAGGCACGAGGCCGTGGAGCAAATCCCGCAGGAACTTGTCTCTCATCGAAAGTCGGTGCTCATGCAATGCGGATTTCAATTGTTCATTGGCTTTGCTTATACTCGTCGCCGTCTCGTGCAGGAAGGCGAACTCGTCGGTGCCCGCCGGCTCGCCGTAACTCTTGAACAATCCGACGAGATGGCTGACGGGCCGGTACATGCGCCGGGAGACCATATAGGCGAACGCAAGTCCCGCAAGGACAAGCACGGCCAATAATAGAGCAGCCCCCTTCAAATTCGGCATGAAGGAGTCAATGAGCGAGTAGTTCTGCGTCACGTACAGATAAGACCATTGCGGCATCGTTTGCGAGCGAATCAAATGGAAGTCGAATTCATCAGTAGATAATTTCGTGTAATCGCCGGTTGTCAGTTCATCAAGTTGCGCCAGCGGATAGGCAATCAATTGCTCCCTCCGTTTATCGTCAAAGCTTGATTTGAGCGTAACGAATCGACCATTCTCGATAATGGCAAACGCTTCTTGCGTTTCAGGCGATAGAGGCGGGAGCAGCAATTGTTCATAGAACGTGACAACAAAAAATAAAGAATTCCCCGCTCCCACTTTTTCCGGATTGACGATTCGAATGGAGCCGCCCTCATCTGCCGTGGATGTTAGATCATGACTGCTAGATAAAGTTACGGTTGGACTCGTGCTCTCTGTGCCTATTTGCTTAAAATCCTCTTCGGTCATTTCTATACTTTCCATATAACGTTTTTTATCCAACGAATATTGAGGCGTAATGACCAGATCGTCATTTGTTTTCATTAAATCGATGCTATAGCCGAATTCCGAGAATGCGTTAATATGATTTTGCAGCGCGTAAGAGCTTTGGGTGATCTCATAGTAATTGCGTTCTTTTCCAGCAAATTTAACAACATGCTCATAATATTTCAATTGCGCGATCAGGTTAGAAGAAACGCCGAGTTTCATGTCGATTTTGTCGCGCGATTGCAGGAGAAAATGCTGCTGGTTTTGACTTAATTCCGATCGCACTCGCTGGCCATCCTTAAAAAAAGACACGCAGACGGCAATGATGGTGTAGACGACGACCAAGATAATATAGGCAATCAGAAGTTTTGAGAAAAAAGATCTTCCGAGCAATGCGATCTCCCCCTGGGTTCTATCTCTAATGAATGGAAAATCACCCAACAGGGGATTCTCAATCCGCATTGGGTGATCGTAAACGTTTTCATGAATAGGAGCAATTCTTAACACCAACTATAGATGAAAAAGAAAACGCCGTCTATCGTCAAAATCTACTAGTCGGCGTTTTTTTACAACCTGATGGATGTGCATTATTTTATCTATCGTCATTTTTTTTCAGTTTATCTGCCTACTTCCTTCTATGGCAAATCTGCCATAAGATTGATATACTGATTTTGCATGCGTATCACATAAATGGGGGCAGAGAAACATGTTTGCGAAGCGATTGAAGCAGCTGAGGAAGAGCCGAAAGTTGACCATGCAGGAAGTGGCCGACTACGTAGGCGTGGCCAAAAGCACCTATGCGGGTTACGAATCGGGATACCGTCAGCCGACGATCGAATCCATCCAGACGATTTCCCGAAAATTGCGTACGTCCGCGGACTATCTGCTAGGCCTTACCGATCACCCCGATCCGCCTGCCGAGCTTACTCATAACGCGAAGGAATACTTGAACGTGGAGCAGCTTCACTGGGACGGCGTCCCTCTGGAGAAGGACGATCTCGACCTGATCCGGAGCCTGCTCGAACGAGTGCTTCGGGACCGCGCTTTGCCCAAACAAGAATAACGCTGCCTTTCATCCGAGATATAAACAGGTCCGTTAATGGTCAAGCCTGCCATTAACCGGCCTGTTTTTTTGTGCTTACGGCGCCTAATTCCGCTTAGAACCTGTTGCCCGCCGCGTGAATAGGATGGTCAGACTATTATTTTTGTATCCGCTTTCATATGTTGGATTAGGGGATTCTCCCTAAGCTGCCGCAGACGTTCCGTAAATGTCGTTCAAGTGGATGACCATTTGAACATAAGGAGGAATAATGGCATGGACAGATGGTTGAAACTCGTCACCTTGGCCGTTATGCTGCTTACGCTCGACACTTTTTTCAACTTGTGGCCGGCTCGTGCCGATGAGGGATTTACATCGTATATCACGCGCAGCGGGGATACGTTGATGGAGGGGACGGCCGCGTATCGATTTGTCGGAACGAACCAGCCGTTGCTGAACCGAGCATGGACGGATCCTTCGGAAATCGAGGATGCGATCCGGGCGGCCGCCGACTCGGGGATTAACCATATTCGCTTGTATCCGTTCGAAGTGAGGATGAGCAGCGACCCCCCGGGTACTTTCAGGCATGTTATGGGGCCAAGCGATTATAATGAAAGCGCATTCAAGCTTTTGGATAAAATTGTTCAGCTAGCAAACCAGCACAATATTCGGCTCATTATTCCGTTCGTGGATCAGTACAACTATATCGGAGGAATTGCCGATTGGGCGGCCTTCCGCGGCAAAACGGCCAATGAGTTCTGGAGCGACCCGACCGTGAAGCAGGACTTCAAAAATTTCATGCAATACGTCATTAACCGGACCAATTCATATACGGGCGTGCCGTACAAAAACGATAAAGCCATTCTCGCATGGCAGCTGGGCAACGAGCTTCCCTCCACGGACGGCTGGGTAAGCGAGATGGCGGCGTACGTAAAAAGCCTGGATTCCAACCACCTTCTCGCCGACGGGGGCTACGTTCGGGCGCAAGGCATTAGGCCGGGTGCACTGAACGACAGCAATATCGATATCATTGTTCCGCATATTTACAAGTATCACAATGTCGACATGGCTGCGAAGCTCAAGGAATGGAGAGATAAAACAACAGGAAAAAAGGCGTTGATCATCGGCGAATTCGGCGACTATTCCCCCGCGGAAACCGAGCAGCTGCTGGACATCGTTCAGAACAATGGAACTTCGGGCGCCATGTTCTGGGGCGGCATGCACCATCACAAGTTGGGCGGCTGGCATTGGCCTCCCGTCGGAGCCTGGGCCTATTCGCGCTATCCCGGCTTCGCTTCCGGTGATTGGGCGAACGAAACGGCCATCATCGACCTGCTGCGCGAGTATGCTTACTCGATGAAGGGCTCTACCGTTCCTTCTTGGCCGATACCCGATGCGCCCGTCATGCACCCCGCCGACTCCGTGCATACACTCTCTTGGAAGGGAGTCTCGGGGGCAAGCGCTTATACCGTTGAACGTTCGACAAGCTCATCCGGTCCATGGATGACAGTAGGTAGCGAGGTAACGGACGATGTTTCCGCGCCGCGCCATTACACGTTTGCCGTACCGATATTCGACGATGCGTCCGCCGAGGACGGCGCAAGCTATTACTATCGGGTGAAAGCGAAAAACAAGCATGGCTCTTATTCACCGTATTCCAACATCGTCGGCCCGATAAAGGCGAGAAGCGTGATCATCGTCGATCAGGGAAGCGTCGGCTACACCGAGACCGGAACATGGGGGGATAGCACGCTTGGCGGCAGTTACGGCGGCGGCTCCCGTTACAGCAGCGCCAACGGAAGCACGGCTACATGGCGGCCGAACCTTTCGGCACCGGGGTACTACAATGTGTATGTTAGCTATCCGTACCATCAAGGCTCGGCGAAGAGCGCGCAATTTACGGTCTATCATAACGGCATAAGGAACACGGTCACCATCAACCAGACGACCATCGCGGGCGGCCGTTGGCGCCTGATCGATACGGTCTATTTCGCCGGCGGACCGGAAGAATACGTGCGGCTGACGGCAATTGGAGGCGGTTCCAACTTCAGGGCCGATGCGGTCATGTTCGAACCCCAACATTTTGGCGACACCTTCCAGAATAATAGCTCCGGCAGCTGGACACCGCTCGGCGGCAATTGGTCCATGAGCGTAGACGTAAGTCACGACGGCGTTCCTATCGTCAACAGCGTGTTGAAGCAATCGGGAATCGGCATTGCGGAAACCGTTGCCGGTTCGACCTACTCCGACACCGCCATAACGACAGCCTTGAAAGCGTACGACAATGATCGAACGAACGCTTCCGCCGGCTTGGTCGCCCGGGCAAACGCGGATTTCTCCTCCATGTACACCTTGCGCATCAATTACGATTTGAATAAGGTTCAGCTGTACAAAAAACTAGGCAATCGTTGGACCAATATCGGGGAAGCGGATATGATCGCCGCTCCCGGCACTTGGTATTTGCTCAAGTTGGAGATGAAAGGAAGCTCCTTCAAAGCCTATGTGGACGGCGTGAAAAAAATTAGCGTCAGCGACGCCAGCTTGAGCAGCGGGTATATCGGCTTGCGCACGTACGATCAGACGGCCGTATTCGATAACCTCCTTGTTTCGATGAATTGACCTGGCCGAAACGGCAAAAAAGCGCCGTAAAGGCACAGCCGAAGCTGTGATCCTTTACGGCGCTTTCCGCGGAGCTTAGAAACGATGAATCCTAGGAATCGTACAGATCGAGGTCGACGAGCTTGCCGTCAACGTAAGTGAAGTCCATTTTCGAGATGCCAAAGCCTGCCATCGTCTTGGATACTTCCATCACTTCCAGGGAAAGCGAAGTCCATTGTTTTTTCTCCATTTCTTTCACCTCCTTTCAAGCGCGGTAATCTATTGCAATCGTTTGAGAAAACGATAGGCAATCAAGCTTCGCATAAGCAGCTTCAAGTGGGGATCGTCGGCCTGCTCCGGACCGAGGTCCGGACCTACCTGGCCCAGCGATTCCTTCACCTGCACGACGTTCAAGTAGCGGGCAGCCCGCTCGTCTCCGCACAGCGCGCGAAGCTCTTCCTCGATGGACCGCCACCGGGGGATGGTCCGGTGTACCCAATCCATTCCTTGAACGCCGCGCGTACGTTGGTTCAATCGCACTTTGTCCGGCAAACGATGTTCGGTCGCTCTTCGGATAAGCGAGCGCCCGAACCCGTCTTTCACATATTGCTCTACGGGGAGCGACAAGCAAAATTGGATCAGGCGGATATCGCTGGTCGCATCCCGCTCCCATATGCCAAGGCGATACGACGACTTCGCCGATATGGTGCCCTGCATGTTCAACACTGCTTGATTGCCGAAATAATCCTCGCGTTCCGTCAGCATCCGGTACGTGGACTCCCGCAAGCCGACATCGTACGGCGACAGCTTCTCGAATACGCCGGAGCTTCTTGCGAATTCGGGCTCTATAATGGGAGGCACGCCAGGCTGAAACGGAGCGTCTTTCTCCGGAAATACCTGCTGTCTGATGGCGCGGACGATCCGTTTCCGGCCGGTACCGAGCCGTCTGCCGTATAATGAAATTTCTCGGTATAATTGAAGCCATTGGAGCCTCTTCAGCAGCAGACTGTAATAACCGACGGCGGAACCCCAGGATATGGAGTAATTTCCCCGGGCGCCCGTGAGCAGTACGCCGATTCCTTGACGTGCCGCTTCTTCATGGATGCCTTTCACCCAGAACGCGTTTTCGAAATTCTTATAAGGCGCTTCCAGGCCGTCCATCCATTCGTCGATCTCGGTAAAAGGGCTTATCCCAGGAAAATCCAAATAATTGGCGTTCATATTTCCGACATGGTCGACGACGGACTGAATGTACGGACTTTCGTCCGCGAACATGCTTCTTGGCGTCCAATCGATGAAGTCGCGCTCGGGAATATAGCTGTACGCCTGCAGGCTCTTGCCTTCTCCCGCGAGCATGCCCGCCGCGAACGCCGACACCGATCCGGAGTCGAGTCCTCCGCTCAGCGTGACGCCCACCTGCTTGAAGGTGCGAAGTCTGGCGCGGATCGATTGCTGGAAAATGTCCTTGAACGCTTCCACATATTCGTCATCGGAGCCCAAGATCAGCCTCCGTTCCGGCATTAGGGAACCGTACTTGGCAACCGTAAGCTTCCCCTCTTGCAAAGTAAACGAGTGCGCCGGCGGCAGCTGATAAATATCCGCGAAGTAAGTCGTGTGAACATCGACGGCGTCCAATAGCGTCGGTATCGCCAAAAATTCGGCAAATCGCTCCTCCCCTAAACGCTTGTCGATTCCTGCCAGGGAGAACAGCGGATGGATGACGCTGCAGAACGAAAACCGATTCCGACCGCGATGATAATACAGCGTCCTGCTGCCCAGCTGATCTCTTGCGCCGAATAGCAGCCTTCTGCTCTCATCCCATATCGCGAAGGCGAAGTCTCCTATCAAATAATTCGGCGTCTCCGAACCCCATTTGAGATAAGCGAGCAAAATGAGTTCGCTGTCCGTTAGGCCGTTTTTTCTGTCGCAACCGATCCCGAGCTGCTCGAACAATTGCCCGCGATTGTCAATGATCGCATCGGCGGTAATGACCAGCCCGGATTGCCCGTGCCGGAAGGGAAGCCGTTCATGAACCGATTCCGGCGTTATCCATTGCGACTGGCAGCCGAATAGAGCCGTACTCTCTTCCCATGTCTCGAAAGCATTTCCGGGAAAACGCCGGACGGCTTCCATGAAATCCGCAGTACCATCGGATGGTTGCAGAGGTCTATCGAATTGGATAACTCCGGCAATAACGCTCATGCAATCTCACCCCTTAACCGTTCATGCCCGATTGATAGCTCAGCAGCTGCTTGAACTTGCCTTTGGCTTCTTGAGACAGCTGCTTGTAGCCGCCTTGCTGAATAACCTCGCCCTGCTCGATGACAATGACCTGATCCGCATTCCGGATGGTCGACAAGCGGTGGGCAATGACGATTATCGTCATGCTGCCCTTAAGCCGTTCAAGCGCTTCTTGAATTCGCCTCTCGTTCTCGCTGTCCAGCGCGCTGGTCGCTTCGTCCAGCACAAGAATGGACGGACGTTTCAATATCGCTCTTGCGAGTACGATCCGCTGTCTCTCTCCCCCGGACAACCGAATGCCCCGATCGCCGATGACCGTATCCAAGCCTTGCGGCAGCATGCGCACGAATTCGTCGGATGCCGAAAATTCCAACGCATTCCACAGCTCGGCGTCCTCGGCGTCAGGGTCTACCAGCTTCAAGTTATCCCGAATGCTCGCATGGAAGAGAAAGGGTTCCTGCGCCACGTAGCCGATCGAGCCCCGCAGCGCGAGAAGCTGCTTCTCCTCCCGCAGCGTAACGCCGTCGATCAGGACTTGTCCTCGCTCCGGCCCTATAAGCCCCATGAGCATATCGACCAGCGTGCTCTTCCCCGCGCCGGACGAACCGACGATTGCCGTCATGCGATTCACGGGAATGCGGACGTTAATGTCGCGCAAAGCGAAAGCCGGCTCTTTCGGTTCGTACCGGTAATGGACTTGCCTGCATTCGATTCCGTCCTGCAATCGAAACGGCTGTACCCCGTCCGGCGATTCCAACAACGTGAGCTCCTTCTCCTGCTCAATCTCCTGATGCAGCTTGCGCATCGCTCTGAAGGCGGGCAGATTGGTCGCGAGCTGTTCGAAATTCGACTGAATGCCGATAAACCTCGGCCATAGCCGCGAGAAGATGAGCACGACCAGAATGAGCTGTTCGGCCGGCGTGCGGAACACTTCCAGAGCCAAATAGACTAACGCGGCAATAAGCGTGATGGATGAGATCCGGTAGATGAACTGGGACAGCGAATTGACGCGCACCAATTGGACGACGTTGCTCTCCAGCTGCCTGCTCATGCCGTTGAACCACTGGATATGCGAGCGTTCCAGCCTGTTGCTCTTGATATCCTTGATGCCGCCAAAATGATCGTTGATTCCCGCAAAATAGTTCTGCGACAGCTCCGATGTCTGATCCCCGATATGCCCCGCCTTCTTGACGAACCTGCGGGAGAACAGGGCGAGCATGCCGCCGCTCGCAAGCACGACGGCCGTTAGCAGCGGAGACAGCCAGAAGGCCAGACCGATTTGAATAACCGTAAAGATGATGCCCGTGACCATCTGCAGGAAGAGCGAAGTGCCATAACTGACCCGTCCGAGCTCGTTCACCATGACATGATGGAAATCCGACTTGCGCTTGCGGAGGAAGAACTCCCATTTCGCCAGGAGCAGCCCCCGATACGTCTCCGACCGAAGAGAACGGACGTAGGACTGCAGGATGCGGGAACCCAGCACCATCTGGCTCCGCTGCAGCAAGGCTTGTCCCCCTACGATCAATACGTATATCGCGAGCACGACCGGCAAGGTGGGCTCGATCGACCAGGAGTCGACGAGTTCGAACAAAGTCGAAACGAGCGGCACGTCATCCAGATTCATTTGAAACACGCCAATGATGCTGAGCATGGGGACGATCAGATAAATGCCGATGCCGTCCAGACAGCTGATCACGAATGTCGTGAACATATTGAGGTACAGACGGAATCCGGAGTCCCGTTGCATTTTTCGTAAAAAATAGAGTAAATCCCTCATATGGCATACTCCTAGCGCGGGTTACCGCTCCACTCGCGACAACGCCGCAGCTTCTATTTCATTCCCGAACACGGCAACGACGGCAAATCTCTCCAGCCTCTCATTGCCGGTTACATAATACGACCCGCTGCGCAGCCAGGCATGCGCGATCATCTTGCCGCCATCGTCCCTGCCGCTGCCCAGATAGAGCGTGCTCGCGATTCCTCTTCGCCGCAGCATCTTCATCGCCGCGACGGCTTTGACCATGCACTGGCTTTCCCACCAGGTGACGCGGCTCATCGCATGAACAGCTTTGGCTACCTTGCGCTGCAGCAGATCCTGCTCCGTCGTGCTCGCATAGGAGGTCTCCCTCTTGTGCGTGCCAAGCGACGGCGCCACCTTGGCGAACGGAAGCAGCTTAAGCACCCTCGCCCAAGCCAGGTATAAGTAAGCCTCCGCGTACATCCGCTTCAAATCCGCGGGATAAGCCGCAAATCGTTTTGCTTTTCTCGCCGCTCTTCTGAAGAAGTTCATTATTCCTTACCGACTTGGACGAGTCCTTCGGCTTTCAGCTGCTGCAGGAATCGGCGAACTTGCCGCTGGCAGTCTTCGGGTTCGATGACGTACTCGGTCACTAATCGATCCACCACGTCTTGAATGGACGCCGGGGACTCGATCAGCTCCCATACCCGCCCCCCGATCTGGCCCAAGTTGTAATACTTGCCGTTCTCGATGCTCAGCATGACCTTCTCGCCGTTCATTTCGCTTACGAGGTAGCCTTCCGACTGGACGACAAGCCCGCTTAAGGCAATCATATCGACGCTCATGAACTAACAACCTCCCTTTTATTGGTCAAACGAATGATTTGATCCACCAGGTCAAAGGCGGAGAATCCGTCTGCCGGGCGGCGGAGCCGGTATACCGGAAGCTCGGAAGCGAGCCGGGCAATCGACTGGAATTGCCATTGCTGCCTATTCATCAGATGGAGCAGGGAATTCCGGTACGTATGCACGTAGAGCGCATGAAGCCCTTCCAGCCGATTGCAAGCTTGTATTGACGGTTCCGGTTCATCCGATTTGACAAGCTCGACGATCCCCGCGAGAGGGAGCGCCTCTCTGCAGAATCGGGACCGTATCGGCACCGCGTATTTGTTAACCCTTTGGTAAATCGATGAATAGTCGCGATCATGCAAGCCCAGCTGCTCGATGCTTTCCTCCCACAGCTTCTGCTGCGGATAGGACGAATGGACGAGCGCCGCATCGTCGGTTAAGGCGACCGCGATAACGTCATCCGTCATTAACGGATATCCCGCGCGAGCGAACGCCGCGGCAAGAGTCGATTTGCCCGCGCCCGATTCCCCTACGATGGCGTAAACCTTCCCGTCAATAACGACGGCGCTCCCGTGCAGCGGCAATATTCCTCTCTGCACGAGCAGTACCCCCATGCAAGTTCCGAGCAAGAACAGCCGAATCTTCGCCTCGTCCGCTGCCGGATACGGGGTTAACGCAATATGGGTGCCGTCCGCGACGCTGTAAACGGCCGTTTCGGGTACATGAAACAGAAATCGGCCGTTATCGACGCGGAAGTTGGACGCCTCGAATGAATCCCGGATATTGTCCTGCGGCGGATTCAACTCGATTTCAACATCAACGTTTTGCATTCCGTTTATTTCAAATGCTTCAGGAATAACCATTATACTCCTAATGTTCAAACCAAATAATCGATAATCATTCAGCACAAACACCTCATTTATCATACCTGATAACATTACTTTTCCTAATTCATCTATAATATTCGAACGGTCCATTGAATTTATGTCTCTATTTTCCTTATAAAATTTTAATTATTTATAATATGCCTCCAAAACCATAGAAACGGCCGGAGCGGGAAATAGAGAAAATGAAGCGGCTTGTACAGCGGCAGCTGCGACATGTCTTTCCCGTTAGGCTCTAAGTAATTCAATAGATACCTCGCTCGCTGCCTGCCTGTCATTAGCGATAGACTGTACCGGAAATACGGCCATACGACGCTTTTTTCCGGAACCGGGTTTAATTTAACGATTCTTTTCATAAAAAACAAAGACGTTCTCGCCAGCCTGATCGTCTTCTTATTATTCGTCAGCTGACCCATGGAAGAAGGAATCTTCGAATCAAACAGCTGCTCGGAGAGCAGGAAAGCCTGTCCGGCCAACGATTGTCCGCCGTGCTCTCTAAAGTAAACAAGCATTTCGTCACTGTTCAATTGAGGGATTAACCGATCGATATCCACTAGCCAGCGCAATCGAAACCAGGCATGCCTGGCGCCGTGATCGGCCAAATAGTAGAGCAGGTCTTCATTCCCTAAGCAATAAAAGGATAAATTCATGACTTCAACAGTATTTTTGCGTTCCCACAGCTGATGGAACGAATGCGTGCCGCTGGAATAAGGATTTAACCGCCAGTGGACTTCGACTTGTACGGCATGCTCTTTGTGCCTGAACGAAAGATGATGCGTCTTCGTCTTCCAATTGGATTTGGCTGTAGGCTTTTCCTCCGCTTCGTATCCGAGCTGCGCCATCACTTCCTCCGCGCTTTCCACATCTTCGATATCGAGCAGAATATCCAAATCTTTGGAAGTCCGATGCGCCATATCGCCGTAAAGCTGAACGGCCAGTACAGGGCCTTTCAATATCAGGCTACGTATGCCGCTGCTTTCTAATTTGCCGCAAATCGTATTCATCTCTCTCGTAAGCTGCATCATCTTCAAAATATTGGCGTTGTAATGGTAGCGGAGCGTCTCCATAACATCGGCGGGAATACAAGATGAACGGATTTGGCTTAGCTTCAAGTAAACGATAGGATAGACGCGATGATGCAAAGTGAATTGTAGGAAGGAATCCCACTTCGTCTTTGAAGCGTATTCTCGCATTCGATGCTCATCCCATTCCCAATCCTCGCGCAGAATGAATAACAGAAAGGATAATTCATTCGAAATATCGCTTAAATCAATTTTCCCTGCTTTCATCATGTAAGAACCCCGCTATCGTTAGAATTACAACTGCATGACCGGAATTTGCTGCTTAACGCCTTGATTCAGGCTCGGCCGTCCGACGGAATAATATACGAACGCGGTCCCGAGCAAATCTTCCTCTTTGAACACGTTACGTCCGTCGATCAGAATGGCCTGCTTCATGACGGATTGCAGCAGATTCAAATCGACTTCCGCGAATACATCCCATTCCGTCAGCAGGCAAAGCGCGTCCGCGTCTTGTGCCGTATCGAGCGCCTGGCTGCACCATGAGACGCCTTCCTTGCCGTATAAAGCCTTGAAGTTATCCATCGCGATCGGATCGTAAGCCTTTACCTTGACGCCGTTCTCGACCAAATATTGAATGATCTCTAGCGCAGGCGAATCGCGGACGTCATCGGTATTCGGCTTGAAGGACAGCCCCCATATCGCGACCGTCTTGCCTCTCAGCTGGCCGTTAAAGATCGTCTCCAGCTTGCGGATCACGTTAAACCGCTGATCCTGGTTCACTTCCACGACCGAGCGGAGCAGCTTGAACTCGTAATCGACGTTGCCGGCGATTTGGATAAGGGCTCTCGTATCCTTCGGAAAGCAGGAGCCGCCATAGCCGATCCCGGCTCTGAGGAACGACTGTCCGATCCGCTTATCGTAGCCCATCCCGTCCGCAACCTTCGTCACATCCGCTCCTACCTTCTCGCAAATGTTCGCAATCTCGTTGATGAACGATATTTTCGTTGCGAGAAAAGCATTGGATGCGTATTTGATCATTTCCGAGCTGCGGATATCCGTCACGACGATTTGCTCCGTCAGCGGCCGATGCAGCCGAACCATCGTGGCGGCCGCGCTTTCGGAATCGGCGCCGATGACGATCCGATCCGGATTCATCGTATCCTTGATGGCCGAGCCTTCACGCAGAAATTCCGGCAGCGAGATGCTGTCGAACGGCTCGGAGGTGCGGGCGCGGATCAGCTCCCGGATCCGCTCGTTCGTGCCGACTGGCACGGTGCTTTTGATGGCAATGATTTTGTAGCCGTTCATCGCTTCGGCGATATCAAGGGCGGCTTGATTGATATAGGCCATATTCGCCTCGCCGCTTGGCATCGGCGGCGTTCCGACGGCCAGAATGATAATGTCCGATTGCCGCACCGCTTCGGTCAGATCGGTCGTGAATGCGAGCTTTCCAACGGAACGGTTCTTGTCCGCCAATTCCTTGAGCCCCGGCTCATAGATCGGAATCTCGCCGGCCTGCAGCATTTCGACCTTCCCAAAATCTTTGTCGACGCAGATGACCTTATTCCCCAGCTCAGCATAGCAGACACCCGATACGAGCCCGACGTAGCCGGTGCCGATAACCGTAATGTTCATTCTCATCACTCCTTCTATTGAAACCCCGCCGCCTACACCGCGCATATTTGCATAATTTCGTCCCAATTGAACGCTAGCCGGACAATGTCCTCTTCGATAAGCTCCGACCCGGTTTGCACCTCGATAATGTCCATTTCCGTCTCCGCGCGCAGGCTGTGCTTGCTCTGTTTCGATATCGTGAGTACGTCTCCGGCCTTTACCGGGAATCGCTTGTCGTTGAGCACCATCTCCCCGTTGCCGGAGACGATCGTCCATACCTCGTCCCGAAGCAGATGATACTGGTAGCTCAAATTATTGCCCGGTCCGACGCAGAGCCGCTTGGTCAACACTTCCGTCCCGTCCGGATATTTCAAGTAATCGAGCACCCGGTAACGGCCCCAACGCCGCTCCTCGTACATCGGACGCTGATCCGAATGCTTCATGACCTCCTTGATCATCGGGCTTGACGCCTTGTCCGAGACGAGAATGCCGTCCGGGCTCGCCGCGACGACGACGTTGGATACATTAAGCAGCGTAATCGGAATATCCAATTCGTTTATAATATGCGTATTGGAAGAGTTGTCCGAAATAATCCCTTTGCCGATCAGCGGGCTGGCTATTTCCTCCGTCAGCGTATTCCACGTCCCGAGATCCTTCCAATCCCCTTCGTAAGGCAACGCGACGATCCTGTTCGCTTTCTCGACAATCTCGTAGTCGAAGCTGTTCTTCGGAAGCTTGTCGTACTGCTTCACCATCTCGTCGAATTGGATCGGATGCCCGTGCGACAGCAAAATATTGATGATGGAATCCAGCTTGAACGCGAACACCCCGCAGTTCCATAGGGCGGCCTGCTCGATCATCGCCTTCGCGTCCTCTTCGCGGGGCTTCTCCCGGAAGCTTTGTACGTTCATATATGGCGCGTCATGCGGCGTCCCGCTTTGCGGAACGATATACCCGTATTTCTCCGAAGGATAAGTCGGCTTTACACCCATTAGCGCCAAGTCCGCGCCCGACTCGTTCAAGACGCGGTCCAGTTCCTTGGTCTTGCGGAAGAACGATTCCTCGACGTAAGGGTCGACCGGCATAATGACGACCGTCTCGTTCAAGCTGACGCCTTCTACGGAATACAAATAGGCGGCCGCCAGCGCAATCGCGGGATACGTATCCCTTCTTTCCGGTTCGACGATCACTTCGATCTCGCTGCCCAGCTGGCTGTAGATCATTTCGACCTGCGGCTTGCTCGTTGCGATGTAAGCATGCTCGCGAAGCCCGGCGCTTTCGATTTGCCCCCAAACCCGCTGCACCATCGACTCGAGCTTCCCTTCCGAATTTTTCAGCACCTTCAAAAACTGCTTGGAGCGGGAATCGTTCGACAGCGGCCATAGGCGTTTGCCCGAGCCTCCCGAGAGTAGAACAATTTTCATGGTTACTCCTCCTCTATAGAGTTGAACTTAAGAATTGCACCATGCGGCGCTGCGCAAGAGAGATGATCTTCCGATCGCTGTTGTTCACGGATTTCCTGACGCTTCTCCAGATTCATCTCTCTTGCTCCGCTCCCAGGGGAAATCTCTTGTTCATCTTATATAGCCTTCGTTCTTCACAATCAATTGGGCAGACCTGATGCCGCTTGTCCAGGTATGGTAATAGTTGGAGTTCTTGCCGTAAGAATTGTCCAGCAGCGTGTTCGGCTTATCCATCAGGCAGGATAAAATATGGCCGTGAAGCCTTGACGTCTGCACGTTCCGGTAACCGCTGAACCGCTTGACCGCTTTATCCACCAAATAATCGGTGTACTTGCCCCAAATCGTCTGCATCGGCAGCGGACCGGCGCCTTTCTTGATCATTCGGACAATGAGATGAATCGATTTCTGCTCCATCCTGTTGTACAGGGAGCCCCAGTCCAAATAATCGCCGCGGCCCGCGGATTCGAGCTGCTCCTGCTCGGCCGTCTTCTCGATATCCGTGCGGAAGAAGCAGAGCAGGTCCTTGTCCGGGCTGTCCTTATGCCGGATCGGCCATAACTGATGAGCCATGTCGGGCGATAAATACACGTTGCACCGATGAAACTTCTCCGTTGCGGCTTGCAAAGACAACGTGTCGCGGACGTAGAGATGAACGTCTTTGTGTCCGTTGAAAATTTGCGCCGTGCGGTCGAATTCGGATTCTTGCTTATAAAAGATCGTCTGCGGAAGCATCACGATCCGATGGTTCGGATAGCCTGCAATGATTTTCTCGCGCAGCTTCTGATGCGCGGGATACAGATCGCCGAAATTCCCTCCCCCGTGAAGCACGATAATGAAATCCTTCGGGATGAGAAGCGAATCAGGAAAATCAAGCACGCTGTAGCGCGCATGGACGCGTATGTTGTAGTCTCTGAAGAACGCCTCCGTGCCCTTCATGATGAGCAGGTCGCCGCCGTTGCTGTGAACGGGAATATCGATATAGAAAATGTTGGAGCCCGGCGGAATGACGTCCGTAATTTGGCGAAGCTTATTTTTCAGCACGTCCATCTGGTGAAGACTCGCGGTACTCTGCATGATCACTCACTCTCTCCTTTGTATTAATTTAATGCGTGTTCAAAAAGCCCGGTTTTCAGCACCGAGAAGATTGGATGAAGGTAGAAACTGAGGAGCGGAGCGTAGTGGAAGCTACGTGAGCACCGGAAGTTTCGCCTGAATTCAATATTCGATGTCGACTATGCTTCATGGCATACTTCGTGATCAAAAGCGGGCTTTTTGAACTACCTCTCTAAAGGGTCCACTCGACGTTCCGTTTGATCTCCTTGGCCGGCACCCCCGCCACGAGCGTATAGGGCGCCACATCCTTCGTGACGACCGAGCCCGCCGCTACGACGGCGCCGTCGCCGATCGTAATGCCCTTCAAAATCGTCGATTTGCAGCCGATCCAAACCTTGTTTCCGATGAAGACCGGCTTCGTGGATTCGGTGCCGATAAGCTGGTGGTAATCGGTGTCGATGATCGATACGTCCCAGGAAATCGCGCAATGATTGCCGATCTTCACTTGCTCCTTGCACCTGATTTCCGATCTTCGGTTAATGAACGTATGATCGCCGATCTCGATCCTCGCCTTTCCCGATTCCAGATACAGACCGATATCTTTATGCAGGATGACGTTTCTTCCGACAATCAATTTGGCGTTTTTGGCTTTGGATACGTCGACTCTCCCGCAGACCCGGAGCAGGCTGCCTCCTTGATCCAGCCTCGTCCTGAAAAACAAGCCGAGCAGAATACGGTATCCGAATCTGACATATTCCTTAAGGCTTCTCTTCCTTGTATCCACGACAACCTTTCACCTCGCCAATCATTTATTGCTCAGATCGTAATAATAGTGGGGTTTCTCCCCTAGCATGACCTTGTAAATGTCGTAGTTGGTTGCCATGACGCCGTCCAAATATTCCTTATACGGCCGGTCGGCGACATTGACAAGCCCCGAGTTATAGCGTTCGCCCCATGCGCCTTCCCAGTATCTGCCGAGAGCAGCCTGATCCAAGTAATTGAACACGTGAGCGCCCACAATGTAGTCCGAGCTCGCGGCGGCTTCTACGTAATTTCTGTAACGCGTTCCCCTTTGGGACTGATTGACGGCCGAATTCGGAAGGAGCGGATCGAGGCCTTGCTCCGTCGTGCCGAAACCGAATTCGCTGATCAGAATCGGCTTGCCGCCTGATTTCGCGTATACGTCTTCCAGAAGGCCGGCTTCCATGTTATAGCTGTAGTCGTTGATGCTGATGACATCGACGTACTTCCCTTCGATCTCCGCCATGACGCTCCGGAACTTCTCGTTATGGAACGGCGTCGTCAGCCAGCGGTCTCCGAGAAGAAGATGATTTGGGTCGTATTTTCGGTAGAGCCGCGAGACCGTCCCGTAGAACGTCTCCAGGTAGTATCTGAAGAAGGCGTCCATATCGCGCCACGCCGCCGACGTCTTGAGCTGCAGCTCCGCTTCATTCAACTCTTCGAAGGATTCAAAGCTTGTCTGCCACTCGCTGTTGAATTTGTCCAAGTCCTGATACTTGTCCTTCAGCCGCTTGACCAAGCGTCCCTTGATCGCCGCTTTGCTTGCCTTCAGCTTCGGCACGTGGGAATAAAACTTTTGGTATTCATACTCATTGTCGATGAAATACCCGATCAGCATCGGATCGTCCTTATACGGCGCGACGAACCCAGCAAACGACTTATCGAGCTTGGCTGCCGCGTCGGGGGCGAAAATGTCGAACAGCGAAAGCCCGTCTATCTTCGCCCAGCTCATGCTGGATAACGGCAGCATCCGCACGTAAGGCAGCTTGTTCTCCGCGCCGTATTTGTCCGGCGAGAAGCCTCCCGCGCTGTTAAATCCCCATTTCTTAATGCGCCCGGCCGCTTCCGAATAGATTGCGTGCTCGGTTGGGACCGTGCCTGATTTGATAAACTTGTTGGCCAAGTAGAACGAAAAGTTAGCGTCTCCGTTATAAGCCGTTTTATAATCCTCAAGAATGGACGGTATCGATTCGAACAGCTCCTCCCGCCCCTTGACCATCGTATAAGTTTCGTTCGCCGTCAGCCCGTTTACGCCCAAGCTGAAGAACAGATTGCCGTCCGGCGTCGTCATCGCCTTGCGGCTTCCCATCTTCTGAATGGCGAAGAAGCCCTTTTTCTGCAAGCCGTATTTCGTCGCGCTGCCGGCCAGGCCGCCGTACGCATCCCGGTTCGAAGGCGGCGTCAACCCGTCGTAATAAGCGGCGTCCGTATCGGCGTCCGCCTTCAGCTGCTGTTCGCTTACGACCTTCTCGGGAAAGTCGGCGGACTCAATCTGACCGAACCGGTCCACCTGGATTTGATCGCTCGCGTTGAGCGTATATTTACGGATCGGACTTGGCTCGAGGCCTTCCTTGACCGCATAGGCTTCCAGCAAGTTATAGCCGGCGAGCTGAAGCGGCTTGGTATAACGCCGGAAGGCGGAACCTTTGTTCAACCGGTAATAAATTTGGGCACCGCTCGAAGCCGTGGCCAGCACCGCTTGCAGCGAATCGCCGCTTCTGATCGGCTGCACCTTCACGGAAGCGGTGTTCCGATTGAGGATGACATCCGAAACCTGAGGCGACCACGCAGCCTGTCCGCGCAGCTCGATCTTCAAATACCTCGTGCCCGCCGGCAGCGACGTCGCTTCGTACGCGTATTTCTGCCAATTGGATACGGGATGTCCTACCGCGTAAGCGTCGGCGGTCAGCTCCGTATAATCCCTGCCGTTATCCGATACATAGATCCGATGCTTCTCGATCGCTTTTCCTGCGAAAAAGTAACTGTTCACCATAAAGGACGTTATATCGTAATTCGTATGATAGACGATGTGTCCCGGCTTCACGGTCGTTCGTACCATCCGGCTCGAATCGTTGCCGAAGTAGTAAGACGATTCTCGTGCAATGTAAACGCTCGAGCGGCTGGCAAGCCGCTTGAAATCGTCGAGCGGATCGTACAGGCCGACCGTCATATCCAGCGAGCCTTCGGGAACGTAACGGTAAGCGGAAACCCGGCTTGCCGCCGAACCGCCCGCAGCCGAATGGCTGACGGCGGTCGTCCTTAGCGATAGTTCGTTCAGCACCATGATCGGCGAGGAATACAGCTTGCGCGTAAGGGACGTTCTCGGATCGCTGCCGTCCGTCGTGTAATAGACACTGTCGCCCTCCGATGCCCTCTGTAGCATAATCATGCTGCCGTAAGGGACGGACCCCGAAGGCAGGTTGGCGGTTACGCCTAACGGACCGTTCAGTACCGCTTTTCCGAGGACGGGCGAATTCGCGATATCGCTGCCGGTGAATTCGATTTTCAAATATCGTGCGTCCGAGCGAAAACCAGTCAGCTCATATACGACAAAATTGACGTTATCTGCATCGTTGAAGCTGCGGGGCGTTACTTTCTCGTATTGGCTGCCGTCGGCGGAAACATAAAAATTAGGCTGATCGTACGGCCCGTTGCCCGATCGATAGTAGGCGTATAAAGAAAAATTTCTTAGCGGGCCGTCTGTCCGGTAAGTCATGTATTCCTTGGGCGCAAAGCTTCGGGTTACCCGGGTGGGATCGTCGGCACCTTCATACGCTTGCAGGGAAAGCGTCTCCGATCGCTTGTAGACATGACTCCAATCCGCAAGATCGTCAACGACTAATTCCACGGCAATAGCGCCGTCCGCATGACCGCTTATCGGGATCAGGGTTATAAGTAAACATAAGAATGAGATCAAATAAAAAATAGCACGATGGTTTCTCTTTATGTTTGCTACCCACTCCACCACTTTGCTCCCCTCTCGTTTTGTCTAGTGATACGTTCGCAGAACGCCGCTGATTAAGCCGTTATTGTAAATAATTTTGCTAATATTGCGAAAAATCCGATGCTTATCGAAGAAGAAGACGACCGTGAGCACCAGAAAAACCGGAACCTTCAGTACGGATTTAACGAAAATGCCCGTTTTCCGCTCCGAGCTCACCGCGCTGCTCACGCCCTGCCAATAGATCCGGCGCAGCAGCCATTTGCGGCTGACTCTGCTGTGCGGTATTTTGTGACGAACCCAAGCATAAGGGGTGTAATAGACGGTATAGCGGCTGCGGATACGGTCTATGAGCTCGGCTTCCTCGCTCGAGAGCAGGTTGCTTCCCACTCTTCCCAAATCCTCGCGGAACGGCCTCAGCGTATCGAACACGGATTTGCGGAAAGCGACATTGGCTCCGAACGGGATGGCCGGCTTTTTCATTTCCACGATTTCCTGCGAGTAGTCCAATATCGTATAGAGCGTGCGGTTCTCCGGCAGAAGCCAGGCCGGCTCCGCCCCTTCCCATGCCGGATCGATCTTGCCTCCGACGCAGCCGATCCGGGGATCGGACTCGAATACGGACACAATGCCTTCAATCCAGTTCTTGGAGGCAGCGGCATCGTCGTCCAGGAACAGGATGTAGTCGCCCTTCGCTTCGCGAATCGCGCGATTGCGGGCAACGGAGAGGCCCAGCCGTTCCTCGTAAACATAGATGATCGGAATGCTTGTCATCCGACCCACTTCTTGAACGACCTGCCTGGTGTTGTCGGTGGACCGGTTGTCGACCACGATGACCTCGTAAGCACCCGTAAAGCTTTGCTGCAGAAGACTGAACAGCGCTTCCCTTACATCTTCAGCCCTGTTATGCGTGCAAATCGCTATCGTCGCTTTCATGCGTTCACCTCGTACCGTTTTGTTCCGGTGTAGACCTTGATCATTTTTCCGGCGATCCCTTGCCAGTCCAGCTCCGCCAGCTTCTTCGAAATATGCCTCTCGGCCTCGCTCATATTCATATCGACCGACATCGCCAGCGCTTTGCGCAATCCGTCCGGGTCGGCGGGATCGTACAAGATTCCGCATCCCTCGGCAACGTATTCGCTAAGCGAACCGAGCCTAGGCGCAACGACCGGCTTATAATGGGAGAGCGCGAGAATCGCGCTTCCTGAAGTCGTAATCTGGTTATAGGGCAGCACCATGACATCGCCGGCCTTCAAGAAGTCGACCAGCTCGCGATCGTCCACGAAATGCGGATAAACCTTGATTCGGCCATCATTGATCGGATCAATGTAATCCAGGCTGTAACCGGCATCTACTTTGCCCGCTATCAACAGGCCGGCCGACTCCAGCCCCGGCGACAGAAAAGCTTCGACCAGCTTCTCGATGCCTTTGTACGGATTGATCCGGCCGACGAACAGGAACAGGAACTGCTCCGACGGGATGCCGAACCGCTTGCGGATATCGGTCCCCATGCCGACATAGGCATCCACGTAATGGCCGTGCGGCGTGACGATCAGCTTATCGGCGCTTACCCCGAACGTCTCGATCACTTCATGCTTGACCGATTCGCTCATGACAAAGCCCCTGTTGCAGACGGATAATATAAATCTTCGCATGCTGTAATCCCATTTGCTCTTGCCCGTCGAATGCGGCCAGACGTTGTGAACGGTCCAAAACAGCCGCACGCCCCGCGCCTTCAAGAACAGAAGAAGTCCGGCAAATAACAGCGACTTTACCAGCGTTAACGGAAAATTGGACGCCTGATACGAGTAGCTGGGCCAATGCATATGGACGATATCTCCCTTGACGGGCTTAAGGATGTTCTTCTTGTCGTAATGCTCCACCTGCAGACCATTGTCTTCGATGGACTTCGTCAGCAGCTCGGAGTATTTGTTATGCGGGCTTGCTTTCGGCCACATGTAGACCGTAGGGTTACTCATCCGTTCCACCTGCTCTTCCAACTCTTTTCATGAATTTTTTCTCTCTCAAACGGCCAATCAGGAAGCGGAAATCGTCCTTGTCGAACAACATACCGGCAAACCGCACCTTGAATGCGACCCTCATCGCGGCTATCGTAATGATCATCCTCGCCAGCGCGCCGACGACCAACGACAAGGCGATTCCGTTCAGGCCGTATAAGGGCGTGAACAGGAAGAATAGTCCGATCGTAATTGCAAGCGCGATGATTTGCCGGATCAGCACGAGGCCGGGACGACCCAGCGCGTTGAACGAAGCGGCCAGAATCCATGAGCCGCCGCCGAGTATGCATTCGATCGAAAGCAGATAAAAAGCGGTGCTGGCCTCTAGGAATTCATTGCCGAACAAAAGGCCCATCAGAAACCTGCCGATGATCATGCTCGGCACGACCACAATCGTCATTAGAATAAGCGACAGCCGGAAAGCCCGGCCGACCGTCGAAATGACTTTGTCCTTGTCCATCCCCGTCAATTTCGGAAAGATGACGTTCGAGATTGCCATCTGAACCGTGTTGAACACGCGGGACAGCGCGTAAACGACGCTGTACAGACCGAAATCACGCGGCGTGAGCAGCGATAAGATAATGATTTTGTCAAACTGCGAATACAACGTTCCGAGCAGCTCGACGCCGAACACCCGGCTGCCGTAACCGAACAGCGAACCGGCCGCCGCCTTGTCGACCATGCGCCTGAGCCAATCGATTCTGAGCTCGCCCCTGAGCTGGTACAAGGACCAAATCACGACGAGCAGCGTCGTGATCAGGTAGACGAACGAGGCGGCGTGAATGCTCAGCACCCCGATCGAGAAGAGCGCGAAGATCCCCGCCAAATTAAAGAGCGGGACGAACAGCCTTACGCCGTTGTACGTTCGGAAGTTATCCGAGCTTTGTGCCAGCGCCGCGATCAGATTGACCGCAAGCAGCAGCGGCAGCGTCAGCACGGTGTACCACTTCGCGGTCTGAACGACCTCCGCGGAATAGTTGCCCAGCCATACCGGGAGACAGATCCATGAAACGACGCCGACAACGATGCTCACCGCGAGCTGGAACAGAAACCCCGCCCTGATGTATTCCGCTCCTTTGCCGGCATGCCGCTTCATGTTGTAGATGAGGGAAGTGGGAAGTCCGAAGCCGACGATTCCGACCAGGAAGGTCGGCCAGAACAGAATCGCCGAAAACTCCCCTTTGCCCTCGACGCCGAACATTCTCGCCGTAACGATGGAGGTGATCGTCGTAATGACCATCACCAAGACATTGATCGCGCTCGTTCGCATGATCGTCTGAACGAGGCCGTTCCCGTTAAACAGTTTTCGGATTGCCAACTGTGCCTGTGCCATAGACTACCTTCCCGCGCCGGCCTTCATTTTTTTCCCGGAAAACACATTCTCCGATTGTGCAATGCCGGATTGTTGAAGCATGACCGACTTATACAATTCCGTATGCTGTTCTAGCAGCGATTGCTTGGTGAATTTGCGGCTGTGCTCCAGGCACTCCTTTTGAATCGTTTCTTTCTCCTCGGCCGAGTAGTGGAAATATTCCATCAGCTTGTCCCGGATCGCACCCGTACTGCCCGGCGCGAACAGAAATCCGCGGTTCATGACGACGTCGGGGATTCCGCCTACAGCCGAGGCGTATACGGGCGTCCCGACTTGATAGGATTCGATAATGACCCGACCGAACGGCTCTTCCCAAATCGAGGGAACGACGGTTACGTCCACCTTGGCCATGAGCTCCCGCGCCTCGGCCGGCTTCACTTTGCCGGTGAACACGATGCGTTCGTCATCGCCGCACGCAGCCGTCAGTTCTTCCTTCAGCTTGCCTTCGCCGCATACATAGAGCCGCTCCACCCTCCCTTGCGGCAGCGAGAGGACGGCATCGACGATTTCGCGGACGCCTTTCTCCTGCTCGATTCTGCCGAAATAACCGACGCGCAGCGGCTTGCGCGCGAATTCCTTCTTCTCGCCAGCGCCAATGTCGCCCTCCACCGCGTTCGGAATGACAAGGTGCTCCGCATTCGGGAACAAGCCCGATTCCGTGTGCCGGTTTAAAATATGCGAGGATATGCCGACCACCGCGGTTACCCGCTTGCTGAACGCAAGGGAAGGCAGCTTGTATAACCGTGCCAATAGCGGACTCGCGATAGGCGAGCTAACGGGCGAGATGAGCGAATAATCCCGCAGCGTATGCACGATCGGCACGCCCGCTTGGTGGAAAGCCGACCAGATCCCTGCTCCGAACCCGGACAAATTTTGCGTATGGACGAGATCCGGCCGTATTTGCGTGAGCAGGCTCGATACGGTCCCGATTTGCATCGGATTATACATATCGACAAGCCTGCGGGCCGTCTTATGCAGCGTGCCTCGGCCTTCCCCGTCGCCAATCCAATACAAATTGTTGTAGGGGAGGCGGTGAACCATAACCCCGTTAATCCGTTCCGACAAGATGCCGGCGCTCCTCTTCTGCCCGCCTGTCGTGATCACGTGCACGTCGGCCGCCGGTTCAAGCGTCTCGGCCAAAATTTGCGTCGATATTTCCGCGCCGCCGATAATATACGGCGTATACAAGCTGTTTACGATTACGATCTTCATGCCTTTCGTCTCCATTCGCTATAAGAGGTTGTTCAAAAAGCCCACTTTTGATCACGAAGCATATTCGGGAAGCCTACTCGACGTCGAATATTGAATTCAGCCGGAACTTCCGGTGCTCACGTAGCGCTGCTACGCTCCGCTCCTCAGTTCCTAGCTTCATTCAATCTTCTCGGTGCTGAAAACTGAGCTTTTTGAACTCGCACTATAAATAGGTCTGACGGGCGGCATCAGGCCTCTTGCCCGAACGGGAGCGCGTACGGGAAGGCCGGTACGCAAGGCTTCCGTTTCGAACCCACCACCGCGGATGAACCCGAACAACAACCAGAAATCCAGAAAAGCATAAGAATCAAAATTCATGACAAGCGCGATGCATAACGCAAAAGCGAATTTCGAATACGGATTTGCCCCGCAGCTACGAAAGATCGAAACTAGAAACCCTCCAAAAAGGATAACCCCGATAAGGCCTTCCTCGGCGAACACCTTCGACACCAGATTTCTCGACGTGGCTGCATCGGGCTTATTAAACACAAGATCGTAAACTTCGGTGAACTTCAATCCGCTGCTGAAATGCTGCTGTAGAAGGGAGGCAAATTCCGTATAATAAAAACCGCCGCCTACTCCGAAAATCGGATGTCTGGCAAATTCCAGGAAACCGATGGCCGGAAACACCAGCCGAATAAAAAAAGAATTGTCGCTATTCATCAATTGTTTGAAATCGAACTGAAACCGCTCCGTAAAGTAGCCGCTTATCTTGAACGTCTCGATCAGATAAGGCACGCCCACGACGACGACCAAGGCGCAGACCGTCAGAACGGCCAGCATCTTGCCCCTGTTCTTGTTCGTTACCAGCACGTAAATGAGCAGCGCGGTCAGCAGCACCGTATAGGCGTAGGCCGAGAACGACGCCACCATAAGCAATATCGTGGCGACGAACAGGAGCAGCTGCTTGCGGAAGCCCCGTTTGTACAGGAAAAACATGATCAGCCCGCCGCTCAGCATATGGATCGCCGCCCATGAAGGCTCGCCCGACAGCATCTGAATTCTTCGGAGATACACCTTCTCCGCGAATAGTCCCGTGAAGGCGCCGGAAAATCCGTTGCGGACGAAGAACGAATCGACGAGCTGCAGGAAACCGGCCGCGAGCGGTGGAATAAACGCGATCGCGATGCTTTTGGCGATGCCCTTCAAAATTTCCGGATCTTTCTTCGCTTGTTCGGAGACATATACCGTTACCCGGTACATCGACAGGCCGAACAGCAGCGTAACAATATGCGACGCGCTGCTGCCGATATCGCCGTTCGACATAGCCGCGATCAAGGAATGCCCGATGCTGTACATCATGAAGAGAAGAAGAAAGACATCCCCCTTCTTGAACCTGAAGTCGGTCAGCAGGAGCAAGACGGAAGCAAGGAACATCGGAAACATCGAGACCGGCCGGTAGACCGAGAAAGGGATATAAGGCAAGCTGTCGTACGTTAAGAGCATCAAGGATAATAGGAATAGCGCGATTACAAGATTCCGGATGATAACCAACACCTGCTTTGGCGCAATTGCCCTACGATAAAATCAGCTCCAAATTTTTGCGGGTGACGGAGCTGCTGAAATGACGGGTCACGTAACGGATCGAATTGCGCGAAACTTTTTCGTTAATCTCTTCGTTGTTCAGTAACAGGAGCACGTTCTGCACCATTTCCTCATCCGTTTCGGAGACGAACAGATCCTCGCGATTGATGGCGTTGATGCCTTCGCCGCCGATCGGATTCGTGACGACCGGAACGCCCCAAGACATCGCCTCGACGATTTTCGTTTTAATTCCCGTACCGAACAGAAGCGGAGCGATCATTAAGGCGGCATCGCTCACGACCTGCTTCACGTTGTCCACTTCTCCGGTTACGATAACTCCGGGACAGGTCTGCTGCAGCCTTAGCACTTCCGCGGTCGGGCTTTTGCCGATGATATAGAACGTTGCGTCAGGCGCCTTCCGCTTGATGCTAGGCCATATCTTCTCGCAGAAAAAAACGCAAGCGGAGCTATTGTGGGGAATGTCCATCTTCCCGACAAAGACGAGCTTGTTCCGATCGTACGGGCGGGGAATCCCCGCCGATTGCCCATCCGGATCGAATCGCATCGGGATGCCGAGACAAGAGCGGTGACTGACGACTTGCCGGAATGTTTCCGCTTCTTTGGGCGAAGTGAAGATCAGATGTTGGAAATGGCGGGCAACATGCTTTTCGTACTTGTGCAACAGCTTGCTCTCGAACGAGACGAGCCATTTCTGAATGAACTTCACATCGGCAAACCGCTTGAGTCCGGACGGGAGCTTGTCCGAAAAACCGCCGAATACCGACGGAATGTACTGGAACCATTGAAGCTGGCGTTCATAGCGCAAGGACAGCAGATCATCGTAGCTGAGCACGCGCTGCCCGTTACCGTCCGCAACGTACTCCGCGACGCGCACCATATCGTAGAGGATGAAATCCGGCTGCTCTTCCTCGATCAACCGTTTGATTCGCCGATGCGTTCTCCGGGAGTAGTAGACCGACACTTGAAGCGGCCATTTCCGCAGGAGCACGGAATAGACCAGAGCATTGAACAGCTTTTCGGCCATGCCCGGCAGCTCCAGACATTCGAGCCGGGCAATCGTATCCGGCCGGTCCTTCAAGTACTTCTTGTCGTCTACGAAGGACAAGTTCACGATCCGGCATTCGGGATAAATGTCTTTGATTTGCTGAATGTATTGCTGAAGCAGATTTTTCCTGCCGTCCGTATTTGGAAACGGCAGCCTATTCGTAATAAACATGATCTTTTTCATCCGTTTTCCGCCTTAGAAAGCATCCTTTGCCCCAAGAAGCACTCTGAATGTTTTGAATATGATGAGCAAGTCAAACGCGACGCTCCGATTTTGAATATATTTCAAGTCCAGTTCGACCATTTCCTTAAAACTCAATTCATTGCGGCCGCTAACCTGCCATAGACCCGTGCAGCCGGGCGTAACCGTCAAACGCAGCTTGTCGTAATCGGTATATTCCGCAACTTCCCTGACTAGAGGAGGTCTCGGACCGACCAGGGACATATCGCCCCGAAGCACGTTGATCAGCTGCGGAAGCTCGTCAATGCTCGTTTTGCGGATGAACTTCCCGACCTTCGTAATGCGCGGGTCGTTCTTCATCTTGAACATAGCGCCCTCGATTTCGTTCTGGGCGAGCAGCTCCTTCAGCTTTTCTTCGGCGTTGCTTACCATAGAGCGGAATTTATACATCCGGAACGGCTTCTCGTTCTTGCCGATTCTCGTTTGGTAAAAAAATAAGGAGCCTTTCGGATCCTCGAGTTTGATCAGAACGGCAATGATGACGAACAACGGGCTTAACAGAAGCAAGCCTACCAGCGAACCGGTTACGTCAATGGTCCTCTTCAATACCGAATTCAAGGAAAATCGATATTCGTTAGGCGTGTTCAATACGACTTCATCGCGGAAATGCGGTTGCATCATTATTCACCCCCTATTGCGATTAATTGCTTCCCGTGCTCTCTCTCTAACAATTCGCCAAGCTGGTTCAAGAGCTGATGGCGAAGCTCGTTATTCCGGAGCGCGAAATCGACGGTCGTCATAATAAAGCCAAGCCTTTCGCCTACGTCATAGCGCCTGCCTTGAAAATCGTAGGCATAAACGCCTTGAGCCACGTTCAGCTTCTGGATCGCGTCGGTCAGTTGAATTTCTCCGCCCGCGCCGATTTCCTGCCGGCCTAAGTATTCGAATATTTCCGGGGTAAGGACATAGCGGCCCATAATGGCCAGGTTGGAAGGCGCTTGTCCCTTCGGCGGCTTCTCGACGAACCGATTCACCTGATATAGGCGGCCCATCGTCTCGCCGGCATCGACGATCCCGTAGCGGTCCGTCTGATCCGGATGAACGGCTTGCACGCCGATAACCGAACGCTGCGTGAGCTCGTACTGCTCAATCAGCTGCCTGGTGCAAGGCGTGTCTGCTTCCACGATATCGTCGCCAAGCAGAACGGCGAACGGCTCGTCCCCGATGAAATTGCGGGCGCACCAGACGGCGTGGCCAAGCCCTTTCGCTTCTTTTTGCCTAATATAGTGAAGGTTAACGTTGGACGATTTCCTTACCTCTTCCAAAATGTCGAGCTTTCCTTTGTTCTCGAGCGTGTATTCCAGCTCAAACGCGCTGTCAAAGTGGTCCTCGATCGCCCGTTTGCCTTTGCCCGTCACGACGATGATGTCTTCGACGCCCGATTCGATGGCTTCTTCTACGATGTATTGAATAGTGGGCTTATCAACGATAGGAAGCATTTCTTTCGGCATGGCTTTCGTCGCAGGCAAAAACCGGGTACCGAGTCCCGCAGCAGGAATAATGGCTTTTCTCACTTTTTTCATTTGACTTCACCCTATCCTCTATTTATTTTTTTCGCATTCTATCGAGACGCTAAAAATGCGAGCTATGCTTTCCTTGCCCCTGAAAACATAGCTCGGATTTTTAGTGAAAAATCCGAAGAAAACATGAAAAATAAAGCTACAGGGCATTTAACCCTCCCTCACGTCACACCCTTGACGATTAACGTCTAAGGTCAATTGACCCACAGCATGACCGAGTGCCTCCGGTGATAAAGGTGCAGGAGACATTACCTTCCGTTATAGAGGTTGTTCAAAAAGTCCGCTTCCCATTACGAAGTATTCCTAGAAGCTTACTCGACATCGAATCTTGAATTCAGCCGAACCTTAGCGAATGCTTACGAAGTATGTTTCCTTCGGAAACATTGCAGGTGCTCACGTAGCTCTGCTACGCTCCGCTCCTCAGTTTCTAGCTTCATCCAATCTTCTCGGTACTGAGAACCGAACTTTATGAACACGCACTCATAGCTTGATGTTGTGACGCTAAGCGTTGATGCCGGTTTTGTAGGAATAGGAATAGGAATCCGCTTGTTTGCGGCTAATGTTGTTGAGTACGGCGCCGATCAGATTGGCTTGTACATGCGCGAGGGAGGCCTTCGCTTTGAGCACGACCTCTTTCTTCACGTTCCCCGAGTCGATGACCAGGACGACGCCATCGCTTTGCGCCGCAACGATTTGAGCGTCCGTAACGGACATGATCGCCGGCGTGTCGATAATGATGACGTCGTAGGCATCCCTCAACGTCTCAAGCAGGCTGCCCATTTCCTTCGACGACAGCAGCTCCGACGGATTATGAGGAGTCGGGCCTGCGGCGAGAACCGACAGATTGTCCGTACTCGTCCGCTGGATGACCTCCTGCGGCTCCAGCCGGCTCAGCAAGGCGGTCGTCAAGCCTTTATGGTTGGACACGGAAAAAATGTAGTGCTGCGCCGGTTTTCGTAAATTCGCATCGATCACCAGCACCCGTTTGTTCGCATGAGCGAATGCGACCGCCATATTGGCGCATGTCGTGCTTTTTCCTTCGCCCGGTTGGGACGAGGAGACCATCATGATTTGCGGTTTATCGTCGTTCGTCGCAAACTCGATGTTCGTCCTCAGCAGACGATACCCCTCGGAGATGGGCGAACCCGGATTTCGTTCCGTAATGAGATTCCATTTACGTATCAAGCGAGACATTGCTTCCCCTCCCTGCTCCTCGTGTCATCGTCGCCCCGTTGCCTCGTTCATCGGCGTCGCGTTCTTTAAACCTCGGAATCGAGGTCAGCACCGGAACGCCAAGCAGCATCTCGACGTCTTCTTCGTTCTTGACCGTGTCGTCCAAATGCTCCAGAAGGAAGGCGAGGCCTATGCCCGCCATCGCGGCCAGTATGAATGCAACGGCAATGTTCATGATTGGATTCGGCGCCACCGGGCCGCGCTGCTCGCTTGGATCGGCTTGGTCCAAGACGGAAACATTGTCGATTTTCATCAGCTCGGGAACCGATTTTTGAAAAACGGTCGCAACGGCGTTGACCGTATTGGCCGCCTTCTCGTAGGAGTCCTCGCGGGCGGTAATGGTCATAATCTGCGTTTCGCTAACCGAGCTCACGGTAACCTTGCCGCTGAGCTCACGGTATGAGTTTGCAAGATCCGGATACTCGCCCAGCACTTTTTTCATCATGCTAGGCGATTTTACGATCTCTTTATAGGTTTTGATGAGCCCGATCGTGGAGGCAATGGAGCCTGCGTCTATGCTTGGCAGCAGCTCGGCGCTGTCCTTGAAGTCGTTGACGATCAGCGTAGAGGAAGCCGAGAACTGCGGTTTGATGAATAAGAAGGAGTAAATGCCTACGGCCGTACAAACGACGATAATCATGAGTGCAATTAATAACAGCCTTCTTTTGACGATGTTCCAGTATTGTTTCAATTCCAACAAGGTCTCCTCCATTACTCCTAAAATCTATTCTTTTCCTCGATTCGCTCAGAAATTATTCTTAACGAATACTTATATGCACTAGTTATTCAAAACGCGAACTTTTGGGCGTGAGAATGGCATAGAAGCGTCCGCCTCCATCCTTTCTCCTTTATCCCGACGCCCTTACCTTCCATTTGTTCATAAATTCCTCTACCGTTCCTCCGTTAATGACATGCTCCATCATGTCCTCCGAGCCAGCCTCGTGACCCAGCTTCTTTAGGAGGAGCGACACGACCTTGGCCATGTCTATTGTATCGTTTCTTGGATAATAGCCGGTGTAAACAAGGAGGTCGGCGAGTGAACCGGCGTTCTGCAGCTTCTCCCAGCCTGCCAGTGAAGGATCTTCGGATAATATTTTCAAAAATTGCTTCAGCCTTACGCGCTTCTGCTCTTGATTCGAAACTTCCATTGACGAAATCCTCCATTTCCAAGCCTTACTTTTACCGTCCCCTCCCTCAGGTAAGTTAAGATTGCTACAAATCGACATATAACACAACAATAATTAGGAAGTTTTAATATTAGTAAAAATATTGTTTATTTTCTGCCAAGCTTCAACTTTGAGACTAGTATGACATAGATTATTACAATTCTTGAGGGAATAAAGACATGTTGTCATTTAGCCTTTCTTTCTCATTTTGCGGACGGATTTCATAAGTATTCGCTCCTAATTTAACCATTTATTATTCATTAACAAATCCGCTTTTGCTTGCGAAAAAGATAATTTTGTCAGATGAAAGCGCTTTATATACTTTTATGGCCAATCCGCTTCCAGACTCATTCCGTATAGCTATAAACCGATTGCTACCCTTGTAATAGAAAGGATGATTCCGCTTCCAACTTTCTGCCTCTTTTCTAGTAATGCAAAAAAAATCCACACCTCGGTTGCCTGAATCGGGACTATTGACCGATGTCCCGGAAATAGCTGACGCGACCATGTCATTCGACATTATTTGCATCCATCGGTAATGATCGCCGCCATTCATGAAAACGGTTTATTTATATGAAAAAAAATAATAATCGAGCTTTTTCATCCGAAAAAATAGCGATCGCTTTCTAAAAACATCATTATTTCATTCCTTTAAACACGCTGCTGAGCCGAATCGACACCGACTCTAGTATTTTTTTACCGGACCAAAGGACGAGAGCGGCCTGCGCAATGCTCCGGAGGAGGGAGCTTTTTTCAATTATGAAAAACCCTTGATTTATCAGCGTTCCTGACAAATCAAGGGTCTTTTGTGGGTGATACGTATTACCACACCAGTGTGGGCGATACTTAATGTTGTCACGGTAACGTCAAGTATTCTGTGTAGTAGGTTTTTCCATCGGGACGATGGAATTGTTTATTGGGGGGCTTAGCCTCAGCGAACGATATAGAGGTCATTGCCCTCCATAACGTTCGCTGTACATCTTTTCAAAATCAACCTTTGTATCGACATAGACAAATCCTCGGATCGCTCTGCCACACCATTTCTCGTTGTAGTCGAGGGCTTGCAGGTTAATTATTTTTTCCGTTGCTTCAATATTCGTCAGACTGTTCATAGGCTTCAGACGTTTGCGCAGTTCCTTGTTCATTCGCTCAATCGGATTTGACGTGTAAATCGCTGGCCAAGTTAGCGGCGGGAACTTGTAAAAGGTGAGGAGCGTGGTCAGTTGCTCTTCCCACGATTTGATCTCCTTTGGGTAGAGCTTTTTCCATTTGTCTTTCACGCCGTCAAAGACTGCTCGCGCAACATCACCGTCCAGAGCGGTATAAACATCTTTGAGATTCGCGAGGAATTCGGTCTTTTAAGACACGCGAATCTTCGGAATCGTATTACGCACCTTTTGCACCACACAGTGTTGAACGTCCGCTTTGGGGTAGACCTTTCTGAATGCATACTCTAGCCCTGGCAATCCGTCAAAAACTCCGAGAAGCACATCTGTGGCGTCGCGTTCACGCAGACTCTGCAGTACTTCTCGCCACACGTTAGCGCTCTCCTGTCCGCCGACGTAAAAGCCAAGAATCTGCCGGTAGCCTTTTTCGTTGCCCATAGCAAGGTAGACGGCCTCCCCGCTGACTGTGTTCCGCTTGAGTTTGACGTAGAGTCCATCGAGACAAAGGACCGAGTAACGGCGCTCCAGCGGGCGATTCTGCCACTCTTCAATGTCCTTCATGACCGTATGTGTGATATTGCTAATCTGGTAGGAGAGTAATGCGATCCAAACATGGAGTCGATAAACTTAGCCACTTCACGCGTACTCATACCGCCTTTGTACAGATGAATGATCCCCTCCTCTAGCCATCCTTCGCGACGTGAATAGGGCTCGAAGAGATGCGTCTGAAACTGACCATTGCGGTCTCTAGGTACTTTGAGGTCAGTGATTTTCCGTGTCAGGTGTCTAGGTTTCGTTCGTAGTAGCCGTTTCGACTATTGCGCTAGCCTTCTTGCTCGACTTCAAGGAAGTTCTTGATTTCTTCTCGCAGAAGCAATTCGATCTTTTCCTTCACAAGTCGAGTCACAGCATTTTACAGTAGATCATTGAACAGGTTTTCGGATAAATTAGTCATTGAGTAAGGTCCTCCTTCGGTGACTTCAACAATCCCGAGGATACCCTACCTTTTTGTGTTTCGGATAGATACCAAAACTTGGTACACAACTTACTTTACGTCATCTTAACTGCAAACAATTCAGTTCAACCTTAACTATTTATACTAATCAATGCCGTTCTTAATCTTTCAGAAACCTGTATTCCTTCGATTTCATTAGTCATACTCCACATGAAGATTAGATTCTTCACATCATACGGACTACTAAAAATTTCACCAAATTTAATTGATAGCTCCCTTGGAAACCCCTTCTTGCGAAATTTTATTGCCTCGAAATCGAGGACACCTAAATTAAGGCATGTTGAAAGCATCAACAATTCGTTTGGTAATTCAGATTCCAGTTCCCTACTGGAGTTTAATTCTTCAACCAGGTATAGATAACAATTTGCTAAATGAACAATGTTTCTCTTGCCATCATTCAGAACATGAATTACTTTGGCTATCGCACTTTGGTTACTTCTTTTCCCGGGAACAGGCTCTTTCCCAACTTCCAGACTATAAAACAATTGAGCAATTTCCAGAATACTCTTTCCACTTGTCCAACTACTGATAAAGCCGACTAACAAATCGCAATTGGTAAAGACAGAATGTATATATGTTTTATAAAACTCTCCGCCAAGTTTTTTGAGATTATTTAAAAACCATCTGATCCAGTCTTCCGTTGTAGCGCTTCTCAGAGCAAGCAACATACTGGTTTGATCTTCATCAAAAGTCTCCACTAAAATTTTTGCGAGACTTAACGGTATTGCCGATTTTTGTGCCAAGCCAATCACTTTTTGCATTTTTGTATCCTTTGAAGCATTTTCTAGCCAAAGATTACATTTTTGAATTGCATAATTAATTGGTTCTGATCCTACAAAATAACTGGCAACTGTCTTATTAATAATATCCTCATTAACTAAACCATCTTTCACTGCAGCATGTAATAAAAATGTAAGCTTATCAGGATCCTCATTCGGATCAGTTAACGATGCAACTGTCTCGATAACATTAATCAAACCTGAACTTAAAGGTACAACTGCATCAATTCTTTCTAAGAAATCTCTATATTCCTCATCAAGTAAATAAGTATTTTTTTCTTGATCATATAAAGCAGGGTATTGTGGCACAATTATTCCAATTGATTGGAATCCTAGACCTGGTCTCCCAGCTCTGCCCAACATATTTATTACTTCTTCTTTCGACAATGGTTTTGGTAAATCTTCCTCATTATGCTGCTTAGTTGTGTTAACAACAACAGCTGAAGCCGGTAGATTAAGCCCTTGCGCTAGGGTCCCTGTTGCACAAACAACACCTTTATTACTCGTTTTAAAGAACTCCTCTACTGCTTGTTGCTCTTCTTCAATTAGCGCTTGAGTATGAATTCCAATTCCTTTTCCTAATCCTTCAAGAAGTTCAGACTCGTACCCTATTCAGCTTTTGCTATTTCTAAGTATGCACTCACTTTATTATTTAAGACTTGATTAAATGTTCGTATTTTACTGTGGTTTTCTATCTCATTCAATAAATGTCTCGTTGTTTGGGAAAAAATTAATACCGGCATATTACAACTTGCCAACCAATTTCCAAGTTGACGTGATAGGTCATTTCCATATCCCGTTGTCGACCAGGTTCCAAAATTATTTACGCCAAATCTAACTTTAAACTTTTTTGGAATTCTAATTGGGTACGCGGATTGCCGCTCATTTTGTGACCACACATCCTGTACACAAAAAAATAAATCAGTTTCAATTTCCTCAGAATAGGTCTTTTTTTTACTCAATTTTGCATTCCTTAAAGCCTGATTATATTCGATCTGCGGGTGAGCGATGAAACCTCGAATTGTTCTAGAAGGTCTCCATCTTGTGAATGTAGTTTGTACATCTTTATGATTTAAATTTTCCAACCATTTTGGAAGAATCTCAGAATTATCAATTAATGCAGAGAGTAACAAATATGTTGAATTTGGCGCAGCTTCTGAAAGCCTTGCCAGAAGTGAGTCAAGTAAAGCTCCACGACTACCTTCTTTAATATTATGAAACTCATCAACCACACAAAGAATAACATTTTGAAAAATGTCTTGTCTATTTTTCAATAGGGTGGAGCATTTTTCTGGAGTCATTACGAGAATCAACTTAGTCTCATGATCATCCAATTCGTCAAATGATTCTAAATCATCAACTAACAATGAGCTTCCAGAAATCAAACTCTGGACGTCAAGTATTTTTCTCATACGACCTGATATTTGCCTACAGAGAGCCAAAGTCGGAGAAAGATAAATTACAATTTGCCCTCTCTGAAGAGATGAAATAATCTTATGTTCTGCAATAAGACTCTTACCTGTCCCTGTAGGAATAGCAACAATATTATTTTGTTCATTTAGAATGCCTTTATCAATTGCTTCTTTATGAGGTGGCCATATAAGATATACACCTTCATTTATATAGGCTTGCATGTGAATTGACCATACACCTTCTAAACAATCACTAGGAGGCAAAATTACTGAAATAGCACGTGACGCAAGTACTTTATCCAGAACTAATAATATTAACGAAATTAAACTAATCGTTTGCTCATTGCAATCAGTCGCAAGTTCAAAGAGGCGTTTCAATTTACTTTTTATATCTCTGTTCCAACTAGTATGGTAGTTAATCAGTTCCTGCTTAATTAAATTTAAACAATCATCAAGCTCATAATATAAAGCATTTCGTGATAACTGCTTAAGTTGAATAATGTTTTGAGGTTGAATCAGTTCTTCGTTTCCGTTTCTGATACTGTTGATATCTCTAATTTTAAACTGAGAGAAATAAATTAAGTTGGCCATTAATCTCGATTCAACAGATTCATCGATAAGTATTCTTCCACCTAATTCCGAAACCGATTGTTTGGCGTTAGGATCATATCCAGATACATAATACAGAAGAGAAGTCATTACTCTATTTAGATATGTATTATCTTCTAATGTATAAATAACTTCATTTAACGGGGGAGATAATGTCTCATAAACTTGTGCACATACTAATGCAGCGCTTTCAATTAATGAGAATTCAACTTCATTATCAAAAACAATTCGTAGAAGGAGAGACTTTGCTAATCTATCAAGAAGTGAGATTTCTTCCTCATCAATTACTCCATCACTATTTGTCGCTTTAAAAATATTTACTCTAGTGTTCTCAATGGTGATCTTTAATAGCAATTCTCTTATATCTTCACCATTAAGATCTTCAACAAGAGATGATGCCAGGGAATATCGCTCTTTAGCAAAATGGTCAAGCACTCTCTTTCTCACCCTTACTTTCAATGTACTCAACAATTAGTCGTGATACTTTCTCATAAAACTCAGTCAACCTCTTAGTACCAAATGATTCACACTGCCTCCTCTCTGGTTCTACTACATTTTGAGTGTACTGGTGGTAATCTTTAAATTGCGATCCCCCGTGAGGCTTTTTTGTTTTGTGTTCAATCGTTAATCTATATATATACCGATCTTTCCAAACCGACCATTTCGAGAGCGTCCTAGTCAATTCAACTCCATTATTATTGCTAAGTCTAGCTGCTTCAGAAATTAAACCTACTAGTTGTCTAATATCAGCCCACGTTCTTCCTGAATCGTGCTTTTGAAAGGCTTCAAATGCTTCAGATGTACCCTGAGATGGAATATCTCTATTCTTCGCTTCACCTACAATAATGTAATATTCTGAAGAAGCAGTACTTGCAATAGCTGCTGCATCCAATCCCTGAATCTTTGAGCTTAAATGTATTTTATTCATAGCTCTCAGAACAAAATCAAAATTCGGAGTTTTCTCCACAGAGAATAGCATACAGTTAGCTAATACCTCCAAAATAAAGGGGTTGCGTTGGTTTTGAAAGTGTTCTTTTCTTTCCTCCAATAGTCCAAAGGAACTCCCAGAAAAATACTCATGAATACTTTGTTCTAATTCAAAATCAAGGTCAAGATCTGGTTGTAGTTGAGATAATGTGTTTATTGAAGAAGACCAAAATCCGGTTTGTATATGATAGCAAATCGAGGCCAATAGTCTTACTTGATCTTCAGAATCAGTATCGAATCCTCTTGTAATAAACTCCACATGTTTCTTCTCACCTTCGGTATCTTCATAATAAGAATAATCAACATCGAATAAATTAAAAAGATTCCTCATCTGTTCGCCAAGTGGTGTTAAAAAATCTATCATAAACTCACCTCAATGTAAAAAGTTTCATATACACTCATTATACACTCCTTTTCGACAAATATCTTCCAAAAGTTTCTTTTAGTATGTATTTTGATCGCTGTTTAGATTTAAATCTTTTGATGGTGTTTTGTTGCATTGGGGCTCGATTGGTCAAGTTGGTGTTCGTGCTTGTGGACGCGTTTCTCCAATTTTTTCGATTTGTTGGGCCTGTTTCTCAAATTGAGAGGAGTGCATGGAATTACAAGCAATTTCCTGATATCCTTTGCATATTGTATCCACTTGTTGTGGTATTAGTTTCATGACATCACTCCTACCAAAAGTTACTTGTCTCATAGTAATTGGCTATTGAACGTATAAATCCTTAAATAACAAAAAGAACCTCCCCAGAATTTGGGGAGACCTAAATAGTAACATTAAATCACTCATTTAAAAGCTTACCGTTCTCCTTCCATTTCTATTATTTTTTAATTTTAATCTTGGACGGATCAAGAATAACCAGATGTAAATGATCACTATTAACATTTGAATTATTTTCGAAGCTTTTAATCATTTCGCTTTGTATAATGTTCGAAATCGGCCCTAGTGGTTTTATTAAAAGAATGGACTCCCCGCATATTTGCACCATTCTGCCATAAGTAAACAAGCCTGATACGAACTCAATTTTTAGTTTTTCTCTTTGGCAATACTCAATAATATTAATAATTGTTTATTAAAATCAATGCTCCCTTGCATATTCTTTCCAATATGGATTTCGAAGACACCATCTAATCGGCGATAACCATTTACGTTATTTTCTTTGCGGAGTTTGCGTTAAAAAAATAAGATATGGTACATGAACCATCCATAGTAAGCTACCAAGATGCAGAACGACTTACGAAAAATACAAGAAGCGGAATGGGAGAATATTGGGAATATACTGCTAAGTCACAAAACGTACCTGTAAAGGTTGTTGGACGAGTCATTTATGGTGTTGATATATATCACGATACTCCTGGGGGTGGACAGTATCACATTTCTCAATATTATAGGTCTGGTTTTGCCGAAGGCAAACACCTTGTTAACAAACCGTAAATTTTGGATAACTTTATTCTTAGTAATCATTGTTGGAGTAATTGTACTTTATTCATTTAATACTAAGCGTATTAGTCCTGATGAATACTTTAAAGAATTCAACGCTAATTAAAAAAGGAAACGATTCTTGGACGGTAATTGAATGATTTATCTTGGAGGGCGACATTTCAAACGGAATGTCGTCTTTTTCTCTGAATTAACTTATGATCAGTTCATTTGAGACTTAAGCGGAACTTTTTATTACTTTGTTCGCTTACTGCTTTGTGGCTTAGGCGAGATGATTAGGGGGCTGCGGCGACTTCCGACTAAACCGGAACACGGCCTTTTCTCGTCGCTTTCGTTCAACTTAAACCCAAGGTTCTTTAACTGCAGGAGGATTTCATCACGGTTTTTAAGATAGGGCTTGTCCATACTGTTGTCGTCCCTCCCTTTTGGCGTATTGTTGGAAGTATACGCCGAATGAGAAGAAAATATGAAAGGAGACGGCATCGCCGTCTCCTAATCGAGAATATGTTATTATTTCATGACCAGCAAGCGAATCCGATTACCAACCAAAGATGCTGAAGCCTGCTTTTGACGCTGTAACTTCGGAATGAGAGTCCTTAATGACCAATGGGCGATTACGACTGCCAACCAAGGCGCTAAAGCCTGCTTTTGAACGTGTAGCTTTGACGTGAGGAGACTCCTTAATAACGACCCATCCCTCATTTTCAAGCTGACGGATTACTTTGGAAGCATTGAGAACTTTCTTCTCTGGCTTAACTACCATGTTCATCATCACCCTTCTTGTTTCCATTATACACCGATTCCAGACATTTTTGAAGTCGGCTCTCGAAGCCATCAGTAATGTCCGTAATCATCTCCTGGTAATTGCTCTCATCCAGGATTTCTTGATCGAGAACAATGACATAAAGATATTGACGGTCATTGTAATGAAAAGGACTACCGATATACTGTCGATCAGCCTTGCCATTTAACTCATGATGCGAAAACGTGTAGGGGCTGTTCGCTAGGATGGATTGTAGAAAGCCAGTCCGCTTTTTGGTCAGAATCAGTTTGATCTTGTCTGGATCAATAAAACTGCCAACCGAATTATAAAGGGCAGCGCTTAATATATCTATACCCAGCGAAACGAAGGCATAAACAATGGCGTCCTCTTCAGAAATGGCCGGATTCGGCTTCAAGGAGAGGGTGCGCTGATGTTTGTAGCAGAAATTTATTAGCTTGTCCGGATAAATTTGCTCGGTATTATCCTCTTCATACAACGATTCCAGAGCATCCTGATATTCACGCATGACGTCCAAAGGATAGGAATAATACAATTGTTGAGCAGCATTAACATCGACTAGCTCCCGGACGTACCCGTCAAAGTAATTAAGCTTCACGGTTCCATAGCCTGATTTATTCACGATGGTATACTCATAGAGCTGTACACCGAGAACAAACGGCTGTATCGAGACAAACCGTTGAAACAAGCCTAGAAGCAAATCATGCATGCGATACTCGCTTAACTCCTGATTTGCCATCACGAGCATCTCCATCCGGCTTCGCATCTGGTTTTTCAGTTCGTCTTTCTCCTCTTCCTTTAAGGAGAGCCGATCCCTATACCAGATGACCAACCCAATGAAGAATAGGATCGACCAAATCAACGAAAGTTTGATCGCATCGATTGGGTCGAGCAACTTGTCATAAAACGCTTTGGCTTCTGGTGAGTGGTTTGTCCAAATATCGAACGCCAACACTAACACCAATCCCGCATAAATCCACAGGGACGATTTTCTCATACAACACCTCTCTGTTCTATACTACCAAAAAAATAACAAAAGAGAAGTATAGTCCCATAAATAATGTGCGGGGAAGCCCCCACAGCAAATGCAGGGACCAACCTCTTCACACTTTGGATTTAGCTGGGCGCAATAAGATCATTGTTGAGTTGCAGCTCAGCGCCGAACCGAGGGCGAGCAGGACGTCAGGTACGGAAATATGCCCCGACAGCCATTTCGTTCTTTATTAACTCATCATTTAGAGAGTTCAAGAATCGACACCTCACAATACAACTAGAGTCTTCGTTCATTGAACTAAATTATCCTGCCAGTTAATTCAACGAATAACGGCAACCGGTCGTGTGGCCGGCTGCCGTTATGTCATGATGCTATTTTTCACCGATAGTTTAATTAAATTGATGTATTTATTCCTTTAGTACATCCTGCCAATTAGGTGGGAAATTGGACTTCTGTGGATCTTTAATATGCTTCCAACCTATCAGCTTTACATTATCGGGGTTAACTGGTGATAAATCGAACTCTCAAAACTAATCCGCCCCCCTTCTAAAAATCACCGCAATTATACACGACTACGGCAAGACTTGAGAAAATATTCTCCTATCTCACTAGTTTTTTCTAGCTCCCCCATATCCATGGGTGTTGCATAAAAAAGAGCAATCTATGATTGCTCCTTAGGGGTTGAAATGAATAAAAGTCATAGATCACTTCTTTAATTTATAGTTTGCAAAATCAAGAACTTCAATCGCTGCTTCTTCCGTAAGAAGTTTTATTACCGCTAGCAGTTCATTTTGTTAACCTGTGTTTGAAACTTTGGAATCAACCGCCCACTCTTTATCAGAGCCCTTTAGAATCCAATTTAAAGTTACTCCATACCTTTCATGTATCGACAGTACCGTTTCAACGGAAGGGGTGCAATTACCTTGTTCAATATCACTCAAGGTACCTTGAGATACCCCAATTTGCCTTGAAAACTCAATTTGTGTTAGCCCCAAATATTTTCTCAGCCTACGAATGTTTTCCCCGATCTGATTCATTATTCACCTCAATTCGATTCGGAAAGTGCCATTTCACATTCAACGATTAAAAGTTTCGTCTCTATAAATTAGCACTTTCCGTTTCGAGGGGATTTTGAATCACATTTAATGAAGAAACCTTGTTTTATCTACACTTTTCAGTGTTCCTAAGGCGTTCATGTGTGACATTCAAAGTAGTTCTTTGTGGCAATCGTACGTAAAATGTGTGACAACATTACGTATTACCCACACCACATAGCGACGATTAAATCTTATAAGCCTTCATCGCCTTGCGAATCTCTTTCCAGCTAGGGCGTTTGCCGTACATAAGCACGCCCGTGCGGTAGATCTTGGCGGAGATGTAGACCGCCACGTAGATCGAGACGAGCAGGATGCCGAAGGATACGAGCGTCTGCCACAACGGTACTTCCGTCAGTCCCAGACGGAGCAGCATAGTGAACGGCGAGAATAGCGGTATATAAGATGTTACCTTGACCAGCATGCTGTCCGGCGTGCTGATGCTGAAGATCGCGATGTAGAAGCCGGCCAGCGAGATGAACGTCATCGGCATTACCGCTTGGCCGAGATCCTCCGTCCGGCTGACGATGGAGCCTACCGCCGCGTACAGGGTCGCGAAGAGGAAGAATCCTGTCAAGAAGAACAGCAACGCATAGATGATCAGAATCGGATCGACGAGCGACAGATCGATGTCGAGATTGCCCAGCGCGCCTTTGTTATGCGGCATAGAGGCGTTCCCCAGGATCACCGCGACGTAGAAGGCGACCTGCACGATAACGACGACGAACATGCCAAAGATTTTGCCGAACATTTGCTTCAGCGGCGATACGCTCGTAATGAGAATCTCCATGACGCGGGAGCTCTTCTCCGCCGTAATCTCAGAAGCGATCATGTTGCCGGAGGTCATGATAGCCATGAACAGGAAGATGATCATGACGTAGACGACGCCCATATTGACGCCTTGCTCCTGCGGCGTTCTGCCGCTGCCCTCGTTGCCGGAGCCGTCGCCCGTATAGATTTGAACAGTGTCGATCTTGATCGGCGCCGACAGCTGCGTCATTTGTTCGTTCGTCAAACCCGCATCCTTGAGGATGTTGGCCTGGCGAATTTGGATCAGCGCGGTTTGCATCGATTCCGTCATGCCGAATTCCATCAGCTTCTCGGAGTTGTAGGTCATGACTGGGAAACCGCTGTCCGTCAGCTCGTTGCCGAATGCGAGATACCCTTTGATTTTACCGTCGTCGATCGCCTGTTTGAGCGATTTCTCGTTGGCGGCGGCGTCGCCTTGGTCCTCGAAAGGCACCATGACGATGCTCGGATTTTCCTGTCCTTCGTAGAAAGCCTTTAAGCTGTCGCCGGTGTTCTGATTGTCTTCGCCTGTCATTTGGATATAACCGACGTTCGTCGCTTTGTCGCCTTTATCGAACTGCTCGATGATGTACGGGAGATTAATGCCGATGCTGATGATTAACGCAATAATTAACGTCGTGATGACGAATGCTTTACCTTTGACCTTATTCCGGATCGTAAACCCTACTACCGTCCAGAAACTATTCATGACGATCACCCACCGTTCGGATAAAGATTTCGTTAAGCGTCGGTTCCTTAATTTCAAAATGGTTCACGTTCGCCTGCTCCATCGCAAGCTTCAAAATGTCCGTTCCTGCGGATTCGAAGGCGATCGCGATATCGTAGCCCTGCTCCGTACGGGTTACTCCGGTTACGCCGGATAGACGGTCGAGCCCTCCGACCTCCTTATCCGTGCCCAGGATGACGCGCTCTCTCGGGAACTTCTTCTTGATCTCCTTCAGGCTGCCTTTCAGCACCGTATTGGATTTGTGCATAATCGTGATGTTGCGGCACAGCTCCTCGACATGCTCCATCCGGTGCGTCGAGAACAGGATGCTCGTTCCGGTGTCGCGAAGCTCCTTGACCGTCGACTTGAGCAGCTCGACGTTGACGGGATCCAGCCCGCTGAACGCTTCATCCATGACGACGATGCGCGGTTTGTGGTTGACGGCTGCAATGAACTGGATTTTTTGCTGATTGCCTTTCGACAGCTCTTCGACCTTCTTGTTGTAATACTCCGGCACCTCGAACTTCTCTAGCCAGAACTTCAGGTTGCGGTCGGCATCCGCTCTTGACATCCCTCTGAGCTGCGAGAGATAGATAATCTGGTCGCTGACCTTCACTTTCGGGTACAGCCCTCTCTCCTCCGGCAAATAACCGAGCAAACTGAGCTGTTCATTGCTATAAGGTTTGCCGTTGTAAAGAATTTTTCCTTCGTCCGGATAGATGAGGCCCAGCACCATTCTCATGGTCGTTGTTTTGCCTGCGCCGTTCGCGCCGAGCAAGCCGTAAATTTCGCCTTCGCCCACTTCGAAGGAATTGTTGTTCACCGCGGTTTTGTCCGCGTATTGTTTGGTTACTCCGTCGACTACCAATGGTTTCATCTTCTCGTTCCCCTCGCTTCGTTTACTCTTGTTTCCAATCCGATGCCGTGCAATAAGGCGGCCATGATTTCATCCAGCTCCATCGCCGACTTGCTGACGATACGAAGTCCGGCGTCTGCGCACCAGCTTTCGGCTTCAAACGCTTTGCCCGTCGTCACTCGGAATGTATGCTGGCCTGCGAATTCGATTCCGCATTGCCCGGGCAGATCGGCCAGATCGCCAGCCTCCAGCCCTTCTCCGCTGATGTAATAGGTAAACCAGCTGCTGAACAACTCATCTTTTTCGTAGAAACCCAGCACCCTGCCCTGCGCCATAAATACGATAAAATCTGCCAGCCGTTTCACTTCGTCAACGATATGGCTCGTCATCAGAATGGTCCGGTCTCCTTGATCCATGTGGCGGTGAAGAAGATCGATCATCGCCTTCCAGGCTAGCGGATCCAGGCCGGAGGAAGGTTCGTCGAGCAGCAGCAGCTCCGGATTATGCGCCATCGCCAAAGCCAGCTCCGTTTTCCTCCGCATTCCCTTTGACATTTTGCCAAGCGGCTGGTTATCGTTCACCTGCAGGATTCGCAGCAGCTCTTGATAGCGGAATAGATCCCAGTCCTTGTACCAGAAGCCGTTAATCTTCGCTTTGTCGCTGCCTTTCATCTTCTCTTCGTGTGCGTAGGGCTCTTCGGGCAAATAACCGATTCGCTGCTTGATCGCGTCATCGTCGCCGCTGCCCACATCATGGCCGAGCACCGTCACCTTGCCTTGATCCGGCTTCGCGAGGTCGAGCGCCATTCGGAACAGCGTGCTCTTGCCGCTGCCGTTCGGCCCGACGATGGCGGTAATGTAACCGCTCGGAATGTCGAGCGTCGCCGGTCCGAGCTTGAAATCCGATCGCTTCACCGCGACGTTCTCGAACCGGATCACCGTCTCCGATTTCCAATCGTTCATGTTTCTTCCCCTCCCGGCCCGTAATGTTTGCGAAGCGATTCCCGGAATAGCTCCTCGAGCTCCGCTTCCGTGCATTGTACCCGCTTGCCTGCAACAACCGCCTGTTCCAGCGCTTCGATGACAACCGATAAGCGATGGCGATCGCGTTCCTGTTCGCCGACCTTCGCTACATAAGTGCCGGTGCCTTGTCTCGTGCGGAGCAAGCCTTCCGCTTCCAAATCGCTGTATACCCGTTTGACGGTAATGACGCTGCACTTGACGGTCTGCGCGAGCTCGCGGATGGAAGGCAGCAAGGTGCCTTCTTCAAGCTGGCCGCTTACGATAAGCGCCCGGAGCTGGACTTTGATCTGATGGTAGAGCGGTTCTGCGCTTTGTTCGTTGATTTGGATGGGAAGCCTCACTTGAATCACCTGCCTTCCTTCCCGAATGGATGTTCAAAAAGTCCACTGGACTTTTTGAACTTTACTTTTACTTTTACTTTTACTCTTACTTGGCTAAATTGCGTTTTCTCAATTTCTTCTCGATGCTGCCGAGGCCCAGCGGAATGCCGGCCGCCGCGACCGCGATCGCGGCTAGCGGAAGCCACCAGCCGCCGTTCAAGACCGTCAGGTAGCTATTCAACAGGATGCTTTCCTTAGTCCACGCGAACACCGCGATGAGGCCCCCAAGCGCAGCGAACGATAGGATGAGGCAATACCAGAAATAAATTTTGCCTTTGTAGCCGAGCTCCACGTACAAGTAACCGAATCCGGCAATCGTCGTATAGACGATCCAGAACAAAGCGAATTGCAGGAACGCTCCAAGCTCGAATTGCGGGTTCATCGCATGAACAGCAAAGTAAAAACCGGTAAAAAACAAGATCATGGCAGGAATCGATATCGTAAGGTACAGAAGAAATTTGCCTAATACGATCTGCTTGAATGGGATGGGAAGCGTCCTCCATACTTCAAGCTTCTTCGTATAGGTATCGGTTCTCCAGTAGAAGTACGGCTGCGTTACCATCAGACCGAGGCAAGGGAACAGCAGCAGCGCGTACAAATCGATGGCCCAATAAGCAAAGGACGAATCATTTCCGTTTAACGCATTTTCGAATAGCGGAACCATGAACAGCAGCATATACCCGGCAAAGACGATAGGGATGATGCTCTTCCATCTTGCTCTCAACAACTCGCTCTTAACCAGAAACCAAGCGCCTTTCCATTTCCCCATTGCGTTGTACCTCCCAAGCTCATCTCTTTCATCCTTGAAACTTGCCGGATTCATAAGGTCTGAGCTGTGTCTATATACTGTATATATCTATATACACAGTATATTCACGAACACACCTAATGTCAACACTTGGGAGAAAAATGAGAAAAACTTTTATCGGAGTAATTCGAGGATGTGCGACCTGCAGCTTTACAAAGCAAAGCAGCTTCGTAAGCACAGGGAAGTTTTTATCGCCAATCAGAAAATCTCCTTTACGCTTTATCGCTCTAAAGAAATTAAACTTTCTGATGTGGAAAAAAAACACATCCGGAAGCGGATGTGTTTTCTTGCGGGCAACATGCCCAGACAGCTTGATTATTTGCCCCAGAGGAGCCATGATAACTTGATCTTTTTCGTATAATGGACAACCGCGAACGAAACCGCGAGCATCGTGGCGAAGAGACCGATTTGATAGACATGGTAATAAGGACTGCCAAGCTCTTGGCCGATCAGCTTCCCCACCGTCGTTTGAATCGCCGGATGGATGAAGTAAATGCCGAAGGAAGCGGAACCGAAGGCGAGCAGCCAAGGCAATATCCGAGCCTTCTGCTCGACGATGATTTTGCCAGCCCAAATCAAGCTAATGCCCACCAGAATCGCATAAACGTTATAGGCAACGATGTACGCCGTCATCGGATACTGCGCGCCGGCTTGGGACGAGAGCAGAAACAGCATGTACATAAAGACGATGATGACCGCCAGCGGGCCCGTCCACCAGACGTTTCTATAGCGGTTCGCGAACGATTCATACCGCATTCCGATTGCCGCGCCAGCGCAAAATACGGCAAAGTAGTTCGCAATCAGCGTCGCTTTGTGTTCGAACGAATAGACATTGTAATGGATATACATAAACGCGCCTTCGATGATCAATCCCAGCAGCAGGATATGAAGCGCCTTCATTCTCAGCAGCCGCATGAGTCCCATCAAGAGCGGGAATACGAGATACAGCTGAATAATAATCGCCATAAAATACAGATGGTAGCTCGCGTCCCCCCATATGAGCAGCTTCGCGAACTGGACGGGATCGAAGCCGAACGGCTGCCGGTATGCAGCTTGGTAGAAGAAATAATAGATCACGGACCATACGAGGTACGGAATCACGATAAATTTCAGCCGCTTCTTGTAGAACGTCCATGCATGTCCCATGCTCCAATCGTCATGATACCGATAGAACAACACAAGGCCGCTCAGCATCAGGAACAGCGGAACGGCGAACATGCTCAGTTGATTCGCGGTGAAGTAGAACGGCGCGGACAAGCTGCCCCAAGGAACTTCCGTACGCGGTCCGGCCGTGACATGAATGAGGAGCACGGCCAAAATCGCAAAGGCTCTTACAATGTTAATTTCAACGATGTTAGGTTTCATGGGATCCTCTCGTCCTTATCCGAAGATCGCTTCAAACAACGGTTTGGCGTCGGCCGCCGGGTATAACAAATAAAGAATCGAATACACAGCTACGCCGGTAATCGCGGTAATGAACCAAATGATCGACGTGAAACGGCCGAATTTCCGGTGTTTGGCGAATTTTTTCTTGTAGCCTAACACAATCGTGGAGATGCCGAACACGGCCGCGACCGTTGCCAGCACGATATGGAAAAGCAGGAATACAAGGTAAAAAGGTTTAAGTCCGTCGGGCCCGTTATAAGGCGTGCTGCCGATGATAAATGTCCGCGATGCATAAATAATAAAGAATAGTACCGCGGCAACGGCGGCATATAACATCACTTTCTGATGCTGATCCAGCTTGCGCTTGACCGCCAGCCGCCAACCGAACGCGACGAGCGTCGCGCTGAGGACGATAAAAAACGTGCTGATGGTCGGCAATAACGTGTTCAAATCCACTGTCATCCACTCCATGCGTCATAATGAGAATAACTCCTGTCGGAGTACTTCGAGGAGTTGCGTCCGCGTCCCCTTATCTTGCCAAATTAGACGGCGCCCGGATTCGGATTCGGCAATTCGTCCTCCGTATGCTCGCGTTTGAACCACTGCTTGAAGATATAAGCCAGGATAATGCCGTACATGATTTCCTGGATCAGCTTCATGATGATACCGCCAAGCTGCTGGTCGTCGTCGATGCCGATGTGGTTAAAAAATTCAGGCCCGCCATATTGCGTCAGCAAATAACTTGTATCTCCGGAAACGCAATACCCCATCGCCTGAACCCAGACTTGCGGATCGTTGTAAGTCGCGTACAAATCGCCGGGCGAGAAGATGATCAGGGCGCAGGCTGGCGTCAGAAGCACGCCGTTCGCGAATACGTATGCCATTCGCTTCATATCCGTCAGTCGCGACCATTCCGGTACTGGACACGCGATCTGCCACCACATCATGAATGCGGTAATGAGCAAGACGACATAATAAAGCCGGTGGACGGTAAAGTGTGTCATCACGTAATCATGGACGAGTGGTACATGATAGATCGAAAACAACATATTAAACAGAACAAGAGTGGAGATCGGATGCATGAGGAACGAAAGCTTCTTCCAGATGCGGGCCGCGAACATTCTCCGCCATAGGAAGGCCGGCATGGCTACTAGAACCATTGGCGGAACGATCAAGTAGGAGATGGACATGTCGACCATATGATAGGTGAACATCAAGTGTCCCATTAAACTTAGCGGGCCGCCTTGCGTCAGATAGAATAACAGCGCGGCAAGAACAAACAACAGCTTCTGCAGGGGCGTCGCCGCCGCTTCTTGCGGATGATGTTTCTCTCTCCATGGACCTATCAAATAGAAATACAGAATGACCACTGCAATCATCCCGAACAAAAACATAGGCGACCATAGTTCCTCAAAGGTGAAATATTCGTTTAAGCCAAACATCTGAAAGGCTCCTTTCTCATAAAACGCTTGCTGGTGACCCGATTGTTAGCATTACGGAAAGAAGAGGGACCCGCACCTACGCTGGGACCCTCCTCTGTTCAGTTCTATCGCGTAATGGTTAAATTACCACCAAACCCAATATTCCGCCATGACGACGCAAGTGAAGACGACGAAGACGCCGGACAAAATGCCGATTAACGCATACGTATGGCCGCGATCCTTCATGTGCATCCAGAACGCCATCTGTACGAACACCTGCAAGATGGCCGTACCGATCAAAATAATGTAGATAAAATCTTTGTTGATCTCACCGCTGATAACTGTAGCAAAAGCGATGAAGGTGAGCAGAATCGAAAAGATAAAAGCGACGATATGTTTTTTGGGACCTTCAACCTTGTGATGTTTGGTGTTTTGCTCCGTGGCGTGATGATTGCTTGCCATACCGTTAAACCACCTTTCCCATCAGGTAAACGACCGTGAAGATGAATACCCAGACAACGTCGATAAAGTGCCAGTACATGCCGGCAACATACGTCTTCGGCGCCGTAACGACCGTCAGGCCTTTGCGAGCCAGCTGAATAATAATGAGCGTGATCCACAGAATTCCGAACAAAACGTGCGCGCCGTGGAATCCGACCAGCGTGTAGAACGAAGAGCTGAACGCGCTTGTCGTGAATCCATGGCCTTCATGCACGTAGTGGTAGAACTCGTAAATCTCGAGACCCAGGAAGCCTGCGCCCAGAACGACCGTTACGATCAGCCAGCCGATCAGGCTTTTGACTTTCTGTTGGTGCATCGCTTGAATCGCGAGTACGCTCGTCAAGCTTGAAGTAAGCAGGATCGCTGTTGCGACTGCAACAAGCGTCAGATTGAAGAGATGATCCGGCTTCGGTCCGTCCAATACTTGGTCGCGAAGCGCCAGGAACGCCGCGAACAACGTACCGAACAGAACCGTCTCGCCGCCAAGGAATAACCAGAAGCCAAGTACTTTATTGCGTCCCTCGAGGGTCGCCTTTTCCGGCTCATGAGGCAATTGCCCTTCTACATGCGTATGCGCACTCATGCTTTACCCCCCATATCTTTCAGAATTTCGTCTTCTTCGATATGGAAGCCATGGTCGTCAATGACGGAGCGCAGCAGCATACAGAGCAGCGTAATCCCCAGGCCTATAATACCGATGAAGAAACCTGTCTTCAGTGGGCCTACATGACCCCAGTCAGGCGCGTACATGAATCCGAAACCAGCGATAAACAATCCAAGTCCCATAAAGAAAGGCAGAATCGACGGAGACGGCATATGGATCGGTCCGATCGGCTCCGCAGGCGTCATGCCTTTGTGGCCTTCCATCTTCTCTTTCCAATAAGCGTCGTAACCGCGAACCAATGGCGTTTGGGCGAAGTTGTACTCTGGTGGCGGCGATGGAATCGTCCACTCCAGCGTACGTCCGTCTTCCCAAGGATCGTTAGCTGCGTCTTTCGGTTTAGCGGCTGTAACGATAATGTTGAGGATGAAGAAGATCGTGCCAAAGCCCATCAGGAATGCGCCGATCGTACTGATCATGTTCATCTCGTTAAAGCCAAGGCCGTCAAGATATTGCCAGATCCGACGCGGCATGCCGAGCAGACCAAGGAAATGCTGAATGAAGAACGTCAAATGGAAACCGATGAAGAACGTCCAGAACGTCCATTTGCCTAGCGTCTCGTTCAGCACGCGTCCGAACATCTTCGGCCACCAGTAATGCAGACCGGAGAAGATGCCGAACACCAATCCGCCTACGATAACGTAATGGAAGTGAGCGACGACGAAATAAGAATCATGATACTGGAAGTCGGCCGGAGCCGCCGCCAGCATGACGCCGGTAACGCCGCCCATGACGAATGTCGGCACGAAGCCGATAGCGAATAAGTTTGCGGATGTGAACTTGATGGAGCCGCCCCACATCGTGAACAGCCAGTTAAAGATTTTGATCCCCGTCGGTACCGCGATCAGCATCGTCGCAATGGAGAACAATGCGTTCGCAACCGGTCCAAGTCCAGCCGTGAACATGTGATGCGCCCAAACCATGAAACCGAGGAAGCCGATCAGGATGGTCGCGAATACCATGGAGCTGTAACCGAACAAGCGCTTGCGGGAGAATGTACTGATAACTTCGGAAATAATGCCGAAGGCCGGCAGGATGAGGATATACACCTCAGGATGCCCGAAAATCCAGAAGATATGCTCCCACAACACGGCGTTGCCGCCCGCGGAAGGGTCGAAGAAGTTTGCCTCGAATATTCTGTCGAACATCAATGCCGCCAAACCAACAGTAAGAGCCGGGAAAGCGAACAAGATCAGCGCTGACGTAATGAATGCCGTCCAAGTGAACAGTGGCATCCGCATGAATGTCATGCCCGGCGCGCGCATGTTAATGATCGTAACCAAGAAGTTGATGCCGCCGATAAGCGTACCGATACCGGCGATCTGCAAACCTAATACATAATAATCGACGCCATGGTCGCCGCTGTACGTCGTGCCGGCGAGAGGCGCATAGGATGTCCAGCCCGCGTCGGGCGCGTCGCCCGTCAGCCAGCTGACGTTCAGCAGCACGCCGCCGAAGAAGAATGTCCAGAATCCGAGCGAGTTCACGAACGGGAATGCGACGTCGCGCGCGCCGATCTGAAGCGGAACGACCGCGTTCATAAAGGCGAACAGCAATGGCATCGCGGCCAAGAAGATCATTGTGGTGCCGTGCATGGTAAGCAGTTCATTATATGTATCTGCTCCGACGAAGTCGTTCTGCGGGCTCCACAGCTGTACCCGAATCAGGATGGCCTCAAGGCCGCCGATCAGGAAGAAGAATCCCCCCGATATTAAATACAAAATGCCGATTTTCTTATGGTCAACCGTCGTCAGCCAGTCCATCAGACCGCTGTAGCGTTTGACCGCATGCGCGTGTGCATGTGCATGAGCCAAGGTAGGTACCTCCTTCAATCGCTGATGATATTATTCGTAATCTAACGTTAACTCCGACAAATACTTCGCAATCCCTTCAAGCTCCGCATCGGTCAAATCGTATTTGTCCGCCATCAGGTTGCCCGGCTTGATCGCTTGCGGATCTTTGATCCACTTGTAGAGATTGTTGTAAACCGTATCTTCGTGTTTGTATTGCTTATCATCAGCTTCTACATTGACAAGAATACCGCCTACGCTGCCGCGGCTGCCGATACCCGCTAAGTTTGGATAAGCCGATACGCCGAGATCGCCGACCGCGTGGCAAACCAGGCATTTGCTTTGGAAAGCTTCGGCAACGGCCGGATCGCTTGGCAGCGCCACAGGTTCTTTGATCGCCGCCGACCAACGGTCGAACGCGGCAGGATCTACCGATTTCACTTTGAAGTCCATCAAGCCGTGGGATGGTCCGCACAGCTCGGCGCACTTCCCTAAGTAAACGCCTTCTTTCGGCGCGGAGAAGTACATGTGGTTTTCGTTGCCGCTTGGATTCGTATCGATCTTGCCCGCCAGCGACGGAACCCAGAAGGAGTGAAGCACGTCTGCCGTCTTCGCTTCGATCGCGATCGTCTTGCCAGTCGGAATAACCAGTTCCTGCGATGTCTTGATGCCTAATTCCGGATACTCGAATTCCCACCAGTATTGATGAGAAGTTACGATGACTTTCACTGCCTCAGGGTCATTGCTGTAATCCTTGGACAGGTTAAACACCGATTGTACAGTAGGCACGCCCAAGATCACGAGCAGGATGATCGGAATGACGGTCCAGATAACCTCGAGCTTGTGGTTACCCTCTACCTGCTTCGGAATCGTCTTGTCTCCCGAACGTCTGCGGAAACGGACAATGACGTACAAAGAAATAGCAAATACGACAATAACCACGAATCCCATGATTATAATCGCCAGCTTCATTAGTCCGAATTGCTCTTCCGCTACCGGCCCTTGGGGATTCAGCGTAGACAAGTCTTCTCGTCCGCATGCCGCAAGCACCAATGCCATCATGGCCATCAGCGGTGCCAGCCGTCTTACAAATTGCCACCGATTCATCATTAATCAACCCCACTTTTGACGTTTTCGCAGCGGCCATATTTTCACGTGGCAAGCGGCCTGCTGCGTGTTTCACAGCTGTTGTTACATCTCCTGCAACTTTAAACACTTTATTAAATATAAAGTTGGCGACCCTATTTGTCAATGTTCCACAGAGAGTTCACAAATTGTTCTCAAAGCTGTCAAAATCGGATATTTTAGCGCTTTTTCGGCTATTGCGGCAGGCTCGAAACGGCTTTGGCGAAGGTTCGTTTACCTTTCATTGTGCACCAAACCCATGGTCATTTATGTATGCTCCGCGAAAGCGTATATTTGCTTCTCCGGAACGGAAACTAACGTCATACCATTATGAATGGAGGTCGGCGAATATGATGATCAGACGAGCGGGACTCGCGCTTCTGTCCGCGGCCATGATCTTCGCCCTTACAGCCTGCAGCTATAAGGAGACGGCACAGCACACCGATTCGGACTACGGCAGCAGGAAATCCGGTGACCCCAAGATGTACGGGGTCAAGTCCTACGGTTCGACAAGCAGCGGCGCGACCCAGCACGACAACTCGTTTTTTGAATACAGCTCCATGTTGTCGAGTAAAGTGAGCTCGCTCAACGGCGTCGCGAACGCGATCGTCATGTTGACGGACAAAAACGCGTACGTCGCGATCCTGCTGGACTGGACGGCTGCCGGAACGACGAGCAAGGGCGGTACGGACGAGCAGAACAATACGGGCTCCAACGCGGGGGTATTCAATGCGGATTCAGGCACGCCGTACAGCAATACGTACGCCCTCGTAACGCCATACAATTCCTTCTTCACGGTGAGCGACCACATGAATCTGTCCCATGAACTCAAGCAGACGATCGCGAATAAAATTCGCGAGAACGCGCCGATGGTGCAGGAAGTTCATATTTCGGCCAACATGGAGTTCAACAATTATTTTGTCCAATTCGCGCAGGAAGCATGGGCGGGCCGATCTTTGACGCCATGGGTTGATACGTTTAACACGGTCATCCAATACCAATTCGACGGCGGAACAGAACGTCCGGCTCCAATCACGGCACCGGGCCATTATTCCCCTCAAGGATGGCAAGTGCGCAAAGGCTTGCAGCATTAAACGCAAAGGTATGCCGCAAATCCATTCCTTTATATATAGAAGAAACACGAGGAGCTTCCCTTTCGAGGAAGCTCTTTCGTCTTTATTAATGGGGACGATTCTCTCGCTCCATCGCGTCGAGCCCTACTCTTAAATGTGCCAAAGCTGAGCGATAGGCATCACGGTCCGCGTCGCTGCGAGACGCATGTTCAAGCCGTTTCAGCTCGGCTTCGAGTTGAACCGTCATTTGCCGAATACGGTCGGCCGGCTTTCCCGCCTGCGTGCGCGGATAGGTTCGTCCATCGATCAATTGCAGCGTAAGCCCGTCTCCGTCGACCTGGGCCAAGAACACTTCTTCGAGCTTTATCTTATGCTTGTGCAGTTCATGATCAAGCCATTGCCTGCTCTTGCCGGCAAGCTCCATCTCGGTATCGATCACGATGCCGTCCATCACGATCGTATGGGGCGGTTTCTCCTCCGGCATCTTCCAACCGAGCATGTCCGGCGTGATCGGCTGAAATTGTTTCTTCATTAATACATTTAATTCGCCGTTAGAATCCATGACCGCAAACTCGACATCGGCAACGCGGAAGACGTCCTTGCCGCGGAGCTGCTCCAGCAGCTCGTCCAACGTCAGCCGTTCCTTCCGCAGCTGGCTCTTTAGTAGCCTGCCGTCCTTGATCAATACCGTCCCCTTGCCGTCGACGAAATCCCGTACTCTCTTGTTTTTCATCGTCCAAAGTTCGATGCCGACCGATGCGCTAACCCATACGAGCAAAGAGACGATGCCAAGGTACCACAGATTGTCGAGATCCAGCGAGACGTAAGCCGCAATGTTGCCGATCGAGATGCCCGTTATGTATTCGAATAACGAAAGCTCCGAAATTTGACGTTTCCCTAACACCTTCGTTAGGACAAACAAAATGACGATTGCCGCCAGCGTGCGCAGCACGATTTGGAACCAATCCGGCATGGTTAATCCCTCCCTTTCCATCCTATAGTGTCCAAATCGGCCGTTGTCATTCGTTTCGGTTATTATACTTGCATTCAAAATCATAATGTGATATTATAATAAGAATGTAATATTTAACCCCTATATATCCCCAGTAAGAATCAACTATTCCCTCTGTATTTGATCATCTTGACTGACGATTCCAACTCATGTTTCATGCTGTTTTTCTGATTCACACTGGCGCGGTCATTGGAGCCGCAAGGACGAAAGAGAGGTAGGGCTTTCGTTGTTTTAGGAAATGAGATGTACGTTCAACTAGACACGCATGCTGTTAACGGTTAGCTATGGGGATTACATGTCGTTTATTGAAACGGCAGGTTAAATATACGCAATAAGGGCTGCCTAGCTGGCGACGATTGTCGCCGGCAGGGCAGCCCTGTCCAATTTATACTGCTATTCGACCTTCACCGTGAACGGCGCGATGAAGGTTTTCCCGTTCCGCTGGAATTGTCCCCAGATCCGGTAAGTGCCGGGCTCCGGGAACGTCGTCGCGAATACCGCGTCCGGTCCCGAACCGTTACCGTTCTCGGCATGCACGTGCAGGTAATGCTCGGCGCCCTCGCCTACGATAACGACGTGTCCGATCGCGCCTAGATACGGCTCCAAATCCTTGACTGGCTTATTCGTGCCTGCGTCGGCGAAGCTGAACGTCAGTTCCGAGGCTTCGCCGGCCTTCATCGTGGACAAGGAAAGCGAGACGGTCGTACCGTCGACTTCTTCCGTCAATTCCGTATCGGGGACAAGCGGATTGCCCGGTTCATCCCCGCTGACGTGAACGGAGCCGGATAATGTCGCCTGCTCTCCGCCGGTTGGCTTAAAGTCGGCGAAGAGCCGGTATTCCCCGCCGCTAGGAAGAACCGCTTCCTGCCGGAACACCCCTTCGCCTTCATAGTCCGGGTGGAGATGATAAAATTCGCTCAAGTCCCTGCTGACGATGATCAAGTGCATAAGTTTCTCGTGATTGATGTCGAATTTCTCGATCTTGTTTCCATCCCGGTCCGTAATGTTCATCGCAATAGCCAGCTTCCCGCCTGCAGACGGGTGATCCGCCCCCGGCGTTCGTTGCCGACTCGTCGCCATGCCCTGCATGTTCAGAACCGGCTTCCGCATCGGCGGCGTTATTGCCATGTTCGTTACCGGCATGACCGTCCGTGCCCCCTGTTTCTCCTGCTGAAGTAGGGGCGGCATGATTGCCGTGCGCCCCGCCCGACCCGTTCCCGCATCCTCCGACGGCTAGTGCGGCGCATAACGTAATCGCGGCTATCGTCATTCCGCGCGATGCGCGGTTGCCGCTTGTTCTCTTGTTGTGGCGTTGCCGTACCGTTCGAATCTTATCCCACATCGTAACCTTGGTCTTCGATCGCGGCTTTGATCGCGTCGAGGCTTACTTTGGATTCATCGTACTCCACCGTGACTTTCTTCTCCGCCAGATTTACTTGTCCGCTTGCGCCTAAGCCGCCGACCGCTTTCTCTACCGAGCTCACGCAATGCCCGCATGTCATTCCTTCTACTTTCAACACAATGTTCGCCATATGTCTTTCCTCCCGTTATTTCATTAATTTATTGACCGTTACTAGCAATTCCTCTATAACCTCATCTTCGCCTGCCTGGATCCGTTCCACGACGCAGCTCTTCAAATGCCCCTCTAGCAGCAGCTTCGCGACGCTGCCTAGCGCGGACTGCGCCGCCGCGATTTGCGTTAACACATCGTCGCAATAGGTATCCTTCTCGATCATGGACTTGATTCCACGGATTTGGCCTTCGATTCGGTTCAGGCGGCTCGTTAAATTTTGTTTCGTCTTATCGGAGTGATGGCTCTTCCTGCCGCCTTCCTCAGTATGGCAGGACAACTCTTCGCAGCTTTCCTTTACTGGTTCCATTTAATACCTCCCTAGGGTATGTTGTCGACAAAATCATCATATCATACCCCCATTGGGTATGTAAAGCGGCACATCAACCAGAATTGCTTTTTTTAGCTTTCGCTTGCTTGCGGGCTCTATTCAGAATTCTCCAATTATGCTACGATCCTCATGTAAACGCTATCTTTAGGCTGTCAGCGTTTACCGTTAATACGGTTCGAACAATGCTGCGGTATAGTCACCTTAGATTTCTTATATGATCTTACATAATTATTCGAGAGGATGAAACGTAATGAACACTCCGATTAACTTCGCGCATCGCGGCGCCAGCGCTTATTGTCCCGAGAATACGATGGCCGCATTCGCAAGAGCGGTCGAGCTCGGCGCAACGGGAATCGAAACCGACATCCAGCGCACGAAAGACGGAAAGCTCGTCTGCATCCACGACGACTCTCTCCTACGCACGGCCGGATTGAATCGACTCGTGAACGATACCGACTACGAAGAGCTTAGTCATCTGGATGCCGGCAGCTGGTTCGATCCATCGTTTTCGGGCGAGCGCGTGCCGACTTTGGATCAACTGCTTCAGCTGGCGGCGCAATCGGAACTGATCTTGAATCTGGAGCTTAAGAACGGAGTCGTGCTGTACCCAGGCATGGAAGCGGAGGTGATCGCCGCCGTACGCGAAGCCGGACTTGCGAACCGCGTCGTCTTGTCCAGCTTCAACCATTATTCGCTTGCGCTGTGCAAACAATTGGCTCCGGACATCCGCACGGGAATTCTTTATATGGAAGGGTTGTTCCGTCCTTGGGAATACGCCGCTACGCTGAAAGCGGATGCTCTCCATGCGTATCATTACGCCGTTCTGCCGGAGTGGGTCCATGATGCAGCCGAAGCCGGCATTGTTTATCACCCTTTCACAGTGAACGAGGACCGCGAGATGGTTCGGCTGATCGAGGCGGGCGTCGCCGGCATCATTACGGATTATCCGGACCGGCTGAACGCGCTGCTGGCGGAGAGGGGTTAATCGATGAACGGATATTCCAGAAGCAAAATTTGGCTGCTCGGGCTCGGCTTCTTCAGTATCAGCATTACATGGGCCTTATATAACGCCTACGTGCCTCTTTTCCTGGAAGATTTCATAAAAAAAGCGGGTCTTATCGGGTTCATGATGACGATCGACAACTACTTCGCCATGTTCCTGCAGCCATGGATCGGGCGGAAGAGCGACCGCACGCGTTCGCGGTTCGGCAAGCGTATGCCTTTCCTGCTGATCGGCATGCCTTTAGCCGCCGTATTCGGCTCGCTTATCCCTTGGCACAACGGCATTGTTACGCTGATCGCATTCATGGTGCTAATGAACTTGGCGATGAGCTTGTACCGATCGCCGACGGTCGCGTTAATGCCGGATTTGACGCCGGGCGCGAAGCGGACGCAAGCGAACGGCATCATCAACTTCATGGGTGGAGTCGGTTCGATTCTTGCCTTCGCGGGCGGCGCGTATCTTTACGAGCGGCACAGCTCACTTCCATTCTTGACGTCTTCGGTCATTACGCTTCTTTGCCTTGCAGCCCTGGTATACGTCATCAGGGAGCAACGCGATTCAATCAACTACGAGCGGACGCAGCATGAGAAATTGACCTCTTTCAAAGGCGAATGGAATCGGCCGACTGTGTTTTTGCTCGGAGCCATCTTCTTTTGGTTTTTCTCTTACCAAGGCGTCGAGGCGCTCTTCACCTTGTACGGCACGAACCGGCTCGGCATGACCGACGGGCAAGCCTCGTTCTCGCTTGCCTTCTTTTCGCTCGCCTTTGTCGCGGCCGCTATTCCGAGCGGCATGCTGGGCAACCGGTTCGGCAAAAAAAACATCATCCTCATCGGCGTCGTCGGCTTGATTTGCGTCTTCTCGCTCATTTCGTTCGCGGAGTCCACCCTTTTGCTCCGAATAATGCTGCTGATCGGCGGCATCTTCTGGGCCTGCATCAACATCAACTCGTATCCGTTCATCGTGCAGCTCGGCGAAGAGAGCAGCATCGGCACCCGCACCGGCATTTATTACATCGCTTCGTCGATTGCGGCCATCTTGTCGCCGCCGCTGATGGGCACGATGATCGACTGGCTCGGCTACTCCGTCTTGTTCTATGTCGCCGCGGGAGGCATGGCGGTTGCGCTCCTGTTCCTGCTAGGCGTCCGGGACCAAGGCAAGTCCGTCCAAGCTCCGCGATCGCAGTCCATGTAAGCCATCCTATGACAAAAGGAAGGGCCGCGCCGAAGTCGTTAAGACTAGGCGCGGCCCTTCTTGACCGCAGAAGCGGTATCGTTAATGAATGCTGTTTTTGCTAAAGTTGCCGCCCATGACATCCGAGACGTGCTCAACGGCGATAAACGCCTTTTCGTCGACCGCTTGGACGATGCCTTTCAGCTTCGCCAGCTCCAGACGAGAAACGACGCAATAGATAACCTGCGTCTCGTCGCCCGAGTAGCCGCCGCGCGCTTGTAACAAAGTCGTGCTTCGTCCGAGACGGTCCATGATCGATTGGGAAATTTCCTCGTATTCCTTGGAGATGATCGTCACCGACTTCGATTCTTCCAAACCTTCCACGACGATATCGATCACCTTGATCGCTATGTAATAAGCCAATATCGAATACATGGCGGATGTCCATTCGAAGACGAAACCCGCGATCACGAAGATGATCAAGTTGAAGATCATGATGACTTGGCCGACGGCGACCCTTAATTTTTTGGAGATCAGAATGGAGATAACCTCTATGCCGTCCAGCGCTCCGCCGTAACGGATAACGAGACCTACACCAGCGCCCAGAATCATGCCCCCGAACAACACGGCCAGCAGCTTATCCTCCGGGAACGCGCCGACATGGTGCAGAAGCGCGGTCGTAACCGACATGACGGTAATGCCGTATAGCGTCGATAATGCGAATGTTTTGCCGAGCTGCTTGTAGCCAAGCACGAGGAACGGTAAGTTCGCGAGGAATAAATACACGCTTAGCGGAAGCGGCGTGAGCGCGGATAACATAATGGATATGCCGGCGATGCCGCCGTCGATGATTTCGAACGGAACAAGGAACAGCTCCAGCGCCACGCCCATCAGGATGGAACCGATCGTAATAAAAACGAGACGCTTCAATATTTCCAGCTTCGTCAGCTTTTTGTGCTCTTTGACGGTTGCCAAATGGCTTCCTCCCTTCATCTATAACTATTTCTTATTATTATAAACTTTTTCATCCGCTAGTGCATCTTTCACGCGAGAAATAACCACGGAGAAACGGCTTAGAATTGAAAAAAAGGCTCTGCGATCCGTCCTTAACGACAGTCGCAAAGCCTTCTTTTATTTTTTTGACACGGCAGCCTGCATGGCGGCTCCCTCTTCCCCCATTTGCAGCTGATACATTTTGTGATACCTTCCTCCGAGCGCCATTAACGCCTCGTGATTCCCCCGTTCAACGATCTCGCCGCGGTGCAGGACGAGAATCTGGTCGGCATCCCGGATCGTCGACAGCCGATGCGCGATGATGAGCGTCGTCCGCCCTTCGCTGACGACCTTCAGCGCCCGCTGAATGACATGTTCCGTTTCGCTATCGATGCTGGCCGTCGCTTCGTCCAAGATGAGGATGGCCGGATCGTAGGCGAGCGCCCTGGCAAAAGAAATGAGCTGCCTCTGTCCCGCGGAGAAGGTGCTCCCCCGCTCGACGACCGGCTCATCCAGTCCTTTCGGCAACGATTCGATGAAGGAGCCTGCGCCTACTTCGCGCAGCGCCGCTTCCACCCGCTCCCTGGTAATGCCATCCTTATACAAGCTCACGTTAAATGCAATATCCCCCGCGAACAGAAACGGATCCTGCAGCACGATTCCCATAGGCTTGCGGAGCTCCTGCTTGGACATCGTCCCGATGCTCCGTCCGTCGATCGTAATCTCGCCGCGATCCGGCTCATAAAATCCGAGCAGCAGATTCATGATCGAGCTTTTGCCCGAGCCCGTATGCCCGACGAGCGCCAGCGTCTCTCCCCGTTTCACCTCGAAGGAAATATCGCGAAGAACCGGCTCTCCTTCCTTGTACGAGAACGTCACGTCGCGGAAAGCGATGTCGCCGCGGGTCCGATTCCCTTCTAGCGCTTCGTCGACATCCTTGCCTTCCATATCCATGATGGCGAACACCTTCTCGGCGGACACGTACGCGCGCTGGGCGTTCGTCAATTGGTCGAAAATGCCGATGATCGGGTGGAAGATTCGACCGAGGTAATCGATGAAAGCGTAAAGTACGCCGAACATAATCCCGCCCGTCAGCGCCTCCCCTCCGAAATACCACAGGACGAATGCCGTAAGCAGGCTTCCGATCGTGCCCACGATATTGCGGGATGACAACGAGAAAATGCGGAACTGCTTCATTTGGTTGACGTACCTGTCGTTGTTCAGCGACTCGAACTCGTCGAGCGTGCGCCGCTCCCTGCGGAATGCTTGAATAATGGGCATGACGTTGATCGACTCGTTGATCATCGCGTTCATGTCGCTTAAGCGGGCCCTCATAATCGCGATATAATGTTTGGAATATTTGAGATGAACGGCCATGATAATCGCGAAGAGCGGCAAAAGCAGCAAGCATAGCAGCGCCAGCTTGACGTCAAGGAAGAAAAGCGCCGCGTAGATGCCGGCAAGCTGGACGAAGCTGACGACGAACGTCGCCATGAAGCTCATGAACAATTCGCGGACTGCCTCCGTATCGTTCGCGATGCGGGAGACGATCTGACCGATCGGCGTATTGTCGAAGTACCGAAGCGGAATGCGATGAATATGGCTCATCAGATCCATTCGCATGTTTTTGATAATGCGCAGCGCCGTCGATTGTAACATATAGGATTGCAGAAAGTGGAAACAGCCGGCCGCGATCAACAGTCCTACATATAGAGCCAACAAACGGAATACCGCGGCCATGCTGCCGTCATTTCCCGTCGCGCCGAGATGATCGTCGATGATCGTCTTCACGATGAGCGGACCGGCCAGCTCCGCTCCGACAGCGCCGCACAAGATGAGGATGGCCGCCATAATCCGGTATTTGTAGGTCATTGCGTAGGAAAGCAGCCGCCTGACGGTCGACTTGCCCGATGCCGCTTGTTCGTTGTCTTCCGAAACCATCGTTATCCCTCCTATTCCTCCAGACTTGCTTCCATCTGCTGCCGCTCCCATTGCTGCTTGTACCAGCCGCCGAGAATCATTAGTTGTTCGTGCGTGCCTTCTTCCAGCACCTTGCCATCTTGCAGGACCAAAATCCAATCCGCATGGCTGACCGCGGACAGCCGGTGCGTCGTGATCAGCGTCGTCCTCCCGGCGCGCTCCTTGCGGATCGCTTTCAGGATGCGGCTTTCCGTGCGGGCATCCACCGCGGACAGGGAATCGTCGAACAGCAGCATTTCGGAGTCGACGAGAAGCGCCCTCGCGATCGCCAGTCGCTGCTTCTGGCCGCCTGACAACATGACGCCGTTCTCGCCTACGATCGTCCGAAGACCTTCGGGCATATTCGCAATGTCCGAATCGAAGGATGCCATCGCGACGGCTCTGTCGATCTCTTCATCCGTCGCATCCGGTTTGCCAAGCGCGATATTGTCGCGGATCGACTTGGAAAGGAGCAGATGCTCCTGGGGCACGTAGGCGATCCAATGCTTCAATTGCTCGATCGAGATCCGTTCGATCGGCGCTTCCGAGATAAACGCCGAATCGGGTTGAACCGGATATTGGCGCAGCAGCTGCTTAAGCAGCGTGCTTTTGCCGCTGCCTGTCTTGCCAACGACGCCGAGCGTCTGCCCGCGTTTCAGCCGGAAGCTGATATCCGACAAGCTGGGAGCGGTCCCCCCCGGATAAGTGAAACCAAGCCGCTTGAATTCGATGCTTGCTGGAACTTTCACGGCCAGCGGAGACTCCGGCTCGGTTACGTCGGGCTGCTGGGCGAACGCATCGTCCAGTCGGTCCGCGGAAGCCGTGCCCCGCTGGAGCACGTTGATAAATTCGCCGAAGGAAATCATCGGCCAGATGAGCATGCCGAGATAAATATTGAACGTAAGCAGCTGGCCGATCAGAATCTCCTTCTCCAACACAAGATAGGAGCCATAGCCGATACTGATCGTATAGCTCACCCCGACGATGACGGAGATGAGCGGGTGGAACATCGCGTTGAGCAGCGACACTTGCCGGTTCTTCACCATGACGTCTTCCGTCACGCGGTCGAACGCCGTGATGTCGGCGCGTTCCTGCACGTACGAACGGATGACGCGGATGCCGGAGATGGATTCAAGCGCATGGTCATTCATGCCGCCGAAGGCCGCCTGCGCAGCCATAAAGCGAATACGTACCTTGTTGCCGAGCTTGCTGATGACGAACGCAAGCAGCGGCAACGGCAGCAAAGCCGCCAGCATCAGCTTGAAGGAGACGAACAGCACCATCATCACAATGACGACGGACGCGCCCACGATCGTATTGACCAGCGTCATGACGCCGTAACCGGCCGTGTTGCCGATCGCAAGCACGTCGTTGGTGGCCAGCGCCATGAGACCGCCTGTGCTATTCTTATGGAAGTAAGACGGCTTCATCCTCGTCAAATGCGCAAGCAGCCGACCGCGCAGCACCTTCTCCACCAGCGCGGAATTGCGGAATAAGGTCGTTATCCAAATATAGACGAGCACGTAGGTAAGCAGCGCGAGCAGAACGAGCAGCAGGACGGTTCGGCCGAGCTCGTCCCGCGTCAGCTCCCCGGAGCCGATACGGTCAACCGTGTTGCCGATCCATCTCGGAGGTAAGGCGGAGAGAAGGCTCACGGTCGCCATGACGGTAATCGCGATGGCGTAGCTGCCCCATCTTTGCTTGAAAAACCAATCCAAACGCCTCAAAAAAGACAAAGGAATCCCCTACTTTCCGGCAGTCGATTGTATAATATTACCTTTAAACTCGAAATCCTACAACAGAAAAAACGAGTATAAAACATATGTGACGGAAACGTCACTTTGGATGCGGTCAGATCGATGGAACGGGAAACGGGAGGACGGTATATTGGAAAGCAGTAAGGGAAACGAAAGGGGAAACCACATGAATATGCCGATTATCCGCGCGCAAAACGTATCCAAAAACTACGGCAAAACCGCCGTCCTCCGAAATATCGACTTAACGGTGAACGAAGGCGAGTTTACCGCCATCATGGGGCCGTCCGGCTCCGGCAAGTCGACCTTGATGAACGTCTTGTCCACCATCGACCGGTTCTCCGGCGGCGAGGTCTGGCTGCAGCAGCAATCCCTGCTGTCGCTCGGCAAGAAGGAGCTTCGCCAATTCCGCCAGGAGCGGATGGGATTTATTTTCCAGGATTACAACCTGCTCGATACGCTTACCGTCAAAGAAAACATCCTTTTGCCGCTGTCGCTGCGCGGCTTCAAGACGGCCGAGATGGAGAAAAGGCTAGCGACGCTCGCCGGAGCGCTGCAGCTCGAGGCGATTCTAGACAGGTATCCGGCCGAAATATCCGGCGGGCAGAAGCAGCGGACCGCGTCCGCCCGGGCTTTGATCGCGAATCCGGCAATCGTCTTCGCGGACGAACCGACGGGCGCGCTTGATTCCAGATCCGCAACGGAGCTTCTCGAGGAGCTTGCCAGCATGAACGGACGGTTCAGCACGACGATCCTCATGGTCACGCATGATCCGTATGCGGCCAGCTATTGTAAGCGGGTCGTGTTCCTGCGCGACGGCTCCATCGTCAACGAGCTGTACGCGGGCGACCAGTCCCGCAAGTCGTTTTTCGACCGCATTCTGGAAGCGCAAAGCCTACTCGGAGGTGGCCGGGAATGAGCCTGCTCCAGCTGACGCTGCGCAACGTGCGGCGTAACTTCCGAGTGTATACGATCTACCTGCTCGCGATGATCGCGGGCGTCGTCATTCATTTTACGTTCTCGTCGCTCATGTACAATGACGATATTCTCGAAGCGCTCCGGAACAGCGATATGTTCCGCCAAGGCGTTTCCATCGCGTCTGTTGCCATTTTCCTCTTTATCGTACTGTTCATCTTATACGCCAACTCGTTCTTCATGAAGCAGCGCAAGAAGGAGCTCGGCATGTACTTGCTGCTCGGCATGAACGAGAAGCAGGTGACGCGAATGCTGTTCTACGAAACGACCGTACTAGGCGCCGTATCGCTAGCCGCGGGCATACTGCTGGGTGGATTGCTGTCGAAGTGGTTCGGCATGTTGCTGATGAAGCTGATGCAATATGACCAGACCGTATCGTTATCGTTTCCCGCCCAGGCGATCGGCACGACGGCACTCGTCTTTCTCGTCATCGTCCTGATCATTAGCATCCAGAACCTGGTCATGGTTCGCCGCGTCCAGCTCGTCGAGCTGTTCCGGGCGAGATCATTGATGGAGAAGCCGATCCGGACCTCTCCCGCGCTTGCTATTTTGGCGGTTATTTTGCTCGCGCAAGCTTATGTACTGATCGTTCTTGGCCGCGAATCCGTCATATGGAAGGAACATGGCACGATCGCGCTGCCGGCCGTCTCCATCGGCATCATCGCCGGCACATGGCTGTTTTTCCGGCAATTCGCGGGCTGGCTGCTAAGCAGGCTTAGCAAGGCGCCGCGCTATCATGAAGGGAACACGGTCTTGTGGACCTCCTCACTCCGGTTCCAGGTCAGAAGCAACGCGCTTAACCTTACCTTCATTACATTGTTCAGCACAGCGCTCATTCTGCTTATCAGTTTCGTTGCCATTAATTACAGCGTGCAGTTCAGCGCGGTGTCGAAAAACCTGCCGAACGACTTCGCCTTCGAAACGCTGGATGAAGTCACGAACGCGAAGTTGGATGCGATCATTCGCGGCTCGGAGAATCATCCGGTGAACGATTACCGCGTCCTGCACGCGCTTCGGGCTGACGCCGTCACCGATCGGGAGATCGCGTTCCAAGGAGAGGAGCAGTTCCGTGAAGGATTGCTGCTCGTGTCCGAGAGCACGTTCAAGCAATACGAGGAGCTCCGCGGACATCCGGAGCCCGCGTCGCTAATCGGTAATGAAGCGATCGCCCTGTCCGCCGGCATCGATATTCCCCTCGTCCATGCTCCCGGACAGCGGCCTGACTTCGATATCATGGCAGGTTCGACGCCCTTGAAGCTATCGATCGCGGAGCAGTTCGATTATTCGCTGCTCGGATGGACGACCAACTTCGAGGCTTCCATGACCGATAAGGTCGCCATCCTCGTCATCGCCGACGACACCTACTCCGAGTTGAGCGCAGGTGCCGAAGAGCGAACGTTCGCGACGTACGACATCGAAGACGCGGGGAATGCGGAGGCGTTGTCGAAGCAGGTGCAGGACGTATTCTACGACGCCGCGCCCGAAGGATATTACTCCTCCTTCGCCGACGTTTATTCGAAGCAGATCGAAAGCTCTTCCCTCATGCTGTTCTCCGGGGCATTCTTGGCTATAATCGCGCTCTTCGCTCTAGCGAGCGTCATCTACTTCCGCCAGCTGCGGGAAGCGACGGAAGCGATGCAGCAATTCGATACGCTCCGCAAGCTCGGCATCCGGAGGGATCAAGTGAAATCCGTCATCCGCAAGCAGCTCCTGTTCGTCTTCGCGCCTCCGCTGGCGCTCGGACTGCTGAGCAGCTGGTTCATCATCGATTCGTACATCCTGGATACGCTGCAAGACTACCCAGATGTCGTGGCCATCGTGATCGGCTCCATGGTGCTCTACTTCCTCATCTACGGCCTGCTCTACCTCTCGTCCTCGAGCGTATACGAACGCATCGTCAGCCGGAAGCTTTAATGCTTCCGGCTTTCTTCTTCGATAATAAGGTTTACGACTGGCGCAGCCGCAGCGTATCGAGGTACGGATCGTGGTTGCGCGGAAAATGGATCGTCATCGCCGTATAACGCCCCTTCTCCGATTCGGCAGTCAAATAATGGCCGAGCTTCGCGCATAGCTCCTGCGCCAGGTAGAGTCCCATCCCCGTCGACTTCGCATGGGTCCGGCCGTTCTCTCCCGTGAATCCGCGGTTGAATACGCGGGGCAAATCCTTGGCGTCGATGCCCGTGCCGTTATCGCGGACGGTCAGCCGGATCTCCGTCGGCGTCTCGGACGTGGCGATCGTCACTTCTCCTTCTGCCGGCGTATACTTCAAGCTGTTCGTAATCAGTTGATGAAGCACGAAATCCAGCCATTTGCGATCGCTATGCACGTTTAGCCGCTCGACCTGCAGATCGATTCTGATCCGCTTCGAAATAAACGTTTTGGCATGCCGCTTGACCAACGATTTCGCGAGCTGCTCCAGATCGACTGCCGCAATGTCGTAATCTTGATGAAAGCTGTCCAGCTTCGCATGGTAAAGCGCCTGGTCCACGTAATGCTCGATGCGCGACAGCTCCTCGTCCATGCCTGCGGCATTCGGATCCGTCTGCTGGATCAGCCGTAGGACGGCGATCGGCGTCTTGATCTCGTGAAACCACGACACGATGAACCGGTACGATTCCATCTGCTTCTCGTGCATCTCGTTCAACTTGCGGATATGTTCGGTCTCCATTCGGCCGAGCTCCTCCTGGCAAGCCTCCCCCTCCATCGACAGCGGCTCCCCGTCCTCGCTTCTTAAGAGGCGAATGGCCTGCATCTCCCTGGTGTAGCGGTAGACGAAAAAAAACGCCAACACAAGAAAAAGCAGACCCAAACCGTAGAAAAAAGCGTCCCACTCGTAATTCATTCGCGGGTCCGCGTAACAGATCGCCATGGCTAGCGAATAACATGCGAAACAGATCAGAATATAAGGACGTTCATACCGAAGAAACTTCCATACCCGCTTCATTCGACGATGTACCCCATTCCTTTGCGGGTCATAATAAAATCCTCGATGCCGTGTTCGGCGATTTTGCGTCTGAGCCGGTTCACGTTAACGGTGAGCGTGTTGTCGTCGACGAATTGCTCGTCGTTCCATAAGGCGTGCATAAGCTCTTCGCGGGAGACGATTTTCCCGATGCCGCGCATCAACACCTGCAAAATAATAAATTCGTTGCGCGAAAGCTCCGCGGATGTCCCGTTCAATTGAATGGAGGAATTCGACAGGTGGAACGTTAATCCGCGATGCCGAAGCATCATCGCCTCGTCCTGATATGTATAATTGCGCCTGAGCAGCGCGCTCACCTTTGCCACGAGAACGGACAAATCGAATGGCTTTTGAACATAATCGTCGCCGCCCATATTGATCGCCATAATAATATCCATATTCTGGCTCCTGGAGGAGAGGAAGATGATCGGCACCTTGGAAATCGCGCGTATGCGGTGACACCAATAATACCCGTCGAAGACCGGGAGGTTGATGTCAAGCAGCAGCAAATGCGGCTCCTGCCGGCGGAATTCCTCTTCGATCGAATCGAAGGCGACCGTTTCGACGACCTCGTACTGCCACTTTCTTAAGCTGTCCGCCACGATGGCGCGGATTTTCTCGTCGTCTTCGACGAGCATGATTTTGAACATGCCGGATGCTCCTTTCTGCGGGTTTAGCTCCGAAAAACCGTACTTTGCGGTTGTTCTTGAACGCTAACGGAAGTAGTCGACGCTATTCGGCTCATTTTATTCCTTTTGAATATCTAACGGAAATACGGGGCTTTATTATGCTTTTCTACCTGAAATCGTGGTATTTTCAATCGAATAAGCGTTGTGTGTTCCGTTGCTATGAACGTTTTAGTCAAGCCCTTGCATTTTGCACCACCAAAACACTAGGCGCGGGAGCAAATAAGCGAGCGACGGTCGGCACGCTGCTATCCGTGGGTTGGTTACCAC
>NZ_JAVFVT010000022.1 GCF_030929555.1 Paenibacillus sp. LHD-117 | reverse complement strand
CGTCTCTTCAGAAACCCAGCTCGTTCGAAATCAAAAATGTACGACGTTTATTTGAGTAAACTTGCATAAACCTACCTTTTAAGGCGTACTAAGCAATCAATTGTTAGACAGACTGACGTACGGTTTGATGAGGAGGGGCTGAAATTTTTCAGCCCTTTACTCTAGCTTAGGAAATTATGCATCGGTTAATAAGCTCTTCAATCCTGTAAATCTGCAGAATTTCACATTCGCTAGGCCCCGCTAATAGCAGAATCCTGCAAATCTGCAGGATTTGAGTACCCAATGGGCTGACTTAAGCCGTACGGCCCAAGATTGCTGCACATTAGCAGGAAATGTCCAACGTTGGAGCTTAAAAGCATGAAATTCCTGCACAATTGCAGGAACTCCCCCTTATTTCTCGGTATAGTGCGCCTGATTTTGACGGAGTCACCCGTCAGGGTGAATTTGTCCTGGTTTAGGAAATTATGATATTCGCCTGATGTGGATGAGGCGTGCAACCTGAGAAAAAACGTAACGGATACAGTCGACTCTATGAGGAGGATTTCGTGCAAAAACAAATTGTAAAGGACACCAGAATTCTTATTTAGCTGAGATGGAGCGAAATATCGCCTTGATGGAGCAAATAGAAGCGTTGGTGTCCGTTACATGTTTGAAACACAGCAAATCTGCATAATAACGCCTTCCCTGTCCGTTAGGGGAAACCGTATACTCGCTACGTGTCAGTCACCGTCAGGGTGACTTTGTCCGGATGAGAGCTGGTCTAATTTACTCCATTATTTTTGTGGAAGGATTTCAATTTTATCATCCATAGTCATATCGGGCGCGTCAAAGAAAAAATAGATACTATCTTTTGCTTTTACATAAGCAGTAGGATCTCTAAGTTCGTTTTTAGTGCGGATCTTAACTGATTGATATTCGCCTTTATTAAGGCTAACTACACCGCCCCAAACAGGCTGCCATGTAAGGTGGTTATCCTTATATAAAGGATGGAAACTTTGAATCAAAGTAACATTAGGGGTGCTGTTAGTAGTAGAAATGTCTTGAGTATTGTAATATCTGGACCAGAAATTATACTTTTCACGCTTCTGTAGTGTCATGACTCCAGCAGGTTTCCCGTCTTTAATATATAAATAATGACGAAAATTATTGTTTTCAGTTGAGATTAACATAACATCGCTTTCTGAAATTCCATTACGCCAAAGTATTCCCAAGGGTACAACAATTAATTTAATTCGTCGCTTAGCCATAATACACCACCCTATTGTTAAGGATTATTTGAAAATGTTCCTTATTGACATAAAAGAAACTCATCTGAAACAATTGGTTAAATAATTGAGAAGTTTGTGCATTGCTCGAAACATTCCGTGAACGTACCATTAAGATCATAAGGGGGGGCCCTATGAAACTGCAAGCTGCCGGTAAAGCGAAATGGTTCGTCTACCAGAAAATTGTCGTTGTATTCGTTGTTCTTCTTATTCCTCTTTTTTCGATAAACATATGGGTGAATTTCAAGGCGATATCTTTTTCGAAAAATACGATCGTTGATTCCGCCATGGCCGGTCTATCCTTTTATGCCAATCAGTTAGATAAGGAAATGTACTTTATTCGTAATCAGCAACTGCAATTTCTGAATGACAGCGATTTGCAGAAGCTTAGCTTTCTGGGCGGAAGCCTTAAGGGATATGAAGAGGTTTTATTAATTCAGCAAGTAAAAGACCGGCTCGTTCCCATTTTGGAATCCAGTGAATACGTAACCAACGCGGGTGTTTATATTGCCTCGATAGACAAAACCATCTCAAGCATAAGCGGTGTCACGAATGCGCCTAATGCGGAGTACGAGCTCATTTCTTCGTTATCCGTCACCTCGCCCAAACCCTCTTTCTATTCGGTGGGAGAGAGCATCTTCTTCATTGAAGTTGAGAATAATGCCGGCATCTGGTCGTATATTGAGATTTCCAAATCGAAGCTGCTGGACGCGCTGCGCCAAACGGCAACCTTATCCCGAGATTCCGAAGTGTTCTTAGGGAGCGAAAGTCTTGGAAGCCTGATATCCACGGCTGGGCACGACCGGACAATGGCTTTTGAGCATCAGCTGCTCCAAGAACTGGACGGTCTGGATGAGCATGATTCGAAAATGAAGAATGTAGAAGGCATCCGTTATTTTGTTGCGCATAACAATATCGGTTCTTTGAATTTATCTCTAATCATGTATGTCAATCAAAATGAAATCACAAAGCAATTGAGTCAATTTAATTTATTGTTCTACTTTTTATTCGGCATTGCTTTTGTTGTGCTCGTGCTATACTCGTTCTCTGTCAATCTAATGATCCACCGGCCTCTGTCCAAGCTAGTCAAGGCATTCCACAAGATCGAGACCGACAATCTTAACTTGGTTGGGGAGTCCAAAAGAAATGATGAATTTCATTATTTATTTCATAGCTTTAATCGCATGGCTCATAGATTGAAACGTTCCATAGAGGAGAATTACGGGCAAAAAATAGCGCTGCAGCATTCGGAATTAAAGCAATTGCAGTCCCAAATCAACCCCCATTTTCTTTATAACAGCTTCTATAATATTTATATGATGTGCAAAGTGGGGGATTCCGACAGCGCCGCGAATCTATCTCAAAAGCTGGGCAATTATTATCAGTACATTACGAGAAGCGGCGCCAATGAAGTGTTATTGAGCAAAGAGTTCCAGCATGCGCTGGATTATTGCGAGATTCAATGCATTCGCTTCTCCAACCGAGTCTCGTACGAGTATACAGAAATACCGCAACGGCTATATTCCGTTTACGTGCCTAGGCTAATTATTCAACCGATCGTTGAGAATGTATTCGATCACGCCTTTGAAGATGGCGCTCCGGACAGAATGATCTATCTCGATGCTAGTTACATGGACGATACCGTACGCATAACGGTAGAAGACAACGGTCAATTGTTAACGGATGCCAAGCTCGAGCAGTTGCAGGAGCAGCTGGCGACGAGCTCCCAACAGATCGAAAAAACAGGTTTAATTAACGTTAGCAATCGACTTGAATTAACGTATGGCGCGGGCAGCGGCTTATTCGTCTCCCGAAGCCGTCACGGCGGATTAAAGGTAGAGCTTATTATACATGTTCAGCAGAAAGGAGCATCATCATGTATCGATTGTTAATCGTGGACGACGAACCCGCCATTGTAAATGGATTAGTACAGCTTTTTCGGGAAAATAAGGAAATGGAGCTGGATGTATGCAAAGCTTATTCCTCGAATGAAGCGATAGAAATCGCGAGAAAAACGAAATTAGATATTCTGATCAGCGATATTCGCATGCCTCAGAAGGACGGCCTGCAATTAGTGGACGAAATTATTTATTATTGGCCTTCATGCCGAGTCATCTTTCTTACCGGTTATAGCGAGTTTGACTATGTATTTGAGGCGATCAGAAAAAATGTGCAAAATTATATTCTAAAAACGGAAGGCATCGAACCTGTTTTTCAAGAGGTGAAGAAGGCCATTTCGAAATTAGAGGAAGATAACCGTAACAGGCTCCATCAAGAAAAGGCGCAGTTGCTCATTCAAATGGCGGAACCGATCATGAAAAAAGAATTGATGGAGAGCATGCTAAGCGGAGATTCGATAACATCTCTTCTTAGCCAATCGCGTTATGCGGAGTTGGACTTTCAAATTGCTATGGACCGCCCCTTCTTCTTCCTTGTTGGACAAGTAGACCGGCTTGAAGTCCATAAAATAAAGGCGTTGCAATCCATGCAGCGGATTGTAGACAATCATTTGCCCGCATCTATAGCGAATGAGAAGGTGATCTACGACGGCAGCGTGCTTGTATGGCTTATTCAACCGGCAGAGGAGTTGTTGAAGCGGTTTGGCAGCGATCCTTCCGATGCGGAATCGGAAGCGCGTGGCTTTGTTTCGTATATGAAAGGAATACTTGAGCTCATCCAGAACGAATGCGAAGACGTATTGGACACTTCCGTTTCATTCGGCATTTCCGGAAATTTGTTAGGAAAGCAGGACAATATTCATCTCCTGGTGGAAGCTGTTCGCACGATGATCCATAACCGAATTCTGCTCGGTCAAAAAGTCGTTATCGTTGATCTCGAAAAGTCGGCCGGATCTGAAGCGGCACGATATATAAGCGGAGGAATACGGCAAGACGACAGCAAGAAATCGCTGATTGAACAAATCCATCACTATATTCATGAGCATCTATCCGGCGATGTGTCTCTAACGGCTATTGCAGACGAAATGCATTTCAACCCCTCCTATCTATCGCGTTACTACAAACAGATCACGGGGCACAATCTGTTCGACTATATTCAATCTACGAAAATGAATGTCGCCATTAACTTGATGATGACGACCTCTTTAAAATTAAATGAAATTGCGGTCAAGGCGGGTTTCGATTCCCCCTCTTACTTTACGACTTTTTTCAAAAAAATGACGGGACTTTCGCCTCAGGAGTATCGGAATTCTAGGTAAGTGGTGAGAAAACCTCTATCGAAGCCTTTTTCGGAGATGTGCGACCGCGTTTAAAGGTAGGTTTTATCGCCAAATAGAATTTCCAAGTTTCCGCTATCTCGGAAACTCAGAAATTCTATTGTGGTAAACAAAGTAAAAGCGAAGTAAGAATCTTGAAATTGAAACCGCTTTCGCCCCGTCTTACAATTACAAATGAAGCAAGATTGCTAAACCGTAATTACAATAAAGGGGGAAGCGTTTCAATGAAAAAGTACAGAACAATGAAATGGGTTTTGGCATCATCACTGTTGCTTTCGGTCGTTGCAGCCTGTTCGAATCAAGGCTCTAACAATGCCGAACCGTCAACTGCACCACCGCCTTCCGACAATGCAGGAAACGAAGCAACCGCACCAGATCCGTTAGGCAAATATCCCGAGACCGTAACCGTGTCGCAAGTCATCGGGTATAATCCGCCGGAAGACCCAAGAATCCCTAAAGGGATTACGCCCGATAAGAATGCCTACCTCAAAGATCTCAAAGAGATGATGAATATCGACGTGAAATTCAAATGGATGGTTCCTTCCAACCAATACGAGCAAAAATTTTCGCTCGCCATGGCATCGGGCGATCTGCCCGATCTTCTGGAGCTGGACCCGAAAAACTTCGAGAAGTTGAAACAGCAAGATATGTTGGCTGATCTGACGGAGGCATATGAACAATACGCATCTCCGGCTCTAAAGAAGTATATGGGGTCCGACGGCGGGTTCACGATGAAAACGTTCAGCTCGGACGGCAAGCAGCTTGGCATTCCCGTGTTCGAGGATCCGTTCCTCTCTACGCAGCTGCTCTGGATTCGGAAAGACTGGCTGGATAACTTGAATCTGCAGGCGCCGAAATCGATGGATGAACTGGAGAAGGTCGCAGAAGCATTTGTTAACAACGATCCGGACCAGAATGGCACAGCCGACACTTACGGCGTTGCCTTGCAGAAAACCTTGTTTTTCTGGGGCTTCGATGTTAGAGGTTTCTTTAATGGATTCGGCGCCTACCCATCCGTTGGCGATGCCCAGTCCGCCTGGATCAAAGAAGGCGAAGGGAAGCTCATACCGGGCTTGATTCAGCCCGAAGTAAAGACGGCGCTAGGCAAGCTGCAGTCCTGGTATCAGAAGGGGATTATCAACAAAGAGTTCGCGCTCAAGGACGAGAACAAAGTAGTGGAAGATATCACTTCGGGCAAGGTCGGCATTTCTTACGGCGAATGGTGGTATCCGAACTGGCCGCTCAATATGAACGTAGACAAGGACCCGAAGGCGGAATGGATTGCCGTTCAAATTCCGGGGCTTGACGGACCGGGCAAATCGCTTGTACCCAAAATTCGCGCCGGAAAAATCTACGCGGTGAATAAGGAGTTTAAACATCCGGAAGCGATCATTAAGATGATGAATTATTACATTGAAATCGGCTATAAGAAATACATGGACCTGAAAAAACCTGAAGATGGATTTGTATATAATTGGTATAATCCGCGGGTTTATAATCCTGCCCAGATTGAAACGGTCTATACCGAAGTGAATAAAGCGCTGGATGCGAATCAGACCGAAATCACATTGGATGATGAAAATTACACGAACGTAGCGGGAGTGTTCAAAGCGTCAAAGGATTTCCTTGCAGGAAATACGGAGACCGCGACAAAAGGCGTGAACTGGGGACAATATTATAGCCGCGTTGCCAAGGAAGGCGGCTGGGGATTGACTCGTAGCGTTAAAGAAAGCCAAGCATTCGTCAATAACGAATTTTATGGCCTGCCTACTTCGACGCAAGTAGAGAAGGGCGGTCAACTAGACAAGCTGATGCAAGAGTCCTTCACCAAAATCATCATGGGAGAATCTCTCGATGAATTCGATAAGTTCGTTGCAAGCTGGAAGACGCTAGGCGGCGACGACATTACGAAAGAGGTCAATGAATGGTTTAGCAAGCAACCGAAATAATCCTGATTGTAAAGCGGGAGCGTGGAGTCGAACGATCGACGATGCCTCCCCTTTTCAAATTAGCGAGGATAAGGAGACCGCCTATGAGAACGCTGAAAAAAGAGTATATATTGCACCTGATGTTATTGCCCGGCGTTATCGTTACATTGATTTATGCATACGGACCAATGGCCGGTCTTATCATGGCATTTCAACAGTTTGAACCGTTGTCCGGTTTTTTCAAATCGGAGCTTGTCGGCCTCGACAACTTCCGCTATGTATTCAATCTGCCGGATTTCAATCAAGTGCTCTGGAATACGGTTATCATCTCGATTTTCAAAATGGTGCTGTTCCTGCTTGTTCCGCTCATTCTCGCGCTATTGTTGAATGAAGTAACGAGAAGATGGTTTTCACGCTTTATCCAATCCGCTATTTTTCTGCCTTTCTTTCTGTCATGGACGGTCCTTGGAGGCGTCATTATTGAGCTATTCTCATTGAACGGGCCTGTTAATAGCTTAATTACGGCATTTGGTATGGAGCCTATCATGTTTATGCTGGATAATGAATGGTTTAGAGGGATTATCATTGGATCGGACGTTTGGAAGGGCATGGGCTACAACATGATCGTGATGCTGGCTGCGATTACGGGAATCAATGCTACGCTCTATGAAGCCGCGGAGGTGGACGGGGCAGGGAAGTGGAAGCAGATGATTCATATTACGCTGCCCGGCATGGCGCCGATTCTTATTCTGCTGGCTGTATTAAGCTTAGGCGGCGTTCTCAACGCGGGTTTCGAACAAATCTTGATCATGTACAACCCTACGGTTTATGAGGGGGCGGATATTATCGATACATTCGTCTATCGACTGGGGATGTTCAGTCAACAATTTGGTCCAGCCGCAGCAGTCGGTCTCTTTAAATCCGTAATTTCGCTGGCGTTGGTATCACTGACCTACTACGCAGCTTACAAATACAATAACTATCGAATATTTTAGGCAGGAGGTAGTGCCGTGTTACACAAGCAGACAATCAGCAGGAAACTCTTTGTCGTATTCAATACGTTATTGTTGACTCTCATTACATTGCTCGGGGTTATTCCGTTCATCCATTTGCTCGCGATCTCGCTTAGCTCCAATACAGCGGCGATGGCTGGAGAAGTGAAGCTGTGGCCTGTCGGGTTTACCTGGGATTCATATGCCTATCTAGGAGAGAAGGTAGAGTTTTTCCGTTCGTTTTGGGTTTCGATAGAGCGGGTCCTGCTTGGTACGATCGTCAATATGCTGCTCGTATTTATTTCGGCTTATCCGCTATCCAAATCGAATGATCAGTTTAAATATAGAACGCCGTATGTCTGGTTTTTTGCGATCACGATGTTTTTCGGCGGCGGGCTCATTCCTACTTATATCGTGGTCAAAGAAACAGGATTGATTAATTCCGTCTGGGCGCTTATTTTGCCTGGGGCATTAAACGTATGGAACATGGTCCTGATGCTGAATTTTTTCAGATCCATTCCAAGAGAATTGGATGAAGCGGCTACGATCGACGGTGCGGGACACTTGCGGGTGCTTTGGCAAATTTATTTGCCTGTGTCTCTTCCGTCGATTGCAACCATCGGGCTGTTCACCATTGTCGGCCACTGGAACTCTTGGTTCGACGGTATTCTATATTTGAATTCGCCGGAGAAATATCCGCTTCAAACCTATCTGTCTACGTTGATCATGTCCATTAACGCCCAGATGTCGTCGATGTCGCTCGAACAGCTCAAAGTCATGGAGAACCTCAGCGAGAAGTCTCTCAAAACCGCGCAAATCTTTATGGGCGCATTGCCGATTATGTTAGTGTATCCGTTCTTGCAAAAGTATTTTGTCAAAGGAATGACAGTTGGAAGCGTCAAGGAATAGCAGTAATGCTTACATCAGGGAGATGGATGATCGATGAAGAAGGTTACCGTTGCATTAATTGGAGCGGGATTACGGGGAGTCAATTATTTGGAGTATGCTCTTCAGCATCCTGACGAGTTGCAAGTCGTTGCCGTTGCGGAGCCGATTGCCGAACGAAGGGATAGCTTTAAAGCGAAGCATCGACTGGACGATGACCAATGCTTCGAGAGCTGGGACGATTTTTTTGCGGCTCCCAAACTCGCGGATGCCGTCCTCATTTGCACGCAGGATAAACAGCATTTTGATCCGACAATGAGGGCGCTTGAGGCTGGATATCATGTCCTTCTGGAGAAACCCATGTCGCCGGATGCCAAGGAATGTATCCTTATGGGGGAGATGGCGACGCGAGTCAATCGTGTATTTTCGATATGCCACGTTCTTCGGTATACGCATTTCTTCTCTACCATAAAAAGACTGTTGGATAATGGAGCGATCGGAAGGCTGATGTCCATCGCTCATAATGAAAATGTGGGTTATTGGCATCAAGCGCATAGCTTCGTCAGAGGGAATTGGCGCCGCGAAGAGGAGTCCAGTCCGATGATTCTAGCCAAGTCCTGTCATGATCTCGATATTCTGCTCTGGCTGGCGGGTGCGGATTGTACGCGAGTATCCTCTTTCGGATCGCTATCACATTTTACTGCCGATCAAGCTCCGGAAGGGGCTCCGTTCCGTTGTTTGGATGGCTGTCCGGTGTCGGATGAGTGTCTATACTATGCGCCTAAGCATTATTTAACAGACGACACGAACTGGCCTACATCGGCGATAAGCGATGATTTGAGCTATGATGCCCGTTATAAGGCGCTGAAAGAAGGACCCTACGGCAGATGCGTCTATTATTGCGATAACGATGTCGTCGATCATCAAGTCGTCAATCTCGAGTTCGCAAATGCTGTCACTGTCGCATTTACGATGAGCGCGTTTACGAAGGATGTCAGCCGTACGATCAAACTAATGGGAACCAAAGGTGAAATTCGCGGCGCTATGGAGAAAAACGAAATCGAAATCATTCATTTTGACAGCGGCAAAGCGGAGCAGATCTCATTGGAGAATATGGGCGGTCACGTTGGTCACGGCGGCGGTGATATGGGATTAATCAAGGATTTCTTGAGGCTGGTAAGAGAGGATGGCAAGAGTCAAGGCCTAACATCGGCGGATCAGTCGGTTCAGAGCCACTTAATGGCTATTGCCGCAGAGCAATCCAGAATAGATGGCAGCATCATTGATCTAACAAGCTTTACAGATAGCTTCCGATCATAAAGAACATTTCGTACTGTTCCCGCACAAATGGTTAAATATATGCGGAGTTCGTGCATTGTTGAAATCAGCGTACAATCGGTACGATAGAACGCGCTGGAAGCCCTGCTGCAAGATTTTCCAATATTGCAGCGCTAATATCGTTTTTTTTGACAAGTCGGGCGCTTTCGGGCGTCCTTCTTGTCTTTCGCACAAATGGTTAACTTTATGACGTTTTTAACTATTGCCAGCAAGAGCGAAGTCTGCCTAACATAAAGGGAAATAGGCCTTCTTTGGGGGAGATCAGATACGATGGATAAGCAGTTAAAGTTTAATGAAGACGGCACGTTCACAATCGTCCAATTTACGGATTTGCATTGGCAGAACGGGGACGAGAAGGATGAGCTGACGCGCGCGTTAATGGAAGAGGTGATCCGGGAGGAGAAGCCCGACCTGATCGTGTTCACCGGCGATTTGATCTATAGCGAGCATTGCGAAAATCCGGAACGATCCGTACGCGAGGTCGTGGCTGAAGCGGTTCGCAGCGGAGTGCCTTGGGCGGCCGTCCTCGGCAATCACGACGCGGAGGCGAATGTGACTAGAGAGGAAGTGCTCGGTTACCTGCGTTCGCAGCAGGGAAGCCTTACGGGGCATACGCCCGGGGTGAGAGGCTTCGGCAATTACGCATTGCAGGTGGCGGGGAGCGGCGGAACGCCGGCAGCGGCGCTGTACTTCTTGGATAGCGGTGATTATTCCAAGCTGAAGCATGTCGACAGCTACGCATGGATCAACCGGGATCAGATTGACTGGTACGCCGCAGAATCTCGTCAATTCGCCGAGAAGAACGGGGGAGAGACGCTGCCGGCGCTTACCTTCTTCCATATTCCGCTTCCGGAATACGAGACGGTATGGGCGAAGGGAACATGCTTCGGGCAGAAGCATGAGAACGTATGCAGCGCGAAGATCAACTCTGGCTTGTTTGCCGCTATGGTGGAGCGAAGCGACGTGATGGGCACTTTCGTCGGCCACGATCACATTAACGACTTCTGGGGCGAGCTGTACGGCATCCGTCTTACGTATGGACGAGCGTCCGGCTACAACACCTACGGCAAGGAAGGTTTCCCGCGGGGGGCGCGAGTCATTCGTCTGCGTGAGGGAGAGAGGCAGTTCGAATCATGGCTGCGACTGGCAGATGGCAGTGTGGATAGGCAAGAAGCGAAACAAGAAGCAGAGCTGAAGCAATAATAGATTCGGGAGGATGTTAGTCATGAAGGTACATTTTTTGGGGACGGCTGCGGCCGAAGGATTTCCGAACGTATTCTGCAGATGCAACGCTTGCCTTGAAGCGCGAAAGCTGGGCGGCAAAAATATAAGGACAAGAAGCTCCGTCATCATTGACGACATCATCAAATTCGATTATTCGCCGGATTCGAGCATGCAGGCGCTTCGGGACGGCATCGATCTCGGATCGATCGAACATTTGCTGTTCACGCATACGCATTGCGACCACTTTATTCCGGAAGATTTGTTCTGCCGGGTAGAGGAGTACGCCCATGGACTGGAAGCTCCGATGAAGATATACGGCAATGACGCTGTCATTACGCGCAGCTATGCCGAGCTAGGCATTTACGGAGGGAACCGGCTGGCCTTCCAATTGGTCCGTCCGTTCCGTCCGTTTACGTTCGGAGATACCGTAGTTACTCCGCTGCCCGCCGATCACGACCGGAATGAAACTTGCCTGCTGTATTATGTGGAGCGCGGAGGCAAGCGGCTGTTCTACGGACATGATACGGGCTGGTTCCCGGAAGATACGTGGGAGTGGCTGAAGGACAAAAAAATCGATTTGGCTATTCTGGATTGCACGCACGGCTTTACGGGCAACAATCGGAATTCCGGCCATATGAACATTGAGACGGTGCTGGAAGTGCAGCGCGAATGGCGGGAGCAAGGCGTCATCAACGAGAACAGCCAGCTGTATGTAACGCATTTTACGCATAATTCCGGAATGCTGCACGACGATTGGGAGAAGGCTTTCGCCCCGGCGGGAATCCGCGTCGCTTATGATGGGCTGGTCATCAACGTCTAATGGATGAAGGACGAGAACGATCAATAAGACGACGCTCGGAGCGCGCGGTTATCGCGGTGGGAGCGGTATCGGGCCTGGCGCTGTTCGGGGACTCGATGTTATATGTCATCCTGCCGATTTATTGGGAGGAGGCGGGACTAACCTCTCTCTGGCAAGTTGGCGTCATCCTTTCCATGAACCGGTTCGTCAGGCTGCCCCTCAATCCTTTGATCGGTTGGCTCTACAATCGAATAACTTTGCGAACGGGCCTAGCGCTTGCCACCGTCGTCGGCGCGTTCACCACGATTGGTTACGGCGTATGGAAGGGCTTCGCGGCATGGCTGATTCTTCGCTCCTTGTGGGGGTTTGCTTGGTCGCTCTTGCGAATGGGCGGTTATTTGACGGTCATTCGTTATTCCGACGATTCGAATCGCGGCCATCTTATGGGACGGTATAACGGAGTATGGAGGCTCGGCAGCCTTGTCGGCGTATTGTTCGGCGGGCTTCTCGTGCCGATATACGGTTTGGCGAATGTCTCGATCGTCTTCGGTTCGCTGGCGGTGCTCGGATTGCCGATTATTGCATTCTTTATTACGAAAGACAAAGCGCAAGAGAATACCGGACAGAAGACGGGCGGGGAGGCAGCTAAAGCGATCTCGTCGGCGTGGACGCCGCGGGTGAAGCGCATGATCGCAAGCGGCTTTATGATCGCCATGCTTCATGCCGTATTCGGAGCAACCTTAAGTTATTTAATAGACGACATCGGCCAATCGGAAATCGCCGTGGCCGGTATCGCACTCAGCAGCGCGGCGCTGGCCGGATTGCTGCAGGCTCTGCGGTGCTTGTGGGAGCCATTCCTGGGCGCCTTTATCGGAGGCATATCCGATGGCCCTAAGGGCAGGGTGCCTCTCTTTATAGCAACGCTGGCCGCGTCGGCTGCCGGATATGCGCTGATGCCGTGGAAGCTGCCGCTCGAAGTATGGCTGCTCACCGTCGTCTACGTCATGATGACAACGACCGCGCTAGGCACGCTGTTGGATGCGATGGCCGCTGATGAGGCGAAAGGGACGTCTACCGTCAAAACGATAACCGCTTACACGGTTAGCACGGATTTGGGAGCGGCAGTCGGCCCGGCATTGGCTTATGCCGCTTTGGGGAGCAAGTACGGCATCACGACCGTATATATCGCCAGCGCCGTCTTATTCCTTATCATTGGACTTTGGTTCCGAGCGGAACCGCGTTTACACGCAGAGAGGGGATAGCTGCAATGGACAAAAAACTGACCTATCGCGAGGACGGCACGTTCGTCATCGTCCAGTTTTCCGATACGGAATTTATTTCGGAGGGAGATTATGATCCGGATACGCCCGATCATAACGCGGAGGCAAGAGCAACGATGGAGACGGTCATCGCGCACGAGAAGCCGGACCTGATCGTCTTCGCCGGCGATGTTACGGCAAGCGCGCGCGGCAAGGATCCGCGCGAATCGTTCCGGCAGGCGGTGGCGGTCGCCGAGGAGAAGGGCATTCCATGGGCCGCCGTATTCGGCAACCATGATTCCGAAGGAGCGGTCACGCGAAGCGAGATGAACGAGGAGCAGCTGGCGCACCGCTATACCGTCGCGCAGCCGGACCCGCCGCATGTCAGCGGCTTCGGCAATTATTCCGTGACATTAACGGACAAGGACGGCACCCCTTGCGCCGCACTCTACTTCTTGGACAGCGGCGATTATTCGCAGCTGCCCTCCGTCGGAGGCTACGACTGGATTCGCCGCGACCAGATCGACTGGTATGTGACGGAGTCACGTAAGCGCACGATCGCGGCAGGAGGCGTTCCGCTGCCTTCCCTCGCTTTCTTCCACATTCCGTTACCCGAGTACCGGGAGGCATGGGAGACGACAACTTGTCACGGCCATTGCTTCGAGGGAGTAAGCTCTCCCCGCATCAACTCCGGCATGTTCGCGGCGATGGTGGAGATGGGCGATATCATGGGCACCTTCGTCGGCCACGACCATGCCAATGATTTCAGCGGAGAGCTGCAAGGCATCCGCCTTTGCTACGGCCGCTCCACTCGCTATGTCAGTTATGTGGACGGTGCGCGCAACGATCGGTTCAAGACAGGCGCCCGCGTCATTCGGCTTCGCGCAGGTGAACGAGGATTCGATACTTGGATTAGACAAAACGACGGCACGATTGCGGAGCTTCCGACGCATCGGCCGAATGAGGAGGATATACGATGACGCAGCAAACGAAAAATTTTGCAACAAGATGCTTAAGCTCGCTGAGCAAAGTATTCCCAGATGAAGTTCTCACAGACGAAGCTGTCCAGACGGGAAGCGCGATGTGGAATGAGACGTTCAGCTTTCAGGCTGCCTATTGTTCGTCCCATCTTATCCGTTCGGTTCGGGCGAAGATTGAAGCCGATTCCGAGCTGCTTCCCTTTATTACGGTGCGTTCAGTGGGACTGTCGCCTTCGGAGCTGCCTGTATACGATAATCCCGACGCCAATTATATCCGGACAACGCCGGGCTTGTATCCCGATCCGCTTTATCCGCTCGAGGCGGAATTCAAGGCGCTTCCGGGCCAATGGCGCTCCTTGTGGCTGACTGTTCGAATCCCTTCCATGCCGGAATCCGTCGCTTTCGCGAAGAAGAGTCTCTTCTATGAAATCAGCGTCAGCTTCTTGGATGAGAATGGGGAAAACCTGGGCAAGGAAACCTTCACCCTTGAGATCATTCCGGTCGAGCTTCCGACCCAGAAGCTGATTCATACGGAATGGTTCCATGCGGATTGCATCGCGACGCAATACGGAGTCGACGCTTTCAGCGAGAGACATTGGGAGCTGCTGGAGCGTTATGCCCGCAACGCGGCGGAGCATGGCGTGAACATGCTTCTGACCCCGCTCTTCACGCCGCCATTGGATACGGCGGTCGGGGAAGAGCGCCTTACAATGCAGCTCATCGACGTGGACGTCGCGGGCGAGAACGAATATGCCTTTGGCTTCGGGAAGCTGGAGCGTTGGATCGACATGTGCCGGCGAGCGGGCATTCATTATTTCGAATGCTCCCATCTGTTCACGCAGTGGGGCGCCGCCCATGCGCCCAAGATCATGGCGAAGACGCCGGAAGGGGAGCGACGCATTTTCGGCTGGGAGACGGATGCGGCGGGGGAATGCTACGAGGCATTCCTTGACGCGTTTTTGCCGAAGCTGACGGCGTTCATTCGATCGAGAGGGATGGAGAACGACTTTTATTTCCACGTCTCGGATGAGCCTGTATTGGAGCAACTGGAAGCGTACCGCAGGGCCAGCGATATTCTGAAGAAACATCTTAAAGGCTTCCGGTTCCTAGATGCCTTGTCAGACTACGCCTTCTACGAGCAAGGTCTGGTGGAAATACCGGTTCCGGCCAACGATCATATGGACCGGTTCCTCGAAGGGAAGGTCGATCCGCTGTGGACCTATTATTGCTGCGCCCAGCACAGGGATGTCTCCAACCGTTTCTTCGCCATGCCGTCCGCAAGAAACCGGATCATCGGCATGCAAATGTACAAATTCGGCATTCAAGGCTTCCTGCATTGGGGCTATAACTTCTGGTACAGCCAAGGCGCTAGGCGCGCGGTCGACCCGTACAAGGTGACGGACGCGGACTGCGCTTTCGCCTCGGGCGACGCCTTTGTCGTCTATCCCGGCCCGGACGGACCTATCGATTCCATCCGGTGGGAGGTGTTCCGCGAGGCGCTGCAGGACCAGCGCGCTCTGGAATTGCTGGAGGCGTTAGCGGGAAGGGAGAAGGCGCTTGCCTTGCTGGAAGAGGAGACGGAGGAGTCGCTCCAATTCAAAAAATATCCCGTTCGCATCGCTTGGCTGCTCGGGACGCGCCGGCTCATTCACGAAGCCATTTTGAAAGCGATGTAAGTATGAGCGAGAAGATGCCGATCTCATCGAGAGCGCATTGGCGATGAAGAGCGGATATTTATGGAGAAGTCGGATACCCTAATAAAAAGCAAAAGTATAATTAAAAACTCCACCGCAAAATCAATTGCGGTGGAGTTTTATCGTTATGGTTTGAGAACGAGGCCTTGTTTGTCTTTGAAGCTGCCTACCGCGATAAGAATGATGTCGACGAGAGCCCACACGCCGAGTCCGCCGAGCGTTACAAGCTGAAGAATGCCCGTTCCGATCTTGCCGACGTAGAAACGGTGGATACCGAGCGAGCCGACTAGAATGGACAGAATTAACGCGACGACAAACGATTTTTCACTTTTCATCTGGTTGATTGATCCCCTTACGCATATGAATTATGTTCTGCATGACACGATATTAACATACCCAATTGTTAATAACATTAGTAAGTGTTTGGGAATTGATTGGCATTGGCGAATGACTCTATCAATCTACCCAAGCGAGTCGTCCTCGGCCGCATACAATAGAGTAATGTGGTAGAGAGGAGGGTTCATTATGTCCGATAGATTGGAAATAAGCGGTTGTTATAGCGGAGATCACAGACATCGCGGTAATGCGGTTAGAGGCGTTCAAGAGGCAGGCAGAGAATTAAGCCAATCGTTCGCCAGGTTGCGCAAGCGGAGCAATGCCAGAAAGTTGGTGGCTGCCATCCGCCACTGCGATTTCAGAGCGGTTAACCGATTGCTGGACCGCGACTGCAGAGCCGTCTGCTTCTTCAAGAAACCAGGCTACGATTGCGTCAAAATCGCTTGCGGCTTCGGTCGCAACAACTCGGCCATCGTCAACTTCGACATTTGCGTAAGAAGTCTGCGCCATCGCTGCGGCGGCGGCTGCGGCGGCGGCTGCGGATTCTATTAAATTCCGCGCCTAAGCATGGGGAAACAAGCAGAATGATAAGCCAACTAACACAAAGGAGAGGCAGCCTCGGGCATGCCTCTCCTTTTGCATTGCGGTACGTTCACGGGAGCCGCACGATGGATTCGTGAAGCTTCTCCATAACGTCCTCGTAGTAGCCGTTGTCGCGGGGGACGAATTGATCGGTGCGAACGGTGCGGACGCAGGGAGTTAAGCGGGAACGATCGTGCGCTGCTTCATCCTCCGCGAGCTCCGCTCCGGCAACCTCAAGCTCCTCCAGCTCGCCGCGGAAGAGCGCCAGCATGTCGCCGAGATCTGCCTCATACACGCCGAGTACTTCTTCCGGCTGCAGGCGGAGCGCAGACAGCGGCAAGTCGCAGACGAGCGCGAACACGTCGCTGACTTCCCTGTCGACGAAGAGCTTGCCGCCGATCATCCCGCTGGCGTCCTCGCGCACTTGGCCGAGCGGGATCAGCTCCTCGAATCCGGCGGTTACGCCGACTTCCTCCTCGATTTCGCGGACGGCGTCACGCATCGACTCGCCGGCCGTCAGATGGCCGGCCACCGTAATGTCGTAGCAGCCGGGATTCGTATCCTTCACGAGTTGACGGCGCTGGAACCGAACCCATTTACGGCCGCCTTCTCGCCGGATCAGCCAGCAATGAAATGAACGATGCCAATAGCCGTTCGCGTGCGTCTCCGAACGCGTCGCGGTGCCGAGCGGAGTCATGTCCTCATCGTAAATATCGAATCGCTCCTCAGGCATTCGCGGCGTTCTCCTCCAGATGAGAGGTGCAGTGCTTGCAACGCGTCGCTTTGATCGGCACTTGCGACAAGCAGTACGGACATTCTTTTTCCGTCGGATCGGCAGGAGCCTTCTCCGGCTCTTCCTTCTTGCGGCGCAGCGCGTTAATGCCCTTCACGAGCAGGAAGATGCAGAACGCGACGATGACAAAGTCGAGCAGCACGTTGATGAACTGGCCGTACTTTATGTAAGGGAGCTCTTCAGGTTTGCCTGTATAGGTGCTCGGATCCACCAAAGCAACTTTCAAATCCCTGAAATTAATGCCCCCCAGCAGTCTTCCGATCGGCGGCATAATAATGTCGTTGACAAGCGAAGTGACGATTTTGCCGAACGCCCCGCCGATAATGACGCCGACCGCGAGGTCGATGACGTTGCCGCGCATGGCGAACTCTTTGAACTCTTTTACGATTTTCATAAAAATACCCTCCGTTTGCGAAAACATTCCTACATTAATCTACTACAAGTGTACACCAAATCTAGCATTGCTAACCGGCGATTACAAGGGCGGAAAGATAGAAAGGCGTCAAATTGCGGCAGACTTGGCTTATAGGAAAAGGATATTATGGAAAAATGTCGAACTTTCTAGAGAACCCTCACAATTTGTAACCTGGAGGAGCGCGATGAATCATCTGTTTCAGCTCGGGAGCCCGTCCTTTCTTCTGCTCTCCCTGTTTATTATAAGCTTCGCAACGTATACGATGTTCCAAATGCAGCGGCGGAAGAAGCCGGATAACGGACAAGGCACCTTCTTCGGCATTGTCGGATCTTCCCTGGTGTTTACGCTCGGTTTATGGGCGATGCACGTCGTGATTCTGCTTGCCTCGGACTTCATGCTGAACGTTCAGTGGACGCTGGCCGTTAATTTCTCCTCGACCGCCTTTCTCGTTTCATGCGCGCTGTGGTGCTACCATCACAGCAAGCTTTCGAAGCGGCTCGCCGAAGCCGCCGCCTCGTTCCTTCTGGCGGTTGCCGTCACTTGGCTGCACTACTTTTCCATCCTTAGCCACTCTATTCAAAAAATCGATATGGACGTCCCGCTGGCCTTCATTTCGTTCTTTATCAGCTTCGCCGGATCTTATGCGGCGATCGTGCTGCTCCGCCGCCGCACGCAGTGGCGGTACTTGTCCGGCAGCGTTGCGGTCGGGCTTAGCAGCCTGGCGATGCATACGCTTGGCATGCAGGCGCTGACCGTGGAATACCGTCATGTCATGACCATGGACCGGCTCAACGATTTTTTAATGCTGCTCGCTTTTATGCTGGGGATTATGACGATGCTTATTATTGCGTTTTTCTATACGACTTGGCTCGGCATGAAGAAGATTACCCAGATCGACGAACGTTATCGGCTGCTTGTCGAGAACTCGACGGATACGATCGCGATCATCGTCGATGGCCGATGGGAATATCTGAACCCGTCCGGGCTGCGCTTGTTCGAGGCGGAAGGCGAACATGAGCTGATGGGGAACTGTATCTTCAGTATGCTGCATGGGAGCAATCATACGGAGATGCAGGCGTGGCTGCAGCATGTTCCGATGGAGGGGGAGTCCGAGCTCGGTCCGATCGAGCTGCAGTGGCGGACGCTGAAAGGCAATCTCATCCTGACGGAGATGGTACGCATACGTACGACGTATGACGGCAAGCCGGTGGAGCAAGTCATGATTCGCGACATCTCCGAGCGCAAGCGCAATGAGCAGCTGTACGTCAACGCGGAGAAGCTGTCGATCGCAGGGCAGCTGGCCGCGGGCGTCGCCCACGAGATCCGGAATCCTTTAACGTCGCTCAAAGGCTTCGTGCAGCTCATCGCTTCGGGACGCGTTCTCGGCAATCAATACTACCCGATTATGAAGGCCGAGCTATCCCGAATCGAGAGCACGGTAAGCGAGCTGCTTATGCTCTCCAAGCCGCAGGCTTACGAGTTGAAGCGAACGAATCTGAAGGAGCTGCTATCCGAGTCTTCCGCCGCGATCGGCGCGCGGGCCATGGCTCAAGGGGTGCGCATCAAGCATCGCTTCGGGAACGATCCAGCGTGGGTGCTCGGCGTAGGCATTCAGCTGAAGCAAGCCTTTATTAACGTCATGAAGAATGCGGTCGAAGCCATGCAGGAAGGCGGCACGCTGCGAATCGAGCTGAAGACGGACCAGCGGGGGATGATCCTGGTCTGTGTGACGGATACTGGAACAGGCATCCCGCAAGATCAGCTCGCGAAGATGGGACAGCCGTTCTATTCGACCAAAGACAAGGGCACGGGACTGGGATTGCTGGTCACCTACAAAATCGTCGAGAACCATAACGGCCATATCGCGATCGAGAGCGAAATGGGCGTCGGCACGACGCTCCGAATCGCATTTCCCTCCGAATTGCATGAAGGAGGCGGAGCGGCAGCAAGGTAGCATCGATCGGTTCGGCTTGCGGAAGCTGCTTCGCTATGATATACCTATATAAGAACATACGATCCCTTTTTGGGTGAAGATAGGAGCTGTAATAGCGATGGCAGAGCCGCTGAAATATATATACGATGGCATGTTTCTGGAGCAGTTCGCTGCTCGAATGAAAGGAGCATGGTCTCCGTTCGACGAGAATAGGTTCCTTGCGCTGGTGCGAGGCGACGACTGGGAGAGCCTGGAGCTGAAAGCGAGAACTCGGCGAATAACGGAATCGCTGGGAAAGACGCTGCCGGCCGATTATCGCGAGGCGCTGGACGTGCTGTATCTCGTCGACGAATCGTGTACGGGATTTCCTTATTTATTTTTCCCGGATTTCGTGGAGCTGTTCGGCATGGCGGAGGCGGACTGGACGCATTCGATGGAAGCGCTGGAGCGGTTCACGCAGCGTTCGACGGCGGAGTATGCGGTCAGGCCGTTTATATTGGCGCAGTCGGAGCGCATGGCCGCGCAGCTGCTCAAGTGGGCCGAGCATCCGAATGAGCATGTTCGGAGACTCGCGAGCGAAGGAGCGAGGCCTAGGCTGCCCTGGGCGCCGGCGCTGCCGATGTTCAAGCGGGATCCGTCGCCGGTATTGCCGGTGCTGAAGCGGCTGAAGGCCGACCCGTCGCTCTACGTGCGCAAGAGCGTCGCGAATCACCTGAACGATATCGCGAAGGATCATCCGGATCTCGTCATAGGGATCGCGAAGCGATGGAAGGGCGACAATCCACTGACGGATTGGATCGTGAGGCATGCGTGCCGTACGCTGATCAAGCGCGCAGACCCCGAGATCATGGAATTGTTCGGTTACACAGGCGGGGGCGCGGACGCGGCACCGCTCGTCGAAGAAGCTTCCTTGAAGCTGTCGCGGGAGGTGATCGCGCTTGGAGAGGACGTTATCCTGCGTTACGCGTTTACGCCTGCCGGCGAAGACGGAAGCGGGGAACCGCTCAAGCTCCGCGTCGAGTACGGCATCGATTTCGTCAAGTCGGGCGGGAAAACCTCGCTCAAGCGATTCCTGCTGTCGGATCGCGAGTTCGAACCCGGCAAGCGGGCGGAGGGGACGCGCACGCATCGCTTCGCCGACCTGTCGACGCGCAAGCATTACGCGGGAAGCCATGTCTTCACGTTATGGGTGAACGGGGTCGAAGTCGCCCGGAGCGGGCTGATGCTGGAGGACCCGAAGGCGGGAATGTAACTTCTCCCGGCGAACGCTTCGAGCGGGCATCACCCTAGTCAGACGGGTGGCGATCGGAATACGGCGCGAACGAGAATGGCGGTGCAAGGGGGTTTGCGATCCCTTGCACCGCCATTTTTTTTACTCCTTATTGCTGCCCTTATGCCGCCTTGGATGCTGCATGTGCGCTTCCGGATCGTCGTCGTCGTCGTGCGGAGTGAGACGCGGATCGGTCCGTCCTTCGTGATGATTGTCGAATTCGAGCTCGACCTGCTTCCACTCCGTCGTTCCCATAATGGGGTCGGCAGGGAACACGTCGCCGCGTTCCAGCTTCTCGTCGCGCCCCCATTCGTTGCGGTAGACGCCGTCTGCTTCGACGGGCTCACCGGAGAGAGGTTCCATCCTATGCGTATGCTTATCTTCATTGCTCATGATGCCAATTACCCCTTTGCGGAACATGTTGGAAATGCTGCTGCCCGGCCCGCGCGGTCCTTGCTCCCGCCCGGATCCGGGTCCGAACTAGCCTCGGCCGGGGCCGCTAGCTCGCGGATCCAAAACTTACAATCCGTGCTTCGGTACGGCCGCGCGGTCGGCCTCGGATTGAAGCTCGCTTGCCTGCTCTTTGCTTCCGGCGCCTTGATCCGCTAACGATTGCGCCTTGCCGGCTGCTTTCTGGCGATCGGAATGATGCTTGTGGCGTGACATGTGTATCGCCCCTTTGCAGGAAATGTGATCTTGCTCAAGGAAGATCGGCATTAGTTTGCCACGGGAGGAAGAATTGTATGAGTTCCGAAGGCGAATGGAATCGAAGTTATAATAATCGAAGCTCGCAGGAAGGGCAGACGGCATCCCGCTCGGTCACTTCCGCGCCGCATGCGGGACAAGGTTCCCGGAAGGGAGCTGCGGAAGCGCCGCTTGCCGCCTTCGCATTGGAGACGGCATCGGCCTGCCCAGAGGAGGAATCGCTGCCGCTTCGCAAGTGGGCGGGCGTTCCGAACAGCGTCTCGACCATGTCGCGCACCGTCTTGGAGCTCTCCGAGTCGCCGGAAGCGACGCGGACGATCAGGAACATCGCGCCGATGAGCGCTCCGGCGAGAAGAAGCACTAACGTCGTCGCGCCGATATCGATCCAGTTCATGGTGGTCATCGCCTAACCGTTAACCTGGTAGCGGCTCTCCAGACTCTTCCCGCCGAACCACATGACCAGCACCGCCGTGATGGACACGAAGATTCGCCAAGGCTCGTCGACCAGATTGCCGATATCGAAGCTGATAAGCGAAATGCAGAAAATCATGACCGCTTTGCCCAGTAGCGTGGCGAGCAGGAAGGTGTGGAACGGCACTCTGCTCAGGCCGGAAATGACGGTGATGACAACGGAAGGGGTGAAAGGGAAACAGGCGAGCAGGAACAAAGGGGTGAAGCCTCTGCGCTCCACCCAGTTGAAGAAACGTTCGGATTTCGGGAACCGCCGCATGAGCCTCTCTTTCACGTTCTTGCCAAGCGCGCGGCAGATGAAGAAGACGCAGATCGCGCCCGCGGATACCCCGACCCAAGAGAAGAGGAATCCGAAGCCGAGACCGTAGATGTTGGCATTGGCCGCGATAATGAGAATAAGCGGCAGGAACGGCAGGAACGACTCGATGAACGGAAGAAGAAGGCCCGGCAGCGGCCCGAACTGCGAATAACTTTCGAGCGTCCGCTGTATGCTGTCGATGTCCATGTTTTTGAGATGGTTGATCCAGTCTTGCAAAGTACTCATGTTTTAGCTCCAATCCCCTTCAATGACGCGTAGAATAGTCCAATTAGAGCGAAGATGACCGCGCTTGTCCAGAATACGGTCGATTCGCCGCCCCATAAGGCAAGCACGCCGCCGACGACGGGACCAATCATGACGCCGATCCCTTCGAACGTGGACAAGAGTCCCCAGCCTACGCCCTCTTGCTTAGGAGGTACGTACGCGGCGAGCAATGCGTTCCATGTGGGCAGAATCGTGGAGTACGACAAGCCGAGAATGATCGCGATACCTAAACAATACCAGAACGACAGACCCCATGCCAAGACGTACAATCCTAGGGCGAACGCGCCGAAGCCGATAACCAGGAACCATCTGCCGCCGCCAAGCTTATCCGACAGCTTGCCCATCGGAATAAGGCCGGCCACCGCGAATAACCCGCCGACGGTAAGCAGGATGGAATATTGGGTGCCGCTAAAGCCCAGTTCGTCGCTGGCGAAGTTTGGCAGGATCGGGATGAGCATACTGGCGGCCATCGTCTGGAGGATCATCCCAGGCAACAGCAGCTTCATCTTGTTCAGCCGGTCCTTCAATACGGCCACTTGACGTTTCAAGGGGATACGGGTAGTGCCGCTAAGCACCGTCTGCTTCCGCATGAAGAAGGACAACACGCAGGCGAGGACGGACAGCAGGATGAGCAGCAAGTAAGTCAGATCCGAACTATAGTCGAGCAAAATATTGCACACGATCGGCCCGCTGCCGAGCCCGAACAGCCAGATGGTATAGAGAAAACCCATCTGCGTGGCACGATGTTCTTCCGTCACTTTCGTCAGGCAGACAATCCAGATCGGAGACATGCCGATGCCGTAGATCGCAGAGGCGCCGATGAACATCCAGGGCACGTCGGCGAACTGCAGCGCATAGACGCCCGCAAGCGCGATTATCAGGCTGACCTGAACGACCAGTCTGGCGGAGAAACGGTCGAGCAAGTAGCCGATGGCGATTTTCAGAATCGTATCCGTAATATAGTGAGCGGAGATGGCCGCTCCGATGACGTCCGACGACAGTCCCAGCGTGTTCGCCCCATAGATGGGAAGCAGGCTGACGAGGACGGCTCCCCGGACGAATTCGACGATGAACATAACGATCGCGATGAGGCTCATTTCCGCCCCGAACCAACGTTTAGACTGAATAGGCACGTTTCGACTCCTTTGGCGATTAGAAGATTGAGGTTTGTTCCATTATACGCCTATTGGATATTATATCCAAAATAATCGATTGCGCTGCATTGGCGCCAGCCGGAATCGAACGATCGCCGCTTGGAGCGGGCGGAGCCTGAAGCTTCCGCATGCCGAGCCGGCTGATCCGCAGCTTATGCGGGTCGTGAACGAGCGCAAGCAGCTGGTCGGTCAGCGAATCCACGTCGTTCGCGATGAAGGCGGCTCCCTTGGAAGCGAGATAGAGGGCGTTCTGCTTCTCTTGTCCCGGCACCGGCCGGTAGATGAAGGTCGGAAGCTCCGTGGCGATCGCCTCGGCGAGCGTAATGCCGCCTGGCTTCGTCACCAGGCAGTCCGAGAGCGACATCAGCTCGTGAATCGAATGGATGAAGCCGTAGACATGCAGCCGGTCGCGGGCGGGATGCGATTCGAAATACTCGGGAAGCGCCGCGCGGAGTTCTTCGTTCCTGCCGCATACGGCGGCGATCTGGATATGGGGGTCTTGAAGCAGACGCTCGCACATATTCGGGATGTTCGGCATGACGCCTTGCGCGCCAGCCATCACGAGTACGGTAGGCCGATTCGGATTTAATCCGTATCGTTCATAGAGCTCTGGCGTCGCCGAAGCTGCGGCGAAGCCGCGTTTGAGCGGAATGCCGCTGACTTGTATGCCGCGGGCAGGGATGCCGAGGTGTCGCAGCTCGCGCCGCAAGTCGTCGGTTGCCACGTAATATCGATCCACGACGGGATGAACCCATCTGCGGTGAAGGTCGAAGTCGGTAATGACGGCGTAAGACGGAATCCTTCCGGCGCTTAGTTCTTTTTTGGCGGACTGCATGGCGTAAAGCGGGAAGGTGTAGATGACGGCGTCGGGGCGTTCCTGATCGAGCAGCTGCCGGATCTTGTGCCGTCCGAACGAGTGGAGCCAGCTGCCGAACAAGGAGTTGTGTTTCATCGGTTTCGTGACGTCGTACATCCAGCCGTAAAGGTAAGGTATATGCGTGTAGCTGCTGTGATAGAATCGGCGGGTCATCCCGTTCAGCCAAGGATGGGATTCCGCCATCAGGTCATAGAGGACCGTCCGGTCGTTGCCGTACTCTTCCATGGCGCTCTTCAAGGCGCGGGCAGCTTGAACATGTCCTTCCCCGTAAGAGGCGTATAGGATTAATAATTTCGGTTGCCGATAGTTAGATGGATGTAGCATGGGCACACCTCCTGTCCACAAGTGTAGCTGGTATTTGTAAAATCTAAGTGAACGCGGTTTGGATCCTTTATATTATTTTTGTATACTTACTGTAATATCCAAAATAATGATTCATGGCGAAGGAGCGATCATCTATCATGAAGTTTGCTTATCTGGGCCGTTCGGGCCTGCGGGTTAGCCGCCTATGTCTGGGAACGATGAATTTCGGAGTCGATACCGACGAATCGGAAGCCTTCCGAATCATGGATGCCGCGTTGGATGCGGGAATTAACTTTTTCGATACGGCGAATATTTATGGTTGGGGCGAGAACGCGGGCCGCACGGAAGAGATCATCGGCAAGTGGTTCAAGCAAGGAGGCGGCAGACGGGAGCGTACGGTGCTGGCTACTAAAGTGTATGGCGACATGCATGATACATATGACGGTCCGAACCGGGAGCAAGGGCTGTCGGCATACAAAATCCGGCGTCACCTCGAAGGTTCGCTGAAGCGGCTTCAAACCGATCATATCGAGCTGTACCAAATGCATCACGTGGATCGTAACGTCAATTGGAACGAGTTGTGGGGAGCGTTCCAGACTGCGCAGCTGCAGGGGAAGATCGGCTATGTCGGCTCCAGTAACTTCGCGGGCTGGGACATCGCCGTCGCACAAGGCGAGGCGAAGGCGCGCGGCGTGCTCGGGCTCGTATCGGAGCAGCACAAATACAATCTGTTATGCCGCTTGCCTGAGCTGGAAGTATTGCCGGCGTCACGGGCGCTTGGCCTGGGCGTCATTCCTTGGAGTCCGCTCGACGGCGGACTGCTTGCCGGCAACCATCGCCGGCAGGACGGCGGACGCCGAAGCGGGGATCAGAATAGGCTGGACAAGTACGGGAAGCAGCTTGAGGCATACGCGAAGCTATGCGACGAGCTCGGCGAACCGGAGGATCTGGTGTCGCTAGCATGGCTGCTCGCCAATCCGGCGGTCACGGCGCCGATCATCGGCGTGCGTACGCTTGACCAATTCGAGCGCTCGCTGCGCGCGGTCGAATTAGAACTCGACGAGTCGACGCTCACGCGGATCGACGAGATCTTCCCGGGGCCTGGCGGCGACGCGCCTAAGGCTTATGCTTGGTAAGAGGAGCGGGACATCCGCTTAGATAGGCGATGTGCGGCGATTGCGCTGGTCTAGGGAGCCCCCGCGTGTAAGAGCGGGAGAGTAGACTGGCGCGGAGGAGCGAGGCGCGAGCGCCGAACGTAGCTGCGTGCGGAGATTAAGTCGGCAGGACCGACTTAAACAGTCGAAAGTAACTGCGTGCGGAAATTTAAGTCGGCGGGACCGACTTAATAGTCGAAGGTAACTGCGTACGGAGATTAAGTCGGCGGGACCGACTTAATAGTCGAAAGTAACTGAGTGAGGAAATTTAAGTTGGCGGGACCGACTTAAATAGTCGAAAGTAACTGTGTGCGGAGATTTAAGTCGGTGGGACCGACTTAAACCCGCGTTTCGGGCGAAGTTACTGCAAATGTGCATCAATTGTTCGTGCCTCAGAGGCTGGAGAATCAAATTGCTGCGAATGTGCATCAATATTCCCGAAGCGGGACGTTACAGCTTCAAAAACGACTGAAAATGATGTAGATATGCAGCAATGAGTCAACTTGACTCGTTATCTGAAGGGAAATGATGCATATTTGCAGGACTGCCTCTTCAGCGTCGCTTCATAGCGAATTGGACAACTGTTTGATTTCCTCGCGGTTGATAATAGTAGACAACACATACTCAAGTAAAAAAGCCCCGGGGAGGTGGAAGATCCACACACCCGGAGGCTTGAAGGCCGGTTAAAGTCGGAGGAACCGATAATGTAACATTCGTCAGCTGCCCCACTCGGAGGCGCAGTAGGCACACTGAAATCCGATCAAATAAGCAAGTTGAACAGAACGGGATCCTTGTTCAGCTCGAGAAATTGAAAGCCTTTTTTCGTCATTCTTTCGACGAGCGGCTCGTAATCCTCCCGATGCTTCAGCTCGATGCCGACGAGAGCCGGGCCGTTGTCCTTGTTCGATTTTTTCGTATATTCGAAGCGAGTGATATCGTCGTTCGGTCCCAGCACTTGGTCGAGGAACTCGCGAAGCGCTCCCGCGCGCTGCGGGAAGCTGACCATAAAATAATGTTTATACCCTTCATAGATCAACGATCGTTCTTTGATCTCCTGCATACGGTCCACGTCATTGTTGCCGCCGCTGACGACGCAAACCACGTTCTTGCCCGCGATTTGGTCGCGGTACGCGTCAAGCGCGGCGATCGGGAGCGCTCCGGCGGGCTCGGCGACGATCGCGTTCTCGTTGTAGAGATCGAGCATCGTTGTGCAAATTTTGCCCTCGGGTACCGTGATGACGTCGTCGAGCAGGTCGCGGCAGATCGAGAACGTCAAGTCGCCAATCCGCTTCACGGCCGCCCCGTCCACGAATTTGTCGATCTGATCGAGAGCGATGACTTCGCCTGCGTCGAGCGACACGCGGAGAGAAGGGGCCCCTTCCGGTTCGACGCCGACGATTTGGGTGGTCGGGGAGACGATTTTAATATATGAAGCGACACCTGCAGCCAGGCCACCGCCGCCAACCGTGACGAAGATGTAGTCGGGTGCGGACTCCGCTTTCTCCATGAGCTCTTGGCCGACGGTTCCGTTGCCCGCGATGATTTTGCGATCGTCGAAGGGGTGGATGAATGCCATGCCGCTGCGCTTGCTCTCCGCCGTCGCTTCCGCGTATGCATCGTCGAAGGTGTCGCCGGTCAGAATGACTTCGACTTGGTCGCCGCCGAAGAAGGAGACTTGTTTGACCTTTTGGCGCGGGGTGGTGCTGGGCATATAGATTTTGCCGGGAATGCCGAGCGTTTGGCAGGAATAAGCGACACCTTGGGCGTGATTGCCGGCGCTGGCGCATACAACGCCCTTGGCTACATCTTCTGGAGCAAGGGAGCGCATGAGATGATAGGCTCCTCTTATTTTGAACGAACGGACGATTTGAAGATCCTCGCGTTTCAGCCATACTTGGCAGTTGTATCTCTCGGATAAAACGCGGTTGTATTGGAGGGGCGTGCGGACGATGACATCTTTCAGATGCATGTGCGCTTGCACGATTTCTTCCAGACCGATGCGGTGCAGGGATTGGGTACTCATATCGAACAGAACCTTCCTTCTAGCTTCTAAATAATAAATGGGATATTCCTAAGTATGATAGTTGTGAACCATTATACCACTTTGATGAGCAGAATGGGCGAGAGAATGGGGAGGGGAGGGTGGAAATCATGGGAAAGCTCGTAAGAAGGCTGCTATTGGCGATTGTGTTCTTGATTCTGTTAATCGTTGGGGCTGGCTGGTGGGTGCTTTCGTATGTCGCTCCGGACCAGGAGCTGGACTTGTCCTATCAGACGATCGACGTTCGCGAGAAAGCGACCGATATGGTAAAGCGGCTAAAGCCGGAGCTTGTGTTGACCGAAGCGGACATAAACCATTTGATCAAAATGAATCTCAGTCCGGACATCGCGGATCATGTCATGGTGGACGGAGCTAATTTCTCGTTGGAGAAGGACAGGCTGATCGCGGACATGAACGTGACATACCGGGATCGTATCCCCATGGCTGTCCAAGCCGAATACCGATTGGAGTGGCAGGATCCGAATATTGCGCTTAGACCGCAATCGCTCAAAGTAAAGGATATCGAGTTGCCCGTCGATCTACTGGATACGATCATCGTTCCGCTTGATCTTCCGACGGGGAATGTGGTCGAGGTGAAGGATGTCCGGTTCGAAGCGGATGCGATTCGGGTTTTATTCAAACTAAATATCTCTTTCTAACAAGGTGAAACGGCTGTCGCCGTCCTTTGGCGGCGCAGCGCGTTTCATTCCGAGAAATATAGAGAAAGTATCGCGAAATCACATACTTTCCTATATTTCAAAGAAGAACCCTTCTCATTCCCTTTCGGGATGGAAGGGTTCGTTTCGTTAGTCGGACATTTCGTAACAATTGCTTGGGTAAACACGCTTGTTTCGTCGCCAGCCTTTTTAGCATCATTCCGTGGTACACCCCAGAATCCCTAATATAACCCTAGGTTTTCACAATAATCGTTCTAAAGGGTGTACTTCAGTGCAAGGCCAAGCTTAATTATAAGCTTTCGGCGATGAGGTGCATGGACCAAGTAATCGGCGCGCCGGCCCCGCCAAGCGTCAAGGCGACGGTTAAACCGTCTGCTACATAGAACAAGCCGATTTCATCGCCAAAATCAAGTTCTACGTCCCCTGCAAGCGTAACTGTTCCGTTGCCAAGAATTGTGCGTACGGTTAGAACCAATGCAATACTTGTATTCAAAAGGGGGATCAACCCGGATACGAGTTCTTGAGAATCCCCGATACGTTGGACGATAAAAGCTGGATCTCCTGCTCCTAATTGAACCGTAACCGCTGCAAGAGTAGAGTAACTAATCGTTGCTGCGATCGCATATCTGCCTGTTACCGGAACGGTGTAGGTTCCTGTAGCAGCGTCAAAGTCAAGCGGATCAGAGTAATACGGCGGAGTAACTAGCCAAGTGCCTAATTGTTCGCTGGCCGTCACGGCTGCCGGAGCGCGAGTCGCAGAGAATCCAAGTCCACCGGGAAATTCACCAGTTGGTCCGGATGGTCCTGTTGGTCCAGTTGGTCCGGTAGCGCCGTCAGCGCCAGTCGGTCCAGTTGGACCCGTAACGCCTGGGAACAGATTTTCGATACGAACGATCGCAGATCCTTCGGTTACCACAATATCCAATGTGTCGGATTCAAGGATCAGATTTTCTCCAACTTCAACCGTAGCGGAACCGGTTGGTCCGATGACGTTAAAGAGTACACCTTCGAATGTCGGACCCGTCGGTCCCGTCGGTCCAGTTGGTCCAGTCGGTCCGGTCGGTCCGGTCGGTCCAGTCGCGCCGTCCGCGCCGGTATCGCCAGTCGGTCCTGTTGGTCCAGTCGGTCCAGTCGGTCCAGTCGCACCATCCGCGCCAGTCGCACCATCAGCGCCAGTCGGCCCCGTCGGTCCAGTCGGTCCGGTCGCGCCGTCCGCGCCAGTCGCACCATCAGCGCCAGTCGGCCCAGTCGGCCCCGTCGGTCCGGTCGGTCCCGTCGCGCCGTCCGCGCCAGTCGGTCCTGTCGGTCCAGTTGGTCCAGTTGCGCCAGTCGCGCCAGTCGCACCATCAGCGCCAGTCGGCCCTGTCGGTCCAGTCGGTCCGGTCGCGCCAGTCGCACCATCCGCGCCAGTCGGCCCGGTCGGTCCAGTCGCGCCGTCAGCACCAGTCGCGCCAGTCGCTCCAGTTGGTCCGGTCGGTCCAGTCGCGCCGTCAGCACCAGTCGCGCCAGTCGCGCCAGTCGCACCAGTCGCGCCGTCAGCGCCAGTCGCGCCAGTCGCGCCAGTCGCACCAGTCGCGCCGTCAGCGCCAGTCGCGCCAGTCGCGCCAGTCGCACCAGTCGCGCCGTCAGCGCCAGTCGCGCCAGTCGGCCCAGTCGGTCCGGTCGCGCCGTCAGCACCCGTCGCACCAGTCGCGCCAGTCGCACCAGTAGCGCCGTCAGCGCCAGTCGGCCCAGTCGGTCCGGTCGCGCCGTCAGCACCCGTCGCTCCAGTCGCTCCAGTCGCACCAGTCGCGCCGTCAGTGCCAGTCGCGCCAGTCGGCCCAGTCGGTCCGGTCGCGCCGTCAGCACCAGTCGCGCCAGTCGCACCAGTCGCGCCGTCAGCGCCAGTCGCACCAGTCGCTCCAGTCGGCCCAGTCGGTCCGGTCGCGCCGTCAGCACCAGTCGCTCCAGTCGGTCCCGTCGCACCGTAAGCACCAGTCGCTCCATCCGCTCCAGTCGCCCCGGTCGCACCCGTCACGCCGTCCTCTCCAGTCGCCCCGGTCGCACCCGTAGCGCCGTCCTCTCCAGTTGCCCCGGTCGCGCCCGTAGCGCCATCCTCTCCAGTTGCCCCGGTCGCACCGGTCGCGCCCGTAGCGCCATCCTCTCCAGTTGCCCCGGTCGCCCCGGTCGCGCCAGTAGCGCCATCCTCACCAGTTGCTCCGGTCGCCCCGGTCGCGCCCGTAGCGCCATCCTCACCAGTTGCTCCAGTCGCACCCGTCGCACCAGTAGCCCCTGTTGCGCCCGTCGCGCCCGGGGACGTGTTTTCAATTCGAACGACAGCGGATCCTTCAGTTACTACGATATCCAATGTATCGGATTCAAAAATCAGGTTATCTCCAACTTCAACCGTAGCGAAACCTACTTCTCCAATAACGTTAAAGAGAACCCCTTCGACTGTTCCTGTCGGACCTGTCGCTCCTGTTGCGCCAGTCGCGCCTCTTGCACCCGGCGCACCAGGCGCTCCAGGTGCTCCAGGCGCTCCAGGTGCTCCAGGCGCTCCCGGTACTCCCGGTGCTCCCGGTGCGCCTTGTGCGCCTTGTGCGCCAGTCGCGCCTCTTGCCCCAGGTGCACCAGGTGCCCCGGGATCGCCTGTACGTCCTCTTCTTCCGTCTTCGCCTCTTTCGCCTCTTTTGCCATCATCGCCGTCATCGCCGCGTTTCCCGCGTCTCCCGCGTTCCCCGCGTTCCCCGGTCGCGCCGGTTGCCCCCGTCGGTCCCGTTGGACCACATGGCCCCCTTAGCCCCCTTGGGCCCCGTGGCCCGATCGGACCTCTGCACTTTTTGATAACCGTGATTTTTTTGCATTTCTTCTTTTTCTTCAAGCAACGTTTCTTTTTATCGCCGTGTTTGCGATGGGAACTAGCGTGGACGGTGATCGATTTCTTTTTATACTTCGATTTCTTGTTTACTAGTTTAATTAGTATCGTTCGCCTAGTTGGCTTTTCCAGAAGAAGCACCTCCTTAATAAAACTTCTTCATAGTACGGTAAGTGTCACGGTTCTGTATGTGCGTTTAGGAAGAAATCTCATATTTTTCCAACCATTTCGCAAAAATGTGCTAATGCGGATAGGCTTTTGCAGAGGTTGTCTTATTGTCCTGTTGGCGTTAAGCATCCGGTATAGCAGCGCAGGATTGACAAGCGGGGTTGCAAACGAGTACCAAGCCATATCCGAAAATATGGCTTGGTTTGTATGGTTTGAATGGGCTACACAATCGTAATACCGGCGCTGCCGTAGCCGGCAACGGTGTTGAGGAGACTGGCCCCTCTCGAGGTGATCGAGAAAACCATGAGCAATCGGGTTCCCGTGCTGACAGGGATAGCCAAGCCTTCCAAACTTTCGTCGCTTATCTCGCCAAGCGATAAGATTCCGGTCAGGGCAGGGGAGAGGGTCACGTTTGTTCCGGGTATTGCCGTGAAAATATTATCAGGCGTTGTCGAGCTGAAAAGCTGGGCGTGTACGGAAACGGTGGAATTGACCAGCGCGAGTGAGATTGTCGTGCTGAAGTAAGCGACAACCGACGTAATGATCCCGTCGCGAGGAACGGAGAAAGCGAAGTTCAATAACGTTCCGCCCGCTCCGGTGAGGTCAATGGTATTACCGAGCAGCAAGGCTGTCGGCGCACTGCTTCCGAATCCGACAAGTCCCACGGTGGAAGCCAATCCGTCTAACGCGGAAGATAGCGCGATCGGCATTCCGGACGAGAACGGAATGATGGATCCGGCAGCTGCCGCACCCGTGGCGCCCGTCGCTCCGTCGGTGCCAGTCGCACCAGTCGCACCGGTCGCGCCGGTTACGCCAGCCGCTCCGTCTGCTCCCGCAGTTCCCGTTGCCCCGGTAGCCCCCGTCGCTCCGTCGGTGCCAGTCGCACCAGTCGCACCGGTCGTGCCGGTTACGCCAGCCGCTCCGTCCGCGCCCGAAGCTCCCGTTGCCCCGGTGGCCCCCGTCGAGCCAGTCGCGCCAGTTGCACCGGTCGCACCGTCAGCGCCTGTCGTACCGGTTGCGCCTGCCGCTCCGTCTGCACCCGCAGCCCCCGTTGCCCCAGTGGCCCCTGTCGAGCCAGTCGAGCCAGTCGAGCCAGTCGCACCGGTCGCACCGGTCGCACCGGTTGCGCCAGTAGCACCGGCCGTGCCAGCTACGCCGGCAACACCGACAGATCCAGGAGCGCCAGTTGCGCCAGTTGCGCCGGTTGCACCGATCGGCCCTTGCGCGCCTTGCGGCCCTTGCTGTCCGGCAAGTCCTTGAATGCCTTGCAGCCCCGCGTCGCCCTGTGGTCCTTGCGGACCGACGGGGCCTTGCGGTCCAAGAGCGCCCGTTGCGCCGGTGGCGCCTGTGGCTCCGTTGTTGCCCAGCGGCCCTTGCGGTCCGGCCGGCCCTTGCAAGCCGGTCGCACCAGTGGCGCCGGTGGCGCCGATTAGGCCCCGAATGCCCTGAGGCCCCTGAGGTCCGATCGGACCTGCGTTGCCCTGCGGCCCTTGCGGGCCATCGGGTCCTTGCGGTCCTTGCGGTCCGATCGCCCCTTGCGGTCCGGCCGGACCTTGCTCACCCAGGAAGCCTTGCGGTCCTTGCGGCCCTATGCCGCCTTGCGTGCCCTGCGGTCCTTGCGGTCCAACCGGTCCTTGAGCTCCGGTTGCGCCAGTCGGTCCCATCGGTCCGGGAGGCCCGCCCGACGGTCCTGTCGGGCCCATCGCTCCAACCGGCCCTGCCGGCCCCATCGGTCCCGCCGATCCCGCCGATCCTCGCGGTCCCATCGGTCCTACCGGCCCCATCGGCCCGGGTTCTCCGGGATGCCCGCGTTTGCCGCGGTCGCCGTCGTCGCCTTTTTTGCCCCGTTCGCCCTGCGGTCCAATCGGTCCGTTCTCGCCGGCAGCGCCCGTCGGTCCAGTCGGCCCGATGAAGTTGTCGCTATTGCGAAGAAACTCGTTCTGCTGGCGTCTTGTGGCCGCGGAATTTTGAACGATAATTCGTTTCTTGCGCAACTTGCTGCCTTTTTTGTCGTTCTTTTTATGTTTTGCGGATTTGCCGCCGCTGTATGTGCTGACGAAGACGAGCAGTTTCTTCGCAGGACGGCGTCTTTTTTTCGAATTTGAGTAGTCCAGTTTGAGCACCTCCTTGTGGTTTATTTATCTTACGGCAGAGTGGGCATGGGTGATTGGGTGCGGAGGCTCCAGCGGATAGGCTCGTGACCATTTTTCGAAAAATGGGCGAAAACTGGACATCCTTCGTCAATGATTCGGGCACCAAGGATTGACAGATAAACTGAGAATCGTTATCATAAATACGAAAGTGATAATCATTATCAACATTAAGGAGACTCAAGATGCGAACGGATACCCAAAAACCGTGGAACTGGCTGCTGTTCCCGTTCTCGTCGGTGAAAGCAACCCCATATGGCGTGTATGCGGGCTCTGTCGGATACGGCGTATATGAAATAGATGGAAACGCCAATTGGGATAAGCTCGGCCATGGGCTGCCGGACTCGGCGAATATTCATCGGCTGCAGCTTCAGCATGAATTGCTGCATGCGTGCACGAGCAAGGGATTGTACGAATGGATGGGGGAGCATTGGGAGAACGATGGCCTGTCGCTGCCGTGTTACCAGTACCGCAATATCGGGGGCGCCCGTTATGCGGCTACAGACAACGGGCTCTGGATTCGCACAGGAGCCAAATGGGGGCTGCTTGCCTGCGAAGGGAAACGGATCTACGATTTTATAAACTTGCCTCAATATATGATTGTCGGCCATGAGTCCGGCATCTCGCTCTACGACAGGTTCATGGATGAATGGGCGGAGTTCGAATTATCCCGCCGAATTAGCAGTCTAGCGGTGTTCCGTGGACATCTGATCGGCGCGAGCGACCAAGGGGAGTTGTTCGTCGGCGACAAAAAGGGAAGATTCGACCGGATTTCGTTCGGCGGGAAGTTCATATTCTCCGTGACGACCAAAGGCAAAGAAGTATATGTCTGCACCGACCAAGGGGTATTCACGCTTGCCTTTATCGCGGACCGAATTGTCCTGATGTCCGTGAAGCTGGGATTCCCCGTAACGGATGTCGATGTGGAGGGCGATCGTTTGTACATGGCGACGCTGTTCCAAGGCGTGCAATCCATAGATATATAGAAGAGAAACGAATAACGGGAGCATAACGGAAGGAGCGGACGAATGCCGAAAGTGATCGTTCTGTATACGAGTTTGACGGGCAATACGGAGGAGATGGCGGAAGCAATCGCGCAAGGCGCGAAGGAAACGGGGCTGGACGTCGTTTGCAAGGAAGCCTACGACGCGAAGCCGGAGGAGCTTATGGAGTACGACGGTATTCTGATCGGCGCTTACACATGGGGAGACGGAGAATTGCCGGATGAGTTCCTCGATTTCTACGAAGAGATGGACGGACTGGATTTGACCGGCAAGCAAGCGGCGGCATTCGGCTCCGGCGATACAAGCTACCCTGTTTATTGCGGCGCGGTGGATATCATTGAGAACAAGCTGCGCGAGCTCGGAGCCGCGATCGTCTGCGACAGCTTGAAATTCGAGTACAACGCCTCGGACGAAGAGAAGGAGCAAGGCAAGCGCATGGGCCGTGCGGTGGCGGGTGTGCTGTGCAGCTGATCGCTCCGCTCATTCGGCTCGAGGATCACAAGATCGAACGGATGCTGCGCGGCGCAGGTCCCGGCATGGATAAGCGCTCCGAGGCAGCGAAAGCGAATAAGGCGTCCGGCGACTGGAGACATCTCGCCTTGCAATCCGCTTGCTTGAGCGCTTCTGACCTCTGCCTGCTGCCGGACAAGGAGCGGACGGAAGAGCGGGTAGCGCTGGCCGTCATGGACAGGTGGACCAATCGCCACTACCGGTTCCATTCGGCGGAGCATTTCCTGCAAATCCGGCAAGAGGTGATCTCCCGGCTGCAGGCGTATTTCGTACATGAGCCTTGCGCCGGAACGCTAATGGTGCGCTTCGAGCCGTTTACGGTTTACGTGGAGGAGCTGGATATGGAGCTTTCGCAATATTTTCACCTGATCTATTCGGAGGGGGAGAGCGGCGAATGCTCCTACACCGTGCAGAAGCTGGTCGCGGATCGGGACGGAGAAGCGATGGAGCTGTACCGGCATATGACGACGGTGTTCTGCCGCAGCGCGTTCGGCCGGCTGCCGTCTTCTATTGAAGCGCTGCTGCCGCTTGGCGGCGGGCGCATCCGCTGGACGCCCGACGAGAGCTCCTGGCGGGAATCCCTCGATTATTTGCGTCTTGTGAAGACGATGCTGGCCGGCGGCGAACAAGACGCAGCGATGGAGGATGGGCGGGGCATGCCGAGCTTCGCGACGTGAATCTCCACCCCTCGATTTCCTACGGGAAGGCGGGGGGTGTTTTTTGTTTTTCTAACAATTCCAGTTCGTGTTCAAAAAGTCCAGTTTTTAGCACCGAGAAGGTTGAAAGAAGCTAGGAAATGAGGAGCGGAGCGTAGCTGGAGGCTACGTGAGCACCGGAAGTTCTGGCTGAATTCAAGATTCGATGTCGAATAGGCTGCCTGAAATACTTCGTGATCAAAATTGGACTTTTTTGAACAACCTCTTCTAGACAATCCATGAGCGAATCAAGTAACATGTCAGTATTCATGGGAAATGGTACTTTCGATGCCTCGAGGAGAGATCAGCTTGTCAGACGATTTATTAGTCACGTTCCGTTCGCCGCCGCTGCCTTATTTTATTGAATCCAACCGCACAACTTACCAGCCCGGGGACGAACATCCCAACCGTACGAATCTGGGCGTTTTCGACATGCTCTTCGTGAACGAGGGAACGCTCCACGTCGCGGAAGAAAATAATAAGTGGTCGCTGACCCCCGGCGACGCGCTTATTCTGAGGCCGGACCGCTGGCATTACGCTTTTAAACCTTGCACGGAGGTAACCGTGTTCGATTGGGTGCATTTCCAAGCCGCGGGCGCATGGGAAGAGACGAGCTCCGGCCAGCCGGGCACGCTGCGCGGCGATTATTATACGTACGCTATTCGGGTGCCGAAGCGCATGAAGCTGACCTATCCCGATGAAGCCAAGCTCATCTTCTCGCAGCTGCACGATGCGGCCAAAAGCTCTTCGCACGGCGCCTTCTGGGATCGTCAGCAGCGTTTCCTTCATTTGCTGCAGATGATGGACGAAGGGTGGAGATCGGATGCGGCCAAAGCCGCGGTATCCATCGCGGAGCGGGCAGCCGCTTATTTGAAGCTGAACTATCGGAGCACCATCAGCAATTCGATGCTGAGCGAGGTGCTGGAGCTGCATACCAACTACATCACGCGCTGCATGGCGGAGGTGTTCGGCTGTACGCCTCAGCAATATTTGCTTTATTACAGACTGGACCAAGCGAAGCTGCTGCTCATCAAAACCGATTGGACCATCGCACGCATCGCGGAAGAGACGGGGTTCCGGCAGACGCCGCATTTCTCCAGGCTGTTCGCCGCGCATACCGGCATGCCGCCTTTGAAATTCCGCAAGCGCTTTACCACGTAAATCGATTACGGCATGAATCGTTTACGGAGCGAATTGCCGGGATTGCGTATAATTTCCATTCGCTTAACAAAAACTGGATTCATTAACGTAGGTGCATCTAGTGAAGGAGCGAATGCGATGATTGAACGGTTTTCGTTAACGGCGGAGATTGGCGAGCTGATGGAGAAATTCGACGTGCGCAAGGTGATGAAGGGACATACGGGCCGCTTCAACATTACGCCGACCCAGAACGTATCCATCATTATGAACGATAGGCATGACCTGCGCGTGCTGCAGGAATCGAGATGGGGGCTGTTCCCGTTCTGGGCGAAGGATTCGGTCAATACCGATTACCAGACATTGGGAGATAAGCCATTCTTGGCGCGCATGCTGAAGCGTCAAAGATGCGTCATTCCCTGCAGCGGGTTCTACGGCCAGAAGAAGTTCGGCCAGGAGCGCGATCCGCGCGCGATGCACACAATCGTGCCGAACCAACCGTTGCTCGGCATAGCCGGCATCTATGATTGCTGGCGGCATGTGAACGGCAAGGAGGTTCGCGCCTTCACCATGTTAACCGCGGCTTCCTCCGGCGCCATGTCCGTCTGGCAGCCGCGCGTGCCGGTCGTCCTCGACGAAGAGGGGATCGAAGATTGGCTCGATCCAAAGCTGACGGAATTCAATCGGGTGCGCAAACATCTGGAGGCGATGGAGAGCTACTTGATGCGTTCCTATCCCGTCACGAATGCGGTCCGCGACGAATTGTACGAATCGCCGGACTGCGTCATGGAAATCCGGATGCCGGATTTCGCGTAGTGGACTAAGAAGCGCGAAGCCAAGCCAGGCTTCGGCGGCTCGCGCGGGGAGTTGAAGTCGGCGAGACCGATAAAGTCGATTCGAATGTGGCCGATGGCGGCTGGTTTGTCGGCGAGACCGACAAAGTCGATCAGAAACGGCCCGAAACCGGTCAGTTTGTCGGCGAGACCGATAAAGTCGATTCGAAACGGCCCGAAATCGGCCAGTTTGTCGGCGGGACCGACTTAAAAGCTCCGAAAGTCGGCGAGAGGTGTGTTAAAGCAAAAAAAAGGGCAGCCAACGGGTCATTGTTTCTTAACCCGTTGGTTGCCCTGTTTTGTTATGCAGCAGCGTATGAGGAATGTTTTGTAACGGTGTGAATTAGTCCAACTGCTGAGCGTTTGAGCTTGAGCTTGAAGGAAACGGTCACTCCTGTAGGCACAAGTCGCTTCAGCCCGCCGATCGGGTGCGGAGCACTTCGGCGGTTAGCATCGGAACGACTTCGAACAAGTCGCCGACGATGCCGTAGTCCGCGATGCCGAAAATGGGAGCATCGGGGTCTTTGTTGATGGCGACGATGGTCCGCGACTGGCTCATGCCGGCCAGATGCTGAATCGCGCCGCTAATGCCGCAGGCGATGTACAGCTGCGGCGTGACGACCTTGCCCGTCTGCCCGATCTGGAGGGCATAGTCGCAGTAGCCGGCGTCGCAAGCGGCGCGCGAAGCGCCGACCGCGCCGCCGAGCGCCGTCGCCAGCGCCTGCAGCGGCTCGAAGCCCGCCGCGCTGCGCACGCCTCTGCCGCCCGATACGACGATGTCGGCTTCGGCGAGGTCGATTCCTCCGGCGGTGCGGCGAACGACGCCGCGCACCGCCGTCACCAGCGGCGGCACCGTGAACGCTAGCCCGGTGACCGTGCCGCTTCTGCCGCCGGCTTCCAGCGGCTCAGCCGGCGGCAAGTTGTTCGGGCGCACTGTGACGATCCACGGATGGCCCGGCTCGAAGCAGCGCCGCTCGAACGCCTTGCCGGCGTAGAGCGGGCGGATGAACCCGACGCTGTCGCCGCCCTCCGCCGGCTCGATGGCGATGACGTCGGCGATGTGCCCGGCGCCGCGTGCTGCGGCAACGCGCGGCGCAAGCTCGCGTCCCGCCGCGGTATGGCCAAGCAGCAGCGCGTCCGGTTGGACCGTCGCCATCGCTGCGCCCAGTACGGCTGCGTACGTCTCAGGCGCATAGCTCAGCAGGACTGGATCGTCGGCGATATGCACGACGTCCGCGCCCCTCGCGATCAGCGCGTCGGCGTCCTCCGCCGCTCCGCCGGAGCAGGCGATGACGGCATGGACGGCGCCATCTTCGCCCGCGAGAAGCCTGGCTGCGCCGAGCGCCTCCAGCGCAACGCGGCGCAATGCGCCGTCTCGGCGCTCCGCATAGATCAATATCGTTCTGCTCATATCTCGTAACTCCTCTCTGTCATAGTCCACCTACAATATTGCAACTGGAGACGCGATGCTGGTTCGACACTAGCGATTTTATGTTACGCCGCATCGACGCCGCATTTCTTCACTTAACGGACCACAGCGCCGCTATTTGGCGTCCATTAGGGCATTTCAAAACGTAACGGACTGCAGGAGCGTTATTTGCCCAATAAACAGCTTCAAACTCATCAAAAGTTCGAAATAACGGCATATGGGTCCGTTAGCTTTCAAAGTGGTCTCATTTTGCACGAATAGCGTCTTCTGCGTCCGTTAGGCGGATTCCCGGTCCGCAAGTGGAAGCTCAGTCCGCAAGCGGAGCCGCCTACGACCGGTTTCTTCGGACGGTTTTCCCCCGTTTTTCGAACGCTGCGGCATGAACGAGCCCTCGGGAGGGCGGAAGCCGCTTAGAATCGCCTCGCCGTTACAGCACCTTCGCCTCATCTTGAAGCAGCTTCACGAGTCCGAATGCCTGCTCCGCCGCCGAGCCGCCGATTCGTTTCCCCGCCGCGCGGGGCGGGGGAGGGTAGAGGTGGGTCCGGCGGGTGCGAATCGACGCGATCGCGTCGTCCTCGTTCAAGCCGATCTCGTCCAGCGCGACGATCCGAAGCGGCTTGCGCTTCGCCTTCATGATGCCCGGCAGCGACGGGTAACGCGGTTCGTTCAATCCTTGCTGCGCCGTGATTAACGCGGGCAGCGGCAGGGCGACCGTCTCGGTATCGCCTTCGACGTCTCGCTCCACGAGCGCATACGCGGCCGCGCCTCCGATCGGATCTACGCCGAGCTCCGCCGCGCTGCCGACGGCGAGCTTCACGGCGGCCGAGGCGTGAGGCAGCCCAAGCCGCTCGGCGACCTGCAAAGCGACGCTGCCTGAACCGCTGTCGACGGCGAACAGGCCGGCTAGGAGCAGATCGGGGGCGAGCGGGGCAATGACGGCGGCGAGCGCCGCGGATAGCAGATGGCTATCGGCCTCGAGCCCCGCGGAATCGATCCGGATCGCCTCGTCGGCGCCTACCGCGAGCGCCGTACGAAGCGATTCCTGCGCGCGTTCGGGCCCGCATGTCACGACAACGACGTTGCCGCCGACGCGTTCCTTGAGCCGCAGCGCTTCCTCAAGCGCGTATTCGTCGTAGGGATTGATGACCAGCTTGGCATCCCGTTCCTCGACGCCTTGCGGCGTAACGGTTATTTTCTCCTCGGTGTCGAAGGTTTGTTTGAGAAGCACGACGATGGTTTGCATAGAAACCTCCCTTGTTAGCTGTAGTTTCGGTCTTGCCTAACTGCGCGAATTGACTGTCCATCAGTGCTACCATATGACGGGAGCCCCTCCTTTAGACCGCTTGCGGCAATGGCGAAAAAAGCATGTTCGCCGCTTCCCGTTCATATAATTGGAGCACCGAGATTATTTATGAAAGCGCTTTAAAAGCTTGTCCAAACTAATCGCGCGATGGGCAGGCGAATGGGTCGTCTCGTTTTGGGGCTGGCGTAACGAGGGGCGGGGCGTAGATTCAAAACGGTTGACAAGGGAGGGCTGGATGGTGGCATGGCTATGGACGACAGTCCCTTTTGAAGCAGGGCGGAACGGCGCGATGGCGGAGGCGTCGGCAATCGCGGCCGCGATTGCGGGTGGAGGTTACCCGGCGGCAGCGGCATGGGCGAGATGGCTGCTGTTCGCGGCGCTTGTCATCGCGGCTGTGTGGATGTTCGCGACGGTTATTCGGCGGCGAATCGGATACATGCGGCTCGGAGTGCCGGCCGTATTCGAGCGGCATCGGCCTGGTGGCGCGAGAAACAACCGGGGAGAAGGAGGAGGCGCCTATCGCCGCGGCGGACGAACCGGGCTCGGGGCCGAGGTTTTCGGGCATCGCCGTCTGATGAACGACATTCGAAGCGGCATCATGCATGCGGTTTATTTTTATGGATTCATCATGCTTCAATTCGGCGCGCTGGATCTGATCTGGAAAGGGTTAAGCGGCGGCCGCCCCTTGCCGATCCCGTTCTACGGCCAATTCTCTTGGCTGCAAGAGGCGACCGTATTTCTTGTTTTGCTGGCGGTCATCTATGGGGGGTATAGACGTTACGGCGAGAGACTTCCCCGGCTCAAAAAAGATTTGAAGCCCTCGATCGTGTTGTGGTTCATTGGAGGGCTTATGCTGTCGATTCTGATGTCGCTATCCTTCGAAAGGCTGGCCGTCGCCGAGCCCGTCCATGCAGGGTTCGCTCCTATTAGCGCACCGGTCTCGGAGCTGCTCGCGAATGCCGTGGAACGCGGCGGCTGGCTCGCCCATACAGGCTTCGAGGTTTTCTGGTGGCTGCATCTGCTTATTCTGCTCAGCTTCCTCGTGTACGTGCCGCAATCCAAACACTTTCACTTGATCACGGCGCCCGTCAACATCTGGTTTCGCCGAAATACGCCGCCAGGCAGACTGACGCCGCTCGATCTCGAGAACGAAGAGGCCGAGATGTTCGGCGTGGGAAAGATCGAGCATTTTACGCAGAAGCAGATGCTGGATCTCTACGCCTGCGTGGAGTGCGGGCGCTGCACGAACGTATGCCCGGCTTCGAGTACCGGCAAGCTGCTCTCGCCGATGCATCTCATCGTGAAGCTTCGCGACCATCTTACGGAGAAGGGAGCTTCCATTACCTCGAAGTCGCCATGGCTGCCTGGCAGTCTAATTTATCGCGGCAAGGAGCCGTCCGCCCATGTGATGGGCGCCGTCATGCCGGATTGGGACTCGCAGGGAAGCGGCGAAGGCTCGGAGGGCGCGCGTTCGGCGACTTACCGCACGAATATCGCTCCTACCATGGAGGTGCAGAACGCGGGCTGGACGAAGCGCGCGGGGGCAAAGGCGGAGGAGCTCGAGCTGATCGGCGACGTTATGACGGAGGATGAGCTGTGGTCGTGCACGACATGCCGAAACTGCGAAGAGCAGTGCCCGGTCGGCAACGAACACGTGGACAAAATCATCGACATGCGCAGATACCTGGTACTCATGGAAGGCAAACTGCCTTCCGACGGCCAGCGCGCGCTGCAGAACATCGAACGGCAGAGCAATCCGTGGGGATTGCCCAGGGCCGAGAGGGCCGCCTGGATCGAGGAATGTTACAGCCGCACCGGCGTTCGCGTCGATACAATGGCGGAGCGGAAGCAGCGGGGCAAGAAGCTGCCGTCTCTTTTGCTTTGGGCCGGTTCGATGGGGGCGTACGACACGAGAAGCCGCAAGGTACTTTTTGACGTGATCAGACTGCTCGCGCACGCGGGCATCGACTTCGCCACCCTCGGCAACGAGGAGAAAAGCTCCGGCGATACGGCAAGGCGGATCGGCAACGAGCTGCTGTTCCAGGAGCTGTGCAAAGATAACGTCGCGACGTTCCGGAAGTACGGCGTCAGTCATATCGTGACGGTCTGCCCGCATACGTTTAACACGTTCAAGAACGAATACCCGGATTTCGGATTATCCGCGGAGGTGCGCGTCGAGCATCATACCGAGCTCCTTGCCCGGCTTGTCGCGGAAGGGAAGCTAAGGACGACGTTCGCGCTGGAGGAGAAAGTAACGATTCACGATTCCTGCTACCTTGGACGCTATAACAACTCGTACGAGGCGCCGCGCAGCCTGCTTCGGGCCATTCCGGGCGTGACCGTGCAGGAGATGGAGCGTTCCGGCGCGCAAGGCATGTGCTGCGGAGCGGGAGGCGGACTGATGTGGATGGAGGAGCATTCCGGCACGAGGGTCAACTACGCGAGAACGGCGCAAGCGCTCGAAGTGAAGCCTTCCGTCATCAGCTCCGCTTGTCCGTATTGCCTCACGATGATGGAAGACGGGCTAAGATTTTTATCCGCGGATGAGCAGGTCGAAGCGAGGGATGTGGCGGAGTTGCTGGCGGAAAGCGTATTCGGGAAATGACGAGCGTACAGCCAAGCGGGCGTGCACGGCGCCCGAAGCAAAGTGAGAATCTGGATAAGGAAGGTGAATGCATAAGATGTCGATTCGAACGACTCAAGTCAAAAGCGCGGCGTCCGTCCGGTCCGCGGCCGTAATCGGCTCGGGGGTGATGGGGGCGGGGATCGCCGCCCATCTGGCCAATGCGGGAATGCGGGTGGTGCTGCTGGATGTTGTCCCCCGGACGCTGACGGAAGAGGAAGAGAGGAAGGGGCTTACCTTAAACGATCCGAAGGTTCGCAACCGGCTCGCGGCCGGAGCCATCGCGAACATGGCGAGGAGCCAGCCGGCGCCGCTTTACGATTCGGCCTCGGCCTCCCGCATCAGACCGGGGAATCTGACGGACGATATCGCTTTGCTCGGCGATACCGACTGGATCGTGGAGGCGGTCGTGGAACGGTTCGACGTCAAGCGGGAGGTGCTCGCGGCGATCGAGTCCGCAAGGCGTCCGGGAACGCTCGTGACGACCAACACGTCCGGCTTGTCAGTAGCCGCGATGGCAGAGGGGAGGAGCAAGGAGTTTCGAGAGCATTTTGCCGCGACGCATTTTTTTAACCCGCCGCGCTATATGAAGCTCGTCGAGATCGTGCCGACGGCGGATACGGGCGCCGAGGTGACGGAGCTGCTCGCCGAACTGTGCGTCAAGCGGCTGGGCAAAGGCGTCGTCATCGCCCGGGATACGCCGAACTTCATCGCGAACCGGATCGGCACGTACGGGATGCTCGTCACGCTGGAGGATACGATCCGCTACGGGCTGACGGTGGAGGAAGCGGACGCGCTGACGGGACCGGCCATGGGAAGGCCGAAAACCGCGACGTTCCGCATGCTCGATCTCGTCGGCCTCGATACGCTGCTGCATGTCGTCGACAACGTCAGGGAGCGCAGCGAGGATGATGCCGAACGGGCGATATTCGCGCGGCCGCGGCTGCTGGAGGAGCTGGTCGCGGCGGGCCGGCTCGGCGAGAAAAGCGGCTCCGGCTTTTACCGCAAGCGCAAGGACCCGGACGGTCGCAGCCGCATCGAGTCGCTTCGGCTCGGGACGCTGGAATACGGGCCGCAGGTGCGAATCTCGTCGCCCGTGATCGACGCGGCCAAAGCCGCGAAGGGCGCGGCGGCGAAGGCGAAGGCGCTGCTGGCGGCGAATCCGAAGGACTGCTACGCCCAGTTCGCCTGGTCGACCGTGAAGCGAACACTGCTTTACGCGGCCGCCCAGGTCGGCGTCATCGCGGAGACGGTCGTCGATATCGACCGCGCGATGAAGTGGGGATTCAACTGGGAACTGGGGCCGTTCGAGCTGTGGGACGCGATCGGAGTGGAGAAGTCCGTGGCCAGAATGAAGGAGGAAGGCGAAAGCATCCCGGATTGGGTCGAGAAGCGGCTCGCCGAAGGACACTCGTCATTTTATCAGGCTGCGGAACTGAAGCGATTCTATGCCGTGCCGGGAGGCTTCGCGGAGGAGAATCAGGAGGCGGATGTCATCTCCCTGTCCGCGCTCAAAGGCGCGGGCCGCACGGTGCTCGGCACGCAGGGCGCCAGCTTGATCGATATCGGCGACGACGTGGTCTGCCTCGAATTCCATTCTCAGAACAACGCCATCGGCGGCGAAATCTTATCCGCCATCCGCCAAAGCGTCGCGGAGGTGTCGCGGAATTGGAGAGGCCTCGTGCTGGCTAACGAAGGACGGAACTTCTGCGTCGGCGCCAACTTGATGCTGCTGCTTATGGAAGCGCAGGCCGGGGAATGGGACGAAGTGGAGGACATTATTCGTTTCTTCCAGGACAGCATGCTGCGGCTGAAACGGCTGGACCGCCCGGTTGTCGCCGCGCCGCACCGGATGACGCTCGGCGGCGGAGTCGAAGCTTGCCTTCCGGCGGATGTCATTCTGCTCTCGCCGGAGACGTACTTCGGGCTGGTCGAGACGGGCGTCGGTCTTATCCCCGCGGGCGGCGGCTGCAAGGAAGCGGCGATCATGGCGGCGGAGCGTGCGGGGTTATCGGCCGCGGGCGTCCGGTCCGGTGTGACGCCTGGCGATCTGCAGCCGCATCTGAACGCGCTGTTCGAGACGATCGCGATGGCCAAGACGTCGACCAGCGGGCACGACGCGGCGAAGCTGGGCCTGCTGCGCCCGCAGGACCGCGCCATCGTACGGCAGGATGCGCGCATTGCCGAAGCGAAGCGCCTTGTACTTGAGCTCGACCGCGCGGGGTATTCGGCACCGGTGGAAGAGCGAGTGGCGGTCGCGGGCAGGGAGGGCAAGGCGGTGCTTGCCATGGGGGTGCAGGCGATGCGGCTTGGCGGCCACATCAGCAAGCATGACGCGCTGATCGCCGGGAAGCTGGCGCATGTGCTCGCCGGCGGAGACGTCAGGCAGGGCGCGATGGTCAGCGAGAAATATTTGCTCGACCTGGAGTGCGAAGCTTTCCTGAGCCTGTGCGGGGAGAGCAAGACGCAGGAGCGAATGAGCCATATGTTGTCGAAAGGCAAGCCGCTGCGGAATTAGCAGCGAGTCGAATGTGAAGGCTGGACGCGGTCTGGCCTTCGGCGGAGCCGGCATGTCGATCCAGGCTTGCCGCGAACGGAAGCGGGGATTGGTTTTTCTGGATCGGCTTGGATCGGCTCGGGCGAGAGCGGGCGGCGATGAGGCAGTTGTATTTTTGGAGCAAATGGATTCCCTTGAAGGAGGTGCGAGAGATGTCAGCGGATCGATCATTACCGGAATCGCCGTTTAGAAGGAGCGGCCGGGATGCGGTTATCGTAGCGGCAGCAAGAACGGCCGTGGGCAAGGCGAACAAGGGCAGCCTGGCGGAGACGAGGGCGGAGGATCTCGGAAGGGCGGCACTAAGGGGCGCGTTGGAGCGGGTCCCGCAACTTGCCGCGGCGGACGTCGAGGACGTCATTATCGGCTGCGCCATGCCGGAAGGAGAGCAAGGGCTTAATATGGCGCGAATTATTTCGCTGTACGCAGGGCTGCCCGTCACGACGCCGGCCGTCACGATCAACCGGTTCTGCGCGTCGGGTCTGCAATCGATCGCCTATGCGGCTGAACGTATCCGGCTCGGCGAGGCGGACGTTGTCGTCGCGGGCGGCGTGGAGAGCATGAGCCATGTGCCCATGAGCGGCTTCCGCTTGTCGCCGCATCCCGGCATCGTAGACGCGATGCCCGAGGTGTACATGGGCATGGGGCACACGGCAGAGGAGGTCGCGCGGCGATATGGCGTCTCGCGGGAGGAGCAGGATGTTTTCGCCGCGAGGAGCCATCAGAGAGCGGCGGCGGCCATCGCGGCCGGGCGCTTCCGGGAGGAGATCGTGCCGGTTACGGCTACGCGCTCAGGGACGGACGATGCGGGCCGCCCTTGGGAAAAGACGTTCGTCTTCGACGTCGACGAGGGCGTCCGGCCGGAGACGACGCCGCAAACGCTCGCTCCGCTCAAACCTTCTTTCGCGAGGGAAGGGACCGTGACGGCGGGCAACGCCTCGCAAATGAGCGACGGCGCGGCCGCGGTCATCGTCATGAGCCGGGAGAAGGCGGAGGCGCTTGGCATTCGGCCGCTCGCGGCATTCCGAAGCTTCGGCGTGGCGGGCGTCGCTCCGGAGATTATGGGGATCGGCCCGATCGAGGCCGTTCCCAAAGCGCTCAAGAAAGCCGGCATTACGAAGGAGCAGGTCGACTTGTTCGAGCTGAACGAAGCGTTCGCCGCGCAATGCGTGCCGATCATCCGGGAGCTTGGCCTTGATCCGGAACGGGTGAACGTGAACGGCGGGGCGATCGCGCTCGGCCATCCGCTCGGCTGCACCGGCACGAAGCTGACCGTGTCGCTCATTCATGAGCTGCGCCGGAGAGGAGGCGGCATCGGCGTCGTGACGATGTGCATCGGCGGCGGCATGGGCGCGGCGGGCGTGCTCGAGGTTTATCCGGGAGAGTAGCTGGGTTTTAAGCAGGGACGTGTCAGTTGATGTAATTACTGGATGAACGGTTGTTGGATTAGGTCCGCCACGCGAACTTAAATCCGCCGAATGGACTCTCGGGAGCGTAGTTACCAATTCGGTTGTCTTGGAGCTAACGGAAGCAGTCGACGCTATTCGGCTGATTTTGTTCGATTTTAAAATCTAACGGAAGTATGTGGCGTTATTAAGTCTTTCTGCCTGAAAAAATGCCATATTCGATCGATTAAGAGCGCTGAGTTCCGTTAGATTTCGAAATGGGCTCATACATGCATAGTAAGAGCGCTGAGTTCCGTTAGATTTCGAAATGGGCTCATACATGCAAGGTAAGCGCGCTGAGTTCCGTTAGATCATCGAGCAGGTACGGAAGTTTCGGAGAGAGCGATCTGCTAGCGCAAAAAAAGGAGGAATGCGAAAGTGACGACGGGAACGATACGTTTCGGCGGACGGTTCGTCGTGGAGGAGAGCGATCCGGCGTCGGTCGTGACGCCGGAGGATTTCTCGGAGGAGCAGCGGATGATGTCGCAGGCGGCGGAGCAGTTCCTGGAGACGGAGCTGCTGCCCCGCGACGCGGACATCGAAGGGCTGGACTACGGCTTGACGGTCCAGCTCATGCGGAAGGCCGGCGAGCTCGGCTTGCTCGGCGCGGATGTGCCGGAGCAGTACGGCGGCATCGGCCTCGACAAAGTGAGCACGACGCTGCTCGCGGAGACGATGGCGAGGGCATCGTCGTTCGCGCTGTCGGTCGGCGCCCATACCGGCATCGGGACGCTGCCGATCGTGTTCTTCGGCACCTCGGCGCAGAAGGAGAAATATTTGCCCGACCTGGCCGCGGGCAACCGCATCGCGGCGTACTGCCTGACGGAGCCGGCTTCGGGCTCCGACGCGCTCGGGGCGAGAACGACGGCGAAGCTGTCGGCGGACGGACAATTCTACGTGCTGAACGGCTCCAAGCTGTATATAACGAACGCCGGGTTCGCGGATGTTTTTATCGTATACGCGAAGGTGGACGGCGACAAGTTCACGGCTTTTATCGTGGAGCGGGAGATGGCGGGGTTCAGTATCGGGCCGGAGGAGCATAAGATGGGCATCAAGGGCTCTTCGACCTGCCCGCTCTTCTTTGAGGACGTGCATGTCCCCGTGGAGAACGTACTCGGCGAGGTAGGCAAGGGCCATCATATCGCGTTTAACATTCTGAACATCGGAAGGTTCAAGCTGGGCGCGGCCTGTCTCGGCTCGTCGAAGGAGACGATCGAGCTGGCTTCGGCCTACGCGAACACGCGCAAGCAGTTCGGCCGCGAAATCTCGTCCTATCCGCTCATCGGCGCCAAGCTGGCGGACATGAACATCCGCACGTTCGTCCTCGAGAGCATGGTGTACCGGATCGCGGGGTTCATCGACGCGATGCTTCGCGATTCGGAGGCGCAGGAGGGGGCCACGGACGCGAACGCGGGCGCTCGCGCGGTCAAGGCGATCAGCGAGTACGCCATCGAATGCTCGATCGTGAAAGTATTCGCTTCGGAGGCGCTCGATTTCGTCATCGACGAGGGCGTCCAGATTCACGGCGGATACGGCTACATTCGCGAATATAAAGTCGAGCGGATTTACCGTGATTCGCGGATCAACCGGATTTTTGAAGGGACGAACGAAATCAACCGCATGCTCATTCCCGGAACGTTGCTTAAGAAAGCGATGAAAGGCGAGCTGCCGCTCATGGAAAAGACGCAGGCGCTGCTCGGAGAGTTGATGCAGCCAATGCCCCTGCCTATTTTCACGGAACCGCTGGACAAAGAAGCCTACCGCGTCGCCCAGGCGAAAAAAACATTCCTCGCCATCGGCGGCCTTGCCGTGCAGAAACTCGGCCTGAAGCTTGAACAGGAGCAGGAGGTGTTATGCGTATTAGCGGATCTGATGATTCAAACCTTCGCTATGGAGAGCGCGCTGCTTCGGACGCGGAAGATGCTCGCCCGAAGCGGGGGGGCTCGGACGGAGGACACCGGGCTTGCGCTCTCGATGACGGAGGTGTTCGTGCAAGAAGCCATGGAGAAGGTCGAGTCGCTTGCCAAGACTGCGCTCTCTGCTTTGGAGCGCGGCGACGGACTGCAGATGCAGCTGTCCGTCTTGAAGAAGCTGATGCGGGCACCGCTGTCGGATACGATCGCCATGAAGCGAGGGATCGCGGCCCGCGTGATTCGCAGTGAGCACTATGTTGTGTAGAGGGGGAGCGCAGCGATGGAACCGCTTAGACCGGAAGACCCGCTATTGCCCGATTCATTGCCGAACGAAGATTCACGCGCCGCAGCCGATACGCAGGGAAACTCGGCCGAAGAGCTATCTGCCGAGTCGCAAGCATGGGAGGACGCCGCGGAAGAACGGAGCGCGGCTTCCGAACGGATTAACGAGCCTCGGGAAGCTGGGGCAGCTCGGGAGTCTGCGGAGCCTGGGCCTGGGGAGGCTTCGGCAGCCGTAGCCTCCGCCGGGCAAGATCCGGAAGCCGTCAGCAACGCTGAACGGGATGAGCCGCTTGTACCTGAGGCGCCTGTCGGCTCAGCCGCGTTCATCGCTGAAGCAGCGGAGTCGGCAGAGCCGGCGGAATCCGCTTCGGAAGCGGAAGGGGCACAGGCCGCAACGATTACCGCTTCGGAGACAGCGGACGCCGGGGATGCCCATGACGCCGTTTCGGAGGCAGCCGAGGCCCATGTTGCAGCCGTCCTCGTCTCCGAAGAAACAGGAGCCGACTCGGCTTCGGAAGAAGCGGATGCTCACGATGAACCTCTCGCTCGTCCTTGGCTGAGGAACTATCCGGAAGAAGTTCCGCCTTCCTTGAAGTACCCCGACCAGAACATCGCGCAGTTCCTGCTCGACTCAGTGAGCCGCTACCCGAACCATAATGCGCTCCACTTCTTAGGCAAAACGATGACGTACCGCGAGGTCCATACGGCAGCCGTGCGTCTCGGCAGCGAGCTCGTCGCGCTCGGCGTCGCCAAGGGAGACCGCGTCGCGATCATGCTGCCGAATTGTCCGCAAGCTGTCGTCTCGTATTACGGCGTGCTGCTGGCGGGAGGCGTCGTCGTCCAGACGAACCCGCTTTACGTCGAGCGGGAGCTGGAGCACCAACTGAAGGATAGCGGAGCCGTCGCGATCATCACGGTCGATCTGCTGTACGCAAGGCTGTCCCGCGTACGCGGCGATCGGCCCGAAGAAGGTCCTATTCCGCATCTGCGCCACGCGATCATAACTTCCATTAAAGACGGACTCCCCTTCCCGAAAAATATGCTCTATCCCATCAAACAGCGCAAAGAAGGCTTCAAGAACAACATTCCGTACGGGCAGCATGGCGTCCTGTCTTACCGGAAGCTGTTCGCGGGACGCGCGCCGTCCGTCGAGCTGCCGGAGCTTGCACGCGGCGATGAGCTTGCCGCGCTGCAATATACCGGCGGCACGACCGGCACGCCGAAAGGCGTCATGCTGACGCACGGCAACTTTGTGTCCAACTCGATGCAAATGGCTGCATGGTGCTACAAGGCGGAAGACGGCAAGGAAAAGTTTCTTGCGGCACTGCCGTTGTTTCACGTGTTTGGCTTGACGGTATTAATGAATTTGTCCGTCCTGCGCGCCGGAATGCTTATTCTGTTGCCGCGTTTCGAGATTGAGACGGTGCTGAAGACGATCAACGACGAGAAGCCGACGATCTTCCCCGGAGCGCCGACGATGTATGTAGCCTTGATTAATCATCCAAACGCGGCGAAAAACGACCTGTCTTCGATTAAAATCTGCGTCAGCGGCTCCTCGGCCTTGCCGCTGGAGGTGCAGGAGCAGTTCGAGTCGCTTACGGGCGGCCGGCTTGTCGAAGGGTACGGATTAACCGAGTCGTCGCCCGTCACGCATGCCAATCCGATCTGGGGCAAGCGGAAGATCGGGACGATCGGGATTCCGTTCCCCGACACCGAGGTTGCCATCGTGGATCCCGCGACGGGACGAAGGCTGCCGTTAGGCGAGTTGGGAGAGCTGGTCGTTCGCGGACCGCAAGTGATGAAAGGATATTGGAACCGGCCCGAAGAGACGGCCAAGACGCTGAAGAACGGCTGGCTCCATACCGGAGATCTGGCGACGATGGACGAAGACGGCTTCTTCACGATCATGGACCGGATCAAGGATGTGATCATCGCCAGCGGCTTCAACGTCTATCCGCGCGAAGTGGAGGAGGTGCTGTTCGAGCATCCGGCAGTCAGGGAAGCGTCCGTGCTTGGCGTAAAGGACGAATATCGCGGCGAGACCGTCAAGGCGTTTATCGTGCTCAAGGAGGGCTGGCACGTCTCGCGCAGCCAGTTGGACCGCTGGTGCAGAGACCGGCTGGCCGCATATAAGGTGCCGCATCAGTATGATTTTAGGGAAACGCTTCCAAAAACGATGGTGGGCAAAGTGCTGAGGCGCAAGCTCGCGGAGGAAGAAGCCGAGCGGCAGGCGACGGGGAAGGAGGATTAAATCGGAATGGATGAACAGAGGTTCGCGCAGCAGGCGGAAGAAGCCGAACGGTGGTTGCGGCTTGCGGAGCGGGCCGAAGAGACGTTCTGGGGACGGCTCGGGTGCAAGGTTATTCAGGCTGACGGCAGCAAGACATCCATCAGCCTGGCGATTGAGCCATCTCACTTGAATTTGCTCGGCATCGTCCATGGCGGCGTATTGATGTCCATGATGGATAATGCGATGGGACTGCTCGTCATGTTGGCGGAGAGCAACGAGAGGACCGTTACCGCGAATATGAACACGCATTTCCTTGCGAGCAGCAGAGGAGGGACGTTGATCTGCAAAGCCGAGTTCATGCACCGCACGGGGCGGACGATCACGTTGCAGTCTTCCGTGACGGACGAAGACGGCAAGCTTCTGGCCTGGGGCAGCGGAGCTTACCGCATGATCTGAAAAAACGGGGATCGGAACCGGCGTCGCGATTTCCACGAGTTGCCAGTGGTTGTCATTTTCGCTATAATAATAGCTAATATATGGAATTAATCTTGTGCAATTTGACCATAAATTTAGCCCCGGGAAACGCCGATATTTGAAGTAGGATTGGAGGTGGAGGCATGCTTCAGGATTGGGTTACCATCGTGCTGTTGGCATTCGGAATAGCGGTCGGCATCAGCGGTGTCGTGGCGTATTTGCGGTTGTTCCGGAAGGAGAAACTGTTCGAATCCCAGTCCGCGAAGGATGCCTCTCTTGCCGATAAGGGGCCGGATGCCGAACAAAAACCCACAAAGGGTTAATATTTGTTCACTTTCATAATTGTTGGCAAACTGATATAATAGTAAGAAAAATGAAAACATTGTGACTCATTGGCCATGATTGCCTGCACCGAAGGGGGGTTCTTGCGGTGTAAGAGCCGCATACGTTCTCGGATAATGCTGTTTAGGACGACCATCCATCGTATAAGGGAGGAGATTTCATGGCGAAACATAGCCAGAATGAAGTCAAGGAAAGCCTGAAAGAACTAACGAGAATTTTCCAGCCCAAGGACCCGCGCAAGTTTGTGAAGGATTACATTCGCAAATATCGCATCACAGGCGGGTATGAGGATGAGTTGACTTCCCTTGTCGAAGATGAACTAGGCAGAATGAACTCCTCGGTCGGATGAGATCACAATGACGATAAAGCTTTGTTGCCCGTTTGCAGGACGGGCGGCAGGGCTTTTTTTATGCGCGCGTTAGGGCGTCGATTGCGCATGCGGGCGGTTGCAGATACGCGTAACGTACCTGCAACGCTGGCATTTTTCCATTGCAATCGGGAGGTCTATCCTCTATAATTTTTCTGTAATTGAGAACAACTATCAATATCAATTGAAAATAAGAAAGCATGGGAGAAATGACGGTGACTACTTCAGCAAAGGGAGAGGTTCAGTCCTCTAAACCGAGCACATTATCAGCGGCTTCAACCGCAACGCCCGACGCGGCACCGATTCGGAGCCGCCCGCTAGCGGCAACAATCGTGTTGTTCGGTGGCCTGATCGCGCTTGCGCTCGGGTTATTCCTGTCGATCAACTTGGGGGCTGCAGATATTTCGTTCCGCGTCGTGTGGCAGGCTATTTTTCAATTTAATCCGGATATCACCGATCACCAAATCATTCAAGAGCTTCGGCTGCCGCGCGTCTTCGGGGGCGCGATGGTGGGAGCCAGCTTCGCGGTCGCGGGAGCGATCATGCAAGGCATGACCCGCAATCCGCTGGCCGACTCGGGGCTGCTCGGCATTAACGCTGGCGCGGGCTTTATGCTGGCGCTCTGCTTCGCTTTTTTCCCGGGCATGCCGTTCACGACGCTCATCCTGTTCTCCTTCCTCGGCGCTGCTATCGGAGCGGGTCTGGTATACGGGATCGGCGCGCTCGCCAAAGGCGGACTTTCGCCCGCTCGCCTCGTACTTGCCGGCGCAGCGCTTAGCGCATTGCTTAGCGCCTTGAGCGAAGGCATCGCTCTTTATTTCCAAATCGGGCAAGATATCGCGTTCTGGTATGCGGGCGGCGTCGCGGGCACGCGTTGGGATCAGCTGCAAGTCATGTTTCCTTGGGTAGCGGCGGCGCTGATCGGGGCGATCGCCCTCTCCCGTTCCGTCACGATGCTCAGCCTCGGCGAAGAAATCGCGCGCGGTCTCGGACAGCGGACCCAGCTCGTGAAGGCCGCTTGCACGGTCGTCGTGCTTATTCTCGCAGGATCGGCCGTGTCCATCGTCGGCGCAGTCGGCTTCGTCGGCCTCATCATCCCTCATTTGACTCGCAAGCTCGTCGGCGTGGATTATCGCTGGATCATTCCATGCTCCGCCATTCTAGGCGCACTGCTCGTCATTTTCGCGGATATCGGCGCCCGGATGGTGAATCCGCCGGAAGAAGTGCCTGTCGGCGCGCTGATCGCGCTCATCGGCGTTCCGTTCTTCCTGTTCATAGCGCGCAAGGAAAGGAGGGAGCTGTAGATGCATGCCGTAACCGCAGAATCCATCGAAAAAAAACGAAGAAACCGTTCCATCCTCGTCATGAACGTGCTTGGAGCGCTTATTGTCATCGCGTTCGTCATTAGCATGAATACGGGCGTCATCGCTCTCTCGCCGAAGGAGCTCTTTCTCACGTTATTCGGCCAAGGAACGGACCGGCAAGAGCTTGTCCTGTTCGAATTCAGGCTGCCGCGCATCGTGATCGCGATGCTGATCGGCGCGGGACTTGCGCTCTCCGGCTGCATCATGCAGGGGATCTCGCGCAACGCGCTGGCGGATCCCGGCATCCTCGGCATTAACGCGGGCGCGGGCCTCGTCGTCATGTTGTACGTGTCGTACTTCCCGACAACGGTGAACGTACCGGTCTTTTTCCTTCCGCTGCTCGCGTTTGGAGGCGCGGCGTTGACGGCTTTGTTAATCTACGTCCTTTCATACAAAAAACACGAAGGCATCATGCCGACGCGGCTCATCCTCACAGGCGTCGCCATCGCGGCGGGGATTAGCGCGGCCATGATCGTGCTGACCCTTCGCCTTAATCCGGAGAAATACCAGTTGGTCGCGACCTGGCTGGCCGGCTCCATCTGGGGCACCAGTTGGAAGTTCGTTCTTGCTCTGCTTCCTTGGATACTCATTCTGCTCCCGTACGTCTTCATCAAGGCGCAGACGATGAACGTACTTAATCTGAGCGACGCGACGGCAAGGGGACTGGGCGCCCACGTGTCGAGAGAGCAGCTCAAGCTGCTTGCGGCGAGCGTCGCGTTGGCAGCGGCTTGCGTCGCGGTCAGCGGAGGCATCGGCTTCGTCGGACTCATCGCGCCTCATCTCGCCAAGAGACTCGTCGGCCCGAAGCATCAAGGGCTTCTGCCCGCGTCCGCGTTGATCGGAGCGTTGCTCGTGCTCGCGGCGGATACGATCGGCAGATGGATCCTGCAGCCGAGCGAAGTGCCGACGGGAATCGTGACGGCGGTCATCGGCGCTCCGTATTTCTTGTATTTGATGGCCAGAAGCAAATCCTAGGAGGCTACGAGCATGGCGCATACCTATGAAGAGCTGGCCAAATATTTTGCGGATACGCCCATCGAGGTTTTCGGCGTTTATCGCACACAGCTGGAAGCAAACCGGATTTATGGCGGGCATGTGGACAAGCCTACGGCCAAATGCGGCGTCATTATTGCACTGGAAGGGGAAGCCGAGTTCATCTTCGACGATCGGGAGCGGTATACGCTTGCGCCCGGACGCGTGTTGCTCGGGGGAGCGAGAAGGCGCCTGGAGATCGAGACAGGCGAGAACGGCTTCCGGTATTGCCTCGCGCACTACATGCCGAGCGGCCCGACAGACGAGGAGGGGGAGCGGCGGTTGAAGGACGTCTCTTCCCTGGAGGCGGCGCTGGATCCGGATCTTCTCCGGTTGATCGAGCAGCTTCTCGGAGCGGCTTCCGCGCCGGATTTCATGGGATTGCTGGAGAAAAAATCGCTTTTCTACCAAATCATCGCGAACGTATTGCAATCGGAGCGTTATCGGCAGAATGAAGAGAGCTACCCGGCTATCGAAGACGCGATCCGGTATATCCAGACGCATTTCATGGAGCCGCTCACGCTGGCCGGGCTTGCCGAACGATATAAGTTGAGGTCCAAATATTTTTCGCACCTGTTTACCAAATATTCGGGGACTGGCCCGATCGAGTATTTGATCCGCTACCGGATGAACAAGGCGCACGAGTGGCTGCTGACCAAGCAGTTCTCCGTGTCTGCGGTCGCGAGGAGCGTGGGGTATTCGGACCCGTATTATTTTAGCAGGCTGTTCAAAAAACATAAGGGAGTCGCCCCAAGTAAGGTCGGGTTCGACAGCAGGGAAGCTTAATTGGGAGCATACTTGCGGCATCTTCATCGTTCATCGGAAAAAAGTCCATCATCGGATCGGGAATCTCTCTATTCTCATCGAACCCGGAGGATGGTACTGTTTTAGTTGTAAATGAGAATCGTTATCGTTAAAGAGGGTAACAGAAGAGAGGATGCTAGACATGAACGGAAATATGAGAAAATCGCGCTTCGGCGCAATCATTGGATTGCTGAGCTTGGCCCTCTTCCTGAGCGCTTGCTCGGGCAACTCGGGTTCGAATAACGGAGGAGCACCGAGCCCGTCGCCAACCGAAGGGACGGCCCAAGAGGAAGCCGCGGCGTTCCCGCGCACGATCGAAGCGGCGAACGGCAGCATCGTCATCGACAAAAAGCCGGAGCGGGTCGCCGTCGTCCACTGGGGCTACACGGACTCCATTCTGCTGTTCGATTTGAAGACCGCCGCAGTAGCGTTGCCGTTCACGAAGGATAATTCCTCGCTGCAAACCGACAGCTACAAGCCATACGTAGACAAGGTCGAGGAGCTAGCCATCGTCGGCGAGAACACGACGGTTAACATGGAGTCGCTGCTCGCCTACGCGCCGGATCTTATCATCGCGGGCAACGCCGTTAACGCGGAGGTCACGGAGCAGCTGACGAAAATCGCGACGACCGTCGTGATCGACGAAGCGGTGACCGACGTATGGAGCAATTGGCCGGCGCTCGTGACGAAATTCGGCGAGATTTTGGGGCAGGAGGACGTTGCGGAGCAATATATCGCGGGTTATAATGCGAAGCTGCAAGAAGCGAAGGAGAAGCTGGCGGACGTGGAAGGCACCGTCGCTTTCCTGCAAGTGAGGGATACGGCGGTATGGCTGGGCGGTACAAATTATTTGGCCCCGTATTACGAGAAGGGACTCGGGCTCAAAGCGCCGGACGATCCGGCCATGGATGAAGGCGCGGAGCTGTCGCTGGAAGGGCTCAGCGAGCTGAATCCGGATCACCTGATCCTCGGTTACTTCAACTACGATAACCCTTCGATGGCCACTTTGACGGACGAGTGGGAGAAGAGCGAGGTTTGGAAGAAGCTGAAGGCGGTCGAGAGCGGTCAGACGTACGGCATTAACGGCGCGCTCGCGATGGGTTACGGCCCGATCGGCAACAGCTACGGCATCGAAGCCGTGCTAGAAGCTTTGGATAAGTAAGAACGGCGGTATGCTCAATTACGGATGTACGGAAAATGTCTTCTCCCGGTAGACGGGGGGAAGGCATTTTTTCGTGCTCCGCGGATTGATTGTTCACAAATTCACACCTCCTCCACCGTTAACGGGAATGAGTTCTCGAAAGATGGAATAGGGTAAGCATATACGCACATTTTCTATATCTTACGTGAAGAAGGAGGCAGCGCGGATGGCGGTGGAATTGAAGTCGAAGGAACATATAAGAGGAATTCGCATGGCCGGCAGAATCGTAGGGGCGTGTCACAAAGCGTTGTCAAAGCGGCTCGCGCCGGGGGTTACGACGCTCGAGATCGACCGATTCGTCGAGCGATTCATGATCGACAGGGGGGCGACGCCGGCCCAGAAAGGGTTCAAAGGTTATCCGTACGCAACTTGCGCTTCCGTTAACGATGTCGTATGCCACGGATTCCCCGATACGGAACCGCTTGAATCCGGCGATATCGTAACCATAGATATGGTGGCTGACCTGAACGGCTGGAAAGCCGATTCCGCTTGGACTTATATCGTCGGCAAATCGACAGCCGCTACCGAGCGGCTGCTTCGCGTGGCGAAACAAGCGATGATGGACGGCATTAAGCAAGCGCTTCCCGGCAATTATATTGGCGACATCGGCCATGCGGTGCAAACTCGGGCGGAACGCGAGGGCTGCAAGGTCGTTCCGATGTTCGTCGGGCACGGCATCGGCCGCAGCATTCACGAATTTCCCGAGGTGGAGCATCAAGGACCGCCGGGACAGGGCGTCCGGCTGGAGGAAGGGATGGTTATCACGATCGAGCCGATTATTACGTCCGGACGGCCGGATGTGTTCGTCGCCCGCAACGGATGGGCGGCCAGAACCGTCGACGGCGCCTGGTCGGCACAGTTCGAGCATACGGTCGCCATTACGAAGGACGGCCCGGTTATTTTGACGCGGTGGGAATAATGAAGTTTGCAAACCTGCTATCGGCCGAGCCGAAGGCAGGTTTGTTTTTTTGGGCCGGACGGCCGGTGTGGAATATTTTAGACGGATGAAAGATAATAAGAGAAAGACGTAAATCGGATACGCGCGACGATTGGCGTCGGGGAGGAGGAAGGTCGAATGAATGAACTGCTGCAACGTCTGCGCAAAGGCTACGGCAAGAAGCTGGTCGGCATCCATGCCTGGAACGGCTGGATCGTCGTTTTGCTCGCTCTGTCGGGATTGGTTCTGCTTGGCGGTTTCTGGAGAGGTGTGCTTGGAGAGGGGCGCGTGTGGCTGAAGTGGTTCCATTTTGTCGTCGGCATCGCTTCAATCCTGCCGATCGCTTATTATCTTGCGCTGGCGGGCAAACACTGGAAACAGCTGAGGGGAAAGCCATGGCAGAAGTTCAACGTCTATGTCGTGCTAGCTTTCTTATTCGGTTGGTTCGTGTCGGGCGTCCTGCTGTGGCAGTTCAAGGCGGTCGGCCCCCGCGTCTCGAACGCGGCGTTGATCGTCCACGACGTGTTGACTTGGATTGGACTGCCCTACATCATCTACCATTCCATCGCGAGGGCGAAGTGGCTGAAAGACCCGAGCCGCCTCTCGGTGCGGGTGCCCAAGGATGTTGCGGACGTGCATCCCGCGGCGCCGCAGCCCGTGTACACGCGCCGTGCTTTCATTCGAGGAGCGATCGGCGTAGGGCTCGCCGTGACGGTCGGGCCGTCCTTCCTGAAGTGGCTCGGCCAATCGTTCGGCAGCGCGGGCGGGGGGAGCAGCATCGATCAACTCATCGAAAATAACGCCAACCGGCTGCTGCCCGAGCCGCAGCCGCTGCCCGCGTCATCTCCGCCGATGGGTGGCGGGGCTCAGGGGCAGTTCCGCGTCTATACGGTGACGCCAATCCCTTCTTTCAACAACGACAATTGGTCGTTCCGTATCGACGGACTCGTGGACAAGCAGATGGAATGGAACTGGGAGACGTTCGTGAAGCTGAAGCGTTCTGTGCAGGTGAGCGACTTCCACTGCGTGACGGGGTGGTCGGTGTACAAGAACACTTGGGAGGGTATTCCCGTGAAGGAGATGCTGGCGATGGCGGGCGTGAAGGGCGGCGCGAAGTCGGCGATCTTTTATTCGGGGGACGGGGTTTATACGAGTGGCATTACGCTGGAGCAGCTGGCGAAGGACGACGCGTTGATCGCCGTCATGCACGACGGCAAGCCGATCCCGAGCGATCTCGGCGGGCCGGTGCGGCTCATCATGCCGAAGATGTACGCTTACAAGTCCGTGAAATGGCTGAACCGGATCGAGCTCATCGAAGGCGAGCATATCGGCTACTGGGAGCAACGGGGGTACGCGAACGAAGCTTGGGTGTAGAGGCTTCGATGCCCAAACTTAGTGCGGTGCTGCAGGAGAACGGATTGGCGTTTCGTCCGAACTGACCAACCTCAAACGTCTAAAGTCAACATGGCTCTGTGAAGAGCGCTCATTCGTATTCTCCCTCACACATTGTACAGCCCTCTGTACACATACAAAGAAGACCGGTCAGCCCTCCTCTTGCGAGTGACTTTGGTCTTTTTTTGAATTTACTGGTGTTTATGTAAAATATAGAGCCTAAAAGGTGAATCAACATGTGCAAGCAACAAAAGCTGATCAACGCCGAATCAAGAAGAATATAGATCGAACGTTATTGTGGTACAATGATACGGGCAAATCTGAGAGATTAGTAAGTTTGAATTAATGCGCAAATATGAATGGAGATAAAGAAAAATGAGTTTATTGACTGTCGAGCAATTATCGCATACGTTTGGCGATCGGGTATTGTTTAGGAATGTGTCTTTCCGTTTGCTCGAGGGGGAGCATGTCGGGCTGGTTGGTGCGAATGGTACAGGAAAATCTACGCTTATGAATATTTTGACAGGCAAGCTGTTGAAGGACGAAGGCAAGGTGGAATGGACGCCCCGCGTTCGTTACGGTTATTTGGACCAACATACGAAGCTTGAAGCAGGTAAGACCATCCGGGACGTATTGAAGGATGCGTTTTTGCCTTTACTAGTACTTGAAGAAGAGCTAAACGATATTACCGCGCAAATGGGCGATGCCGATCTGGATACGCTGGAGCAGCTTTTAGTGCGTATGGGAGAAATTCAAGAGGAGCTTGAAATCGGCGATTTCTATTTAATCGACGTGAAGGTCGATGAGATGTCCAATGGTTTAGGTCTGAATGCGATCGGGCTTGACCGCGACGTCACGGCGCTTAGCGGCGGTCAGCGGACGAAGGTACTGCTCGCCAAGCTGTTGCTTGAGAAGCCGGGAGTTTTATTGCTTGATGAGCCTACGAACTATTTAGATGAAGAGCATATTAACTGGCTGACTAATTATTTGAAAAATTATCCACATGCGCTTATTCTTATTTCTCATGAAACGGGCTTTATGAATCAGGTCGTCGATGTTATCTATCATCTTGAATTTACGAAGTTGACGCGTTATTCGGCCAATTATGAGAAGTTTCTGGAGATGGCTGAACTGAACAAAGCACAGCATATCGACGCTTACGAAAAACAAAAGGATTATATTAAGAAGCAAGAGGAATTCATTCAAAAAAATAAGGCGCGAGCTTCAACCTCCGGGCGCGCGAAGAGCCGCGAGAAGCAGCTCGACCGTATCGATCGCATCGACAAGCCGGAGGAAGCGGTAAAGCCGACCTTTAACTTTAAAGAGTCCAGATCAAGTGGCAAGACCGTATTCGAAGCAGTGGGAATGGTCATCGGCTACAATAAGCCGCTTCTTCCTAAGATGGATATGGTCATTGAGCGAGGCGATAAGATTGCAATCGTAGGTTGCAACGGCGTTGGTAAATCAACGCTCCTTAAGACCATTCTTGGCGTTATTTCTCCACTGGAAGGCAAGACTTATCTTGGCGATTATTTATCTCCTGCTTACTTCGAGCAGGAAGCTAAGGCTCCAACGATGACCCCGCTAGAGGATGTATGGGATGAGTTCTCCTCTATGAACCAGCATGAGGTTCGGGCAGCGCTAGCCCGCTGCGGACTAAAGAATGAGCACATTACACGCTCTCTTAACCAGCTTAGTGGCGGAGAGCAGGCGAAGGTTCGTCTTTGCAAGCTGATGATGCGAGAAAGCAACTGGATTTTGTTCGATGAGCCGACGAACCATTTGGACGTAGTCGCCAAATCCGAATTGAAGCGAGCGCTAAATGCTTACAAAGGTACAGTCGTTCTCGTCTCTCATGAGCCTGATTTTTATGAGGATTGGGTAACAAAAACGTGGGATGTAGAAGCATGGTCCATGCACAGTCTGAGGCGATAGATAAATGATTCGGTTAGCTTGGCCGCATTATGGGAAGTATTCTGAAGCCATCATTCTAGAAGTGGATATTTTATAATTCAAGATGAAATTTGACGGCTGGGAACTCCTGGGACTCCGGCAGCTTTGATCGTCGAACCGATTACCTTTTATGGGGAAGAGATTGAGGTCTAGATCCTTTTGCAATAAATACAATAGAGAAGGCCGGGCGGAAGAAGTCCGGTCTTCAAATTTTTATACGACGGTTTTCCTGCTTATGCGCGCGGCCGATTTCCGGTATAATAGGACGCATGAACGTAATAGGAAGGCGGAATTCGGAATGAATAATATCGTTTCTTTAAAATGGCTGCTGGCCCGCATGTACGAGCCGGACGTCGTCATTGTCGACTGCCGGTTCCTGATGGGCAAGCCGGATGCCGGCCGCGAATTGTACGAGGCGTCGCACATCCCGGGAGCCGTCTATTTGGATTTGGAGAAGGATCTGTCCGCGCCGCTCGAAGAGAACGGGCATGGCGGACGCCATCCGCTGCCGGATATTTTCGACCTTACGGTCGCTTTGAGCCGCGTCGGCATCGGCAACGAATCGCGCGTCGTCGCTTACGACGATCAGGGCGGGGCGATGGCTTCCCGCTTGTGGTGGCTGCTCAAATATTTGGGACACGAGAACGTCTTCGTCTTGGACGAGGGTTTCACGGCATGGTCGAACGCAGGTTTCCCAGTCACTTCCGAGCAGAGGGTGCTCATCCCGTCGAAGTTCCTGGCAACCGTTCAGCATACGATGCTGGTGGAGATGGACGAAGTGAAGGAGTTGCTGGGAGACGAACGCGTCACGTTGATCGATTCGCGTGAAGCTCCGCGCTATCGCGGCGAGGTCGAACCGCTGGACAAGGTTGCCGGCCACATCCCCGGCGCGATCAACCGCTTCTGGAAGGAAGGCCTGGTGGAGTCCGGCGCTTGGAAGGACGCGAGCGGGCAAGCGGATCGCTTCGCGGACCTGAACCGCGACGGCGAGCTCATCGTATATTGCGGCTCCGGCGTGACCGCAACGCCCAACGTCATCGCACTGCAGGAAGCCGGCTACACCAAGGTGCGGTTGTATGCGGGGAGTTGGAGCGATTGGATTTCGTACGATGACAATCTTATTGCAACCGGGGATGAAGAAGAATCGAAAAGCGTATAGCAGTACTTATTCAATAAATACATCGCCATGCGGTCTGAACACCCTGACGATGTATTTTTTATTTCTCGAAGTCAACGTCCTACAAAATTGAGTATGCATAATCAACATCAAGTCAACTACAAAAAGAGTGTTGACAATATCCATTATATGGATTACTATCTCTTTTTATATGTACTTCATATTGTCCTAAAATGGAGAGGTGAGAAACAAATGATTCGTGTTGCGTTAATCGGTGATTATGATCGACAGGTCGTAGCGCATGTGGCAATTCCTCAGGCTATTGAGTTAGCGGCGAAAGATCTCAGATTTCGGGTCGATTTTGAATGGATTGCAACTTCTTTGTTGGAACACGATTTCGAACAAAAGTTGGCAAAGTATCAAGCGATTTGGACAGTTCCTGCAAGTCCTTATGCCAGTATGCAAGGTGCTCTTAACGGCATTCGATTTGCTCGTGAAAATCAGGTGCCCTTTATAGGAACGTGCGGTGGATTTCAACACATGATCATTGAATTTGCCAGAAACGTGATGGGACTTCATGAAGCAGATCACGCTGAGGAAAATCCTGCTGCTTCCTTGTTGCTGGTTGCTCCTCTTACATGCTCCGTGAGTGAAAAAACGCAAACTTTCAAACTCGCTCCAGATTCAAAGGTTGCAGCAATTTATGGGAAGGGTGAAATTGCGGAGCAATACGGTATTTGTAATTATGGTTTGAATCCTGAATTTGCACCACTATTGGAACAAGCAGGGATGCGGATTGTTGGAGTCGATCAAAATGGTGAAACTCGTATCATGGAGCATAGCCAGCATCCCTTCTTTGTCGGCACGTTATTTCAGCCTGAACGATCTGCTTTGAATAAAATAGTACATCCGTTGATCAAGGCTTTTCTCCAAGCCGCTAAGTAAACTCTGAAACATCGCCATGAGGATTCAATGCCCAGGCGATGTATTTTTTATAGCTCGAAGTCAATACTCAGTTCGTGAAAATACTTACAGCGATGGTCGGGCCTAGCGTGTGCTCGTATTCAATGCTCTTTACAAACAGACAACGGGACGGGATAGCTACTTCTCTGCCCTAGACATTTTTATGGAGGCAAACGCAAAAATAGCTCTTGACCTTAAAGTAACTTCAAGGTGTATGATGATCTCACCCGGGATTATTCCAAAAAGTGGGGGTTGCATAAATGGAGACACCTAATTTTAAGTTTGACGGTGGTTTTATTATGGTGCCATGGGATCAGTTCGATGAGGCAGTAGAATGGTATGGCGAGAAAATGGGCTGGCATTTGTTAGGTACGGGTGATGGTCCTGTCGGCAGGAAGGCTTTCTTCAAAATGCCTGGGTCGGGACAAGCCAACCTGAAATCGTTTGAAAGTGAATTAAGCCACTTTACGTCCGAAGATTATTTCGAAGGAAATTGCAGGTTTTGTTTTCGCACGGCCAATCTTGATCAGACATTAGAATACTTCAATAATCAAGGCGTCAAATGCACCGCGCCGTTAAAGATGCCGGACGGAACGCGGTCTGCCGATATTATCGCATTCGGGAATGTTCGCCTGACGTTAAGCGAAGACAGGAAGTTGGAAGGTAAATTCCCTGAATCGCGCGTCATTCAATACGCTGCCAAGCCATTGTGGTTAGGTGTCACCGATTTGGAAGCTTCAATTAATTGGTATTCGCGGATATGCGGTTGGGAAAGTTCGAAGAAAAATTATCAAGACCGAGGATTTGCGTTGATGCGCGAAACATGGGACTTTGTCTGGCTGGAAAAAGTGAACGTCGAGCGATCATCAAAAAAGGCCAATCCCGGAGCCAGGTTATACTTTAGGATTAAAAAGCAAGAGGATCTGTATAAGACGAATGAATGGCTCAAAGGGCAGGGAATTGAAGTATCCGAAATTATAGGGGAGCGTTGGAAAGGATTCCATTTCTATGATCCGGACGGGAATCGATTAAACGTGTGGAGTTATTATTAATGAGGGTGGTAGGAGGAGGAACCGTTGAAAACCAACATGACTATCCAAGGCTTTTCCGAGCGGACGGGTCTTCCTGCCAGCACGCTTCGTTATTACGAAAAAGAAGGGCTGCTGCAGCCGAGTTTCATCGGGCGGATAACGGGTATCGATACTATCGGGAGGATCAGATTCCGAGCGCCTTGAAGATTCATACGCTGCGCCAAGTGGGAATTGGCCTTACCGAGATCCGTCATTATCTTGCTGCGGATGCTGACGGGCAGGCAGGATGGCTGCGTAAATGGCGTCAGGACGTCGACGCGAAGCTGTTGGCGCTGAATGTAGCCAAACAGTACCTGGATGGTGTAGATTCCGTTGATGAGCATATCCGGTTGGTTAGATGGTCTCAGTCCACGAGGATGCTTTGGTTTCGACATCGTGTCAAGCGTCAGCTTCATCCGTTTGCACAGGCCATGGATGAGAGTGCGGCTTACTTAGAAAAGCGAGGGCTTTTGCATGCGAAAGAGGCTTATGTACGTCAGGAACGAATGATCGGAGATGAGATGCTCGGCAAAGTCGGTTTTCGCTTGCCTTTGAAGTCAGCCTTACCGGACGATTGGAAGCATGAAACGGAGCTTGAAGTTGAGCTTGAAGTCTTTCAGCCCACACTGTTCGTTACACTTGATTGCTTGTCTACCGATTCTTACGCTTGTTTTAGTTTAATGCTCGTTTTGCAATCGTTCGGATTCGAGCCAGCTGGACCGAATATGGAGCATTATCAGCTTAACGACAAGCTGCATTACCAATGGATGATTCCTGTGGTTCATGGTGAAGAAACGGGACCTTATACATCAGACCAATGAAATAACAATTCACCATAGGCTCGCAAATTAACGTGAAAAGAAGTAGGTATGTTAGTATAAATCTAAAGCCGGATTCACATGCTGAATACTGGTAATCCACCCTACGGAAACTAGTCGTTTAGAGGAAGTCGGTGCTTGTTTTGGCAAGATTCACTTTTCGGCGTTTGCCGTTTCGAAAGATCGCCTTGCTATACTTACTGTTGAATTTCTTCTTTTCTATTATTTATTGGCTTCCTTTTGCGAATAAGCGGCAGATGAGTTTCCTGGATGCATGGTTTTTGTCGTCCAGCGCGCTTAGCGGAACCGGCTTGACTACGATTACGTTAACGGATTACTTAAATCCTTTTTCGGAATTTTGCCTCATGCTCGAGATGCAAATCGGCGGAATCGGTATCATGGTAGTGATCGGCGGGCTCATCCTTATCATTCAGAAGGAAATGTCGCTGCCCCAGATTACGTTAATGGGATTCGGTCAAAACCAACGCAATATCAAGAACATGATCTTTTTTATCGTCTCGTTCTCGCTAGCCGTCGAACTGATCGGAATGCTGCTCGTGTTCCCGGCGGTCATTGAGCATACCGGCTCGATGCCGCAAGCACTGATGAAAAGCGCATTTCACTCCATATCCAGCTTCACCCACGCCAGCCTAGATTTATTCGGCGGCAACGTCTACCCGTTCACCGGCAATCCGTTATTTCTATTGACGACGGTCGCATTGATTACGATCGGCGGGCTAGGTTTTCCGACAATCTGGGAATTGATCGCGTTCCGCAAGCATAAAAAAAGTCTGTTCACGAAGGTTAATCTCCGCATACATGGCCTATTGCTGCTTGGCGGAACGCTTTTGCTGCTGCTCATAGAATGGAACGGGGTATTCTCTCCCTTGTCTGTCGAGGATAAGCTGAGCAACGGGTTGTTCCTGTCTGCCGGCTCCCGGAACTCCGGCTACTCCAGCGTGGATTTGGCTTTATTGAACCCAGGCAGTCTCATGCTAATTATGGTATTGATGTTTATCGGCGGATCGGCAAGCAGCTGCGCCGGAGGAATACGGATGACGACGCTAGCCGTATTGGCGGCGAAAGCGAAGAGCGCGTTCCAGGGAAAAGCCGACATCGTCATCATGAAGAAATCGCTATATGATGAAGATGTCATGAAGGCTTACTTGATGTTTTTCGTATTTGCGTCGCTCTATTTGTTCTCGACGATTCTGTTGGTAAGCATCGAACGGCATCCGCCCGAAGCGGTCGCCTTCGAAGTGATGTCGGCGATGACGAGTACCGGCTTTTCCGTCGGAATTACGCCGGGGCTGACGGCGTTCTCGCAAATCTGGCTTTCCATCCTCATGATTATCGGAAAAATCGGGCTCATCCCGATCGTCTACAGCGTCATGGACGCCAAGAAATCGGCCATCAAATATGCAAAGGAATCCATTATGGCAGGTTAGAGGTGCGTAAATGAAGAAAAAAGCGTTGATTATCGGTCTTGGAAGATTCGGAAGCACCGTTCTAAAGGAGATGTATTCCCTCGGACACGAGGTTGTAGGCTGCGACAAAGTTCCCGCGTTACTCAGGGAGGTTCAGAATTTCGCCGAATATGTCGTGGAGGGAGACGCTTGCGACGACGATGTTCTGGACGAAATGAACGTGGAACAATTCGACGTGATCGTCGTCTCCACGGCGGATGATTTCGAATCCACGATTCTGATCGTAGCGAAATTGAAAAAGAGAAATTGCAAGCATGTGATCGTAAAGTCCAACGACCGATTCCGCGGCGAAATTTTGTCGAGCATCGTTGGAGCGGACCACGTCATCTATCCGGAAGAGGAAGCCGGCATTCGTCTGGCGAAGCAGCTGTCGCTCAGCAGTTTGAAAGAATATATCGAGCTTTCGTCACTTCTCGGCGGAATAGACACGACAGTGCCCGATGATTTCGTGAATAAAAGCTTGCTCCAACTAAACATTAGGCAACGCTTCGGCGTGACAATTCTGTATATCCTGCGGAACAACAACGCCGAGCCTATTGTTTCCCCGGCGCCTACGGAAGTGTTTCAAGAGGGCGATCGGGTATTCCTTGTAGGTAAACCGGCGGATCTGCACAAATTCCAGAAATATTATGCTGATTGACCCGCAATGTGAGGTTCGAATCCGATTGGATTTCGTCTAATGAGAGTTTAGGCGATCTATCCACGCGTATAAGTTACAGCAAGAATTGCAAAGCAAAGGCCTGCGGGAACGGATAAGATAGGCTCAGAACCTGGCGATCTTCCATATAGGCCAGGGAATGGAGGTTTACTGCATGAGCAAGCAGATAACCCTATTGTACATCGCCTTAATAGAAAAAGGAGCCTTCGGGCTCCTTTTCTTGTCGGGGATGTCAGTCCTCCCGAACCTTCATGTTTCTTGCCCAGTAGAGCACCGGCGTGGCCAGGAACGAAATGAGCAGCTTCAGCAAGTACGTCGTCAGGAAGATTTGGATCCAAATATCGAAAGCGTGCACCTTGTAAAACGCGATCGTGCAAAAGACAAGGGAATCGACGAACTGGCTCACAAGCGAGCTGCCGTTGATCCGAATCCAGAACTGATTGCGCACCGGGAATTTTTGCTTCAAATAGCTGAATACCCGGACGTCCAGAAACTGGCTGACGAAGTAGGCGCATAGGCTGCCTGCCGCGACCTGCGGCAGAAACCCGAAGATGGCCGTCAGCGGCTCATGGGCAAAGTCGTCGGCTTGCGGAACGAAGGCAAGCGTCATTTGCATCAGAATGGTGGAAGCAATGAGCGTGAAGAAGCCGAACCATACGGCTTGCCTCGCGGGTTGCCGGCCGTACCTTTCGTTGAGCAGATCCGTCGTCATGTAGATGGACGTGTAAATCGTATTGCCAAGCGTCATCACGATGCCGAGCGTGCCGATGGACATCTCGATCGTTTTGGTCACCTGAATATTGGCGATCACCGTGGCGAAGCCGATCCAGGCGTACAGCCCTTTCTTGCCGAACATGCGATAGCACAGCAGAAATAGGCCAAAGTGGACGAGCATGAACAGCACGCCCCAGAAGAAATTGAACACAAAAAAAGCCCCCTTAGTTTTGGTAACGCGGGATGGTTACGAACCGCGACTGCGTATGCAGACAGCCACTATCCTAACAACAGCTTTTCCCCCGGCTGAAAAGCTAAATCTATACGGAGGGAAAAACTTCCTCGGATCGATGCCGATGGCTTGCCGCCTTTCGGAACCTATGCTACGATGCGTGAAGGTGTTGACATTGCCCCAGGGTCAATGTTTTAGGATGAACGTACAGACCACTGACGAGAGGAGACATGCACTTGCTGACGGTTGGCCATCTTGCGAGATTGTTCGGAGTGACGTCCAAGACGCTACGCTATTACGATTCCATTGGATTGTTCATGCCGAGCAGAATCGGAGAGACGAATCATTACCGGTTGTACGCGACCGATCAATTGCCCGAGCTGCGGCGAATCGTGTTCCTGCGTTCCATGGGACTGGGCATCGAAGCGTTGTTGGCATTGAAGCGCGACGGGACGTTGGACGACGACGGCAAAATTAAAAGGCTCCTGGAGAAACGCGCGAACGATCTGCAAGAGGAGATCGCGGCCCGCCGGCAACAAGTGGATGCCATTCAACGAATGGTCGAGTACATGAGGTTCACTGGAGGCATTCCGATGGAAGCGAAGATTGTGGAACTAGAGGCGTTTACGGTTGTCGGCATGACATGGAACAGCAAAACCGACGAAGGCGATGTTCCCGCGCTATGGGGGCGTTTCATCCCTCGCGAGCGGGAAATCGACGGCAAATCGCAGCCATCCGTTTCCTATGGCATTTGCGTGCCGGGCGACAATGAAGAGGAGTTCACGTACGTGGCGGGATATGAAACCGATGGAGAAACGATTCCGCAAGGGATGGAGCGGATCGTCGTGCCGGCTCAGCGTTATGCCGTGTTTACCCACGCCGGAAGCGTTGACCGGCTTAGCGAAACGTATGAATTGATTTATGGCAAGTGGCTGCAGCAGCAAGGACTCCAGCTTGCCAAAGGCATCGACTATGAGCGGTACGACGAGCGGTTTCGCGGACCGCATGACGATCGTTCGGAAGTCGACATTTATATTCCGATTGTCTAGACTTCTTGACCGCCTTGCCCATCATTTGTAGTAAGATGGGGATATGGAGGCGATGAAGCGAATGACGAAGTTGGTTTCCTACAGCAATATTGAATGGAGCTGCGAAATACATCGCCAGGCCGATTGGGCCGGGGCGATGTTTTTTTTGCGCGGAGCCAACGCTGGTACCGTCATTTTGGAATCTTACCGGCATTATAACCTTTTTCTATTGAACCTCGAAAGTAGCCGATAGTTCCGTTCCGTATTGGGCGAGGTCCGCCTATGTGTTTGACGATCCGGTAGGTTCCGGGCGCAAGATCCTCGGGGAGCGTAATGTTCTGAGTGTACTCGCCGACCGGAATAGGCAAATAACCTTCAAGCGTCATAGCTGTTGGACGTTCGTTCATCTGCTTCCAGCCGTCGCTGCTTTGCTTCTCCAGGTCATACAGCTTCCCGTGATGAGCAAGGTTCGTCGGTCCATGGTTGATAGTCTTCAGCTGCAGCTCATCGCCGGGAGAATAGACGGGCTTATCCGCTGAAAGCTCCGCATGAATGACTTTGCCTGGTATGTAATAGACCTGCGCGATGGCGTCCGATACGGATTCATCCGACTCGACCAGCTCCGTAAGCAGGATATACAACGCATCCGTTGTCTCGGGCATGACCGTCTCTATGCGAAAAGGAAACTTGCGAACGATATCCTTGCTGCTTCTGGGATCGGCCGACAACGTGCGTACATTGGGCGCAAGATCGCCATTGGGGTTAAGCTCCGCGTCAACCTCGGTCAGCGTGGTTCGAATCTTTTTGTTCGTCGGGAACTGCTGGAAGTAGAGTCCCTGATCTTCCTTCGGCGCGGAATGGAAGGCATAGGTGAATTCGGGAGCGTGATTATCGAACTGACTGGGGAACAGCGCCCGCAGCGTCTCGCCTGATGGGTTATTCTGCAATCAGCATGCAAATTGAACTTGGAGAACAGTTGCAAAAAACCTGGAGTCAGCGACAACAGGACAGTCGGGACGATAGGCTTTTTATATTCCGGAACCCAAGATGACCGCCTTCAATTATAAATGTTTATTATCTGGCGGCACGGCTGAATATCGAATAGACTATTCATTATTGCAAATGAGAAGGAGGAGACGCCATGGCTGACCAACAGAAAATATCTACGATTTGGTTGTTGCGTTATTTGAAGCCGGTTAAGGGGCGGATCTTCCTGCTGCTAATCCTGCTGCTTGGATCGACGAGTCTGCAATTGATTAATCCGCAAGTCATTAAGCGCTTTATTGATGCGGCTGCGGGGAGCGGGGGGATGGCCGCATTGCTGGAGCTTGCGGCTTTGTTTCTTGTACTCGCTGTCGTCAATCAATCGTTGGGGGTTGCGGTCACTTACTTGGGGAGCGATGTGTCCTGGCGCACGACAAATCGGCTTCGCGGCGATTTGCTGAAGCATTGCCTGCGGCTTGATATGCGATTCCATAACCAGAAGACGCCGGGCGAAATGATCGAGCGCATTGACGGAGACGTGTCCAGCATTTCTAATTTTTTTGCCATGTTTATTGTGCAAGTCATTGGCAGCTTCGTGCTGCTCGCCGGCATTCTCGGATTTATGTATACGGTCAATGTGCCGATCGCTGTTGTAATGACGGCGTTTACGCTTCTATCCGTTCTGGCGATGATGACCATCCGCAATGTTGGCGTCCAGTCTTCCAATAAGGATCGTGAAGCAAGCGCTTCTCTGTTCGGCTTGATTGAAGAGCGGATTGCCGGAATCGAAGATGTACAGGCGAACGGGCATGTCCCTTACGTCATGAATCGTTTCTACCATTCCATGCGCGCCGTCTTTCTTAAAGGGAGAAGAGCCTGGATGCTTCGGGTCGTGCCATTTAATGTTACGGTTTCCTTGTTTACGCTGGCGGTGACGGCTGTTATGCTGCTGGGCGTTCGTTCCTATATGCTTGACGAAATCAGCTTGGGCATGCTGTATTTGATCTATCAATATACGCAAATGCTGAATGATCCGATTGAAAGGCTTGGCGATCAGGTGCAGGAATTCCAAAAGGCAAAGTCGGGCATGCTTCGATCCCGGGAATTGCTGTCGCATCGCTCGGAAATCATTGACGGCGAAGAGGAGCGGCTGCCAGAGGGTGCGCTCAGTCTGGAGTTTGAACAAGTATGCTTCAGCTACAACAAAGATAAACCGGTTCTGCAAAATATATCCTTCTCGCTGCAGCCGGGGAAGCGCCTCGGCATTATCGGGCGAACAGGCAGCGGGAAATCCAGTCTTAGTCGATTGCTTCTTCGCCTATATAATCTGGACAGCGGCGTTATCCGCATTGGTGGGGTTGATATAACGAAGCTCGCATTGCCGGCGCTATATCGCCGGGTCGGCATGGTGACGCAGGATGTTCAATTGTTCGACGGTACCCTACGTGACAATTTGAACTTGTTCAACGAGAACGTGTCCGATGCGTCAATTATGGAGACAATTGAACAGCTTGGTCTGCGTCCCTGGATTTTGGCTCAGCCGGAAGGGCTGGACACGTATTTGTCGTCGGGCGGCTCATCGCTGTCAGCGGGAGAAGCGCAGCTATTCGCGCTTGCCAGGGTGTTTCTTTCCAAGCCGAGCTTGATCGTTCTGGATGAGCCTTCCTCGAGGCTTGATGCCGCGACGGAAGCGATGCTTCAAACCGGGGTGGATCAATTGCTGCGGCACAGCACGGGCGTCATCATTGCCCATCGGCTGGCTACCTTGGAGCAGGTGGATAAAATTATGGTGGTTGGCGACGGCCGGCTATTGGAATTCGGATCGCGGGAAGAACTGGCGGCGAATCCGGAATCGCATTATGCCAGACTGCTTCAAAGCGGACGAGAGGAGGAGCTTGCATGACAATCGCCGGGTTTATCGGCCGACTCTTTCGATTCAGACTGGCCTTGTTTCTTGTGAATGGCGTTTTATGGTGCGCATTTCACTCGCTGCCTTTGCTAATCGGAATCGGAATGCAACGTTTTTTTGACCGAGTGGCTGTCGAGGACTCAGGGTTTATGTGGCTTGCCGCGCCGCTTCTGTTTATCGCGGTTGTCAGGCTTGCAAGAGTCGGCATTTTTTTTGCCGCATTTTATAAGTGGATTACTTATATTTATCATATTCAAGCGATCTTGCGCACGAACATGCTGGCTGGCATTATGCGCTGGCCCGGAAGGAATCTGCCGGCATCGCCGGGCGAGGCGATGAGCCGATTTCGGGATGACGTTAATGAAGCCGTTGAATATGTGGAATCCTGGGTCGACTTTTGGGGGATGTTCGTGTTCGCCGTCATGTCAGTCGGCATTATGGCTTCGATTAACTGGCAGATCACGGTTGTTGCGTTGCTGCCGTTTGCGCTGGTAACGCTAATCAACAATTTATCAGGGAGCCGCGCCCGCCGCTACGGAAAGCAGAATCGCGAGGCGACGGGGAGAGTGACGAGCTTCATCGCAGAGACCTTCGGAGCTGTACAGACTTTGAAGCTTGGGCAGGCTGAAGAGCATGTCTCCAGACGTTTCGAGCATTTGAACGAAAGCCGCCGTCAAGCGGCGCTCAAGGATGATTTGTTCAAGCAATGGATGAAATCGCTCAGCCAGCATGTGCTGAGCATTAGCACCGGGCTTGTTTTGCTCATGTGCGCGGCGGAGATGAAGGCCGGTCAATTTACAGTAGGCGACTTTGCGTTGTTTACAAGCTACTTGATGAATATCGGCTACAGCATCTCTTTATTCGGTTATATGGTGTTCCAGCATAAGCGGCTAAAGGTTTCGTTCGACCGGATGCGGACGCTGTTCAGAACCGGCGAAGAGGACCGCATTATGGAGTATCGGGAAACTTATCTACATAAGGACCCGCCTCCGCAGCCTGAAACCTCGCAGGGTGATAGAATAAAGCTGCGTGAATTGGAGGCAAGCGGCTTGACTTATCGATATCCGAATTCGGACAACGGGATCGAAAATATCCACCTCAGACTGAAGCGAGGCCAATTCCTCGTCATTACCGGTCGTATTGGCTCAGGCAAATCGACGCTGGTAAGGACGCTGCTCGGGCTGCTGCCCAAGCAGCAGGGAACGATTCACTGGAACGGCCGAGAGGTTGATCCGGCGAGCTTTCTGATGCCGCCCTATGCCGCGTATACGCCGCAGGTTCCGCGCTTGTTCAGTGATACGCTGAGGGAAAATATAGCGGTAGGCAAAAAAGACAGCGAGTTCGCTTTTGAACGCGCGATTCGTTTATCCGTTATGGATAAAGACATCCGCGATCTGGATAAAGGTCTGGAGACATTCGTCGGCCCAAGAGGCGTCATGCTGTCCGGCGGCCAGATTCAGCGGGCTGCGACAGCTCGCATGTTGATGACAGGCGCTGATTTGTATATATTTGACGACTTGTCCAGCGCGCTCGATGTGGAGACGGAGCAGCAGGTATGGAACGGATTGTTCAAGGAAGGCGACATGACTTGCATCGCTGTATCCCATCGGCGGGCCGCACTGTCGAAAGCCGATCATATCATCGTCTTGAAGGACGGACGGATCGAGGCTGAGGGCAGCCTGTCCGAGCTGCTGGCAACGAGCGAAGAAATGCGGCTTCTATGGCAAGGGGAGGAAACGCCCGAGCATAAGCTGGTCGAGAATAAGAGTTAATTGAGGGGAACCGGTTGAAAAGTTAAATCCGATGAGGTGAAGGATGAATCGAAATAGCGGCATGTTCTCTAGCCATTATAGTAAGATGGGAAGGGAGGCGATTAATCGAATGGCTAAGATAGTTTCCTTGATTAAGTTGACTGATCGGGATCAGGAACAAATACGGAACGTAGTTCCGGATTGGGAGTTGATAAGCAAAGACGATAGCGAGGCGTACGTGTCACAATTAAAGGAGGCGGCGGTGGTGGTCGGTTGGAGCCAAGCCGCCGAAGAGGCGTGCCTTGTTCCGGAAGCCAAGCTGAAGTGGGTTCAGGCTTGGGGAGCGGGAGTGGAGAAGATGCCATTGGAAGCATTCGCCACGAAAGGCGTGACGTTGACCAATGCAAGCGGTGTTCATGCCTATCCGATCTCTGAGACGATCCTCGGAATGATGCTGATGTTTGCGCGGAAGCTGCATCTTTCGGTACGCTATCAAGCGGAGAAAAGCTGGCGGAGCACGGACGCTCTGCACGAAATTCACGGAAAAACAGCTGGGATTATTGGGGTTGGCGCCATTGGCGAGGAAACGGCCAAGTTGGCCAAGGCGTTCGGGATGCGGGTGCTGGGCGTTCGCAGATCAGGCGAACCGTCCGTCCACGTGGATCGAATGGTGGGCATTCAGGAGCTGGACGAGGTATTGGAGCAAAGCGATTATGTGATCAATACGCTGCCGTTGACGAACTCGACTTATCGGTTGATTGGAAGAGAGCAGCTCCGACGGATGCGTTCGACGGCCATCTATATCAATATCGGCAGAGGTGCAACGACAGATGAGCAAGCTTTGGCTGAAGCGCTGAGCAACGGAACGATTGCGGGGGCCGGGCTGGACGTGTTCGAGGAAGAACCGCTTTCGGAGGCTAGTCCGCTTTGGGAGATGGAGAACGTGATCATTACGCCGCACAATTCCGGCTCCACCGTCCATTACCATGAGCGGGCGATGCAAATCTTTTTGCGTAATTTGCGGGAGGCAGCGGAAGGCAAGAAGCCATCTCTTAATGTCGTGGATTTGAAGCAGCAATATTGAACGGGTTATCCCATATCCATCGCTTGGACGCGCTGTCACCGGTCAGCTCCTCTTCCGAGGAGGCTGCGCCGGCCTTTGGTCGTGTCCCCGCCAATGATGAGCGCTTCCTCACTTCACTCTGAAAGTGCGAGGTCCCCATCTCTTAACAAGGATCAACGCCGTCATGTAGTAAACGGCCGTTAAGGAGACTATGGCTACCGCGAGCGCCGTGGTATCGACTTCTAGAATGAGGGCCAATACGAAAGCCAAAGAAACAACAATGTTTATCATAAAGAAAAAAGGATTTTTCATATTGAGCTCGGTCGAATAAGGCTGCAGGATGTAATACATGAACAGATGGTGGATGGAGAAAAACACGGACAGGGCAAACACACAGACCAACGCCAGAAGTAATTCTCCTGAAGAAACTCCCCCGGCAGCCAGAGCAAATCCGGTCAATGCGGCTCCAACCCCGGCGGCAAGAGTTAGGTTGTGCCCGCAGATGCGGTATAACCGTTGACGGAAATGCCGGTGGGCGGCGTTTCGGTAGAAGCTGTAACGCATAAGGCTGAGATCACAGTTATAGAATATAGCCTTACACGCTCTTTCTCCAATGGACAGGAAGTTCATGATCCAAATCAAATAAGGGATTCCCATACTCCAGTTTTCGGCCAAGGAGGAGGCCCTTTCCGGTTCGATGACAGAGAACGCCACGCCGATTACGCCTATGGCGCCAATAATCGCCAATCTGTTCCACAGGGGTCGTACGATGAGACTGCGATGCCTGGCGAAAAACAACGCATTCAGATACGCATAACCTTCCCGGCTCTTGAATTGGTTCGTCTGCCCGACCATAGAAGTATAGTCCATGTCTTTTGATTTCACTTGCGTTTTATTGGCTTTCGTGAACATACGCCCAAGATCGAGCAGCGGATCATCCCGCTTCGTCGCAGCTTCCACTGCCGTTCGATAGTCGGAATATCGTTTTAACTGCACCGCAGCAATTGCGCCCAGCACCGCAATGAGCATCGTAACGGGCCACAGGAGCAGCAGCTCGCCGCTGGAGGGAATCCAATTCAGAACAATCGGCGCATAAGCGGCACCGTAACCAAGTCCGATCGCAAGCCAAACGACTGCGTTAATTTTGATGAGTACGATGCCTCTTTGCTGAAACAGCTTCAGATGAAGATATTCGCATACTACCCGCCAAAGCGTGACCGATACTGCCAGTGCCATCCCCTGAAGAACAGGGACATTCAGTAGGGAGGTGAAAAGCAGCATAGCCGGAATATAGTAGATAAAGTAAGAGACATAACGATAACCCAACGACGCTTGCATATAGGCGGCAGGCTTCATCCGCATGAGCTTGACGGCAATGTACTTCTCTCGTTTCGTCTCCAAAACCGTGATGCTGGCGACACCCGCCACCACAAAGCTAAGCAGCAAAAAAATATGCATAAACAGCGAAAGCTGATCTTCCTCAGCCCTAGATAAGCCAGCTTGGTTACAAAACCCCAAACGATTTGCAGAAGGAACGCAATGACGGAAATTGCTTTTTTTCCATCCAGATTGGCGTATAGCGTATCTTGAATGGTTCTGCCGACTAACGGCAGTCTCTGAGCGTAAAAAATGAATCGATTGACGGCTGAGGAAGTCCGAATGGAGAGCAATGTGTTAAATGTTCTCAGCATGGCCTTCATCCTTTAGCAAAGAAATAATGTTTTGTTCAAACTCCGGACTATGCAGCAAATCGGTCGGTACGGCGGACAATTGACCGTTGTTCAGCACGACAAGCTCATCGCACAAATCGGTGGCCAATTGCAAAATATGGGTGGAGAAAATGAGTATGTGATCGCGCTTCATTTCGCGCAGCATATTTTTCATCTCGAGCGCCACGATCAGATCGAAGGGTCAGCGGTTCGTCAAGCAAAATGACCGGCGGTTTCGAAATGAGAAAAAGCAGCATCTGAATTTTGTTTTTCATGCCATGGGAGTAGTTCTTAATAAGCCGGTGGCGGTCTTCTTGCGACATGCTTATCTTGTCGAAGTAATCATCAATATTGGAATGAGGGTGCTTGTCCCGGTTAATATCGAGGAAAAACTTAATAAATTCATAACCGGTCAGAAATTCGGGCAAAATCGGCAACGAATACACATAACCAATATCCTCCTCGACCAGTTCCCTCGCGACTCCCGCTTCTTTCAACCGAGCGTGTCCGTCATCGATTCTGGTTTCACCGCTTAAACAATTAAACAATGTCGTTTTCCCGGCGCCGTTGCGACCCAGAAGTCCGTATATTTTACCTTTTTGAAATTGGAACTCTGCGCCTTGGAGCACTTTTTTGTCCCCAAAGCTTTTGGTAACCCCTTGCAAGATCAATTCCATGTCTTTGATCTTCCTTTCTTTCTATCGGAACAAATAAGCCTCGGTCAGCTTGTCATTATTCAATTTTAGCATCCATCCTGTTATGAAACCATACTTGCCGAATGAAATGAGCAATACTCACGCTCAATGACAGCTATGTATCGAGTCTAACTTTATGCCCTTGAATAGAACGTATGTTCCTGATATCATTTGTTATATAATTGGATACGGCACAACCAACCGTAGGAGTGATAGAATGTCAGAGCATATGAAAGCACAGCATGTTCGGATTGAACCGTGGGCCGACAAAGACCTTACTTTGCTTAGATCTATCAATGCTCCGGAGATGACGGAGTACCTTGGAGGATCGGAGACAGAGGAGAAGATTCTCGCTAGACACAAACGTTATCTGGATATAACCGGACGAGGAGCAGGTAGAATTTTTAGTATTGTCCTGCTTCCAAGCCTCGAACCTGTGGGCAGTGTAGGATATTGGGACAAATCCTGGCAGGAAGAAACCGTGTACGAGATCGGCTGGGGCGTCCTCCCGCAATTTCAAGGTAGGGGGATTGCTACCCTAGCTGTTGCGGAAGCTATTACTTCTGCCAGAAACGAACAAAAGCATAAGGCTATTCATGCCTTTCCATCGATAAATAACCTCGCGTCGAACGCTATTTGCCGAAAACTTAACTTTTCTCATATCCGAGAATGCGAATTTGAATATCCTCCTGGAAGCTTAATGCAATGCAATGACTGGAGATTGGATATTTCTACGATTCGATAAGATTGCCAGAGCCGAAAGGCCGCGTCGGACGCGGGTTTGGGGGCTGCGACAGGTTGCTGGGAGGCAGGCTGTTGCAGCCCTTTTTGGGCATTTCTATTAACAGCTTGCAAACAACCTTTTGCAATCTTGCGGACTTATTCCATATCCCTATATCACTTAAAAGGCGTGTGATACATTAATTGCAAATGAATCTATCTACGAGGGAAGTGAAGCTGATATGCATACGGTAATCGAACCCAAAATTCTTTACTTTGGCACCTCTGTCGTGCTTATAAGTACAATCAATGAAGACGGCACGCCCAATTTGGCTCCTATGTCGTCTGCCTGGTGGCTCAATCAATCATGTATGCTCGGGCTCAGTAGTAAGTCGCAGACCGTTCAGAATTTGATCCGTGAACACGAGTGCGTGCTTAATCTCCCATCTATTGACTTGATTCCCGCGGTTGATCGGCTGACTCTGTTAACAGGCCGCAATCCGGTGCCGGAATCCAAAGCATTGAGGGGCTATAAGTATGAAGCAGATAAGTTCGGTATCGCAGGGCTGACCCAACTTCCGTCACAACTTGTTCGAGCACCGCGTGTCAAAGAATGCCCCGTCCATCTGGAAGCCAAGTTTGTGAAGCTACATCCATTCGAAGAACCAAGTTCCCTTGTCGCCATTGAAGTGCACATCGAAAAAGTTCATATAAAAGACGATCTTCTAATGGATGTAAACTCCAACTATGTCGATCCTTCGAAATGGAATCCGATGATTATGAATTTCTGCGAATATTTCGGCCTCGGCGAGCAGCTGTCAGCATCAAAATTAGCGCCGGTATTCGGACCGGATTCTGTAAAATAGACTTGTGCTACCTTGCTTCACTTGGCCTTATTCACTCGATGAATACATCGCCATGCGGCTTGTATGCCCTGGCGATGTTTTTTTGTTATTCGGCTTGATGAACTGGACGCCACTCGGCTCGCATGGCGGACACTTCCGATCGGCAGCGATACAGAAGCGAATCTGCCATTCGCTGGCTCAGATGTGCCACAGCTTGAACACGCAGTAACCGTGGACGCGCGAGACAGGTTAGACGATAGAGTTCTGCTTGGATAAAAGCCGAGCGGATTAGAAGCGCCTGGCTTGAAGCCGAGCGCTTTTGTTATTAAGAAAAGGTCCAATGAACATGGTCTCTGAGCAAACGGGAATCGATCGGTCAAGGCGCAACACGTTCGCGAGTATCGAGCTATATACCTAATTTATAAGTAGTCATTCACTAGTCCATACATCTTTTGGTCTCTAACATACAATATCTCGATCCTTCTAACAAGAAGAATGGGAGGTGCTGCCTTTGAGGGAGATCATCGAGCAATGTATCAGTAAAGCTAAGGCGAGCAATAAAGTTTCACTTGCAATTGTTGGATCAACCGCCAAATATAATAATCCTCCATTTGTTATAGGGCCTTTGAAAGAATCGGAGAAATTTGTTGGCAGCAGCTTTATTACCAAAGACTTAAACCATTTTAAAGAGATATGTAGATATGCGGATGGCAAAGTCGATTACCTATTTATCGATGTTGAAGCGAAGACAGAGCCGCCGATCGATTTCCTAGCGGAAGCTGAATTGTGGGTGAAAAAAAGCAAGATCAAAACCTTTAAAGGAAACGATATTACAGCGCTTGCATGCGATCTATTAGTTAGCGAGATTGTGGGCGACCTTAAAGGGAAAAAAGTGTCCATTATCGGAGCGGGAAATATCGGATCCAAGGTAGCTGTAAAACTAGTTGAAAGAGGGGCAGAGGTTTATATTACCCGGAGGGATAACAAGAGCGAGATCCTGGCAGAAGCAATAAATATGATGAAAACCCGATACACTTCTGGGACGGTCTATAGTGAGAACAACCACGCTTTGTCTGCAAAGGATGCTGATGTCCTGATCGGCTTCACTCAAGGGTATCCGGCGATTAATGGCTCTATGGTTTCTTCTCTTTCCCCAAACGCTCTGGTGATAGATGGCGGGGTTGGTAACGTAACAGAAGAAGCTATAGCGAAAGCCAAAGAGTTAGGTCTCAAAATGTTTCGATTGGACGTTAGGATTGCTCTTCCATTTATCCTTGACAGCATTTTATCAACCGAACACTTTATAAATCAGATTGCAGGAACATGTACGATTAACGGTAAAACTTACGTTGCCGGAGGAATCCTTGGCGCGCTTGGCGATATTGTAGTTGCTAATATCAAGAGCCCCACATCGATAATTGGCACTGCCGATGGGAAAGGCGGAATCCTTCAATATTTCAAGGAGTGATAATATGACTGCCGAACAGATTCAAGGGGAAAACGTGTTTATTACTGGCGGCGCCGGCTTTATTGGATCGACGCTAATCGGACGCTTAATAGAATATAACAAAGTCACCGTTTATGATAATTTCTCACGAAACGCCATTAAGGACAAACCTTATTATAACCACCCCAACTTAACCATTATCCATGGGGATATTCTTGATTTGGACAGCCTCAAGAGATCCATGCAAAATTCAACCAGAGTGGTTCATGCAGCAGCCGTAGCGGGCATTGATTCCGTTATTAAAAGCCCGGTTACGACTATGAAAATCAATATGGTAGGTTCTTATAATGTGCTTGAGGCTGCGGCCTCGCTCCCTAATTGCAGAAGAATCGTTTGCTTTAGCACAAGCGAGGTTTTCGGTCAAATGGCGTTCCGTTCCAACGAGACTAGCCCGGCAGTTATGGGGGCGGTCGGCGAAGCGCGCTGGACATATGCCGTTAGTAAATTGTCGGTAGAGCATTTAGCATATGCTTTCTACAAAGAATTTGGTCTTCCAACGGTAACTGTAAGGCCATTTAATGTTTATGGCCCGGGACAAGTGGGAGAGGGAGCCATTCGTGCCTTCGTAATGCACGCGTTAAAGAATCAAACGCTTCAGATTCATGGCGATGGAACTCAAATACGGGCATGGTGTTACATTGACGATATGGTAGACGGTATTCTCTGCACGATGGGTAATGATAAAGCGATTGGCGAGTCTTTTAACATCGGCAATCTAAGAACTGTGAATACGATCTATGGACTGGCAAGCACGATCATACGAGTATTAAACTCTCAATCGGAGCTTGAATTTAAGGAGGCGGACTCAGCAGATATTGAACTTCGAATCCCCAATGTAGAAAAGGCCAAGAGAATTTTGGGATTTGAGGCAAAAGTCGGGTTGGAGGAAGGAATTCATAAAACCGCACAATTTTTCCGGGAGAAGCTGCAGGGATAACTACGGAATGAAAAGAGGAATTGAACAAATGAATAGGTTATCAAGACAGGAAATCATAAAGAATTACGTGTCCATTAAACCTTTCGAAAATCCACAACAAGAATATGACATAATCAGGGGGAAAGCCCACCTCTCTTCTCACGGCATCGGAATTAGCACTTTGGCTCATGCATTACGTTCTTGTGGCGTACATGCAACCTCTTGCAGTTTTTATACAAACGTTTACTCCTACCTATCTGATGTTTGTTTGAATTTAGATCTAAATCCTATGGATCTTAGAGTGAAGATTCGGGATGCCTATTTCGAGGAAGCGTTAGAAACATACGACATCTTCCATTTTCATTTTGGTTCAACTTTTTTTGAGCCTGATAAAAGGGATTTAAAAATTCTGAAGAGCTTAGGGAAGAAGCTGGTGGCTCACTTTAACGGTGATGAAGCACGTAGTCCATCGATAGCAAGTGCATTTAACAATCCGTATGTTCAAGTAAGGGAGCTCTGGACAGAAGAAAGGATTAGGGACAATTTAAAGCTTAATTCTGCCTACATCGACCATGCCATTATCAACGATCATGAATTATTGCCTCAAGTCGAACCGTATTTTAAAAAAGTGCACATCATCCCTTATGCGATCGACGCCCGGGAATTTACGCCCGAGTACCCGTCTCCGGGTGCCGAGCCGGTAGTTGTCCATGCGCCGTCGGACCGCAGGGTGAAAGGTACGGAGTTTGTGCTGCAGGCCGTGGAACGATTGAAGAGAGAAGGCCAAAAATTTCAATTTCGTTTGGTTGAAAAAGTCCCGCACGAACAGGCAAAACAGATTTATCAAAAATCGACCATTATTATCGACCAACTGACCGTTGGTACGTATGCGAATTTAAGCATGGAAGCAATGGCGATGGGAAAGCCCGTCATCTGTTATATCCGTGACGATCTGCGCAGCACCTTCCCTCCCGGTTTCCCGATCGTCAGCGCTACCCCCGATACCATCTATGAGGTATTGAAGGATTTATTAAACCGGCCTGAGGACTGGCCAAAACTCGGGATGGCCGGCCGCAGCTATGTGGAACAAACCCATAACTATGACAAAGTCGCCCAAAAGCTCATCGATGTTTACAAACAGCTTTAAGCTGATAGTGGTTAGTTATTAACTACTGAAAAGAGGAATTAAAACAATGGATAGGCTATCCAGACAGGAAATTATAAAAAATTACGTGTCCATTAAACCCTTCGAAAATCCACAGCAAAACGATGACACAATCAGAGAGAAAGTCCTTCTCTCTCCTCACGGCATCGGAATTAGCACTTTGGCTCATGCATTACGTTCTCGTGGCGTACATGCAACCTCTTGCAGTTTTTATAAAGACGTTTACTCCTACTTATCCGATGTTTGTTTGAATTTAGATCAAAATCCCATGGATCTTAGAGTGAAGATTCGGGATGCCTTTTTTGAGGAAGCATTAGAAACATACGACATTTTCCATTTTCGTTTTGGTTTAACTTTTTTTGATCCCGATAAAAGTGACTTAAAAATTTATTCAAGCAAGGGAAAAAAGGTTGTGGCCCACTTGACCGGTGTTGAAGCGCGGTTACCGTCGGTAGCCAGAAGTTTTAACAATCGATATATACAAGAGGGAGCTTGGGGGTGGACAGAAGAAAGGATTCGGGAGCACCTAAACGTTCTTTCCGCCTATATCGATCATGCGATTATTTGCGATCACGAATTAATGCCTCATGTCCAACCGTATTTTAAAAAAGTTCACATTGTTCCTTATGCAATCAATGCCAATCCATTTACTCCTAAATACCCATCTCCCGATATCGAGCCTATAGTCGTTCATGCACCCTCGAATCGGGAGGTTAAGGGCACTGAATTTATATTGAAGGCTGTCGAACGATTACAAAAGGAGGGGCATAAATTTCAATTCCGGTTAGTTGAAAAAATCCCGCGCGAACAGGCAAAACAGATTTATCAAAAGGCTGCGATTGTCATTGATCAACTGTCCATTGGAACGTACGCAAACTTAAGCATGGAGGCAATGGCGTTGGGAAAGCCCGTCATCTGTTATATCCGTGACGATCTTCGCAGCACATTCCCTCCCGGTCTCCCGATCGTCAGCGCTACCCCCGATACTATCTATGAGGTATTGAAGGATTTATTAAACAGGCCAGAGGACTGGCCAAAACTCGGGCTGGCCGGCCGCAGCTATGTGGAACAAACCCATAACTACGACAAAGTCGCCCAAAAGCTGATCGATGTTTACAATCAGCTTTAAGTAGGCAAGGGTTATTAACTGTTGAAAAGAGGAATTAAAAACAATGGATAGGCTTTCAAAACAGGAAATGATAAAAAGTTACGTGTCCATTAAACCCTTCGAAAATCCACAACAAAAATATGACACAATCAGAGAGAAAGTCCATCTCTCTCCTCACGGCATCGGAATTGGCACTTTGGCTCCTGCATTACGTTCTCGTGGCGTAGATGCAACCTCTTGCAGTTTTTATAAGGACGTTTACTCCTACCTATCCGATGTTTGTTTGAATTTAGATCAAAATCCCATGGATCTTAGAGCGAAGATTCGGGATGCCTATTTCGAGGAAGCATTAGAAACATACGACATTTTCCATTTTCATTTCGGTTCAACTTTTTATGAGCCTGATAAAAGGGATTTGCAGCTTCTTAAAACCATGGGTAAAAAGTTGATTGTCCATCATAATGGTTCTGATGTGCGTTTATTGTCGGTGGCGAGGAGTTTTAACAACCCTTATGTTTTTGTAAAAGAAACTTGGCCGGAAGAAAAAGTCCACGCTAATATGAGGTTGCTTTCCTCCTATATCGACCATACAATCATCAATGACTATGAATTAATGCCATATGTCAAGCCTTATTACAAACACGTCCACGTTGTGCCTTACACTATTGATGTACATCAAATTAAGCCGTTTTACCCGGCACCGGATTCCCAGCCATTAATCGTTCATGCACCCTCGCATCGAGAGGTCAAGGGAACAGAATTCGTAATAGCCGCAGTCGAACGTTTGAAAAAAGAAGGGCACGAATTTCAATTTAAGCTGCTAGAAAATTTACCCCATACCGAGGTCATGCAATTATATCGAAAGTCCACTATCGTCATCGACCAGCTTCGAATTGGTACTTATGCAAATTTAAGCATAGAGGCAATGGCGATGGGAAAGCCCGTCATCTGTTATATCCGTGACGACCTCCGTAGTACATTCCCGCCCGGATTGCCGATCGTAAGCGCTAATCCCGATACCATATATGAGGTTTTAAAGGATTTACTATATCGCCCTGAGGATTGGCGCAGACTTGGAATGGTTGGCCGATCCTATGTAGAGCAAAATCATGGTTATGGAAATGTCGCCCAAAAGCTGATCAATGTCTACAAACAGCTTTAGGTAGGCAAAGGTTTATTATCTACAGAATGAAAAGAGGAATTGAAACAATGGATAGGCTATCCAGACAGGAAATCATAAAGAATTACGTGTCCATTAAACCCTTCGAAAATCCACAACAAAAATATGACACAATCAGAGAGAAAGTCCATCTCTCTCCTCACGGCATCGGAATTGGCACTTTGGCTCATGCATTGCGTTCTCGCGGCGTACATGCAACCTCTTGCAGTTTTTATAAAGACGTTTACTCCTATTTATCCGATGTTTGTTTGAATTTAGATCAAAATCCTATGGATCTTAGAGTGAAGATTCGGGATGCCTATTTTGAGGAAGCATTAGAAACATACGACATCTTCCATTTTCATTTTGGTTCAACTTTTTATGCGCCTGATAAAAGGGATTTGAAAATTCTGAAGAGCTTAGGGAAGAAGCTGGTGGCTCACTTTAACGGTGATGAAGCACGCGTGCCATCGATAGCAAGAACATTTAACAATCCGTATGTTCAAGTAAGGGAGCCCTGGACAGAAGAAAGGATCAGGGAGAATCTAATGCTTAATTCTGCCTACATCGATCATGCCATCATTAACGATCATGAGCTATTGTCTCAAGTCGAACCGTATTTTAAAAAAGTGCACATCATCCCTTATGCGATCGACGCCCGTGAATTTACGCCCGAGTACCCGTCTCCGGGTGCCGAGCCGGTAGTTGTCCATGCGCCGTCGGACCGCAGGGTGAAAGGCACGGAGTTTGTGCTGCAGGCCGTGGAACGATTAAAGAGAGAAGGCCAGAAGTTTCAATTTCGTTTGGTTGAAAAAGTCCCGCGCGAACAGGCGAAACAGATTTATCAAAAATCGACCATTATTATCGACCAACTGACCGTTGGAACGTATGCGAATTTAAGCATGGAAGCAATGGCGATGGGAAAGCCCGTCATCTGTTATATCCGTGACGGTCTGCGCAGCACCTTCCCTCCCGGTTTCCCGATCGTCAGCGCTACCCCCGATACCATCTATGAGGTATTGAAGGATTTATTAAACCGGCCGGAGGACTGGCCAAAACTCGGGATGGCCGGCCGCAGCTATGTGGAACAAACCCATAACTATGACAAAGTCGCCCAAAAGCTGATCGATGTTTACAACCAGCTGTGAAGAGAGTGGGTCAAAAAAAGTTGATCATATAAAAATATGACTGAAGACATCATGGCTCTCAAACATTTTCAATAAAACGTTGAGAATATAAAGTAGAAGGATATGGCGACGCAGGCATAGCGATGAATACCGCATTTTCCCTTTCTAATAAAAACAAAACCGATTAGTGTTTGCCTGTATTTTTTCCCAATATCCTCAACATCAACCTGCGGCGGATTTGTACAGCCGCGGCTCACCTCGCTGAACTCCTTTCCATGAATCAGGGCACCCTTGTAATAGGGTGCCCTGAAATTTCGCCTTAACAATGATACGCAGAACCGTATCGCAAGTAGTGGTAAAGCGGAGAGTGGAGGTACTGATGGACTTGAATGACTTTATTCTATTATCCGAAGGCTTATTTATAACGCCCAATTTTATGTTTGACCTTCTCAAGTAAAGGCGCAGCCATAGCTCTTGCTTTCTTGGCTCCTTCATAAAGGATAATGTCAATTTTATCTGGTGATGACATTAAGTCATTATATTTTTTGCGTGGTTCTTCCAAAAAAGCATTTATGACCTGAAACAGTTCCTGCTTTGCTTCCCCCCAACTAATTCCATTCAGAAATTTACTCCTTAAATTTTGGACTTGTCCGGGCGTCGCAAATTCTTTATACAATAAAAAGATATTAGATGTATCAGGGTCTTTAGGTTCATGAGGAGGAGTAGAGTCTGTTTTGATTTTGTTTATCAGCTTCTTAAGGTTATCAGCTGTTTCGAAAAGCGGTATCGTATTACTATAACTTTTACTCATTTTTCTACCATCGAGACCAGGAATTACAGCTGTATTATCATCTACGATATAATTAGGTAACTTGAAGGTTTCTCCATAATTTCTGTTGAATCCTTCTGCAATATCTCTTGCAATCTCAACATGCTGTATTTGGTCCTTAACACCAGTATCCATATCCACGCCCAATTGTTCATTTTTATCAAGAATTGCTTTGTATGCATGGGCACGATTCATTAATCCCTTGGAAGTCAGACATGAAAGTATCCAGCTCAGCTCGAATATCTCTGGTACATCCGATTGTCTATAAAAAACTACCCTTTCCGGGTCAAGTCCCAGTGCTAGCCACGTTGCTGCAATACCGTAAGAGAGATCGTTAAACTCATCCCTGTTCTGAATGAATGTTAATCCGTGGTAGTCGGCAATAAAGTAAAGTGCGGTACAATTACTATTTTTTGCGATTTGTAGTGCAGGTTTTATTGCTGCGATGTAATTCCCTACATGGACTTTACCTGTAGGCTTAATTCCAGTTAATACAATTTCATTGTTCATGATATCCCTCCTCAAAATAAAAAAGGGGTTCTCATCCTTGAAAGGACGAGAAGACCCCGTGGTACCACCTTAATTAGCCCGAATATAAATCGGACTCGCTTTGACGTATCGAAACATGCAGTATGTTTGAATACGCGTCTCTTGTAACGACGAGACTTTCGCCAAAGCCTACTCAATGTATTTTCGGTTTGGATGCTCAGAAGCCCACTTCGGCATAATCCCTACACTGATTCGCACCAACCATCAGCTCTCTGGAGTATTCGTTATGCTTACTCTCTTCATCATTGCAAAGTTGTATGAAATTGTATTACTATTTTTTTACAACAAAATTGAGTCAATGTCAAATACTTACTGCAAAGAGCAAGAGAGTTAATTCAACATGAAATCAACAAAGAACTTACCTATGATTTTTGACCTGGGGAGTTCCCATCATTATTTATCTGCGGTATTCAGAAGGATAGGGAGAGAATATATGAAGATTAACTTGGCAGACGTTAAGCAATTGGAATATCTTTCCTTTCGACTAACCAATGAGCAAAGGCAGTATTTCGGGCTGGACGGAATAGAAGATGATTGGGATGAAGTCGAAATCAAAACAGGAACTATCGTATTTTATCAGGGAGATGTTATAAGAAAGGTTATTCACTTCGATCTATTTAGAACTTTTACATATAAAGAATATGATACGGAACTGTTTACGAATAGCAGACAATTTATTTTACCGAAATCCTCCAAGGGCAAAGAGAAAAAAATGACACCGTCAAACATCCTTAGTTTTATGCCTACAGGGTGTACTTTCTATGTTTCGTTGACAAGTAATGGGGGAAATAAGTCCATGGTACGTGCGTACAACATTAGAAACAATATTGAACTTCCCATTGATAACGACGAGAACCTAAACCATGTCTCTGAACTAGAATCGTGGATTCATGACTACATGAACACTTGTCCCAATGGTTATTTCGATAAAGTGAACAAAATGAGGGAAACGCCGCATCGGACCATAAAGTACAGTACGGGAGACGTTTTTAGATTTGAAATCGATAGAGAGCATTATGGCTTCGGGCTTATTATCGGAGAAGTTAAGAAGCTAAGGGAGCGAGCGCCAAAGAATCATCCCTGGAAATTTTTGATGACGGTTCCGATTTTAATAAGAATATTCGAGATTAAAACAAAAGATAAAGATCTGTCTTTCAAGGACCTATTTTCGCATAGATTATTACGTGCTGACATCATGAGCGATGCTGAATTGATTTGGGGTACGCATGAAATCATCGGGAATAAGAAGTTGGCGGAGGACGATATTGATTTTACTTTACATTTAGAATGTATAAGTGACGATAATCATCGTCTCGTTTACAGATTTGCTTGGGGTTATGGGATTAAGGAAATCGATCATCGATCAGATGACAGTGAGTTGATGGAAAAAGTGCATGAGCAGCTATATTCCAATAGTGGGGTAGCGTTAAGTTTGCCTAAATATCAACTTACTAATGTGTTGAATAACCAACCCCAATTTACTGAAAGTGTGGACCTCTTGCATCCATATAACTCAAGTTTATTTAAAAAGGTTTTTGAATGGTTCGGATTTTCATTAGATATGGATATGGATCAATTCAATAGGGAAAACAACGGGCTTACGCGCGAACAATATTTAAGTTTTTCTGCTTCTTACAAATAATGCTATAATAAGACAAGCACATAGAACGGCTTGCAAGGGTGGTCGGCTACCTCTCGAAGAAGGGAGGGATGCCCATGGAGGTTAAAGATAACCAAAAGAAATAGACCGCCCTCTGCTAGGTAAACGGTCTATTTCTGATCACTTATCCGGAGCCGACCGCCTTTGAAGCGGTCTACTGTGCTGTTGGAGTCGTGTTGGCGCACGGCTCCTTCTTTAGTTTTATTATAACGACCTCAATTTATACATGCAATACGGAGATTGAGAAAGCGCTCAACAGGAAGTCAACAACATAGAATCAACAAATTGTAATCTAAGTGAACGATATACAGGGGGATATGAGGATAATGGGTACTACTTTTGCCAACCTGCAAATTAGATCTGATTGTTCTGCTCTGGAAATAGAAAAAGTTTTGCCTGGCTGTGTTGTAAGATGTCTATCGGATGGATGGACTACAATCGTGAGTGAGCATTTTCACGTCGGTGACATTCAGAAAGCAGCAAAGAAATTATCGAAGGCGATCACTCCAAGCGTCATGTCCATTGAATATCTCGATGACGATATGCTGAAGTTGTCTGTTTACCGAAACGGGAAGACTCTCACGAGCCATATCGCCGGGGGCGAAGGGTACGGACTTCCCAGGACACTTGGCAAACCCGCAGTATTTCTAGAACAATTTGGGTTTGAACCAAGCGAAATTATATTGTTGAGAGCTATTTTAATTTGTGAGGATATAGGGAAGAAGATTGAGTTGCTCCAGCATTTTCTAGGTGTGACCATTTGGATTGATCACACAATGCTGCTTGATGATCCAGAAGCTGCTTTTTGCTGCAAACGTGAACTTCCTATTATTGAGGAATATATAAATGAAACAGCAATAAAAAGGCGTATTAAAAATCAAACAAAAGCAACTCTTCTTCAGGAGTTTGAGGGCGCTTTAATTGCAGTATTGGGGGATCATAAATATCTCATCGGCGTTCCTCCATATGATAGATATAAGGATTGCTATAAGGATGAGCTGATCTACACCTTTATCCCAAACGGCACTTTGGAACCTATGCTGGATGTTCATTCTTTCAACCACAGAAGTGGAACTGGCATTTTAAGTGCTGCTCGTGGTTATATCGGTTACATTAGTTTTCTCAGGAGTCAATATTATGTGTTTGATTATACGGGCCGAATGGTTTCCGAAACTTCTTTGGGTGGAAATATCATTAATCCGTTCAGCATATTGGAGGATGGCGGCTTTCTTTCATCCCATAATAGTGGGAAGACGCTCAGGGAATATACGCAGCGTTTAGAGACCAGATGGGAGATCCCGTACATGGGTTTTCCTTATTACAATAACAATGCAATCTATATGTGCAGAATCGACTCGTCAGGTCAGTTTTCGGAGCTCGTAAAACTAAATCGCAATGGGCAAGTTGTAGCATCATTTCACTTAGAATACGACGGATATCATGGGCCTAATGGTGAATTTGTATTTGATGAATCAGGAAGAGTTTTCTATTATTGCAGTGCAACGACTCCCGGCAGACCGGTTGTGAAGATTTTTGTTTTAACCGAACAACTGGAACTAATAAGAGAGTTAGATTTAGAAGGGTGGAGTATTTCAGTAGCCTTAGATTCTAGAAATTATAAGCTATATGTGTATCTATCCTACAAGCAGCTTCTAGTAATCGATACGAAGTCATTCCGTATTATCTACAGAAAAAAGTGGGAGGAAGACTCTAATTTTTTCACCGTGGATTCATATGGAAGAGCTCTCTTAATCACGGGGTCAAATACGATTGAAATAATCGACTCGCAACTGAATGTTATCTCACGCCATCGGTTGAAAGGACAAGTGTTATCAGAATATACCAATGAGAGAGGAAACCTCTGTCTTCTTACTGGAACCGGAGGAGAACACCATGAAGGTGGAGCTAAAAAAATGATGATCAGGGTGTACGAGATTTGTGACTAAGTTAATGTTGATTACAGAGCGATGGAAGCATGACCTCCATAGCTCTGTATTTTCATTTTTTTGGAGTCAACACGGAGTCAACAACCCCGTTAATTTTGATCTACGTCCTGCCAAACATTGAACTTGTTGCCGTCCGGGTCCTTGAATTTGAATTGTAAACCGCAGCTTCCTTGATCGTTCAGCGGCTCGACATAGACGCCGCTTTCGCGGAGGCGTTTATGAACCTCTACGATGTTCTCGACCTCGAACGTCAGTGAGAACATTTCGTATTCGTGGCCATCCCATTGATCAGTCACGAAGTTTGCCGTTCGCTTCTCTTTCGTTTCCAGCAGGAACAACCATTGCCCGTTGCCAAGAACAAGGATGGCTCCGTCGGCAGGCCCGCGCGGCTTAACCGTGAGGCCCAATGTCTCTTTGTACCACTTTGAGGCAAGCTCCACGTTTGATACGGGCAAATAGTTGTGAGAGACTCTTTTTAGCATCGGTGCTTGCGTTGCTGGTTGCTCCTGTGTTTGGTTTAATTCTTTTTCGGCCATGAAAGCTCCGCCTTTCGTAATCAAATGTGTTTCTATATATAGACGATCCGACTTCGTCAAAGCCGTCATCGTTAAGCTCCGTTTTTAAATTTATTTTCGATCGCATGATACGGGTTACCGTCCGGGTCGTAGAAAACGAAGTGTTTGCCGATAAATGTATTCGTATCGATCGGCTCCAACCTCACTTCGTCATCTTGCAACTTGAGCCATAGCTCTTCAACATCGGTCACCTCGAAGGCTAACAAAGGCAGCTCGCTTGGTAGATGTGAATGGCATTCCAGTAAATATAATTCATGGCCAGACTCTACTTTTAAATTGCCATGTCTGCTGATACTTAATTTAAAATGACGGACGAACCAGTCTAGAACTCGCTCCCGATGAAGGACGGGAATATAGAAATGCCCCACACTTCTTAACACCAGTTCCGAAACCTTCTGTTCGAATCTTTGATCCAGACGTTGCATGCGGAAATAAGGCTCGAAATCGCCAGCGAGTTGACGCTTCAGCATTTCTCTCGCGCGCCGAATGCGGCTTTCCACGGCTGACAGTGAAAGATTCAGAAATTGACCGATTTCCTTCATTGACCATTCGCTTAAGTAATGCAGCGTTATGGCCATTTTGCTTGTCTGCTCTAAATTTTGAATCGCATTCCAAATCGTTTCTTGCGTCATACGCTGATCTAGCCATGCATCGACATAATTAATGGAAGGGGCAATCGCATCTTCGTAAGGCAACGTTTGTTTTTTCTTTTTGACGAAATCGAGGCTTGTTCGATAAACAATGGCATATAACCAACTGCCCAATTTCGAAGGATCATCCAGGGTATGAAGTCGGCGATAACATTTCACGAAAGCCTCTTGCGTTGCATCCTGCGCTTCATGAAAGTCCCCGATTATACTGAAGGCAACGGAAAACAAGGCGTTGGAATATTGAAGCACGATTTGGCGAAAAGCATCAAAATCGCCATTTCTGGCTTCGGTTACGCAGCTGTGATTATTGAGATCCTGTACATCTTCATCCATGGCAACACCGCCTTATAAGAAGACCTAAACGTATCATGTAGACCCGCAATCATTTCTTTATCTAATATACCACGTAGATGCACCAACCGCCGCAAACCCTGTCAGGACAAGGGATGCGGCGGATGTGGATAACCATTGGAAGACGCTGTCCTTTATTTTACGCCCGATTTTTATATACCCTCATTGCAAAGTAATAGGCTACGAGCAAAATTCCGACGCACCATGCAAGAGCGATCCAGATGTCATTGCCCACCGGCTGACCCGAGAGCAATGCGCGGATGGATTCGACGATCGAAGTCACGGGCTGGTTTTCGGCAAAGACGCGAACGACGGTCGGCATCGACTCGGTTGGCACAAATGCCGAACTGATAAATGGCAGGAAGATAATGGGGTAGGAAAAGGCGCTCGCGCCATCGACCGTTTTTGCGGACAGTCCGGCTATAGCCGCGACCCATGTTAAAGCTAGCGTAAACAGAGCGAGGATACCCGCTACGGCGAGCCATGGCAGCACTCCCGCGGATGAACGAAAACCCATGATAAGCGCTACAATAATGATGATGACCAACGATAAGGCATTAGATACAAGCGAAGTCAGTACATGCCCCCACAGGAAAGCGGAACGTGAAATCGGCATGGTGCGAAACCGCTCCAATAGGCCCCGCTGCACATCGGTAAACAGTCTGTAAGCCGTGTAGGCTACTCCGCTGGCAATCGCAATCAGCAGGATGCCGGGCAACAGGTAATTCACGTAATTATCCGTTCCGGTTTGAATGGCACCGCCGAACACGTAGACGAACAGCAGCATCATCGCAATCGGAGTGACGCAGACCGTGAAGATGGTGTCCATGCTGCGGGAGATATGGCGCATGGAACGTCCAAGCATAACACCCATATCGCTGAAAAAATGTTTTTTTACCGTCTCCATTTAAATTGCCTCCTTTTTGCCGATGATGGCGAGGAATATTTCCTCTAATGTCGGCTGTTTTTCAACATACTCCACCTTTGTGGATGGGAATAGCTTTTTTAGCTCGGAGAGCGTGCCGCTGGCGATAATCCTGCCCTCGTGAAGAATGGCAATTCGGTCGGCAAGCTGCTCGGCTTCCTCTAAATATTGCGTGGTCAGGAATACCGTCGTGCCGCCGTCAGAAAGCTCCTTTACAATTTTCCAAACCTCGATGCGTGCCTCGGGGTCAAGCCCGGTGGTTGGCTCGTCGAGGAAAATGATCTGCGGTTTTCCCACAATGCTCAAGGCGATGTCGAGCCTGCGGCGCATGCCGCCTGAATAAGTAGACGCCCTGCGGTCGGCAGCCTCTGTCAGGCCAAAGCGTTTAAGCATGTCGTCCGCAACCTGACGCGGATTTTTCAGATGCCTTAGCTTTGCAATCATGATCAGATTTTCCCGTCCGGTCAAAATTTCATCCACGGCGGCAAATTGCCCGGTTAGACTGATCGATTGTCGCACATGGTCGGATTTGGACACCACATCGAATCCGTTAACGACGGCGGCTCCGCTGTCTTGTTTGAGCAGCGTGGTCAGGATTTTGACAACTGTCGTTTTGCCGGCTCCGTTAGAGCCGAGCAGGGCGAAAATACTTCCCTTTTCCACCTCGAAATCTACGCCCTTTAGGACTTGAAGGTTTTTGTAAGACTTTTGCAGTCCCTTCACTTGGATTGATTTGTTTTTCATTTTTTCTCCTCCTTTTATATAACCGTAACTTTGGATAGATCGGCTTCCATGCCTTTGAGCGCTGCGTAAGTTAACTTATCCATCACGGCCCCGTCGAAGCAGATCGTTTTGATGTTACGATAATACTTTTTAGTCAGCGTAAACCCCGGATGGAAAGATACATTCTTAAGTGTTGCGCCTCGAAATGAAACTTCGGTCAAAGCCGATTTCTCGAACTTGACGCCGATAAAGGTTTGCCCGTCAAATCTTACACCTGTAAGATCGGAATATTTAAATTCCACGCCGTCAAAAATACAGTTGTTGAAAATTGTTTTTCTAAGGTCGGTCGTATTCAGTTTGACATCCGTCAATTTAGCGTCTTCAAATGTTGCGCGATCTAGGCCCGACGAGCTGTAGTTGGTTCGAACTAAGATTGATTTTTTGAAACTCGTGTCCGAAAGGTCGAGAGCAGAAAAGTTGCAGTCGGTTAGGTTTGCGCCGTCGAAATTAACTTCGCGTACATCGCTTCCCGCAAACGAGCTTCCTGACAAGTCCGCGTTCGAAAAGTCGGAGCCTCGAAGCGCGCTGCCTGAAAATTTCCCTTTATGCGCAGTTACGCCGGCGAAGTCGCTCTTAGGCAGATTGCTCGCGCTAAAGTTCGTTACCACCTGCCGCTCCAGCGAGCGGGAGAGGTTGGCAACCTCCTGGACCGTCTGCTCGATGTCGCCGATGCTGTCGATGGTCATCTCGAAAGCTGACTCATCGTCTCTACCTTCTTCTTTAAGTTCACGGAACCGGTCCTGCAGATCGGAGTGCAGATCCGCTTTCAATTCCTCGATGCTTTTCACCCCGTCGTACGGTGCGAACACGCCGTTCAGATAGCTGGTCAATTTCTCATTCATAACATCAATCTCCTTATAATAAATTTTCAAGTACGCGTTTTGCGTATTCCCAGTTGTTTTTGTTGCGGGCGTAAGCTGCATTGCCCTTATTGGTAATTCTAAAATATTTGCGGCGTCCACCTTGAGATTCATCACCCCAATACCACTCGATATCGCCGTCCGCTTCAAGCCGCCGGACGCTGGAGTACATCGTGGCTTCCTTTAATTCATACTCGCCGCCCGAGCGCTCGGCTATCAGCTTGACGATCTCGTACCCGTAGCGGTCAGCTTCGGATAAGAGCCGCAAAATCATCGTATCGGTATGTCCGCGCAGCAGGTCGGATGTAATTTTGTTCTCGCTCATCTCATCACCTCCGTATTTGTATAATACGACAAAGTACTATGATCGTCAAGGTAATATTTTTATTATAATACTTTGCTTGAAAAAGAGTCGTCCGCTCATTTGGTTATACTGGTTTTTTACCTGTCATGACGGCAATTCGCATGCTATAGTTACTTCACAAAGACTGGAAGGAGTGAGGACAATGACTGCAACGACTGCAAGGATTAAGCATGCTTTGGTTGGAGGAGGCGATCCTCATGGTTCTCGGTTGTAAGCTTTCGAGCGAATGAGCCAATCGCCCCGGAACCGAAGTGTAGGGTTCCGGGGCTTTTCTATGTCTTTTTTGTTTATGCCCGACATGGTAAAGCCGCCGATATGAATTTGTCGCGGCTTTTTTGTGTTGCCGGCATGTTGTGATTGTTTACTGATGAATGTTTGAATGGGAGGAATCGAATTTGGAATTAAAAGAACTAGGCTGGAATCCTTTGTTAGAGCAACACTACGAACCGTTCCGGGAGCGTGGGTATTCGGTAGGACGGGTAATCAAAGAGCACCGGCAACTCTACGACGTCGCTTCGGAAAGCGGAGAGAGGTTGGGCGAATTGGCGGGCAAACTGCGCTTCAAGGCTGCTGGGCGGGCCGATCTCCCGGCAGTCGGCGATTGGGTGGTCATAAAGGAAGAGGGGGAGCGCGCCATCATTCATGCGATCTTGCCGAGAAAAAGCAAGTTCTCCCGCCAAGTCGCCGGAGCCGTGACGGAAGAACAGATTGTCGCGACTAACATCGACATCGCCCTTCTTGTCATGGCGCTGAATCAGGATTTTAATCTTCGACGGATGGAACGGTATTTGCTTCTGGCCTGGGAAAGCGGAGCAAATCCGATTATCGTGCTGAGCAAATCCGATCTGAGCGAGGAAGCGGAGGGGCAAGCCGCGCAAGTGGAGGCAATAGCGCCCGGCGTCCCCGTCCACACGATCAGCGCCATTCACACGCAAGGGCTTCAGGCGCTTGCGCCATATTTGGTCCAAGGTAGAACGATGGCGCTGATCGGATCGTCCGGCGTTGGCAAATCGACGCTTATTAATGCCCTGGCCGGCGAGGAACTGCAGCGCGTCAATGATATCAGGCATGGGGACGGGCGCGGCAAGCACACGACTACGCATCGCGAACTGATCGTGCTGCCGCAAGGCGGGATTATTATCGATACGCCGGGCATGCGCGAGCTTCAGTTGAACGCATCGGACGACGGCTTGGACGCGGCGTTCGAGGACATCGAAAGGTTAAGCGACGCTTGCCGGTACCGGGACTGCATGCATCGGGGCGAGCCCGGCTGCGCCATCCAGAGCGCGATCGCAAACGGCGAGCTCGATCGAAAACGTTATCAGAGCTATGTCAAATTGGAGAAAGAACTGGAGTACGCGATGCGCAGAGAAAAAGCGAAGGCAAGACTGTCAAACAAAATCGATCAAAAAACGGATAGACGGAGTCGGAAGCTTGAATAAGGGTCCCAGAAACTTTTTCCATTTTTTATACATTTAAAGTATTGTGGAAAGTTTTGGTCAATAGAGGGGGCTTGTTTTCGAGTGGGGACGAAAAAAACGGTAGTACTCATCGGATGCGTTTGTGCGATTTTGCTTATGGGATTCATCCTCTTGCTGAATGGCAAGAGAGAAGCTCCTACGGGAGAAAGCATCGCGTCGAGTTTGCCATCGACGACACCCCTCTTGGAAACGATTGAACCCATCGAGACGGCAGGGCAGCCTACAGTTGGCGAGTTCCGATTGGATGTCCGGGAGCCGCATATTTTATGGAAAAATGGCCGTTCTTCCCTGTACGTTCAAAATCTTCAGCTCTATAGCCTGACTGACGGGGCGGAGGCTGTAAGCCTGTACGAATGGACGGAGCCTCTCGTCGCCGAGGCGTGGCTGAATGGCGACCGCTTGCTAATTGGCGTGCAGGCCAAAGAACGGGACACGAGTCAGCTAGCTATGGGGCAAGGGATGCCGGGGCATTGGCTAGGTCTTCGGGTCGGTGCCGAACCTGTTGTGGATTACGACGAAACGACGTTTTTCGGACCGCGGGAAGTATTGCAAATGGTAGCTGCAGAGAATCCGCGGCTCTTCATCGCGACAGTCGTGAACGGTGAAGCCTACTCCGAACATCTCCTTGATCCTGCGCACGACAATTGGATATCCGTATATCGGGGGAGGCTCGATCCTTTGCAGGCTGGTTTTAACAAGCAGCAAGGGATGCGCGATGTAACGGAGGGGCGCGTGTTCAATCTGGCGGACGGTTCCACGATTCGCACATACGCGGATAATGGCGACACGATGCTCTATTCCGAAGCTCCGTTTCTTTTTGCGAGACGATATGTCGATTTGGAATTATTGGATCTAAAGCAGATAGACAGCTTGCACGCTTCTCATCAGCTGCTTGGGCGTTTCCGCTCGGAGGCGGGAGGAGAAGTGATGATGTTTCTGAATGGAGGCTACGATGATACGCCAATTCCGATCGAGCCTAGAATATGGGAAGAGGATTGGCAGGTGCTTGCGCCTTATTCGTTGACATTCATGCAGGCTATGCCTGATAAGCTGGAGATTTTGCAGTTCGCTGAGACTGATCTGGAGGATGGGCGGAAGCAAATCGGAGAACCGACATTGACGTCATACTCTACGGCCGGATCGCGGCTGCTTGCCAGTCAAGGTTCCCTATTGACCTATGAAGCGGGGAGCGGAAAGAAGCAGATCTCCTGGCACGATCTCGTCCATGCCAGAGCGCAATCGGGAAGTCCGATATGGCTGACCCCGATGGAAGATTACGAATCCAGAACGGAGATCCGTCCGAATCCTGATTCAGATTGGTCTAAACCGCGAGTGCCCGCCATTGCATATGAGGAAGCTAACACGAACGCCGAGATTCCGGAGGAGCTCGGGAGGGCGATGGATGAAGTTTTGATGGACAGCGATTATGGATATGGGAAGACGTACCGTCTGATCGACGGTCGGTGGTACGTGCTGTACGACGATCACTTCTTCGTCTACGAGGATGGAGCATTACGGAAGATCGGCGATATGCCGGTCACGATTTCCGTATCGATAGATGCCGGAGCAGGCGGGAGGACGGCGAGGGATTTCGCGCGAGTCGACGAAAGCTGGATCGTAGCGGACACCGAAGGTTCACGCGTGCTCAAGTTGGACGACAATCTGCAGATCAGAGCCGAGGTTGCGGTCCCCACGCCTTATCGGCTGTCGTTTGAGGGGAATCAGCTGACGGTGGCTTCCGAAGGCAGTCTGATTACAATCGATTCAAGCTTCACGCTGAAAGGGAAGAAGCCACTGGCCTTCCAATCTACGGCGAAAAAGAGATATGAGGCAGAGAAGTATTTCCGTCCTCAGCAGTATACGGAGGATAAGGAGAACGGGCTTACGTGGTATTACTACGACGGCAATTTGTATCAGTATCGCGATCAAGAGAAGGAACTGCGCTCCTTCTTCGTCGGCTACAACGAGAACTTTGCCGGCACCGTCCGGATCATTCCTTATCGGGATGAGATGCTGGTCATGCTTGACCGCCGGCTGGAGAGATTTGATCGTCAGGGCAATTGGCTGAGCCGAATCGAATTTCCGCGCTCGCAACCGGATGGAATCTATGATCGAACGCCCCATGGAGAGAATTCCACTGTGCTCGATGAAGCGCGAGGCGTCCTTTATCTGGTACAAGGTTATCGCATCGTCGCGATCGATTTGCAGCGGAACGGCGTGCGGGAAGCGTTCCGGCAAAATCACTCGGACATCGGGAAGCCGATTCGTTACAAGGATGATCTGTATGTCCTGTTGCACAGTAACGAGAATGACCGTTATGAACAACGAAGCGGCGATTCCGCAGCATACGGGCCTTTTTATACAGAGATCGTAAAGCTGGGCATGCTGGATTCAAGTCAAAAACGATTCATCGTCGAAGGCTTCCATGAAGACATGGAAGTACGCGAAGGAGCAAACGGGAAACCGGCTTTTATTTTGAAGAGCTATTCGAATTAGCGAGTGCAGCTTCTCAGGCGATATATTTTTATGCTGCCGCTTTGAGCGGCAGTTTTTTGTTTTTTGAGAAATTTGAACATAGTGCGTGTAATTCGTTCTGCTATAATCTGAGTCAAGAAGTCGTACAGAACAGGTGACAGATATGAGCTATGCGGAGTCCGTACAAAGAGCGATCGACTATATCGAGAAACACTTGGGAGAGGAGCTGGATCTCACAGGGATTGCAAAAGAGTCTTACACTTCGGTTGCTCAATTGTATAGGGTTTTCTATGCGCTTACAGGGCATCCCGTCAAAGACTACATACGCAAAAGAAGAATGAGTGTCGCCGCCAGTCACCTTAGAAACTCGAAGCGTACGGTGGAGGAACTCGCTTGGGACAGCGGGTTCGAGTCCTATCACTCGTTCGCGAAAGTGTTCAAGAAGATCGTCGGATTAACTCCGGCAGACTATCGCAATGCAGACATATACTTCAGCTTCGAACCGATTTGCTTGCGCGAGCAAGTCTCCTATATGGAGGACAGAGAGCTGACCGAACGTTTCCCCGACGTCAAAGTGATCCGATTCATGCCAGAGAAGGCGTATACGTATTTGCACATTTCCGAGCATGAAGCCGGAATGGAAAATGAGGCTTTTCGGGTTATTAGCGAGAAGACTGGGGCAAGCGGGGGGGGGAAAGTCCGCCAAGGCGCGGATTTTCGGTCACAATGTCGACCTCCCTGATGCAGACGGCGAGCATCAATATGGTTACCGGGTGCTTATCTTCAGTGAAGAGGAACAGATCGTGAGCGATGCTTTTACGGAAGTGCCCTTCGTCGGAGGGTTGTATGCCGTAAGAAAGATCGCCGCGCAGTCCTCAAAGACCGTGCAGGAAGGATGGAACCGGCTGCTGTCGGAATGGCTGCCGAAGAGCACATTCGAAATCGGTACGCACCAGTACATCGAGGAGTTCATTGCATACAACGGCAAAGTATCAAGAATGAACTTGTATCTCCCCGTGCAGAAAAAGTTTCGTAACGAACCGATTGAAGTCGTTGATTTGACGACTGCACAAGCTTTCTTTTGCAGGGAGTACGGAACCGAAGCTCAACAAGCTGCCGAACGGCGATTGATTGATTGGTACGATAGAAAGTCAAATGGAAACCGATTGGATCATGCAGGGAAATATTATATGTCCTATTATTACGGCGCCAAAGATTCTGAGGAATACTGGTGGGAGAACGGAATCCTTGCAGCAGACGCGGAAGCCAATGCATTGTCGGAACTCGAATAGAAGGTTATAGGTGCCGGTTTGTATGCTTGCTGCGCTTCCAAAACGTATGGGTTGTTGACCGGCATTCTGGATAAGATGCACAGATGGATCGCGACGAACAACGACTATCGGTTCGACGAAGAGAGACAATGGTTCGCGGAATATCACACATTTCAAGGAATGGATATAGAGCGGGATGCCATTGTAAAAGTATATATTCCTATCATGCTGAAGGAGAGTGCCCGAAATGTACAACTCTGCAAAGCAAAGACCATCTGATAATCCGGACGGTTACAGGCCGGAGCGAGTGCCGGCGGCGCTTAAAGTCATACGGCGACAATCCCAAATCGAGGTGAAAAAGATGGAAGATATGAAACCTCACATCGTAGAACACGATGAGTTGAAGTTGATCGGAATTCCCTGCATCAGCTTGAAAGACATGAGCGGTAAGTATGGTCATGCGAAAGAAGGGTTATTGTCGTCGACAAGGCATTTTCCATTCGTCAAGAACCCCTCCATCCACTATGGCATTTGGCCCGAGGTCCCTACGCAAAGCGAGTCCGATATGCACGCCTATATCCTCTGCGTGGAAGTCGAATCTTTCGATGGCGTTCCGGAGTGGTATTTCAAGACAACATTGCCGCCTCAGAAATGCGTTGTCGTGCCTAACAAGAGCGGCGACTATGATGCGGCCTGCCGCGTCGTCGATCAATATGTAGCCGGCAACGGCATGATCGTAAATTCGAAAGAACGGAAATACATCATTTGCGAACGCTACAACTATGAAGGCGAAGGCTTCTCCAAGTATTCGCTGCCGATTCAGACGATTCCGGAGGGCGAGCAATGAAACAATTGCCGATACGTAAAAAATCTCCGGAAGGCTACCGCCCGTTTATCGTGCCTAAGGCACTAAAACTAATAAATGGAGGAATCTCTGTGAATAATCAACCGGAAACGGAAGAAAGTTTGAAATCGGCCAGTCCGATCAAGAATAAAGTCGGAAGCATTTTCGTCCCGGTACGGGATATCGAGAAGTCGCGCGACTGGTATTGTCAGGTTCTTGGGCTAAATGAAGCGGACTGCAAAATTATTTCCGGACACTTGTGCCCGTTGCCGATGGAAGGTACCGGCGTCATTCTGGATACGATGCCGATGTGGGGAGGCAAAGAGCCAGGCGGAGCGCCATCCATTGAAACGCCTGCATTTATGCTAATGACAGAGGACTTGCAAGGTTCGCTGGACTACATGAAGAGCTCGGAGTCGAACTTGTAACGGAGATCGAACATGACCACTGGTTCGTTGTAAAAGATCCTGACGGCAACAAATTAATGATATGCCTGGAATAATGGAATAGCTGGGGAGGACCGCTAACTTTCCGAATTGGAGAAACGGACATGAATGGACACGACCTCCGCTTGCGACCCGATCCGGATCGGCGGGCCCCAGAAGCCGAAGCCGGAAGATACGATGGAGTGCAGCTGCCCTTTTTGCAAGTGGCCCCAGTCGTTCTCGAACAACATTGCGGTTATAAAATTGCCGGGAGCGACCTGCCCATGATGCGTATGGCCGGATACCATCAAATCGATGCCTTGCTCCGCCGCGATATCCAATTCGACAGGTTGATGCTCCAGCATGAATACCGGCTTCGAGCGATCGATATTTTGCATGAACGGGGCCAGCTCCGCTCTTTCCGTATCGCTGTAGTCCTTCCGGCCGACCAGCGTCAACCAGCCTCCAAGCTGGATTGTCTCGTCATAAAGCACCTGGATCCCGCTCTCCTCGACAAGCCTGATCAGCTCCCCCGTCTCGCCTTTGAACCGATCATGATTGCCAAGCGAGGCGAATACGCCGAGAGGCGCTTCGATTCCCGATAACGTATCGCCGATGCCTTTGTCTATATAGGGAACAATATCGTCATCCATAATGTCGCCGGGCAGCAACACGATGTCCGGCTTCAATGCGTTAATCTCCTTAACCATCCGTTCCGCATGGCTTTTTCCCGATAAATAACCAAAATGCATATCGGACGCCATCACGATATGGAGCTCGCCGTTACCGGGACCTTCCTTATCGATTTGGATGTCATAGGATCGCACTGTCGGGCTAAACGCGTTGTAGCTTCCATAACCGAGCAGAACGGCCAGCAGAGTTAAGGTGGCGATCCCCGACCACTTTTGGACGGAATGGCGCGGCAGCTTTGTTAACTTCGTTAACCAAACCGTAAGGTGAACGAGCGGCAGAAGCATAACCAATAAGCTGAATATGGCCAGCCAGTAGCTGCCGATGACGCTTAGAATGGTAGAGCCCGCCACAACCCGGGAGAGGATGAGCAAGCTTGCCAGAAAGACGAGCGCAATGATATAAAACAGCCGGAACCTGCGCGAAACCGCCGGCTTGATCCACGTCCAGCCGCTCCATCCGATGTAAAATACGATCAAGGCGTACAAAACGATAAACACGAGCCCGATGACGATAAACATGTTGTCCTCCTCTATAATGCTAACTTCTATTATATCTGTAAAAAAGCCGCCAAAGCTATGGCGGCAATAATCGATCTTATTTCGTAAATCTTAGTTCGCGAACGACTTCACGTTCGCTTCGGTTTACTTCGACAAATCCTAGAGAAGCATATAAATCGGCTGCTCGTTCGTTCTCGGGCCGATGCCCGAGTACGATTTTGTCGCAGTCGTGCTTTTCTTTCATATAGTGTACAAGCTCCTCCATGCCGGACCGTCCCAATCCTCGATGTTGGAAGTTTTGGTCGATCATATAAGCCATAATCCAGTAGCTTCCATCGTCTGGATCGATAGCGTAAACCGCAAAGCCCGCTAATTGTTCGCCAGTGTAAATAGCCAGTGGAGTAAACCTGCAATAGGCCGACTCTGCGAGCCAATAGACCGTCGGTACAGGAAAAACGTTCTTCTGCTCGTCCGTCACTTCAAGCTGGGTGCAGGCATACCAATTGCTTTGATCGATTGGTCTGAGTTCTACTGTCGGCCGAAAACGTTCGCGTATCCGATCGCACACCTTCAGCAGCTTATCCCTAAGTTGAATGGCCCACTCTGGCGAGCTGCGGACATCCATATCCTGGGCGCTGCGGAGGAGACGTGCGAAAGTGTATAGGTCCGAAAACCTTTGAAATAGGGGGAACCATTGCACGTACTGTTCATCCAAGGGCTTAATCGATCGATAGCCGGATAGAAAAAGCTCTATTTTGCGCTGAGCGTTGTCATCATCTTGCTCCACCAGATCGGTTATAGCGGATACGATGTCCATCGCGTACCAATGGATCATCGCATCATCGAAATCGATGGCCCGATATCGTGATTCCTCTTCAACATAGAAAATATTGTCGGTCTCGAAGTCATAATGGATTAATCCCATATGTTCCGCGCCTGCAGGAAGCTTCGAGAGTTGTTTTCGCACTTGTTCAAGTTCTCGCCGGGCTCCTGCCTCGCGGGGATGCCGCTGCATGACGGAAGAGACGAATGACAGTGCATCGAGCCAGCTTCCGCGCTTTGCCGCTCCGGAAGTATGCGACCCCGATAAAATGTGCATCGAAGCAAGCGATTTTCCCCACTCTTGGACTTGGCGGTCCGTCATTCGATCAAGCGGAAGATGGATTCCTTTGGCTTGTTCAAATACAACACCGTAGTAGCATCCATGATCAGCCGTCCGGATCGTTTCAATCCAATTGCCGTTTCTGGAGAGGATGGGAGTCACTGTCGGATAACCGCCCGCTATCAGGTGCTGCATAAAATCAAGTTCGGCCTGAATATTCTGGGTCGTGTTATCCTCTTCATGAATAAACCGGAGAAAATGCCGAACACCGTTTCTGTCGAACAAGTAGATGAAATTGCTGCTTGCTCTCCAAAACGTTAACGTATCCGCATCATGCTCCCAAGACTGAATCAATTGTTGGGCAACAGAATTGTTTTGTGTTCCGTGCACCATGTTCTTTAACGACATCATTTCCCGATTGCCTCCCATAGCCTAGCATGTCCTCCGAGAATCCGTTCCCCTCTTGAAACATTGTCAGGCAAATTTCCAGTTATATCAAGGTGTAAGATGGATTAAATCATCCTTACCTAAGTCAGAAAAGGAATTTGCAAAAAAATATGGAAATCAGATAGATCATTGTTCAAATCGGTGTTCTGAATGGCATCCATATTAATGGGGCGGAAAAGACGCGGGAGGCTAGGGCTGTGGAATCGAAGAATTTGACCGAAATCGATGAAACGTTGGTAGAGCGGGCACGGAATGGAGATACGGAGGCGTTCGGCGAGTTGTTCGAGCAGCACCGAAGCCATCTCCATGGTTGGGCGGCGAGGATGACCGGAGATACGTATATGGCCGATGATATCGTGCAAGATGCATTCGTGAAAGCTTTTCTGCATGTAGGTTCTCTTGCCGATACGAGCAGGTTTCTCCCATGGTTATACCGAATCGCGAGAAACCAAGCGAATATGCGCTTACGCCGCGGTGGTCCGCACCGAAAAGAAAGTCCTTTCGTATCCATGCAATCGGGCAGTAACGGCAGCTCCAAAGTCGATTGGGAAGATCTGGACAGCATCCTCTACCATCTTGCGCGGAAGGCGTCCGAGGCTACGTTAAAAGATCAAGATCCGGCCGAGAGCTTGCTTCGCAAAGAGCTGTACGAAACGATTCACGCGCTTCTTCATTGTCTGAGCACGAAGGAGAGAGGCATTTTCAAAGCCTACTTCTTCCGCCAACTAACCCCTGAAGCTATCGCGGCCATGTATGAAATGACTACCGGCTCGGTCTATACGTACATCTACCGCACCCGCCAGAAGCTCCGCAAGGAACATGCCCGCGTCTCCCTTAGCCTAATGCCCGAGCAGAAAGGAGGAGGCGGAATGCTGAAGAGCAAGCGGCTGCAGCTGCCGGATTGGACGGCGCAGCCATCCTTGAAGACGTCTTTGGTCGACAGCGTCGGACGTATGCTTGCCCTGCTGAATGATCGGCGCGATACCGAGAAGTTGATGGGCATGTCCACGATTGCTTTTCGCATGAAAATATCCGACAGAACGACTTTTGCAGACAGTATTTATATCTTTGACTGGAAGCAAACGCTGCACGATTGGTTCGAGAAACTCGGCTATCGGATCTCCGTGCTCAGCGGTCAACTTTCGAATTCGCCAGTGCCCGTATTGGGCGCGGTGGAACGGTTTCCAGTCGTTCTGCCTATCGAAGAGGCCGTCATTCCTTTTATCCGGAAGTATATCAACTTGGGTCAGCCGGTGCTTTACTTCGATACCTTGGTCTCAGGGCCGTATGTCCACGAGTGGTCGATGATTTACGGGTATGACGATGAACGGCGAACGGTCTGCTTAACCGATCCGATGGCGCCTGAGGGAAAGGAGCTGTCTTATGAAGATGTAGTCAACAATCCGGTACGTTTCTTGGCCGGCATTGACGGGGTTATCTTCCATGAAGCCATGCCTCGGCAAACGGAGGAAACCGCGAATCGGGCATACGCCGAGCAAGCGGTCCGGTTCGCCGTCTCCTACGCGAGAAGCGGATGCGGTTACCGGCCAACGACGAGCTATCTGCAATATACGTCCGGCCTTCATGCATACGATCGCTGGATCGGTTACCTGCGAGAGCGGCATCACCTTCCGAATCGCTACGGAATGGGCCATTTGTTGGCTTATTATGCGGAGATAAAACGTTATGCCTCGATATATTTGCGAAGCGTGCCCTTCCGCACCGAAGCGATGAGATTGACGTTGTTGGCCGCGGAAGCCTATGAGCAAGCCGCCGAAGAGTTCGACAACCTATGCGGCGATGTTCCGTTTATCCGCACGTCCGAGATGCTGTCGGAGGAGATGCGCGCTAGGTGCGCGGCGTCCCTAAGCAAGGCCAAAGAATTCGAATCCGCCGCGATCGGTTTCTTGGAAAGAGCCATTACCCATATGAAATGAGGAAGAGTCCATGATCGAAATTCGATTTATGACGGAAATCACCTATAACATGCATCAAGTGTTGGCGGCCAAAGAGTCATTCGAACGAGCAAACCCGGGCGTTAGAATCATCATCGAGCAGGCAAAGGATTTTTTCGAAATGATGCGGGCTTTTCAATCCGAAGAAGCACCGGACCTCATCGAAACGGGCGGCTTCCAGGTTAGCAATAACGATCGCATGTTTATGGATTTGAATCCCTATGTGGCGGAAGTCCAAGGATTAGAGGAGGATTTATATCCGGGGTTATTGCGGGTTGCCAGATACGACGGAATGTTGCCGGGGTTGCCTATCGAAATAAGCCCGCCGTTAATGATGTACGACAAAGAGAAGTTCGACCGGGCCGGATTGGCATATCCGACCGAAGAGTGGACGTGGGAGGACATGGTCGAACTGGCGAAACGGCTCACCATTCGCAATGAACAGGGGGTCGCTTCGCAATTCGGACTCGGACTCGGCGTCGATATCGAGTGGTTCGAGCCTTTCGTCATGCGAAACGGCGGCTGTTACATTTCTCCGGACGGTGCGACGTCCAGAGGGTATGTGGACAGCGCGCCAACGATCGACGCGTTCCGGATGGTCATCGACGCATTCCGCGAACACCGAATCGTGCGGATGCCGGATGAACCTTGTTTGTCGGCGTCGTGGCATGAAGAGAGCGCGATGCGGTTTTCGTTTATGTGGGATGTGCACCATCTGTCCCGGGAACGGCAGAATGCTCGGATTGGCATTGTGGGATTGCCGAACATGCCCGGCGGCGTCAAAGCGAACATGATTTACATGGGGGGAGCCGGAGTCACCGTGAAATCGGCACATCCGCGCGTCGCATGGGCATTTCTGCGGCATTATCTTCTGGAGTGCCACTCCTGGATGCCTCCGGCGATTCAATCGCAAGCGGAACAACGCGGTTTGACCCAACATCCTGTTTGGTCCCGCTACTTGGAGGAGCTGGACCATGTGCAAATCAGCGGCTTTTTCAAAAACAGGAAGTGGAACAACTCACGCCAATTGATTAACGAGGACATACGGAAAATGATTACGGAAGGCACGGATGTTGCCCATACGTTAAGGTCTTGGACGAGATACACTTAGAAAAAGCCAAGTTAATAGCTGCGGGGTGAGGCTCGTGCCTCACCCCGTCGTCCGATACACCTCGCGAATCGCGTCCTCGATGTCCGGCTCCTGGACGCTAAGGTCGCGGATCGGCAGCTTGCCCGACAAGTCGGCGATCAGCTCTGCCGCCGTAATGCCGGCTTTGTCGAACTGATACCACACCTTGAGCCCGTCCTGCCGCACGATCTTCGCACGCTCATGCTCGGGCGCCTGCGCCGCTTCGGAGAGCTCGATCTCGAGCAGACGGTGCGGCGCCAGCTTGCCGACGATCGCGTCCAGCGGCCCGTCCTCGACGATGCGGCCGTGGTTGACGACGAGCAGACGCGAGCACAGCTGCTCGACGTCGTCGAGGTCATGCGTCGTGAGCACGACCGTCATGCGCCGCTCGCGGTTCATCGTCCGAATGAACCGGCGAATCGCGTGTTTCGCGTCGGCGTCGAGCCCGATCGTCGGTTCGTCGAGGAACAGCACCGTCGGCTCATGGATCATCGACGCCGCCAGATCGCCACGCATCCGCTGGCCGAGCGACAGCTGCCGTACCGGCGTATCGATAAAATCCTGAATGCGCAGCACGTCGTTCAGCATGTCCAGCGTCGCCTTGAACCGATTGTCCTCGATCCGGTAAATCCGCTTGAGCAGCTCGAACGTCTCGCCAAGACGCAAATCCCAGTACAACTGCGTGCGCTGGCCGAACACGACGCCGAGCTGGCGCACGACGTTTTTGCGTTCTTTCTGCGGCGACAGGCCGCAGACGCGGATGCTGCCGGAAGTCGGATGGAGGATGCCCGTCAGCATTTTGATCGTCGTGCTTTTTCCCGCGCCGTTAGGTCCGATATACCCGACGATATCCCCTTGCTCGATATCGAAGGACAAGCCGTCCACGCCCCGCACGATCGTTTTATCCGGCAGAACCAAACTGCGAAGCGCGCTTCCAAGCCCCGTCTTCTTGCGCACGACAACGAATTCCTTTACCAAATCGTTCACTTCGATAATCGCCACTTGATATGCCCCCTATGAACCTGCGCTCTCGTATTTGCGTAATCCCATTCGGAAAATCGTGTAAGCGACAGCCATGCAGACGATGCCCGCGATCGGCGTCCAAATCGCCATGCCAAGCGGCAGCTCCAGCGATGATGTCTTGCCAAGGAAGCTCTCCGCCGGGTAGAAGCTGATGAAGCCGATCGGGAACAGAAACGTCAGCACTGCTTGCACCGCATGCGGGTACAAGGTCAGCGGATACATCGTCGTTCGCTCCAATGTCGCGACCGACATGTTGATCAGGTTGCGGCTGCGTTTCGTCCAGAAAGCGACCGCCCCGACGATCGTGTACAGACTGCCGCGAATGAACAGGCCGCCGATCACGACGAGCGCGAGCTTGACGATGTTGCCGGGCGCCCAACTGAAATCGACCGCGTGAGCCGCGTACAAGAAGATGACGACGCCCGGAATGAGGTCGATGAGTCCTATGAAGTTGAAGTATCCGGTAACGAATTGGAAAAAGACGTTCATCGGACGAAGCAGCAACCGATCGAACTCTCCGCGAATAACCGCGAACTCGGTGCCCCAAGTCGGGATAAAGAACACGACGACGAGCCCGTGGCTGAGCAGCCCGAGGCCGTACAGAAAGGCAAGATCGTCGAAAGCCCATCCTTCGAGCGGCTGGAACCGGTCGACGATTATGCGGAGCATCCACACGCCGGCGAAATATTGCGTCGGGATCATAAGCAGCCAGCTGACGAGAAATAGCGGATATTCGAGCTGCCGCTGAATCGCCAGCTTCGCGTAATAACCGAATACGGTCAAATAGTGCCTTACTTCGCTCATGCTCGCCTCATCCTCCCTGTACCATCACTTTGCTCCTCGCCCGCGTCCAAATCCAAGCGAGCAGCACGCCGAGCAATACGATCCAGATCAACTGCACGCCCATCCCGCGCAGCGCCTCCGCGGGTTTCGTCATGCCGATGTAGATGCTGAGCGGCAGCTGGTACGTATACTGAAACGGCAGCCACTCCGACACCCGCTGCAGCCCTTCGGGGAAAAACCAGAGCGGCACCATGCTCCCCGACAGCACGCGGACGAACGCATCCTTGACCATGCCCAGATTGCCGAGCTCCGCCACCCAGAACGCCACGAGTCCAACCATCGCGCTCATGAGCCACAGGATCATGAAGCTGAGCAGACAGCTGACGACGAACAACGCGGCCGCCAGCGGACTGTCCGGCATCGGGAATCCGAACAGCAGAGCCGCCATCACCACGAGCGGTAACGCTTTGTTCACGAGCGCGCTGACCATGGTGCCAAGGTCCTCGGACAAATAGATGCCGAGCAGGTTCTGCGGGCGCATGAAGTCCAGCGCGATGTTGCCTTCGCGAACCTGGGTATAGATCGTGTTCTGCACGCCAGTGCTGAATACGGAGCTCATCAGGACGGAGACGACCGTGTACGTGATCATGCCGTCCAGCCCTACGACGGACGCGCCCGATCCGAGAATATCGCCGCCGTAAGCCGCTTTCCAGATGAACACAGTCGCCGCGAGCAGGATGACGTCGCCGATCATGCCGATCCACACGTCGAAGCGATAGGCGAGCGCGGTCAGCATCCGCATTTTAATCAGGTAACCGTAAGCCCTCATGTTAGACCTCTCCACCCGAATTGAAATATAAGGAATAAATTGAGTAAACAATAGCAGAAAAGCGGGAGCTCGTCACGAGAAATTTTACATATAAAAGGTTTTTTCTGTATTTCGAGTTTGTCGAATACGATAAAGTGGATGACTGGACGGAAATGCAAATTGGAGGAGACGCATAGTCGACTGTTCCTATCTAACAATCACTTCTTTGAATTTAATATAGGGAAACAATTTCCTATCCATTGAGGTGATAGTATGGCGATCATTGAAGTGTTTCCCGGCCATCCGAAGGCGATTCGGAATGCGGTGGCCTTGGCCAAACCCGGGGACGTTATATTGGTCCATAGAGGCGTTTATCATGAGTCCGTGCGGATTCCAAGCGAGAAGAGCAACATTCGCCTCGTTGCGGAACGACGGCATCAAGCGATTCTCGATGGAAACCATGTCTTGACTGCAGCATTTGAATTGAATCGCGTTGCCGGCGTCGAGATCGAAGGCATTAAGATAAGGAATTATATTTCGCGCGGCATTAATATCGTGAACGGAAAATCGAATCGGATGATTCAAAACCGAATAAGCGGCATAGGAGGGGCGAACGATCCCGTCGGCATATTCGATACGAATTCCGTTGGCAATCTGATGATGATGAATACGATAGAGAGAATCGGAAGCGCAGGGACGGGAACGGGAATTTTGCTTGATGGGACTACGGGAAACTGGGTGATTCAAAATACGCTTCAACATAACGAGGCACACGGAATCGAAGTGAAAAACGGCAGACATGGCGCGATCGTCGGGAATCGGATCTCCCGTAATAAGGGCGATGCCATTCTAATGAACGCGCTCGATAACAACCTGATCATGGATAATCATCTCTATTATAACGGCGCTAACGGCGTTAATGGCCGGAGCACGAACAATATCATTTTGAATTGCAAAATAAGAGGAAATCGAAAAAATGGCCTATTGTTCGCGTCTAACTACAACTTTGCGGGATTTAACCAGATAATGGACCATCATGGAAGCGGGATCGATGTTTCCTCCGATTTTAACGACATTCAAGAAAATAGAATCGAACAGAACGGAAAAAACGGGGTGTTGATCCACTCTCCTCATATGGCAAACTTCGTGTACAGAAATCGATTGAGTAACAACCAGCCTCATAATATTCAAGATTCGGGCGTGAATAACAATATCGTCCAAAACGATAGTGAAGAGTAACCCGAGCGATCAGCAGCCACTCTTATCGAATTTTTCGAGCAGGCTTGTTTCCATCCTATTAAATATGGTAATGATTTAATAGTAGGAAGCAGAGTTGAGAGGAGTAAGAGCATGACGCATTCCGAGTTACCTGATAAGCCGCATTGGAAAAGAGATATTATCCTCTTCCTGAGCAGTCAAACCTGTTCGCTATTCGGATCCGCATTAGTTCAGTACGCGATTATGTGGCATGTTACGCTCACTACGAAATCGGGTCTGATGATGACGTTATTTATTATTTGCGGATTCATTCCGACCTTCCTGTTATCGCCATTCGCGGGCGTGTGGGCGGACCGTTACAACCGCAAATATCTGATTATGATCGCGGATGCCATGATCGCCGTTGTCACGCTGATTCTCGCCATTACCTTTATGTTGGGTTACGACGGCATTTGGTTAATGTTCGCCATTGCTGCCGTTCGCGCGCTGGGAGCAGGCATTCAAACGCCTGCGGTCGGGGCGATATTGCCCCAGATCGTACCCGAGGATCAGTTGACGAAAATTAACGGAATAAACGGCAGTCTTCAGGCGCTCATGATGTTTGTTGCGCCTATCGTAAGCGCGACGTTGCTTACGATGTCAACCATTGAAGTGATCTTATTTATCGATGTGGTTACGGCGTCGATCGCGATCTTTACCTTGTTTTTCTTTTTGAAAATTCCTTTGCATCAAAAGGCGGCCGATGGGCAAACGACAAGTTATTTGGATGATTTTAAACAGGGTTTAAGCTACATTAATACCCATGGCTTTCTCAAAACCTTTTTTATTTTCTTAGCCATCTTCTTCGTTCTGATGGCGCCGGCCGCCTTCTTGACGCCGCTGCAAGTGACGCGCAGCTTCGGAGAAGATTATTGGCGGTTGACCGCCATCGAAATCGCCTTCTCGGTCGGCATGATGGCTGGCGGAGCGCTGATCGCATCATGGGGAGGCTTCCGCAACAAGGTTTACACGATGACGTTCGCGACCTTGATGATGGGTGTTTGTACGCTGGCCTTGGGGATGATCCCCGTATTTTGGATCTACTTAGCGGTGATGGCCGTATTCGGCGTGACGATGCCCGTCTTTAGTACGCCTTCGACCGTAATGCTGCAGGAGAAGGTAGACTCGAATTATTTGGGACGCATATTCGGCGTGTTCGGTATGATCTCGACGTCTATGATGCCAATCGGCATGCTTATCTTCGGTCCGCTGGCGGATGCGATCGAGATTGAATGGCTGCTGATTGGCACCGGGTTATTGATTGTCATCCTGTCCCTGTTCTTCATTCGCAACAAACATTTGGTCGAAGCCGGGATGCCGGCCGTCGTAACGGAGGCGCAGGATACCTAATGCTTGAACCGACACGAACATGGCGAAGGCCGGAGTTTCTCTTTTGAGAACTCCGGCCATTTCTATTTAAACGTGTTATAATATGGGAATCATTGAGCGATTATTCATGCGGAGGCTGGGATCTATGATGCTGGAAGAAGGGATTACGGAACGGGTAAAGCATACGCAGCGCAAATTGAGAGGATTCACGTTATCGCGGGTGTTAGAGGAGTTCGACGGCCAAGTGATGGGTCTGAGCGACGAGAAGCGCATGTTGAAATATGCAAAAATGAGAGGCAGCGCTTATTTGTTTTTTCGCGGGAGCGCCTATTTGTTTTATTATGATTTAGGCAATGAATGGCTGCCCTATCACACCGATCCGCAGCGGCCGACATGGATTCAAGGCGACTTGCACTTCGAAAATTTCGGAGCGTTCCGAAGCGAGAAGGGGCGGATCGTTTTTGACGTGAACGATTTCGACGAAGGCTGCACGGGTTCGTATTTGTACGATGTGCTTCGTATGTCCGTCAGTCTCTTTCTTGCCATGTCCGAGAACGGGCGATCGATCGAAGAGCAAATGAATACCGTGAACGCTTATTTGTCGGCTTATGTGGAGCAGATGAAGAAATACGCCGGGCGCAAAGAAGATCCGGGAGCTCTCGTATTCGACCAGCAAACGACCCAAGGTCCGGTTCGGAAGCTGCTGAAGAAAACGGAAAATCTAGCGTCAAGCCATTTTATTGAAAAAATTACTTTCCTGGAAGAGGGGCGGCGGACATTCCGTTGGTCCGAGGAAATCCAATTGCCGACGGAAGAGGAGAGAGAGCTCATTGTAAACGGCTGGAACGAATACATGAGCCATCTGTCTTCCCGGTTGGGACTGCCGGATTCCTATTATCTCATAAAAGATATTGCGATAAAGCACGGTTCCGGCACCGCGTCCATTGGCCTCGACCGGTATTATGTGCTTATGGAAGGCGGAGCTGAGCATCAAGGACTTGATGATATTATTATCGAAATCAAAGAAGTTCGCGCGCCGGTGCCGGTATACTTCATGCCTTATAATGATGCATTCTGGGAACAATTTGCCCATCAAGGCAAACGAGTGATTACGACCCAACAAGCCATGCATCATGAAGCCGATCCCTTCCTCGGCTACTTGACGCTGAACGGCCGGCATTTTTACGCTAGGGAAAGATCGCCGTACAAGAAAAAGCTAAAGCCGCACAAGCTGGCAGATCTGAAGGATTGGGTGAAAACGGCGGAGTGTATGGGGCAGATTACAGCCAAGCTGCATGCCCGCGCGGACGCGGACGTGGAGGGCGGCATATTAAGCTATCACAGCGAAGACGAAATCGTCCGGGCGATCGGCAAAGATACGGGCGCATTTTGCGATTATGTGGCGAACAGAGCTTTGTCCTACTCGCATCAGGTGAGAGAGGACTATCAGCTGTTCAAGGAATGGAGCGAATCCTGGGAGATAAGTCGGCGCAGATCGGCAGCCAGGAGGAGACGCAGGTTGAGAAACTCGTGAGAGTGAAACGAAATACAGAGCACGGTGAAATGCCGCCGTAGCTCTGTTTTTTTTCGATAACGCCAATCAAGGCAATATTTTGATTCCAATGTCTCAGTAGATTAATCATAAAGTCCTAAAAACACTTCACAAATCGACATTTTCTACTATAATGAAGAATGTGATATCCAAATATATCATATCTTGTTAAAATCTATGAATCGAAAAGGCAAACCAGCCGCGAGGCTGGGACGCAAAGTCATGGGTCCCTCGTAGGATCGCCAGACCGCCGAAATCGTGTGTCTTCCGCTGGAGTCTTCTCCTCTTAGCCGGGCGCCTATTTTGGCGCTGCGGCTTTTTGCGTTCAGTAAACAAAGAGACGGGGAGAGAATAGAAATGGGGTTTCGTAGGTTGAGGGGATTGTCAATCTTATTAATCGTTTCATTATTGCTAGGCATCGCTCCGGCTGCCGTATGGGCGGACGCTGCGAGCGCCGCGGGGAGGCTTGTTTCGAGTCTCGTTCCGACAAGTGCAGGTGGGAACGGAGGTTTGGGTGACTCGTGGACGGACGGGCCGGACAAGACGGAAACGCCGCACTATTATTCTTTTGGAGAAGAGCAAGTACTGGAGGAAATGTCCGATCTCGGACCGGACCGTACAGGCTCCGGCGGCGATTATCTGACCATGCACGATACGGACGCCTTCTTGGACGTTCAGACGGGACAAGCCGTTCTTTCTTGGGAGGACCGCTTGCAGGATTGGATTTCCGAGCAGGAAGGAGAGGCGCAGAATCCGCCTTCCGGCTATAAAGTAACGGTATCAGTCGAGGATATCAAAACGAAAAAGAGCTACATGCTCGTTAGCAATAAAATAAACCAGAGCGGTGAGAACCGGCTCGAATGGAATGGGAAGGATGCTGAGGGCAACCTATTACCGGACGGCGTCTATTATTGGCAGCTTACGGCGGCAGCGCCTGCCGTCACGTTCGAGCTGCCTCCCGAAGAGGAAGGCGGCGACCCGACGACGAAGCAGCTGACCGCTCCAGGCTATTCCGCCGAGAAGCAGATGATCAGGTTAGACCGCAACGGTCCGAAAGTTATGGCGATCCATCCGCTCGGCGGATCGAAGCTTGCGGTTGAAGTGCGCGATCTGGTCGGCGGGCTGAAGAAGCTAACCGTAACCGGGGCTGCGAATGTAACGAAAGAATGGCAGGATGACGCGTTGCCGTTGCGCAGTGCGGTGCCGATTGAGGCTGCCAGCGGCGAGACGATTCGCATTAAAGTGGAGGATGCGGCAGGCCATGCAACAGAAGAAGAACTGCCGGTATATCCCTATGTTACGGGAACTGGCAATGCTGACAGCATTCCTTTCGCGGAATCGCAGATTGCCGGAAACAATGTGCGCATCAATCTGGCGTCGGGCAACGGCCTTCAGCGCTTCGACGGGTTTACGCAAGAGCGCCCAGGCGCCGATCTCGATTTTTACCTGACGTATAATCATCAGAACCGGGTCAACGGGCAGCTTGGTTACGGCTGGAGCTTCAGCCTCGATTCCCGTCTGATGAAGTGGCCGGACGGCAATATCACATGGAGCGGCTATGACGGAACGCTCTACTGGTTCCAGCCGGCGGGCAAGGACAAATACGCGACGTATGCGAACGGGCAAAAACAGTATTTTCCTAAACTGACCTTCGATCCGGATTCCAGTTCGGCTGACCGGAACGCTTTCATTATGGAATGGCCGAATCAGCTGCGCTACCGATTCCATAACGACGGTCGGATGTGGCTCATTCAGGACCGCTATACGACGGAAATGTCGTTCGATTGGGAACAGGTGCCGACCGCACACGGCATGGATTACCGCATTGAGAAAGTTCATGATATCGAACGCCAAGAAGTTGTGAGCTTTACTTATGAAAAAGGCAAAGACGCGCTGTACTCAACGGTTATCTCCGACATTGACGCAATGGGTAATGAGATTACAAGCGGCAAGCGGAAGTTTTACTTTATGTACAACGCGGTCGGAGAGTTCGTCGGCTACCGGGCTCCGTCGAAGACGATTACCCGTTTCGTCTATGACGATCTGCATCGGATCGTTAAAGTGATCGACAACGGCAACAACGTAAGGGAAGAGGAAGGGGAAACGCAGGATTCCGTAACGACGGATTGGCTTTACGATCCGAGCAACCGAATAGAGCGCGTCGAGATGACGCGCAAGCAGGATCAAGTCAAGGAGTTTATCGGAGCAGCGTATGGTTCGAATGAAGCGACGGTGCAGCTGCCGTCCAGCGAATACAAGCTGCTATGGGACAATTACGGTCATCCGACTCAGAAGATCGAAACGGTCAAGACGATTGACGGCGACAAGCTAGCCGTTACTTCTTACGCTTACAGCGGCAATAATCGGATCCGAGTGACGGATCCCCTGAATCGCGTAACGCGTTATCGTTATAACGACGCTGATCTCATGATCGCGCAGCAAAGCCCTTCGGGACGTATCGTACGTTATACATACGATGAAGCTTTGGATTTTACAGGCGAGACAGGTCCGAATGGGCATGAAATGAAGATTACGTACACCAAGGATGCACGAAAAATAATAACCCGTACGACGACGCAGAAGGCAGTGGACCCAAGCGGCGTGAACGATGATACAAGCATCGTAACGACGGAGACGTTCAATGTCAAAGGCGATCTCGTGAAGCTGAAAGACGGAGCCGGCAATCTGTTCGAATACGCGTATGACGAGAACGGGTTCGTCACGACGGACGGCGCCAGAGAAACCTACGAGAATGATCAGAATGGCAATCAGACGAAAATCATCACCGATGCTGGCACCGAAGATGAAGACGTCACTACGCAGACGTTCAACCCTGTCGGCTGGCTTATGCAGCGCGTAACGCCGGAAGGGCTGGAGGAGACTTTCGAATATGACGCATGGGGTCGCGTAACGAAGCAGGTTCAACGCGATCTCAGCGACGAATCGAAGTCTATTACGAGGACCTATCGTTATAACGATGGGGGGAATTTGATCGAAGAATCGGACGGCCTTACGAAAATCAGCTATACGTACGATGGAATGGGCCGGGTGCTGACTTGGGCGCATGTACCGATGGAGGCGGGGACAGAGGGCCAAATCGAAGAATCCTTTGTTTATGATAATCGCGGGCTTGTGCTGAAGCATATCGATTCTCGCGGCGCGGTGACGGAATCGGCTTACAATGCAGCAGGAGATTTGGTACGTACGGTTGTTACGCCGGGTCATGCAACGACGACTTACGAGTACGATGAGGCGGGACGCCAGAAGGCGGTCGTCGAGGCGGACGGCGGTCGCACGGAGTATACGTATGACGCATGGGATCAAGTAATGGAAGAGAAGAAGTTCGTAAAGAGCGTTTTCCCGACGAACATCGTAGTTGCCAATGCCCAAGCGCAGATTGTCGTGACCACTTCCCGCTACGACTCCGCCGGACGGCTGATCGAGCGGAAAGAGCCTAACGGCTCATGGAGTCGGACCGTGTATGACGGCAATGGACAGGTTGTGGAGGAAACAGTGGGCGGAGCGGTTCCGGAGTGGAACGGAGCATCTCTCGGCACAGGAGAAGCGGACAGCCTGTATGAGGGGCATGAAGCGCTGATTACTCAAAAATTCAGTTACGATAAGCTGGGTCGTATCATTAGTTTAAAGGACAACAGCGGGTATAAAGTCGAGTACCGTTATTCGGGACGCACGGTCGAGACCGTTACTCCTGCATTCGATGAAAACGGAAAACTAATTCACTACACGCAAAGCGCCGCTTACGATACGAATGGTCAAATCGTTCGGACCGTTTCCGAATCGGGCGACGTCGCGATTGTTCGTTATGACGCTTTCGGGAATGAAATCGAATCGGTTAACGAGGAAGGGCAGAAGGTTGCTTCGACCGTTGACGCTTTTGGACGCGTGAAGGAACGTATAGAGGAGATAGATAGCTTAGGCGCGGTTCAGAAGTTTGTCTACAAGACGGACGCCTGGGGCAATCAGACGGAAGAACGTCGCCAGTTGAACGATAGCGAATGGGCGACTAACTCGTACAAATATACGCCTGAAGGAGAATTAGAAGAGCGGGTTTCGTCCGAAGGCCTGGTTAATGTCCATACTTATGACGAGCTTGGACGTTTGAAGCAGTCGATCGAACGGAATCGTGCGGATGGCGGGCTGCTCGAGGAGAGAATCACTTCGTATACGTACGACGTAATGGGGCGACAGACGAAGCGAGTCGAACCGGACGGCACGGAGTCGCAATCGGTTTACGATACGAACGGTAACCTCGTTCTTGCGATCGATGGTCTGAACAATATTTCAGAAAATCGCTACGATGCTGCCGGCCAATTAACGGATTCGATCATCTACAAGGAAGGCGCTGCCTACTTAAGCGAGGCGAATATATCGGCTTTAACCAAGTATGTATACGATGGAGCCGGCCGCGTCGTATTGGAGAAGGATCCGAACGGCAACTTCACACGTTCCATCTATGGCGATAACGGTCAATTGGCGAAAGAAATTTACTACGAAGACTCGTCCTTAACCGGCAAGCAAATCGTCAATGAATACAAGTATGATCCTCGGGGCTTGCCTGTCGCGCATGTCGATGGGAACGGTCACCAAATGACGTTAGTTTATGATGCCGAAGGGCAGAAGGTGATGGAGACGGATGCCGCAGGCCAATGGACTAAATACGAGTACAGTCCTGCTGGTTATAAAATAGCGGAGCGCCGACCGCTCGGACGGGATAGCGAGTGGAAGTACGACTTCCGCGGCAATAGGTTGGAGGAGAAGGATGCGCTCGGACATGTTCAGCGATTCGACCTCGACATTGATGGACGTACGTTAATGATATACAACAGATTAGGAGAGGTTACGCAATACGATTACGATACCGAAGGACGCGTCACGCTGGAACAAACGCCGAATGGAGGTCAGCTCAGCTATAGATACGATTCGGCTGGCAATAAGCTGGAAGAAATCCGTCCTGTATACGGACCGGTACAGTACAACTATGACGAGCGTGACAGTTTAACTTCCATTATTGAATCGCCCGTTATTGTAGGAGGCCTGTCAACGTCCTATACGTACGATGCCGAGCTGAACCGTACAAGTCAACAGGACGGAAATGAACAGTTGACGCAATATGACTATGACGAGCTTGGGCGGCGTTTGCAGAAGGTTGTTATTCGTGCAGAGAACGGACAGGATGTATTCGAATACCAGTATGATCCGAATGGAAATTTGCTGGTGGAGAAAAGACCGGGCGGATTAACCACGAAGTATCAGTACGATTTCATGGACCGCAAAATCCGCGAAGATTACAGCGACGGCATCTGGTACGCGTACACCTACGATAAAGCGGGCAATATGCTGACCCGTACCGACGCTAGCGGTACGATTACTTACAGCTATTATGACAACAACCAGCTTAAGCAGACGGTGTATCCGAACGGCGATAAGATTATTTTCGAGTATAATGCCAACGGGGAGAAGACTGCGGAGATCGTAAACGGCGAACGTAGCGAGTTTGATTACGACGCCGTTGGTCGTCCGACAGGTTATACGGATAGCAAAGGTTTTAAGTACGAATACGAATTTGATGCCGACGGTTATGTAACGGCTATCCAATATCCGAATGATACCGTTACGTCAATCGATTATAAACCAGGGCATCTTATCGATATCCAGAAGACGACACTGTCGGGCGAGTCTCTTCATATCAGCGACTACGAGCATAATGAGCGCGACTTTATTACCCACGTTAAAGAGCAGGATGATGCGAGCAGTTTTGTTTATGACAATAGGGAGCAGTTAGAGCGTGTAGAGACAACTGACGGCGATGTCATCCTGTATGAATACGACGGAGCGGGAAATCGTACCGTACGAAAGGCCATTCTCCAAGGAACTATAGAGGACAAAAACAAAGTCATTACGACGGATGAGCTCGTGCAGATGGTTCTCGAATCGTTCGGCATGAAGCCAAGCAAGCCAACCGAGCCAACTGAGCCTGAAGTCGAAACGCCAGCCGTTTGCGAGACGAATGACAAAAGCAACAATGGAAACGGCAATGGCAATGGAAATAACGGCAACAACGGTAATGGTAATGGTAATGGTAACGGCAAGTCCGGTAAGGTTTCCATCCTGTCCAATGGCAACTCAGACGCAAAAGAGAATGGCGGCGGCAACGGGAACGGAAATAGCAATAATGGAAATGGTAACGGAAATAGCAATGGTAATAACACGAATGACAACGGCAACGGTAACAATGGCAATAATGGTAACAACGGCAATAGCGGCGGAAATGGCAATAACGGCAATAACGGAAATGGTAACGGAAACGGCAGTAACGGTAATGGTAACGGCAACAACGGTAATAACGGTAATAAGGGTAATGGCAATAACGGTAATAATGGCAATAAAGAAAATGGAAACAACGGAAACGGGAACGGCAGCAACGGCGGCGGTTGTGGCTGGCTGAAGGCATTGGAAAACGGCAACGGCAAGAAGCTTGGCCTTTACAAGAAGCTGGGCGCCGCCTTTGCGAAGCCTGATGGAACGAGTACGGAAGTGGCCACGATGTTCGAGACAGGTCAAATCGAGCATCTGCTGGCCGCGATCGACAACATCGTCAACGGCGAAGTTAACCTGCCGCCGGGCGAACAGAAGAAGCTTTTTGAACGGATTCGCGAGGTCGGCAAAGGGTATACGATCATCGGCACGAAATATACGTACAACGCCCGTAATCAGCTCGTCCATCTCGAAAATGCGATTCGCTACGAGGAGTATGAC
>NZ_JAVFVT010000021.1 GCF_030929555.1 Paenibacillus sp. LHD-117 | reverse complement strand
GGTTTTCGTCCGGGAAGAAATGCGCACATGGCACTGGAAAAGATCCGAGCGGATTTGAACGACGGGTACCGTTACGTGATCGACGCCGACTTGAAATCGTACTTTGACACCATCCCGCACGAGAAACTCATCGGCAAGGTTAAAGAGACGGTGGTCGATGGAAGCGTGCTGACCTTACTGGAGGAATTTCTGAAGGCAGGGGTCATGGATGATGGAAGCTATCACCTGAACGAGCAAGGAACGCCGCAAGGCGGAGTCATTAGCCCTTTGCTAGCCAACATTTACCTTCACCCACTGGATCAAGTGATGACCGAACGAGGTCACCGTTTGACGCGATACGCGGACGACTTTGTTATTTGCTGTAAAACGCAAAAAGGAGCAGAGCGCGTCCTAAAATCAGTCGTCAAACTACTTGAAAAAGAAATGGGTCTGAAAGTTCACCCGGAGAAGACGAAAATCGTCAACAGCAAGAGGGAGTCCTTTGTGTTTCTCGGTCATGAATTCAAACCGGGGAAGCGAATGGCTCCTTCGGATAAAGCGATGGCGAAATTCAAAGAACGAGTGAAAGAGATCACGAGACGCAATCAGACGGTAAATGTTGAGCAGTTGGTGAAGAAGAAGCTCAACCCTTATTTGCGGGGTTGGGGAAACTACTTCGGAACGGGAGATATAAAGGGACGATTTCAGGAATTGGATGCGTGGATCAGAAGACGGTTGCGCGCGGTACAACTGAGAAGCTGGAAGAAAATCAGGAAGCTGCATCGAGAAATGCGAAGAAGAGGATGGGGGAGTAAGGAAATGCCGGGCATGCGCATGACAGCATGGCGGAGCTCCATGTCAACCTATGCCCAATATGCGTTGCCGAACCGATGGTTTGACGAGATCGGTCTATGCAGTCTCTATACGATTTGCAAAGAACTTCATCCCCAACGGGGATAATCACTGGAGGAGCCGGATGCGACGACCCGCAAGTCCGGATCTGTGAGAGGCCTATGCGCATGCGCATAGGCCTACTCGATTTCTGAACGGCTTAATATTTCAGCTTCAACAGCCCTCTCTCTTGCGTGAACGTGGCGGTGTTGAAGAGCAGAAGGGCGTCGTCGATGCCGTTCTGTTCCATGTAGTCGCCGATGTTGCCGTTGTAGTAGCGAATGTCGATCATATGGATTTCTTTGACGTGGTTCGCGAGGAAAGGCAAGACGCTGTGGGCGTAGGAATCTTTGACGATCAACAGCTTATCCAGGTCTGCGTCCGCCGGGTTAAGCTCGCTCTTGATCGTCACGAGCGCATGCACCCCGCCTTGGAAGTAGGCGTACTTATCCTTCTTGGCCAAGAAGCTGTCGTCATACAAGCTGATCTTCGTCTCGTCCGAATCGGCGTTGAACATCTCTGTACCGATGGCATTTTTCGGTTCGTAGACTTGGATGGCATCCGGCTTCGCGCCGCCGAATTGTCCTTTGGTATGATAGCTTCCAAGGAACGATTCCGTCACGGTACGGATGTCGAAAGCTTCCTCGGGAAGCGGCTCCCAGCCCATTCGCTCCGCATACGCCCGGTAGGCGAGATATGCGCCATAGGAAGTCCAGTGATGGTCGGTACGGTAATAAAGCTGGCGATCGCCTTCGGACGCTGCTTCCTGCAGGAACGCGAAGCCGTCAAGGAACGTCAAGGCATCCCCGACCCGCGCTCCGACCCATTCGTTCACGACTCGCTGCGGATACGCATCCGCCATCCAAGGCAGACGCTGCGGGTACAGGCCGATCGCGTTCGGAGCGAGCATGAACGTCATCTGCGAATCCGGATGGTTCTCGGCGAATTGTTTCACGGCGTCCGCGTACGCACCTAGCTCCTCGTAGTCGGGTTCGCCGAACTTCTCGAACAAATATCCGTCATCTCCCAAGTAGATGCCGTTATTCTCCTTCTGCAGCCGCAGCTGTTCCAGCACCGACTTGGCCGCGATCCATTCCGAACGGAACGGGAAGTGATCGGTGACGTACAGCTCCGCTTCCTCGGCGTATCGCTGCGACCAAATATTAGCCCAATTAAGCTCGGGCACGGCTTGCAGGTTGCGGTTCTCGAGCTCGGAGAAAATCGTTTTCGGCTGGATCGCGAAGAGAAGCAGCATCCCTCCGAGCAGGGCTAGGAAACCTCCGATGTAAATGCGGTCGGTCGTTTTGGTCGTCATGTCTGCAAAGCCTCCAAGCTAGAAACGGAAATAAAGGAATGGATTAAATGTAGCGTCGACTAGGTAAGCGACGGACATGAGCAGCAGCGCAGCATACCAGGCAAGTCCGAAATAGGCAGAAGAGCCGAACCCGCGAGTTATCGAACCGCCTAAGCGCATGCGCTTCCAAGGCAGCGAGGCCAGCACGAGCATGACCAGCAAAATGGCGTTGGTATAAAGCAAGTAAACGGAATGGCGGTCCCACCATTCTCCGTTCGCCGCGAACATGGCACCGAAGTAGGCGGCAACGTCGGGCAGTTCTTCGAAGGCGAAGAACACCCAGCCAATCAGGATTAGGAGCAGCGCGTAGGCGTGGCTGATCCACCTTGGCAGACGCTGCAGCAGACGCAGTATGAACAGCTTTTCCGCAATGAGGATCACGCCGAAATACAGCCCCCACAGCAGGAAATTCCAGCTTGCGCCATGCCAGATGCCGGTCAGCATCCATACGATCAAAATGTTGCGAAGCTGCTTCGCCAGCCCGCGCCGGTTGCCTCCGAGCGGGATATAGACGTAATCGCGGAACCAGGTGCCGAGCGAAATATGCCAGCGCCGCCAGAAGTCCGTGATGCTGGCCGCGGCATACGGCTTGTCGAAATTTTCGTTAAATCGGAAGCCGAACATGAGGCCGAGGCCGATCGCCATGTCGGAATAACCGCTAAAGTCAAAATAAATCTGGAAGGCGAACGCCATGATGCCGAGCCAAGCGGTCAAGGCGGGCAGCGAATCGAAGCTTCCCGAGGACGAAACATCGTGCCAAAGAAGGCCGATATTGTTCGCGAGCAGCACCTTCTTCGCGAGCCCCAGCGAGAAGCGGCGGATGCCTTCGGCGAACATGGCGGCATCGACCTTGCGGCTACGCAGCTGCTCGGCGATCGTATTGTATTGAATGATCGGTCCCGCGACGAGCTGCGGGAACAAAGCCACGAACGTCGCGAAGTCGATCCAGTTGCGCTGCGCCTTCGCTTGCCCGCGGTAAATATCGATGATGTAGCTCATCGATTGGAATGTATAGAACGAAATTCCGATCGGCAGCGGCAGATCGGTCGCCGGGATCGACGTTCCGAGCAAGGCGTTGACGTTCGCGATGAGGAAGTCGGCATATTTAAAAAATCCGAGCACGCCCAAATTGACGATGACGGAAGCGATCAGCACGAGCTTCCGTCTCCTGGCGCTCGTCCCCGGCCTGTCTAGAATCAGGCCGAAGAAGTAGTCGACCAGCGTGGAGAACAACATCAGCGCGATGTAAATCGGCTCGCCCCATGCATAGAAAACGAGACTCGCCAAGAATAGCAAGAGATTTTTGACGCGCCAGGGCGACGCATAATACAGCAGCAAGACGACAGGCAGAAACAGGAACAGGAACAGTAAGCTGCTGAATACCATGCGGCTTCCGTTATTTCACTTGAGCTTCGAATTCGGCGATGATCGCGTCGGCTTCTTCGGAAATGACAAACAGGACATATTGGCCTTTCGTCACGATTTTGAAGTTTTTGGCGTTTTCGTATTGGTCTTGCAGGTACGTCTCGAACTGCTTCTGCACATCCGCGGCGCGCTGCTTGAGACCCTCTTCGACGGCCGGAATATCCTTCGCGTCCTTCACCTTAATGATCGAAATTTCGTTGGTCTTCACGTTCATCATCGGCGTGCGGATCGCGTAGTCCTCGAACAATGCGGCGTCCAAATGATACAGATCCTTCACCATGTCGCCTTCCACCGGCAGCAGGGCCGGCTGCTCGACCTTGGCCAATATGGCATCGAGCATGCCCGCGGCTTCTCCGCCGGCCGTTTCTTCACCCGCGCCCGAGTCGTTCGAGCCGACGTTCGAGTCGTCCCCGGCATTCGTTCCGTCGTTGCCCGGGGCTGGCGATTCGGTCGCGCTGCCCGCGTTGCTGCCGCCGTTTTTGTCTGTATCGTCCGCGTCCGCCCCGCAAGCGGCTAACGCGAATCCCATCGCCAAGATCATTAGCATATTAAGTACTCGTTTTTTCATCATTGTCCATCTCCTTGGTGATCGTGTTGGTCGGTTCTAGGTTGTGCGCACACCGCTACTAACGCGGACGGTTCGCGGAATGTTGCAGGGAGGTCCGCAATGGATTTTTTTGCTACGGGAGCCAGTCGCGGTTGGAAAAGGGTCGCAGATCACGTCCTATCTGTGATAGAATGCATAAAAGAGCAATTCCGCGCGTGGAGCGCAGGCAAGTAGGAGGACGACAATGGAGTATATCAGCACTAGAGGCAAGATTGGCAAAATCGGCTTTATCGATGCGTTCATGATGGGACTGGCGGACGACGGAGGTTTGCTGGTGCCGAGCGAGATTCCGGTCTTATCCGAAACAACGCTGAAGGAGTGGCAGTCGCTAAGCTACCAGGAGCTGGTGCTTGCGATTTTCTCGTATTTCACGAACGGTGAAATTCCCGAGGCCGATCTGAAGGAGATGGTTGCGGCAAGCTACGGCACGTTCCGCGATCCCGAGGTCACGCCCGTGCGCCGTATACATGACGGATTGTACCTGCTGGAGCTGTTCCATGGCCCTACGTTCGCGTTCAAGGACATCGCTCTGCAATTCATGGGGCAATTTTATTCGTACGTTGCGACCAAACAAGGCAAAAAAATTCATATTCTCGGCGCCACTTCCGGCGATACCGGCGCTTCTGCGATCGAAGGCGTGAAGGGCAAGGAAGGCATTAAAATCTGCATTTTGCATCCGACTGGCAAAGTCAGCAAGGTGCAGGAGCTGCAGATGACGACCGTGCGAGAGGACAACGTGCTGAACTTGTCGGTGGAAGGCAACTTCGACGATTGCCAGCGCATGATCAAAGAGCTGTTCGCGGATCTGGATTTCAAATCGGCGAACCATTTGGCCGCGATCAATTCCATTAACTTCGTGCGCATTCTGGCGCAGACGGTTTATTATTTCTATTCGTATTTCCAAGTCTCGAAAGCGACAGGCAAATGGGAGCCGGTCAACTTCAGCGTTCCGACGGGCAACTTCGGCGATATCTTCGCCGGTTACCTTGCTAAGCGGATGGGCCTGCCGGTCGGCAAGCTGATCCTCGCGACGAACGAGAACAACATTCTGGAACGGTTCATCCACGAAGGCGTCTATATGCCGGGCGATTTCCGCATGACGTACAGCCCGTCGATGGATATTCAAGTGGCAAGCAACTTCGAGCGGTATTTGTATTACGTGCTTGGAGAGGACGCTGCGCAGGTGAACCGCCTGATGGAGCAGTTCAAGACGGAGGGCGAAATTTCGATCCCGGAAGAAGCGCTCCGCAAGGTGCAATCGGAGTTCGCCGCATACGGTGTGGACGGACAAGAATGCCTGGATACGATCTCCGACTATCAGGCCAAATATTGCTACCTGTTGGATCCGCATACGGCTTGCGGCGTCGCCGCGGTGGAGAAATGCACGGATGAAGGCGAAATCAACATTTCGCTGGCGACGGCGCATCCAGCGAAGTTCGACGAAGCGATCCGGCTATGCGGTATCGAGCAGAAGTTCCCGGCGGAAATTTCCGCGCTGTTCGATAAGCCGCAGCGCCAGACCCTCGTGGACGGCAAGCTGGAAGACGTGGTAGCGGAGCTGGATAAGTTTTATAACGCCTAATTTCTTTCGACAGGCGGAAACATACGCATACATGCGAGCCCGATTCATGAAAAGATGGGCTGTCTCGAAGGTCGCCACGACCTGCCGGGACAGCTCTTTTTTGCGCTTTTCTTTTGAATCAAGTGTTTCCATTAGCTGGGGAAGACATGCACAGAGACTTAAAGGCTGTTCCATGGAGATGCAACTTATCCTTCCCTGAGCTTGGATGGGGATTGTTTCTTATGTTTCTTGAACGTGCGGCTGAAATAAAAAATATCGTTGAAGCCAGTGGCAACGGCGATTTCGGATACGGTCAGCGGCGAATGTCGAAGCATGTATTCCGCCTTGTCGAGACGGGCCGCGGTCACGTATTCGGTTACGGTGCGGCCCGTCAAATGCTTGAACAGACGGCTGAAGTGGTAGCGGCTGAGGCCAGCGACATCGGCAAGCAGCTCGACCGTCAGAGGTTCTTTGAAATTAAGGTCGATATAATGAAGAACGGGTTCGAACCGTTTAATGTTTTTCATCCGCTCCGCGTATTCGTCTTTGGTCAGAACGCTGGCCACATGTCCTCTGAGCAGCAGCGTGAGCAAGCGGTACAGCTCGGACTTGATCGCGAGCTCGAAGCCGAACGAGCGGGTTTTCAGCTCATGGGCGATGGAGAGGACGCAGGCGTTGGCTTCCGGATTGCCTCGAATATGATTGCGGAACAGGATCCGGTTCTGGATAATCGGCGCGATAAACTTGGTCTCGGCGGCATCTGCGAACTGGCTGTGCAGCAAGGAGGTATCCACGATTAGGGCATAGTAGAACAAATCAGATGACCTGCTCACTCCATGATGAAGCTCATTGCTATTCACGACGATCAGATCACCGGGCCGCACTTCATACTGGGTCGTTCCGCATTCGATGACGGCTTCCCCTGCTTCTATAAATTGAAATTCAAGATGCGCGTGCCAGTGATGAGGAAATAACGTCGTGCCGGCATGCTCGAAGTACGTCCGGTGCACTTTGACCGGGAATCGCGGATCGGGCATGTTCATCGGCTCTCGCAAATTTTCGAAATTATCTAACATGGCGATCCTCCCATTTCTCCGCAGCACAAATGTGCAAATAATCCGCACGGCTTTGCATGGCTTACGTTTCTGATTCCATTATAATACGGAAGTGTATACATGCCAAAGCTTAAGCGGATATCATCCCTATACTTAAGAAATGACAAGGAGAGATCGGAAATGTCACCTGTACAAATCGGCGTTATCGGAACGGGCTCAATCTCATCGTTGCATTTGAATGCTTATAAAAACAATCCGGACGCGACCGTCTACGCGGTATGCGATCTGAACGAGGAACGCGCCAAGGAAGCGGCGGAGAAATACGGCGCAACCAAAGTATATACGGACTACCGGGAGCTGCTCGCGGATCCGAACGTGGAAGCCGTCAGCATCTGCACCTGGAACAACACGCACGCGGAGATCAGCATCGCGGCCGTTCGCGCGGGCAAGCACGTGCTCGTGGAGAAACCGCTGTGCCGCACGGTCGAGGAAGCGCTCGAGGTTCAGCGCGCCGTCGAGGAAACGGGCCGAATTCTGCAAGTCGGTTACGTGCGCAGGTACGACCCGAACGGCCAATTCCTTCGTTCTTTGGTGGAAGAAGGCCAGCTCGGCGAAATCTATTACGCGAAAGCAACGATTTTCCGGCGCCTTGGCAATCCCGGCGGCTGGTTTTCGGATATCGAACGTTCCGGCGGCGGTCCGCTGATCGATATCGGCGTGCATGCCATTGATATTTGCTGGTACATGATGGGCCGTCCGAAGGCGGTATCCGTCAGCGCGAACACGTACCGCAAGCTCGGCAATCGCTCGAACATCCAGAACTTGTCGTTCTACAAGGCAGCGGACTATGACGCCGGCAAAAACACGGTCGAAGACATGGCGAACGCGCTCATCCGCTTCGAGAACGGCGCGTCCCTGATGGTCGACGTCAGCTTCACGCTGCACGCGAAGCAGGATGAAACGTCGATTCGTCTGTACGGCGACAAAGGCGGCATGGAGATCGAGCCGGAGACGACGTTCGTGACGGAGATGAACAACCGGATCGTCAACGCGATCCCGCAGACGGATCACAAAGGATTCGGTTTCGAGGCCGCCTTCCAAAACGAGATTAACCACTTTGTGGACAACGTCCGCAATGGCACGAAACCGATCAGCCCGGTCGAGGACGGCGTCGAAATCATGAAAATTCTGTGCGGCATCTACGAATCGGCAGCCAAAGGCGCCGAGGTGAGACTATGAAGCTCGGAGTCAGCACGTACAGCCTGCATCAGGCGTTCGCCTCGGGCGAGCTTACGGTAGAAGGCGTTATCGACTACATCGGCAGCATCGGCGCCGAGCATGTCGAGATCGTACCGCTCGGGTTCAGCTTGATCGAAGATCCGTCGCTTATCGAGACGATTCGCGGCGCGGCGGCTTCGAACGGATTGGAGCTGTCCAATTACGCGATCGGCGCGAATTTCGCGGACAAGGAAGGCCAGGCGCTGCGGGAAGAGATTGAGCGGGTGAAGCGCGAGGTCGACGTCTGCGCGGCGCTCGGCATGAATCGGATGCGGCATGATGTCGCGTCTTCGCAGGATCTGTCCATCGGGCATTTCCTGGCTCAGCTGCCAAAGCTGGTCGAGGCTTGCCGCGAGATCGCTGATTACGCCGCGAGCTTCGGCATTACGACTAGCGTGGAGAATCACGGGTACTTCGTTCAGCAGAGCGACCGCGTGCAAGCGCTAGTTCAAGCGGTTGGCCGCGACAATTTCCGCACGACGCTGGACGTGGGCAATTTCCTTTGCGCGGACGAGAACCCTTCGAGGGCTGTCGCCAATAATATCGCCCTGGCTTCGATGGTACACGTGAAGGACTTCTACGTCCGACCATCGTACCGTTATCCGGGGGAAGGCTGGTTCAAGTCGTCCGGCGGCAACTACTTGCGCGGAGCGATCGCGGGCCAAGGCGACATCGACATGCCGAACGTACTTCGGATCGTGAAAGAGAGCGGGTACGACGGATATGTTTCGATCGAGTTCGAAGGCATGGAAGAATGCCGCAAAGGAACAAAGCTGGCGTTCGACTACGTGAAACAAACATGGGAACAACTTTAATGCTTGATTAAAATGCGAGATCAAAAAGCGGACTTTTTGAACTACCTCTTAAAGGAGCGTGCCAAGGGATGAGTAAACCGATCATGACGAACAATATCGGGGTTATCGTCGACAGCTTTAAAGTTGGCGTGAGGGAAGGTTTGCTGAAAGCGAAGCAGGTCGGAGCGGACGGCGTGCAAATCTACGCGATCAAGGGCGAGATGGATCCCGCGAATCTATCGTCCTCGGCTCGCAAGGAGCTAAAGGATTACATTCAGTCGCTTGGCCTCGAGATTTCGGCACTCGTTGGCGACCTGGGCGGTCACGGCTTCCAGGATGCCTCGCTGAACCGGGAGAAGATCGACAAGTCGAAGCGGATTTTGGAGCTTGGTCTCGAGCTCGGCACAAACATCGTGACGACGCATATCGGCATCGTGCCGGATGACCGGAACAGCCGCGTCTACGAGACGATGCACGAGGCTTGCGTGGAGTTGAGCCGGTTCGCCAGCGACATGAATGCGTACTTCGCGATCGAGACCGGACCGGAGCCGGCTTCGCATTTGAAGTCGTTCCTCGATACGCTCGGCACGAAAGGCGTGTCGGTCAACTTCGACCCCGCGAACATGGTCATGGTGACGGGCGACGATCCGGTGCAAGGCGTCTACACGCTGAAGGATTACATCGTGCATACCCATGCCAAGGATGGCATCAAGCTGGCGGAATTCATCGATCCCCGCGACGTATACGGCTTCTACGGCTACGAAGCGGGGCTCGACCACGACAAAATCGCCAAGATGGCGGAGACCGGCCCGACGTTCCGTGAAGTGCCGCTCGGCGAAGGCAAGGTCGACTGGAACGGCTACCTGCAGGCGCTGAACGATATTGGCTACAAAGGGTACCTGACCATCGAGAGAGAAGTAGGCACAAGCCCGGAGAAGGATATCAAGCTCGCGGTCGACTTCCTGAAACAATATAGAGGTTAACGCTAGATAGGTGAACGGACGATTATTAGAGGCTGTCCCAGAAGTAAACACTTTTAGGGGCAGCTTTTCTTTGTCTAAATGGGCCGCAAGGGTCGAATGTGTACGAAAAATCGTACTCACAACGCCCATCCGGGCCGTATCAGGCCGAATGTGTACGAAAAACCGTGCTCACAACGCACTTCCGGGGCGCAACGGGCCGAATGTGTACGAAAAATCGTGCTCACAACGCCCATCCGAGGCGCAACGGGCCGAATGTGTACGAAAAACCGTGCTCACAACCCACTTCCGGTGCGCAACGGGCCGCATGTTTCGAAGGCGCGATCGGTACCGTTCTTAGAATGAAGAAAATCAATGCGGAAGGTACGAACATTGCTTCTCATGTAACGCTCGGCAAGGTTGCGAACGACGGTTATGTACTGGCCATCACGCTCGACATCGCGATTAAAGGCGTGGAAACCAGCATAGCCGAGGACGTCGTCGCGGAAGCTCATAAGGTTTGCCCTTATGCCAAAGCCACTCGCGGCAACATCGAGGTCATCACGAATGTTGTTGGTTGATCAGCCTGCATCAGCCTAAGCATATCCAGACCATAGATCGCCAGAAGCGGCAATTGAAATTGCTGCTTCTGGCTTTTCATATTGGTAAAGAAAATGGCGATGTTTTCTAGATTTTGCTGGCGGAAGCGTTATCGAATCTTGTGAAATAGTGTCAGATAAACGTACATACTCGGGAAGGGGCACTAGGCTTGAATCGATTGTTAACGCGAATGGTTTTGTTTTTTTCTTGTCTCATCATTGCGGCGGTTGCCGTACTTGGCTTCACGATCTACCGGTCATCGATGAGCCTCGTCGAAAACTCGTTAGGCGCGCAGGCGCAGTTGGTGGCGGAGAGCGCTGCGAAGCTCGTTGACCCTTCAGCGTATGCGGGCCTCACTGCGGAAAGTGGGGAGACCAATTATTATCGCGAGCTCCGTGCGAAGCTGAACGGGCTGCGGGAGGCGAACGGCCTCAAATATCTCTACACGCTCGGACGCGGCGAAGAGAACGGGGAATCTTATTATTACTATATGGTCGACGGAGCACCCGCCGACGTGGCAGAGGACGACTTTTCCCCGATCGGAACGCGAGAGGATAACGAATATCCCGGCATGATACAAGCGTTCGAGACGGGGGCCCCCGTCATCGGGGAATTGACGAACGACGCGGAATACGGCGCGACCGTTACGGCGTACGTGCCGCTTAAAGACAGCGCAGGCAATTTGATCGGCGTCGTCGGGGCCGACTTCGACGCGACGAAGGTGTTCGCGCTCATGTCCGCTAATACGAAGACGACGCTTTACGTCGCCGTAGGCATCGTAGCCGCGGGAATCGCGCTCGTCATCGCGCTCGCGAGCTACTTGACGCGCCCGCTGCAGCAATTGACGAATACCGTCGCCAAAGTAAGAGAAGGGGACATGACGGTAGACATCCCGGTAACCCGCAAGGACGAGATCGGCGCACTGGCCCATACGTTCCAACAGCTGGTCGCGAATACGCGATCCGTCATCCGGAACATGCGGGACAACTCGGAGCGCCTGCTGTCCGCATCGGAGGATGTATCGCGCCATGCCAGAAGCACGACGGAAGCGAGCAAACATATCGCAGCGAGCATCCATGACGCATCCAGCGGTGTGCAGACGCAGGTGAATCGCGCTTCGGACATGACGAGAGCGGTAGAAGGCGTCACGCGCAGCATGCTTCGCATAACCGAATCGGCTGCGGTCGTATCCGATGTCGCCCAGGAGACGAAGGAGCATTCTGACCGCGGCAAGGCGTTAATCGGCGCGGCGATTTCGGAAATGGAAGCGATCGGAGCCGCGGCGGAGCATATGCTTGCCGCGATGAAACGATTGGAAAGCCGGTCGGACGAGATCGGGGACATCTCGTCGGTTATGTCGGATATCGCCGCGCAGTCGAACTTGCTCGCGCTGAATGCGGCAATCGAAGCCGCGCACGCGGGCGAGAACGGCAGAGGATTCGCCGTCGTGGCGGAGCAGGTGCGCAAGCTGGCGGCGCAGTCCCAGACGTTCGCGGTTCAAATCTCGGAGATGATCGCGAAGACGCAGGACGAGACGGCGCGACTCTCCGCCGAGATGGCCGGCAACACGGACAAAGTCATCGGCGGCATCGGCATCGTAAAAGAAGCGGGAGAGACGTTCTACGCGATCGTGGACGGGCTCGACCATGTGAACCGTCAGCTCCAAGAGGTATCTGCGGCCTCGCAGGAAGTATCGGCGGAATCGGAGGAGGTGGCGGCGTCCGTGGAAGAGATGGAGCAAATCTCCCGCCATGCTGCGATTCACTTCCAAGGGATCGCGACGAGCTCCGGCGATCAGATCGTCTCGATGGACGAGGTAGCCGCTTCGGCGGAGTCGCTGCGCCATATTTCGAACGAGCTGGATTCGCTGAACAAGCGGTTTATCGTCTAGCAAGCAGCTTCAGGACCGCCAATCCGCTCCGCGCGGGAGGGCCGGTCCCTTCTTTTTTGCATAATTCGGTGTAAAGGTATAGGAATACGGAGAACTAACAGTTATAATCGGTAATAGAGGTTGTTCAAAAAGTCCGCTTTTGATCACGATGTAAAGCAAGCAGCATATTCGACATCGAATTTTGAATTCAGCCGGACCTAAGCGAATGCTTTCGAAGTATGTTTCCTTCGGAAACATTGCAGGTGCTCACGTAGCTTCCAGCTACGCTCCGCTCCTCAGTTCCTAGCTTCTTTCAATCTTCTCGGTGCTGAAAACCGAACTTTTTGAACGTATATCAATTAGTGTACAATTAGTTAAACAGGTCCGGCTCGGAGGCGGAATCGGCAATCGGCGGATCAATAACGATTAAGGGAGTATGGATCATGGCAAAAACGTTTATTTTCGGACACAAAAACCCGGACACGGACACAATTACTTCGGCAATCGCATATGCGGAGCTGAAGAGCAAGCTGGGCGCGGACGTAGAAGCGGTACGCCTGGGCGAGATCAACGGCGAGACGCAATACGCATTGAACTACTTCGGCATCGAGGCTCCTCGCCTGGTCGAGAACGTTGCCGACGAAGTGAAGGAAGTTATCCTGGTTGACCATAACGAGCGCCAACAAAGCGCTAACGATATCGACAAAGTGCGCGTGGTTGAAGTCATCGACCACCACCGCATCGCGAATTTCGAAACGGCTGGACCGCTCTACTTCCGCGCCGAGCCGGTAGGCTGCACGGCAACGATCCTGAACAAGCTGTACAAGGAAAACGGTGTCGAGATCCGCAAAGAAATCGCGGGCCTGATGTTATCCGCCATCATTTCGGATTCCCTGCTGTTCAAATCCCCGACATGCACGGAGCAAGACGTTGCGGCGACTCGCGAGCTGGCAGCGATCGCGGGCGTCGACGCCGACGCTTACGGACTCGACATGCTCAAAGCGGGTGCGGATCTGAGCGACAAAACGATCGAACAGCTGATCTCCATCGACGCGAAGGAATTTTCGATGGGCAGCTACAAAGTCGAGATCGCGCAAGTGAACGCAGTTGACACGAACGACGTGCTGAACCGCCAAGCGGAGCTCGAAGAAGCGCTGAACGGCATTATCGCGGCTAAAGGCCTTGACCTGTTCCTGCTCGTCGTAACGGACATCCTGAACAACGACTCCATCGGACTAGCGCTCGGCAGCAAAGCCGGCAGTGTGGAGAAGGCGTTCAACGTGACGCTGAGCGACAACAAAGCATTGCTCAAAGGCGTCGTATCCCGCAAATCGCAAATCGTTCCTCCGCTGACGGAAACGCTGAGCGCCGAGTAATAAACGAGATTCATTGATTTAGCCATTAACCGTGAGGCAGCCCTGGAGCTTCGTATCGCATCGCATACGAGTTTCGGGCTGCCTTTGCGTTCATTAACGATCATGAAGGAGCGAACGAGCGCATGTTCAAAATTACGGAATACACCGTCGAAAAAATCAGAGATCCTTATGGCATTTTACCGGGAGAGCGGTACGAGTTTATGTTGGATTTGGAAGTGGACGAGGATGACGAGCTGTACCAGGAGGAAGGAGTCAGACTTCGAGTCGTCTACATGAAGGAAAACGATAGCTCGCGAATCGTAAAATATGAGTTCCTGATCGCGGCTTCCAATCACTATTTGGACATGGAGATGGAAGAGGAAGAGGAGCAGGCGGTCGACGCGTTCTGCAAGGAACAGCTGGAAATGCCGATCGAAGAGTAGCCGCTTAAACGCGGTCGATCATCCCTGGAGTACTTCGAAATGAGTTTTTCTCATTTGTAGGCCGGTCTCCGCATAACCTTCATCATAAGCCCTTTACATGTAAGCTATAAGTGCGTGTTCAAAAAGTCCGGTTTTCAGCACCGAGAAGGTTGAAAGAAGCTAGGAAATGAGGAGCGGAGCGTAGTGATAGCTACGTGAGCACCGGAGGTTCCGGCTGAATTCAAGATTCGATGTCGAATACGCTTCCTGGTTAGCTTCGTGATCAAAAGTGGACTTTTTGAACAACCTCTGTAAGTCATTTCCATGTTTGAGGGGGAGAAGCGTATGCGAGAGCCGTTCCGCAACGAACCGTTCACCGACTTCGGCAGCAGCGACAATATCGCAGATTTTCAAGCTGCGCTTTTGCAAGTGGAATCCGAGCTTGGGCGCGAATACACGCTGAAGATCGGCTCCGACCGGATCGAAACGATTACGAAGCGCAAATCGATTAATCCATCGCAATACACCCAATTGATCGGTATGGTCTCGCAAGCGGAGACGGAGCATGCCCATAAAGCGATATTGGCGGCGGCCGCTGCCTTCGACGGCTGGAAGCGGGTGCCTGCGCCCGCCAGGGCGAAGGTGCTGTACAAGGCGGCTGCCATTCTGCGAAGGCGCAAACACGAATTCTCCGCATGGCTCGTGTACGAAGCGGGCAAGGGCTGGGCGGAGGCGGACGCCGACACGGCCGAAGCGATCGACTTTATGGAGTTCTACGGGAGGGAAATGGAGCGGCTTGCGGAGCGCCAGCCACTAGTGCCGTTAGCGGGTGAGGACAATGAGCTTGTCTACATTCCGCTCGGGGTAGGGGTTGTCATCCCGCCGTGGAATTTCCCGCTGGCGATCATGGCCGGCATGACGATGGCGTCTGTCGTGGCGGGCAACACCGTCGTGCTGAAACCCGCAAGTCCGACGGCCGTCATTGCGGCCAAGTTTGTCGAGCTGCTGGAGGATGCCGGTCTGCCCGATGGCGTCGTTAATTATTTGCCGGGGGCGGGCAGCGACATTGGCGATTTCCTGGTGGAGCATCCGCTCACGCGGTTCATTTGCTTCACGGGCTCGCGCGAGGTTGGTCTTCGCATTAATGAGAAGGCGGCCGCCGCGCGCCAGGATCAGAAGTGGATCAAACGCGTCATCGCGGAGATGGGCGGGAAAGATACGATCATCGTGGACGAGGATGCGGATCTGGATTTGGCGGCGGACGCGATCACGGCTTCCGCGTTCGGCTACTCCGGGCAGAAGTGTTCCGCTTGCTCCAGAGCGGTCGTGCACGAGTCGGTCTACGACACCGTCATCAAGAAGGTCGTGGAGCGGACGCGGATGCTCAAGATGGGCAGGCCCACCGAGCAGTCGACGTACATTGGGCCAGTCATCGACGAGCGGGCGTACATTAATATTTTGAAATACATCGAGATCGGCCGATCCGAGGGCACGCTTATCTACGGCGGCAACAAGGGAAGCAGCGCCGGTTATTTCATCGAGCCGACCATTATCCAGGACGTGGAGCCTTACGCCCAGATCGCGCAGGAGGAAATATTCGGGCCGGTGCTCGCGATCCTGAAGGCGGCGAACTTCGAGGCGGCGCTCGACATCGCGAACAATACGGAGTACGGCCTGACCGGGGCGGTCATCTCCCGCAACCGCAGCCGGCTTGAACGCGCGCGCGAGGAATTCCATGTCGGCAATCTGTACTTCAACCGCAAATGCACGGGGGCGCTCGTCGGCGTCCATCCTTTCGGAGGATTTAATATGTCCGGCACCGATTCGAAGGCGGGAGGCCGGGACTATCTGCTGCTGTTCACTCAACCGAAGGTCGTCTCGGAGCGGTTTTGACCGATGGTGTCATGACGAGGCAAACGAGAAATGAAAAAAGAAGCCATCCCATCGTCGCTTGGCGCGGCGGCGGGATGGCTCTTTTGCGCGATTGACCCTTTCCATGCGGAAGATGGTGGATTAGAGGCGAAGCTTAAACGATTTTTTGATGAGCGGATACAGCCACTTGACCCCGCTGGGCGTCAACGTATCCGCGACGAGATGGGAGAGGTATCCGAGTATGGCGGTCATGCCGAGACCGGGCGCGCCGAGCTCCTGCTCCAGTCCCCAGCCGAGCCAGCCCCAGAGCGGCAAGATCCAAAGCGTATGCGTCATGCCGCGATGCTTCAGCCATGGCGCCCAAGCGACGAACGCGCCGAGGCCGATTAGCCATACCTGCTCGTGAATGGCGCCGTGGTAGATCAGGTAAAGCCCTACGGCGCTGACGAGCGCGTTGCGTATGGCGCCTTGTTTCATGACGAGACCGATTAGGATTGCGGCGATACTGCCTCCGGCCCATAGCGGCGAGAGCGGCTGGCCGCTGAAATAGAGGTAGGCGGTTATGGCGAGATAAATAACGCCTCCCCACAGCGCGAGCTCCCTGATCCGCCTGCTGAGCTTGGTCAGCTTGCTGCTCAACATGCTGGGTCCGTCGAGATCCGCGGCCAGCGCGGAGAAAGCGGATACGCCGATAAAGAGCAGGCTATCCTCCAACCCGGGAGAATAGGCTGCCGCCGCCGCGCCGCCGATGAGCGCGCCGATGATTAGATGCGTTTTTCCTGTCATGATCGATAAGTCCTTTCCTGTGACTGACGATGATTGATGATTGCGATTTACTAGAGATGTTCCTTGTTGACCTGTTCGTTGCGAACCATCTGTTCCAGCTTCTCCACGAGTTTGTCATGTACGGGATCCTTCTGTCCTAGCCCGAGCCATGATTTCCGTTTTTGCGATTGCAGCAGCTTCAGCAGATACACTTTTTCCTTCAGCGTGAACATGCCCTGCCCCCTCTGTCCGTTCGTATCCTATTATTATAGTAGATGACCGCTTCCGATGAAACCAGACCTCGACAAAGTGATAATTTTACCCGCATATATCCCGAATTGCTCTGCTTCTTTCAAAGCTAGAATTTATATAATGAAAGGAACGACTAAGCGAGGAGATGCTTCGAATGGCGAATAATAACGAAAAACTATGGTACACCGAACCGGCTCGGCAATGGGTGGAAGCGCTGCCCATCGGATCGGGCAAGCTTGGCGCGATGATATTCGGAGGCGTTCAAGAGGAACGGATTCAGCTTAACGAAGATTCGTTATGGTACGGGGGGCCCGTCGAACGGAGAAATCCGGATTCGGGCGAAAGCTTGGCGGCAATCAGGTCGCTGCTGTTCGCGGGGCGGCTGGAAGAAGCGGAGAGAATGGCCAAGACGGCGCTCACTTCGACTCCGAAGCATATTGGGCCGTACCAGACGCTGGGCGATCTTAATATCGCGTTCCGCGGGATGCCGCTTGACTATGCCGCCTATACTAGGGAACTCGATCTGACTGAGGGCATCGTAAAAATCGGCTATAACGATGGAGACGTTCGATACTTGCGGGAAGCGCTCGCGAGTCATGCGGATGGCGTGATCGCGATCCGATTAACGGCCGACGCGCCGGGAACGCTGTCCTTTGACGCGAATCTGATCCGTAGACCGTTCGACGGGGAGACGCGCGGGCTGGGGCATACGGTGTGCATGACCGGGCAATGCGGTCCGGATGGCGTGCGATATTGCGCCGCGGTCAGGATCGTCGCCGAAGGAGGAAGCGCGAAGACCGTCGGCGATTACCTGTGCGTAGATGCCGCCGATTCGGTTACTCTGTACATAGCGGCAGCAACCACTTTCCGCAGCGAGGACCCTTACGAGGCGTGCATGGGAGCACTGGAAGCGGCTGCGGCCAAAGGTTACGAGGCCGTGCGGCGGGATCACGTCCGCGATTACGTGGAATTATTCGGCCGGGTGTCGCTGGAGTTAGGCAGCGCGAACGAATCAGAGCAGCCCCCGACGAACGAGCGGCTGTCCCGGTTCCGGGACGGAGAGGCCGATCACGGTCTGTTCTCGCTATTCTTCCAGTACGGCCGGTATTTGCTGATCGCAAGTTCGCGGCCCGGCTCGCTACCCGCCAATCTGCAGGGCGTATGGAACGAGAGCCATATGCCGCCATGGGAAAGCGACTTCCACTTGAATATCAACCTGCAAATGAATTATTGGCCGGCCGAAATAGGCAACTTGGCGGAATGCCATGAGCCGGTGTTCGATCTGCTCGACCGGCTCCGGGAGAACGGCAGGGCTACGGCCAAGGAAGTCTACGGAGCTCGAGGATTTGCCGCGCATCACGCGACGGATCTGTGGGCCGAGACGAACGTGATCGGCCTGTACATGCCTGCGGTCATCTGGCCGATGGGCGGAGCTTGGCTGGCGCTTCATCTGTGGGAACATTACCGCTACGGCATGGACAAGGAATTTCTGAGAGCCCGCGCGTACCCGACGTTGAAGGAGGCCGCTTTGTTCCTGCTCGACTTCCTGGTAGAGGACGCGAGGGGCAGACTCGTGACGGCTCCTTCCCTGTCGCCGGAGAACACTTACCGTCTGCCGAGCGGGCAGACGGGAAGGTTATGCGTCGGACCGTCGATGGATTCGCAGATCGCGTTTGCTTTGTTCACGGCTTGCCTGGAAGCGATCCATGTTCTTGGCATGGACGAGGAGGAGGCCGTGTTCGAGGCAGAGCTTACGGGCGCGCTTGCCCGATTGCCGGAGCCGGAGGTCGGCCGAAACGGCGGGCTGATGGAATGGGCGGAGGACTATGAAGAAGTGGAGCCGGGCCACCGCCATATCTCGCATCTGTTCGCGCTCCATCCCGGCGAGCAGATTACGCCTCGGCATGAACCGGCGCTCGCGGCCGCCGCGGAGGCGACGCTTCTTGGGAGACTGGCGAACGGCGGCGGGCATACCGGCTGGAGCCGGGCATGGATCATCCAATTCTGGGCGAGGCTCGGCAGCGGTGAACAGTCGTTCGAGCATTTGACCGCGCTGCTCGCGAAGTCGGTTCATCCGAATCTGTTCGGCGATCACCCGCCGTTCCAGATCGACGCGAATTTTGGCGGCACTGCCGCCGTGGCGGAAATGCTGCTGCAATCCCATCGCGGGGAGATCGCGCTGCTGCCGGCGCTGCCGCAAGCTTGGCCATCGGGCAAAGCGACCGGATTGCGCGCGCGGGGAGGCTGCGTCGTCGACCTCGAGTGGCGGGACGGGGAACTGACGGAGGCGGTGATCCGCTCGGAGGCGGGCGGCGATTACAGATTCCGGTACGCCGGCGAGGAGGTCTTGTTGTCGCTCGCCGCAGGAGAGCGTGTTTCGCTAACGGCAGCGGATTTTGTACACGCCGCCGCGAACCCTCAGGTATGACTTCCTTCGCTTGCATGTTATAATGGGCATATTCGATTAACGATATGGTGGGGATGCCCAAGTGGATAACGTAACGATTCCGGCTGCGTGCGACGATACATGCGCAGGTACGGTTGCCGATATTGCGGAAGTAAAGAAGAAGCTGGTCGACGATGCGGCGGCTTCGGAGCTGGCGGACTTGTTCAAGGCGCTCGGCGATCCGACGCGGGTGAAGATCATCCATGCGCTGCTTCAATCCGAGCTGTGCGTGCATGATTTGACGCAGGTGCTGGAGATGGGGCAGTCTGCGGTTTCCCATCAGCTGCGCTTGCTGCGGAACATGCGCATCGTTAAGCGACGCAAAGTAGGCAAGACGGTTTTTTATTCGCTCGACGACGATCATGTCGAGCAGCTTTTTGTTCTTACGCTGCAGCACTTGAGGCACGAATAACGGAAGACGCCGGAAACGCATGAAGACCATGGCCTTAGACAGGCCAGGTCCTCATGCGTTTTTTGCTTGCCTTGAGAACCTGGCGACGAGGAAGCGCCGTGCGTGCGAACGGAAAAAAGCATATTCGGCTTGCATGACTCCCCGCGATTAGGGAACTAGTAAAAAGTGGGTTGCGGTCAAGAATAGAAAAATATATAATACATATGAGCATATATTCATATATTAGTTAGACGGAAAGCAAAGCCACAAGGAGGAATATGCATGAGCAACCCTGATCAAACGGGAAATCATGGCAAACAGGAGAATAATAAAGATCATCATTGCGACCATCTTCACGAGAGCGACAGCTCGCATGGCCATGCACACGGGCACTCTCACGGGCATTCTCACGGGCACTCGCATGGCCACCATCATCACGGCCATGGACATTCCCACGGCCCGAACAATAAAGCTGGGCTCGCGATCGCGCTTTTGATTACTTCGGGCATCATGATACTCGAATTTGTCGGCGGGCTCCTGACCAAATCGCTTGCCTTGCTCTCCGATTCCGGCCATATGCTGAGCGACGCGGGCGCGCTCGCACTTAGCCTTGTCGCCATGTGGTTCGCCGCGAGGCCGCCTTCCCGAAAGCGGACGTACGGCTTCTACCGGTTCGAAATATTGGCCGCTTTGCTGAACGGAGTCACGTTGTTCGTCATCGCGGGTTTCATCATCGCCGAAGCGATCGAGCGTTTCGGCAACCCGCCGACGGTGGCCAGTGGTTCGATGATGGTCATTGCGGGCATCGGCTTGCTAGCCAACCTCATCAGCGCTTGGTTCCTCATGCGGAAGGGCGATGTCAAAGATAATCTGAACGTGCGCAGCGCCTATCTGCATGTGTTGGGTGACGCGCTAGGATCGGTCGGCGCCATCGTGGCGGGGCTGCTGATGTTGTTATTTTCCTGGTACATTGCGGATCCGATCATCAGCGTCGTTGTCGCGCTGCTTATCCTGAAGGGGGCGTGGGGCGTCATCGCTTCCACGGTCCACATCCTGATGGAAGGCACGCCGCCGTCCGTCGATCCGGCCGAGGTGGAGATTTCGCTGCGGGAGATCGCGGGGGTGAAGGAGGTTCACGACATGCACATCTGGACGATCACATCCGGCATGGATGCCTTGTCCTGCCACCTGAAGGTCGAGGACGACGCAAAAGAGCAGGATATCCTTCAGGAGGTGATCGGCGTGTTGGCGGATCGGTTCGGCGTAGAGCATGCCACGATCCAGATCGAGAAAGCGGGTCTGCGCCATCCGGAGCTGAAAGTGTAGTCCGTTGCCAAGACGAGGCGCTGAGCACGACTTAGCCGCTCTGCCAACAGCCTTTCTCCGCAAAAGGAACATCAAAAAAACGTCAACCCGGCATCTCACCGGGTTGACGTTTTTGATAGAGGTACAGTCGCTTGAATCATCAGCTACCTCGTAGCCGCGATCGATTTCGATTTGTAAAGTCGTGCCGCGAGCAGGAAGCAAACGACGCCCCATGCGGCCATGATGCCCATGCCGATCCAGAAGTTCGATGACGCGATGCCTTCCGCATAAATAAGACCGTCGCGCATGCCTTCGACGAAATAGGTGAGCGGCAATACTTTCGGCACAACTTGCAACCATTCCGGCAACGTATTGACCGGGAAGAAAATGCCGCTCAGGAACATCATCAGCATGCTCGCGATATTCGCCATGCCCATGTACGCTTCCATCGTTTTGCTGAAGGAAGAGAACAGATACCCCATTGCGTTGAAGACAAGCGCGCCGGCGAAGAAGGCGATCGCAAGGCTGAAGACGTTGATATGAAGACTCGCGCCGAAGCCGTAAACGCCTACCGCGGCCAGAATCGTAATTTGGATGACGCCGAGCATCAGGCGTACGATCATGCTGGAGAGCCCGAACAAGCCCATTCGGGCAGGCGTCATACGAAGTCGCTTGAGCAGCCCGCGCTTGCGCATGTCGACGAGGTCGCCCATGCCGAACAGCCCGCCTTGCGCGATGGACAGGCCGATCATGCCGGTGAGCAGGAAATCGGAATAGCTCGTGTCCTCGGCGGCCGTCGTGATCGATTCCATTTTGAGCGTGTAGGTAGGCGTCGCGCCGGCAGCGGCCAGATTGGCCTGCTGGACGAATTGGTTCATCAGGCTCGAGACGGCTTGCGTCGTAGCGCCTCCTTCGTTCTCGCGGTTGACGACGAGCTGTACCTCGGCGGTTCCTTCGATCTCCGGAAGCAAAATGAGCGCGTCGATCTCTTTCTCCTCGACCCACTTCTTGCCCTGCTCCAGCGTGACCGGCGTTTCTTGCTTGAATTCGAGAATCGGAATTTGCTTCATCTGCTCGAGCAGCATGCCGGAGGAAGCGTTCGGCGCGGCATCCACCACGGCAATCTTCGCTTTGAAGTTGTCGCTGTCTCCGCCTCCCCCGAATATGATCATGAACAGCACCATCAGGATGACGGGGAAAAAGACGCTCCAAAACCAGACCTGCTTCTCCCGGAACATCATCTTCAGATGAGCGGCGAACATCGCTCCGAATTGTTTGGCAGCCATCTTGTCAGTCCCTCCATTCCTTGCCCGTGAAGGCGATAAAGACGTCCTCCAGGCTCATCTCGCGAATCGAAATTTGTTCTACGCGGAACCCGCGGTCCTTCGTATAGCCGAACAACTCATATAGCGTGTCCTCCGGCTGCGTCGTCCACAGCTGGAGCGACGAATGCTCTCTCTGCGTCTTGACGACGGCGGGATGCTGCTGCGCCACCTTCTCCGTATCGATAGCGGCCTGTTCGCCGTCCATGAGCGACAGGCGCACTTCGCGTTCCTTCGTCAGGCGCTCGATCAACGCGGACGGGGTGTCGAGCGTGACGACTTTGCCTTGATCCACGATGCAGACGCGGTCGCTCAGCTTCTCCGCCTCCTCCATATAGTGCGTCGTCAAAATCGTCGTTTTGCCCATTTGCTTCAGCCTCAAAATAATGTCCCAAATGTTCCGTCGTGCTTGCGGATCCAGGCCGGTCGTAGGTTCGTCCAGGAAAATAATGTCCGGATCGTTAACCATGGCAAGTCCGATCGCGAGCCGCTGCTTCTGCCCGCCCGACAGCTTCTTCACGTGCCGGCCTCGTTGATCCGTTAAGTTGATCATCTCCATGATTTCCGTCACGGGGCGCGACTTATCGTAGAAGGTGGCGAACAGCCGGAGGTTCTCCTCCACGGTGAGCAGATCGAACAGGGCGCTGGATTGCGGCTGGACGCCGATGTTTTTTTTGATCTGGTCTCCGTTCCTGGACCATCTCATCGCGCCGAAGGAGATTTCGCCCGCGTCTGGAGGCAGCAGTCCTTCGATCATTTCCAGGGTCGTCGTTTTGCCGGCTCCGTTCGGTCCGATGATGGTGAAAATTTCACCGGCTTCCACCTCGAAGCTAATGTCCTCGACCGCGTGGACGGAGCCGAAAGACTTTTTCAAATTTGAAACTTCCAATACGGGCATTACGAAATCACTCCTTCGGATAGGGTAGCGGTGTCGTTCCAGTACCTATACATATGACTTGATTGTAAAACATAACCAGTTCGGGCTAAATCGTCTTCAGGACGCATTTTCCATCGGTCTGGAGACGGAGAGGCAGGGAATAGTCGGCCTTCATCGAATGTTAAGGGATAACGTCAAGTCCGAGCCGCGAGGCGAAGGACGGGAGAGGGGAACGTAATGATGGAGAAGGTTAGATGGGGAATAATCGGCTGCGGCAACGTGACGGAAGTGAAGAGCGGGCCGGGTTTCCAAAAAGCCGAAGGCTCCGAGCTTGTCGCCGTGATGCGGAGGAACGGCGCTCTCGCCGCCGATTACGCAGCCAGGCATGGCGTGGCCAAGTGGTACGATGACGCAGACAAGCTAATCGCCGATCCGGAGGTGGATGCGGTCTATGTGGCGACTCCGCCTTCCTCACATATGGAGTACGCATTAAAATGCGCAGCCGCCGGCAAGCCGGTCTACGTGGAGAAGCCCATGGCGCGCAACGCAGCGGAATGCGAAGAGATGGAGCGCGTTTGCCGCGAAGCCGGCGTGCCGCTGTTCGTGGCGTATTATCGCAGGGGACTGGACTATTTTAAAAAAATAAAGGAGCTGCTGGATGGAGGGGCGATCGGCGAAGCGCGGTTCGTCTCGATGAAGCAGTATCAGCCGGCAAGGGTAGCCGAGGGCGAGGCATTGCCATGGCGTCTCGATGCAGCAGAAGCCGGCGGAGGTTTGTTCGTGGATTTGGCGAGCCATACGCTGGACGTGATGGATTATTTGCTCGGACCCGTGCGCGATGCGAAGGGTGGGGCGTCCAATCAAGCGGGACTGTACGAAGTGGAAGATATCGTGACCGGCAGCTTCGAGTTCGAGTCCGGCGTTAGGGGTGTTGGCGTCTGGTGCTTCAGCGCCTACAAGCATGTCGATGAGAACGAAATCGTCGGGGATAAAGGGCGCATCGAGTTCTCGACCTTCGGCAACGAGGTGATCACGCTTGAAACGGCGGAAGGCGTGGAAGAGTTCCGCATGGAGAAGCCGCTGCATATCCAGCAAAACCTCATCCAGCTCATCGTGGATGAGCTGCGCGGAGGTCCGCCTAGCCCGAGCACCGGCGAAAGCGGCATCCGCACGAATCGCGTGATGGATGCGCTATTGCTGGATTATTACCGGACTACATAACCGAATCAGACTCGGTCTTCGAATGGCTGCCCGCGCCGGTGAAGGGGAGAAACGATCCGAATTTCTTTTCGCAGAACGCGGCGATGGACAACGTCAGGAGCAATCCGGCCAGCGCGCCGCATACCGATAGGGGGATTGCCCAAAACACGGGCGGCCGCGCAAAGTAAGGAATGAGCGAGACGGCCAGAATGGGCGGCGCGTTCCATTTGAACAAGTTAATGAGGCCGATGACGATGAGCAGCGTAATCAGCAGGGAACCCGCGCCAGCATTCCAATGCGCCAGCAGCGAACCGATGAACGATGCAGCGACCGCTCCTGCGGCGATGTTGCGGACTTCGTCCCTCCGGAACGGCCGCGATATGAAGAGCAGGCTGAAAGCTCCGAGCGTCGGGAAAAACAAGGCATGCATATGGGGAATGTTGAGCGATATCCAATAAACGGCTACAAGGTATAAACAAATGGCATAGGTTTTGAAACGCATGATGCTTGCGTCGCCTTCTTCCGGTTCATGATAGGCATTGATCTTCCATGCCATGTAACATTTTAAACTGTTGCCGTCCGAAACGTCAATGTTAAGTCCGATTCCAATACTCGGAAAAAAGTTGTATGATGGTAACTATTGGAATCGATATACATCTAGAGAAGACACGAAAAGGAGTTCTTGTTTATGTTGTGGCTAACGTTATCGGTATTGGCGGCCGTCGCTTTCGGCGTAAGAGGAATGTTGTATCATTGGACCAGCCAGAAGCCGGTCAACCGGAATTTGATGCTGTGCGGCGTGTTCGGGATGGGGGCGATCGTTAATTTGGCGGGAGCGATCATGCTGTCGTCCGAGTGGACGCTCGGCTGCCTCGTCGGCATTCAGATGGGATTGTTCTCCTTCGGCGCGAACGCGAGCATGTTCAAAGGTTTTGCCGTAGGCAAAGCCTCGCTTGTCGCAATCCTAACCGCGCTGCCTGCGGTCGTCGTCGTGCTCGCCGCCTATTGGCTGTGGGACGAACGTATCGGAGGCCTGCAGATGCTGGCATTCGCCATTATCGTCGGAGGCGTGCTGCTCGTCCGGTATTCGAACGAGCTGACGCTGAGCAATTTGCAAGGAGCGCAGTGGGGGCTGCTCGCCATGCTTCTGTTCGCGGGCAACGACTTGTCCGGCAAGTGGTCTACGCTACTCGGCGCGGAGCTGCTGCCGACGTTATTTTTTATGTTCGCGACAGGTACGGCTTGTTTCGGCTTGTGGTGGATGGCCGACGTTCGAAGGGAGCGCATGGCGCGAGAGTTCGCGGTTGCAACGGTGGCCTCGGTGGCGTCATCGTCGGCGGACGGCCCTCCGGCCGGCATGGGAAGGCGCGAGGCTTGGAGCGGCAGAAAAACGTTCGTCACCGGACTGGCCGTAGGTCTAACGAATACGGCGGGCATGCTGCTGATCGTGTCCGCGTTCGACATCGGAAAGGCTGGTCTCGTCTCGGCCGTGGTTGCCCTTAATGTTCCATTGGTGCTCCTGTATACGAGATTCGTCGTGAAGGAGAAATTCAGCCGAACCGAGACGGCCGGCATTTTGCTGTCGTTAGCGGGTATTCTGTTGATGCGTTTATTCGGAGACTAAATCTTGGGCGGATTTGAAGTTTTTGCGAACGAATAGGTTAAAACTAATGATTTTGAAGCGCGTATCCGATAGAATATACATATCATTCCAAATAGAAAAACAAAAAATTGGGTAAGGAGAACAAACCGTATCGATGTTTAAACGTGTGGAGAATGAGCTGGAGCTGGCGATGTTTAACGGCATTTGGACGACCGTATGGCGGGAGAAGGGATATGAGCTGGAGTTTTCCGATCGCGTCCTGGACCGGTTCGTCGTCGTTAACGAAGATGGCTATTGTGTTGGCACGTCGGAGATTAAGCCGTATGACAGGGAGACAAGTCCCATTAACGAAATCGCGCCCTTCCGGTATCATCCCAAAGTAATCGCAGCGGAGGGCCGCGTCGCGGAGATCGACAAAATTGCCATTCTGGGCACTTACCGCAGCAAAGGATATCTGCTCTCGGATATTTTGTCTTCCGCGGTGTATGGCGCCGAGGAGCGGGACATGGATTATTTCGTTTCCTTGCTGGAGCCCGTGTTTCTTCGCGCGCTCAAGATCTCGTTCAAGGTTCCGGTCGAGCGGCTAGGGGACAAGCTGTTCTATAAAGGCGATTTCATCATCCCCGTTCTGTTCGACATGAAGGAAATGTACCGGAACAAACACCGATACGAATGGTTGTCTTATCCGGAAGCAACGACTACTATTGCAGAGGTGGAAGTTTAAGAATGAATCAGTTAACGGAGCTAGACAAACGCAATCGGCTTTTGGTCAAAATTTTTTGGGCATTGCTTACGCTCGGCATTCTGACCGATATCATGATCGGCCTCGGCATCGACATGATCCTGCTCCTGGCGGGCGTCGGATCGGCGCTCGGCGCCATCGTCACGTTTATGACGTACCGGGGCACGGGGAGCAGGTTCGTCAAATACATCATGCCTTGCAACTTGACGATCATCGTATCGATGCTCATCCTGATGGATCCGAATCCAATCGTAAGCACGTATTTTCTCGTTTATGTCAATCTCGCCATCATCGCGCTATATTCGGATTATCGGCCTATCGTATTCACGGGTGTCCTGGGAGCGGCGTTATCCGCCTATCTCTTCATGGATCCGTTTTTCCAAGAGCGGCTGTTCCGCGAAGATTCGCTCGTGCTTTTGTTTTTGTATCTAGCTTTCGCGACGACAGGGCTTGCGGTAGCCGCGCAATACAGCCAGAAGCTGCAACGCGAAGTGAGCGAGCGCCAGAACGAGGCGCTGGCGTCGAAGGAGCTGGCGGAAGGCGTGCTGGCGCAGCTTCGCGGCTCCATCGAGGTGCTGACGGCATTCAGCCATGGCCAGCAGCAGCATGTCAGCAAGGCGGGCACGATCTCTCGCGAAGTAACAGGCACGTTCGCCGAGATGGCGGCGGCGATCGAGAAGCAGACGGGCAACGTCGTATCGATCAACGAGTCGGCGCAGCAGATCGAGCTTGCCATCGAGCGGCTGCTCGGAGGCGCAACCTTGCTCCACGGCTATTCCGAATCGAACGTAGAGCTTACGGTTCGGAATAAAGTTCAGATGGACATCTTGTCCCAGGAGATGGAAGGGCTGCGCGGCATGATCGCCAGCACGGTAACGAAGATGGGGACGCTGCAACAGCAGAACGACCAAGTCACCGATATCGTCGATACGATCCGCGACATCTCCGAGCAGACGAATCTGCTCGCGCTGAACGCGGCGATCGAAGCGGCCCGCGCCGGCGAACACGGGCGCGGCTTTGCGGTCGTATCCGGCGAGGTTCGGAAGCTGGCCGATCACTCCCGGCGTTCGGCGGAGGAGATTAACGCGATTCTGACGGCGATCCGCACGCAGATCGACGATGTGTACGTGCATGTCGAACAGGGTCAGGAAGCCGTAACGAAGAGCGACGCGGCTACGCGGGGAGCGCTCGAGCTGTTCGGCAGCATCAACGACAACGCGAGGTTGGCTCAGGAGCAGGCGCTTCAAGTCGGCAACAGCACCGGCGGCCTTCACGAACGATACGGTTCGCTGGCGGAGGAGATTAACAGCATCGCGGCGACGACGCAGCAGAACATGGCTTCGGTCGAGGAAGTGCAGGCGAGCATGGAAACGCAGCATGCGAAGATTAGCGAAATGGTCGAAGAATACGCGCGATTGGATGCGCTTGTATCCGAGCTGGAGCGCGTATCCGGCGGCAAGCGGTAACGGTCGACGAACGAAGCCCGGTTCCTCTCTTAGAGGAACCTTTTTTTTACCCAGAAGGAACGACCGTCATTCACGGACTGGATCACCATGGTTGGCCGGGAGAGATATTCTGGACGAATCGACGGCGAATATCGATTCCCAAACGGAGGAGCGCGCGCAGAAATCGAAAGCCGAGGGAAACCAAGGAAAACCATTCGAAGGGATGGTTTTTTCTAGTCAGGAGTACCGATGCTGCTCCCGCAAATGTTGTCAGCCAATCGGCAATGGCTTACGATGATAAAAGGTTATTTTCCAAAGGGGGATTCACCAATGAGACCGGCCGCATCGAGAGGGATGGGAATGAGGCAATTCGGCACGGGCGAGAAGGCGAATCCGGCCAGCGTAAGGAGCATGATGGGCCGGCTGCTAACGGACGTTAGCGCGCAATGGAAATCGGTTGCCGCCGCGATTGTCTGCATACTGGCGATCTCGGGCTTGGAATTCACCGTGCCGCAGCTTACCAAATGGACGATCGACTCCGTTATTCCGGGCAAGGATTACCGGGCGCTTGTGTATATCGGCGCCGGCGTGCTCGGCGCCGCCGCGGCTCTCGGGTTATTCAAATATTGGAGCGCGTCGCTCATGGCTTCGATCGGCCAGAACGTGCTCTACAAATTAAGGAACGATCTGTACCGTCATATGCAAGGACTCGATATCGCCTACTTTGACCGGAACCGGACGGGAGATCTGATGTCCCGCGTAACGAACGACGTCAACATCCTGCAGCAGATGATCTCTTCGAGCATGATGCAGCTGGTGACCGATTTCTTCATCTTTACTTCCATCGCGGTGTATATGTTATGGATCGATTGGCGGCTGACGCTGCTGCTGCTCGCGACTTTCCCGTTCATGATCATGACGACGCGGCTGTTCGGGAAGCGCATGCGCTCCTCGTTCCGGACGGTGCAGGAATCGATCGCCGACGTCAGCGACCATTTGCAAAACACGCTCTCGGGCATCCGGCTGATCAAGTCGTTCGCGACCGAACAATACGAGACGGAACGGTTCTCCGAGCGGGCGCTCCGCAACAAGGAAGCGAACGTGCAGGTCGTCAAGCTGCGCGCGGCCTACGAGCCGATCATCGATTTCTTGAACTATTTGGGGCTGGCGATCGTGTTGGTGTTCGGGGCATGGCTGGCGATAAGCGGTTCGATGAGCATCGGGACGATCGTGGCTTTCCTTGCTTATGTACGTTTGCTGCAAAATCCGGTCAGGCACTTCAGCCGCATCATGAATACGATCCAGCAAGGAGCGGCCGCCTACGAGCGTATCGTGGAGGTGCTCGGCACGAAGGCGGAGGTCGTGGAGGCTGAGGGCGCGAAGGAACTGCAATTCGTACGGGGACATATCGCGTTCAAGCACGTCGATTTCGGGTATAGCCAGGACGCTCCCGTGCTGGTAGACTTTAATTTGGAGCTTCCCGCAGGCAAAATCACCGCATTCGTCGGTTCTTCCGGTTCCGGGAAAACGACGATCGCCGGTCTGATTACGCGGTTCTACGATCCGCAGCGAGGAGAAATCGCGTTGGACGGGAAACCGCTGAAGTCGATCAAGCTGCAATCGCTGCGCGAAGAGATCGGAGTCGTGTCGCAGGATATCATTCTTTTTAACGGCACGGTGCTCGAGAATATCCGTTACGGCAGTCCGGAAGCGTCCATGGAAGACGTTATCGCCGCCGCGAGCGCCGCGAACGCGGACGAATTCATCCGTTCGTTCCCGCTAGGCTACGATACGCCCATCGGAGAACGGGGCGTGAAGCTGTCCGGCGGGCAGAAGCAGCGCATCTCGATCGCGCGCGCGATACTGAAAGACCCGAGCATCATTATTCTGGACGAGGCGACGGCTTCGCTGGACACGGAGTCGGAAGGGCTCATCCAGGAAGCGCTGGCCGGCTTGCTAAGCAACCGAACCTGCCTCGTCATCGCGCATCGGCTGTCGACGATCAAAGGCGCCGACCGCATCGTCGTCATCGAGGACGGAGAGATCGAAGAGCAAGGCACGCATGAGGAGCTGATGCGGCTTCAATGCCGTTATTACCAGCTCCACGAGCTGCAATTCAAGACCGTTACCTAGGCTGGTCGGGCAAGCCGACCACGGTAAATCGATTCGGAAAGAAGAGACGACCATGACGATTTTCCTTCATATTTTGATGAACAACGTATTGCCGATGGGGGTGTTGATCGGGCTCGGCATCGTGCTCCAGCGAGCATTCAGACTGGATATCAAGACGCTTTCGAAGCTGAATTTCTACCTATTCTCGCCCGCTATCATGTTTAACCTCTTATATAATACGGAGATCGAGCTGTCGCTCATCGGCAAGGTGCTCCTGTTCCTGCTGCTGTTCATGTTCGCGCAATATGTGCTGGTCGAGGCAGTCATCCGGATCAAAGGGTATAAGCCAAGTATGAGAAGCGCGATGAAAAACAGCGTTCTCTTCTATAATAGCGCCAACTACGGCATCCCGCTCAATCAGCTCGCCTTCGCCGGACTTAAGGAAACGCTCGCGATCCAGATCATCGTCATGATGATCCAGTCGCTTGTACCGAATACTTGGGGCATCTATAACGTGAACGCGCACAAGGCGGATCTCAAAAAAGTATGGCGGACGATTCTGTCTATGCCGGTTATCTACGTCATCCCCGGCGCCCTTGCGCTTCGCTGGCTGCACGTCCCCGTGCCGGGCGCCATCGAGACGCCGATTACGTATCTCGCGGAAGCGTTCATCGGAACGGCGCTCATCACACTCGGCGTACAGCTCGGCAACATGGAGTGGCGCATCAAACGGTCGCTGGCCGTCGACGTCTCGATCTCGGCAGCGCTTCGGCTCGTGGCCGGTCCGCTGCTGGCTTGGGTGATCGTATGGCTGATGGGGCTGGACAAGCTGACCGCGGCGGCGCTTATCGTATCGTCTGCCGTGCCGACGTCGCTCAGCAGCGTGCTGCTGGCCGTCGAGTTCGACAACGAAGCGGAGTTCGCCTCGCAGGCCGTGTTCCTGTCCACGCTGATCAGCATCCTGACGGTGACGGTCGTAATTTTCTTCTTGAACATCCAAATCTAGCAAGGCAAACGATAGAGACATTCCCAGCTCATGCGATCCGGGGATGTCTTTTCTCAATTTTCGTTGATTTACACATCAATTAATAGATATTTGTTATTGTGATTCTACTAATGCGGCGATAAAATGGAAAAAGATGAAAAATAAATCATAGAGACTTAATGATCCATCCGTCTAGTAGAAGCAGATAGCCGATTGGAGGGGGCAACGATCCAAATAGAAACCAAAAGTTCCGATATCGTAATTGGAAGCGGTATCAAAAAATCGTTCGGACGCGGAGCCGCTGCCGTTCATGTCTTGAACGGAGTAGACATTACGATTCCTTCAGGTTCGCTTATCGCGTTCAAGGGCCGTTCCGGTTCCGGCAAGACGACGCTGATCAATCTGCTAAGCGCGCTCGATCGTCCCGACGGCGGGAAGGTTATGTTCGAAGGACGGGACTTGACGGCGATGACGGACAAAGAGCGCGACGGCATCAGGCGCACGCGAATGGGGCTTATTTTCCAATCATTCGCTCTTATCCCGCTAATGTCCGCTTACGAGAACGTGGAGTTTGTCCTTCGCGTGTCGGGTTATCCGGCGCAGGAACGGAAAGCGGCGGCGGAAGGCGCGCTCGAACGGGTCGGGCTGAAGAGCCGCATGTCCCATCGTCCGTTCGAGCTGTCGGGCGGCGAGCAGCAACGGACGGCTATCGCCAGGGCGATCGCTCACAAGCCAAGGCTGCTGCTCGCCGATGAACCGACGGCGGAGCTGGACAGCCGGACGGGTTTGCAAATCATGAAAATATTTCGCGATTTGGTGGAAACGGCGGGAATGACCATCATCATGACGACGCACGACCCTGCCATCATGGAAATCGTAGATCGCGTGTACGAATTGGAGGATGGTCGAATTGTTGTTCCGAACTAAACGGATGAAGAGAATCGCGGGACTAACGGCGGCGTTGGCGGCCGCTTTATCACTGACGGGCTGCTCCTTGCTCCCCGCCGAGGAAGAGCCGCTGAAGCCGCCGCTCGTGAAGCCGCCGCAAGAGAATTACCGTACGGTCGAGGTCGTGAAGGGGCGCATTACGCAAGAGATCAGGGGCAACGGGACGCTGGAATCCTATTTCACCGATACGGTGCAGTTCAAGGCCGGTGGAGGAATTGTCAAGGAAGTGCTCGTCAAGGCGGGCGACATCGTCAAGAAAGGCGACCCGCTCATCCGGCTCGATACCGGGAACATGGATATCGAGCTGAAGCAGATGGAGCTGAATCTCGCCCGTTCCAGCCAAGCGCTCAAGTCAGCGAAGCTGGGCGGGGACAGCGAAGGCATCAAGATCGCACAACTGCAATACGACATCGATAAGCTGAAGCACGAGCGGCTCTCCGAGGCGCTCGAAGGTAAGCTTCTTGTCGCCGAGACGGATGGTCAAGTGACCTACGTAGCCGAGCTGAAGGAAGGGGATCCCGTCCGCGAGTTCGAGACGCTGGCGGTGGTCGCGGACCCGAGCAAGCTGCGCGTCGCCTTCCAGACGGATGGAACGCCCGACGTGAATCTGGTCAGCGTCGGATTCAAGGCGGAGCTGACGTTCGAAGGCAAGACGGAGCTCACCGGCAAAGTGATCCAGACGCCGTCGTCGGCGCCGTTCACGGAAGATGAAATCGCAAGGGAACGTAATGCCAAGATGATTTTCGTCGAGCTCGAGAAGCTGCCGGAAGGGGCCAAAATCGGAACGCGGGCGGACGTCAAGGTGCTGCTGCAGGAACGCAACGACGTCATCATTATTCCGAGGAGCGGGCTTCGCAGCTACTTGGGACGGACCTTCGTCCGCATTCTGGAAGAGGGCGACAAGATTCGGGAGATCGACGTGGAGACGGGAATCAAAGGATCGACGGATATCGAAATTACGAAAGGGCTGGAAGAAGGCATGTTAATCGTGCTGCCGTAGCGGGCGCTGCGGTAGCATGCGAATCGCTGAGCGCCATGCCAGCCGCATTCGCATTGCCGGACACCTTGGTGACTTGTTGATGGCTTTATTCGTCATGATTATCCGCAAAATGGTCCAGAACAAATGGCTGCTGGCCAGCTTGTTCATGGGCATTCTCATCTCCGTGGCGCTCGTCAGCAGCATGCCGATCTATTCGGAGGCGGTTTTGTCCCGCATGCTGACCAAGGATTTGGAAAATTTGCAAACCGCTACGAACCAATATCCGGGCACGCATTATTCCAACGTGATTGTCTCGAAGGAAACGCCGGAGCAAATAAACGCAAAGTACGACCGTGTGGACGGCTACATCCGCGGCACCGGAGCGCAATCGTTCGGACTGCCTGTGCAGGAGCTGGTCGCGAGTCTGCAGTCGATGTCGCTGAAGATGAAGCAAGCCGACGATCCGGAACCAATCTCGGACAAAAACCAGAAGTGGGTAACGATCAAATCGTACGGAGGCTTGGAAGATCATATTACGATCAAAGACGGCCGAATGCCGGCGATGGAACCTGTGGACGGCGTCTATGAGGTGCTGGTTACGGAACGCGGGCTTAGCCACTACAAGATGGTGCTGGACACGGTTTTCGTCATCGAGGACAAGAAGGTGGCTTCTTCGGTCAAGCTGAAGCCCGTCGGGATCTTCGAGAAAAAAACGGATGACGATCCCTACTTCCGATACGGTGATCTCAGCGATATGAACGGCTCCTTCATCCTGCCTTTCGGGATTGCCGAGAGGACTCTTCTGCGAGAGCAGCAGCTGCCGCTCAGCACGGCCGGCTGGTATGTCGTCATGGATTATACGAAGATGGAGCTTCGGACGGTCGAACCGTTCGTGTCCGCGCATGAACGGATGAAGGAAACTCTGCAAAAAAGCTTCGCGCTGCACCAGATGGGATCCGAGACGAGGGCGCTCGATACGATCAGCGTGTACATGGAGCGCGCGGAACAGCTTCGCACGCTAATGTGGGCACTGAACGTGCCGATCCTACTCATGCTCGCCTTCTATATGTTCATGGTTTCCAATCTGATCGCGGGTCGCCAGCGGAACGAGATTGCCGTGCTGCGAAGCCGGGGCGCTGCCAGATGGCAGGTCATCGCCGCTTATTTGACGGAAGGGCTGCTGCTCTGCGGAGCCGCATTCGCGCTCGGGCCGCTGCTCGGTGCGGTGCTTACGGAGGTGCTTGGCGCTTCGAACGGCTTCCTTGCTTTCGTGCAGAGGGTCAGCTTACCGGTCCGCGTGACGGAAGAATCTTACCGGTTCGCTTTAATCGCGGCCTGCGCGTGCCTCGTCATCGTTATCATTCCGATTGTGCTGGCGACGAGAGTTAGCATCGTCAGCCATAAGCAGCAGTCGGCGCGGCTGACCGGCAGCCCGCTATGGCATAAGATGTTTCTGGACGTCATTACGCTCGGCCTTGCGATTTACGGCTTGATTACGTTCCGCAAGCGGCAAGCGGATTTGCAGGCGCTCGGCCTGAACGCAAAGGATCTGGCCATCGATCCGCTGCAATTCATCGTGCCGGCCCTGTTCATTATGGGCGCGGGATTGCTGTTGCTCCGGCTTTATCCTTGGATTCTTAAATTCGTATATTGGATCGGCAAAAAGTGGTGGCCGCCTTCGTTGTACGCGACGTTAATCCAAGTGGGACGCTCCAGCAGCCAGTACCAATTCCTGATGATCTTCCTCATTATGACGATCGCTACGGGCGTATTCAGCGCTTCGGCGGCCAGGACGATCAATGCCAACACCGAGGACAGAATCCGGTACGGCAACGGAGCCGACATGGTGCTTGGCGTCAACTGGGTCAACGATGCGCCTCCGCCGGCACCGCCGGGTGGAGGCCCGGCGCCTCCGCCGACCGATCCCGTGCCGGACCAGATCCATTATTTGGAGCCTGCGTTCGAGCCGTTCAGCAAGCTTCCGGGGGTGGAACATGCCGCCAAAGTATTCACGAAGAAGGACGCGGGCTTTTACGTCAATGAAGTTTCCGGCACGGCTACGCTGATCGGCATCGATACGGACCAGTTCGGCCTTACGTCATGGTTCCGAGACGCCTTGATGGATTATCCGCTTCACGATTATTTGAATCTGATCGCGCCGGATACGAGCTCCGTCTTGATCTCTCGAACGCTAGCCGAGCAGAAGGGCGTTCAGCCCGGAGATATGATATGGATCGGCTGGCAGGAAGTGACGCAGCAGCCGTTCAAGGTGTACGGCATCATCGACTACTTCCCGACATTCAACCCGAATCCGCCGCTCGGTTCGGTAAACGTCAGCGAGAAAGAAGCCGACAACGCGCCGATGCTGATCGTGGGGCATCTCCCCCGCATTCAGGTGCAGCTGGCGCTGGAGCCGTACGACGTATGGCTGAAGCTGAAGGAAGGCGCTTCGACGGCGGAAGTGTATGAAGGAATCGAGGAGGGAGACCTCTCCGTTTCCCGGATCGTGAACACGCGCGAAGATCTCGTCCGCGCCAAAAACGATCCGTTCCTGCTCGCGCTGAACGGCGTGCTGACGCTCGGTTTCGTGCTCGCCATTCTCGTCAGCTTCATCGGCTTCCTGCTGTACTGGATCTTGTCGCTTCGCGGCCGTACGCTACAGAACGGCATCCTGAGGGCAATCGGCCTTTCTGTCAAAAATTTGATCGCGATGCTCGCGGCGGAGCAGCTGCTGACCTCGGGCGTCGCGGTGCTGCTCGGCATCGTCGTCGGCAATGTCGCCAGCTTGCTGTACGTGCCGAACTTCCAGATTGCGTTTAATCCGAGCAGCCTCGTGCCGCCGTTCATAGTGAAGTTCGAAGCGATGGATTTTATTCGCATCTACGTCACGGTAGGATTTATGCTTCTGGTCGGGCTGGGCATACTCGCGTACATGCTGTCGCGCCTGCGTATCCATCAAGCGCTCAAGCTAGGGGAGGACTAGCCGATGATCCATTGCGAAGGACTTGTGAAAATATACAAAACCGCCGATCTGGAGGTATTCGCCCTGCAAGGGCTGGATCTCCGCATCGAGGCGGGAGAGCTGATGGCGATCATCGGCAACAGCGGAAGCGGGAAGTCGACGCTGCTGAACATGCTCGGCGGGCTGGACCGGCCGACGGCCGGCAAGCTGAGCGTCGACGGCAAGGATATGCTGAAATTCACGGAGCGCGATCTCGTTCGTTACAAGCGGGAGAGCGTCGGCTTCGTGTGGCAGAACAACGCCCGCAACCTGATTCCGTATTTGACCGCGCTCGAGAATGTGGAGCTTCCGATTCTGCTCACCGGGCGGCGCAAGCGGTGGAGGGCGAAGGAGTTGCTCGACGCGGTCGGCCTCAGCCACCGCGCGAACAACAAGCTGTACCAGCTGTCCGGAGGCGAGCAGCAGCGCGTCGCGATCGCGATCGCGCTTGCCAACCATCCGAAGCTACTGCTGGCGGATGAGCCGACCGGCTCGGTCGATTCCAAGATGTCGAATCAAATTCTGGACCTGTTCCGCGAGCTGAACCGTTCCATCGGCATTACGATCGTGATCGTGACTCATGATCCGGAGCTAGCGAAGAAGGTCGATCGCGTAGCCGCCATCCGCGACGGCAAAATTTCCTCGGAAATGCTCCGCAAACGATCCTACGCCGAGGAGCTGGCCGCGCTGGAGCAGGAGCAGTCGGCGGAAGAGGAGTCGCATGTGGAGTACGCGATTCTCGACAAGGCCGGCCGTCTTCAAGTGCCTGCGGGATACTTGGAATCCATCGGCGTGCGAAACACCAACAAGGTGCGCGTCGAGCTCAGCGACGGCCGCATCGTGCTGCTACCTCCCGAGCAGGAGGAGTAGATCGCGAGCCGCTCCGTGTTTTCGTAGGTTAATCTATCCTTGCAATAAACGCTCCATTGAAGACGATGGCGGCAGGTAGCCGAGAAGCTACCTGCCGCCATCGTTTTTTTCTCTGCCGTCTGATTACGGAAAAAGAGTTGCCTTTTATGGTAGCATAACTAATAATAATATAGATAACAAATTGAACTCGGAAGCGTCGGAGGCGATTAGGATGAAGATCGATTTGACAGGGAAAACCGCACTGATTACTGGAGCAACCGGTGATCTGGGACGCGTCATGGCGCGGACGTTAGCCGACAGCGGCGCTAACATCGTCATCCATTATCATAACAACGAGACAAAAGCGAAGGAGCTGCAGCAAGAAATCGTGGCGAAGGGCGTCTCGGCGATGATTGCGAAGGCGGATATTACGAGCGAGCATCAGATCATGGGGATGAAGGAAACAGTATCCGCAACCTTAGGCGCCGTCGATATCGTCGTCGCGAACGCGGTCATTCAGTATGGCTGGAAGAGCGTGCTGGAACAGCCCGCGAGCGACTACGAGAGTCAATTTCAGTCCTGCGTCATGCATAGCGTCTATTTGGCCAAGGCTTTCGCGCAGGACATGATCGAGCGCAAACAAGGCAGATTCATCGGCATCAATACGGAATGCGTGATGCAGAACTTTGCGGGCCAATCCGCTTATACGGCCGGCAAGCGCGGCATGGACGGCGTGTATCGCGTGCTGGCGAGAGAGGTCGGGGAACACGGCATTACCGTGAACCAGATCGCGCCGGGGTGGACGATCAGCGACCGGGACCGCGCCGCCGGCAGCGAAGCGAACGAATCGTATAGCAGCTCTGTGCCTCTTAAGCGCAGAGGGACCGACCAAGAAATCGCGAACGCCGTCCTGTTCCTGGCATCGGATTTGTCGAGCTTCATTACCGGCGCGTATATTCCGGTGAACGGCGGCAACGTCATGCCGGCAATTTGACCATGAAGGCGCGGATGCCGCGAATCGCGGCGACGATCGGCGGCATGAGGATGGAGCGGAAGCTCTTCCTCGTGTTTCTGATTCTCATCACGCTGCCGCTTTCCTTCATTGGTTACGTGACTTACGGCAATTATTCCCGTTCGTTGGAGGAGAAGACGACTGTCTATTCGACGAAAATGTTAGCCAGCATGATGGTCCGGATCGACGACTATATCGAAGATATGGTCGGCGTATCGTCCATCCCGGCTTATCAGGACGAGATCCGGCAAAATCTGATGCGCTCCAACCGGTACTACGAGCAGCGCGCAAGCAAGAAAGCCGATTCGGAGGGCGAATACGCGCATGAAGACTTCGACTTGCTGCTCTCGATCCAGCGGGGGATCGAAAACAACATTTCATTCATTAACCAAATCAAGAGAGGCGCCAATTCCGTCTACGTATTCGACCGATTCGGAAACGGTTATTACCATACGGCGAGCGGAAGCATCAGGCTCAGCGTCAATGAGAGCTACCGGGAATGGCTTAAGGTGGCGGAAGGATCGAGTGGCGAGGCTAAGCTACTGGGGACCCAGAAGTATACGAGCAATCTCCAAAGCGAGAAATACGCCTTCACCGTCGTCCGCTCCATTCTGGACCAGTCGCTGAAACCGATCGGGCTCATCGTGGTGGATGCCAACATGAGCGTCATCGAAGACGGCATTAAGGAGCTCGACGGCGTGACGCAGGGCGGCTCGTTCATCATCGACGGAGCCGGCAACGTCATCTACGACAGTGAACGTTCCCGGATTGCCACCAATATCTCGGAGGACCCCGCCGTCAAGCAGGCAACAGGATCGAAAGGCAGCTTTTATATGGAGCGGGATGGCGAGAAGCGGCTTTACATCTACACGACGTCTCCGAATACGAAGTGGAAGGTCGTGACGTCGATCCCCGCGAGCGTGCTGACCAGGGATGCCGTTCACGTCAGGAACGTGACCGGCGTGGCGACGCTCGTTACGCTGCTCGTCGCGCTGCTGCTGTCCTTTTTCCTTTCGTACGCGCTTACGAACCCGCTCCGAAAGATGACGAGATTGATGAAAACCGTTCAGGAAGGCGACTTTAACGTCCAGTTCCAAGTCAAATACCGCGACGAGGTCGGCCAGCTGGGCAATCAATTCAACCGGATGATCGTGCGCATCGACCAGCTGATCCGGGATATCTACGAGATGGAGACAAATAAGAAAAAAGCGGAGCTTCAGGCGCTGCAAAACCAAATCAATCCGCATTTTATGTACAACACGCTGGAGACGATCCGCATGTCGGCGGAGCTTAGCGACGACCAGGCGACGGCGGACATGCTGATGATCCTCGGAAAGCTGCTCCGTTACAGCATTAGCGACTTAGAGGCGGAAGTATCCGTTTCGGATGAAATGGCGCATGTGCGCAATTACGTGGAGCTGTTGAACTACAGGTATCAGAACCGGTTCCGGCTGGAGACGGACATGCCGGATGAGCTTGCGGCCGTTCCGGTTATTAAGCTCTTGCTGCAGCCGATCGTCGAGAACGCGATCTATCACGGGTTGGACGAAAGGAAGACGGTCATGCGCGTGACGATCAGCGGCGAGACGGAGGACGGCAACGTCAGGATCCGAATCGAGGACGACGGCATCGGGATGGACGACGACACGCTTGCGCGGCTGACGCGAAGCTTAACGGAGAACCGCGACCCGGCCCGATCAAGCGGCAGCGGCGGAATCGGGCTCCGGAACGTGCATGAGCGAATCAAGCTGCATTACGGCAGCGGCTACGGAATGAAAGTGACGAGCATAGCGGGCAGAGGCACGGCAGTGACGTTGCATCTTCCCTTGGCGAAAGGAGGTGGGCGCTGATGAAGGCAAAGTCGGCCGCGAATGCACTGCTGTTGCTTCTGGCGGCGGCGATCTTGCTGGCAGGGTGCAAGTCATTGCACGTTCCGGCCAAGTCGGAGCAAAACCCGCGGGAGAAGGGTGAACCCGCCCAAGAGACGACCGTCCTTCGGGTGCTGACCAATCGGGTCGATCTGATCGAGAACGGCGTCTTCGATACTTACGCCCGAGATTTCGCGGAGCGCCATCCCGGCGTTTCGGTTAAGTTCGAAGGCATTACCAATTACGCTAGCGATATCATGATTCGTCTCTCCACGCGCAATATGGGAGATGTGCTCCTGCTTCCCAACAATTTGGCGAACGAGTCGCTGCCGAAGTATTTCGAACCGCTCGACGACGCTTTGTTCGAGAACGCGCATTTCGCGGATTTCAAGGCTCATGGAGGCAAGCGGTACGGGATCGTGACCGGTACCTCGACGACGGGAATCGTGTACAACAAAAAAGCGTTCAGGGAAGCGGGAATCGCCTCGACTCCGATTACGCTGGACGAATTCTACGACGCATGCGAGAAGCTGAAGGCCGCCGGCAAAGTTCCGATTTATCTCAATTACGGTGCGCAATGGCCGCTTATGTCTTGGGGTGAGGATCTCGTCAGCTTCATGACGGGGAACCCGGATTACTTGAACGAGATGACGAATACGGACGAGCCGTGGCGCCTCGACAATGCCTGGGGCGAAGCGATCGAGATCGTGCGCAATCTGATCAAGAACGGATACGTCGAGCAGCAGCTGATCCCCAATCAATGGGAGACGTCGAAGCGGGAGCTCGCGAGCGGCGGCGCCGGCATGTATTTGATGGGCAACTGGGTCATCAATCAAATCGTCGCGGCGGGAGCCCGCTTGGAAGAAATCGGCTTCTTCCCGTTTCCGTACGATAACGAAACGAATAGATACGCGCCGCTTAGTCCGGACTGGTTCGTCGGCGTCAGCCGGTTCAGCGCGAACAAAGAGCTGGCCGCGGAATGGATCGAATTTTTCGTGAACGAATCGGATTACGTCGACGCTTCCGGCTTCTTGCCCGTCCGTCAGGGCAAACAGTCATCGCTGCCGCAAATTGAAGAATTTATGTCCTTCCGCCCTTCGCTTGTCGAGAAGAGCGTGCCCAGCGACTTGCTTCTGGAAATATCGAATGCGGCACAGATCGCCTTCTGGTCAGGCGATTACATTCAGGAGTGGATCGCGGCGCCCGATCTGGGCAAGGTGTTCGGCGAATACAACGCGCGATGGGCCGAGGCGAGACGATTAGTGGTAAATGACGAATGACAGAGAGGTAAGGGGAAGGCACATGTCCAAAAAAGTCACGATGCAGCAAATCGCCGATTCGCTTGGCGTCTCGAAATTCGTTGTGTCAAAAGCGCTCTCGGGCAAGGAGGGCGTCAGCGATTCGACTAGAGACCGCGTCATCGGCGCGGCGACGCAGCTTGGTTATTTTGCGCAGACAAATGCCTACATGAAATCGATTAAGCTGGATCAACATCCGGAGGTGCCGAAGGGGAAACGCCAATCCGTGCTCGTGCTTATGCCGAACATCCGGTTCCAGACCAAGGATTCGGTGTATTGGGGGCGCATTCTGGACGGGATCTCCGAGAAGCTGGAGGCGGAGGGCCGCGGTATGGTGATCGTGTCGGAGCAGAGCGTGGATCACTTCGTCCACTTCCTGAACCCGAACGGGCTACTCGGATTAATCGGCGTCGGGGAGATCTCGACTTCGCTGTTGCTCGAGGTTCATCGCATCGGCTTGCCGATGGTGCTGGTCGATCACGAAGACCCGCTTATTCCGAGCGACACGGTGTTCGCGAACAACTTCGAGAGCATGTACAGGCTTACGAAACATTTGATCGGCATCGGTCATCGGAAGCTCACGTTCATCGGCGATACGAATTATTCGCGGAGCTTCTATGATCGGTATCTCGGCTTCCGAAGCGCGATGGAGGAAGCGGGCATATGGGACGCGATGCGGGATGCCAAGGAAGAGGTGCTCCTCCCCGTCCACGGCCATAACCAAGATGACTTCGTGGAGCCGATCAAAGGGTGGATACTCAAACGGGGCAAGGCGCTTCCGACCGGCCTGGTATGCGCGAACGACATGATCGCATTCGGCGCCGTTCGAGCCCTCCGATCGATCGGGTTGTCCGTGCCGGACAACGTATCCGTAACGGGCTTCGACAATATCGAGGATGCGGACAAGTGGAAGCCGGAGCTTACGACCGTGCACGTGCCGAAGGAGGCGCTTGGCCGGAGAGCCGTGGAACTTTTGCTGAAGCGGATCGGTAAGAAGGACGAGCCGAAGGAGAAGGTGCTGCTTGCCTGCGAGCTGCTGTATCGCGAGAGCTCGGGGCGAATATAGGATTCGAATTATCGTATAACTACAACAAAATCGGTCTGACCCGCAGCGACTCCTTCCGGTATTCGGAAGGGGTTGTTTGCGTTTGTTTCTTGAACTTTCGGCTCAAATAAAAGCCGTTCTCGTACCCGCACCGCCAGGCGATCGCGTCGAGCGTGAAATCTGTCTCGGCAAGCAGCTTCCTGGCGGTATGAAGCCGAATTTCGGTGGCGAACTGCAGCGGGTTCAACTGGTAGGCCGCCTTAAATCGGCGGGTGAATTGAACGGGCGTAAGCCCGAGCTCCGAGGCAAGCTGCTTAATGACGAACGGGCTGCCCGCTTCCATTCGAATGCGTTCGGCGGCGCTCCGCATGAGAGGATCCTCGGTCTGCCGCGGGAGCCCGGTCGAAGCTTCGCGAACGGAAGCGAAGAGATGAAGCCACAGATCGTTCAAGAGATGCTTCTTAAGCGCTTGCGCGTATCCGGGATCCGCGTTCGCGGCAAGGATATCGGCTCTAAGCTGCCTGAGCGTATCCCTCGAGCGTTCGGATTCTTCAGGCCGGTAATGTCCGGCCGGCAAGGGGGCCGGTGGTTCCTCTCCCGGCTTCGGCAAAAAAGTAAAGCTAAGGAAATGAAAGTCGACTCTCGATAACACTTCGCGGCGAAATGGCGTGCCGGGCGCGCATAGGATCCAGTCCCCGCCAGACGCTACGCCGCCGAATTCACCGACCGTGTATCGGAACGAGCCGCGTTCCACCAGAAAGATAACCCAGTCCTCGTACGTATCGACCTGCAAGAGAAATTGCTCCTTGGCCTTCCAAAACTTATGTTGGATTAGCGAAGGCATAATAAATCCGAGATTCAGCAAAGGTCCTTCTCCTTCATTGAAATTATGGATATGGATAATGAAATTATAGCTATTTTATCGTATTAATCGTTAGTATAACATGAAATTAAAGATATGATGAAAAGGAGAGATGCAGGATGAGGCAGGAAGTCGCGCAACAGGACATTACCGTCGTAGGCGGAGGACTCGCTGGCGTTTGCGCCGCAATCGCGGCGGCAAGGCTTGGGCAAAACGTAGCGCTCGTGCAGAACAGACCGGTGTTAGGGGGGAACTCGAGCAGCGAGGTTCGCGTATGGGTGTGCGGGGCGACCGGACACGGTGTGAACCGCTACGCCCGCGAGAGCGGAATCATGGGCGAGTTGTTCGTGGAGAACCAGTTCCGCAATCCGGAGGGTAATCCGTATTTGTGGGATGCCCTGCTGCTGGAGAAGGTGAAAGCCGAGCCGAACATTACGTTGTATTTGAACACCGACGTGCACGAAGTAGACGCGGAAATGGCCAGCGAAGGGGACATCCGGACGATCCGATCCGTCACCGGCTGGATGGCGGGCTCCGAGCGGCGGATCCGGTTCGAGAGCAAGATGGTGCTGGACTGCTCGGGAGACGGCCTCGTCGGATTCCTGGCAGGCGCCGCATTCCGTCTCGGACGAGAAGCGCATTCGGAATTCGGGGAAGCCTGGGCGCCGGAGACGGCTGATTCGATTACGCTCGGCAGCACGATCCTGTTCTACACCAAGGATACGGGGCAGCCCGTCAAATATGTCGCGCCCTCCTTCGCGAAGGATATTAGACAAACGTCGATTCCGCTCAAACGCGTCATCCGTAGCGGCGATTCCGGCTGCCATTATTGGTGGATCGAGTGGGGCGGGGAGAAGGACACGGTCCACGACAACGAGCAGATCAGGGACGAGCTGTGGGCTGTCATTTACGGCATTTGGGACTACATTAAAAATTCGGGGCGGTTCGAAGCGGAGACGCTTACGCTGGAGTGGGTGGGCGCGCTGCCTGGCAAACGGGAATACCGCCGCTTCGAAGGGGATTATATCCTGAACCAGAACGACGTGGTAGCGCAGCGACCGTTCGAGGATCGGGTCGCGTTCGGCGGCTGGTCGATCGACCTGCATCCGCCGCAAGGGATGTACGCGGAGAGCAGAGGCTCGAAACATTTCCATATGGACGGCATCTACCATGTACCCTTCCGTTCATTGTACTCCCGCAACGTATCCAATCTGATGATGGCCGGCAGGAACATCAGCGCGACGCATATCGCTTTCGGCACGACCCGCGTCATGGCGACATGCGCCGTGATCGGCGAAGCGGCCGGAACGGGAGCCGCGCTTAGCACAAGCCAAGGAAAGAAGCCACGGGAGCTGGATTGGCGCGAACTGCAGCAGCAACTGCTGAAGCAGGATGCCTCCTTGATCGGCGTTCGCAACGAAGACGGGAAGGACCGAGCCCTGGAGGCCGACGTTCGGGCGTCGGATTCCCTCCGCCGCATTCATGCGGAGAAGCCGAGCGCGGCGTACCCTCTGACGGCTGCCGTCGGCATGCTAATACCGGTCGATCCGGCGTTGGAAGGTTTCTCGCTGCTGTTGGACGCTGGCCGGAGCACGGACTTGACGGTGGAACTGTGGGGGACGGGGCGGCAAGAGAACTACATCCCCGCCGAGCGCATTGCCGCCGTAAACGTAGCCGTGCGGGAGGGGGAAGGCCAGTGGGTCGGCATCCCGTTAGCTTGGCATCCGGAGCAAGCATGCAACGCGTTCGTGATCGTACGAGAGAACGCGCACATCCGCTTGCGCCTATCGGGGGAGCCGCTGTTCGGATTGCTCGGCTTCGAGCATAAGCCGCAAGCGCAAAAGGAATACGACACGGACGACAACGCCCAGCTGATCGTCGAATGGCGAATGGGAGGCATCGTCAGGCAGCCGTTCTGCATCAGGTTGCATGGCGAGACCGAAGCTTACGGACCGGCCAAGGCGGTTGACGGATACGCAAGACCGTACGGCGGTCCCCGCCTGTGGTCGTCGGATCGGATGGAGGCCGGCCGCGAGCCTTGGCTTGAGCTGCGCTGGGAGGAACCGGTCGGCGTGGCGGAGGTGCAACTTACCTTCAACGACGACGTCAACGAGGATTTGATCAATCTGCACCACCACCGCACGCCTTTCGACGTCATCCCTGAGCTGGTCAAGGATTACCGCATCGAGGCATGGGACGTTAGCGGCTGGCGCGTGCTGCATCGGGAGATTGGGAACCGGCAACGCAAGCGCGTCCACCGTTTGGCCGATCGGACGACAGCCGACAAGGTCAGGCTGGTCGTGGAGTCGACCAACGGCTGCGCGTACGCGCAAGTCGCCGAGATTCGGATCTATAATGAGGGAAGCGGGACGAACCGAGTATAAAAGGGCAAAAGCGAAGGCCCCTGAGGCTAAAGCAAAGAAGGACCGAGCCGTTCGAGCGGCGGCGGTCCTTCTGTGCAATCGGAGCCAATGCGTCGATTAGGACAGCTCCAAGTTACGCTCGATGAGCGCAAGGCGCTGCTGGACGCATGCATGGGTGCGGAGAGGGTCCTCCGGCGTGTTCATGACGTAGTCGAGCAGCCGGTCGACCGTCGAAGTCGCGACGTGGCAACGAGTGTCGGAGGATGCGTAGTAGAGATAGACTTCGCCGCCCGGGAGCGAGACTGCGCCGTTGCAGAAGACGACGTTCGATACGTCTCCGACGCGCTCGATGCCTTCCGGCGCAAGCAGGTGTCCGGCAGGGCGATGCGTGACTTTATACGGCTCGTTCAAGTCCGTTAGGAACGCATATAGCACGTACCGTAGGCCGGCGGCCGTATTGCGGACGCCATGCGCGATGTGCAGCCAGCCTTTGTCCGTTTTGACCGGAGCGGGACCTTGGCCGTTCTTTACTTCCTTGATCGTATGGTAGTGGCGTTCTTCGATGATGGATTCCTTCCCGATAACCGCGTTCTCGATCGTGTCCGACAACCCCCAACCGATGCCGCCGCCGGATCCCGTATCGATAAAACCGTCTTGCGGACGCGTGTAGAACGCGTACTTGTCTTCTACGAATTCGGGATGGAGCACGACGTTGCGCTGTTGGTTGGAGCCCGTCTTCAGGTCGGCAAGCCGTTCCCACGCGACGAGATCCCTCGTGCGGGCGATGCCGCATTGCGCGACCGCGCTTGACAGGTCGACGCGCGGCGCGTTCGGGTCTTTGCGTTCCGTGCAGAACAGGCCGTAAATCCAGCCGTCCTCATGCTGGACGAGGCGCATATCGTATATGTTCACGTCCGGCGCTTCAGTCTCCGGCATGACGACAGGGCGATCCCAGAAGCGGAAGCCGTCCACGCCATTGTCGCTCTCCGCGATCGCGAAGAACGATTTGCGGTCCGCGCCCTCTACGCGGGCGGCGAGATAAAACTTGCCGTTTAGATGGATGGCGCCGGGATTAAAGACGCAATGCACGCCGATTCGTTCCATAAAGTAAGGGTTTGTCTCCGGATTAAAGTCGTATTTCCAATGCAGCGGCGCGTGCTGCGCCGTCAGTACGGGGTGTTCGTAACGCTCGAAGACTCCGTTCCCGAGCTCCTCCGGTTTATTTTTGCGGACGATCAACGCCTCGTACTTATCCGTCAGCTTGCTTTTGCGTACTTGAAAAACGTTCATGGATGAAACCCTCCGTTTGTTGTAAGTGTTTGTACAAATACCTGCATGCCGTCAGATCGTTTGGGTTGCTTCTTCGGCAGCCTCCAGTCGCTCAAGCAGCTCGAAGCAGGCACGCCCGTTATGGTATGGGCACTTCCATGCGCTGATCTTCTGCGGGTTGTCGCTTGGATTGCCGTCTCTCGTCACGCTCCAGAACCATTCCCCGAATTTTCTGTCCACGAGATACGTTTCGATAAAATGCCATGAGGCGAGAGCCGCGTCCCTGTACCGGGCTTCGTCGGTCAATTGATAGGCGTTATAGAACCCGACGACGGCTTCAGCCTGCGGCCACCAATCCTTGGCATCGTCCGTCAGGCCTTCGGGACCGGCTTCGTTGAACAGGCCGCCGTCCGCGTCGACGCCTTCCAGGTACGTCGCTTCGGCCATGCGGACAGCGACGGACTTCGCTTCGGCGAGCAGCTCCGAATCGCCAAGCGCTTCAGCCGCTTCGTGCAAGAGCCAGCTGCCTTCTATGTCGTGCCCGTACGAGATATGATTGGACTGGCTGTTCCATTCCATATCGAAGAAGAGAAGGAAATGGGCCGTCACGGGATCTACGATATGGCGTATCGTTACCTCGACGAGTTCCTTCAGCTTGCCGCGCAGCTCTTCCGACGGCCAGACGCGGTACAGATTCGTATAGGCTTCGAGAACGTGGAGATGCGTGTTCATCGATTTTTTCGTATTCAAATCCTTCGAGCTTAAGCTGTTGTCGTCCGTCTCGGTCCAATCGCGCGCAAGCGCCTCCACATATCCCCGGTTGACCGGATCGTAAGCATGGCGCTCCAGTACGCGGTACAGCTCGATCGCTTCATTCAGCGCTTCTTCGTCGCCGGTCGCCCGGCCATATTCGGAGAACGCGTATATCGCGAACGCTTGGCCGTACACCTGCTTCTTATCCGATGACGTCTTGCCGTCCGAGGTTACGCTCCAGTACAAGCCTCCGTATTCCCGATCAGCGAAATATCGCCGCACGTAATCGTAAGCTCGCCGGGCCATGTCCAAATATTGTTGGTCGCCATAAATTCGATAGGCGGCCGAGAACGTCCACAGAATCCGCGTATTAAGCACGAGGCTTCGGTCGGCGTCGGCCTGAACCTCGAGCTCGCGGCTTACATAACCATGGAAGCCCCCGGTGTGCTCATCCGGCGCGTGCTTCATCCAAAAATCCAATATATTGCCGCGCAATTCGCTGTCGATCGCGGCTCTCCATGCCTTCATGTCGATCTCCATCCCGCATTCCCTCCTAGCGCTTAACCGCCAGCTTGCCGGCGTAATAATCTTTGACCGTAGCCTCGGCTTGCTTGCCGAACATGCAGTAATCGCCGTTCCCGCCAGCCTCCGCTTCGCCATACAACCGAGCCGGCCAATCCCATAACATAAAGCCGCGAACCCAGTCCCGCTTATCGGATGCTCCGAACATTTCCTCGTAAAATTGCGTTTGGGCCGCTTGGTCGGGGGCGCCTTCGAGCCCCCAATCGTTCGGCAAATGTTGCGAGCCGTCGCGGCTCGGACAACCGGCTTCCATGAAGAAAAACGGCTTGCCGAAACGGTTTACGACCGGTTCGATCCGGTCTAGCTGAGTTTCCCAAGAGCCGACCGGGTAATAGCCGCTGGAGGAAATGACGTCGACGGCATCCCACCAACCCACGTTGTCTTCCTGATATTTGTCGCAATTGTACGTCACGATGCCGGAGTAAACCTTGCGTACCTCGGCGATGAGCGCCCGCCACTCCGCTTCGCGGCGGTCGGTCTGCACCATCTCGCAGCCGACGCAGAACATCTCGCATCCGGTTTCTTCCGCCATTCGGGCGTAATGCACCATGAACTCGGTATAGGATGCGAACCACTCCGACCACTTCGGTTCGCATGGCACGTCTTTGTCGAAGAAGTTGATATGCGCTCTCCAAGTTCCGTCCGCGCAGTTGACGACCGGTTTCAGGCAAACGCTTAGGCCAAGCTTCTTGGCCCGCGAAATGGCTGCGCGCGCTTCTTCGTCGGATACCGTCGGCTCGTCGCGGAACCGGATTTTCGTCGCCTGCGGATGATCCTGCATCGCGCCGAACGCGATCGCCGTCCAGTTGACGCCGAGCCTCTCTTTCATTAGCGTCATCGAACTTTCGGCTGCGTCGCCGGACCAGGTGCCTCTTACGCCGGTCCAGCCCCAGGTCATGCCCGCGATATAGGGAATCTTGTTTGTCATGAGTGCTAGCCTCGCTTCCTTATCAGATTAATGTATTTTGTTATATAACAAATTATAAATATAGATAACGATTTGACAAGACCTTTTGTGTATTTCCTAACAATCTGGGGAAGGAAGTCATTTCAAGACCAGAAAAAGCAGCAGAAACCATTTTTATTGGTTTCAAGATGAAGTAAACTGAAAATGTAAGCGGCATCAAAAACAAATTATGAGGGGGAAGTAGTTTTGAAGAGAAAATTATTGTTAGTTTGTTCCACAGTTATTATGCTAACAACGCTTGCCGCCTGCAGCGGAAGCAATGAAAAGGATCCGGCAGGCAACGGAAGCGCGACCAACGCTCCTAACGAATCCGGCGGCACAAACGTTTCCGAAGGCGACGGGAATGGAAGCGGTTCCGAGATTAAAGGCGAAGTCGTTTTCCTGACGAACCGCACCGACATGATCGATAAGGAATACGTGGACTACGAGAAACGCTTCGAGGAAAAGTATCCGGGCGTGGACCTGAAATTCGAAGGGATACTCGATTACGACAAAACGCTCAAAATCCGGATAGCGTCAGGCTCATTCCCTGACGTCGTACTTCTGCCGACGCTCCCGAACAACGAGCTTCCGGATTACTTCGCGCCGCTTGACGACATCGGCTTCTCCGGCGACATCTACTTCAAGGATCTTCGGGCGCACGAAGGCAAGATGTACGGCGTTTCCTCCGGTGGCTCCACCGTCGGCATCGTATACAACAAGAAGGCGTTCGAGAAAGCGGGCATTACGGCCATTCCCGTAACGTACGACGAATTTCTCGCCGCCGCCCAGAAGCTGAAGGACGCCGGAATCGTGCCGCTCGCTTCCAACTTCAAGGACAAATGGCCGCTGGACGCTTGGCTGTACGACGTGCCTACGCTGGTAGGCGAGGCATCCGACCATCAGAACAAACGCGCGGAGTCTGATACGCCGTATACGATGGACAACGCTTACGGCAAATCGTGGAGCATGCTGCGGGAGCTCTACGAAAAAGGTTATTTGGAGAAGGACGTTAACTCCACGAACTGGGAGCAATCCAAAAAAGATGTCGCTTCGGGAAAATTCGGCATGTATCTGCTGGGCAACTGGGTCATCAATCAAGTGATCGAGAACGGCGCCGCTCCAGAAGATATCGGCTTCTTCCCGTTCCCTTCCGACAATTCCGGCAAGGCGAAAGCACCGCTTAATCCGGACTGGTTCTACGGAGTCAACAAAGACGGCAACACAGCCGCGGCCAAAGCGTTCGTGCAATGGATGATTGAAGAATCCGGCTTCGACGAATTCGCCGGCTTCATCCCGACTTTGAAAACGAAGCAGCCGGCACTCGCGCAGCTTGCGGAGTTCAACGGCTTCAACCCGACTTACTTCGAACCCGTTCCTCCGGTGGACGCGGCCACGCAAATCCAGAACAAAGCGCAGTTGGACCAAGGGGCGGCCTTGCAGGAGTTCGTCTTGGCGAAGGATCCGCAGAAGGCACTGGACAAAGTAAACGAAGCATGGGCAAAGGCGAAAAAGGATCTAGGCTTATAAGAACCGAACCTTACCGAAGTTAGCTTGAAGCGGGATGGATGTCCGATCGGCCTTCCATCCCGTCCATCATCCCATCGCGAGAGACAAGAGAGGAGCCATACGTATGATGGGCGGGTTGTCCATTCAGAAGCAAAGAAGATTGATCGTTTTCGCGTTTATTACGGTGCCGCTGCTCCTGCTGCTTACCTTTGCCTACTATCCGGCGCTGGAGCTGATCAGGCTAAGCTTTACGGATTGGAACGGCATCAGCGCGGAAAAAAACTTTATCGGCTGGGCGAATTTTAAGGAAGTATTTTCGAATCCGGAAATTTTCGGCGTTTTTAAAAACAATGTCGCCTATTTCGTAGTCGGCATCGTGCAAAATATCGCAGCGATCTATTTCGCCGTCGTGCTGAACGGAAAGCTGCGGGGGAAAAATCTGTTCCGGCTGCTGCTGTTCCTGCCTTACATTTTGAACGGGGTGGCCGTCGCCTATCTGTTCGGATACGTATACGACACAACGAACGGTTCTCTCAACTATATGCTGGGACAGCTCGGGTTTGACAAGCTTTCGGAAACCAGCTGGCTCGGCAATACGTCCATCGTCAATTACTCTCTCGCCTCCATCGGTTTCTGGCGGTTCATGGGCTTTAACATGGTCATCTATTTGGCTGCCCTGCAGTCCATTCCGAACGATCTGTACGAAGCGGCTTCCATTGACGGCGCGAACGGCTGGCAGAAGTTTATTTATATTACGTTGCCCAATATTTACAAAATCATCGAACTCAATTTGTTCCTTACGGTGACCGGCGCACTGGAAGTGTTCGATCTTCCGTTCGTCCTGACCAGAGGCGGTCCGGCGGGAGCAAGCGAGACGTTCGTTCTGAAAATCGTGGAAACCGCGTTCCAATTCAACAATTACGGCCTTGCGTCGGCCATGAGCGTTGTGCTTCTGTTATTTGTCATCATCATATTGTCCGTTCAGCGTTATCTGCTGAGAGGGAAGGGGGAATAAGGCATGAAGAATCGTCATCGAGGATGGGTAGCGGCGAAATACGCGACGCTTCTGGCCGCCGTATTCGGGATCCTGTTCCCGCCATACATTATCGTCGTGAATGCGTTCAAAACGTCGGAGGAATTTCTCCGGAAGTCCGCCATCGAGCTGCCCGACAGCTTCCTGCATCTGGCGAATTTTGCAGCCGCATTCGACAAGGCTGATATGCCTAGGGCGTTCGGCAACACGATCGTCATTATCGGAATCACGCTCGTGCTCAACATTCTGATCGGTTCCGCATTCTGTTACGCGGTAGGAAGGTTTCAGTTCAAGTTCAGAGGTATCTTGGTCAGCTTGTTCCTCTTCGCGACGATTATTCCGACCATAACGACCCAGGTCGTCAATTACAAGACGATCCAGGCGATGGAACTGACGAATAACCTGATGGGGCCGGTCCTTCTGTACGTCGGCGCCGATATTTTGCAAATTTATATCTATCTCCAGTTTGTCCGCAACATTCCGTACGAGCTGGACGAAAGCGCCATGATCGAAGGAGCATCGCTGCTGCGGATCTTCCGGTCCATCATCTTCCCGCTGCTGGGACCGGCAACCGCGACGATCGTTATTCTGAAGACGATCAGCATATACAACGACATGTTCGTTCCATATCTGTATCTTAGCAGACCGGAGCATGTTGTCGTCTCCACTTCCCTGATGCGATTCTTTAGCGTCAATAGCGGGGATTGGCAGCTCATCTCCTCCGCGATTCTTATTATCATGATACCTACTGCGGTGTTATACCTATTCCTTCAGAAATACATCTTCGCGGGCGTCACGAGCGGTGCGGTCAAGTAATCGCTTGTACAAAGGACTTCAATGCCGCACACTAAGGGTATCGCGCCTTAAGGAGTGGAGAAGATGAAAGTCATCATTGCGGACGATGAAGAAATGATACGGCGCGGCTTGGCGAAAATTTTGGGCAATATGGGGCTGGACGTCGAGATCGTCGGATCCTACAGCAATGGACTGGACGCATGGACGCATATCTCGGGATTAGCCGACGGCGAATTGGACGTCCTCATCACGGATATCAAAATGCCGATGATGGACGGACTTAAGCTGGCTGAGAAGCTGAAGGATAGGCCAATCGTGAAAATCGTCCTCAGCGGTTTTAGCGAATTCGATTACGCGCGGAAGGCGCTTCGGTTCGGGGTGATGGATTATCTGCTCAAACCCGTGGACAAGGGGGCATTGCAGGAGCTCCTGCTGAGGATCCGGCAAGAGAAGGCGGAGGAAGCGAAACCCGCGGATCCCGCCGACAAAGGCAATTCCGCCGCTCAGCAAGTGCGGGCCGTTCTGGAGTCGGAATACGCGAAAAGCCCGGATATGGAGGCGCTTGCGGAGCAGGTAGGGATGAGCGCGAATTACTTGAGCCGCCTGTTCAAACAGGAAACCGGGGAGACGATTACCGATTATTTGATCGCCGTGCGGATCGCCAAGGCCAAACAATTTCTGACTGATCACCCGCATTTGAAAAATTACGAAATCGCCCAGCTAGTCGGCTACGCCGATCCGGTCTATTTCAATAAGCTGTTCAAGAAGGTCGTCGGAGTTACGCCGAAAGAATACCGAACGCAGGGCGGATAGCGCTCTTTCATAAAGCGATGTCCGTCTCTTAAGACGGCATCTTCCATTTGCATAGAAAGCGATTTGCCGTCCGTCCTGCAAAGGGCTGGCGGCAATTTTCATTTGCCGGCTTCGTAATTCAATTAGGAAGGATAATCGATTATACTTGGAATATCGTGATAATCAATTATTCCGAGGTGACGCATGCCATGAGAAAAAAATTCATTTATTCCCCTCCGCCGAACGGTTATCCGGAGTGGAACAACAATCCCGTGATTTATGAGCTGAACCGAATGGAAGCTCATGCGTCGTTGACGCCGTTCGATTCGGTTGAGGAGGCGCTCGCCGGCAATGAGGAAGCTTCCCGCAACCGCTTTTTGCTGAACGGGCGATGGAAGTTCGCTTTTGCGAAAACGCCTGCCGAAAGAATCGCGAATTTCTACGAATCCGACTATGATTGCAGCGGCTGGAACGACATCGCGGTGCCCGCGCATTGGCAATTGCAAGGCTACGATTATCCGCAATACATGAACGTCCAGTACCCGTGGATACATACGGAGGAACTGACGGCGCCGTTCGCGCCTACCGTCTATAATCCGGTCGGCTCCTATGTCAGGACGTTCGAGTTGCCTGAAGGCTGGCAGGGCAAGCCGGTATTCATAAGCTTCCAGGGCGTGGAATCGGCCTTCTACGTATGGCTGAACGGCGAGCTGGTCGGCTACAGCGAAGATACGTTCACGCCCGCCGAATTCGACCTGACGCCATATTTGACCGAAGGCGAGAACAAGCTGGCGGTCGAGGTATACAGGTGGTGCGACGCGAGCTGGCTGGAGGATCAGGATTTCTGGCGGATGAGCGGCATCTTCCGCGACGTCTATCTGTACACGACGGCGGAGGCGCATATTTACGACTTTTTCGTCCGGACGGAGCTTGACGGCGAATACCGCGACGCCGAGCTGAACGTGGAGGCGAAGCTGATCAATTATTTCGGCCGCGAGCTCGGCGAGCTTGTGTTGGAAGGCGTTCTGTACGGCGCGGACGGAAAGCCGGCGCTGGACTCGCCGATCTCCGCGCGAGTCGAAGTGGAAGGCGAAGAATTCGCGCGCGTGACGTTTGGCGCCTCGCTTCGCGATCCGCTGAAGTGGAGCGCGGAGCTGCCGAATTTATATACGCTCGTGCTCGCTTTGAAGAAGGAAGACGGTTCGCTGCTCGAGGCGGTCAGCTGCAAGGTCGGCTTCCGCAAGTTCGAGCTGAAGGACGGGCTGATGCGGTTGAACGGGCAGCGAATCCAATTCAACGGCGTCAATCGCCACGAGTTTTCCTGCGATACGGGCAGGACGATCGGCGAAGCCGACATGCGTAAGGATATCGAGCTGATGAAGCGGCACAATATAAACGCCGTACGCACCTCTCATTATCCGAACCATCCGCTCTGGTACAAGCTGTGCGACGAGTACGGCCTATACGTCATCGACGAGACCAATCTGGAGACCCACGGCGCTTGGCGTTATGGCCAGAGAGAGCTGGAGGAGACGGTGCCCGGCAGCCGGCCGGAATGGACGGGGGCGGTGCTCGACCGTGCCAATTCCATGTTCCAGAGAGACAAGAACCATGCCAGCATTCTGATCTGGTCGCTCGGCAACGAATCGTTCGGCGGGGATAATTTCTTGAAAATGTATGACTTCTTCCATAAGTCCGATCCCTCGAGGCTTGTCCATTACGAGGGCGTCTTCCATTACCGCGCGTCGGAAGCGGCTTCGGACATGGAGAGCCATATGTATACGAGTCCGCACGGCATCGAGCAATATGCGGGGCACGATCCGAAGAAGCCGTTTATCCTGTGCGAATACAGCCACGCGATGGGCAACAGCTGCGGAGGCTTGCATCTGTACGGCGAGCTGTTCGAGAAATATCCGATTCTTCAAGGGGGCTTCATCTGGGATTGGATAGACCAGGCGATCCGCGTAACGGACGAGAACGGCCAGTCCCGCATGATGTACGGCGGGGACTTCGGCGAATCGCCGCATGACGGCAACTTCTGCGGGAACGGACTGATCTTCGCTGACCGAAGCGTGTCGCCTAAGCTGCAGGAAGTGAAGAAGGTATACCAGAACGTAAGATTCGACGCGGTGGACCTCGAAACCGGTATCGTCTCGGCCAAAAACAAGTTTTTATTCCGTTCGCTCGAAGACTTCGAGCTGGTCTGGCGCATCGACGTGAACGGGATCGCGGTGGAAGAGGGCGCCGCGGCATTGGCCGCCCCGGCGGGAGAGACGGAGCAGGTTGCGCTTGGCTGCAAGCTGCCGTCGCTGGACGGTTTCTCGGACGAGGCCGTGCTGACGGTCAGCCTGCGCGCGAGGTCGGCGGAGAAGTGGGCGGAAGCCGGGTACGAGATCGCATTCCAGCAATTCGTATTGCCTGCGCCAGTACGGGAAATCAAAGATTCGGAGAAGCTGATCGCCTTGAACGCCGCCTCGGACGGAGGGCTGCAATGGGGCGGCTTGCAGGAAATTTCCGCGGGCACGGATTCCGTCGTATGCGGCGTGGCGGCGCCGGCGACGCTTCGCGTCACGCGCGAAGAAGGGAGGCTGACCGTGACCGGGTTGTCGCAGCCTTTCTCGGCGACGTTCGACGAGACGAACGGCGATTTGACGTCTTATAGCTGGAGCGGCAAAGAAAGGCTTCGGTCGCCGCTGGCGCCGAACTTCTGGCGCGCGTACACGGATAACGATCGCGGCAACAAACATCACGAACGCTGCGCGACATGGCGGGAAGCGGGCAAGGAGCGCAAGCTGCTGGCGCTCGGGACCGAAGAAGGGGAAAACGCCGTGACGGTGAACGTAAGGTACGCGCTGCCGACGACGAACGTTTCTTTTGTAACGCTGAAGTATACGGTGCTGGATAGCGGCGAGGTGCGGGTCGACCAAACGCTGCAACCTGGAGCGGACTTGCCGGAAATTCCCGAGGTTGGCGTTCTCTTCGAGATGCCGGCCTGTTACGATCGCGTGAGCTGGTATGGCAAGGGACCGATGGAGACGTATTGGGACCGCCAGGAAGGCGGCAAGCTAGGTTTGTACGAGGGAGCGGTCGCAGATCAGCTCGCGCCGTACATCCGTCCGCAGGAGAGCGGCAACAAGGTCGGCGTCCGGTTCGCGGCCGTGACGAACGAATTCGGTGAGGGGCTGCGGCTTCAAGGCCTTCCGAACTTTGAGCTGAACGTGCTGCCGTACTCGCCGATCGAGCTGGAAGCGCATGACCATCTGCATCTGCTGCCGGCAATCGAGAAGACGGTCGTGCGCGTGAACGGCTGCCAGATGGGCGTAGGCGGCAACGACAGCTGGGGCTCGAAAGCGGAAGCGCCGTACATCCTGCACGCGAATCGCGTCTACACGCATTCGTTTACTTTCATCGGCGTTTAAGCGGAAATAGCTTGATTAGAGGGATAATTTCCTTATATCTTTAAGACCGCATGAAAAAAGCATCTTCAATCGGCAAACGCCGGGCGAAGATGCTTTTGTTGTCTAACGCTTTATCAAAATTAACGAGAATACCCCCACTTCAAGTTTGGCTAAGTGGGGGATGAATCGTTATTTTTTGAACCAAATACGAACATGTGTGCTATAATAGGTCTATCCATTACTTGAAAGGATGTTGTGCGGCATGTTGGTCCATAAGGAGTATAAATATCGCATCTACCCTACGGAAGAACAGCAAACGCTCATCCGCCAGATGTTTGGTTGTTGCCGGTTTGTCTTTAACCATTTCTTGGCGAAATGGAATGACTCGTATGCAGCAACGGGCAAGGGGTTATCTTATCACGCCTGCGCCACTGGGCTGCCAGCACTGAAAGCTGCCTTTGAATGGCTCAAGGCTGTCGATAGCATTGCCCTTCAATCGGCCGTGCGCCAGGTAGCGGACAGCTTCGACCGGTTTTTCAAGAAGCAAAATCAAGCTCCGCGTTTCAAATGCCGTAAAAACCTTGTACAAAGCTATACGACAAGATATACAAACGGCAACATTGCGATGAGCGGCAATAGGGTCAAGCTTCCCAAGCTTGGCTGGATTCGTTGTGCAAATTCGAGAGTCTGCGAAGGCCGCATTCTGTCGGCAACGGTGCGGCGGAATGCGGCAGGCAAATACTTTGTCGCTCTCGTTTGCGAGGTGGAGCAGCAACCATTGCCGCCAGCTGAGAAGCATACCGGTGTGGATCTTGGGCTTAAAACGTTTGCCGTATGCTCGGATGGCAGTCGGATTGCGAATCCCAGGGTATACCACAAATACGAAAAGCAGTTAGCTTTCTGGCAACGCCGCATGAGCCGACGTACCAAAGGGGGATCGAACTGGAAAAAAGCCAAGCAAAAGGTGGCTCGCATTCACGAGAAAATAGCAAATACCCGTCAGAACTTCTTGCAACAGCTCACGACAAAGCTGATTCGCGAAAACCAAACCATCAGCATCGAAAGCTTGCAAGTGGCGAATATGCTTCAAGATCATAAGCTTGCCAAATCGATCGCGGATGCGTCCTGGGGCGAGTTCGAGCGTCTGCTCCGCTACAAAGCCAAATGGTATGGTCGCACCTTAAAAGTGGCAGATACTTTTGCGCCGACGAGCCAAACCTGCCATGTCTGCGGCTTTGTGAATCCAGAAGTCAAACAACTAACTGTGAGGCAGTGGAGCTGTCCTTCGTGCAATACCCTGCATGATCGAGACGAGAATGCGGCTCAAAATATAAAGCGAGTAGCTGTTTAGCTGCTCGCTATAGCTGTGGGAACCACAGTTTCGCTTGGTGTACAACTTCTAGCTGTACGATTCGAACCGGTAGGATCGATTACCCAAGAATCCCCCACTTCAAGCGTTGGCTAAGTGGCGGGAGCGTTCAAGAATTACCGCAAGTACAGACGGCTTGTCGACTCCCAGATGCCGCCCGGCTCCAGCGAGACAAGGCCGATCTCTTCCGAGGGCAGGTCGACGTTCGGCGCGTTGACCAGGTTCAACTGCGGTTCGGGACAGAAGAAACCAGGCGTCGCTTTGTTGTTCCAAATCATCCATTGCTTGTAGGCCGTTCCGACGTCGTAGACGAGCGTCACGCCTTCCCGCGTATCGGTCAGCTCCATTTTGTTGCGTCCGCCTTGCGTCTCGCTTGTGTAGTGGTTGTCCATCGGCTGCCAGAACGGCGAGACGCCGGTCGTCTGCATCGCGACTTCTTCTTCGAGCAGCGGCTGATGCTTGCCGGTCGGAAGCATGCGCTCGCTCATCTCCCAGCGCTTGCCCGTCGTCATCGTGAAGCGGTAGTCCTCGGATGTGCTGCCAGGCGCGAACGGCGCGTTGATCGTCGTATGGAACGCGATCATGCAAGGCATCGCTTCCTCGCCGTTGTTGATGACCATCACATGCTGCAACAAGCCGTTGTCGCTAAGCGAATAACGCAGGCGAAGCGCGAAGCGATGCGGCAAATATTCGAAGATCGGATGCGACTCGTCGATTGCGATGCTGAACTGCGCGTAGCTCTCCGTGCCCGTTACGCCGTATTCGTCGACGCTCCAAGCCGCATCGTGGAAAAACCCGTGCAGATGGTTGCCCGTGCTCGCCTCGTTTACCGGGAACGCGTACGTGCGGCCGTTCCAAGCGAAGGTGCCGTCCTCGTATCGGTTCGGCGGGAACAACACCGGAATCCCGTGCACGATCGGACGCTCGCGGAAGCCGTCCATCTCTTCCGGGGAGGGCTCTCTCAGCAGCGTGTAACCCTTGCTCTTATCGCGGAACGCGATAAGATTCGCGCCAACCTTCGGCAGCGCGGCCGCTTCGTACGGTCCCCATTGCAGCCAGATCGCTTGCTCGTCGTGGAATTGTCCTTCGTATGCTTTTCCTTGAACTGTCATTCCCGATAATCCCCCTCTATCCTATGAACATGGTAAAAGCTCTCATCCCTAGCATAACAGCGCCGCGCGCAACAAACAACCGCCTCGCTCCTTGTCGGGGCGAGGCGGCTGTTAGCTGCGCTTGATCGCGGCGCGCTCTACTTTGTTTGCGAAAATTGCTGGAACACCTGCTCGATCGCATATTGCTTGCGGCGGTTCACATGCAATTGCTTGGCGTCGGAGTTCTGCGATCCGAAATAAACCGTGCCGTCCGAGATGGATCTAATCTTGCTCAGATTAATGAAGCAATCCGAACTGATTTGGAAATAATTCTTCTCGTTCGTCAAGCTGCGGAGCTCTTCGGCAGTCATTCTCTTCTTTCTATTGTAGTTTCTGCCATGGAAGCTTACGAGTCCTTGACTGCCAAGTTTGAAATACAGCACATCCGACTCTTGATCGAAATTCTCGTACACGTTCCTCTCGTTCAGCGCAACACTCATCATCCCAAATCCCCCTTATAAGAATAGAATCCATGAAATGTTAGCGCTTACATTGTATCATACCAAATCTAGCTTGTGAAGAGGGAATGGCAAAAAAGTGTTTGTCCTGCCGGTATGGTTGTGCTATGGTCACTTTAGTTGTATAACGAAATTAGGAATAGCTAGAAAGGGTGAACGATTTGGGCAGATCTCACAACGGATGGAGCAACGGCATTTTGTACATTGGTTCCTATGGGGAAACAAATGAGCCTACGATTCATGTCTGCAGGTTCGATAAGTCGAACGGAAGTCTCGACATTCTGCAGAAGGTGGAGGGCGTGGAGAACGCCTCGTACTTGGCGCTGCACCCGAACGGGACGAAGCTTTACGCGGTCAAAGAAATCGCGGAGGCAGGCGGCGAAGCGGGCGGCGTCATTGCCGCGCTGGACATCGATGCCGAGACGGGGCTGCTGGGACGCGTGACGAGCAGCGCCTCGACGATTGGCGAGCATCCTTGTTACGTTAGCGTCGACGCGGACGGCACCGCGGCGTTCGCGGCGAATTATACGGGAGGCAGCATTGCCGTGCTTCCGATTTCGCCGGAGGGCGAAGTTGGGCCAGCGACCGCGCTCCTGCAGCATGCCTGCGAGCCTGGTCCCGTAACGGATCGCCAAGAGAAGCCGCACGCGCATTGCATCGCCCCGATGCCGGGCACGGCGTTTGTATGCGCCGTCGATCTAGGCATGGATGCCGTCGTGACGTATCTTTACAATAAAGAAGAGGGAACATTGTCGCTGCAGCACGAATGCATGCTGCCGGGCGGCTACGGACCTCGCCACATCGTATTCCACCCCGAGTTGCCCGTCGCTTATGTAGCGAATGAGCTGGCTTCGAGCGTCACACAGTTGTATGTGGACAGGGAAAAGGGTGTTTTGACAAAGGGAACGACGTATTCGTCCATTCCAAGCGACTACGACGGCTACAACGATTCCGCGGATATCCATCTGTCTCCGGACGGCAAATTTCTGTACAGCTCGAACCGCGGGCATCAGAGCATCGCGGTCTTCCAAGTGGCGGAGGAATCGGGCGAGCTGACGGCCATTCAGCATATCGGCTGCGGCGGCGAGCAGCCGCGAAACTTCGGCATAACGCCGGAAGGCGACTATCTGCTGGCGGCGAACCAGAAGAGCGGCACGGTCGTCGTATTCCGCAGGGATCCGCTGAGCGGCAAGCTCGAACCGACGGGCAACGAACTGAAGCTTCCGTCTCCTGTGTGCATTCGTTTCTCTAACTAATAATTCAAAGAGATAGTCCGACATCCATCATTATTCAGGTAAGTGAGACTGAAGGGCAAGGGAATGGCTTCAAGGCGAGTTTTTTGTTGACTTGAAACCTTGAGAGTATAATCAATCAAGACAACAAAACGTGTTTGAGCAATGAAGCCATCCCTTGTCCGTAAGGAACACGCATGCTGGATTAGGATTGGTAATGTCGAGCTGTCTCCCATCACCAACCGAAAGGCAGGTCCTCTTCTTGTCATCTCAGACCACGGCGGCCGGCTCTACCGCGAGCGCGGTAAAATCGGCCACCATCTACGCCATGTTGTTCGCGATCAGCTCGATCCATCTATTAAACGATGCGATGCAGACGGTCGTCGTCGCGCTGTTCCCGATTTTCGAAGAGTCTCTTAAACTATCGTACGGTCAAATCGGCTGGATTGCCTTCACGCTGAATATGACCTCGTCCATCATGCAGCCCGTCGTCGGAATCTTCTCGGACAAACGGCCGACGCCTTGGATGCTGCCGGCGGGCATGCTGTGCAGCATGGCCGGCATGGCCGGACTCGCCTTCGCGCCGAACTACGCGCTTTTGCTGCTGTCCGTTGTGTTTGTCGGCATAGGCTCGGCCGTCTTCCATCCCGAAGGCTCCCGCGTCGTCCATCTCGCGGCGGGCAGCCGGAGAGGGTTCTCGCAGTCGATCTTCCAGGTCGGGGGCAACTTCGGCCAGTCGCTGGGTCCGATTATGACCGCGGCCATCTTCGTACCGCTGGGCCAACGGGGCGTGGCATGGGGCATGCTGCTGGCCGCGCTTGCGATCGCGATCTCGTTCAAGGTCGTACCTTGGTATACGGCGCGGCTTGCGGAGCACGGCGGGAAGGTGCCGAAGAAGAAAGCGGCATCCGCAAATGGTGCATCGATAGCGACCGGCAGAAAAGTCATCGCGCTGGCTTTATCGATCCTTCTTCTTGTCGTCTTCGCCCGATCCTGGTACGCGGCTGCGATCGGCAACTTCTATCAGTTTTTTGCTAGAGACGAATATGGCTTGACGATACAGGCAGCGCAGGTGCCGCTGTTCCTGTTCATGATCTTCGGCGTGGCGGGCACGTTCATGGGCGGCTTGATGGCCGACCGGATCGGCCGCAAGAAGATGATGTTGATCTCCATTCTTGGCGCCGCGCCGTTCGCGCTGCTGCTGCCGCATTTGCCATTGTTCTGGGTGTACCCCGTAATGGCGGTCATGGGCTTTATTCTGCAATCCGGTTTCTCGGTCAGCGTCGTATACGCGCAGGAGCTGATGCCAGGCAAGGTCGGCATGGCCTCCGGACTGATTACGGGCCTTGCTTTCGGAATGGGCGCATTAGGTTCGGTCGTGCTAGGCAACGTGGCGGACGCGCAGGGCATGGAATACGTAATGCTGCTTGCGAGTTTCCTTCCGGTCATTGGATTGCTTGCGATTCTCTTGCCGAAGGATCGTAGAGAGGTTTAATCGATTCGGAACGGAAATGAGAGAGGATGGATGTAGGCAGGAGCGGCGCCGGCGTCGGTCGGCAAGCTGTTTCGCAACCGGTTTTTCCAGACGATTCTGTTATCCAACGTGTTGCTGCAAATCGGGATATGGGTACGCAACTTTGCGATTCTGATGTACGTGACGGAAATGACGAACGACGATCCGTTCGCGGTCGGCCTGATGGCGTTTGTCGAGACGCTGCCGATCTTCGTGTTCTCGATCGTCGGAGGGACGTTCGCGGATCGGTGGAAGCCGCGTCTGACGATGATTTGGTGCGATCTGCTATCCGCAGCGTCCGTGTTCGCCGTTCTGCTCACGATCATTTTCGGCTCCTGGCATATGGTGTATCTCGTGACGTTCGTATCGGCAGTGCTCTCGCAATTCTCGTAGCCTTCGGCCATGAAGCTGTTCAAACAGCATATCGATCCGGAGCAGCTTCAGTCGTCGATGGCGCTGTTTCAATCGCTTGTGGCTATCTTCATGGTCATCGGCCCTTCGATCGGCGTGGCGTGTTATCAAATGTTGGGCATCCGTTGGTCGGTTGCCATCATGGGCATTGCGTTTCTGTTGTCGGCGCTTGTCCTGTTCCGGATTCCGCCGGATCGGGAGGTTGAACGCGAGGTTGCTCTTGAAGGCGGAACACGCAGGTTCTGGGTCGAGCTGAAAGACGGCTTTCAATATGTATGGCGAAGCCCGGTGCTGAAGTCGTTAGGCGGCACGTTCGCGCTTGCGGGCATTGCGGTCGGGATCGTGCAGACGCTGGGATTGTTTATCGTCACCGACAGGCTCGGCCAGGAGAAGGAGTTCCTTCAATTTCTACTGATGACGTACGGAATCGCGATGATGATCGGCGGCGGGGCGGTCATGGCGCTCGCCAAAAAGATTTCGCCGCAGAAGCTGCTGGCGCTAGGGATGTTGTGCATCTCGATCTCGATGGTCGGCGTGGGCATATCGACGAACATTCCGCTGACGTTCGCGTTGCAGCGGTCTCGGGTTTCCTTGCGTTCAGATCGGCATAAGCACGCTCATCCTGCAGTCTTCCGAGGAGCGGTATGTCGGCCGGGTCAACGGAGTTTTGACGCCGATGTTTATGGGCATGATGGTGCTGATGACGCTCGTGTCCAGCAATCTGCTAAAGCTCGGCGTTCCGCTCGTCGGCATTTATTGCGCCGCGGGAACGGCCATGTTCCTCGGCATGCTGCTGCTCGTGCCGCTCTTCAAGCATAAACCCGAGGAGCAGGCAGTTAGAAATGCGGTAGTTAGCGAGCAGTGAGGAAATGATTGACAATGTTACGGCTTTGGCGTAACATCGAAGTAGATATTCGTCGAAATAGAGAGAACTTTTAGAGATGAGCGAAGCACGCTTTTCCTTACGAGAGTAGGGAGAGGCGTGCTTTTTTTGTATTTTCATGGCAAAAAAACAATTGGCAAGGAGTGTAAAAACATGTTAAAACATAGACGTGCTGTATATTTTGGACTGGCGACGCTGCTGCTGGGCGTATGCGTAGGTTTCAACGACGGCGCGAGGGCGGCTGCTTCTAGCAATAACGTAAAAATTTCAAAAAGCTACGAATTGACGGATAAGGTCGATTTTGTCGAATTTACGATAGAAGGGTATGATGGGGCATTTACGTCAACGTTGACGCTGCCGAACGGGCGTGTCGTGCAAGCGAATCATAGCAATCAGATTAACGATCCGGAAGGCGTCTACTGGACGAATGATTACGCAGTGGAATCGCCTCCCGCCGGAACTTATACGTTTACAATACTAGCGCCGGTACACGCTTACTATAACCTGGTAGTCGATATCCCGCTGTTCTCGGATATTGCTGGCCATTGGGCGAAAGCGGACATTGCTACATTCGTGAATAATGGGATCGTAAATGGTTACGGAAATGGAAAATTCGGCCCCAACGATTTCGTGACCGGCGAAGCATTAGTCAAAATGATTGTTCTGGCATTGACGGAAGAGCAACCGCACGGCAACCGCCAATGGGCAAGGTTGTTCCGCTGGAAGGTGTGGAACGAAGACCTCGCACTTGAAATGGGGCTGCAGGAATACAACTTTGCTCAAGCGGTAGGCAACGATTGGCGAACAGCATATCTGGCGGCTGCGGATGACCTAGGTATCCTATCAAATTGGGATGTAACTCAATTGAAAAAGCCATTCGCACGCAAAGACGTCGCGCTTATGATTGCAAACGTGATGAATCTAGTAAATGAAAAAGCACCGGCTCCGAAAGCATATACCGACACTGGAGGATTGCCGAAAGAAATACAAAATGCGATTTCAAGAGTAAGTGGCTCTGCCATATTCGCAGGCTATCCGGACGGATCGTTCCAGCCGAACAAAGTCGTTACCCGAGCTGAAGCCGTTAAAGTATTAGCGCGTCTAACAGCCTATTTGAATAGTTGAGAGGAGATAAAGATATGAAGAAGACGATTCACTGGATTATTACTCTAGCCCTTTTTATTTCTGTTTTTGCTGGAGGTGCGAGTTCCGTTAACGCAGAAGGGGGAGCTGCGAGCGAGCTGCCTTTCTCGGATATTTCGAAGCATTGGGCGAAGGACATGATTTTGCAAGCCTATGATAAGGGGTTTGTGGAAGGATTCGAGGATGGAACATTTCGTCCGGATGATGTTGTACAAGCCGATCAATTCATTGCTATGATTCTGCGTTCTTATAGCGTAACCAAGAACGAAAAAACGGAATTCGACCCTTCGTGGCTTGCTGCTCTCGAAAAAGATAGGCCGGGGTTTGCCTATTTTATTAAGAACGCAGTTTCAACAACTAAATTCAACTTCAAGAATGCTTCTTCCGGTTATTGGGCAACACCATACGTTAACTTCTTGTTTGATTCATACGTTATTAGCAATACCGATCTTGTTTTTCCAAAGAATCATTCTCTGTTTCAAAAACAAATCAAGCGTGACGCTGCATCATATTTATTGGGTGCTTGGTTTGCAAAGGTTGAAGGTAAATATGACACAATGTATCAAGATTATGTTTTAAGTAAAAGTGGGATAAAGGATATCAATAACTTTTCCCCATACACAGACTGGTATAGAGCCACTGTTCTAATTTCAGGTTTAATGAATGGATATCCAGACGGAAAATTTTATCCTCAAAGATACGTCACAAGAGCCGAGGCATTAACAATGGTTCTAAGACTAAAAGATACAGCACTTAGAAAACCATTTCAACCGAGTTTAAACGGTTTAAACTATACAACAAACAACGGGAAGATATATTTGTATAACGATAAATATGCTTTGGATATGTACAACAAAATGGTTGATTTAGCAAAAAAGCATGTTACAAAAGGCCATGTTAATTTGTTTGGTGGAGATGCTATTGAAGTGTTTTCGAGCAAAGACTCATTCGATAAATTCGTTTATTTCACTGAAATAGGTCAATTTCATCTACGTCCTGAAGACGAGTTATCAGCATTCGTCAATAGAGATGGCACTAAAAAACTGGGATTTAGTTATCCAGTAACGTCAATATTTAAAACAAGTAACGATTACTTGAATGCACTATATGAGTTGTTGGCCGGCAATGGTAAAGGCAAGGAACTTCGGAAGAAAGTAGAGGCTTATATCGTAGAGACAGCGCAAAAAGATTTCAGCTTTAACGGAAAAAACTTCACATATCGCGAAGTTGGGAAGCGTTTTGAAGTTACACTAAAATATTAAAGATTAGGAGGGGGATCCTTGCAAAGAAAAAGAAAAAGAAAAGTTGTATTTTCAACCATGGCCTTACTTTGTTTTCTTTCTTTATTTAATTTTACAGGATGGACTTATAAAACTACGTTTGCGGCTGACACAAAACCTCCTGCCACTATAAATGGATATCCCAACCGTTGCGGATATAATCCGATACCAAGTGTTGACGGCTATATTCCGGAAGGAGTACCGCCCTGCAATGTAGATGGGTACAAATTTAATGCTCAATATTATTATCAAACTGCATGGCCTTCCGGAAGCGCAAGTCCCGTTGCCGGACAACGAAGGCTAGAGATTTATGGCAATGTGTTTTCGGTTCCAACGAATGTGCAGGAATTTAAAAAAGGTTACCAACCAGGCGGGCCTTCAACCATCAATTATAACAACGGTCATTTTATGGGGAGAGATCCCAAGACGGGGAATACAGTTCGAGGCGAGTACCGGTATTTAGGGTATACAAGGGACGGTAACTTGTTCTCTAATATACATTTTATTGTGGATTCGGATTCTGGCAATGCTTTAGCTTCAAAACATTGGGTATATCGTCCTTGGGATCAAGTACCGTCTGACTACAAATATAAACCTGACTCGCCGGGGGCGGTATATGGCTTCATTCAAGGTCAAACGAGCAACGTGACAGATGAGAGATTTGATTATCTAAAAAATATAATAAACTCTTCATTAGGTTTTAACATAGGTCAAGGTGTTAAATATGCTGATCGTTATCGCGTACTCCCCGCAAGTCAGGATAATAGCGATCCACGAAACTACATGTCCATCGACCAAGAGCCAACAGCCCGCGCCGGCGGTTTTGGGAACATGTATCATTACAGCTGGGAGACGCATTCCATGTGGTATCATACATACGCGTTGCCCAAATTGGGTCCTGCTCAAAAGAAGCAAACTCCGGCTCTCTGCACCGCACAGCCGGTAAGCAATGAGCCGATCCCGATCGGCAAGAGTAAGACCGTGAAGGTCGAAATGATTGTGACGGGATCGCTCCAAGACGAGATGTATTTCGGTAATCGATCTGCCGAAGCGGAGTACTACACCCGCAAGGACATCGACTACTGGCGGATCGACTTACGTAATCCTAATGAAGCGACTTATTCGCAGAAGTCTTCGCAAAACTATAAAGACGGAGTTGTGAAGAAAAGTAATCAAGCAAGTGCTATATTCACCCTCGTAATTGACGTTTCAAAACTGGATAAATCCAATAAAGACGTATGGCTGTATAAATCCCACGCCGGCGCTTTCGCGATCTATACTAACCACACGTACAGCACACCTTCAACAACAGGACAATATTGCAACTTCCAAATCGAGTTCGAACCAACCGAAAAACAGCCGATGCAGAGCGATTTTGGTGTGGTACCAACGATTCAATTCGACCGTCTTACTCAATTCACGAGTCCAATGGTTGGCTACGCCGATTACTCATACGGAGCGGATGCGGACTACTACGAGTTCGAAATTAAAAATAATGAAGACGGAACCAAAGTCAGCCGGAAATACGATCCGGCCATTCCTGAGGTGAAAGCTCCTACACAAGGACACTTAGATCAGAAGTCCGTTGAGCAATGGCTTTATAACTTCATGACCACGAAGTTCACTTCCGATTTGGTTACTGAACCGATATCAAAAACATTCGAAATCAGACAAAGAATCGTCGACAAAGATGCGACCACGAACAAAACATCAGAACGAATTCGAACGATCACGGTTACGCAGACGCCTTACATTTACACCTGTGAGGAAGAAACATGGCCAGCACCTCCACAGTACATTACGCCGAAAGCGGATTGGCCGCTAGACTGGTATGATGTGGTGCCATTCCCTGTAACGGATGCTCCGCCGGAAATCATACCTCATAGAGGTTGTAAGAATCCTGCTGGTTATGACGAATTCACAAAACAAGTCTTTATCGATGGCACCGAGATTGACGCAGACGATTTCTACAAAGGCAATTATGTCTTCGGTGAGGACAAGCTCGGCATTCGTGAAGTCAAAACAACATTCACTGCGCCAGATGGATCCGAATCGTTTAAAATACAGCATGTCGTCATCCACGAATCGAAACCGAGGGTATCCATCAAGCTCGAAGGGCTCTTCAAACAGAATCGTACAATGAGGGCCTTCGACCAATCTGCCGCCAGTAACGATCAATGGGTAGAACAGCACGCACCGTTGCAAATCACTTCGTTTAGCTACGTGGATCCTACCAATCCGAATTTGAAATGCCGAACAGGCTACTGCGAATCGAACTTAATCGAGAAGAAATTCATGTACAAGAAGACAGGGCAATACAAAATCGGCATCGCGGCCAAGCGCGTGATTCCTTATGGAAACGGAAAATCAGTGACGCGATATTCCGATCCGTACGTTGTGGAATACGAAATCTTGCCCGATCACGAGCCGGCCGTGATCGCGCACGCGTATCAATCGCAGATAAGCCGACTGGATCAACTGCAGCTCTTCTATGATACCGTAAGTACTGACGGCGATTTTATCGCTGAAAAGCATCTAGAGGTTCAATATGATTCGAACAACGACGGCAAGATGGACGAGACGGTGTACGAAACGGATGGAGAAGCGACGGAGCTTCCCGTTTTCGATAAGCTGGGACAATACAAGATCATCGCCTCAGCCACGGAAGGAACAAATGAAGACCGACTGATGGAATTCATGACGCCAGCCGATGACAAAACGCGGATGATCGAATCGTATTTCTTCGTCGATAACTACGCGCCGTCAAGCGACTTATACATAGACGTGCCGACGCAAAAGCCGGATATGGACGTCTACATGATGCTCGATGCGAACCTGAAGCAAGCGTCCACTGATTACATACGAGGTAACGGGGTTACGTTGACCAACGCATTTACCCAAGCGAATATGCTCGTAAATTTGAATATCTGGGACATGAAGACATACACGTACAGCCAACCGGCGAGCACGAGCAACGGAACGGGGTCTTCTTATCCGTCAAGTACGATCTCATATAGCTCAAACGGCTATTCCGGAACGCTGTCCCGAACTAGCGTATCTAATTCACCCTATTCGGTGGACCAAGGGAAATACAAAACGGTCACCGATTCCAAAACAGGAACCGGGACATGTTCAAGTACGGTGACAACATACTATGACTCAAAAGGCAATTATAAAGACTCAAGCTCCTGGAATAACTGTGGTTCAAGTCAGAATTATAGCGATGGACAATACTCGGGAACTATTAGCCGTACAGGCGAGTCGCCTGACGGACCGAGCTGCGGATCCACTGGCCCCAAAAACGGGTCTTGTACTCGCGGATGGACTGCCTATTATTCCGGAACGGTTTATTGGACGCATGACGTTTGGGAACCGAGGATGGTTTCTTACGACAGCTACACCGGCTACTACAGCGGTTCGATCTACAAAGACGTGCGCCAGCCATATGACACAACATTTATGCGGTCCGTCCCGAACAAATACGTCATCTACGTTTCCGATAATCAGGCATCTCTGCTCTCCGATCTGCAAAATGTCATGGGCAAACATCAGGCAAAATTAATCATTGTAGGGGCTTCCGCTTTTAAGGGACAAATCGAGCACGATCATTATATTGCGAATGATAAGGCGATCGAGCAAGTGATGGCGTCGGTTATTTCCTACATAGCTGAGAGCAATCCGGTCGTGCCTAAGATGCTGAAACTAATTGGGGAAGAAGTGGAAACACGGACCGCAACCTTTGATTTCGAGAACGATCTCATTCCGTCAAGTACCGATCAATTGCAGATCATTCAGGATCCAACTTATTATGACAACAGCATGGGTTTCGAGAAAATAAACGAGAAGCCGCTTATTTCCCTTCCGAACCAGAATAACTGGTTCCCCTATCAATCTAAGATCACGCTGAACAAACCAGGCATATACCAATTCATGCGTAGAGTCAAAGACATGCCGTCGACGGATCTTAATTTTTCGCAATATTCGTACTATTCTAACGTGTCGGCTATCGATGTATATGTCCACCGCAAACCCATCGCCGATGTGACGCTGGACTTCGATTACATCCCTGCAGCGAATCTGTACCGATCCTCATGGATCGACCTAAGTTATGATCTTGATCATAACGTGACACGAGCGTCGACGGATCGCGGCATCCAAGCAAGGTCGATCAAGTTGACGAACCAAGGAACGGGCGAGGTGTACACGAAGATTCCTACGGAGCTTGCGCCCGGCACGTACGTGCTGGATTACTTGGCGCAGGATATAGAAGGTGAATGGTCCGATCCTATCCGGCGGACGTATGTGCTTCCATCCACTGTCCCGGTGCAGTTCAAATCGAATCTGCGCACGGCATATGCCGGATTTTCGCTGGACTCCGTGCCGGCAAGCGAAGGGCTCGAGGCGTTCGGACTTTGGACGCGTTATCCGTACGCGGTCTCGCTGCAGTTCTCCATGGGTACGTATATCGCGAAGTCAGTACCCTTTTATACAGGCACCAAAACGGGCAACGACGTAACTTGGAACAACGAGTCGTTTGCGATTCCGTGCACGACGCCGGATGGGTTGTACACGTTCAAGATGCGTGCGAACGGTTCAGTTGCCGGTTCGTTCGAGGAGCATGCGTATCAAGTCCGCGTCTCCACGCCGATTAACTTAAGCGGCCAGATCGACTCGCCATCGAATGGCACGAGCAACCTAATGACTCTTGTCGTGGACGATACCTACCAGCTCAAAGCGGCGACGACCAAATATCCGGACTCATCGGTCAACCCCTCCGCGACGACCGTGACGATGTTCAAGGGAACGCCTTACCAGCGAACGATGACTCTAACTTCTACGACGGCCAGCACGTTGGGATACGGCCAAAAAAATTGGTCGGGCACGTTTATAGTAGGCTCGATGCCGGACGGCCAATATACGTTCGAATGGACATCCACAACGCCGAACGGCAATATGCAATCGGTGTCGAAAGCCGTAAACGTCATCAATAACCGGCCACCCGTCCCGGGATTCAGCTGGTCGCCGAATATCGTATATGAAGGCGATACGGTTTCGTTCCGCAGCAGCGTCAATGACCTCGACCGAGACGGCTTAAACGTGATGTACGAATTATCGAGTCCGTCCGGAATTCGCAATATGTTCAGCTACGTTTTCGCTTACCCTTACCCGATCACGGGCCCTGTTCACCGAATGGCGGAAGCGGGAGCATGGCGCATGCGCCAAACCGTAACGGACGGCAAGTCTGCTCCGGCTGAGCTCGTACGTACAATACCCGTCTTGCCGCTAACGGTAGCTGGGGCGGTCCATCATACGGAAGCATGGAACGAGCGGAGGCAAGCTTTTAACGTGAAGGAAAGCGGGAATAAGGAGTCGCCAAGAACGCCGAACATGTTCTGGGCAGGCGAGAAGTTTATGCTGGAAGCGAGTACAACGGTTACGTCTACGTCGACGCGAGCAACCAAAGTAGAAGTATTATTCGAATCACGAAAGGTCACGCTTACGGCTACCGACGGCACGAATACAAGATGGAAGGGAGATATGTGGGATGAGCAATTGGAAGAGTTGGAGGACGGCCCCGCAGCCTTCACGTTTATTGCAACTTATAGTAACGGAATCGTTAAATCGACGACTGTCGCCATCGAAATAAAAGGGAACGTCTCGCAGACGGTTGGCGTTCATCGCGTTAAATAACGCTTATGCGAAGAGGTGCCCGGACTCTTCCAACGATACGAGCTCGCTCTTTTGAGACGGCTGCGTTGGAAGTGTCCGGGCTCTCGTTCTGATCAGCAAGTTTTGCTTTTGCTGGATTGTGTTGGAGCATTAGTCTGCGCAGGTACCAAAGGCAGCTCCACCTCGAAAGTCGTACCTTCCTGCGGCATGCTCCGGACGCGAACCTCTCCCTGATGAAGCTCGACGATCCGCTGCACGATCGACAAGCCGAGCCCGTTGCCCTCGGTGGTACGCGTCCGCTGTTTGTCGCCTTTGAAGAACCGTTCGAAGATCCGTTTCTGATCCTCTGGCGGAATGCCGATGCCGGTATCGCAGACGCGCACGAGCGCGTTGCCGTTCGAAGGCCGAAGCGCCAGCCGAATGTGGCCATGCGGCGGCGTAAACTTAATCGCGTTGTGCAGCAGATTTAACCAGACTTGGCTGAGCAGCTCCGCGTTCCCGCTTACCGTAACTTCATCCAACTCGAGTTCGATCTCCAAATTCTTTTCCAGCCAATGGGGCTCGCTCGCTAGCACAATTTCGGTCAACTGTTTGTCGAGTCGGAACGGCGAGATTTCCCATTCGACCTGATCCGATTCGAGCGAAGTCAATTTCATTAAGTTATCGCTTAGACGCGACAGTCTCACGGTTTCGTTCTCGATGATGGACAAATAATGTTTTTGTTCTTCGCGCGTCAAGTCCTCCCGTTGCAGCATGTTCGCGAATCCACGAATGGAGGTGAGAGGCGACTGGATTTCGTGCGACACGTTCGAAATAAATTGCTGCCTCAGCTGCTCCACCTGCTTCAGCTCCTGCGTCATCTCGTTGATCGAATCGACGAATTCGCCGATTTGTCCGCGATACTTGCCTTCTTCGTCGATGACGACGTTAAAATCGCCTTTGGCGATTTTGCGAAACGCGCTTAACATTTCATTCCAAACAACCATTTGGTGCGGTCTAGTTAACACGTTGAAGAGAATGAAGGCGATAACAAAGATTACGATGCCAAGCGCCCAAGTCGCAAGCTGAATATAATATTCGTTCCAGGACAAACCGTAATAATCGTGCAACCAGTCCGACAAAAAGTAAGCGGCCGAAAACGCGGCGAAGCAAAACAAGATCACCGCTATAGTGGCCATAATGCTTTTCAAAATGATGAGTCCGAGCCGAGGCTGCCTGTTCGAGCGTTTCATCGCGCCGCCTCCGTCTCGAGCCGGTAGCCGAGGCCGCGTATCGTGCTGATCTTGACCGTCACTCCCCAGCTCGAGAATCGCTCGCGAAGCCGGTTGACGTGGACGTCGAGCGTTCGCTCGTTGCCGTCGAAGTCATATCCCCAGATCGCTTCGATCAAGGAGCCGCGGGCGAGCGTTCGCCCCGTATTGCTCATCAGCATGAAGAGCAGCTCGAATTCCTTAGGAGGAATCGTCTGCGGATCCCCATTTACTTTCAATTGATACGTCTGACGATCCATTATCAGTTCGCCGGCCGATACTTGCTGGGAGGAGGCGATTTTGTACCCTTTCATTAGCGCTTTCACCCGTACCGCGAGCTCAGCGGGATCGAACGGCTTGACGAGATAATCGTCGGCGCCGATATGAAAGCCGCGCAGCTTGTCGTTCAGCTCCCCCTTCGCGGTGAGCATGAGGACCGGCATATCGTTGTATTCCCGCAGTTGCCGGCATAGTTCCCAGCCGTCCATGTTCGGCATCATCAGATCGATGATCGCCATATCGGCAGGAGCCGCCTCGATGAACTTCATCGCTTCCAGCCCGTCCGACGCTTCGCTGACCGCGTACCCTTCCTTCTGAAGAATAACCCGGACAAGCTCCCGAATATGCGGATCGTCGTCCGCGATTAAGACATATCCTATCGTCAACACCTCCTGAGGAATCGATTTATCTAGTCCCACGTAAGCCATTTTGGCCGAGTTCTCCAGCTCCGCCTTCGTAATGTGGCGAACCAGCCGCCTGTTTTCTTATTCATCTTCGATCTCGTCACTTCCTGCTCGCTCTTTTTGCCGCTACCTTAGAGTAGCTTTGCAATGTAAACGGAATTTAAACAGCACAAAGGGAGACGTATCGCTGCTGCCGTGAACTTGCTAAGGCGTTTTCCCGGAAATCAAAAGACCTGCGAACGATTGCCCGCAGGTTTTTCAGAGGTGGAACTAGGCTTTCATCGCATGCAGGCGGTGCGAGTCGCCTCGCAATCGAGCGGATTTCTCACACGCTTTTCACCTTGGCAAAAAATTCGTTGATGGCATAATAGGCCGCGCCCCGAACGGCGGAATGCTCCTGCAGCTCCGCGAACAAGATGCGCAGCTGCGCGCGATGGTAGGGAAGCGTGCGCGCGTCGACCGCTTCCTGTATGGCAGGACCGAGCCATTCCGCGCCGCGGCTCATCCGGTTGCCGATGATGACGACATCCGGGTTGAACACGTTTACGATATTGGCTACTCCGACCCCCAAATACGAGCCGATCTTGCGGAACAGCGACTGCACGCGTTCATCCCCCGCCGATGCGGCGTCGAGCAGCTGCTCCAAGCTGTCGAATCCAAGCTCGGCCGCTTGTTCCAGGAGCGAGTTCTCCGAAGCGTACAGCTCCCAGCATCCTCGGTTGCCGCAGCTGCAAGGCTTGCCGTCGAATTGGATGGACAGATGGCCGAGCTCGCCGGAGAATCCCGAAGCGCCTTTGAACAATTCCTTATTCAAAATAATGCCCGTCCCGATCCCGATCCCGACGCTGACATAGATCTGGTTGCGGATGCCGCGGCCGGCGCCGTACTTCTGCTCGCCTTGGGCGCCCGCGTTCGCTTCGTTGTCGATCGTGACAGGCAGTCCGTAACGCTCCTGCAGCATTCGCTTCAAAGCGACCTGCCGCAGCTTCATGTTGGGCGCGAACAGGATCGTGCCTTGATCGTCTACGATGCCCGGCACGCCGACACCGATGCCCACGATCCCGTAAGGGCTGTCCGGCGCTTGCTTCGTCAGCTCGTCAATGCAATCCATGAGCAGATGTAGCGGCAATTCTTGCTGGGGGCGCAGCTCCCGATACCGTTCCGCGACGACTCCGCCTTCCAGATCGGACAAGATGCCCCTAATATAATTGACGCCCAGATCGATGCCCACGGCATAACCCGCCTTCTCGTTAAAGAGGAGGATAACGGGTTTCCTTCCGCCGCTCGACTCGCCGGGACCGATCTCCCGCACGAGGTGGGCGTCGATCAAATCCTGCACGAGACTGGATACGGTTGCTTTATTCAGCCCCGTCAGCTCGGAGATTTGGGCGCGCGACAGCGGCGCATGCTTCAGCACGGCCTCCAGCACGATGGACGTATTCATTTTTTTGATAAGGGTCAGATCCCCCGTCGGTTTCGTTCGCACTTGTTCGGTTCTCCCGTCTATGGCTTTCCGTATTCGAATAAAACAAGTATACCATAAAACTTAGTTTGTTTAATAGACAAACTAAGTAGAACTATGTTATTCTGCATGTAGAAGGAAAACGCATTCATCTTAAAGGAGGATTCATTATTATGAGTTATTTCAAAAACATTCCGGCAATCGCGTTCGAAGGGAAAGGCTCCGACAATCCGCTTGCTTTCAAACATTACGATCCGAACCAAGTCGTGTTAGGCAAAACGATGGAAGAACATTTGCGCTACGCGGTCGCTTACTGGCATACGTTCAACGCGAACGGCTCGGACCCGTTCGGAGCGGGCACGATGGTTCGCGGCTGGGACCAATACGACGGTCTGGATCGTTCCAAGGCGCGCGTCGAAGCGAACTTCGAGTTCATGGAGAAGCTGAACATTCCGTATTATTGCTTCCATGACATCGACATCGCTCCGGAGGGCGCGACGCTGCAAGAAACGAACAAAAACCTCGACGTCATCGTCGCGATGCTGAAGGACGCGCAGAAGCAGTCCGGCAAGAAGCTGCTGTGGAACACGGTGAACATGTTCACGAACCCTCGTTTCGTCCATGGCGCAGGCACGACTTGCAACGCGGACGTGTACGCCTACGCCGGCGCGCAATTGAAGAAGGGGCTGGAAGTCGGCAAGGAGCTGGGCGCGGAGAACTACGTGTTCTGGGGCGGTCGCGAAGGATACGAAACGCTGTTGAACACGGATATGGGCTTCGAACTGGATAATCTGGCGCGCCTGTATCACATGGCTATCGACTATGCGAACGAGATCGGCTTCGACGCTCAATTCCTGATCGAGCCGAAACCGAAGGAGCCGACGAAACATCAATACGACTTCGACGCGGCAACGACGATCGCATTTTTGCAGAAGTACGGTTTGAAAGATAAATTCAAGCTGAACCTGGAAGCCAACCATGCGACGCTGGCAGGCCACACGTTCGAGCATGAAATCCGCACGGCTGCGATCAACGGCATGCTGGGATCGCTCGACGCGAACCAAGGCGATCTGCTGCTTGGCTGGGACACGGACGAATTCCCGACGGATCTGTACTCCACGACGCTGACGATGTACGAAGTACTGAAGGCTGGCGGCCTCGGCCGCGGCGGCGTCAACTTCGACGCCAAAGTGCGTCGCGGCTCTTTCGAAGCAGAGGATCTCTTCCTCGCGCATATCGCGGGCATGGACAGCTTTGCTTGGGGACTGAAAGCAGCTGTCAAGCTGATCGAGAACCGTACGCTGGACGGCATCGTAGAGAACCGCTACCGCAGCTTCAAGGAAGGCATCGGCGCGGAAATCGTTGCAGGCAAAGCGACGCTGAAGTCACTTGAGCAATACGCGCTGCAGAACAACCCAATCGTCAACGAGTCCGGCCGTCAAGAGCGTATCCGCCTAATGCTCAGCGAAGTAATTTTCAGCGTATAAAAGGATGTTCAATAAGTCCACTTTTGATCACGATGTATGCCAGGAAGCTTATTCGACATCGAATCTTGAATTCAGCGGAATTTCCGGTGCTCACGTAGCTTACACTACGCTCCGCTCCTCAATTCCTAGCTTCATCCAACCTTCTCGGTGCTGAAAACCGGACTTTTTGAACTTTCACTGTAATAGGTGGCAAAAACGACGAACGGGAGGTTGCCCGACTATGGGGTACGTGATCGGAATAGACCTCGGCACAAGCGCGGTCAAAGCGCTGCTTGTCGGCCGGGAAGGGAAAGTCGTCGCGGAAGCGTCGCGCAGCTATCCGCTGTATCATGAGCATTCCGGCTGGAGCGAGCAGCGGCCGGAGGATTGGGTAGAAGCGACGTTTGACGCACTGCGCGAGCTGGCGGAGAGCGTGGACGCTTCTACCATCGAAGGAATCAGCTTCTCGGGCCAAATGCACGGGCTTGTGCTGCTGGACAAAGAAGGACGGCCGGTACGGAACGCGATTCTGTGGAACGACACGCGTACGACGGAGCAATGTCGCGAGATCGAGCGTACGCTCGGCGACAGGCTGCTCTCCGTGACGCGCAACCCGGCGCTGGAAGGATTTACGCTGCCGAAGATATTATGGGTGCGCGAGCATGAGCCCTCCGCGTTCGAATCGGCCGAATCGTTCCTGCTGCCGAAGGATTACGTCCGTTACCGGCTGACAGGAGAGCGGCACATGGACTACTCCGACGCGGCCGGCACGCTGCTGCTGGAGGTAGCGGAGAAACGTTGGAGCATCGAAGTGCTGCAGGCATTCGGGCTGCCAGCCGGCTTCTGCCCGCCGCTTGTCGAGTCGCACGGACTGGTAGGCGCGTTATTGCCGGAAGCGGCGGAGCGATGCGGTTTGACGAGCGCAACGAAAGTGTTCGCGGGCGGTGCGGACAACGCGTGCGGCGCAATCGGCTCGGGCATCCTGTCGGAAGGGTTGACGCTCTGCAGCATCGGCACTTCCGGCGTCATTTTATCGTACGAGGACGACAAAACGAAGGATTTTGCGGGCAAGGTGCATTTCTTCAACCACGGCAAGGAAGACGCCTTCTACGCGATGGGCGTTACCCTTGCGGCCGGCTACAGCTTGAGCTGGTTCAAGAAGACGTTCGCGCCGGGCGAATCATACGACGAGTTTCTTGCGGACGTAGGCGATTTGCCGCCCGGAGCGGGAGGCTTACTGTTCACGCCTTATTTGGTCGGGGAGCGGACGCCGCACGCGGATGCGACGATCCGGGCCAGCTTCATCGGCATCGACGGATCCCATGAACGCAAACATTTTGCCAGGGCGGTTATGGAAGGCATTACGTTCTCGCTGAACGAATCGGTAGATCTGTTCCGCGGCGCGGGCAAGTCGGTCGAGCGAATCGTCTCCATCGGCGGCGGCGCGCAGAATCCGGTTTGGCTGCAAATGCAGGCCGACATCTTCGGCGCAACTGTCTTATCGCTGGAGAACGAGCAAGGACCGGGTCTCGGGGCGGCCATGCTCGCGGCTTACGGCTGCGGATGGTACGACAGCCTGGAAGCCTGTTCCGAAGCATTCGTGAAATACGCATCTGAGTACGCGCCTAACCCGGAAGCGACCCAAACCTATCAAGGACTCTTCCGCGCTTATCAGCAGGTATACGGCGCAACGCGCGGCTTGAACGAAACGCTCGCGGATTATCGGGGATAAATGAAAACAGCGGCAGCCATGGACGAGAAATTAGTCCCGGGCTGTCGCTGTTTTATTAAGCTAAACAACTCGTTGATTGTCAGTTTCCGAAAATGATCTCTTCCATTTTTCTTGCAATCGAACCAGCACCGCTACCGTTATTCGATAATAAATGAATGCGAATATTCCCCTTTGTATAGACCGAAGACTGCATTTCGACACCGGGATCGCTGCCCATAATGAAATACTTAACGATTTCGTGATCGAGCTTCTTTATCCATACGCCAAGTCCATAATGGACATGATCGTTTATACTCATGTGAGGCGTTAACATCATCTCGGTCATGCGTTCTGACAACAATGAATGGCTCAACAACGCGTTCCAGAACTTTTCCAGATCATAAACCGTCGTGAATGCTCCGCCATCCGAACCGCCAATGACCGGAATCGAATAAATATTGGAACGCCATGTTAACCCGTCGTCAATATAACCAACTGCTGTCCGCTCAGGAAGTTGGTCCAGTCGAAAATAGCCTGAATCATTCATTCCAGCTAATTTGAAGATGTTTTCTTGAACATATTCTTGAAAGGTTGACCCCGTGAGCTGCTCAACAATTAAGCCTAGAATGATAAACCCCGCGTTGCAATACGAAAACCGCTCTCCCGGAGAGCATTTCATTCCGTTATTTTGAATCAAAGGAAGGAAGGATTGAGTCGAAGTAACGGCGTACATAGGCAACGATTTCCATAAATCAGCATAATCGCTCATAAACTCTTCATCAAAATAATCTTGAATGCCCGAACTGTGCATCAATAAATGTCGGATCGATATTTTTGGATCAAAATTCGGGAAAGAGATTTCCAAACAATCCTTTAATGAAGTATCCAAATCGATCAGCTTTTTTTCAACTAATTGCAAGATGGCCACAGCGGTTAATATTTTGCAGCCGGAGGCTATGCCAAATCGAGTGGCAGGCGAATTGTTTATTTTTTCGGCACGATTTGCATAACCGTAGCCTTGCTCAAAAACAGTCCCTTCCAGATTTTTTGCGAATACGGCGCCTGCGAAGGGGATGTTTTCTTCACTGTACAACCAAATCGCTTCATCAAGGTTCATTTTTGAAATACACCTCAATCCATTTAGTTTATGGCATGATTTGTCCGCAACTTGGCATCCTAAGTTTAGGAAATGAGATTGCATCCCAACTTTGGAAGGAAGATGACCGTTGTCCCAGCTTTCTGCGATTATGTTTGATTTCAGCGACGGCAGCAGCGCGGCGATGGCGCGAGATATGCTGCAGGAACTTGGCTACGATCCCGTCATGCACAATGAGAGCCGCATGCACATCCATGTGGATGGAGGCGACTTGACCTCGGCGCTCGAGATTGCCCAGGCCCATGGCGGACAGCTTGTCGAGCAGGCTCATATCGCGGAAGAGTCGATTACGAATACCGCTTACGCGCTGAACGCGATTACGATACCGGCCCATGTGGTCAACGAGGACTGGATCGCGTCGGAAGACGCGGCGAACCGCGATAGCGACGATACGTACGTGAACGAAGAGTTTCTGCCCGACGCCGGCGAATATAACCACTTCTCCGGGGACATCCACATCTAAATGCGTGTTCAAAAAGTCCGGTTTTCAGCACCGAGAAGGTTGAATAAAGCTAGGAAATGAGGAGCGGAGCGTAGTGGAAACTACGTGAGCACCGGAAGTTCCGGCTGAATTCAAGATTCGATGTCGAATAAGCTTCTTGGTATACATCGTGATCAAAAGTGGACTTTTTGAACAACCTCTTTAAGTATTTAGCGCAAGATCGATCGTACTGTCTCGGCCGCGTGCTTGCCGGCGTTATAACCGGTCGAGAACGCGGCCGTAATGTTGTAGCCGCCCGTGTACCCATGAATATCGAGCACCTCTCCGCAAAAATACAGGCCGCCCATCAACTTCGACTGAAGCGTCTTCGGATCGATTTCCTTTAGATGGACGCCACCGCCCGTAACGAACGCTTCCTCGATCGACAACGTCCCGTTGATTCGGATCGGGAACGCTTTGACGACCCGCGCAAGCTCCATCCACGCCTGTTTCGGAATGTTGTCGTACGTGACATCCTCCCGCAACCCGGCTTTCAAAAACAGCAACGGCAGCATCCGCTCTGGATAATAGCCTTTCAAAACGTTTTTAACCGCCTTGCGGCTATCGTCCTTGCACATCGCCATCGTCTCGCTATACAGCTCGTCGATCGTTCGATCCGGCTTCAGATCGATGGTCGCTTTCACGTCGCCGCCGTTCTTCCGCAGCTCCTTGACCACGAACTGGCTGCAGCGGAGCGCGATCGGGCCCGACAAGCCGAAGTGGGTAAAGATCATGTCGCCTTCATGCGAAATGACGGCCTTCCCTTTCGCGTTCCATACCGTAAGCGTTACGTTCCGAAGCGACAATCCTTGCAGCTCCTTGCTTTGGATAAAAGAAGCGCTCGACGTCAGAGGCACTTCGGTCGGGAATAGCTCCGTGATCGTGTGGCCGGCCTCTTCCGCCCAGGCGTAGCCGTCCCCCGTAGAGCCCGTATGAGGGACGGACTTTCCGCCAACGGCAACGATGACGCTGCCCGCGCTTATGGATTCGCCCGATTTCAAGCGCACGCCCACCGCTCTGTCATCCGAATAGAGTACTCGATCTACCGGACTGTTCACGCGAATATGAACGCCAAGGGAACGGACCTTGCCGACTAATGCGTCGACGACCGTCTTCGCTTTGTCGCTGACGGGGAACATGCGCCCGTTATCTTCTTCCTTCAGACGAATGCCCAGCTCTTCGAAAAATCCGATAATTTGCCGATTGCCGAACGTCGCTAGGGCACTGTGCAAATATTTGCCATTTCCTGGTATATTTTTGATCAATTCATCGAGTTCTTTCGCGTTCGTAACATTGCAGCGGCCGCCTCCAGATATGCCTAGCTTCCTGCCAAGCTTGTCTCCTTTGTCCAGAAGAAGCACGTTCGCACCGGCTTCCCCGGCGGATACGCTGGCCATTAATCCCGATGAGCCGGCTCCGATGACGATGACATCATAGTTCATGACATTTTTCTCCTAACGATTTATTTAAAGATAGCACAAAATTTCTCTATCCATCTGGTTCGTTTCCAGTATAATTTAATTATTATACATGAACACGGGGGGCTGTAACAAAAATGGGTCAACGTGGCAATCATGACGTATCGGAATGGAAAGTATTAGGCAGCGGAGTCACTCAACTGTTCGTGCGGGAGTGGCTGCCGATCGGCGATCCGCCCAAAGCGGTCGTCTGTTTGTCTCACGGTCATGGCGAACATAGCGAGCGATATGCGCATGTGGCGGAGCGGATGACAATGGACGGTTATGCCTTCCTCGCATTCGACCACTACGGCCATGGCAGATCGGAAGGAAAGCGCGGACATATGTTGTCCATGGATGCGGCGATTACGGATTTGACCCTTATGCTGGAGCAATGCGCCAAGCGGCATCCTGATCTTCCGATTTTCCTCTACGGGCATAGCATGGGCGGCAATATCGCGCTGAACTGCGCGATTAGAACGAAACCACTCATCCAAGGGCTAATCCTGACCAGTCCTTGGCTGAGATTAGCGTTCAAACCGCCTGCGGCGAAGGAATGGTTCGGCCGCAGGCTGGCTTCCCTCCTGCCTGCGCTGCCGATGTCCACCGGGCTGAAGGAAGAGGATCTATTCCGTCACGGAGGCATTGAAGCATCCGAAAAATTGTCGATGCGCGGAGATCCGCTTAGCCATACGACAATAACGCCCAGAGCTTATATCGAAATCCAGGATGCCGGGGAATGGGCGATCAAACATGCCGCCCAATTGCATGTGCCGCTGCTGCTCATTCACGGAACCTCCGACCGCATCACGTCCTTCGCCGCCAGCGAGGAGCTGGCCGGGCGATTGCAAAGCCGCTGCGCCTGGCATCCCTGGAAGGATGGGCTGCACGAGCTTCATAACGATATAAGGGGCAAAGAGACGATACACACGATTACGGCTTGGATGAACGACTGCTTGAACCACTAAATCCACTACTCGTCGTTGATAAGGAGGCCTATCTCCCGTGCTGAAGGATTTGCTGCTGCAATTCTTCTTATCCGTCCTTCCGGTCTTCGCGTTCTTGCTCTGGCACGACAAGGAGCGCGGCTGGAGAGGCTTCAAGCCATTCATCGCGATTGCGAGCGGAGTCGCCATGATCTTATGCGCGCTCACAGCGTCGCTTGTACACGAATACGATGTCGATTTCCGAATGGTGCCGTTCCTGATCGGCTCGTTATATGGCGGTTACCGGGCGTTCCTCGGTCTCGGATTGCTTTATATTTCATTGCGCATACCGTCGCTTGACAACGATTACGAAATTTGGGGATTCCTCGTCTTCATATTATTATTCTCGGTGATGCTTCTCGCCGTCATACGTAAATTCCAGTTGGCGTCGAACGTGCATAAAGAACGGATCGGCATCATGATGATGGGGATCATTACGTTGTATCTCATTATCCTGACCAAGCTATATATGTGGGCGTTTAATATGCCGTGGACGTTCTTCGCCATTATTAGCACGACGATTGCGATTATCGGCTTGCTGCTCGCCATTTGGTTATCGATCTACATTATCGAGAGCATCAAAGAAAAGCAGCAGCTTTATTTGGAAGTGAACCAGTTATCCGTCAGCTACGGCAACGAGGTGCAGAAGCTGCAGCAATTCATCGACAAAGTCCCGATCGCGGTATTAATCGTAGATGCGGGCGGTATGATTACGCATGTAAACGAAGAATCGGTCAAGCTGCTGGGCTTCAGGGAAACCTTTCAAGAAGTCGGAAAGCTGAAGAACGTATCGTACCTCGACGCGTTCGATCCGAATCGGATGAATAGGGGCGCGGATTTGCTTAGCCAAGCTCTTCAGGGCGACAGCGCGGCGACGCTGCCCCATGAAGAATCGCAATTGATTCTGATTCTAACATCCGTCACCTTGCGGGATATTGAAGATCACCGAATTACCGGCGCGGCGCTGATTGCGAAGGATATTACGGAGCTCAGCCAGCTGCGCGACGAACGAGGGAGGATGGAGCGGCTAAGCCTGGTCGGCCAGATGGCGGCGAGCATCACGCACGAGATTCGCAACCCAATGGCCGTCATCCGCGGATTCGTGCAGCTCATCCAAGAGCGAAGCCCGCAAAATCAATTCGAGTATTTCCGCATCATTATGGAGGAGCTTGATCGCGCCAATTTGATTATCAGCGACTTTCTGTCGCTCGCGCAGAATCGCGAGCTGAAGATGGAGAAGGCATCGCTCCACGCGACGATCAACGATATCGTGCCGCTCCTGCTTGCGGACGCGAATCTGCGGGGCCAGACGCTGGAAGTGCAATTATGCGACAATCTGCCGCAGATGCTTCTGAATGACAGGGAGATGAAGCAGCTGCTGCTTAACCTGGCCCGGAACGGGATGGAAGCGATGGACGACAAAGGCGTGCTAAAGCTTATCACGACTTGCACGAATGAAGAAATCAGCGTACATATCTCCGACGAGGGAGTCGGAATACCGGCGGACAAGATCGACCATCTATTCGAGCCGTTCTATACGACCAAGACTCGCGGAACGGGTCTCGGATTGCCTCTCTGCTTAAGCATCGCCGAGCGCCACAACGGCAGAATCGACGTTCGGAGCCGGGAGGGAGAGGGTACTACTTTTATCGTGACCTTCGACATAAGGGTGAGAGCGATCGAGCATACTATTCCGTGAGAAGGAGGCGTATGCGATGCCACAATCGAACGGGGCTGACGGCAGCTCCATGGAGCAGAGGAAGCAGGCCGCCCGGAATGCAGCCGGCGCGGGCAGGAACAAATCGGGTCAAGGCATAGACAAGAAGCTGAACGGGCCGAACCGTCCTTCCACTTAGTCGTAAACTCGGGAGAGACGAATCGAACGGTTAGCTGTCATCTGATGGAAGAAAGCAGCCGGGGCAAGCGCTCCGGTTGCTTTATTTTCGTAAGGGGCGTTATAATAGTAGCAAAAATCACTACAATAAGGGAGTGTTTATTGATGTCCATGTCATTCGAAAGATATATGCTGGATATGGTTCAGCCGATGCGCGACGACTTGACGAAGCTTGGAATTCAGGAGCTTCGCACGCCGGAAGAGGTCGAAGAGAACGTACCGAACGCAAGCGGCACGGCTTTGATCGTCATTAACTCCGTTTGCGGATGCGCGGCAGGCCAATGCCGTCCCGGCGTCGCGGAAGCGTTGAAGAACGAAGTAACGCCTGACCACCTGTTCACGGTATTTGCCGGACAAGACAAGGAAGCAACGGCGAAAGCACGCGAATATTTCGCACCGTACCCGCCTTCGTCGCCTTCGATCGCCCTGTTGAAAGACGGAGAGCTTGTTCATTTCATCGAGCGTCACCAAATCGAGAATCGTTCCGCAGCGGAGATCGCGGCCGATCTGACGGATGCTTTCGACAAATACTGCGTTTAATAGGAGCTAAGAGATGAGCCTACAACAACAAATCATCGAACGACTTGGCGTTAAGCCGACGATCGACGTTGCTGCCGAAGTGCGTAAGCGCGTCGATTTCCTGAAGCAATACGTGCTTAATTCGGGTACGTCTGGCCTTCTTATCGCCATTAGCGGCGGCATCGACAGCGCCGTCGCGACCGGATTATGCAAGCAGGCGACGGATGAGCTAAGCGAAGAGACGGGCAAAGAATATTTGACGCTCGGAGTGTTCCAGCCTTACGGCGATCAAGCGGATATCGCCGACAGCTATGCGGTGGCGGATGCTTTCGACCTTCGCTACAAGGCCGAAACGAATATCGCGGAAGCCGTCGACGAGATCGCGCTCGAAGTCGAGCACAGCTTCAAGCAGCTCGGCATTCCGCGCCACATCAGCCGCGGCGGCAAGGGCAACGTAAAAGCTAGAACGCGCATGGTCATGCAATACGCGCTTGCATTCGACTTGAATTTGTTGGTCGTAGGTACCGACCATGCTTCCGAAGCAATTACGGGCTTTTACACGAAGTGGGGCGATGGGGCGGTCGACATTACGCCTCTCAGCTCGCTGAACAAACGCCAAGTTCGTCAGATCGCGGCGCATATCGGAGTTCCGAAGAGCGTACTGGACAAAGCACCTTCCGCAGGTCTCTGGGAAGGCCAAACGGACGAAGGCGAGCTCGGCATTCTGTACGACGACAACAGCGCGTACCTCGAAGGCAAGGAGATAGCGCCGGAGGTGCGGGAGAAGCTGGAGAAACAATATTTGAAGACAGAGCATAAGAGGTCCGGAATACCGGGTATCTAACTCGCCTTCAAGCATAGGAGAAGGCGGTGCCCTCGTGATTATTGGAATCGGACATGACTTGACGGACGTGCTGCGCGTAGAGGCCGTGCTGGAGGGGGAGCGGGGTTCCCGCTTCCTGGCGCGCGTCTTGACGGAAAGCGAGCGGAAGCTCGCGGAATCGTATGCCGGAGCCCGGCTGCATCAATTCACGGCCGGCAGATTCGCCGCGAAGGAAGCCGTCTCCAAAGCGTTCGGGTGCGGGATCGGGGAGCTGCTTGGCTTTCAGGACATCGATATATTCCGCGATGCCGACGGCAAACCCGTATGCGGTTTGTCCGAAGGAGCCTGGATGCGGCTTGGCCTGAATCCGGAATTTATCCAAATCCATGTCACGATTACGCATGAACGCGCAATGGCTTCGGCTTTTGTTGTCGTCGAGCGGATAAAGAGGTAACCGTTCGCCCATACTTGGAATGTAATAGTATCAAGTATGGAGCGGAAGGAGACTAGGCGCATGGATTGGGAAGAACGGGTTCGCAACCACGGAAAGCATGGCGCGAAGCGAAGATTCAAGTCCGGCCAGTGGGTGCAGTTCGAAGGATTGTACATGGATGATTGGGGAGGCGACTTGCTTTTACTACAAGGCGATCTGTTTCCCGCGCATCCTCAGATGGGGGACACCGCTTGGACGTATATGGGTCCTTCCGCGATCCTTCAGCCAAAGTCTCCGAAGCTGAACGGACATTTTGTCGGCTTTTGAATTTCGAATAGGCGATACAGGGATCATTGATTCCTGTATCGCTTATTTTTTTCTTTTACTGCTTGCTCGCGAGCCAGTCGGCCAGGCCCTTGATCTCTTCCTCGGTTAGTTGATCGCCGAATGCGGGCATCAGCCCTTCTTGTCCGCCGTCCCGAATTTGCACGGCGATCTCGTCCGCGGATAACCTGGAGCCGATCTGCTGCAGGTTCGTCTCGCTGCCGACCCGCCCCTGCAGCTCGCTGCCGTGGCAGGAGAGGCATCGCGATTGATAGAGCGCCGCCGTTTCGGCTGGAGCATCGCTTAGTGCCTTGCCACTCTTTTTGCCTTGCAACGGGCCGCCGCAGCCTGCAGCTATCGCAAGGAGAATGATTGCGAAGACGGTCAAGGCGGAGCGTTCGAATTGGATGCGGGTATTCATCCGCAATCCTCCTTTTCTTTTTTGCCAATAGGTTCATAGGAACATCGGGATCAAAAATTGGACTTTTTGTACAACCTCTAATAGAGTATAGTCATAGACGAATCGGCGACACAACCCCTCGATTGCTTACGCGTACGCGATACAGCGAGGGGATCGGTATACAAGGAAGGAACGACAACAACATGGTTCATTCGAAACAACAAGAGGCAAAAACGTATTTCAGCGAGGAATTGTTGGCGTGGTACAGACTGCAGAAACGTGATTTGCCTTGGCGGCAAAACCGGGATCCTTACCGTGTATGGGTATCCGAAATCATGCTGCAGCAAACGAGAGTCGATACGGTAATTCCATATTATCTGGCTTTTATGGACAAATTCCCGACCGTGCAAGCGCTGGCGGAGGCACCCGAGGATGAGGTGCTGAAACGTTGGGAAGGACTCGGCTATTACTCGCGCGCGCGCAATCTGCAGGCGGGCGCGAAGATGGTGATGGAGACGTACGGCGGGATTATCCCCGACGATCATGCTGCGGTATCCGGCTTGAAGGGAGTTGGTCCTTACACAAGCGGTGCCGTGATGAGCATTGCTTTCAACCGTCCTTATCCCGCGGTCGACGGGAACGTCATGCGCGTCTTGTCCAGATACTTCTGCCTGGAAGACGATATTGCGAAGCCCGCGACGCGAATCGGCATCGAGAAGCTTGCGGTCACGCTTATTCCGGACGGGGCTGCCGGCGATTTCAATCAAGCGCTCATGGAGCTCGGGGCGCTCGTCTGTACGCCGAAATCTCCTGGCTGCCTCACATGTCCCGTCATGGAGCACTGCGCCGGCAGGCTGGCGGGCAAGGAGACGGAGCTGCCGATCAAGACAAAAGCGAAGCCGCCGCGCCAGGAATACCGGGCTGCCGTCATCGTAGAGGACGAGGGCAGAGTGCTGGTTAGGCAGCGCCCGGCAACGGGGTTGCTCGCCCAAATGTGGGAGCTACCTCATGTGCTGCTGCCGTCGGCGTCCGGCGAATCGTTTTTCGGCGATGCTCCGAAGAAACAGGGAGACATGGCCGAAGCGCTGATCCGGACGGTTGAAGCCGAAGCAGGCTTGTTGATAAGGCCGAAGGATTGGGTGATGGACGCGGACCATGTGTTCAGCCATATCCACTGGAAGATGAGAGTTTTCGGAGCCGATCTTGGCGTCCGTGGAATGGGTGAAGAAATCGCCGCAGAAGCCGCGGCATCTTATTCGTATGGGAATGAGACAGATCCAAAAGCAGGCAATGACGCGTTGAAATACAGATGGATCGTGAAGGAAGACATGGCGCAGCTGCCGTTCCCTAACGTTTTTATCCGGATTCTAGGCGAGCATTGGCGGTAACATGGAAGCAAGCAAGGCGAATCCCATATTTAAGGAGCTGAACGTTGTGGATCAGATGCTGGAGAAGCTATTGGAGCACAAAATCGTGGCGATCTTGCGCGGGATCGGGGAACATGAGGCGGATGCGGCCGCCCAGGCGCTCATTGACGGCGGGATTCGGCTAATGGAGGTAACGATGAACACGGATGGCGCCGCTGCCATTATCGAGCGGTGGCGAACGAAGTTCGGGAGTGCCGCTTATATCGGTGCCGGTACCGTGCTCGATATCGGCTATGCGGAACGCGCGGTGGCCGCAGGCGCGCAGTTTCTGATCTCGCCGAACCTCGACGAGGAGGTCATCGCGTATGGTCATGAACGCGGAGTCGCGGTCTGGCCGGGCGTAATGACCCCGACGGAGATCGTCAAAGCCGTGAAGGCCGGCGCGAACGCGGTTAAGCTGTTCCCGATGGGAACGCTTGGGACCGGTTATTTGAAGGAGATTAGAGGTCCGCTCGAGAACGTGCCGATCATGGCGACGGGCGGCGTCGATCTCTCCAACATCAAGGATTATTTTGCGGCTGGCGCGAACGCGGTCGGGATGGGCGGCAAGCTGATATCGATGGAGTGGGTGAAGGAAGGAAAGCTGGATCTGGTGACGGAACGCGCGCGTCAATTCACGGAGGCGGTTCGAGCGCTATAAGCTGCCGAAGGCCTGCTTGTTCCTCCTCGGGAAATCTTCCTCGCCAAGTATGAATCGCGCATACAAGCATATGATGGAAGGAAGAGAGCGAGAGCAAGGGTAAGGAGGCGGGTATGCGAAATGTAACGTCAAGGCTTCTAGTGTTGGGCATAATCGTGCTGGCGGCTTATAGTTTGGAACTGAAGCTTGACCTGTTCCCGGCGATCGCGGAGTCGGACGAGCCGATCGTGGCCGTAGACAAGGAGAAGGTGAAGGTGAAGAAGCTGGAGGGCAGCGCGGGCGAAGCGGAGACCGGGCCGTACAATGAGCTCGAGCTTCAGCTTGCAGCGGGTTTTCAATCCCGTTCGGAACGATTCACCGTTTCTTACACGGGCAACCGAAAGCAGCTATCCGACAACATGACGGACATCATTCGGTCTGCGCTTAGGCATGACGATTATTCGGCCTATATCCTGGAATCATATTTGTACACGATCCGCAGCTGGGGCAACAAGTCGACGATCGCGGTAGAAGCGAGGTTTCGAGAAACGGAGGATCAGACGGCTGCCGTCGATCGCAAAGTCGACGAAACGCTGGCAGAAATTCTGACCCCCGGCATGAACGACCACGAGAAGATCAAGGTCATCCACGACTGGATTGTGACGCATGTGGAATACGATCAATCGCTCTCTTATTACACGGCGTACGATGCGATTACGTTAGGCAAGACGGTCTGCCAGGGTTATTCGCTCTTGGGCTACAAAATGCTGGAGAAAGCGGGGCTCGAGGTGCTGATCGCCGAAGGTTCGGTCAATACGGGCGAGCACGCCTGGAACATGGTGAAGCTGGCCGGGAGCTGGTACCATCTGGACATGACGTGGGACGACCCCGTAGGCGCCTCGTCCGATTCCCGGATCCGGTATAGCTATTACCTGAAGACGGACGAGGAGCTCCGCCGCGATCATCAGTGGACGAGAACATATCCTGCAGCCGGAACGTCCTATGCGGATACGCTTCGCGAGCTGGAGCTTGGCGGTACGGGACAACAAGCGCGATTGGCGGCGAAGCTGAAGCTTGCTTTAGGTCTGCATTGGCTGGAAGAGGAGAACACGGTTCGGGATAAAGCCGCCTTGAAGAAAACGGTAGCGGCCGCAGTCCGCAGCGGGGCGAACAGTCTGCAGTTCCGGTACGTCGAAGCCGACGGGTTCCCGGAGGCGCTAAAGGAAGCGTTCGGTGACGTCGGGGTAGCCGTCGGCTATCGCGCGAGCTACGAGCCGTACGCAGGCGAAGGTTCGTTGATCGTGAGCATTCAGCTGGAGTACCCATAGCGGCGGGATGTTGTATTGCGCAAAAAAAAAGACGAAGCAGCTGGCAGCATGGCAGCTGGTTTCGTCTTTTTTGAATTATGATTGCCCGCCGCGAGCAGCGGTCATCTGCTGCCAGACGGAGCCGGCCGCTTCCTCGCCGCGAAGAATCCGCTCAAGCGCGATCTGGGCTTGCAGCTGAATTTCGAACTCTGCGTCTTTGGCCGCTTCTTGGAGCGCCTCCACTGCGGATTCGTCCCCTGCTTCGTACAAGTAACGCGCCGCGCGCCATCTGACCAGCTTATTTTTGTCCCTCAATGCTTCGATCATCGGACCGATCGCCGCAGGGTCGCCTAGATCGGACAAGGTGTCGCCCGCCGTTCTCCGAACGGATGCCGATGCGTCCTTCAACGCTTCGAACAGAAGGGGCAACGCTTCCGGCGATCTAAGGTCGCCGAGGTATACGACGGCCAGCCTGCGAACGGAGGCGTTCTCGTCGCGGATGGCGCGAGCGAGCAGCGGCAATCCTTCCGGCGCGCTGACGTAACGCTCGAGCGCGGCGTAACGGCTTTGCCAATCCGCCGCGGCGAATGCTTCCGTCGCTTCCTCGAGGCTTAGCGGAGCCGGCCGCGGCGCTAACGGCGTTTCCGCTTGATCGCCGCTTGCACCTGCCGCTTGCGCTGCTTCCACGAGCGCCCCCAGCCGCTCCTCCGTGTAGGAGGCATCAAGCTCACGGACGATCTCGGCGGCGATTTCCTCCGGCTCCCCGTAACGAACGCCCAGCTCCTCCAGCATGCGCTCGCGGATCATGGACGATCCCGCGGCACGGCCTACGGCTTCTCCGAACTTCGCGGGCAGCGCGGAACGCGTCTCTCCGTCGTTCGTCCTCACACGTACCTGCATCGGGATGCCGCGGTACATCTGGACGAGCACCTGCGCTTCCCCGTAGCCGGCGGCCATGCCGTCTTGCTGCCGAGCTGCTCCGGCGTCGTCTGCTCCATCCGCTTGCAGCAAGTTTCTTGCTTCTCCCAAGATACGCGCCCAATCCGCGCCGGGCTTACGGTCCAGCGCGATGAAGTCGACGGTGCGGAACAAGCCGCGAACCCCGTCGATGAGAAGAAGCTCTTTATAGGGTTGCGGGGCTTCCGCCGCTTCGCTTGATTTGTACGTCAGTCTTCGTCCGCGCGGAAGCGTCTCGTCCACGTTCAGCTTCATGGAGTTCGGGCTTGGCGTCGGCTCTATCGATAGTAGTTTCATGGCATGAGTACCTCCTTTCCTCCTACTATACCATGCAAGCTATGGAAATTCATAAATGGGCGTTCATGAAGAAACCTTTATTTGCAAACCATGCCCTGCGCTTGGTATCTTTATGGTAAGGCAGAAGCATGGGAGGAGGCAGATTTTGCGCATTAGGCGTTTCGCGAATCAGAATCAGGTCGTGCAACAAAACTCATACAAACAATTCAAGAGGTGGAGGCAGGAGAGGGTCCGCAAGCTGAAGACAAAGGACTATTCGTATCAAGTGCCGAACGTGGAACCGGATGTGCGTTTCCTTCGGGACAATACGGAGCTTCCCTCGATCACATGGATCGGGCATTCCACTTTCCTCATACAGATTGCCGGACTTAATATTATTACGGATCCCGTATGGGCCGGACAGATGGCCTTCCAAAAGCGACTAGCACCACCGGGCATTCCGATCGAAGAGGTTCCGCCGATCGATGCGGTCCTGATCTCCCATTCCCATTACGATCATTTGAATATTAGCTCGCTTCGGCGATTATCCGGGCCGAAACAAATGTTGGTGCCTGCGGGTCTAAGCACTAAGCTGCGATTAAAAGGTTTCTCGCGCGTGAAGGAGCTGCACTGGTGGGAATCGGCGAGGATCGGCGGCGCGACGTTCACTTTCGTGCCGTCCCAGCATTGGACCAGGCGCAATCCATGGGACACGAACAGCTCGCATTGGGGCGGCTGGGTCATCGAGGCGGGCGGCGAATCCGCGAAGCCGGCCAAAACTTCGGAGCTTGCGCGATCGAATGAGCCGGCAATGCCGCATCGTTCGGAAGCGCGCGATTACGAGATGGAGAGCGGCATGCGCGAGATCGCCGCGGCTTACGCGCCTTCGGAAGATTTCGGGAAGAATGGCTGCTCCGTTCGGCCGCTCGTATGCGCGGAACCGACGGTCTACTTCGCCGGCGACAGCGGCTATTTCGCAGGCTTCAAGGAAATCGGCAAAAGATTCGATATCGACGTCGCCCTTATGCCGATCGGGGCTTACGAGCCGGAGTGGTTCATGGGTCCCCAGCACGTGACGCCCGAAGAAGCGCTGCAGGCGTTCGAGGATACGGGTGCGAAGTTGTTTGTTCCGATGCATTACGGAGCTTTCAAGCTCGCGGACGATACGCCGCTCGAGGCGCTCGAGCGGCTTGAGGCCGAGAGATGCCGGCGCAGACTGGAAGAAGAACGCATCGTCGTGCTCCCGCACGGGGAAACGTGGAAGCTGGCCGGCGAGGAGCAAGATTAGATTTACTCATTTCTTTAAGTGCGTGTTCAAAAAGTCCGGTTTTCAGCACATGAGCTTATGCTTCCGATGCTGCGTTTTTTTCAAAAACGCTGTAGAAGGTTGGATGAAGCTAGGAAATGAGGAGCGGAGCGTAGTGGAAACTACGTGAGCACCTGCAATGTTTCCGGAGGAAACATACTTCGTAAGCATTCGCTTAGTTCCGGCAGAATTTAAGATTCGATGTCGAATAAGCTTCCTGATATACTTCGTGATCAAAAGTGGACTTTTTGAACAACCTTTTTAAGCCATTATCAGTAGGAGGATTCGTAGACGATGAGCAATACGAACATTAAGGTAGGCGTTATCGGCGCGGGAGCGATCGGCAACATCCATATGGGCGCTTTCGCGAAGGCGGAAGGAGCGGAGGTCGCTGCGGTTGCGGATGCTTACCTGCCGCTTGCGCAGCAGCGCGCCGAAGAGCATGGCATCGGCACCGTGCACGGCAGCCCGCAGGAGCTTCTGGAGGATGAGAGCATCGATGCGGTCGTCATTGGCGTGCCGAACCAATTCCATGCTCCGCTTGCCATTGAAGCGCTGAAGCGCGGCAAACACGTCCTGCTTGAGAAGCCGATGGCGATCGACTCGGAAGCGGCGCGCACCATCGTCCTGGAAGCCGAGAAATCCGGCAAAGTGCTCATGATGTCGCACCAGATGCGCTGGAAAGCGTTGAACCGCGCCGTGAAGGCGCGCATCGACGCCGGCGACGTCGGACCGATCTACAACGCGAAAGCCGGCTGGTTCCGGAAGAAAGGCATTCCGGGCTGGGGATCCTGGTTTACCCGCAAAGATCAAGCGGGCGGCGGTCCGCTGATCGATATCGGCGTTCACATGCTCGATCTGTCCCTCTACCTGATGGGCAATCCGAAGCCGGTCTCCGTCTATGGTTCCACGTACGCCGAATTCGGACCGAAGCGGGAAGGCATCGGCACTTGGGGCACGCCGAACTGGGAGGGCTACTATGACGTCGAAGATCTGGCGTCGGCGCTCATCAAGCTGGATAACGGCGCGACTTTATCGCTGGAAGTAAGCTGGGCCGCGCATGCTGCGGGTTTGCCGGAAGACCCGTTCATTCACCTCATGGGAACGAAGGGCGGTGTTTCGATCGTCGGCGACAGAGGCACGTATGTGACGCATACCGATAACGAAGTCGCGGAGAGCGAAATAACGCCTCTGGACGGTGACGAAGACCGCGACCTCATGACGAGCCACTTCATCGAGTGCGTGCGCGAAGGCAAGCAGCCGATCGCGTCTGCGCTATCGGGCTACACGAACAACCGGATTCTGGATGCCATCTACGAATCGTCCCGGACGGGCAATGAAGTAAAGCTGAGCTGGAACTAACCCGCTTGAAGAAACCTCTGGGCCCGAGGAGTCGATCGCGATTTCGACTGGCCCGGAGGTTTCTGCCATTTACGCGTTCGTTTCCGCGCCAGACTGTGCTATAATAGTTCGAGAATATGTGTTTAAATGCGTGTTCAAAAAGTTCGGTTTTCAGCACAATAGCCTATGCTTCCGATGCTGCGTTTTTTTCAAAAACGCTGAAGAAGGTTGAATGAAGTTAGGAAATGAGGAGCGGAGCGTAGTGGAAGCTACGTGAGCACCTGCAATGTTTCCGGAGGAAACATACTTCGTAAGCATTCGCTTAGTTCCGGCTGAATTCAAGATTCGATGTCGAATAAGCTGCCTGATATACCTCGTGATCAAAATCGGGCTTTTTGAACATCCTTATTAAGAAGTGAAAAAGGACGGGATTAGAAACATGATTAGTACAAGTGGCATTACGCTTCGTTACGGGAAGCGTCCGCTATTTGAAGATGTGAATATTAAGTTTACGCCAGGCAACTGCTACGGCTTGATCGGAGCGAACGGAGCCGGCAAGTCGACATTCCTGAAAATTTTGTCCGGCGAAGTTGAGCAGTCTTCCGGCGAAGTTCATATTACGCCAGGCGAACGGTTGGCCGTTCTGAAGCAGAACCATTACGAGTACGATAGCTTCAGAGTGCTCGAGACGGTTATTATGGGCCATAAGAAGCTGTATGAAGTCATGAAGGAGAAGGATGCGCTGTACGCGAAGGCCGACTTCACGGACGAAGACGGCATGCGCGCAGGCGAGCTCGAAGCGGAATTCGCGGAGATGAACGGCTGGGAAGCGGAGTCGGAAGCGGCAGAGATGCTGAACGGCCTCGGCATTACGACCGAACTGCACGACAAGCAGATGTCCGAGCTCGGCGGCAACGAGAAGGTTCGCGTATTGCTGGCGCAGGCGCTGTTCGGCGCTCCCCAGATTCTTCTGCTCGACGAGCCTACCAACCATTTGGACATCGAGTCCATTCGCTGGCTGGAAGACTTCCTCTCGCGTTATGAAGGCACCGTTATCGTCGTCAGCCATGACCGTCACTTCCTGAACACGGTATGCACACATATCGCCGATATCGACTTCGGCAAAATCCAGATGTACGTGGGCAACTATGACTTCTGGTACGAGTCCAGCCAATTGGCTTTGTCGCTCATGCGTTCGGAGAACAAGAAGAAGGAAGACAAGATCAAGGAGCTTCAAGCGTTCATTCAGCGCTTCAGCGCGAACAAATCGAAGTCCAAGCAGGCGACTTCCCGGAAGAAGCTTCTCGACAAGATTACGCTCGACGATATCCGTCCATCCAACCGGAAATATCCGTTCATCCTGTTCAAAGGCGAGCGCGAAGCAGGCAAGCAGCTGCTGCTCGTAGATGGCTTGTCGAAATCGATTGAAGGTGAAAAAATCGTCGACAATATAACGATCGCCATCAACAAAGGCGACAAAGTCGCTTTCGTCGGCCCGAACGGCTTGCCGAAGACGACGTTCTTCCAGCTGATCGCGGGCGAGCTGGAGCCGGACGCGGGTTCGTTCTCGTGGGGCGTAACGACGACGCGCGCGTACTTCCCTAAAGACAACTCGAAATATTTTGAAGGCGTTGATCTGAACCTGGTCGAATGGCTCCGCCAATATTCCAAGGATCCGGACGAGACGTTCCTTCGCGGGTTCCTGGGCCGCATGTTGTTCTCGGGCGACGACGCCATGAAGAAAGCAAGCGTATTGTCCGGCGGCGAGAAAGTTCGCTGCATGTTGTCCAAGATGATGCTGGAAGGCGCCAACGTGTTCATTCTCGACGAGCCTACCAACCACTTGGACCTCGAATCGATCACGGCGCTCAATAACGGTCTGATGGATACGGACTGCACGATTCTGTTTACGTCCCATGACCATCAGTTCGTCCAAACCGTCGCGAACCGCATCATCGAAATTACGCCGAACGGCGTCATCGACAGAATGTCGACGTACGACGAATATCTGGAGAGCGCGGAGATCAAAGAATTGCGCGAGCGTATGTATTCGGTTTAATCTTTATGATGAGCAAGCCGCTTCGGGAATATCCCGAGGCGGCTTTTTTACTCTAAGGTTTTGCAACTGTCTCGCCGCCAGAGGACGGAAACATCCCTTTTCACCTTGGTCCGAGCCAATTGTGTTGCGCTTATGCATAAATGCTCGCACAAGGTCAACACTGTTTCTCTAGACCCACACGGATTCGATCGGGTATGATACCGATAGATGTTTTCGAGAGAGATATTGGAAGAGGATCGGAAGAAGAGTGGCAGGAGGGCTTACGTCTTGAATCAGTACGAAGAAATTAAACAAGGCGAGAAGGGCGCATGGGTTAGCATCGGCGCCTACCTCGCACTGTCGGCCCTGAAGCTTGGGGCTGGCTATTGGTTTTTATCTGGTGCGCTCGTCGCGGACGGCTTCAACAATTTGACGGATATCGTGGCATCGGTAGCGGTACTGGTCGGTCTGCGAATATCGCAGAAGCCGCCGGACAAGGACCACCCATACGGCCATTTCCGAGCGGAGACGATCGCGGCGCTGATCGCTTCGTTTATCATGGCAAGCGTCGGACTGCAGGTGCTGATAACCGCCGGCAGGTCGTTGTTCGATGCGCACCAGGAGACGCCGAATCTCATCACCGCATGGGTGGCATTATTCTCTGCATTATGCATGGGCGCGGTTTACGTTTATAACAGCCGCCTCGCCAAGAGAATCAATAACCACGCCTTGCAGGCCGCCGCGAAGGACAACTTATCCGACGCGCTCGTCAGTATCGGAGCGGCGATCGGCATCATCGCATCGCAATTCGGAATGCCATGGCTCGATCCCGTAGCCGCGATTGCCGTCGGTCTGATTATCTGCAAGACGGCTTGGGATATTTTCTACAGCTCCACCCATGCGCTTACGGACGGCTTCGACGAGAAGGAGTTGAAGTCATTGCATACGACGATTGCCAAAACCAAAGGCGTACAATCCATCAAGGATATTAAAGCGCGCATTCATGGCAGCAATGTATTGGTCGATGTCATCGTACAGGTGGACCCGGGGCTAACGCTCATCGAAAGCCACCGCATTTGCGACGAAATCGAGCGCAGAATGGGGCGCAAACATAACATTTTGAGCGTGCATGTACATGTTGAACCGTTGGAAGAACGGGTTGGTAATTAAGACCATTCACCCTCCCAATGCGTCAAAAATGAGTCTAAAGTCCTAGCAACCTTATGAGAAGGTCCTAATGATTCAGGGAAGTTATTCACAGGTCCCATCCTTATGGGGCTGTAAGGTTAAGGTGGCAAGCGTTGTTTTCCAAGGAAGGCATCCCCATGGCTGGGGATGCCTTTTATTAATTTTTTCTTAGCAAAAAAGTGTAATTCGCTGCTCCCATTCCGGGACGCCGCCTTTTAGGAACATGGGACGATGCCTGTCCGCTCCGTGCACGCTTACAATGGATGCAGGCGCCGATAAACGGCATGTACAACCAAGAATCCCATAGGAGGCGTTAACTGAATGAGAACAACAGTCAAATATAAAGTCATTACTGCAACTCTGTCCGCCGCATTGCTTTTTGGTTCCGCGGCTGCTCTGCCCGCACCGATTGCGAACGCGGCCCAATCCGCGGAAGTTATCTGGGGCATTAACATGCGAACAGGCCCATCGACATCCGACTCGGTTATCCGGATGCTGAAGAAGGGCGAACAAATTACGGTATTGGAAGAAACGAACGGATGGTACAAAGTTAGCGATTCCAGCGGAACGACAGGCTACATTTCGGCTTCGACCAAATATACGGAACTGGGTGCCGAGCTTGCGAACGGATCCGGATCCGACACCGAGGCATTGGCGACGTTGACTGGCGTCGTAAAAAAATCCGTATCCTTCCGGAATGGGCCAGGCACTTCCTACGATCGGATTCGCTACCTCAAGAAAGGCGAGGAAGTGCAAGTCGTGTCGCAGCCGAGCAGCGGCTGGTATGAGATTATCGATTCCAAAGGCGTAAAAGGCTACGTGTCGTCCCAGACGCAATACATTTCTGTCGACGGTACGATTAGCTCGGGATCTGACAACTCCGAAAGTGCGGGAAGCGGAAGCACGGGCGAAACGACCGAAGATACAGGATCATCGTCCGGCGCTACGAACGCATCCGTGGAGAAGGTGATTACAGTCGGCATGAAGTATCTCGGCACGCCTTACGAATTCGGCTCCAATCGCAGCACGACAACAACGTTCGACTGCTCCGACTTGATGAAACAAATGTTCAAGGAAGCGCTTGGCGTCACGTTGCCCGCGGATTCCCGCCAGCAAGGGACGTACGTGAAGAATAAAGGCAATGCCGTTACGAGCATTAGCCAATTGAAGCGCGGCGACCTCATGTTCTTCATGTCCTACAAAGGCAGCAGCAAGTCGTCTTACAGCGGCATCGACAAGTCGAGCCAGCGTATAACGCATGTCGGCATTTATCTTGGAGACGGGAAGATCCTTCATACGTACTCCAAAGAGAGCGGCGGCGTAAGAACGAACGACATTATGGGAACTGCGTGGGAATACCGCTTCTTATACGGCGGCAGCGCCCTGTAAACCAATTTGGTTCGGGTAACAGCGAATACCAAAAAAGCTATCCTCGATCCGGCTCAAACGCCGGACGGGATAGCTTTCTTTTTGTCTAGTTCAGATGTCGTTGCCAAGATCGGTCGAGCCCTGACGGTTCTGCGCGATCGAGCCCGCTTGTTCGCCGTTATCGGCCACAGCTTGCTTCCGCTTGCGGATGCGGCTCCGGATGAACAGGAACAACAAGATGACCGGAACGCCGCCAAGGAACATATACAATGAAACATCCTTGACCATTGATTCCGCCGCTCTGCCGTAGAAGTAGAACAGTCCGCCTACCGCGTAGAACTTGACGGCCCGGCCAAGCGCGGCGTAACCGATGAGGCGCCATAACGGAAAGTTCAGGCAGCCGGACAATATCGTGAACACTTTAAACGGGATGGGCGTGAAGGAGCCGATCATGATGGCCGCTTCGCCGCTCTTCTGGAAGCGGGCCGTCGCCGCGTCGATCCATTCCGGCTTCAAGAAACGGTATAAAACGGATTTGCCCATAAATTTGCCAATGTAATAACCGACCGGAGTACCTAATAAACAAGCAACATATCCGAAGGTTGCCAGCCACAACGCGGAGGCGGGATCAAGTAAGCTGAGCGAAACTTGAAGGAAGAAAGCGGGGATAGGGAAAATAACCGCATCCAGAAAGGAATGGATGAACAATCCCCAGGGGCCGTAGTCTTTTAGAAAATCAATGACGGCTTGAAACATGAAGTAGGCTCCTTTTCGTTCAGCTTGCCTGTTCAGTATAGCACACCGTTGCTCTTTCGTCGCCTTGAACGGAAGGAAGGCATAGAAGTAACAGGAACACTTGGATGTTACGTTCAAAGGAGAGAAACGTTTCAACCAATTTTCGTTCGAATAAACCGATAATCGGCCATTCAACGAAGCTTGGAGCGGGTTTCCTTGCGAATGCGGCGTTATCCGCTTTTTGAAGTTGCGCTCATGGAGGCGTATAGTTGAAATTATGCGAAATGGCAACGGACGATTACGGAACAATCAAGAAGAATCGGTGAAGGGAGATCAAGATTAACGTATGCAAATGGAGCCTTGGAGACGTACAATGTGGATTTTATGGTTCGGCGTGTTGTTTTGCAGTTCCAGCTATACGATGTCGATCCCGTTCCTCCCCCTCTTCCTGTTCGATCTTGGCGTGGACAAAGGCTCGGTCAATCTGTGGGCGGGAATCGTCCATTCCTCCGCGTTCCTGATGGGGGCGGTGATGGCTCCGCTGTGGGGGATGATGGCCGATAAGTTCGGCAAGAGGAAAATGGTCATTCGGGCAGGCATAAGCTTGGCGATCATCTATGCGTTATTCGCGTTTGTCCAAACGCCTTGGCAGCTTGTCGGCGTACGGATGATGCAAGGGTTCGTGGGCGGTTTCGTGCCGGCGTCCATGTCGATCGTCGCCACGATCGCCCCGAAGGAGAAGCTTGGCTCAAGCCTGGGCATGATGCAGGCGGGAACGATGACGGGCGGCATTCTCGGACCTCTGTTCGGCGGCGTGCTGGCGGAAGCGTTCGGCATACGCCGCTCGTTCATCGCGGCTGCGATTATCATATTCACGGCCAGCGTAGCAGTTATTTTCTGGGTGAGGGAAGGCAAGCCGGCTCAGGCAGCTCCAGCGAGCGAATCGGTGTCCAAGAAGAAGGAACCTTTCACTTACCGGATGGCATTTCGCAACAAGGGGCTTATCAGCATGCTGCTCGTGCTAGTCGTCTTCCAGCTGTCCATTAATATGATTCAGCCGCAGCTGGCGCTTCATATTGCCGATCTGGGAGGAGAGAAGGGAGCGATGCTGTCCGCGGGACTTGTATTATCCTTGATCGGTATCGCGGGTATCGTGGCTTCACCGGTGTGGGGCAGGCTTGGCGAACGGAAAGGATACTACCGTATTCTGGTGTTCTGCTTGATAAGCGCGGGAACGGTCGTTTGCATGCAATATTTCGTGGAAGCGCTGTGGGTGTTCGCGGCGGTACAATTTCTATTCGGCTTGTTCATGGCGGGCGTCGTGCCGATTGTCAATACGCTAATGGTACAAAACACGGACGAGCAGTTCCGCGGCCGTTCCTTCGGCCTAACGGCAAGCGCCAACCAGTTCGGCTCCATGCTGGGGCCTCTGATTGGCGGTCTGTTAGGATTATTCCTTGGTTTGAACTGGATCTTCGTCGCGACCGGAATCATTATGATCGGAGCGGGAACGGCCGTAATGCTGTACCGCAAACGGATGCATCGTTCGCCCGTTCCGATCCGCAAGTCCGCGAACAGCAGCTAGTCTAGTCCCGCAGTTTGCGGCGGGACAAGCCGCTGCGCTGCGCGGCGGCGATGACGCGCCGGCGCACTTCTTCCACGACCTTTGTGTTAAATACGCTAGGAACGATATACATACGGTTCAGTTCGTCATCGCTAATGACCGACGCGATCGCTTCCGCCGCGGCAAGCTTCATCTCTTCGTTGATGAGCGGCGCGCGGCTGTCGAGCGCGCCGCGGAAGATGCCAGGGAAGCAGAGCACGTTGTTGATCTGGTTCGGGTAATCGGAGCGCCCGGTGGCGAAGACGCCAACGATATCCTCTACCAGCTCCGGCCTGATCTCGGGCTCCGGATTCGCCATCGCGAACACGATCGGTTCCGGCGCCATGCTGAGCACATGTTCTCTGCTTAGCAGCTTCCCGGCGGAAACGCCGATGAACACGTCAGCGTTCTCGAGCGCTTCTTTTAATCCGCCTTTGCGGCGCTCCGGATTCGTATTATCCGCATACCATTGCCACATGGCGTTTTCGTATGTTTCGTCCGCGTTCAGAATGCCGGCGCGGTCTACGCCGATGACATGCCGAGCGCCCCCGGCGAGCAGCATCTTCGTGCAGGCCGTGCCGGCCGCGCCGATGCCGCAAATGACGATGCGCGATTCGCTTAGCGTCCGACCCGTAAGTTTGAGCGCGTTCAGCAGTCCCGCATACAGGACGACGGCCGTTCCATGCTGATCGTCGTGGAATACCGGAATATCGAGCTCCTCGCGAAGCCGCTGCTCGATCTCGAAGCAGCGGGGCGCGGAGATATCCTCGAGGTTAATGCCGCCGAAAGCCGGTGCTAACGCTTTGACCGCGGCGATCACTTCCTCCGTATCCTGCGTATCGAGGCAGATCGGGAAGGCGTCAACGTCCGCGAATTGCTTGAACAGCATCGCTTTCCCTTCCATGACGGGCATGGCTGCATAAGGTCCGATGTTGCCGAGGCCAAGCACGGCGCTTCCGTCCGAAACGACTGCTACCGTATTCCGCTTGATTGTCAGCGTGTGGGCTTTGGAAGGTTCCTCGCGGATCGCTTCGCATACACGGGCGACGTCCGGCGTGTAGACGCGGGAGAGGTCGTCGCGATTCTGGATCGGCGTCTTCGGCTGAATCGTGATTTTGCCTCCCAAGTGGAGAAGGAACGTACGATCCGAGATGTGCAGCAATCGAACGCCTGGAACGTTCTTCAGCGCTTCGGTCAGCCGCGCGGTCGCTCCTTGCTCCGTAATTTTGACGGTCAAGTCGCGCACGCTTTTGTTCTTGTCGGTATGTATGACGTCGATGGCGACGATGTCGCCCTTCGCTTGCTCGATCGCGGTAGCGGCTTTTCCGAACTGTCCCTTGGCCGTATCGATTTCCAACCTCAAAATAATGGTTTTGCCGTCTGTCATTTGCGAATGCATCCCCGTCAGCTCCTCAATTGTCTATTGTCCATCATATACGGTTTTCTCATTTTGCCCACACGACAGGAAAAATAAAGCCGTCACTGCATCAATTGCAGAACGGCATTCGGGCATTTCATCGCGTCGTATTGCTCGTCGCGTTTCTTCAGAAGCAGCTCGCGGAACCGGCTAGACCGCTCGGCGTCGTGAATGAGCTTGAACCATCGGTCGACCGTATCGTTCGAATCGAGCATCTCCCCGAACCCGTTGTTGATAAAGTACTCGCAATTTTCTTCTTCCTGGCCGGGAATCGGCTCGTAAAACAGCATCGGCAGCGCTTTGCTCATTCCCTCGGTGCATGTCATGCCGCCGGGTTTGGTCACGAGCAGGTCTGCGGCGTCCATAAGTTTGCTTACTTCCCGAGTGAACCCCATGATCCGGATGTTGGGATGCTGGAACATCGGGTCGGCAAGCATCTTCTCCTTCATCTTCTCGTTGGAGCCGACGCAGAAGATGAGCTGCGTGGATTCGCGCCACTTGGTCATGTAAGAGAGGGCGCTGTCTTCGTACAAAATGCCCCAACCGCCGCCCATGACCAGCGCGGTGGGCATGTCGCGCAGCTCGAATTGCCGGCGAACCTCTTCGCGGTTGGTATGCTTCCAGAAATTCGGATGGACGGGAATACCGGTCACGTTGACGCGCTCAGGATCGACCCCTTTGTCCACCAAACGCTGCTTCACCTGCTGCGTCGAAACCAAATACTGGTTGACTTCCTGGCTCACCCACGAGCCGTGGGCGTCATAGTCCGTAATCAGCGTATATAAAGGCATATCGAGTCCGAGTCGCTTCAATCTCGCCACGACGGTGTTCGGGACGGGATGCGTGCATATGATCAAGTCAGGCTTAAGCTGTGCGATAACTTGGGAGGTCTGCGTATAGAACATGCGATGCAGAGCAAGCTGAGTGAAGCGGTTCGTCGGCTTTTTATAGTTGCTTCGGTACATGAGCCCGACCATCTTCGGCTGGCTGCTTACTGTCTTGCGATAGGCAGATACGATCCATGGACCTATGACGGGATTAAGAAATTTCCCTAGTTCGATTACCCTGGCGGAGACGCTAGGGCATAGCTGCTTAAGTCCCACAGCGAGCGCGTATGCTGCTTGCGTATGGCCGGAGCCAAACCCTTCCGAAAGCAGAAGCACTCTCTTCTTTCGCATATCCTCACCTACTTTTCTATTTCCATATTACTTCGCGTGTTAGGTTAATACAAGCATATCTATGAAGCTTGATAATAATTTAAGGTTATTTTACCATATAAGAAATTGTAAACATCCGATGTAGACGGAAGTACTTAATTAATGGAGGATACCGATATGATAAGCAAAGAAGCAATGGACTATCAGGCTGGAGATATCGTGCAAGCGGAGGTCCGTTCCGGGCGTTACGTGGCCGAGCTGATGGAGCTGAACGGTCCACGCGCACTAGTGAAAGTGCTGGCAGTGCTGGCACATCCGGAGCAGGGGGATCTTCATCAGCCCTACAACCCGGATGTCGCCATGTTCCATGAACGCCGCGCGTTAAGTTATACGGAGAAAACGACGGTTCTGATTCGGGATTTACAGCCTTACGCGGGCGAAGTGCCGAATTATACCGAGTCGTTGAGAGCGGCGGTAACGTCATCGATCCAGTCGCTCGACCGATTGAACCGCTGGACGGCCAAGGCGCTTGAATCGATTCGCCAGTTGGAGAAAGAATATAAATTATAATTACGAGTTAATGAATGCGATTTTTTGTTCGTGGCGGTATTCTACTTGGAAACCCAAGCCTTCCGATAAAGCGGCAAGAGGCAGATACGTCTTCTTCTCGCCGGCGAATTGCTGCAGGTAAGCAGGCTCCGCATTAAGCGGTACGGTCTTGCCATTCACTCGGATCGTCTTGGCTCCGACCGTAATATCGACGGTGCGTCCATCCAGCGTAATGCTCGCTGTCGACGTCGCCGCGTTCCACTTGAGGTCGGCCCCCATCGCGTCCGTAATATCCCGGACGGCTAGGAAAGTCCGGTCTTTCTTAATAACGGGAGCATATTTCGAAATGATTTCCTTGCCATTCACGACGACCGATATCGGTACGCCCGCCACACGCGGCTTCACCGATTTGTATTCGCCCCATAGCTGCTCGGCATAAGCTTTGCCCAGCGCGGCATATCCGTCGGCCGTCGGATGAATGTCGCCGTCGGAGATCGATGTCAGCGTGAGGATGCTTTTCTCGATCGCGGAGGCGGCGTCGCTGATTTTGATCGAAAGCCCTTTGTCGCCGTGAGCCTTCGCAAGCTCGCTTAACCTTGCATTCAACTGCGTCTGGCCATCCTTCAGGAATAACGCTGTGGACCCAGCTACCTTTAAATAGGTAATCTCGCCCTTGATCTTCATGAAAGGAAGTGGCAAGTATTGATTTGCGATCACCACTTCGGCGTTCGGTTGCAGCTTGCCGATCATCTCCAGGACGCCGTCCAGTTTCGTTTCGTAATTGTCGATCAGCAAATCAAGCTCCGATTGAAGTGCCGCCTTCTCGTTTTCCGGCAGTGCGCCGATGTTCGTATCCATCCCCAGCTCGTTCACGAGACCGAGGAAGTCGTTCCCGCCGATCGAGATAAGTACTGTTTCCGCATCGCGAATATCGTGCGCAAGCGTGCCGGTCAAGTCCGCGAGCATGTCTTCCGCCCTCGGATCCGGCAGATTGGCTTGAATGTCCGACTCCGTAACTTCCAACCCCTCGATGGAAGCCTGCAGCCATTTGGCCAGCCCCTCGGTTCTGAGCCCGATCACGCCGTAATTGCTGTATTCGGCCCGAAGACCCTGGAACAGCGCTTGCTCGAATACATGCTCGGCATAACCGTACGGAACGGATTGTTCCGTGAAGCCTTTCTGGTAGCCCGCGGCCAGCGAGTCGCCTATCACCACGATGTCATATGTACTGCCGGTTGCGTCTGCTGCCGCCGCGTCCGGTTCGGCGAACGCCGTGCCTGCCGAGAGCAGCATGGCCACGGCCAAGGCGCCGCTCGCCGTCTTCCTCAGCGAATTCCTGAATTTACTATACAATCTCTACACGCCCTTTTGATAAAATGGTCTAAAAGAGGTTGTTCAAAAAGTCCACTTTTGATCACGAAGAATATCGGGTAGCTTATTCGACATCGAAACTTGAATTCAGCCGGAACTTCCGGTGCTCACGTAGCTCCACTACGCTCCGCTCCTCATTTCCTAGCTTCATTCAATTTTCTCGGTGCTGAAAAGCGGACTTTTTGAACTTGCACTAAAACTAAAGCTTCACCACTCTAGTCGAACTCGTGTCGCTCCCGCCGAACCTTGTCGGAATCTTGCCACGCCAGAATCGTAACTGAATATTTCTATTGTGGTAATAAAAAATATTAAATTGATTCCGATTTGCCCTGATGTTAAAATCATATAATAATCGCTTAGCAACGGTATGGCAAGTGAATGGCAAGGAGCAGGCGGATGAGCCTCGTCCCCTACCATTCTATGATAATCCAAGCCAAAAATGAAGCCAATTAAGTGATCAAGCCGGGTTATTTTCCACTCTGAGAGTCCGATTCGCCGAAATGCGGGGAAGGTTCTTACATTTCAACGCGAAACGCGCTTAACGCAGCCAGAAATCGACATCATTCGTTCGCTTGGAATTTTTATTGCTTACCCAAAAATCTTCTGATAGAGAGGTTGCAGACTACAATGAAAGAAAATATTTTGGGATTGCCGCCTAAGCAAGGACTATATGATCCGCAGTTCGAGAAAGACGCGTGCGGAATGGGCTTCGTAGCCAGCATCAAGGGGGTTAAATCGCATAAGGTCATTCGCCAGGCGCTGCATCTGCTCGAGAACATGGAGCATCGCGGCGGCCAGGGAAGCGAACCGAACACGGGTGACGGGGCAGGTATCCTGCTTCAGATTCCTCACGCGTTTTTCTCCGCCGAGCTTGAGAAACAAGGCATCTCGCTTCCACAGGAAGGCGAATACGCCGTAGGCATGATCTTTATGCCGCATGACGAGACCGCTCGCGCCGCCATCGAGCGCGAAGTCGAGAGCATTATCGCCGAAGAGAACCAGTCGCTGATCGGCTGGCGCACGGTTCCGACAAACGACGAGAAGCTGGGCGCATCCGCGCTGGCCGTTAAGCCGTACGTCCGTCAGCTGTTCATCGGCAAGAACGCCGATCTGAAGGAGACGCTGGCGTTCGAGCGCAAACTGTACGTAATCCGCAAACGTGCGGAGCTCGTGATCCGATACGCGGGCAAAGACGGAGGCAACATGTTCTATTTCTCCAGCCTTTCGTCCAAGAAGATCGTCTACAAAGGCATGTTGACAACGGAGCAAGTACGTTCGTTCTACTTGGAATTGAACGACGAGACTGTCGTGTCTGCTATGGCTTTAGTGCATTCCCGTTTTAGTACGAATACGTTCCCGAGCTGGGAGCGGGCGCATCCGTTCCATTACCTGATCCACAACGGCGAGATCAATACGCTTCGCGGCAACGTGAACTGGATGCATGCCCGTCAGACGCTGTTCGCGTCCGAGCTGTTCGGTGACGATCTCGAGAAGATCAAGCCGATCATCAATCCGGATGGATCGGATACGGCGATGTTCGACAACACGCTGGAGTTCCTGCACCTGTCCGGCCGTTCCTTGCCTCATGTCGCGATGATGATGGTGCCGGAGCCGTGGTCGGGACACGAAAGCATGAGCGACGACCGCAAGGCGTTCTACGAATACCACAGCACGCTGATGGAGCCATGGGACGGACCTGCCGCCATGGGCTTCACCGATGGCACGCAGATCGGCGCAGTGCTTGACCGCAACGGCTTGCGTCCTGCCCGTTATTACGTAACGAAGGACGATCATATCATCCTCGGCTCCGAAGCCGGCGTCGTCGAGATTCCGGCCGAAGACATCCTGTACAAGGACCGTCTGCGCCCTGGCCGCATGCTGCTCGTCGATACGGAGCAAGGCCGCATCATTTCGGACGAGGAAGTGAAAGCCGCGATCGCGTCGGAGCATCCGTACCGCGAATGGCTCGACGAGCATCTCGTTAACCTGGATGACCTGCCGGAAGCGCCGGAAGTGCCGGAGCCAAGCCACGATACGGTTCAGCAGCGCCAACAGGCATTCGGTTACACGTTCGAGGATATCCGCAAAGTGCTGGAGCCGATGGCGGGCAGCGGCCAAGAGCCGATCGCTTCCATGGGCTACGACGCTCCGCTTGCCGTATTGTCGGAACGTCCGCAGCGTCTTTACAACTATTTCAAGCAGCTGTTCGCGCAAGTTACGAACCCGCCGATCGACGCGATTCGCGAAGAAATCATCACGTCGACGGGAACGACGATCGGACCGGAGCGCAACCTGCTGAACCCGGAGCCGGAGAGCTGCCGCCATATTAAGCTCGACACGCCGATTCTGTCCAACGAACAATTCGCCAAGCTGCGCCATGTGCGCCGCCCGGGCTTCAAATCGATTACGCTGCCGATTTTCTTCACTGCGAGCGAAGGCGAAGAAGGATTGCGTTCCGCGCTGAAGACGTTGTGCGAAGCGGCGGATCGCGTCATCGGCAAAGGCCATAATATGCTCATTCTGTCAGACCGCGGCGTCGACAAGGAGAATGCAGCGATACCGGCGGTGCTTGCCGTATCCGCTCTGCATCACCATTTGATTCGCCAAGGCACACGGACGAAGGTTGCGATTCTGCTCGAATCCGGCGAGCCGCGCGAAGTGCATCACTTCGCGTTGCTTCTCGGTTACGGCGTCAACGCTGTGAACCCGTACCTGGCGTTCGAATCGCTGGACGACATGATCCGCCAAGGCATGCTGAGAGGCGTGTCGCATGACAAAGCGGTGAAGAACTTTATTAAAGGCGCGACCAAAGGCGTCGTGAAGGTTCTGTCCAAAATGGGCATCTCGACGATCCAGTCATACCGCGGCGCCCAAATCTTCGAGGCGCTCGGCCTTCGCGAAGACGTCATTAACGAATACTTTACGTGGACGCCGTCCCGTATCGGTGGCATCGGCCTCGACGTGATCGCGGAAGAGACGCTGAAGCATCATAACCGCGCTTTCGCGGAACAAGAAGGCTCCGAGAAGGAATTGGATTCCGGCGGCGACTACCAGTGGCGCAAGGACGGCGAGGACCATCTGTTCACACCGCAGACGATCCATACGCTGCAGATAGCATCACGCGCGAACGACTACAAGTTGTACAAGAAGTTCTCCGCGCTCGTACAAGGCGAGAACCGCAAACATCTGACGCTGCGTTCGCTGCTGGACTTCAAGAAGGGCGGAGTGTCCGTTTCGATCGAGGAAGTCGAGTCCGTCGAGTCCATTGTGAAGCGGTTCAAGACCGGCGCGATGTCCTTCGGCTCGATCAGCAAGGAAGCGCATGAAAGTCTTGCGATCGCGATGAACCGCTTGGGCGGCAAGTCCAATACGGGCGAAGGCGGCGAAGATCCGGCGCGCTTCATTCCGGACGCTAACGGCGATTCACGCCGCAGTGCGATCAAGCAGGTTGCGTCGGGCCGCTTCGGCGTCACGAGCAACTACTTGGTCAACGCGGACGAAATCCAAATCAAGATGGCGCAAGGCGCGAAGCCCGGCGAAGGCGGACAGCTGCCAGGACTGAAGGTATATCCTTGGGTTGCCGAAGTTCGGGGTTCGACGCCTGGCGTAGGCCTTATCTCGCCTCCGCCGCATCACGATATTTACTCCATCGAGGATCTGGCAGAGTTGATTCACGATCTGAAGAACGCCAACCCGCGCGCTCGCATTAACGTGAAGCTCGTATCGGAGGTAGGCGTCGGCACGATCGCGGCAGGCGTTGCCAAAGGCCGCGCCGACGTGATCATGGTCAGCGGCTTCGACGGAGGCACTGGCGCTTCGCCGATGGGCTCGATCCGCCATGCGGGACTGCCTTGGGAGCTTGGTCTTGCCGAAACGCATCAGACGCTCATGCTGAATAAGCTGCGCGACCGCGTCGTCATCGAGACGGACGGTAAAATGATGAACGGCCGCGACGTTGCAATCGCGGCGCTGCTCGGCGCCGAGGAATACGGCTTCTCCACGGCTCCGCTCATCGTTCTTGGATGCGTTATGATGCGCGTATGTCAGTTGGACACTTGTCCGGTTGGCGTGGCGACTCAGAATCCGGAGCTTCGGGCCAAGTTCATGGGCGATCCGTCCCATGTTGTCAACTACCTCCGTTTCATCGCGGAAGAGATGCGCGAAATTATGGCCGAGCTTGGTTTCCGCACGATCGAAGAGATGGTCGGACGCGTAGACCGTCTGGAGACGAAGCAGCTTGTCGAGCACTACAAGGCGAAGGGCCTCGATTTATCCGGCATCCTCTACGAGGGCGAGACGGAAGAAGGAGCTTACCGTTACAACGTTCAATCGCAGAACCATGGTCTTGAGCTGTCGCTCGACGTGCAGCAGCTTGTTCCAAGCGCCAAGGCGGCGATTGAGAACGGAGAGAGTGTGCGCGGGACATTCCCGATTCTCAATACGAACCGCGTAGTCGGCACGATTCTGGGATCCGAAGTGACGAGACGTTACGGCGCCAATGGATTGCCTGAAGATACGATCTGGTACCACTTCGTCGGAACAGCCGGACAAAGCTTTGGCGCGTTCGTGCCGAAAGGCATTACGTTGTCTGTCGAAGGCGACACGAACGACTATTTCGGCAAAGGTTTATCCGGCGGCAAAATCATCGTCGCTCCATCGCCGAAAGCGACATTCGCGGCAGAGGACAACGTCGTCACCGGCAACACGGCATTGTATGGTGCTACCGGCGGCCAAGCATACATCCGCGGCATCGCGGGCGAACGCTTCGCGGTTCGGAACAGCGGCGTAAACGTTGTTGTCGAGGGCGTAGGCGACCATGGCTGCGAATATATGACAGGCGGCCGAGTCGTTATCCTTGGCGGTACGGGACGCAACTTCGGAGCCGGCATGTCTGGCGGCGTCGCGTACGTCTACGATGCGAAAGGCGAATTCTACAACAACTGCAACCTGGAGATGGTGCTTCTCGAGCGCGTTGCGGAAGAGCAGGACATCGCGGAGCTTCGCGGCTTGATCGAGAGCCATGTCCGTTACACGGACAGCGCGATTGGCGAGACTGTGCTTGCGGATTGGGAAGCTTCGCTTGATAAGTTCGTGAAGGTCATTCCGAAAGACTACAAACGTATGCTCGAGCAGATTCGCAAAGCCGAAGACACCGGTCTTCAGGGCGGAGATGCGCTTCTGGCGGCATTTGAAGCGAACAAACGCGAGCTTGCACGTGCAGGCGGCAAATAAAAATTCGGATTAACATGCAAACTCGCAGCGGGTCTTCGGACTGACGCTGCGAGTTTTTTTCGTAAAATTCATCGTCTTGCATGGCGCTACCAAACGTTTCCTGTTTCGTATATACTGAAGGAACTGAACGAAGCTTACAATAAATATGCATTTAGAATAAGGAGGCATGAACGAATGGGGGAACCGATCGTTCGCTTGCGTGACGTCACGAAGCGAATTGGTAAACGAACGATAATCGACAAGCTGACGCTCGACTTGCCGCTTGGCGAAGTGTTCGGCTTCTTGGGGCCGAACGGCGCGGGCAAAACGACGACCATCCGGATGATGGTGGGGCTCATGTCGCTTACGTCGGGCGAGATTCTGATTGATGGCCACAGCATAGCGAAGGAATACGAGAAGGCGGTCAAGCATGTTGGCGCCATCGTCGAAAATCCGGAGATGTACAAATATTTGACCGGTTATCAGAACTTGATTCATTATGCCCGCATGATGCCTGGCGTGACGTCGCATCGCGTCAAAGAGGTCGTGTCGCTTGTCGGATTGGAAGCCAGGATTTACGACAAGGTGAAGACGTACTCACTTGGAATGAGGCAGCGTCTCGGCGTTGCCCAGGCTATTTTACATAAACCGAAGCTGCTTATTCTCGATGAACCGACGAACGGCCTCGATCCCGCAGGCATCCGGGAGCTGCGCGATTATTTGCGCAAGCTGGCCAAGGATGAGGGAATCGCCATCTTCGTGTCGAGCCATCTCTTGTCGGAGATGGAGCTTATGTGCGACCGCGTCGCGATCATTCAGAATGGCAAGCTGATTGACGTCCGGACGATTCAAGGCGGAGATCAACCGGCAAGCGCGCGGCGTGTCGTTATGGAGGTAGATCAGCCGGAGGAAGCGGTACAGACGTTATCCGCGTCGGGACAGACAGCGGAGTTGTCAGGTGCCGGACAAGGAGCTGGCGCGGGTTCTATCGCCATCTATGGCGGCAAGGAAGAGATTGCGACGGCAAATGCCGCGTTGGTTCATGCCGGAATCAAAGTGTATGGCATTCGGGAGGACGTGAAGTCGCTCGAGGATCAATTTTTGGAAGTGACGGGAGGCGAACGCATTGGGTGACTTTCTGAGCTTGGTACAGAACGAGAACATGAAAATTTACCGCCGCGTGCGGACCTATGTTATGCTCGGCATATTAATCGGTTTATCGATCATTATTTCCGTTATGTGGCTTGCCTTCGGCGAACGCGCGCAGACATCGATGTGGGACGTTGCTTTCCTGGAGTCCTCCATCATGTTTTTCCTTGTCACGATCTTCACGGTTATCGTTGCGGCTGGTGCCGTAGCGGAAGAATTTACGTCGGGAACCATCAAGCTTTTATTGATAAGACCGTGGTCGCGATCCAAAATATTATTATCGAAGTACATAGCGGTACTGCTCTTTGCCTTGCTGCTGGCTGTCATCCTATTCCTCAGCACGCTAATCGTGAACTGGCTCTGTTTTGGAGTAGGGAACGGCTCGCCTGCGATTTCAACGCTTCCCGCGGAGAGCGGCAGCGATGCGTTCGTTTATCTTTTAAAGTATTACGGATTGACGCTGATCACTTCCGTCGTGACGGTTACGCTCTCGTTCATGCTCTCGACGATTTTTAGAAGCAGCGGCCTTGCGATCGGGATGGCGTTGTTCCTGCTACTCATCGTTAACAACTTTGTCATGCTGTTATCCGGACTGAAGTATAAGTGGATCGACTACGTGCTGTTTATTCACTTGAATCTGGCGCAATATTTGGGTGACTTCCAGATGAGGGAAGGAATGACGTTAGGTTTCTCTTTAGCCGTGCTTGCCGTCTATTATGTCATATTCATCGCGCTGACATGGTACGTGTTTAATAAGCGTGATGTGTCGGCGTAACACACCTTATAGCCTTATGTGCACGCGCACAAAAAGAAAGCCGTCCTTAAGTGCGCTCGTAGTCGTGAGCGCGTAACGGACGGCTTTTTGTATGTTATCCCGCTTGACGAGACTTGGCGCGGGCATCGTTGTTCTTGGTATCGTTTTTGTACGCGCCTGGCGGATCCGTCTCGGCAGCTGGACGCTGCTTGGTTTCCGGAATTTGCTCCATCCGGCATCCGCCATTAATTAATCCGCCTTCTTGGATAATTAACGAATGAGCCGTAATGTTGCCTGTCAGTTGTCCCGAACCCGTAATGATGAGTCGCCCCTTCGTCACGACGTCTCCGAACAGCTTGCCCGCAAGCGTAATGTCGCGCGCTTCGATATTGGAGCGAACGATACCGCACTCCCCGATAATGATATCGCCTTTGCATTCGATATCGCCGCGGTATTCGCCTTCGATCCGAAGATTGGCTTCGCTCATAAGTTTGCCTTCAATGACCGTACCCTGCCCGATCAACGTATCCGTAGCGATGACGCGCTTGTTCTCCTTAAACATTAGCATTAACCTCCTCGGCATTTACCCGTGATTGGAGAAGCGTCCGGCATCCAGTACTAAGAGCTAGCTTCGAGTAGCCAAGTACTTTAACGGATTGACAGGCTCGCTTCGCTGCATGATTTGAAAATGCAGGTGAGGCCCCGTACTTCTGCCGCTTGAGCCAAGCTGTCCGATCTTCTCGCCACGCACGACAAGATCGCCCTCGCGGGCATCGATCTGTTTGAGATGCATATAAGCGGTCTGGAGATCACCTAAGTGCTTAATGATGACGTAGTTACCGAACTGCGAGTCGTAACCTACTTCCGATACCGTGCCGTCCGCGGCGCTGAATACGGCGTCGCCGCTTTTACCGTCGATATCGATTCCCGCATGGAAAGCTGCCCGTCCCGTAAAAGGGTCGCGGCGGTATCCAAAGCCGGAAGTCAACTGTTTGGAGCGCGTAGGCCACAAGTTCGGAAAGGCATCTACGGTCATCCGTTTTTGCTGCGCTTGCTTAAGCGTTTGCTCCATGGACGTCTCCATCGAGTCGACCATCAGACTGAGCGCCTGCAGGTCGAGAGAGGTATGCTGGGCAAGCGAAGCGATCTGCGCCGTATGCTGCGGGGCAGGCGAATAGACGGCGTTACCCCGAGCATCGGAATACGCGGATAACGTACGTACGACAGATCCGCTTTTCGTACTCGGCGAGCTCGTCGTATCGAGTGTGGAGCTGCCGTATTTCTCGATAAACAGCTTAAGCTTCGCCTCGAGTTCGTTCAGCTCCTGCATCTTCTTCTTCATTTCTTGCGTTTGTCGCGACAATTCGAGTATTTCTTGCTGCAAGGAGACGATCGCTTCGTCCTTCCCGGCAATGACATCGTCCATTCCGGTAATCGTTCGTGTGAATTGGGCCGACTGGCTCGACAGCTCCTCTTCCAAATGCTTCAGCTCGTATGCAGCCTTTATCTGCAAGCCCGCGATGCAGCCCGACACCGCAAGCACTGCTGCCATCGGCGCCGCTACGACCGAACGCTTGGAAACCGAGAACTGCTTTACCGTCTTGTCAGCGCCGCGCATCACAACAAAAGACCATGTTGGCTTCCGCGCTCGTGTCACTGGTTTACTCCTTCCGGCCGGCGTAATAGTCATGCAGAACGTTCTATGACTATTTATTCTCGGAAGCTATAAAACATACCAGTAAAGTTTATTCGAGTGATGCAAGCCTAGCGTCCCCGGTAGAAGACGGCCGGCTTTTTTGTATACCCTTCAATTCGCATGGAACAATAAACGGTACGGCATTCGGACGGTTGGTTAAATGTTAGTTCGTTTAAGACGTATGGGAAAGGGGGGATTCATTCCATGCAGGTTTGGTTGTGGTGCATCGTCACGGCGCTCTTGGCTTATGTTGCTCAGATCGGGGTCATCCTATTGCTTGAGCATCGGCGGCAGTCGCATTTGGCAGCCTGGATTTTCGTTGCGATGGTGTGCCCTTACTTGGGATTCGCAGCTTATTGGCTTCTTGGGAGAAGGATTGTTCGAGTGCGGACTAGGCGTCTCATCGATGAGCAAGCAAGCGAATCGGACAGGCGCCGCGAGGCGCAATCGCGCAAGGGAAACGAGTCTGGAATCGAATCTCTCGGCGATCGTCTAACCGCGCTGGTAGAAGCTCGACTTCCCTACCCCGCCACTAACCGCAACCGCACCACTGTGCTGACCGACGGGGAAGACACGTTCGATTCGATATTGAAGGCGATCGAGCAAGCCGAACATCATATCCATTTGGACTACTATACGATACGAAACGACGGAATCGGGAATCGATTTCTGGATGAGCTCACGAAAAAAGCGAAGGCCGGCGTACAAGTCCGCGTGCTGTACGACGGGATCGGAAGCTTGCATTTGTCGGAATCGTTTATTCGTCAGCTTCGCAGCTCCGGCGCCAAGACCGCTTGTTTCTCGCCGCCCGGCGAGTCGTTGTTGAAGAGAAGGCTTAATTTTCGAAACCATCGCAAAATCGTCATTGTCGACGGCCTTGTCGGTTTTCAGGGCGGAATCAATATCGGGGACGAATATTTGGGATTGGACAAACGCCTCGGTTATTGGCGCGATACGCATCTTAAACTCGAAGGAGACAGCGTCCATCAGCTGCAGTCTATCTTTATGGACAATTGGTTCCGGGCGACGAAGGAGCGGATCCAGGAGGAGTCGGAAGGCAGACCGTCCCCTTATTACCCCGCGCATCGTTGCGACAACAGCGAACAAGTAATTCTCGTCCCGGGCAAACCCGGCATTCACGATCAGATGATCGTAGAAGCGTTGTTCGTGGCTATGTCGGAGGCGAGGCAAACGATTTATGCCACAACCCCCTATTTCATACCCGATCCTTCGATCGCCGCCAGCCTAAGAATCGCTGCGAGGAGCGGCATCGACGTTAAGCTCATCATTCCCGGTATCTGCGATTCGAAGCTGGTTCTGCTCGCTACTTTTTCCTATGTACAAGACATGCTCGACGCCGGCGTGCAGATATACAGGTACTGGAAAGGTTTTAATCATGCTAAGGTGCTTATCGTGGATGGGCGGCTGGCATCCGTTGGAACCGCGAATTTGGACATGCGCAGCTTGTACAGCAATTACGAGCTGCTTGCCTTCCTCCAAGGTGAAAAGCCGGTTCGCCGTCTCACGGAGGACTTCATGAACGACCTTGCCCAAAGCAAGCGCATCGATCCCGAAGAGTTTGCGAACCGCCCGAGAAAACAAAAAGCGAAGGAAAGCGTGCTCCATTTGCTCTCGCCGCTGCTATAAACGAGCGCCCTTGCATGATTTACGCCTGAAACGGGCATATTTTGGTCAGGGCTATGGGCCATCATTTTAAGGAGGGAAGCTGCGATGACAGAACAGAACCAAGCGGAAGAAAAGAACCTGCAAGCGCAAGCGGCCGAGCCGCATTATGAAGGTCGTGAAACCTACGATATGGATATCGACCGTATGGTGAACGAAGGGCTCGGCGGCGGCAACGTCTCGATGCAAAACGGTCTGATTGCTGAGTCGACGACCGATACGATGACCTCCGAATGGGAAGGGAAGGAATAAACGATGGATACGACGCGCGCCAAACAAATTTACGAATCGAAGGATACGATCGGCGTCAAGCTGGAGGGCGATCCCGTTTGGATCGAGAATGTGGACGAAGCTAACGGGATGGCGACGGTGACGGTCGGCAATAATCCTGTGAATACGCAGACGGTTTCCGTCGATCGGCTCCAGGAGGGCAACTGACTCGATCTCGAGACGCTGCAAGGAATAAGTCGCATTAATTTGCGAATGTTAAAATGGAAATAAGCCCATGGGGCGTTTGGCCATCGCCGAACGCTCAAGGGCTTTTTTGCATGTAAAGCCAGCATCAGCATTTATCCGCCGTATGCTTCCCGGAACGCTTCGGAAAGTTTGACGCGGTCTACTTCCCACAATTCGGCGATTTCGGCGCTGACGTTCTGATCCCACCAGTCGGATTGCGCTTTCCGATTATCTTTATGCTCGACGATCCAGGGCAGGTTGAGGACGACCTTCTTGAAATAGATCGTTTCCGCCTGCTCGATCTTATCCTTCGCTACGTAAACCTTAAGCCGCTTGACCGTACGATACAGCTCGGTGCTGCAGGCTCTGCGTATTTTTCGCGCGGTAGGCAAGCCGGACGAATGTTTTTGGTCGTGCTTATTCATGAAGTACCGACTCCTCTCTTCCTCATAAAATATGCGGGATCCGAATCGGTGGTCACTGGAAGGTCGTTCGCCCGATATGATAGAATAACAAAGGCGGCGCTGCTTGTCGGCAGTCCGCGACAATCGAGGGCGGAGGGTGAAGATGGAAAGCTGGATTACCGATTTTATGGAGCAATACGGGTATCTGGGCATTTTGCTCATGATTGCGTTAGAGAACTTGTTCCCGCCGATTCCATCCGAGGTGATTTTGACCTTCGGCGGTTTCATGACGACGTATACGAAGCTGACGCCGCTCGGCGTCATTACGATCGCGACGTTAGGTTCGCTGATCGGAGCCATTATTTTATATGTCATCGGGCGTTGGCTCGGGGTCGAGCGGCTGGAGCGCATTATCGACCGCTGGGGCGGGGTGTTGCGCGTAAAGAAGGAAGACGTGCGCAAGGCGGATGCCTGGTTTGACAAATACGGCTACTGGGCCGTGCTGCTGTGCCGGATGGTGCCGCTCATTCGAAGCTTGATTTCGTTGCCTGCCGGCATGTCCGGGATGAAGCTGATTCCGTTCCTGCTGTTCACGACGATCGGCACGCTGATTTGGAACACGATTCTTGTCTCTGTCGGCACAGCCGTCGGCGGCAATTGGAACAAGATCGTCGAGTTCATGGACGTCTATTCGAACATCGTTTACGCGCTGATCGCGATAGCTGTACTTATCGTGTTTTTCCTTTATATTCGCAGGGCTAGAAAATTTTAAGTATAATAAAAGCACAGCATCGAAGGAGAGAGGGATACATATGAGCAAAAGCGTGGCAGAGAAGTTGGGGAAAGGAATTAGCCCCCAACAATTCGTGGACGGGATGACGAAGAACAAGGAAACTTTCATCGGATGGATGGAGCAATTCAGCTGGCCTTCCCAAGAGGATCGCGAGTTGTTCGAATCGATGAATAACCGCGACGATCTTCGTTGCCTGATTCTGATGGCCGATTGGTGCGGAGACGTCGTGCGGAACGTGCCGGCCGTCTTCGGCGCTCTCGAGGTAACGGGCATCCCGACGGAGGTGCTCATTATGGAAGAGCATTTGGACACGATGGATCAATTCCTGACGATGGGCGGACGCTCGATTCCGATCGTGATCTTCGCGGATACGGGCGGCGCGGTGCTTGGGCAATGGGGACCGCGTCCGAAGCGCATCCAGGAGCCGATGGTGGCGTTCAAGCAGGCAAACCCGGACCGCGAGGCGGCCGATTACCAGGACAACCTGGCGGCAACCCGGAAAGAAATCGGGATTCGTTACGGCGAAGGACCCGGCTACCAGGCCGAAGTCGTCAAAGAGCTACGTGCATTATTGGAGAGCTTCTAACCGATGGGTGCCGAGTTTAAAGTCGAGACGTTCTCGCTCGGTCCGATCCAAACGAACTGTTACCTCTTGACGGTAAAAGACGGAGAGCGGGAGCGCGGCATCGTCATCGATCCAGGCATGAATCCGAAACGGCTGCTGGATCGGATTGCGGATACGGAGGTCGAAGCGATCCTGCTCACGCACGCTCATTTCGACCATATGGGCGGAGTGGACGAAGTTCGTAAAGCCGCGGGATGTCCGGTCTATATTCACGATATGGAAGCGGATTGGCTTACGGATCCGCGCAAGAACGGCTCCATGCGATGGCAGGACGTGACGCCTCCGTTGTCGACGGACCCGGCCGAATTCGCGCTGGCGGAAGGCCAGACGCTGGAGATGATCGGACATCGTTTTTCGGTCATGCATACGCCGGGACATTCGCCGGGCAGCGTTAGCTTCTTATGTGGCAACCATCTGTTCTCGGGCGACGTGTTGTTCAAGCTGTCCGTCGGCCGTACGGATCTGCCCGGTGGACGGGAGCGCGATCTGTACGACTCCATCCGGACGAAGCTGTACAAGCTGAATCCGGAAGTGATCGTTTATCCCGGCCATGGCGGCCGCACGACGATCGGCTTCGAGAAGGCGAACAACCCGTATACGGGGTAAGGCGAATTCGGATTGTAACGAAAATACAGGGGCTGTCACATCGCCGCTCACGGGCATGGGGCAGCCCCGTTATCGATATGAAGGACGGTGCGTGCGAAGGTGGCGGAATTAACGAAGCGGACGGCGGAAACGATTTTGGAAGAACAAAGCGGCGGCAAGACTAAGCTTACGGATGAACAGAGGGATACGGAAAATAAACGAATCATCGCTTCAATCGCGGCGACTTTGTCGATTCCTGCGAGCAAAGTGAAATCGGCGGTTTCCTTGTTGGACGAAGGCAACACGATTCCGTTCATCGCCCGATACAGGAAGGAAATGACGGGCGAGCTGGACGAGAACGAGCTGAGGTCCATCGAAGAGAAGCTGTCGTACATGCGCGGCTTGGAAGAACGGAAGCGTGAGGTTGTCCGTCTCATCAACGAGCAGGGCAAGCTGACGGCCGAGCTGAAGTCGTCGATCGAAGCGGCAACGAAGCTGCAAGAGGTAGAAGATTTGTACCGGCCGTACCGCCAGAAGCGCAAGACGAGAGCGAGCGTGGCGAAGGAGAAAGGGTTGGAGCCGCTGGCGGATTGGATATGGTCGCAGCCGCGCCAAGGGGATCCGGCGGCCGCTGCTAGCCGATATGTCGATGCGGACAAGGGAGTCGACACGCCGGAGGATGCTTTGCAAGGCGCGATGGATATCATTGCCGAGAATATCGCGGACGATGCTTCGATCCGTTCATGGATCCGCAAATTTACGTTCGACCAGTCGCTGCTTCGTTCGGAGGTTAAGAAGGCGGATACTGAATCCGTTTATGAGATGTACTACAACTACCAGGAGCCGGTGAGGAAGCTGCCGCCGCATCGGGTGCTCGCGATCAACCGCGGAGAGCGCGAGGAAGTGCTTCGCGTCGCGTTAGACACGCCTATCGACCGCATTCACGAGCATATGCGGCGAAAGCTACTGCGAGGAGGTACGGCGGCAGCCGTGGCGGCATTGCTCGGGACGGTCATCGAGGATGCGTACAAACGGCTGATCGCCCCATCCATCGAACGAGAGGTGCGCGGCGAATTGACGGAGAAGGCCGAAGAACATGCCATCACCATCTTCTCCGAGAATTTAAGAAACCTGCTGCTTCAACCGCCGGTTCGCGGCCATGTCGTGCTGGGGGTCGATCCGGCTTATCGGACGGGCTGCAAGCTTGCGGTCATTGACGACACCGGCAAGCTTCTCGAGGTTGCCGTTACGTATCCGACGCCGCCGAACAACAAGGTAGCCGAAGCGGAGAGAACGATCAACGGATTCATCGACAAGTACAAGGTTGAACTCATCGTCATCGGTAATGGCACGGCATCGAGGGAGACGGAACAATTCATCGCATCGCTGATCGGCAAACGGAAAAGCGCGGAAGGTCCGGAGCTGCGTTATATTATCGTGAGCGAAGCGGGCGCGAGCGTCTACTCCGCTTCCAAGCTCGCGGCTGAAGAGTTCCCGTCGCTCGACGTAGCGGAACGAAGCGCCGTATCGATTGCCCGCAGACTGCAGGATCCTCTTGCAGAGCTGGTTAAGATCGAGCCGAAAGCGATCGGCGTCGGCCAATATCAACACGACGTCAGCCAGAAGCGGCTTGACGAGACGCTTGGCGGCGTCGTGGAGTCGGCCGTTAACCATGTCGGCGTAGACGTCAATACGGCTTCCGCGTCGCTCTTGTCATACGTGGCGGGGGTGAACGGCACAATCGCCAAAAACATAGTCAAATACCGCGAGGAAATCGGCCGGTTCTCGAAACGGTCTCAGCTTCAGAAGGTGCCAAGGCTTGGGGCGAAGTCCTACGAGCAATGCATCGGATTCCTGCGCATTCCTGGTGCCTCGAATCCGCTTGACCGTACGCCGATCCATCCGGAGTCGTACGCGGTCGTGGACAAGCTGTTCAGTGAGCTTAAGCTCGAGCTGAAGGGGATCGGCAGCGATGAGGTGAAAAGGGCGCTCCAGGACGTCGACGCAGCCGCTCTGGCCGCAAAGCTTGAAGTGGGCGTGCCAACACTGCGAGACATCGTGGACAGCCTCCTGCGGCCGGGACGCGATCCGCGCGAGGAGCTCCCGCCGCCGATCTTCCATACGGATGTGCTCCAAATCGAGGATTTGACGGCGGGCATGGAGCTTCAAGGCACCGTTCGCAACGTTATCGATTTTGGGGCGTTCGTCGATATCGGCATCAAGAACGACGGGCTGGTTCATATTTCCCAGCTCAGCGACAAGTTCGTGAAGCATCCGATGGATGTTGTCTCCGTTGGCGACACGGTCACGGTCTGGGTGCTAAGCGTCGATCTGAAAAAAGGACGCGTCGGCCTGACGATGCGCAAACCGGATTAATGATTAAATCAAAAAAGCCTGTCCGTAGCGTCGCGAGTCGACGCGAAAGGGCAGGCTTTATTACGTTTGGATCGGGTGCCCCGCCACACCGTACGAATCGGATCGTTCCGATGCGGATGGCCGGTAGAAATCAGTGTAATAAAAATAACTTGGTAACCAGAAGTTAGTTAATTGACAATTGTGCGCGGAGGAACTATACTGTACTTAATATTATTACAGTTATAGAGATATGAGGAGGAAGAAACCATGACACAATTGATTGATTCCAAAGTAAATGTACAGACGACTTTTGCAGGCCAAGACGAAGTACCTTTTTTCCAAGTTGTAGGCGACCGGCGTTCCGTACGCAAATACGACAGCAGCGTGAAAATTTCCGAGGATGAACTTCACGAGATCCTGACGATTGCGACAAAAGCGCCGTCGTCGGCGAACATGCAGCCATGGCGCTTCATGGTCGTGACGGACGAGGAGCTGAAGCAGAAGCTCGTTCCGATTGCCTTCAACCAAAGCCAAGTGGCCGAAGCATCGGCCGTTATTATCGTAATGGCGGACCTGGAAATGTACACGCGCGCGGAAGAGATCTATGCCGGAGCCGTCGAAGCAGGCTTCATGACAGAAGAAGTGAAAACGAATATGGTCGCGAACTACTCCAAGATGTACGCTTCTATGCCGGCTGACCGCCTGCGCGAGCTTGTAGCTTTCGACACAGGCCTCGTTGCGATGCAATTGATGCTGACCGCGCGCGCCAAAGGCTACGATACCGTCCCGATGGGCGGCTACAACCGCGACCAGGCGAAGGAGCTGCTTGGCATCTCCGACCGTTACCTGCCGACGCTGATGCTTCCGATCGGCAAGGCTGCGGCTCAAGGCCATCCGACGACTCGTCTGCCGATCGATCGAATCGTCTCTTACAACGGCAAGATGGAATAATTTCCTCCCGAACCAATAAGCTCGCACGACGAATAAACCCGGCTGTTCGCAAGCGCGAGCAGCCGGGTTTGCATGTGTGCAATATAGGGTTGAGTCGATCAATTATTGGATTACCGTTCCGCTTTCATGTCCCTTATGTCCCTGTTTCGTTCGGTAGAAATACCAGCAATCGTTCAGCAGCTTAATCTGCCTGCGGTCCTTCTGTTGAAATGCGCGCATCAGTTGGTTGCACAGCCACTGCGGCATACGCATCGTCCTCCTCCCGGGCCTCACCTGTTGTTCTACTACCATATGGCGATAGGCGAATATCCGTGCAGGTCCAAACGAATTCCATGCACGGGGACAGGGAAGGGAAGCTATTACGCATGAGGAGCAAGAGCATTCACGCAAAATCCGGTTCTATTACCCGAGCTGCTCTTCTTCGTATTCCTCGTACCATTGCTCCAGTTGGGCTTGAAGCGCGCGGATTTCCGTGAGCAATGAGATGAGTGGGTACGACTTCTCCTGAACGCCGGCGAAGTCCTTCTCTAAGGCGTTCAAGTAATCGAGCCCGGATACGATCGTAATGGACGTATCGTGGAGGTCCAGGTGATCGCATTCCGCGACCGCGTAAGGCAATACGGGCACCTTGTCTGCGGTCAGTTTATCGATTTCTTTATGTAGGCGCAAGTTCAGCGCGCTTAGCTGGTAAGCGTGCGATGCCGGCATTTCGACGAAGCTGATCGTGTGTTCCTGTTTCATTAGTACATATCGCATAGTAGCCATAAGTTCCGTGATCTCCCCTCGGTCAGTTGATGCGTAGATCATACCTACTTGACAGTGTAGCCTATCGGCGCGTTAAAATTCAAGTAGTGAAGGAGGGCATGGCCATGGACAACGATACGCTGCAGTGCTGGGTGGAGCGCGTATCGCTCGAAAGCTTCGGCAGGCCGTTCAAGCACGAGGCGACGTTTAACGGGCGATTGAAGGCGACCGGAGGGCGCTATTTTACGAAGTCGCACAATATCGAGATCAGCCCGCATCAGCTTGCGGCGTACGGAGCCGAGGAGACGGAGCGGATCATCAAACACGAGCTCTGCCATTATCACCTGCATATCATGAAGCGGGGGTACCGCCATCGGGACGCGGATTTCAAAACGTTGCTGGCCCATGTGGGAGGCTCCAGGTATTGTCAGTCGCTTCCCGAGCGGAAGATTCGACAAGCGGCCCCATTCCGTTACAAGCTTGTTTGCGGGAGCTGCGGGATGGAGTATATGCGCAAAAGAAAATTGGATCCGGCCCGTTACGCCTGCGGACGCTGTAGAGGAAAATTAAAAATGATAGCGCTTGACAACGCGAATACGCCATGATAAATTATTACTTGTCACTTTCAATTTTTGTTGTTCCCTGATAGCTCAGTCGGTAGAGCACTCGACTGTTAATCGAGTTGTCACAGGTTCGAGTCCTGTTCGGGGAGCCAGTTCATGGAGAAGTACCCAAGTGGCTCAAGGGGACCCTCTGCTAAGGGGTTAGACTGCGTAAGTGGTGCGAGGGTTCGAATCCCTCCTTCTCCGCCACCATATTTTCGAAGGACTCATCGCTAGTACACGGGAGGCCGAACGAATATCGGTCTTTTTATTTTGCCCGACGAGTGCCGGAATGATTAGGTCGAAAAAAATGCTTGCAATATGACGGACGAGATGATACAATCATTCTTGTCGCCAAAAAGCGAAGCATTACGAAATTGCAACATGTGGCCCGTTGGTCAAGGGGTTAAGACACCTCCCTTTCACGGAGGTAACAGGGGTTCGAATCCCCTACGGGTCACCACAAACCTCTTTGCGAAGCAGCTCTTGTGTGGAGTCGTTTCCGTTCATGAGAGCCATTAGCTCAGTTGGTAGAGCACCTGACTTTTAATCAGGGTGTCGAAGGTTCGAGTCCTTCATGGCTCACCAGTTTCTTCATCCCTCGAAGACGCTGGCATGCAGGGGTCGGTAATCATTAATTATGTGCGGTAGTGGTGGAATGGCAGACACGCTATCTTGAGGGGGTAGTGGGCGTACGCCCGTGGAGGTTCGAGTCCTCTCTACCGCACCATAACTTTAAACACGACAAGTCCTTGCGCTGCAAGGGCTTTTTTATTTTTCTTGGAACATGAACGCGTCGATCCCGTAAATAATTATACATAAAAACATCTTGGTAGTGAGTATCCATCATTCGACAGAACTTCTCATGCCAAGCAGGTCTTGCGACCGGATGCGACGAATAGATTTATTCGAAAGGGTAGGTGATGGGATGGATTGGTGGTTGATTTGGCTCATCGTGGCGGGGCTCTTGATCGTCGTGGAAATGCTGACGTTAACTTTTTATTTGCTTTGGCTGGGGATCGGCGCGCTTGCGGCTGCGGCGGTGGATGTCTTTTTCCCCGACGCGGTATTGGTGCAAGTGATCGTCGGCTGTATTGTAGCCCTCGTGCTGACGATTTTCACGAAGCCGCTGACAAGACGGTTCCATGCGGCGCGAGGCTTCAAGGATTCGCCGGATGACTTGATCGGCATGCGCGGTACGGTAGTGGAAGAGATCGGCATCGACCATCCGGGTATCGTAAAGGTAGGAAGCGAGACTTGGAGCGCGAATGCGGATGAAACGATCGGCAAAGGCGAGACGGTCATCGTCGTTAACAGAGGAAGCGCGTTTTTGCACGTGAACAAATGGGGAGGTTAAAACATGGGTTACGCAGTAACGATCGTCGTCATCGTATTAGCCGTTGTATTCATTGCTCTATCGGTAAAAATTATTCCTCAGCAGAGGGTCGGAGTTGTCGAGCGGCTCGGCAAATTCAGCCGGCTGCTAACGCCGGGCATTAATATTCTGATTCCGATCATCGACCATGTACGCACGTATCATGATCTGCGCATTCAACAGGCGAACGTGCCGCCGCAGACGGTCATTACGAAGGACAACGTTCAAGTGAAAATCGATACGATCATTTTCTACCAAGTAACGGGACCGGAGCAGGCGACTTACGGAATTTCCGACTACGTATACGGGGTTCGCAACATCAGTACGGCCACGATGCGGCAGATCATCGGCAAGATGGAGCTGGACGAGACGTTGTCCGGCCGCGAGAAGATATCGACCGATATTCGCGTCGCGCTGGACGAAGCGACGGAGAAGTGGGGCGTTCGGATCGAGCGCGTAGAAGTCATCGATATTCAGCCTCCGGCCGATATCCAGGATGCGATGGACAAACAGATGAAGGCGGAGCGCAGCAAGCGGGCGATGGTCCTGGAAGCGGAAGCCGCGAAGCAGGACATGATTTTGCGCGCGGAAGGCGACAAACAGAGTAAAATTTTGAAGGCCGAGGGTGAGAAGGAAGCGCGCATCCGCCAAGCGGAAGGTCAGCGACAAGCGCAGGAGCTCGAAGCGATGGGTGAAGCGAAGGCGATTCAATCGATCGCGGAAGCCGAGAAGAGCCGGATCGAGATGCTGCGCGCGGCTGGTCTGGATGAACAGGTACTCACCTACCGATCCTTGGAGGCACTCGGCGAAATCGCGAAGGGACCGGCCAACAAGGTGTTCATTCCGACGAGAGCGGTCGAGACGTTAGGGAGCATCGGAGCCATCGGGGAGATGCTGAAAGAAAACAAAAAATAGAAGAAAAACCGCAGGCGGATGGATGAGTGATATTATCCCCTTTAAGTAGACACTCTGAAAAAAACCTTATGTTATCATAAGGAACGAGTGAACTTGGAGGGGATTTTTGTATGGCTAAAAAGGGACAAACGTTTCAACAGTATACG
>NZ_JAVFVT010000020.1 GCF_030929555.1 Paenibacillus sp. LHD-117 | reverse complement strand
TTAGGATCATTCGTGCGAAGCATAAAAACACCGCGCTTTCTATGGAATGGTTTCTACCCTCATTATACCATATTAACGCGGTGATTTATTGAAGTTTTTGAATTTCTCAACAGCCTGATTTATGCAGGAATGATGGTCATTCAGCACTTTCGCCGTCGAATATGCTGCACGGAATACAGCAATTAAGGGTTACACTCGAATCTACACTCGAACCCACTCACAACTCATACGCAAACAAATAGGCTTCACCGGACCTCTCGGAGGTCGGTGAAGCCTATTGTCAAATTCTAAGTATGAATAAGTTTTGCATCTTATACGGGCTTAGAATTCTCGGAATGAAACGCGTGCGCTGCCAAAGGACGGCGACAGCCGTTTCACCTTGTGCCCAGGAAGCTTACGCTTGCGCGGACAACGCGTTCAGTCTTTTCGCAAGACGAGATTTTTTGCGGGCAGCCGCATTTTTATGAATCAGGCCTTTCGTTACTGCTTTGTCCAATTTCTTCGTTGCAACGAGCAGAGCCGCTTTTGCAGTTTCTACGTCCGTTCCAGCGATAGCTTGGTCAGCAGATTTAACGGCCGAACGAAGCGCGGATTTCTGGGAAGCGTTCAGAGCACGGCGTTTCTCGCTAGTCTTCACGCGTTTAATCGCGGATTTAATGTTTGGCATGGAATTCACCTCCTACGTAATTCTGTGCAATGCTTCGTAACGAAGCGGGGTCGATTGGTTCAAAACCTACTCAACACAACTTAAAATATATTATCATGCGACTGCCCAAAAAGCAATAGTAACCGAGTTTCGTCCCTATGCGCGCATACCCGGAGGGGAGATGGGGAAATCGTATGAAAAAGGCAGCTTTGCGAACAATAACGAAAGTACGATTGCACGAAAGGAGCGGCATGAACATGAACGAACAGCCACAGGATCAGCTTGACCTGCAGAAATTTAACGTCAGAACGGATCTTGCCTTGGAGGCAAGGGAGCTGGCGCAGCCGGACGGGGGACCGATTCCGGGCATCCATTCGGAGGTAACCGAGGACGACGGCATTACGGTGACCGTCCTGCATGTCCAAAACGAACAAGGCTCTCAGGCCATCGGCAAAATCGTCGGACAATACGTCACGATCGAGGTGCCGGGGCTGCGAAACGGGGATACGACGCTGCAGGATCGCGTGGCCACCCATTTCGCCAAACATTTCGAATCGTTCCTGGAGCGGCTTCAAATCGGCAAGATGGCGAAGGTTCTTATCGTGGGGCTTGGCAATTGGAACGTCACGCCCGACGCGCTCGGGCCGTTGGTCGTCGAGAACGTCATGGTGACGCGCCACTTCTTCGAATTGATGCCGGATCAGGTGGCTCCCGGTTATCGTCCGGTCAGCGCCGTAGCGCCGGGCGTGCTCGGCATAACCGGCATCGAGTCTAGCGAGATCGTGCACGGCATCGCCGACCAATCGAAGCCGGATCTCATCATTGCGATCGACGCGCTGGCGTCCAAAGCACTCGAGCGGGTCAATACGACGATCCAGATCGCGGATACGGGGATCCACCCCGGCTCTGGCATCGGCAACAAGCGGAAAGGACTAACCAAAGACATCCTAGGCATTCCGGTGATCGCCATCGGCGTTCCGACCGTCGTGTACGCTTCTACGATCGTGAACAACGCGTTCGAAATGATGAAGGGCCATTTGGAGGAGCAGAAGGGCGACACGAACCAGATTTTCGGACTGATGAACGGAATGCCGGAGAACGAGCGGCTGCAGCTCGTGAAAGAAGTGCTCGGGCCGGTCGGTCACGACCTGCTGGTCACGCCGAAAGAAGTCGATCAGTTCATCGAGGATATTGCGAACATCATCGCGAGCGGCCTGAACGCTTCGCTGCACGAGGCGGTCGACACGGATAACGTAGCCGCTTATACGCATTAACAAATACAGATCGTTTGCGATGCCGCATGCCCGTCCGGGTTTGCGGTTTTTTCGCGTACCGTCACTCTATGATTCAAACTCTATCTATTAATTTGGTTCTACCATCTCTCTCGCGTTCATAGGTTAGTAGTACATTGTTGGACAACTTATGGATTTGCGGTTAGGGAGGGAATCGATTATGAAATGGTTTAGCAAAATGGCGAGCGGGCTTCGGCAATCCGAACGATGGGGGGAGCCGGATCGGATTCGGGAGATGCTCGTTACGGGAAAAGCTTTCTCGTTGTTGTCGCTTAGCTCGATGTTGTTTTTTATGACGCTGGGCATTGCGGTCATGCTCCACCAGCAGTCTTCGGTTTCGTCGATGGATTCGATGAAAGGGTTCGCGGCATCGGTATCAAGCGGCTTGTTCGGCGACATGCTGGAGATGGAAATGCCGGCTTTCCAAAGCAGCTTGTCCACGGATACGCTGACCGGCAAAGAAATTAGCGTCTTCCTCATGCGGACGTTGACGGATATTAACCCAGGCAGTCCAAGCAGCTTGCTTGCCGGCGAACTGCCTGGCATGGCGCAGAGCGATGCCTTCCTGATCAGGAAAGGGGTCGGCACGGACGCCGATGTCGGGCCGCAGGACCATTCCCCGATTTACGAACCGACGCCGGATCCCACCCCTGCGGATAATGAGGGCGGAGCTTCCTCTGGGAACGATGGAGACGAGCCTTCGGAAGGATCTGGAGCGGGAGATGGAACGGACAGCGGCGGGAAGGACGAACCGAACGGGCAGCCGACGACGGAAGGCAGGAAGGTCGCGTTCATCTACCATTCCCACAACCGGGAATCTTGGTATCCCGAGCTTGAACCGGGAGCCAAGGACGCAAGCTCCGGCACAAAAAACATTACGCTGGTCGGCAAACGTCTGGCGGAGAAGCTTGAGGAACACGGCGTCGGCTCGGTCGTGTCCGACACAGATTATCCGACGGCGATCAAGAATTACCGCTGGGAGCTTAGCTACAAGTATTCGATGAAGACAGTGAAGGAAGCGATGGCGGGCAGCGACGATCTGACCTACTTCTTCGACCTGCACCGCGACTCGCAGAAACGCAAATACACGACGGTCGATATCGGCGGCAAGAGCTACGCACAGGTTTATTTTATTATCGGGCACCGCAATCCGAATTGGAAAGAAAATGAAGCGTTCGCCACCAAGATCCACGATGAGCTAGAGAAGAAGTATCCGGGTATTTCGCGCGGCATCTGGGGGAAGACTGCTGCTACGGGCAACGCCGAATACAACCAGTCGCTCGCTTCCGAGAGCGTGCTCATGGAGATCGGCGGCGTAGACAATTCGCTGGATGAATCCTACCGGACGGCCGACGCGCTGGCCGAAATTATAGCTTCGATCTATTGGGATGCCGAAGAAGTATCGGGCGAGGAGGAGTAATCATGAAACGGAAAAGCTGGAAACTGCTGCTGCTGGGCGGCGCGCTCACCTTCATCGTGTTGTTCGGGATGGAGATGTCGACATCCGGCATCGAACGGATCTACGGGCCGATGGACGGCTCCGAACGATATACGTATGACACAGGGGAACTTACGAATGCCAGCGAAACCGAGAAACGCATTGCGGAGCTAGAGAAGGAGCTGGACGATATCCGCAAAATCGCGTACGGCGACGCCTACGACAACGGGGAAAATCGGCGCCTGCCCGGCATGCCGCTCGAGGAAGATCAAGCCGCCGTCAACAAAATCGCCGACTCCACCTCCGGCTTGCTCCAAACAGCTTCCAGCAAAGGCATCCGGTTTGTCGTATCGTTGTTCGACGGCCTGATGAACTAACTTTCGTTGCTGTGCTCCCTTGTTGCTGATATAATAGAAAGAATGATTGGATTATTGGAATGTGTGGGGGCTCAAGCATGACTGACGTTCGTGACCGACAGAAGAAAATAAGGAATTTTTCCATTATCGCTCATATTGACCATGGCAAGTCCACGCTCGCGGACCGGATTTTGGAGTACACAGGCGCGCTGTCATCCCGCGAGATGCAGGCACAGGTGCTCGACCAGATGGATCTGGAGCGCGAACGCGGCATTACGATCAAGCTGCAGGCCGTTCGCCTCTCGTACAAGGCGGATGACGGCGAAGAATATCTGCTTAACTTGATCGATACGCCCGGACATGTCGACTTTACATACGAGGTGTCCCGAAGCATGGCGGCATGCGAAGGCGCCCTGCTGGTCGTCGACGCCGCCCAAGGCATCGAAGCGCAGACGCTTGCGAACGTGTACTTGGCGCTCGACAACAACCTTGAAGTGCTGCCCGTCATCAACAAAATCGATCTTCCGAGCGCCGAACCGGAACGGGTGAAGCAGGAGATCGAGGACGTCATCGGGCTGGACGCAAGTGAAGCGGTTCATGCTTCGGCGAAAGCCGGCATCGGCATCAAGGAAATTTTGGAGCAGGTCGTGCAGAAGGTGCCGGCTCCGAACGGCGATCCGGACGAGCCACTGAAGGCATTGATTTTCGATTCGCACTACGATGCTTACAAAGGCGTCATCGTCTACGTCCGCGTCATCGACGGGAACATCAAAGCAGGCAAAAAAATCCGCTTCATGGCGACCGGAGCAGAGTTTGAAGTCATCGAAGTCGGCGCGTTCAAGCCGCGGATGTCCATCGTCGACGAATTAGCCGTCGGCGACGTCGGATTTATCGTTGCGGGCATAAAGAACGTCAAGGATACGCGCGTGGGCGATACCGTCACGGATGCCAAACGTCCGGCTCCCGAGCCGCTCCCCGGCTACAGACGGATTAACCCGATGGTTTATTGCGGATTGTACCCGATCGAGAATCAAGATTATAACGACTTGCGCGATGCGCTGGAGAAGCTCGAGCTGAACGACGCGTCGCTTCGTTACGAGCCCGAGTCTTCGACCGCGCTCGGCTTCGGCTTCCGCTGCGGCTTCCTTGGATTGCTCCATATGGAAATCATCCAGGAGCGCATCGAGCGCGAATTCAACATTCCGCTGATCACTACGGCGCCGAGCGTTATCTATAAAGTAACGCTGACGAACGGCGAGCAATTGAACATCGACAACCCGTCCAACTATCCGGAATCCGGTAAGCTGGACTTCGTCGAAGAACCGTACGTCAAAGCGGGCGTCATCGTGCCGAACGATTATGTCGGCGCGATCATGGAGCTTTGCCAAGGCAAACGCGGCGAGTTCGTCAACATGGAATACCTCGATACGAACCGAGTCACGTTGACCTACCATATGCCGCTGTCGGAGATCGTTTACGATTTCTTCGATCAGTTGAAATCGAGCACCAAAGGTTACGCATCGTTCGATTACGAGCTGTCAGGTTACCGCAAATCGAATCTCGTGAAGATGGATATTATGCTGAACAACGAACAGGTCGACGCTTTGTCGGTCATTGTTCACCGCGACCGCGCTTATCAGCGGGGGCGCGTCATCTGCGAGAAACTGAAGGAGCTGATCCCTCGTCAGATGTTCGAGGTGCCGGTCCAAGCATCCATCGGCACGAAGGTCATCGCCCGCGAGACGGTCAAGGCTATGCGGAAGAACGTTCTTGCCAAGTGTTACGGCGGCGATATTAGCCGGAAGCGCAAGCTGCTCGAGAAGCAGAAGGAAGGCAAGAAACGGATGAAGCAGGTCGGCAGCGTCGAAGTACCGCAGGAAGCGTTCATGGCGGTGCTCAAGATCGACGAGGATTAAGCCAGGATCGGGTCATTTGGAGAGGAGAGCGCTGCTCTCCTTTCTTCGTTTGTATCGATGTAATCGTTTTGCCATGGGAGGGAAATTGAAATGACGTTACAACAAGCGCCAAACGCGCTTTATATACACATCCCGTTCTGCACGAACAAATGCCACTATTGCGACTTTACTTCTTACGTGTTAAGAGGACAGCCCGTGGATCAGTATTTGGACGCGCTCGAGGAAGAAATGAAACGGACCGTCGAAACGATGCGGCCGGAACGTATCGACACCGTGTTCGTCGGCGGCGGGACGCCGACGGTACTGACGCCGCCTCAGATGGAGAGATTCCTTCGGGCGGTTAGGTCGCACTTTCCGCTGGCAGCAAACGTGGAATTTACGATGGAAGCCAATCCCGGCACGACAGACGAGGATAAGCTTGGCGCTATGAGGGCCGGTGGCGTGAACCGGATCAGCTTCGGCGTTCAATCGTTCGACAACGGGCTTCTGGAGCGAATCGGACGGATTCATAACGTGGACGACGTTTACCGCAGCTTGGAGAATGCCCGGAAGACGGGTTTCGATAACCTGTCGATCGACTTGATGTTCGGACTGCCCGGCCAGACGCTCGCGCATCTCTCGGACAGCGTCGACCGCGCGATGGCGCTCGGACTGCCGCATTATTCGCTATATAGCTTGAAGGTTGAAGAAAATACCTTGTTCCACAAGCTGTACGAACGCAACGAGCTGCCGCTCCCTCCCGAGGAAGAGGAGTACGAGATGTTTCTTCTATTAATGAAGAAGCTGAAGGAGGGAGGATACGGCCATTACGAGATCAGCAACTTCGCCAAACCCGGATTCGAAAGCAGGCATAACTCGACCTACTGGCGCAACGAGCCTTACTACGGGTTAGGCGCAGGGGCGCATGGATATGCAAACAGGACGCGCCATATCAATCTAAAAGGCGTTCAGCCCTATATCGATGCAAGCGCGAGCAAGCTGCCTCGGTTGGAATCCTTTGAGGTGACCGAGCGGGAAGCGATGGAAGATTTTATGATGGTCGGGCTTCGGCTGCTTGAGGGCGTGCCGGCGTCGAGGTTCGCTAAGCAGTTTGGCGGTCGCCAGCTGGAATCGGTTTTCGGCGGCACGATCGGCAAGCTGACGAGCGATGGCCTGTTGGAGCAGGTGCAACGGGACGGCGATGATTGGTACCGGTTAACGGATTGCGGCGTCTTGCTCGGCAATGAAGTATTCGGCTCGTTTATCGGTGCGGAGACTGAACAAATCGGTGAAAAATAACCTTGAGAATTCATGCGATCTGATGTATATTTATTCATATTGAACTCAGATCTTGTCTCTCGGGGGTGTAGGCAGCGATGCAGACCGCGCAAGTGTTATGCAGAACAGCGACGTCGGACGACGTGGAAACTTTATTTCAATTAATCAAAGGTTATGCCGAGAAAGGCGTCATGCTGCCGCGCACGCGAGAGGTTCTTGCCGATCTGATCGATACGTTCGTCGTGGCCGAGGTCGGAGACGAGGTCGTGGGCTGCGGCTCGCTAACGAAGCTTGGCGATAATTTGGTCGAGATTCGGTCTTTAGGGATCACGGACGGCTATAAAAGCCTTGGAATCGGAAGCAAGCTGGTGGACGCTCTCCTTGCGCAAGCGAAGGAGCAAGGCATCACCAAGGTGATGGCGCTGACGTACGCGGATAAATTTTTCGAACGGAACGGCTTTACGGTCGTCGAGAAGGAGATTTTCCCGGAGAAGGTATGGAGAGATTGCGTGAATTGCCCCAAGCAATTCGCCTGCGACGAAATCGCGGTGCTGAAGGTGCTGGAGTCTTGAAAATAATGGACTGAAAATGCCGAACCGACTTGACAATCGTCAAGCTGGTTTGGTATTTTTGTAATAGTGATTAGCACTCATTGATGTTGAGTGCTAACGAAGGACAGGCGCAAGGCGAATTCGAATGGGAATCGGAGGGATTTACTATGTTGACGGAACGACAGCGAATGATCTTAAACGCCATAGTAGACGATTATATCCGTTCGGCAGAGCCGGTAGGCTCGCGCAGCATTTCGAAGCGCGGGGATGTCGGATTCAGCCCGGCTACCATTCGGAACGAGATGGCGGACCTGGAAGAGCTCGGGTTTCTCGAGCAGCCCCATACGTCGGCCGGCCGCGTCCCGTCCACCAAGGGATACCGGTATTACGTCGACCACCTGGTCAAGCTTGGCGAGGTGAACGACAGCGATCTGGGCCTGATGAAATCTTTTGTAACGGATAAACTGAACCAGATGGAACAAGTCATACAGCAAACCGCGATGATCTTGTCGAATTTGACGAATTACACGTCGATCTTGCTTGGTCCGGAATTGTTCCAAACGTCACTGAAACACTTCGGGCTGGTACCGCTCAACGCGGAATCCGCAGTCGCCATTATCGTAACGAATACGGGACATGTCGAGAACCGCACGATTTCGATCCCGCCGAATTTGAATATGGACGACATGCAGAAGGTCGTAAATATTTTGAATACGAAGCTGGTGGGCGTTCCGCTTGTTCGGCTCAAGGCGAAGCTGTATTCGGAGGTCGGGCAGGAGCTGGAACGTCACGTCGACCATTATGAAGGTTTGCTCGGCGTACTCGACAGCGCGCTGCAGAACGACGAGGAACAACGGATCTTCATGAGCGGAACGACGAACATGCTGACCCAGCCGGAATTTAAGGACGTCGACAAGGTGAAGACAATTCTGGATCTGCTTGACGAGACGCCTACGATCATGAAAATGTTCACATCGCTTCCTTCGGGCATACAAGTGCGTATCGGCACGGAAAATGACCACAAAGCGATTAGCGATTGCAGCTTGATTACGGCAACGTATTCCATAAACGGCGAAGCGCTCGGCACGATCGGCATTTTGGGTCCGACCCGAATGGAATACGGCAAAGTGATTAGCTTGCTCGATCTGATATCCAAAGATATGGGCACGCTGCTCGGCAGATGGTACAAATAAGAAGAACGAGCGGCGCCGATCTGCGGCTTGCAGCTGCATTTGAATAAGGAGGTGATAGGGTGAGTACCAAGGAACAACATAACGATACAACGGATACAGTAGTAGAAGACGCTTCCGATCAAGCTGCGGAGCAAGCTACGGCTGAAGCCGAAGCGCAGAACGCCGATGTGGAGGAGCAAGCGGAGGATACCCGTTACGCCGAGCTGGCGAAGCATGCGGATGAGTCTCAGCAGCGATACTTACGCGCGCAAGCGGATTTCGATAACTTCAGACGCCGTACCGCGAAGGAGAAGGAAGAGCTGGCGCAATACGCTTCGATGAAGCTGATCGGTCAATTGGTTCCGATCGTCGACAATTTCGAACGCGCCATTGCGGCGGCTTCGTCCAATAGCGATTATGAATCGCTGGCCAAAGGCGTTGACATGATCTTCCGCCAATTGTCCCAAACGCTGGAAGCCGAGGGGCTGAAGGCGATCGAGTCCGTTGGCCAACCGTTTAATCCCGAGTTCCATCAGGCCATCATGCAAGTCGAGTCCGACGAGCACGAGGAAGGGATCGTCGTGGAGGAAGTCCAGAAGGGTTATATGTTGAAGGAGAAGGTCCTTCGTCCGGCGATGGTGAAGGTGAGCGGCTAACCGCTCCCGAAACCTGCCTGCCAGCGCGCAATCATGCGGATGATCCGCGAGTGACAATACAACCACTTATTTGAGGAGGCCATTCAACCATGAGCAAAGTAATCGGTATCGACCTTGGCACGACGAACTCTTGCGTTGCCGTAATGGAAGGCGGCGAAGCAGTCGTCATCCCGAACCCGGAGGGCAACCGCACGACGCCTTCGGTCGTAGGTTTCAAGAAGGACGGAGAGCGTGTTGTCGGCGAGACGGCGAAACGCCAAGCGATCACGAATCCCGACCGCACCATTATTTCCATCAAACGTCATATGGGTACGAACCACAAAGAAAAAATCGACGACAAAGAATATACGCCTCAAGAAATTTCGGCGATTATTCTTCAGAAGCTGAAATCCGACGCGGAAGCATACCTTGGCCAGACGGTCACGCAAGCGGTCATTACAGTGCCGGCGTACTTCAACGACAGCCAGCGTCAAGCAACGAAGGACGCGGGCAAAATCGCGGGCCTCGAAGTGCTTCGCATCGTCAACGAGCCGACGGCTGCCGCACTTGCGTACGGCCTAGAGAAGTCGGAAGACCAAACGATTCTGGTCTATGACCTTGGCGGCGGCACGTTCGACGTCTCCATCCTGGAGCTCGGCGACGGCTTCTTCGAAGTAAAAGCAACGAGCGGCGATAACAAGCTTGGCGGCGACGACTTCGACCAAGTGATCATCGATTACCTCGTTTCGGAGTTCAAGAAGGAGCAGGGCGTTGATCTGTCCAAGGACAAAGCCGCGGTCCAACGTTTGAAGGATGCAGCCGAGAAAGCGAAAAAAGAGCTGTCCGGCGTATTGACTTCGGCGATCTCACTGCCTTTCATTACGATGGTAGACGGCGTGCCTCAGCACTTGGAAATGAACCTGACTCGCGCGAAATTCGAAGAGCTGTCCGCGCCGCTCGTAGAACGCACGCTTGGACCAGCTCGTCAAGCGCTTAGCGATTCCGGCTTGTCCGAAAGCGAAATCGACAAAGTTGTGCTTGTCGGCGGTTCCACTCGGATTCCTGCCGTTCAAGACGCGGTCAAGAAGCTCATCGGCAAAGAGCCGCACAAAGGCGTCAACCCGGATGAAGTGGTCGCGCTTGGCGCAGCCGTTCAAGCGGGTGTCTTGACCGGCGACGTGAAGGATGTCGTATTGCTCGACGTAACTCCGCTATCGCTCGGCATCGAGACGGCAGGCGGCGTATTCACGAAGATGATCGAGCGCAACACGACGATTCCGACGAGCAAGTCGCAAGTGTTCTCCACGTATGCCGACAATCAGCCGGGCGTAGAGATTCACGTGCTGCAAGGCGAACGTTCCATGGCGGCGGGCAACAAGACGCTGGGACGCTTCACATTGAGCGACATTCCGCCGGCGCCGCGCGGCGTTCCGCAGATCGAAGTTACGTTCGATCTCGACGCGAACGGCATCGTGAACGTGTCCGCGCTTGACAAGGGCACAGGCAAAAGCCAGAAGATTACGATCACGTCTTCCAGCGGCCTGAGCGACGCGGAGATCGACCAAATGATGAAGGACGCCGAGCTGCATGCGGACGAAGACCGCAAGCGCCGCGAGCTTGTAGAAGCAAGAAACGCAGCGGATCAGCTCGTCTATACGACGGAGAAAACGATCAAGGATCTTGGCGACAAGGTAGATCCGTCCGATATCGAAAAAGCGAACGCGGCCAAAGAGAAAGTAACGGCGGCGCTGGCTACGGAAGATCTGGAGCAAATCAAATCCGCTACGGAAGAGCTGACGGAAATCGTCCAGCAGCTGTCCGTGAAGCTGTACGAGCAAGCCGCGCAGGGCGCTGAAGGCGCGCAAGGCGGACCGGAAGCCGAGGCGGGCGGAGCGAGAGGCAAAGACAATGTCGTGGACGCCGACTACGAGGTCGTGAACGACGACAAGAAGTAAGGGCGACGGGATAGGGGTCAAGGACGGGCGCGCCCGTCTTTGGCCTCCTTTCGCGAGCGGCGGTCGCGCGACAGGCGCGGCCTGCCGATGCGTGATCGAAGCGTTTCGGCACGAAATGGAAACGGTATCGTCGAATGCAACATTGACGGCACCGTTTCTTCTCGTGTTAAGATAGAGGATAGTGTCATTTCATTGCGGAGGTGAGAATCGGATGGCAAACAAACGGGATTATTACGATGTGCTTGGCGTCGGCAAGGATGCCTCCGCGGAGGATATCAAAAAGTCTTATCGTAAGCTGGCGAGGCAATACCATCCCGACGTCAATAAGGAAGCGGACGCGGAGAGCAAGTTCAAGGAAGTGAAGGAAGCTTACGACGTCCTGAGCGACGACGGGAAACGCTCGACTTACGACCGTTACGGTCATGTGGATCCGAATCAAGGGATGGGCGGCGCGGGCGGCGCGGACTTCGGAGGCTTCGGGGATATATTCGACATGTTCTTCGGCGGAGGCGGCGGAAGGCGCGATCCGAACGCGCCGCAGCGAGGCAATGATCTGCAATATACGATGACGGTCGAGTTCAAGGAAGCGGTATTCGGCAAGGAAGCGGAAATTACGATTCCCCGCACCGAATCTTGCGATACCTGCCATGGCTCGGGTGCCAAACCGGGCACGAAGCCGGAAGCTTGCTCCACCTGCCGAGGTTCCGGCCAGCAGGAAGTGGTGCAGAACACGCCGTTCGGCAGAATGGTCAATCGCCGGGCGTGTACGAATTGCAGCGGCACGGGCCGTATTATCCGCGACAAGTGCGGAACTTGCCATGGCGCAGGCAAAGTGAAGAAGCAGCGCAGAATCAAAGTCAATATTCCTGCAGGCGTGGATGACGGCGCCCAAATCCGGATGACCGGCGAAGGCGAAGGCGGAACGCGCGGCGGCCCTTCCGGCGATCTCTACATCGTCATTCGGGTGAAGCCGCATGATTTCTTCGAACGCGAGAACGACGATATCTATTGCGAGGTTCCGTTGACGTTCGTCCAGGCGGCGCTTGGCGACGAGATCGAAATTCCGACGCTGACCGAGAAGGTGAAGCTGAAAGTGCCTGCCGGCACGCAGACGGGTACGTATTTCCGGCTGAAAGGCAAAGGCGTGCCTAAGCTGCGCGGCTACGGCACGGGGGATCAGCACGTGAAGGTCACGATTGTGACGCCGACGAAGCTGACAGATGAACAGAAGGAGCTTCTTCGCCAATTCGGCGGGCTGAATGTGGAACCCGCAAGCGAACAGAGTGAACATCACGAATCAATCTTCGAACGTATGAAAAAAGCATTCCGCGGAGAATAATCCGCGGAATTTTTTTTGGTTTCCGAAGCCGATGCATATTCTGAATGGCTTCGGCGCACTCTATTGCTGTTCAAAATCGGGCAACCGGGTTGCCGAAGACTAGGAGGCAAAAACATGACCGCAAACAACGAATTGGGCGAATACGAGAACAACATGGAGAAGGTGAACTTCGGCGATTTGCCGATCGGCAAAAGCGAAGACGTGGAGTTTTCGGAAGAGCTGGCGGACGAAGCCGACCGCAAAGCGCAGCAGCGGGCAGCAGCCGCGGACGAGCGCATGGAGAACGAATGATGCCCGGGCGCTTGCGGGGCTGAAGCGATGAGCACGATCGAAATTCAAGCGTCGTTCGGAAGCGAGCTCGAAGCGCAGGAGGCCGTGCATAAGCTGCAAGCGCTGCGCGTGGTCGAAGTGGGTGGCTACCACGAAGGCGGCATGCTGACCGCGACGGTGGATGAATCCGTCGCGGACCGCGCGGTGCATCTCATTCGCCAGATCGGCGGAAACGTCGATTCGAGCATGTGAATAAGCGGTGACGGGCAGCGCGATTTCCGGGGACGGAAATTGCGCTGTTTTTTTGTGCTGAAGCGGGGTCTGTTGTACAATAGAGGGTAGGTTTTTATGATACTGGGAGGCAATACATATGAAATGGCATGAACTGACGATTTCCACGACCGAAGAAGCGACGGAGATGATTAGCAATTTCCTGCACGAGCTTGGCGCGGGCGGCGTTTCGATCGAAGAATCGGGCACGCTGAATAAACCGCGGGACACCTCGCTCGGACAGTGGTACGAGCTGCCGCTTAACGATATTCCGGAAGGGCAAGCAATCATCAAAGGTTATTTTGCCGAAGGCACGGATTTGTCTGTTCTGATCGAGGAGCTGAAGCCGCGCGTCGAAGAGCTGAGAAGCTTCGATATCGATACGGGCGAAGTGTCCTATTCCGCGAAAGAAGTGGATGACGAAGATTGGTCAACGGCATGGAAACAATATTTTAAGCCGATTCGCGTATCTGACAGCTTGACGATTAAACCGACTTGGGAAGATTACGCGCCGGGCGAAGGCGAGCGGATCATCGAGCTAGATCCCGGTATGGCGTTCGGCACGGGCACGCACCCGACAACGGCGCTTTGCTTGCAGACACTCGAATCCGTCGTACGAGGCGGAGAAGAAATGATCGATGTCGGCACGGGATCGGGCATTCTCGCGATCGGCGCATGCCGGCTCGGCGCGAAGAGCGTCCTTGCGCTCGACTTAGATCCTATAGCCGTATCAAGCGCGACGGAGAACGTGCGCCTGAACGGTTTGTCCGAGCAAGTGGAAGTTCGTCTGAGCGATCTGCTCGGCGTTTTGCGTGAAAGCGACGGAGGCGCAGGCGTTCCTTCGGCTCTCCGCGTGACCGTACCCGTCGACCTGGTCGTCGCCAACATTTTGGCCGAGATTATTTTGTTGTTCATCGACGATGTCTACGAAGCGCTTAAGCCGGGTGGCACGTACATCGCTTCCGGCGTTTACAAGAACAAAGAAAACGAAGTGGAAGAAGGGCTCAAGGCTTCGGGCTTCCATATCGTCGAGAAGAGACGCGATGAAGACTGGATCGCGTACGTGGCGCGTAAGCCGCAGGTGGGCTAGATGGAGTTCCAGGACTTTTTCCGGTTTCCGCTCGAGGATTTGCCATTTATCGTATTGGCTTTAATTCTAAGCTTCACGATTCACGAGTTCGCCCATGCGTACAGCGCCTATAAATTCGGCGACGATACGGCGTACAAGGAAGGCAGGGTGACGCTTAATCCCGTCGCGCACTTGGATTTGCTAGGATTCATCCTGATTCTGATCGCGGGTTTCGGCTGGGCCAAACCCGTTCCGGTCAGGGCCAGCCGATTCCGCAAGCCCCGTACGATGAGCATCGTCGTGTCGGCGGTCGGACCGCTTAGCAATTTGCTGCTCGGCATCGTCGCGATTTTTATTTACGTGTTATTGCCGGTGACGGGATGGCTCGACCAAGCCTCCTTCGGTGTCGTGTCGGCGATCGACAAATTTATGACTTATTTGATCTCTTATAATTTCTTGCTGTTCGTCTTTAACCTGATTCCGCTTCCGCCGCTCGACGGTTACCGGATCGTCGCCGAGCTGATGCCGCTGCGCATTCGTTATAAGATGGAGCAGAATGTGCAGTGGGGGATGCTCATCTTTTTGTTGTTCGTCTTTATCCCGCCGCTTCGCCGGTATACGCTTGATCCGATTCTCGGACTCGGCAGCTCTCTCGCGAATGAAATATTTGCCTTCGCGATGCGACTGCTATGATTAGATTTTTATCGGTCAAACATGCTATGATGAAGGATGGAATTTCAAAGTAGGGTGGTTAAGTCAACATGCAGCGATATTTTGTGGCGCCGGAGCAATTTCGCGGCGGCGCCGTTACGATAACGGGCGAGGATGCCCATCATGCTTTGCGGGTCATGCGCATGAAGCCCGGCGATAAAATCATCGTGAGCGACGGCGAGTCGCGTACGGTGCTGGCTTCCGTTACGGAGCTTATCCCGCAGGCGATGAAAGCCGACATTCTGGAGAAGCTCCCGCAGGACAGCGAGCCCGCTTGGTCGGTTTCGATCGCGCAAGGTCTGCCGAAAGGCGACAAGATGGAGCTCGTCATCCAGAAGGGGACAGAGATCGGTGCGGCTGAGTTCCTGCCGTTCGAGTCTGAGCGGATCGTCGTCCAATACGACGCGAAGAAGGAATCGAAGCGCCTCGAGCGCTGGGGCAAAATCGCGAAGGAAGCCGCGGAGCAATCGCATCGCCATCGGATTCCGGCCATCGGACCCGTCCGAAGCTGGAAGGAGCTGCTCGCGACGATTCCGGACTACGATCTGGCCGTCTTCTGTTACGAGCGGGAAGGCGATGCGGCGCAAGGCGTCGGGATCGGCGCGGCATTAAGAAAGTTCCGCGAAGGTAAGCTTCTTTCCTTGGAAGAGGGCAGGACGCCGTCTGTCTTGATCATCGTCGGACCCGAGGGCGGGTTCACGGATCGCGAAGCGGCGGAGGCGGATGCGGCAGGAGCGGTCGTCGCAGGCCTCGGCAAGCGCATTTTGAGAACGGAAACCGCGGGAATCGTCGGATTAACCTGCGTCTTATACGAAGCTGGAGAAATGGGAGGAGAATGACCATGCCTACGGTCGCCTTTTATACACTTGGCTGCAAAGTAAACTTCTACGATACGGAAGCGATCTGGCAGCTGTTCAAGAACGAGGGATACGAGCAGGTTGATTTCGAATCGACGGCAGACGTTTATTTGATCAACACCTGCACGGTGACGAATACCGGCGACAAAAAAAGCCGCCAGATCATTCGCCGTGCCGTACGGCGCAATCCTGACGCGATCATTGCCGTAACGGGCTGTTACGCGCAGACGTCTCCCGCGGAAATCATGGCCATCGAAGGCGTCGATCTCGTCATCGGCACGCAGGACCGCGACAAGATCATGACGTTCGTAAACCAAATTCACGCGGACCGCAGGCCGGTCAACGCGGTGCGCAATATTATGAAGACGCGCAATTTCGAAGAGCTGGACGTTCCGGACTTCGCGGAGCGCACGCGCGCGTTCCTGAAAATTCAAGAGGGCTGCAACAACTTCTGCACCTTCTGCATCATCCCTTGGTCGCGCGGCCTGTCACGGAGCCGCGAACCGCAAAGCGTGCTGGAGCAAGCGAAGGCGCTGGTCGCCTCGGGTTATAAGGAAATCGTCCTGACAGGCATTCATACGGGCGGCTACGGCGACGACATGGAAAATTACAATCTGACTAGCTTGCTCTGGGATTTGGACAAGGTTGAAGGGCTGGAACGGATTCGGATCAGCTCGATCGAAGCGAGCCAAATCGACGATGCCATGATCGACGTGCTGAACCGTTCGAGCAAGATGTGCCGGCATTTGCACATCCCGCTGCAAGCAGGCGAGGATTCCGTCCTGAAGCGCATGCGCCGCAAATATACGACCGAGCAATTCGCCGCGAAGATCAAGCGGCTTCAGGAAGCGATGCCAGGCGTCGCGATTACGACGGACGTTATTGTCGGCTTCCCCGGGGAGACGGACGAAATGTTCGAGAGCGGATTCCGGTTCATGGAAGAGCTCGGCTTCGCCGAGATGCACGTCTTCCCTTATTCGAAGCGTACCGGCACGCCGGCGGCCAGAATGGAAGATCAGGTGGACGAAGAGTTGAAAAACGAGCGCGTTCATAAGCTGATCGATTTGTCCGAGAAAATGCAGCTGCAATACGCGGAGCGATACATCGGAGCCGTGCTTGACGTCATTCCGGAACGTGATTACAAGGGCGCGCCCGGCACCGGATTTGTCATGGGCTACACCGATAACTACATCCAAGTGGTGTTCGAGGGCTCCGAGGAGCTGATCGGCCAGCTCTGCCGGGTGAAGATCACGGAAGCGGGCGTGAACGAATGCCGCGGCCAGCTCGTGCGCGTAATGGAAGATTCGCGCGCCGATCGCGGTCAGACGCAGGCGGAGCTCGACATCCACGAGTACCGCTACGAACGTCCGGAAGCGATGCGGGCTTAATTCGCCTGCTTGCTCATCGCATGAAGAAGCAAACGCGGGATTCCCATTCTTTCTCGATTCCACATGGGCAAAGATGAAGGAATCCTTTGCTGCATATACTAATCGGTAAAGGTTGCTAGGGGGAAGGAACATGAAGGAAATATCTGCGGGCGGCGTCGTGTTCCGCCACAACGAGTCCGGACAGCTGCAAGTCCAGCTCATCCAAGACCGCTACGGCAAGGTGTCGCTGCCGAAAGGCAAGATGGAGGCAGGGGAGACGGTCGAGCAGACGGCGCTTAGGGAAATTCGGGAGGAAACGGGGCTGAGCGGCGAGATCGTCGCGCCCATCGACCAGATCAAGTATCAGTACGAACATGCGCAATTCGGCACCGTCAACAAGGAAGTGCACTATTATCTCGTAAAGGCGGTCGGAGGCACACATCAGGCGCAAGTCGAAGAAATTCGCGGCGTCGACTGGTTCGAACCGCTCGAAGCTTGGCGGAAGCAGAAGCAATCCGGTTATGACAACAATCACCGCATCGTGGCGGGAGCGCTGCAGTTGCTTGGATTACAGGTGACCTAACGCGAGCTTGCCGTTTGATCGAAGCCGGCTTAAGCGCGATCGAACCTGCGCCAAAACTTGGCGTAGCAGAGCGGGAGCGCGATCAGCGAACAAACGATATTGAAAATCGTCTGCGCATGCGCGATCTGCGACGAGGCGGAATGGGCCAGCCAGCCGGTAACGGCTGTCAGTTCGCCGATCAGCGGCAGGAAGAGGAGCGCGCCGCCGACGTTTAGGGATATGTGGGCGAGCGCGACAAATTGGCCGCCGCGAGTTCCGCCGATCGAAGCGAGCAGCGCGGTCACGCAAGTGCCGACGTTGGCGCCGACAACGATCGAAACGCCGATCTCCGGAGGCATGGCGCCGATCGTAACGAAGCCCATCACCATGCCGATGACGGCAGCGCCGCTATGCACGGCGGCCGTCAAGGCGGCCCCGGCGATTAGTCCCCACCATAGGCTGGACCGCGCGTGTTCCAGAAACCAGTCGAACAGGCCGCTGGACTGCAAATAGGGACCGATGGACTGCATCATCGTCAATCCAGCGAGCACAAGCCCGAATCCGCATACCGCAACGGAGATCGAGCGGACAGGCTCCAGCCAAGCTGCCCTGCCAAGACGGGGGAGCAAACGGACTTCGCCGAGCAGGGCGGTGAGCAGCCAGGCCAGCATCGAGGCGACGAGCATCGGAACGGCGGCGTGGCCGATATTTAATCCGATGAGCTCGGTCGTCAGGCATGTACCGATATTGGTACCAAGAATGATGCCTAGCGTTCGGGGAAACGAGATCAGGCCGGCGTTTACGAATCCTATGGATATGACGGTAACGGCGGTGCTGCTCTGGAGTACGGCGGTCGTTGCCGTTCCGACGGCCATTCCGCGCAGCGGGGTGGCCGTCGATTTATGTAGCATCGCGGATAAGTAAGGCCCCGCCATCCGGTGCAGGGCCAGCTCCATCAGCTTCATTCCGCAAAGGAAGACGCAGAAACCGATCAGTACGGGCAGAACAATCGATTGGATCATAATAATCTCCTTTGTTTACACTCATTCGTAGCTATATGAGGATGTTCAAAAAGTCCACTTTTGATCACGAAGCTAACCAGGAAGCGTATTCGACATCGAATCTTGAATTCAGCCGGAACCTCCGGTGCTCACGTAGCTTACACTACGCTCCGCTCCTCAGTTCCTAGCTTCTTTCAACCTTCTACAGCGTTTTTGAAAAAAACGCAGCATCGGAAGCATAAGCTCATGTGCTGAAAACCGGACTTTTTGAACACGCACTATATGTATGCTTCGGACGGGACTAGCATGACAGGCCATCGCAAGACGCGAGAGGCAGAGAGGACGTTGAAACGTGAGCAGGGCAACCGTTATTTTGCAAAAAGCGCGTAAAAAAAGAATAGAGCAAGGACATCCCTGGGTGTTCGCGAGCGAGATCGACCGGATGGAAGGGGAAGCGGAACCCGGGTCGCTCGTTGACGTCGCGACCGCGCAAGGAAAATATTTGGCGACGGGATACTGGAATCCGAAGTCGCAAATCACGGTGCGGATCGTCTCATACCGTCCGGGAATCGAAATGGACGAGACGTATTTCGCGGAGCGGTTCCGTCAGTGCGCGGATCATCGCGAACGTTTCGTCGCTGGTTCAGATTGCAGGCTTGTGTACGGGGAAGCGGACTTCCTGCCCGGGCTCGTTGTTGACCGGTTTGGCGGCGTCCTGGTTATTCAGTTGCTGACGCTTGGCATGGATGCGAGACGCGACGCGATCGTGAACGCGCTCGTGGATGTATTCGCTCCCCGCGGCATTTACGAGCGAAGCGACGTCGGCGTTCGGGGGCTGGAAGGATTAGAGGAACGCAAAGGAGTGCTCTACGGCGATTGTCCGCGGATCGTCGAGATCGAAGAGAACGGCCTCAAGCTGGAAGTGGATATCGAGGAAGGTCAGAAGACGGGGTATTTCTTCGACCAGCGCGAGAATCGCGCGTCGATCGAGCCGCTCATGACCGGTTGGGGAGGCCGCAGCGGCATCGCGCTGGGACCGGACCCGGAGGCTGGACAGGACAAGCTTGTGCCGCTCAACGCGAACGGCAAGGTCGTCACGTTCCCTTATTGGGACGGAGCGACCGTGCTGGAATGTTTCGCCCACACGGGCAGCTTTACGCTCCATGCCTGTAAGTATGGCGCCAAGAAGGTGACATGCCTGGACGTCTCCGAGCATGCCGTCGAGACGGCGAAGCGCAACGTGGAACGAAACGGATTCACGAATCGAGTGGAATTCGTCGTCGCGGACGCCTTCGATTATTTGCGGACGCAAGCCAAAGGACTCGACGAGCGGAAGCTTAGGGCGGCAGGGGGCGCGGATACGTCCAAGAAGCTGGACGGGGCTGGCCGTACATGGGATGTCGTCATTTTGGACCCGCCGGCTTTCGCCAAAACCAAAAACGCGGTCGCGGGCGCTTGCCGCGGGTATAAGGATATTAATCTGCAAGGCCTTAAGCTGGTGAACGAAGGCGGTTACCTGGTGACGGCAAGCTGTTCATACCACATGCAGCCCGATCTATTCCTCGAGACCATTGCCGAAGCGGCGATTGATGCAGGCAAACAGCTTAGGCTCATCGAGTGGCGAGCGGCGGGCAAGGATCATCCGCAACTGCTCGGCGTGAAGGAAGGCCATTATTTGAAATTCGCGATATTCGAGGTGCGAAGCAAGTAAAGCCATCGCCCGGGAGAGGGGAGGAAGCGACACATGCCGCTGAGATTCGTCATCGGCCGGTCCGGCACGGGGAAGACGGGCTTGTGCCTGCAAGAAATTAGAGAGCTGCTTAGCGGAAGCCCGGACGGGCCGCCGCTTATTATGCTCGTTCCCGAACAAGCGACGTTCCAAACGGAATATGCCTTGCTGCGGAATAGCGATCTTCGCGGCACGATGCGGGCGCAAGCGCTTAGCTTTAGGAGGCTTGCTTTCCGGGTGATGCAGGAGACCGGGGGCACGTCGCTCGTGCCGATCGGGGATACGGGCAAACATATGCTGCTGTACAAAATCGTTCACCGGGAAGCAACCCGCCTGCAGCTGTTCAAAGGCGGCGCGGAGCAGCCGGGATTCATCGACCGTCTTGCGGAGCTTCTGACAGAGTGGAAGCGGTATGGCGTGGATGCTTCGTCGCTGCAGGAAGCGACGGGCATGGAGCGGAATACGGCCATGCTCGACCGGAAGCTGCATGATCTGGCTTTGATCTACGACGGTATGGAGTCCGAGCTTGCGGGCAAGTACATCGACGCCGAAGATTATTTACGGTATTTGGAAACGGGGTACAAGGACGCGCCGTCGATGCGGGACGCGCAAATTTGGGTCGATGGCTTCCATGGCTTTACGCCGACGGAGTTTCAAGCGCTTCGCGCGCTGATGCAATCGTCGGCTTTAGTAACCGTCGCGATAACGCTCGACAAGCCATACGCGCTCGGCGAGGCTCCCCATGAGCTGGATCTGTTCCACCCGACCGCAGAAACGTTTCTTACGCTGCTTGGGATCGCCGAGGAAGACGGAGTGCCGCTGCTGCCGACCGTCAATTTGAACGATCGCCTTACAGCGGCCCGTTTCCGCGACAATCCGATGCTCGGTCATCTGGAGAGGCATTTCGGCGGCAAACGCGTTCCGATGATCGTCCAGCATGATGGCGCCGGCATATCGAAGGAAAATCAGGAAAATGGTATATCCCTTCACGCCGCCGCCAGCCGTAGAGCGGAAGTGGAAGCCGTAGCGAGGGATATGCTGCGCAGGGCTAGGGAGGATGGCATTCGCTGGCGCGATATGTCGGTCATGGTTCGTAACGCGGAAGACTATGCCGACTACGTATCGCTCGTATTCGACGAATACGACATCCCGTTTTTCGTCGACCGGAAGGAGAAGGCGCTGCATCATCCTTTGGTCGAATTTATCCGGTCCGCGCTGGAGACGGTATTGTTCGGCTGGCGATACGACGCGGTATTCCGCTGCATCAAGACCGAAATGATGTTCCCGGCTGATCGCAGCATCCCGCGCGAATGGTTCGACCGGCTCGAGAACTTCGCCCTTGCGGCCGGCATCGACGGCTGGAAGTGGCTTGACCGTAAATGTTGGAAGCCGCAAATGACCGTCTCGCTGGAGGAAGATGCCGAGATCGAGACCGTCAGCACAAGCGCGCAGCGGGAGTTCGATATCGTGATGGAGGCCCGCGAGTCGGTTGTGCCGCATCTCCGCCGGTTCGGAGAAGGGCTGCGTAAAGCGGAATCGGTCGGCGGCATGTGCGAGGCGCTGTTCCGTTTGCTTGATCATACGGATGCTGCGGATCGCCTGGAGCGTTGGAGCGGCGAAGATATGGCTGCCGGCCGAACGCTGCGCGCAAGATCGCATCGCCAGCTTTGGGATAACGTCATGAGCTTGCTGGATCAGCTGGTAGAGCTTGCAGGCACGGAGAAGGTAACGCCAACGCTGTTCGCGGGCATGGTCGAGGCGGGGCTGGACAGCTTGACGCTCGCCGCGGTTCCCCCGGCGCTCGATCAGGTGCTGGTCGGGAGCATGGACCGTACGCGCTCGCGCGGGATCGCGGTCTGTTATGTGCTTGGCGCCAATGACGGCGTCATTCCGATGCGGGCGAAGGAAGACGGTCTCTTGACAGAAGCCGAACGGGATACGCTCGGTGAAGCCGGTTTATCTATGGCACCAAGCGTGAAGCGACGCCTGTTGGATGAAAGATTTATGGTATACAACGCTTTGACGACGCCAAGCCGCCATCTGTGGATCAGCTGGACGTTGGCCGACGAAGAGGGCAAGAGCTTGCTTCCATCTGAGCTCATCCGCCAGGTGAAGGGATTATTCCCGGGGCTTTCCACGCTCGAAACCGCCGCCGAACCCGCAATGGCGATGCCGGATGGCGAACAGAAGACGTTCGTAGCGCATCCGCGCAGAACGCTCTCCTACTTGATCGGGGCGATTCGCCAAACGCAGCAGGAGGGCGCGGACATTCCGGCGTTCTGGTGGGATGTATACAACTGGTATGCGGTCCGTCCGGATTGGCAAAACAAGCTGTCCATGCTGACTGCTTCGTTATTTTATAAAAACGAGGAGCTGCATCTGCCCGAGGTCGTTGCTCGCGAGCTCTACGGTTCGCGCATGCAGGTGAGCGTCTCCAGGATGGAGCGGTTCGTGTCTTGCCCATTCCAGCATTTCGCCGTCCACGGACTGAAGCTTCGCGAACGCAAGCTGTACAGGCTCGGTGCGCCCGATGTCGGACAGCTGTTCCATGCCGCTCTTAGCAAGCTTGCGGGAAGCTTGGGCGGAGGCTGGGGCAAAATGTCACGCGCGGACATCAAGGCGGCCGCGGCTCGAACGGTAGACGATCTCGCGCCGAAGCTCCAATCACAGATCTTGCTGAGCAGCGGCAGATTCGGGTTCATTGCCCGCAAGCTGAAGGAAATCGTGGCCCAAGTGGCCGTCGTGCTTGGCGAACATGCCAGAAGAGCCGACTTCCGTCCGGTCGGGTTGGAAATCGACTTCGGACCGGGAGGCGCTTTGCCTCCCATGGTGCTTTCGCTTCCGAACGGGGCGGAGATGGAAGTGATCGGCCGGATCGACCGCGTGGACGCAGCGGAAACCGAGAACGGCCTCCTGCTTCGCGTCATGGACTATAAGTCAAGCTCGACGTCGCTTAAGCTGGAGGAAGTCGTACATGGATTGTCGCTCCAAATGTTAACATACCTAGATGTTCTGGTTACCTATGCGGATCGGTGGTTGGGTCAGCCGGCATCGCCCGCCGGGGTGTTGTACTTCCACGTGCACAATCCGGTCATGGCGATGTCGAACCGGATTTCGGCTGATGAAGCGTCCGGCTTGTTGCTCAAACGGTACAAGACGAAAGGGCTGCTTAGCGCGGATGCCGAAATCATTCGTTTGATGGACGACGAGCTGGAGACCGGTTTCTCCGAAGTGCTTCCTGTCGCGCTCAAGAAGGACGGCAGCTTCTATAGCAGTTCATCGGTCGTCACGAATGAGCAATGGACGGCGCTGCGAGGATCGGTCAGGCGCACGATCTCTCGAATCGGTGGTTCCATTCAGGAGGGGAAAGTGTCGATTGAGCCATACAGGCTCGGCGACAAATCTCCATGCCAATTTTGCGATTACAAGCCGGTCTGCCAGTTCGATTCGCTCGGGAACGAATACCGGAAACTCGCCAAAACGAACAAAGAAGAAACATGGCGTTTGCTGGAGGAGGGATAGCCTATGGACACAAACCATTCGGCGGTTCATCCGGCGCCGATCCCGCCGAAGCCGGAGAACAGCACATGGACCGACGATCAATGGAAAGCCATCGTGACGGACGGACGAAACGTATTGGTCGCGGCAGCTGCCGGATCGGGCAAGACGGCCGTGCTCGTGGAACGCATCATTCGCAAAATATCGTCCGACACCGACGTGGACAAACTTCTCGTCGCCACCTTCACCAAGGCAGCCGCGGCCGAGATGAAAGACCGCATTCGAATCGCGCTCGAGAAAGAGCTCGAACGATACCCCGACTCGGAGCATTTGCGCCGACAGCTGGCGTTAATGGGGAGAGCTTCGATTACGACGCTGCATTCCTTCTGCTTGGACGTCATACGCCGGTATTATCCGCTCATCGGTCTAGATCCCGGCTTCCGCATCGCGAACGAAACGGAAAGCGAGCTGCTTAAGCTCGATGTGCTGGATGACCTGTTCGAGCATATGTACAGCGGGGAGGGCGAGGAGCATGCCGCGTTTCTCGCGCTGGCGGAACGTTACGGCGGCGAACGGGGCGACGAACCGCTATACAAGCTGGCTGGCCAGCTTCATGAATTCGCGCAGAGCCATCCATGGCCTTCTTATTGGCTTCGACAGACCGCAAGGGCATTCGAAGCGGAAACGGTCGAGCAGCTGGAGCAAAGCGAATGGGTGCTCAGCTTGCATCAAGACGTTTCGCTGGCGCTAAGCGGCGCGGAATCGCTGCTGGAGGAAGCGCTCGCGCTGACGAAGCAGCCGGGAGGACCGGCGCCTTACGCCGATTCGTTCGAGGAGGATCTGGCGGTGATCCGCGCGATCCGGCAAGAAGCGGCTCCTGGATCTTGGCGGCAATGGGGCGACGCTTTCCGCGGTGCCGCATTCGGCAAGCTGAAGGCGATGCGCGGCGATGCGTACGACAAGTCCCTGCAAGAGGAAGCGAAATCGCTTCGGGAGAGCGCGAAGAAGCTGATCGGTTCGATCGCGGACGAGTTGTTCGGTCGCACGGCCGAGCAGTTTCTGGATGAGCTTCGCGAGCTGGCTCCGCTCATGCGGACGCTCGCCGAGCTGGTCATCGCGTTCGGGGAGCGGTACGAGTTGGCCAAGCGGGAGAAAGGGCTGCTCGATTTCGGCGATCTCGAACATTATTGCCTTCGCATTCTGAGGGACGAGGCATCGGAGCCAGGCCGTCTCATGCCATCGCCAGCCGCGGAGGATTACCGCCGCCAATTCGACGAGATTTTGCTCGACGAGTACCAAGACACGAACATGGTCCAAGAAGCGATCGTATCCCTTATCGCGCGGGCGGATCGCGGCAACCTGTTCATGGTCGGGGACGTGAAGCAGAGCATCTACCGGTTCAGGCTCGCCGAACCGAATTTGTTCTTGAGCAAATATAAGGCGTATTCGACCGGAGGCGAATTCGAACCGCCGAATGCCGCCGGCACTAGCGGACTACGGATCGACCTTGCCCGCAACTTCCGCAGTCGCATGGAGGTCGTGGACGGCGTTAACGATATTTTCCGCGCCATCATGCGAGAATCGGTCGCGGAGATGGATTACGACCGGAGCGCAGAGCTTGTTTGCGGCGCGGCGTACCCGGAGCCGTTATGGCCCGGGAGCTGCCAGGTGGAACTCGCCGTGCTGGATCGCGCGGGAGTCGATCCTGAAGAGGAAACCGAAGCCAATTCCGATTCCCAAGACGATGGAAGCGACGAGAGCGGGGAGACCGCGCGCGTAACGGACGAGACGGCGGAGCTGAAGGTCGCGCAGCTCGAAGCCCGCTGGATTGGCGGAAAGCTTCGCGAATTGATGGACGGCGGATATCAGGTTTACGACGGCAAGCGGAAGCAATACCGGAGGCTGCAGTGGAGAGACGTCGTCATCCTTCTCAGGGCGACGCAGGCGTGGGCGCCCGTGATCATCGAAGAGCTGCAAACGATGGGAGTGCCCGCTTACGCGGAGCTCAGCAGCGGATACTTCGAAGCGACGGAAGTCGAGACGATGTTGTCTTTGCTTAGAGTCGTCGACAATCCGTATCAAGATATCCCGCTGGCGGCCGCGCTTCGTTCGCCGATGTTCGGCCTGAACGCGGAGGAGCTGTCCAGAATCCGGATCCTGTCGCCGGGCGGCTCGTATTACGACGCCGTCTTGCGCGCGGCCGGAGACGAAACGATACCGGACGAAGCAAGGCTCAAGCTTTCCCGTTTCCTCGAAAGCCTGGACCGGTGGCGAGAGGAAGCGCGGCAAGGCGCGCTCGCGGATTTGCTTTGGCAGATGTACCGCGAAACCGGCTATTACGACTTCATGGGCGGACTGCCGGGCGGAACGCAGCGGCAAGCCAACTTGAGGGCGCTCCATGACCGCGCGAGACAATACGAGTCGACTTCGTTCCGCGGGCTGTTCCGTTTCCTTCGTTTCATCGAACGGATGAGGGATAGCGGCGGCGACCTGGGAACGGCCAGAGCACTGGGCGAGCAAGAGGATGTCGTGCGCATCATGTCGATCCACAAAAGCAAGGGCTTGGAGTTCCCGGTGGTGTTCACCGCAGGTCTCGGCAAGCTGTTCAATCAGCAAGACTTGCGCAGCTCGTTCCTCAAGCACAAAGAGCTTGGATTCGGCCCTCGGTACGTTGACCCCGAACTTCGGATCAGTTACCCGTCGTTGCCGTTTCTGGCGATCAGGCGCAAGCTCAGGATGGAGATGCTGGCCGAGGAGATGCGAATCCTGTACGTCGCGCTGACCAGGCCGAAAGAAAAAATGTACCTGGTCGGCACGACCGGCGACGCCGGCAAGAAACTTCGTCGATGGCTCGGTTCCACCGATTCGGAAGGCCGCTTGTCCGACTTTCGGGTAGCAACGGCCCGTTCGTTCCTGGATTGGCTCGGACCGATGGCGGCTTCTCAATTGCTCCACTCGGGAGGCAGCTCGGAGGAGTCTTCTGACGAAGGCACGGGTGATGGGACCGCGGATACCGGGATCCAGGCCGCTTCCGTGGCGCCGCAATGGGCCGCGAAGGTCGTGCCGTCCGTTTGGCTCGGCATCGAAGCCGCCGCCGCGCTAGAGACGGAAACGAGCGCCGATGACGTCGCCATGTTCGCGCGCAAGCAAGCGATAGCGTCGCTTGCCGTGCTCGACGGCATCGATCGGGATGACGAATTGCGCGCTCGCCTCGAATGGCGTTATCCGCATGAGGCGGCGGCGAGACTGGCCGCCAAAACGTCGGTTACCGAGATGAAGCGGCTGCATGCCGAAGCGGATGCGTATGCTGCCGATCTGAATGACGAATCGAGTGGCCGATTCGGGGAGACGGATTTCTCGGAATCGGGAGGTCCCGGCCCGGAAGCTGAAGCCCGTTCGAATCGCGATTCGCAGCAGCAGTCGTATACGCTGAGGCTGCGAAGGCCGGCATTCATGGAGGAAAAGTCATTGACGGCCGCGGAGAAAGGTTCGGCCAGCCACTTGTTGATGCAGCATGTTCCGTTAACGGGCGACGTCGACATCGAGACGATACGCGCCACGCTGGCAAACATGACGGAGCGCAAGCTCCTCTCCGCGAAACAAGCCGAGTCGATCGACGCGGCTTCCGTCGCGAATTTCTTTGCAAGCGAGCTGGGGGGGCGGCTTAGAAGCGCGGGATGGGTGCGCCGGGAGGTTCCGTTCAGCTGCATGCTGCCGGCGAGCCGCGTCTACGCGGCTCGCGAGGACGAACCATTGAGCGGCGAGCCAATTTTGATCCAGGGCGTCATCGACTGTATGTTCCGCGATGAGTCGGGACTTGTTCTCGTCGACTACAAGACGGATCGGGTTTATATGAAGCAGTGGGAAGCCGCTGCGGAAAGGCACAGGTTCCAATTGGAGCTTTACGCTGAGGCCATTGCATCGGTGCTTGGCGACAAGGTGGACGAGATCTACGTTTATTTCTTTGACGGAGCGCAGTCCGTCAAGCTGTGACACGGCATTATTTTTAGGATAGATGTTGAACGATGGAGGGAGCAGGTTGGAACAAAAGCAACAATCGGGCAAGCGTCCGCTCGCGCTGCCGATTACGTTATTGATCTTGGTGATGAGCGTTATGGGGAACGTCTTGCTGTATACGAAAAACATCGAGCATTCGCGCGGGAAGGCCGAAGCGGAGGGGCTTGCCGTCTATACGCATTTCGAGAAAGCACGCGAGGAGCTGGCGTATTGGATTCGGCTTGCGGACGAAGCGGCCGGCGCGGCGAACGCGAATAACGAAGCCTCCCGCATAACCGCCGCGTATCTGTCGGAGGCGATCGCGCGCGGCGAAGGGGAGCTTGGCGCATTGTTCCTAAAGGCGAAGGAGCTCGACGAGACTCGTTTTGGCGAAGCGCCCCAGGCGTATGAGTCATACATCGGCAGACTAGGGGCTTTTTTGGCGGCGATCGGCAAGGGGAGCGGGCCGTTGAGCAATGACGAGCTGGAGGCTCTGGCCTCGTCGAAGTCGGATTTCCTGGAGCTGGATAAGCTGCTCGGCGAATTCTATTACGGGGGAACCGACAACCGCAACGTGCTGGTCCGTTTATCGGGCGGACACGATTGGCTGACGATCGCCGAAAAGCTGCAGGCCGCAGTGCTTCGTTAATTAAGAGACCATCTTGTAGCCGTTTGCCCATTCCTGCATAGGATAAATGGATCATGTCAGGGAGGCTGATGGAAGATGGAAAATGAATCGTTTGACAAGGCTGGGGCCAAAGGAATATGCGAGCAGCATATGCATCGTTACGTGCTGCTGCAAACGCACGACGGTAGTTGCGTGGACGGAATCGTGGAGCATGTCGACGATGAATGCGTATGTATAGCCGTGCCGTATTGTCCGGGCGAATGGGATCGTGCATTCTTGCCGTTCGGCGGCTACGGAGGCTACGGAGGTTACGGATATCCGTTTTTTCCGCGCAGAAGATTTCACCGCAGGGTATTCCCTCTCGCCGCTTTGCTTGCGTTGTCGCTGCTGCCATATTACTTCTAAAAAGGATCGACCGCAAACGTACGACAAGCGCAGCTTATGCCTGCGCTTTTTTTTGTGCTTCCGTTCCGGGACGAGCCGGATTGGACGCAGAAGGAAATTTTCGGTATGATAGAAAAAGCATGAATGGAATGGAGGTTGCAATGAAGTGGACTGCATTTTCTGCAAGATTATCGAAGGCTCGATTCCGTCCAAGAAAGTGTTCGAGAACGATCGCGTTCTTGCTTTCCAGGATATTCAGCCGGCCGCGCCCGTACATATATTGATCATTCCGAAGAAACATATCCCGACGATGAACGACATCGGTACGGAAGACGTAGAATTGGTAGGCGAGCTGTTCGCGGCCGCGAAACAAATCGCGAAGGAACAAGGCATCGACGAAGCCGGATACCGCCTGATCAACAATGTGAACGACGACGGAGGACAGGTTGTTTATCACCTGCATATCCATCTGCTCGGCGGCAAGAAGCTTGGCCCATTATTGGCAGACTAACGAAGTTGACACTGGGATTTGCTATGCCGTATAATGAAGTTTGATAAACCGTGTTAAAGCTCTGGACGGTCTGTTTCGGAGGGAGGGAAAACTGGTGTCTGAAACTAAAGTTCGCAAAAACGAAACAATTGATGCTGCGCTTCGCCGCTTTAAACGTTCCATCGCTAAAGACGGTGTTTTGGCTGAGGTGAAAAAACGCAAGCATTATGAAAAGCCAAGTGTTAAGCGCAAGAAAAAGTCCGAGGCTGCTCGTAAGAGAAAGTTTTAGGAGGATCCTTCCAAAATGAACCTGAGCGAACGATTGACCGACGATATGAAGCAAGCCATGAAGAGTCAGGACAAGTTCAAGCTCACGACGATCCGTATGATGAGGGCGTCCGTGAAGAACTTGGAAATCGACCTTAGACGTCCTCTTGACGATAATGAAGTGCTTGATATTCTTAGTCGCGAAATCAAAATACGTAAAGATTCCCTCCAAGAATTTAAAAAAGCCGGCCGTGATGATCTGGTGACAGGTCTTGCAGCAGAAATTGAAATTATTAGTCAATACCTTCCCGAGCAGCTGACTGAAGAAGAGATTCAAGAGATAGTAAGGCAGACCATCCAAGAACTCGGTGCTTCTTCCAAAGCCGAAATGGGGAAAGTGATGAGCGCCCTGATGCCCAAAACAAAAGGACGCGCTGACGGTAAACTAGTAAATCAATTTGTACAACAATTTCTGCAATAGCATGCGGACTCACGAAACACCCCGAAAGGGGTGTTTTTTTGTTGTCTGGTAATGGACTGCAGAAACCTCATATTTCAAGAAGCGAACGCATAATTTGGTATAGTACCGAAATATCGCGATACCTACGCTTGCCGAGGGGGCCATGACAGCCATGCGACAACTGAAACGGAAATTCCACAAGTTAACCGCCGAACTGCTCGATATGCCGCAGGATGTCGTGTACGATCTGCCGAGGCTGACGATGATCGGAGACCGCCAGCTCTACATCGAGAACCACCGTGGCGTCGTTCATTTCTCGAGCGATAGGCTGAGGCTCGCGCTTAGCAAGGGACAGTTGGAGGTTACGGGCAGCGAGCTGGTTATTCGCACGATTTGGACCGAGGAAGTGTTCATCGAAGGCGTCATTTCAAATATACAATTAATTCCATAAGGGAGGGAAGCAGCGATGAAAGGTCAAGGCGTTCAATGGCTGCAAGGCGTCGTCGTCGTACAGGCAAGGGGAGGGAAGCCGGAGGATCTCGTCAACCGGGCGTTGGCCGGCGGGCTCTCGCTGTCCGCCATCCGCTGGACAAGCAGCGGGAAACTGCAATTCGAGGTATCCGTCGACGACTTCTTCAAGCTTCGGCCGTTCTTAAAGCAGACAGGCTGTCGGGTCCACGTCGTGAAGCGGGGCGGGCTGCCGTTCTGGATGGCGAAAGCGGAGAAACGAATTTGGTTCGCCGGTGGTATTGCGCTGTTCTTCATTGTCATTTTCCTGCTTTCGTCCCTCGTGTGGAAGATCGAGGTCGACGGCAATACGAAAATTAGCAAAGAGCAGATTTTGCAAGCGGCCAAAGCGGAAGGGTTATACACGCTGCAATGGTCGTTCCGGCTGCAGGATGCCGATGTCTTATCCAAAAAGCTGGTTACCGCGCTGCCGGGAACCACTTGGATCGGCGTGGAGAAAATAGGGACAAAGGTACGCATTCAAGTCGTGGAGATGTCGCTGCCCGAACAAGCATCGCTAAACAATCCCCGGCATCTGGTAGCCTCCTCCGACGCGGTCGTGACGCAGATCGTGGCGGAAGCGGGCAAACCGCTCGTGAGGAAAAACGCGAGAGTGAAAAAGGGGCAAACGCTTATATCGGGCATTATAGGAAACGAGAACTATTCGAAAACCGTCGTAGCCAAAGGCGTCGTGCGCGGGCTTGTCTGGTACGAATTCGAAGTCGAAGCGCCTCTGACGCAGCAAGTGAAGGTTTATACCGGCGAGAAAAAAACGAAATGGTACGCCGTCATCGGCTCCAGAGCGCTGCAGCTCAGCGGCTTCGGCGACAATCCGTTCAGGCAATCCGAGACGGTCACGAGCGAGGAGCGGGTATCATGGCGCGATTGGACGCTTCCATTCGGCCGGATGAAGGAGACGGTCCTGGAGTCCGAGACGCGGGAGCGGACGCTGACGGAGGAGGAAGCCAGCGAGGTCGGTTTGATGCAAGCAAAGGCCGACGTAATGGAGAAAGCAGGGACGGACGCGGTCATCCTGGACGAAATTGTTTTGCATGAAAAGGCGGACAATGGTAAAGTTTATATGAAAGTTCTTTTTGAAGTAGAGCAATCCATCGTAGAAGAAATGCCATTAGTCCACATGCAGGGAGACTGAGAATTGTTGCAAATTGATAACAAAATCGCGAAAGTTCCGCTTGGCAACGCTGCCGAAGGGCTCGCCGTATTCGGTCCTCAAGATAAGTACTTGCGGCTCGTGATGGAGCATGTTCAAGCCTCGATCAGCTCCCGCGAGGCAGAGATCGTCATCTCCGGCCCCACGGAGGAAGTAGATTCGCTTGAACAGCTATATTCCGTGCTTCTGCAGCTTGTCCGTGGCGGCTATACGCCATCCGAGAGAGATATTATGTACGCGCTTGAGCTGGCGCGTTCCATGCAAGCCGAAGAGCTCCTTGACCTGTTCAAGAAAGAAATCGCATCGACGTTCCGCGGGAAAAAGATCATGGTCAAGACGATCGGCCAACGACATTACGTCAAGACGATCCGAAAGCGTGACATCGTATTCGGCATCGGACCCGCAGGCACGGGCAAAACCTACCTGGCCGTCGTATTGGCCGTCAGCGCGCTAAAGGAAGGCTCCGTGAAACGGATCGTCCTGACGCGTCCCGCAGTGGAAGCGGGCGAGAATCTCGGGTTCCTGCCCGGAGACCTTCAGGAGAAGGTAGATCCATATTTAAGACCGCTGTACGACGCGCTGCACGACGTGCTGGGTCCCGATCAGACGGCAAAGGCGTTGGAGCGCGGCTTGATCGAGATCGCGCCTCTTGCTTATATGCGCGGACGTACGCTTGACGATTCGTTTATTATCCTCGACGAAGCGCAGAATACGACGCCGGAGCAGATGAAAATGTTTTTGACGCGGCTTGGTTTCGGCTCCAAGATGGTCATTACGGGCGACGTGACGCAGATCGACCTCCCGCGCGGAAAGTCGTCCGGGTTAGTGGAAGCGCAGCGCATTTTGAAAAACATCGAAGAGATCGGCTTGATCTTTTTTGCGGAGCAGGACGTCGTCCGCCATTCGCTCGTGCAAAAAATTATCGTCGCCTACAATTACGACGCCGAGAACAAAGCCTGAAAAATAATAAATTGTGTTGAAGTTCTAATAAGAGTTCAAAAAATCCAGTTTTCAGTACCGAGAATATTGGATGAAGCTAGAACCTGAGGAGCGGAGCGTAGCAGCGCTACGTGAGCACCGGAAGGTTCGGCTGAATTCAAGATTCGACGTCGAGTAAGCTCCTATGAAATACTTCGTAATCAAAATTGGAGTTTTTGAATTACCTTAGAAGGGAAGGGTAGCTTGGATGAGCCAGAATGGATCGGGCAAGCCGAGCAGCGCCAAGCAGACGGCAAGATCGCCGCAAGGCTGGAGGCAAAGCCCGGCTGTTAGATGGACGCTAATGGCGCTGTTCGTGCTGCTCTTTTATTTCAGCCTGTCGCCGCATGTCATTCCCGAAACATACGATATTTCCGAAGGCGCCGTCAGCGAGAAGGAAATTAAAGCCCCCTTCCAAATTCGCGACGAGAAGGCGACCAGGCAAGCCGAAGAGGATGCGGCAGCCGAGATCGACGCGATCTACTCCATCGTCCCTTTGCGGAACGAGACGCTCGTCGAGCAAATTTTGTACCGGATCGAACAGCTCAACCTTGACGATCAAGTAACGACGGACAATAAGGTCGCGATCTATCGCACGGAAATTCCGGGCAAGTACGCCGCCCATATCGATGCCTTCGTGAAGGTGAACAAGGGCAATGGCACGTACAGCGATTCGCTGCTTGTCGAGATGGAGACGATCGCCAAGGAACAACAGTACACGATACCCGAGGAGACGTTCTACAAGCTGCCTCAGCTGACTTCGGAGCAGCTGGCCGAGATGAGAACGGTCGCGAGGGACATCGTGCGCAAGCTGACCGGCGAACAATTGCGCGAAGCCGAGACGGCCCGGACCCAAGTGGCGGAGCTCGTCAACGCCAGCGCGCTCTCGAACCGGACGGAACGCGAGATCGTTCAGGAGCTTGCGAGATTCGCGATCATGCCGAACAAGTTTTTGGACACGGACGCGACGGACGAGGCGAAAGCGCTCGCCAAGCAGAATACGCAGCCGGTCGTCTTCAAGGAAGGAGACGTCATCGTCAAGCGCGGTCAGACGATTACGCCGGATTTGTACAAGCTGCTGTCGGACTCCAACCTGCTTCAGGACAAACGGTCGTATTGGCCGCAGGCGGGATTGCTTCTCTTATCGATTATGTTCGTCGTCGTCTTGTTCGCCTTCCTGCATCAATCAGGCGGACTCGGCGGCTTCAGGCCGAAGTACAGCAATACGCAGCTCCTCATGCTGCTGCTGATCTTCCTCATCAATATCATTACGATCCAGATCATCGCGCTTACCCAGACGGACGCGGTGCCATATGCCGGTTATCTAGCTCCCGCAGCGCTTGGCGCCATGCTGATTACGCTTCTGCTGGACATGCATTTGGCGATCATCGCTTCTTTCATCTTCACGATTATGGGAAGCATTATTCTGAATCCGGCTTCGAACAGCCTGTTCGATTTCAAGTACGGGTTCTTCATTATCGTCGTATCGCTCGCAGCCGTATTCTCGATCCATCGGGCCAGCCAGCGTTCGACGATTCTCAAAGCGGGCATCATGGTCAGCTTGTTCGGATCGCTGTCCGTGATGGCTGTGCTGATGCTTACGGAGCAAATGGAACGGATGCCGTTTATTTATTCGGTCGCCTTCGCCTTCGCGAGCGGTCTTCTGACGGCGATTCTCGTCATCGGCCTGATGCCGTTTTTCGAAATCACGTTCGGGATTTTATCCGCTTTGAAGCTGGTCGAGCTTTCTAATCCGAATCATCCGCTTCTCCGGAAGCTGCTGACGGAGACGCCCGGAACGTACCATCATAGCGTCATGGTGGGCAATCTGTCGGAAGCCGCGGCCGAGGCGATCGGAGCGGACGGCCTTTTGTGCCGGGTCGGTTCGTATTACCATGATATCGGGAAGACGAAACGGCCCAATTATTTTATCGAAAACCAAACCAATATCGAGAATCCGCATGATACCATCGATCCGAAACTAAGCAAATCCATTATCGTAGCCCACGCGCGGGACGGCGTAGAGATGCTGAAGGCGCATAACATTCCGAAGCCGATTCGCGACATTGCGGAGCAGCATCACGGAACGACTTCCTTGAAGTTTTTCTACCACAAAGCCGTTAAACAGGCGGAAGAGCAAGGGATTGCGCCAGCCTTCACAGAAGAGGACTTCCGTTATCCGGGTCCGAAGGCCCAGTCCAAGGAGGCCGCGGTGGTCGGCATTGCGGATTGCGTGGAAGCGGCAGTTCGGAGCTTGCGGAACCCGACGGTCGAGCAGGTGGAAGCGATGATCGCCAAGATTATAAAAAGCAGGCTCGATGACAATCAATATAATGAATGCGACTTGACGCTTAAGGAACTGGACAAAATCGCGCAATCGCTCAAAGAGAGCATTATCGGCATCTTCCATTCGCGTATCGAGTATCCGGACGATGCCAAAACGAAGGGACGTATCGACTAAATGAATTTGCAATTAGACTGGAACAACGAACAATCGAAGATCGAAATTCCGGAGATATGGATCGATAAGCTGACCGAACTGCTCCAGCTCGCAGGAAAAGCGGAAGGACTGGCCGATGGCGAAGTAGCGCTGACGTTCACCGACGACGAAGGCATTCATGCCCTGAATCGCGATTATCGGGGCATCGACCGTCCGACAGACGTATTGTCGTTCGCGATGCAGGAAGACGGGACAGACGAGCTCGACATTATTTTCGAAGTGGAGAACGAGGACGAAGCCGATCCGCTGTCCGGCATGTTGGGGGATATCATTATCTCCGTTGAAAGGGCCCAGCTCCAAAGCGAAGAATACGGCCATTCCCTCGAGCGCGAGATTGGCTTCCTGTTCGTTCACGGCTTCCTTCACCTGATCGGATATGATCATCAGGATGAATCATCCGAAGCCGAAATGACGAGCAAACAAGAAGCGGTTCTCCAGCAAGCGGGTTTGACGAGATAAATGGTCAAATTCTTCCGAAGCGTTCTCTTGGCGTTGTCGGGAATCGGATTCGCGATCCGCACGCAGCGGCATATGCAAATTCACTGCGTTGCGGCGATCATCGTGATTGGCCTTGGATGCGTCCTATCGCTTGATGCCGTCCAGTGGTGTATGATACTGATAGCGATCGGATTAGTCGTGACCGCAGAATTGATCAACACGGCGATCGAGCAGGCCGTCGATCTGGCAAGCCCCGGGCGGCATCCTCTGGCGAAAGCGGCCAAGGATGTCGCGGCCGGCGCCGTGCTGGCGGCGGCCATTGTTGCCATTGCGATCGGGCTGATCGTTCTTGGCCCGCCGCTTTGGCAATTCATAGTATGAGTGGAGAGAGGCGAAGAAATGAACTACGAAGGGCTCCGGCCTGATTACCATACCTTGCTTCAGCAAGCCGAGGAAGCGATGAAACGCGCATACGTGCCGTATTCGGGCTTCCAAGTCGGCGCGGCTTTGCTCGACGGGCAAGGACATGTCCACTCCGGCTGCAATGTCGAGAACGCGGCGTACGGACCGACCAACTGCGCGGAACGAACGGCGTTGTTCCGTGCGATAGCGGACGGCAGGAAAGCGGGAGAGTTCCAAGCGATCGCCGTGATCGGAGACACGGACGGACCGATATCGCCATGCGGCATCTGCAGGCAAGTGATGGTGGAATTATGCGCGCCGGACATGCCGGTCATCATGGGCAATCTGCGGGGACAGTGGACGATGTCGACGGTTGCGGAGCTGTTGCCGGGCGCGTTCACGCCGGCGTCGTTAAACAAGGAGGAGCAAGGGAAATCATGAATGGACAAGCAACAGGAAGAAGCGGCAAAGGTTTCAAATCCGGATTCGTCGCGATTATCGGAAGGCCGAACGTCGGCAAATCGACGCTGATGAATCACTTGATCGGGCAGAAAATCGCGATCATGTCGGACAAACCGCAGACTACGCGAAACAAAATTCACGGTGTATATACGACGGACGATTACCAAATCGTTTTTCTCGATACGCCCGGCATTCATAAGCCTCAATCCAAGCTGGGCAATTACATGAACCAGTCCGCGGAAGGGGCGCTCAAAGAAGTCGAAGCCGCATTATTCCTCGTCGATGTTTCAGAGGGGCTTGGAGGCGGCGACCGGTTCATCATCGAGCAGCTGAAAAAAACGAAGACGCCCGTTTTCCTTGTCATGAACAAAATCGACAAGATCGAGCCGGAAGCGCTCCTCCCGATGATCGCGCAATACAACGCGCTGCACGAATTTGCCGAGATCGTCCCGATCTCCGCGCTGAAAGGCAATAACGTGAGCACTCTGCTGGAGCAGATTACTCGTTATCTGCCTGAAGGGCCGCAATATTATCCCGCGGATCAAGTGACGGATCATCCGGAGCAATTCGTATGCGCCGAGCTTGTTCGGGAGAAGATTCTTCACATGACGCGCGAGGAAATTCCGCATTCCATCGCGGTTACGATCGAAGACATGCGGGTGCAGGAGAATGGCGTCGTGTACATCGGCGCAGTTATTTTCGTAGAGCGGGATTCCCAGAAGGGCATCATCATCGGCAAGCGAGGCGAGCTGCTGAAGGAAGTCGGCAAGCAGGCGCGCAGGGACATCGAGGCGCTGCTCGGCTCGCGCATTTATTTGGAGCTCTGGGTCAAGGTCAAGAAGGATTGGCGCAACCAGGAGCGCGTCCTGAAGGATCTCGGCTTCCGTCACGATTAATCAGCGGGCAAACCGGAGCTGTCGTAATTTGCTAAGGATATCCGTCCCTTGTTTATCGCATCCTATAACCGTCTGGAGCTGCATTTCCGAGGCGGAAAGGATGAATACGAATGCGAGATTTTTCGTGGAAGTATTTTACGTTGACCGGTGATGTCGAGTCCTTCATGCTGTACAAGGAAGTGGATCAATACGGCGTTGCCGATGATGCTGCCGCGTATGATGGGCAAGATGAGGAATTTGCGAGTATGGACGTGCAAGAATAAGCGACATAGCGGTATTATCGGGATAATAGGCTTATGTTTCATGGGGGAGAAGCCGGATGCTGCATCGCGTGGAAGGAATCGTAATCCGCAGCATGGATTATGGGGAAAGCAACAAGATCGTAACGCTTCTGACGAAAACGAACGGCAAAGCTGGGGTATTGATCCGAGGGGCGAAAAAAGTGAAAAGCAGGCATTCCTCGCTTGCCCAGCCGTTCACGCTCGCGGACTATCAGTACTTCCGGAGCAGCGGGCTCGGCACCTTGAATCATGGTGAGATCATTGCGTCTCACCATGATTTGCGTATGCAGCTCGACTTGTCCGCCTACGCGTCCTACGCGGCGGAGCTGACGGATCGGACGCTGCAAGAGGAAGAAGCGAGCGGGTTTCTGTTCGAGCAGCTCAAGGCCTGTTACGCCGCGCTTCAAGACGGTAAGGACTGCGCGATCGTCATCCATTTGTACGAGATGAGAATTTTGGATCTGGCCGGTTATTCGCCAGGGCTGGACGAATGCGTGAACTGCGGCAATCGGGTAGGTCCGTTCAAGCTGTCCGCAGGCGCCGGCGGCATCTTGTGCAGCCGATGCGAGAGCAGGGATCCGTACGGTATTCCGATGAGCGAAGGGGTACATAAAATTTTGCGTTTGTTCAAAGGAATGGATATGAGAAGGCTCGGAGCGATTTCCGTCAAAAGCGAGACGAAAGCCGAGCTTAAGAAGTGCATGAGAGCTTTAATGGACGCTCAGCTAGGCCTCCAATTAAAATCTCGAAACTTTTTGGATCAATTGGACAAATTGGTTTGACAATCCATCGCAATACGCATACAATATTAAATTATGAATATCGGACATTGATGGAGAAAGTAACCATAATGAGTCTGCAAGAATAGCGAGCCGGGGACGGTGAAAGCCCGGTCGGACGATTATGGCGAAAGGCGCTCCGGAGTCTCTTGAACGAAAGCGGGTTGCCGAACGCACATGATCCATGTAGCGGGCAGCCAAGTAGGGTGGAACCGCGGGAATCATACTCTCGTCCCTACGTCTGGCAGCAGACGTAGAGGCGGGAGTTTTTTGCGTGCCGATACGGTGGATGCTCCAGCAGAGCCTTATGTCCGGTTAGCCGGACCACCACTAAACGATAGAAGGAGTCGAGCGGTATGAACTTTCAAGGCATGATCTTGACGCTTCAACAATTCTGGGCTGAACAAAATTGCATTCTCGTGCAGCCGTACGATGTAGAGAAAGGCGCGGGAACGATGAACCCGATGACGTTCCTGCGTTCCATCGGTCCCGAGCCGTGGAACGTGGCATACGTCGAGCCGTCCCGCCGCCCGGCGGACGGAAGATACGGCGAGAACCCGAACCGTCTGTACCAGCATCATCAATTCCAAGTCATTCTGAAGCCGTCACCGGACAACATCCAGGAACTTTATTTGGAGAGCTTGCGGCGTCTTGGCATCGATGCGAAGGACCATGACATTCGATTCGTCGAGGACAACTGGGAATCGCCTACGCTTGGCGCTTGGGGGCTAGGCTGGGAAGTTTGGCTGGACGGCATGGAAATAACCCAATTCACTTACTTCCAGCAGGTCGGCGGCATCGACGCGAACCCGGTCGCAGTGGAAATCACGTACGGCATGGAGCGTCTGGCCTCCTATATTCAGCAGAAGGAAAACGTGTTCGATCTGGAGTGGGTGGAAGGCGTGACGTACGGCGACGTGTTCCTGCAGCCGGAATACGAGCATTCCAAATATACGTTTGAAACATCCGACACGGCTATGCTGTTCTCCCTGTTCTCCATGTACGAGGAAGAAGCAAGGAAGACGATGGAGCAGCGTCTGGTGTTCCCGGCCTATGACTACGTTCTCAAATGTTCGCACACATTCAACTTGCTCGACGCTCGCGGAGCGATCAGCGTAACGGAGAGAACCGGATACATTACGCGCGTGCGGAATTTGGCCCGCCAATGCGCGGCCACGTATTACGAGGAGAGAGAGCGGCTTGGATTCCCGCTGCTTAAGAAGGGAGTGGAGCAGAATGGCTAAGGATCTACTGCTGGAGATCGGACTGGAAGAAGTGCCCGCGAGGTTCGTTCGCGCCGCGATGAACCAACTGAAGGACAAGATGGACAAGTGGTTGTCGGATAACCGCATCGGCCATGGCGCGATCGAAGCTTACGCCACGCCGAGAAGGCTTGCCGTCATCGTGCGCGAAGTCGAAGAGAAACAAGCCGACAGCAACGAAGAAGCGAAAGGCCCTTCCCGCAAAATCGCGATGGATGACGCGGGCAACTGGAGCAAAGCCGCGCTTGGCTTCGCCCGCAGCCAAGGCGTCGAGCCCGAGCAATTTTACTTCCAAGAACTGGCGGGCGTGGAATACGTCTACGCGCGCAAGAGCAGCATCGGGGCGGAAACCTCCGGCTTGCTGGCCGAAGGACTAAGCACGATGATTACGTCGATGTCCTTCCCCAAAAATATGCGCTGGGGCGGCTACGAGCTTCGGTTCGTTCGGCCGATTCGCTGGCTTGTGGCGTTGTTCGGCGCAGAGGTTGTGCCTTTCGAGATTACCGGCGTAGAGACGGGCCGCGTCTCGAAGGGTCACCGGTTCCTGGGCGAGGACGCTTCGGTGGAAACGCCAGCCGAATACAAGGATACACTGCGCGCCCAGCTAGTCATCGTCGACGTGGAGGAACGCGAAGCGTTGATCGTTTCGCAAATCCAAGGACTGATGGCGGAGAAAAGCTGGAACATCGCAATCAAGGAAGATTTGTTGGAAGAAGTATTGTTTTTGGTCGAATATCCGAATGTGCTATTCGGCACGTTCGATCCTTCGTTCCTAAATATCCCGCAGGAAGTGCTGATTACGTCGATGCGCGAGCATCAGCGTTACTTCCCGGTGCTTGATGAAGCCGGCAAACTTCTTCCGTTTTTCGTCACGGTGCGCAACGGAGACCGGAGGTCGATCGATCTCGTCGCGAAGGGCAATGAGAAGGTTCTGCGCGCAAGGCTGTCCGACGCGAAATTTTTCTACGCGGAAGACCATAAGCTGACGATCGACCATGCGCTCGGCAAGTTGGAGACGATCGTCTATCACGAGGAGCTCGGTACGGTCGCCGACAAGGTGCGTCGCATTACGGCGATCTCGAAGCTTATTTCCGAAGCGCTTCGGATCGAGGGCGCTCAAGCGGACCACATCGCCCGTGCGGCAGCGATTTGCAAATTCGACCTCGTCTCGCAGATGGTCTACGAATTCCCCGAGCTGCAAGGTATCATGGGCGAAGATTACGCCAAGAAAGCCGGCGAGCACGAATCCGTGGCGAAGGCCGTAAACGAGCATTACCAGCCGAGATTCTCTGGCGACCGCATCCCATCCGAATTGACTGGCGCAATCGTAAGCTTGGCCGACAAAATCGATACGATCGTTGGCTGCTTTTCGATCGGCATCGTGCCGACAGGCTCTCAGGATCCGTACGCGCTGCGCCGGCAAGCGGCCGGTATCGTGCAGATCCTGCTTGGCCAGAATCTTCGCATGGGACTCGGCGAGCTGTACGAGATCGGAATCTCCGTTCACGAAGCCCGCGGCTTGAAACGTTCGGCGGAGGAGATTCGTAAAGATTTGAACGACTTCTTCTCGCTTCGCATCAAAAACTGGCTATCCGAGCAAGCCGCTCGTTACGATGTAGTGGACGCGGTCATGGCAGTCGGTTTCGACGACCTGGCATTAACGGCCAGCCGCGCTTCGGCGATTCAGCCGCTCGTTGCCGGCGCCGACAGAACCGAATTCAAGCTGGTCGTCGAAGCCTTCAATCGCGTAGGCAATCTCGCGGCGAAAGCGGAGTCCGCGGACATCGATCCGAACTTGTTCGCCGAAGCGACGGAGGCACGTTTATACGAGTCTTGGATTTCGGCAAGGCCGGGCATTTTGACTGCAATCGAGCATCGCGATTTGTCCGGCGCCTTGCAGCAGCTTTCGGGACTGCGTCCGGCAATCAGCGATTATTTCGACGGCGTTATGGTTATGGATAAAGACGAGAAGGTACGCGCCAATCGATTGGCGACGTTATCGGCAATCGCCCGGGACATCGCGCTGATCGCGGACTTCTCCAAGCTGGTGTGGTAAGCAGCGCTTCGTACGCAATCGCTTAAGGAGGTAATGGCCATGGCGAAAGAAAACGGCAAACCGGAAGTGATCGTTTACGTCGTATCCGATGCGGCAGGCGATACGGGGGAGCTGGTCGTTCGCGCCGCGATCGCCCAGTTCCATCCGATTCACGCGGATATACGCAGGGCGCCTTTCGTGACGGAAGACTCTGCATTGGAGCGTATCGTAGAGCAGGCAAAGCTGTCGCAAGCTATCGTTTTGTACACGCTAGTCATTCCCCATTTGCGCGATACCATGAGGAAGCTGGCGGGAGAAAGCGGAATCGCCGCCATCGATCTGCTCGGGCCTTTCGTCGAGACGCTCGAGCAGCGCACCGGCAGGAAGTCGAGGCAAGAGCCCGGTCTCAACCATGTGCTCGACGCCGATTACTTCCGCAAGGTCGAAGCGGTGGAATTCGCCGTGAAATACGATGATGCCAGAGATACATCCGGCGTAACCAAAGCCGATATCGTCCTGGTAGGCGTGTCGCGAACATCGAAGACGCCGCTTTCCATGTATCTTGCCCATCAGAAGTTCAAGGTCGCGAATGTTCCTCTCGTTCCGGAGCTTAAGCCGCCCGAGGAGCTTTTCAAGCTGCCGAAGCGCAAGGTGATCGGACTGACGATCGATACGTCCTATCTGAACGTCATACGGAAGGAACGGCTCAAGGCGCTCGGATTGCCAAATACGGCAGCTTACGCAACGACGCACAGGATCGAACAAGAGCTGAAGTATGCCGAAGAGGTGATGTCCCAGCTCGGCTGCTTTGTCATTGACGTCTCGCATCGGGCGGTGGAGGAGACGGCCAGCTTGATAATGGAATACGTGCGAGGACAATGAAGGATTTTTTCCCGGAGTTGCCGTATATAATAGTAGTGACTTTTAATGCATTCGCGAGCGGTGATTCGGATGAAGGCTAATCAGATGGCGATCGTGGTAGACGCGGACTCTTGCCCGGTCAAGAACGAAATTGTAGGCACGGCATTGCATTATCAAGTACCGGTTCGCATGGTCGCGTCGTACGACCACCGGCTCGAGCCGAAGCCTGGCGTCGAGATCGTCCAAGTCGACCGCAGCGATCAATCAGTCGACTTGTACATCGTGAACCATATCAGGCGAGGCGACATCGTCATTACCGGAGACTTCGGTCTCGCCTGCGTGGCGATCGGCAAAGGCGCGGTCGTCCTCTCGCCGAGAGGCGAGGAGTATACGGACGACAACATCGATTACTTGATGGAGAGAAGGCACGAAAGCGCCAGAAGACGCCGTGCCGGCGGACGAACCAAAGGTCCAAGGGCGATGTCGGATGCGGATCGGATCGCTTTTCAACAAAAGCTGACAAAAGTTTTGGTTCGCATGCAGGAGAAACATGACATATAGCGAATAATATTAGAAATCTAAGTTTATCGAGCGGTACCGGCTCGCTGACTTAGAATAAAGGTGATGAACGATGACAAACGGTAAAATACCGGAGGAAGTGATTGACGCCGTCCGGAAGCGTCATGACATCGTCGAAACGGTTGGGAAATACGTTCATCTCACGAAGCAAGGCAAATATATGAAGGGGTTATGTCCGTTTCATTCCGAGAAGACGCCTTCGTTCACCGTTACCCCGGAGCTCCAGATCTTCCACTGCTACGGCTGCGGCAAAAGCGGCAACGTCATTCGGTTCGTCGAAGAGATGGAAGGATACAGCTTCCCGGAAGCGGTGAGGGTGCTAGCCGAGGAAGCGAACATGCCCATTACTTGGCAGGAAAGCGGCGGGGGCAGAGCCGCTCCGAATCCGGAGCGCGAGAAGCTTGTCGAGGCGCATGAGCTGACGCTTAAATTTTATCATTACTTGCTGAACAACACGAAGCAAGGCGATAAGGCGAAGCGGTATTTGCGGGAACGCGGACTCAGCGATCGGCTGATCGACCATTTCATGATCGGTTTCGCTCCGGATGAATGGGATGTGCTGACTCGGTTCTTGACCGGCAGGGGATTCGAACCCGCGTTGCTGGAGAAGGGCGGATTGCTTTCGGCCAAACAGGACGGCAGCGGCTACGTGGATCGGTTTCGCGGACGGATCATGTTCCCGTTATGGGATGCCGGAGGCAAAGCTTCCGGATTCGGTGCTCGTATCATCGACGAAGGGCAACCCAAATATTTGAACTCTCCCGAGACGATGTTATTCACGAAGAGCAGGACGCTGTATAACCTGCACCACGCGAAGGCAGCGATCCGGAAGAGCAAGCAGGTCGTTTTGTTCGAAGGATACATGGACGTCATCAAGTCATGGCATGCCGGCGTGAAGAACGGCGTGGCAACGATGGGTACAGCGCTTACGGAGGAGCATTGCGCCATCCTTCGCCGCCATGCGGAAGAAGTGCTCGTCTGCTACGACGGCGACGATGCCGGACAAGCGGCCGCAAGCAAGTCGATCCCGCTCCTGGAGAACACCGGGCTGAAGGTCATGATCGCCATGCTTCCCAAAGGAAAGGATCCTGACGATTATATAAGCGAATACGGACCGGACGCGTTCCTTCGCGAAGTGATGGACGAGCCCGTGTCGATTACAAAATTTAAGCTTATATATTCAAGGAAAAACCATATACTGCTAAAAGAAGAAGGTCGAAAAAACTATCTGATGGAAGCAGTGGAAATTGTGGCCGGAGTCGACTCTTCTACCGAACGGGAAGTGTACCTGAAGGAGTTATCCCGCGAATTCGATATTTCCCTTGACGCGCTTAAGCAGGATTGCCACGGCATCCGCACCGAACAGCAAAAAAAGAAACCGCAAGGGGATAATAACGATAATTCGTGGAATAATGGTAGGAATGAAAAGCGCCGTACGTCCGGAGCGCCTAAGATATTGCCGGCTTACGCGTACGCGGAGCGGAGATTGCTGCATGTCATGATACGGGAGCGCGATGTGGCCGAAGCCGTGCACGAGCGTATCGGGGATTCGTTTAACGTAGAGGATCACGCAGCTCTCGCTGCTTATTTATACGCCTATTATGCGCAAGGGTATGAGCCGGACGCCGCACGGTTCATCTCGACGCTGCATGATAAGCGCCTGGAGGAGACGGCATCGGCCATCTTGTTGCTGGACGACGATTCTCCGATAGACGATACGATTCTGGATGCTTATATCGGGACGATCCTCAAGGTTCCCAAGATTCGGAACATCGAGCGCAAGAAAGAAGAGATGGTGCGTGCCGAGCGCGCCGGCGATGCTTTATTGGCAGCGCAATTAGGACTTGAGATTATAACCCTAGAGAGACAGCTGAAAGGTTGACTTCATGATGCGTCTAGGGAGGAGGGAGTCGGAATATGGCGAACGATCAACATACTGAGTTAGATACCGAACAGAAGCTGGATCAGGTCAAGGATAGTCTGATTGAACAAGGGAAAAAGAGATCCTCTTTGACGTATAAAGAAATTATGGAGAAATTGTCTCCCTTTGATCAGGATCCCGAACAAATCGATGAATTTTTCGAACAGCTCGACGACTTGGGAATCGAGGTGCTGAACGAAAACGACGAAGTACATCCACTTGGCGCTACGAACGAAGAGCAGGAGCGCGACGGAGACGACTTCAACTTCGACGACGATCTGGCTCTGCCTCCGGGAATCAAAATCAACGATCCCGTCAGAATGTATTTGAAGGAAATCGGGCGGGTGCCGTTGTTGTCCGCGGACGATGAGATCGAGCTTGCGATTCGGATCGAGAACGGAGACGAAGAAGCGAAGCGCCGTCTGGCGGAAGCGAATCTGCGTCTCGTCGTCAGCATCGCCAAACGGTATGTCGGCCGCGGGATGCTGTTCCTTGACCTGATTCAGGAAGGGAACATGGGTCTTATTAAAGCGGTCGAGAAGTTCGATCACCAGAAGGGATTCAAATTCAGTACGTACGCAACGTGGTGGATTCGCCAAGCGATTACCCGCGCCATCGCGGACCAGGCGCGCACCATTCGTATTCCGGTGCACATGGTGGAAACGATCAATAAGCTGATTCGGGTATCCCGTCAGCTGCTGCAAGAATTGGGGCGCGAACCGACGCCTGAAGAAATTGCGGTGGAGATGGAGCTTAGCACGGAGAAGGTACGCGAGATCATGAAGATCGCTCAAGAGCCCGTATCGCTCGAGACGCCAATCGGCGAAGAGGATGATTCGCATCTTGGCGACTTTATCGAGGACCAAGAGGCGCTTGCTCCCGCGGATGCTGCAGCTTACGAACTGCTGAAGGAACAGCTGGAAGACGTGCTTGATACGTTAACCGAACGTGAGGAGAACGTGCTTCGCCTTCGTTTCGGTCTTGATGACGGACGTACGAGAACGCTTGAAGAGGTCGGCAAGGTATTCGGCGTGACGCGCGAGCGTATCAGGCAGATTGAAGCCAAAGCGCTTCGCAAGCTTCGCCACCCAAGCCGCAGCAAACGGCTCAAAGATTTTCTTGAATAACGCTTTATCCGATAATGACCTTTCTGCTGCTGCAGCGAGGTCATTTTTCCATCCTGATTCGAATATCGCCGAGAGGACGAGTCGATTTCATGAACGATGAACGAAAGGCTACGATTATTAGAGAGATCGATCATTGGAGAAGAAGCAAACTTCTTCCTGACCAATATTGCGATTTCTTGCTGAATCTCTATGCGGATCCCGACGATCATGCGGAGAACTCCAGACATGCTTCGGGAGCCGTCGTTGGCAAAGCGGTTGCGGCCGTGCAGAACGCTACGGGCAAGCAGTGGCTCCTTACATTTGGAACATTTACCTTAATTTCGTTCGTTGTGCTTTATTTTAGCCGTTTTCATCCCGCATTGCAAATCGCCGTCGTGCTTATCGCCGTTATCGCTTTTCTTCGGACGGGCATGAAGCTAAAACGCCGAAATGAAGCTGCATCGCTTACGTTTACCAGCATCGGCATGCTGGTGCTGCTCGGCGGCGGGCTGCATATGCTGGAGCTGCACGGGCTTACGGATTGGGGTTATCGAAGCGGATTATTAGGCGGATGCGCGTTGTTCTGGGTGGTTTACGGCATTCGGGCGAAGATCCATTCGCTTCATCTTTGCGGTTGGTTAGTCATGCTGCTCCTGTACGGATGGTTATTGTCAAGATTCACGGATACGACGCAATGGTTTGAAGTCCAATTATTCTGGATACCGCTTGCCATCCTGTTCGGTTGGAGCAGCTGGTTTTTCCATCGCTGGACGAAGCCGGTATCTGCCGTATTGTTCGTCACTTGCGCTCTGGCATGGTTCATGCCGGAGCTATATACGGCTGTTGTTCTGAAATATACGGTATGGCTGCAATTGCAGCTGTTAGTCAAAATCGCGATCGGCGGAGGACTTCTCTTCGCCTTGCGCAAACAATGGATGGTGTGGGTAGCCTAATGATCAAATTATCAAGACGTCTGCAGCGAATAGCCGATTACGTAACGGAAGGCGCCAGAGTGGCCGATATCGGCTCCGACCATGCGCTTCTGCCGGTTTATTTGCTTCAGATTGGGAAGTGTCCGTCCGCCATCGCCGGCGAGCTGAACGCGGGGCCGTTGCAGGCGGCAAAAAAACAAGCGGCCGACGCCGGTCTGAAAAGCCGGATATCGGCTCGTCAGGGCAACGGACTCGCCGTATTGGAGCCGGGCGAAGCCGATACGGTAACGATAGCTGGGATGGGCGGCAGCTTAATGAGCGCGATTTTGGAAGAAGGGCATGCAAGCGGCAAGCTGGTTGGCGTAAAGGAGCTGGTGCTTCAGCCGAACGTCGGCGAAGACGAAGTACGCGAATGGCTGCTTGAGAAAGGCTGGTTTTTGGCTGCGGAAAGCATCTTGGAGGAAGACGGCAAGATATACGAAGTGCTGCATGCAGTGAACGATCCGAATGCCGCAAGCCAGAATCAATCGATCTATAACGGGGATTTCCTTGGGTTGGCGTATGAGAAGGAGCTCCTTCATCGCGTGCTTCTTCGCATGGGCCCGTATTTGCTACGCGAATCGAGTCCGGTACTGACGTTGAAGTGGAAATCCGAAATCAAGAAGCTGGAGCGGATCATCGCCCAAATGTCCGGATCCGAGCTCGCCGAATCGGCCGCCAAAGCCGAACAGTTCCGAAAGGAAATCGGCATAATCGAGGAGGTGCTGCAATGTTTGCAAACGGGCATACGGTAGTCCAGATCATAGAGCGGCTAGCGCCCAAACATTACGCGGTTGAAAACGACAAGATCGGTCTTCAATTAGGCACGCTGAACAAACCGATATGCAAAATTTTGATCGCGCTTGACGTTACGGAAGAGGTCACGGATGAAGCGATTGCTGCAGGCGTCGATCTGATTATCGCGCATCATGCCATCATCTATCGTCCGTTAGCGAAGCTCGACACGTCGACTCCCGCGGGCAAGCTGTACGAGAAGTTAATCAAACACGATGTAGCCGTCTATATATCGCATACCAACCTCGACGTTGCGGACGGGGGCATTAACGATTGGTTGGCGGATCAAATAGGGATAGCCGCGGAAGACCGACAATGTTTGGAAGAAGTGCATACCGATAAACTATACAAGCTTGCCGTTTATGTGCCGGAAAGCCATCACGAAGCTGTATTGGAAGCCATTCTGAGAACAGGCGCCGGGCATATCGGCAATTACAGCCATTGCAGCTTCAACACGAAAGGGACGGGAACCTTCATGCCTGGCGAAGGAGCGAACCCGTTCAAGGGCGCGCAAGGAAGGCTGGAGCGGGCGGACGAGGTTCGGATCGAAACGGTCGTGCCGTATAGTCTTGAGCGCAAGACGGTTGCCGCCATGCTGAAGGCTCATCCCTACGAAGAGGTCGCTTACGATCTTTATCCAATGGATCTGAAGGGAAGATCGTTTGGGCTTGGCCGTTCAGGGAAGCTGGAACGGGAATCGACGCTCGGAGAGCTGGCTGTTAGACTCAAGGAAGCATTCGACGTGCCGATGCTGCGAGTTGTAGGACCGCTCGACAAGCCGATTCGCAAAGCTGCCGTATTAGGCGGCTCAGGCGGCCGTTACGTGCGCCACGCGAAGTTTGCCGGGGCCGATGTGCTGATTACAGGCGATATCGATTACCATACAGCTCATGACGCCCTTGCCGCGGGGATGACAATCATCGACGCGGGTCATAACATCGAGAAAGTAATGAAGAGCAAGTTGGCCGATTGGCTTGCGAATGAGCTTGCGCAGGCTAAGTACGCGACCGAAGTGGCGGCTTCCAGGCTGAATACGGAGCCGTTTACGTTCTTGTAAGCGCCGGCGTCCGTCTTTGGCAGAGATCCCCTCAATCGGCAACGATCTCGGGGTTGAGCTTTGGGAGCAAACCTTGTATACTTAGTTCTGCAACGGAAAGTTTGACAGACAATCGCTGGCAGCCTTGTTGCTGCGAGAGGAAAGTCCGGGCTCCACAGGGCAGGATGCTGGATAACGTCCAGTCAGCGCGAGCTGAAGGATAGTGCCACAGAAATGGACCGCCGATGGCCGGCTTAGCCGGCACAGGCAAGGATGGAACCGTGGTGTAAGAGACCACGAGGAGCGCAGGTGACTACGTTCCTGGTAAACCCCATCTGGAGCAAGACCGAGAGGACGCGGCAGCTTCGCGCTGCAGCCTTAGCCCGAGGCGCGTCCGGGTTGGTTGCTGGAGCCGTGCAGCAATGTACGGCCTAGATAGATGATTGTCGCTTCATAGTGGGAGGGTCGTTCCCGTTCGCACCACCAGAAGTACAGAACCCGGCTTACGGCAAACTTTCCGCAACGAATTTATCAAACCATTCCAACATCAAACAAGCAGCTGCTCCTTCACGGGAGCAGCTTTTGTCGTTTGTAAGGAGGAATTTATTCTTCGGCTTGCGCAAGCCGCCGTTTCACTTTCTGCGGAAAGTTCTGCAGCGTTCCGCCGTAGCCTGTAGCGGCATTCAGCGCCTTGTTCACATCGATCTCGCCGTAGCCGAAGTAGATATCCTTGCCGTCCGTGCCCAAATCGCGTGCGGACACACGCATGATTTCCATCACTTCCTCGTTCGACAAATCCGGGTTGACCGATCGAATCAAGCCAGCAAGCGCAGCGACATGCGGACTTGCCATGGATGTGCCTGACAAAGCGGCATATTGGCTGCCTGGATATGTGCTCGCGATACTATCGCCCGGGGCGGCAACGTCGATGTAATCGCCGTAGTTCGAGAACGAGGCTTTTTCTTTGTTATTATTCGTTGCGGCGACCGCGAACACTTCCGGATAAGCAGCCGGATATCCCGGCCGTTCCGTATTGTCGTTCCCGCTTGCGGCGATGAGGACGACATCCCGTTCGTATGCGTATTTAATGGCGTCATGCAGGAAATCGGCTTGAGCATAGTTGCCGAGGCTCATGTTAATGACCTTGGCGCCATGGTCGACCGCCCAGATGATGCCTTGCGCGACGGAATACGTGGATCCCGCGCCGCTGCTGTCGAGTACCTTGATGGGCATAATTTTGTTATACCAAGAAACGCCCGCGACACCTTCGCCATTATTGACGGACGCACCGATAATGCCGGCGACATGGGTGCCATGACCGACATCGTCATCGGGAGCGGAATTATTGCTGACGATGTTGGTTCCTTCAATGAGCTTGTCTTTCAAATCGGGGTGGTTGCTCTGAACGCCCGTGTCGAGCACCGCGATTATGACACCTTCATCCCCCTTGGATACGGTCCAGCCCTTCTCCGTCTCGATCGAGGGCAAATTCCATTGATATTGCGAATAAAGCGCGTCGTTCGGTACGATGGTGGCGTTATCCGCCGTTTCATTCGTGAGATAGAGGTAATGCGGCTCGGTGTATTCGGTTTTCCAATTTGCTTTGAAATAGTTCATTAATCCTTCGGTTTCCATCGATCGGGAACGGAAAACGTAAGTATCTCCGATTTGCTGAATCGACTCCGCATTGACGTCGCGTTTGATTTTTTCCAAGTCCGATCCCGTCGGTCGGTTCACGAAATGTACGACGACATCACGAATATGGTAATGACTCGCATTGCCGTTATCTTCGCCGTTCCTGACCGTTATGTCTCTGGTCGAATTCGGTGCTACGGATTCGATCCGGTAATTGCCCTCGGCGGGATATGGGATAAGCCGCAAATTTCGTTTTTGATGAAGCTCGACCTGACCCACGATATCTTGTTTGAGAATGCCGATCACGCCGCTCCCTCGTTCTTGCGCGTCTGGTACGCCCAGCACAACGAATCTGCTGCCGTTTTTTCCGGTAAACGATTTTGATTCGTAGCCGTTTCCTTCTTTCAGCTTGGCTGCGGCTTCGCTCAAATAGGTTTTGGCCGCTCCGTTCGCGGATTCGGGAACCGTGCCTCGATGAATCGACTTGCTTCCCGACATCCAGTTAATGTAGCTAAAATGCGAATGCTCCTTCATTAGAGCGGCAATGCCGTCGGAAGCGGCGCTGGAAGAATGTCCGCTCGCTTTGAGGATGTGCCGGAAGTCCTTGGCGGATTCCGATGTCATGAGCAAGGCAGTGGCATCCATATCATGCTGCAGCTCGGTAAGCTTAAGCTTCTGTTCCTTGCTGGAGGAGAACGGAATCGACTTCGGCGCCTCGCGCGACGGGCCGGAGCGTGGAGCGAATAACGGCGTTGCCGGTATAAGCAGGGCGGCAACGGCAAGAATGGTGAAAGCGGCGATCCATGATTTTCGCATTTCGATGCCTCCGTATGATGGATTGATTCGTTAATAACTTCTCTTTAGACTCCGACCGCGAACAGTAAATTATGCGACAGAATCGCGAAACGCCAGTACCGTTTCAATGGAATTTGTGGTACGATGTTGATGTTTATAGTTTTTTTGAAATATAAGAAGGTATGAGCTTGCTTTGTACTGGGCTTATATTTCGCCGTGAAACGTTAGCTTTTGCTTGCCGCCAGCGGACAGCGATAGCCGTTTACACTTGTTTGGAATAGGAAAGGGGATCTACCACCATGCCATCGACGAATGTTAAAGCGTTAACTGAAACCTCGCGCGAGAAACTTAAAGAAGCAGTTGCCCAGCTGGAGCCGTTCTTGAACAATCACGCCCTCGCGGGCCTTGTCGGGGAAGACGGAGGAGAGGGCGCCGAATTATTTTACAAAGGACTGTTGTCCGATCTGCGTCATTTATTGGTTTATTCTGAGGTCGCGGTCGAGAAGCTGGGAGTTTTGCTCAGAAGGCCTAATTTCGATACCGAGCACGGAGAGCGCGTTTTGTACGAGGTGTACCATCATTGCGTGAACGCGTTTTTCTATCCGAAAAACGAATGTTATTCCGAAGACGGCCGTTATGCTTACACGGGCCAAGACGCCATCCGTTTCCGGTACAAGCCGGTTCGCGATGCTCGCGACGTCGTTCTCGGCGTATCCAAGGTGTACGAAGAACTTCGCGACGACCTGTCTTATTATGAGAGCGATTATATGACGCAACGCCGTATGCAAGGGCAAAAATAAGGCAAGAATGAATCGCCTCCGCTTGAGGGACAATGATAGCGGAGGTGATTTTTTTATGCCGAAAGGCGTAAGTTGCAGCGTAGCCAATTGCAGTTTCTGGAAGGAAGGCAATAATTGCGGAGCAGCCGAAATCATGATCGATATCGACCAGCATGCCAAAGCTTCATTCAATGAAGAATTCGCCGGCGACGAGCTGGGATTGTATCACCAGGACCAAGCCGAGCAATCCGCGGCTACTTGCTGTCACACCTTTAAACCGAAGGAGTGAACGATTGATGGACGATCAGGTGAAACGAGACGATGATATTTACAATAACCATGAACTGAAGACAGGCTCGGATGCCCCTGCATTCGCTCCGACGAATGTCGGTACGCCGACGAACCTGCCTAACGCAGGAGCCTTTAACGAAGAAATGGGAGCTGACTTCGCTTATGGCATGCCTGCGGCGGCCGATCATCGACCGGCGAGCGGAATGGCCGCGATGGATGCCGATACGGAGAGCAGCGGAACGGCGCTGGGCTGGGTGGCGCTCGTCTTCGCAATCGCGTCATGGTTCATATGGCCGGTGCTGATCGGGGCTACGGCCGCGGTTCTCGGATTTATCGCATATCGCCGAGGGGCTAGAGGGCTCGGAGGCTGGGCGATGGGAATCGGCTTGGTTGCATTGGCACTAAATTTAATTATTGTTCCCTTTTATTACGCTTTAACGTAATCGTTCGCCTCCAGGGCTGCCGTTCGGCAGCCTTTTTTATTTGTTTGTTTGCTCCGCAAGGTTCATGCTTTCCGCAAAGTCCAGGACGCTTCCAATTGACAGGCGATACAGCTATGATAAAATAGAGAACCTATTCGTAAAGCAACTGGGAAACAATGGTGCGGAGGAGGACATTTTGGTGGTAATCGACATCCAGAATATTTCGTGGGAACGCGGGGACGAAACCATTCTTAGCGGCATGAACTGGCAAGTGAAACGCGGGGAGCATTGGTGTTTGCTCGGATTAAACGGTTCCGGCAAGACGACGCTGCTTAACATGATCAACGGTTATATTTGGCCGACGACGGGCAAGATCAGTGTCCTTGGCCATGCGTTCGGTGAATACGATTTGAGAGAGCTTCGCAAAAGGATCGGATGGGTCAGCACTTCCTTGCAGCAGAAGCTGTACGGGAGCGGCGAAGCTCTGCAGATCGTCTTGAGCGGCAAACATTCGACCATAGGCGTTTACGACGAGCTCCAGGAGAGCGATCTCGACCGAGCGCGATCGCTGATGCAATCGCTAGGGTGCGAGAGATTGATGAATCGCGCGTACCAAACCTTGTCCCAAGGCGAACGTCAACGCGTACTCATCGCCAGGGCTTTAATGAATAATCCGGAATTGCTAATTCTGGACGAGCCGTGTACGGGCCTAGATATTTTCGCCAGAGAGCAGCTGCTTTCCATGATCGGAACGATCGCCGGAGAAGAGAATCCGCCTACATTGATTTACGTTACGCATCACGTGGAAGAAATATTGCCTTGCTTCGGACATTCGCTGCTCATTAAGCAAGGCAAGGTGTTCGCAGCCGATCGTACGGAGGAGCTCATGTCGCCTGAGCGCATGTCCGAGTTTCTGGATGTTCCGGTTCATATTGAGCGTATGAACGGGCGTTATTGGCTATCGGTCAAGTCGACATGACGGAGATGCTGGACGAGCAACCGCTTGCCGTCAAGCGCCGGTCGGCGTTCGCATGGATGAAGCGTCGTTATCAAGAAAGACTATCGAAGGATAACCGTCTTACGAACATCGCTGCCGGGAGCGTCGCATGGTTCGGTACCGCCGCGATGTCGGTTGCGGCCTTAGGGATGCCGACCGGATTCGGAGCATGGCCGGATCAGCTGCTATTTCTGGCGGCGAACGGCCTTGCCATGCTGCTGGCGGGATATGGCTTAACGGTCTTATTCTCGTTTCTCGTCGTGCCGCTTCCGCGCAGGCTGCTGTCCGTAAGCTGCTATGTCGGCGGGCAAACTTATTTGATTATCTATTTCTCCGATCTTGGCATCGTGCCCTCCCTCATTATTGCCGGGGCCTATACGCTGACAGGCGTTATAACGGGTTTATGTTTGGGTCGGTTGCTTATAAGCCGGACATCTGCCGCGCGGAAAGCTGCGGTTGCCGGTCTGGTTGCGATCGGGGCAGCCTGCGCGATCATGTTATCGGGGTTCCCTCAGCCTGCCGTTCAGCCAGAGAGAGAAGCGCCGTCGGCGGATCCGGGAGACGAAGCAGCCGTGGCTGCCATACCGGCGGCGAAGATCAAGCTGGACGATCCCTCCATGCCAGGGTCTTATGAAGTCGTAACGTTCTCGTACGGCAGCGGCAAAGACAAACATCGCAAACGGTTCGGAGAAGATGCGGACATCGTTTCGGAAGAAGTTGACGCTTCGGGATACATAACAAGCTGGTCGAACCTCAAGACGGCATTTTGGGGGTTTGACGAGCATGACTTGCCTTTGAACGGCCGCGTTTGGTTGCCTGAAGGCGAGGGGAAGTTCCCGCTCGTCCTGATGGTTCATGGCAATCATTTGATGGAAGATTTTTCGGACGGGGGATATGGCTATTTGGGGGAACTGCTGGCGAGCAGAGGGATGATCGCCGTTTCGGTCGATTCGAATTTCCTTAATTATTCCGTCTGGTCCAGTCTGCCGAACGACGACATGAAGATGAGGGCGTGGCTGATGCTCAAACATCTGCAGTTCCTGCAAGGCCTTGATCAAAAAGCCGGGAACGCCTTTACGGGCAAAGTAGACTGGCAATCCGTCGCGCTGATCGGGCACTCCAGGGGCGGGCAAGCGGTAGCAATGGCCGCCGATGCGGGTCGTTGGTTCAAAAAGGACGATACCTTGGGCAGTCTGGAGTACCTTCGTATACGTTCCGTCATCGCGATCGCGCCGACGGACAAGCGGGTTGACGATAAGTCGGCGAGGCTGACGGATGTCAATTATTTGACGCTGCAAGGCGCCATGGATGCCGACGTCAATAATTTTTATGGAGACCGGCAATATAATAGAGTATCTTTCAATGGCGGAGAAGCGCTGTTCAAGGCTGAATTGTACCTTTCGAACGCCAACCATAGTCAATTTAATACCGAATGGGGCCGAATGGACGAGCGGCTTCCCGGCGGATTGTTTCTCAATTTGGATGGATTGATGAAGGCGGAGGATCAGCGGCAAATTGCCAAAACGTATATTAGCGCGTTCCTCGAAGCCACCCTTCACGGCCGGGAGCAATACGAAGCGTTGTTCCAGGATTATCGAAGCGGCAGCGATTGGCTGCCCGCTACGACACGCTACGTGAACCGTTACGAAAGCTCGGCCATGCTTGAGGTCGAGAATTACGAGCATGCGAATTCCCTCGTAAAGGAAACTTCGACTCGGCGAATGGAGGCGAAGAAGGAGGCTTCCAAGGACCGAGGCGGCAACGACCGGGGAACGGACGGCATGCTGCTCGAGTGGCAAGAGCCGGATGCGGCTATCACGCTTGCCCTTCGGCAGGATGCGAGCGACAGGTTGCGCGACTATGCGGGAGGAAGCTTGCTGTTCTCTCTCGCCAATTCCGAATGGAAGCTGCTTGAATCGGAGTCCGGTACCGGAACCAGCAAGCGATTGCCCCCCTTGCCGGATGTGGAGCTGATTCTAAACGATCGGTCGGGCGGGGTCTGGTCTCTCATGCTGAATGACGTCGCGCCGTTACAGCCGCCTTCTTATGCGTCGTTTATGTCTATGGGCTGGCTGGAGCGAAAGGCGAAGGATCGCAAGTACAAGGAGCCGGCGGAAGCCGTGTTCCAATCCTTTGTCATACCGATGGAGAGATTCAGGTCGGAGGACGGCGGCAGCGCGCATCTCTTGCCTGAGAATATTATATCCATAAGCTTTCATTTCCGGACCGCGCGCGGCCGGATCATGCTGGATGATATCGGGTTTATGAAACAAGGAGGCACTTATGTCGAATACCAATCATCACCCTGAGCAACATGCGGAACAGTCCCGCGTAAGTGATATGATCGCGATTATTGCGGGCAGAATCGAATCGCTCCGGGAACAAACAGGTGGCGTTCGCGGCGAGATCGTCGATATAAGGCGCAATTTCTGGGACGACGTCACGGTTAACTTCGAAGATTCCGCCGAGACCGCGGAAACTTACGCAAGCATGAAGCAGCAGGCAGAGCTCTTGTCGGAACGAGAGAGAAGCCATCGCCATTTGGAGCAGCAACTGTCAACCTTGATCAGACTGGCGCGTTCGCCTTACTTCGGACGAATCGATCTGGTCGAAGAAGGCGGGGACAAGGACGAAGCCGAAACGATCTACCTTGGCGTCGGCTCGCTGCTCGACGATTCCGGCGAACGGTATTTGATCTACGATTGGCGGGCGCCCGTATCGAGTCTCTATTACGATTACGGTCCAGGACCGGTGAGCTACGAAACGCCGGGCGGCTTCATTAAAGGCGAGATGACGCTGAAGCGTCAATTCGTCATCCGAGACGGCCGAATCCGCAGCATGTTCGATACGGGGGTCACGATCGGCGACGAGCTGCTCCAGGAAGTGCTCGGTCAGCAGTCGGACGCGCAGATGAAAAGCATCGTGGCCACGATTCAAAGCGAACAGAATAAAATTATCCGTAACGAAAAAGCGCGTCTGCTTATCGTTCAAGGAGCCGCGGGCAGCGGCAAAACTTCGGCCGCGCTGCAGCGCGTCGCTTATTTGCTGTACCGGTACCGAGGGACGCTGAATGCAGACCAAATCGTGTTGTTCTCGCCAAACCCGATGTTCAATAGCTATGTTTCGACTGTTCTGCCTGAATTGGGGGAACAGAACATGGCGCAGACGACTTACCAGCAATACTTGGCGCATCGGTTAAGCCGCGATTTCGAGCTGGAAGACCCGTTCACGCAAATGGAGTATACGTTGTCCGGCAACGACGACGAGGATTACGGGCATCGGCTCGCGGGCATCGCGTACAAATCCGGCGCGGCTTTTATGGAAATCATCGATTCGTATGCGGCATCGCTCGGGAATGCCGGTATCGCGTTCTCGCCGATCATGTTCAGAGGGCGGGCGCTCGTTACCCGGGAAACGATGGAACGACGATTTTACGAGCTGGACCGCACGGTGTCGATCCCGAACCGAATACGGATGCTGGCGGGATGGCTGCTCAAGGAGCTGACTGCCTTAGGGAAGAAGGAGAGGAAAAAACGCTGGGTCGATGAAGCCATCGAGCTGCTGGATCAGGAAACGTACGCGGGAGCCTATCACGAACTGCGGCGCAAAAACAAGTTCACGGAGCAATCCTTCTCGGATTTCGACTCCGAAAGAGATTATTTGGCCGGTCAAGTCGTGCAGGAAAAGTTCAAGAAGCTGCGCCGAAGAGTGAAGTCGCTAGCGTTCCTCGACGTGCCCGCGATCTACCGGTCGCTGTTCGGGCAAGACGGCGAAGGAGGATTAATTGCGCAGCATACGTCCGAGGGAGCCAGCCGATCATTGCGATTATTGCTGCCTTCCGGTTGGGACGGCATTCGCAAATTGACATTGAAGCAGCTGGAAGCGGGAGTCATGCCTTACGAGGATGCGACGCCTTACTTGTACTTAAAAGAAAAGCTGGAGGGCTTCCAAACGAATACGAGCGTGAAACACGTGTTCGTGGACGAGGCGCAGGACTATTCCGTCTTCCAATACCAATACTTGAAGCGGATATTCCCGAACGCCAAATTTACGGCGCTTGGGGATTGCAATCAAGCGATCTTCGCCCATTCGGGAACGGGAGACGGGTTCCAAGGACTAGCGTCCTTGTTCGAGCCGGGCGAAACCGAACGGATCACGCTCTTGCGGAGCTACCGCTCGACTCGGCAGATCGTCGAATTCACGAGTGTGATTATCGGCGCCGAAGACGAGATCGTGCCGTTCAACCGGAGCGGGGAGGAGCCTAGCATCTCTATTGTCCCGGACCTGCAGGCAGGTCTTGCGGTCATCAAGGAGAAGCTACTGGAATGGCGAGAGAGCGGATTCGCGTCATGTGCCGTTATTTGCAAGACTGCGGCAGAGAGCAAGGAGCTGTATTTAAGTCTGAAGCCTGACATTCCCGAGCTCGCCCTCGTGAACAAAGAGACGATGACCTTCGAGAAAGGGTTGATCGTCATCCCGTCTTACTTGGCCAAAGGGGTAGAATTCGATGCCGTTGTCATCGGCAACGCGTCCGAAGAGGTCTACCATAAGGAATCGGAACGCAAGCTGTTCTATACGGCCTGTACGAGGGCTATGCATGCGCTCCATCTGATCAGCGTCGGGATTCTAACCCCATTCCTGCCTATCTCCGAATCATCGTCCAAATCTCGTTAACGTCGACGCGAAGCTCCGCCGCAATGAGCTCCGCCGTCAGGCGCTGAGGTTTCTGGATCTTGCCGTTGCGAAGCTTGGATATCGTCTGCAGCGAAATGCCTGTCGCGGCGGACAGCTGGCCCGCGGACATATCCCGCTTCGCCATCCATATTTTCAACTTCACCGAAGCGTCCGCCGTATCGTACGAAGGGCGCAAATCCCAAATGACAAAAGCAAATTCTTTGAGCTTGCCGAAGCCGTCCATAATCGGCATATAGGTTATTTCAAGCTCGAGCTCAAGACCGCTAAGCTTGCTCGTATGCAGCTTAATACTTTGTTCGTTCGTATTTCCGGATGCGCCCTCCAGAATCGTCCGGATAAGCTCGTGGTCGGCATCTTCGACAAACGAGAGCAGCGACTCGTCTTCCAGCGCGCGGTCGGGCTCGAACATAAGCGTAGCCAGATTGTCCCTCAGGAAACGGATATGCATATGCTCGTCGACGATTCCACTGAGCAGCACGTTTCCGTTTTCCAATTGTTTGTCAATCCAATTGTAGGCCGTCAAATCCTCGAATATGGCGAACGCCCTGCTGAAACCTAACGGCTCATTGGACGGCAAAGGCACTTGCTCATACCGGATATGGAGCTCGCGCCCGGTCTGCGCGATCATCGTCATCTCGCTCTTCACAATCCTCTTGGATAACCCGGCTGGATAACGGAACGCGACATGCGGGCCATCCTTTGCGAGCAGCACGGTTTTGTCATAGCCGGTAAGCCGAAGGAACGCTTCGTTCGCGTCCAACACGCTAACCTCGCCATTGTTCTCCGCAATTAGCACCATCGGCTGGATGTGCAACTGAAATAATTGTTTGTAAACGGGCAAACGCCTTCCCTCGATTCGGTCCGAATTCATTTTTGAATAGACTTTTAGTATAAGGCAACGCCAAAGGAGTCACAAGTTGACGGAGACAACCGTTTGCACTCATGTAATCTTCATCTTTGTTTAATTATTTAAACTTCGCCGCACTACAGGAGCAAATTGATAGCATTCCGTTCATTATTGCGTCTCTTTGGGCTTAAACTGACGATTAGCTCGCTTTATTTTGCCGTATATTCTAGATAATATTGAGGCTAGCCGGAAGAGGTTTTAATGGTTGAAAGCGGTATTGTCGAGCTGTCTAACAGGAGGAGCATCCATGGAAACCTGCACCATCGAAAACTGTTTAAAGCCCCTTAAAGCCAAAGGACTTTGCTCCATGCACCATCAACGTATGCTCAGGCACGGCGACCCGAACATGGTCAGACCGCGGCGAGTCAAAACATTCGTGCAATGCAAGTGGGTGAACTGCGCCGCGCCAGCCATTACGAAAGGATTATGCCCCAAACATTATTATATTTACCGCGTCACGCAAGCCACGCTTTTGTAGATTTCATGAAGATTACGTCGAATTGTGAGGTATTTTGACATACACCTACATTTACGAGTGATGTTCTATGAAAATCCACTATTTCTTTCTCAAAGAACCATGTATAATAAGCGTATAATTCTTCCTGGGGGGTGATGCTGCGCATGGTGGCAACGATGCACTTGGGCTTGTCCGAGGGAGATGTGTACCTGTTCAATCAAGGTACGGCATACCATAGCTACCGGTTTATGGGAGCTCATCCGCTGACGATCGGCGGAGTCCAAGGGGTCCGATTCGCGGTATGGGCGCCGAATGCGTCCGAGGTTCGCGTCATCGGGGAGTTCAACCGATGGAGCGGAGCGGCGCACCGAATGGAGAAGCTCGGGACAACGGGCATTCACGCGTTGTTCGTTCCGAAGCTGATGCCGGGCGAGCTCTACAAGTACGAGCTGGTTACGCGCGACGGCAAGTCCGTCCGAAAGTCCGATCCGTACGCGTATTATTCCGAACGAAGACCGGGAACGGCTTCGATTGTCGTGGATAACGGCGGGTACGAATGGGATGACGCCGCCTGGATGGCGAAGAAAAAGACGAAAGCCGCCTATCATCATCCGCTTTTGATCTACGAAGCGCATGCCGGTTCGTGGAAAATCAAAGGCAAGGAACATTATTACACCTACGAAGAGCTTGCCGACGACCTTGTGCCTTACGTGGCCGAGATGGGTTACACGCACATCGAATTGATGCCGCTCACCGAACATCCGCTCGACCAGTCTTGGGGGTATCAAGTAACGGGCTTCTTCAGCCCCACAAGCAGATACGGCACGCCGCTGCAGCTGAAGAAGCTGGTAGACTGCTGCCACCGGCTAGCCATCGGAGTTATCCTCGACTGGGTTCCCGGACACTTCTGCAAGGACGATCACGGCTTGCGTTTGTTCGACGGCACGCCAATCTTCGAAGGGGCCGATCCGAACCGCGCGGAGCTTCCGCTTTGGGGAACGCTTGCATTCGACTTCTCCAGGCATGAAATATGGAGCTTCCTGATCTCGAACGCCATCTACTGGATGGATATGTTCCACATCGACGGACTGCGAGTCGACGCGGTCGCGAATATGATCAACCTGCATATGGATAAACCGCCTCATATGCGTACCTACAACGCTTATGGCGGCAGAGACAACTTAGACGCTCTGCGCTTCCTCAAAAAATTGAATGAAACCGTGTTTCATTACTACCCCGATACGTTAATGCTTGCGGAGGACTCTTCCGCTTGGCCAGCCGTTACTACACCGACCTACAAAGGCGGCCTTGGCTTTAATTTCAAATGGAATATGGGCTGGATGAACGACTCCCTTCGTTATATGACGATGCATCCGGCAGATCGGCCGCAGCACCACCATTTGATTACCTTCTCTTTATGTTACGCCTTCTCAGAAAACTATGTTCTACCGCTGTCGCATGACGAAGTCGTGCACGGCAAACGTTCCTTGCTGGACAAAATGCCAGGCTCGTACGAGGAAAAATTTGCGCAGCTTCGGTTATTTTACGGCTATTGGATAACGCATCCCGGCAAAAAGCTGCTGTTCATGGGCGGCGAATGGGGCCAATACGACGAATGGAAAGACCAAGACATGCTGGACTGGATGGTGCTCGAATACGACTCGCACCGGAATATGCTGGGTTATGTCAAGACGCTCAACCATACGTACCGCATGCTGCCCTCTCTCTGGGAACGCGACAGGGATCCCGAAAGTTTCGGCTGGATCGACGTACATAACGCCGCCCAGTCTGTCATATCGTATATCCGTTACGGACTTACGAGCTATTCGATCATCGTCATCAACTTCTCCTCGCAAAACTACCAAGATTACCGCATAGGCGTTCCGGAGCAAGGGATGTACTGCACGCTTCTCCATAGCAATTCCCGGAAGTACGGCGGAACGGAATCGGACCGCAATGCCTGCTACAGCACCGAAGACATCGCGTGGCATGGCCGCAACCAAAGCATCTCGATTCACTTGCCCCCACTTACATTCATGCTGCTTACTCCATTGCCGGGGGACACACTTTGACAAGGAGCTGGTGTCCATGGTCCGTAAAGAAATGATAGCAATGCTGCTTGCTGGTGGCGAAGGAAAGAGGCTCGGCGTGCTGACCAAGGATTTGGCGAAACCGGCCGTTTATTTCGGCGGCAAATACCGGATCATCGATTTCACCCTAAGCAATTGCGCCCATTCCGGCATCGATACGGTAGGCGTTCTAACGCAATACCAGCCGCTTGAGCTGAACCGATATCTCGGAATCGGCAGCCCGTGGGGTCTTGACCGCCGAGACGGCGGGATGACCATTCTGCCTCCTTTCGTGAAGCAGAAGGGCGGCGTGTGGTACAAAGGAACGGCGAATGCCATCTATCAGAATATGTCGTTCATCGAACGTTACAACCCGGAATACGTTCTTGTCATCTCAGGGGATCACATTTACAAAATGGATTACGATCTGATGCTGCAGCATCACAAGCGCAGCGGAGCCGACGTGACCATCGCCGGACTTCAGGTCGATTGGAAGGAAGCGAGCCGGTTCGGCGTCATGCACGTCGACGACGAAGACCGGATTACCGCATTCGAAGAGAAACCAAAAAATCCGACTAGCAATATCGCCTCGATGGGCGTTTATATTTTCACATGGAAGACGCTGCAAAAACATCTGATCTACGACGAAGCGAACCGCAATTCCAGCAATGACTTCGGCAAAGACATTATTCCGACGATGATGAGGGAAGGAAGACGGCTGCACGTTTATCCGTTCAAAGGCTACTGGAAAGACGTCGGCACGATCGAAAGCCTATGGGAGGCTAACATGGACCTGCTCGCCGATGAGCCGCCGCTCGACCTGTACGATCCCGATTGGCGCATCTACTCGGTCAACCCGAATCGTCCGGCGCAGTTCACTTCGCCTTCCGCCGTCTTGACTTCGTCAGTCGTCACCGAGGGTTGCGTGCTGGAAGGCAAGGTCGACCGATCAGTCTTGTTCTACGGCGTCCACGCGGAGAAAAACACGGTCATCAGCGAATCCGTGATCATGCCGAACGTCCGCATCGGCAAAGGCGCCCGCATATACCGCTCCATCATCGGCGAAGGAGCCGTCATTCAAGCCGGGGCTACGATCGGCGATCCGAACGACGATTCGATAACGGTAGTCGCCGTAGAACAGTACGTTACGAACGATCACATGGTACTGGAGGTGGAGCCGTCATGAAACATCGCATTATGGGCGTTATCAACTTAATTCACGAAACGGATGAGCTTGGGCCGCTTACGCAAGGCAGATGCCTGGCGACGGTGCCGTTCGGCGCCAAATACCGGCTCATCGATTTTGCATTATCGAGCATGGTCAATTCGGGAATTAGCAAAGTGGCGGTTTTCGCGCATACGAAATACCGCTCGCTGATGGATCATTTGGGCTCGGGCAAACATTGGGATCTTCAGCATCGCCAAAGCGGATTGTTTGTTCTGCCTCCTGCGACGGACGATCTTTTGGAAGTCAGCCGGGGAGACTTATATCATTTTTATCAACAAAGAGATTATTTCAACCGATCCTCACTCGAATATATCGTCATCACGCGCAGCCACATGGTATGCAACATCGACTTCGAGAAAGTGCTCGCCTTCCATCAAGAAAGCGAAGCGGACATCACCGTCGTCTGCAAGGAGCAAACGGGTCCGATGCTGGGCAAGGCGCGCAAGGTCAAAATGGAGCCGGATGGCCGCGTGACGGAGATTCAGGAGCATTTCGGCAGAATGGAGAGCGACATCAGCTCCATGGAGATGTACGTCATGCGCAAGGAGCTGCTGATGGATCTCGTCGAGACTTCGCTCGCTCAAGGGCAGGATCATCTCGTACGCCACGCGATTTTCTCGAGACTCAGCCAGCTGCGCGTGTACGGATACATGCATGAAGGATATCTCGGAATCGTCAATACGTTAGACAGCTACTATGAACATAATTTGAATCTCTTAAACCATGATGTATGGCGAGAGCTGTTCTTCATGCCGGGGCCGATCTATACGAAGGTCAAGGATGAACCGCCGACCCGTTATGCCGCAGGCTCCAAAGTGACGGGCTCGCTGATCGCGAACGGGTGCCGGATTGAAGGCACGGTCGAGAATAGCGTTATTTTCCGCGGCGTTCATGTCGAGAAAGGTGCCGTCGTCAAGGACAGCATCATTATGCAGAACGGTTATATCGGGCGGAGCAGCTTTGTTCAATTCAGCATCATGGACAAGGATGTGCGTGTCGAAGCGGGCAGGGATATTCGCGGCGCGGGCTCGTCGCCATTCATGGCAGCCAAGAGAAAAATCATATAAAAAGACAATTGAGGGTTCAAATAGCCCAGTTTTCAGCACCGAGAAGATTGAAAGAAGCTAGGAAATGAGGAGCGGAGCGTAGTGATAGCTACGTGAGCACCGGAAGTTCCGGCTGAATTCAATATTCGATGTCGAATACGCTACTCGGAATACTTCGTGATCAAAAGTGGGCTTTTGAACATCCTCTAGGAGGAGGTATTGGAGAGATGAACATTCTGTTTGCATCCTCGGAGGCGGTGCCGCTGGCGAAGACCGGCGGTCTCGCTGATGTCGCGGGCGCGCTGCCGAAGGCGCTGGGCAAATACGGCGCCGACGTACGGGTCATCCTGCCGAAATACGAGGAAATTCCTTTGCATTATGCCGAACAGTTCGAGCTGATCGCCGAATTCCAGGTTTCGTTCGGTTGGCGCAATCAATATTGCGGCTTGCATAAGGGTACGATCGACGGCGTTACGTATTACTTGATCGACAACGAGTTTTATTTCAAGCGCAGAGGGCTGTACGGATACGGCGACGATGCAGAACGGTTCGTTTTCTATTGCTTCGCGGTCATGGAAGCTGCGCGGTTTATGGATTTCCGACCGCACATCGTTCACTGCCACGATTGGCAGGCGGGTCTCATCCCGTTCCTCCTTCGTACGCGGTACGCCTTCGATCCGGCATGGGCATACGCGAAATCGGTGTTCACGGTACATAACCTGATGTACCAGGGTCTATTCAGCATGGATCTCCTGAAGGAGCTGACAGGCGCGGGGGACGATTTGTTCGGCTGGGACGGACTCTCGCATCGCGGCGGCGCCAGCTGCATGAAAGCAGCCCTGGAGTTTGCGGACAAGCTGACGACCGTCAGCCCCACGTACGCGCACGAAATCCAAACCGCGTATTACGGCGAGCAGTTGGATGCTGTTCTCCGTTACCGCTGCGAGGATCTTCGAGGCATCGTGAACGGCATCGATACGGAGCTGTTCGATCCGATGAACGACAGCGCCTTGCATTCGCCATACCGCAATTCCATTGGCCGAAAGCGCAAGAACAAACTCGATCTGCAGCGAGAGCTGGGCTTGCCGGAATCGGCGGACATCCCGATGATCGGAATCGTCTCGAGACTGGTGGAGCAAAAGGGCTTCGATCTTATTGCCGCGATATTGGACGAGCTGCTGCAGGAAGATGTGCAGCTGGTCGTGCTTGGCGCCGGAGAACGGAAGTACGAGGAGCTGTTCGAGGAAGCGGCACGCAACTATCCGGACAAAGCGGCGATCTGGCTGGGCTATAGCGACCGGATGGCACGCAGAATATACGCGGGCTCGGACATCTTCGCCATGCCGTCCAAATTCGAGCCTTGCGGGCTGAGCCAGCTGCTGGCGCTCCGTTACCGCTCCGTGCCGGTCGTTCGCGAGACCGGAGGACTGCGGGACACGGTACAGGCCTTTAACGAAAATACTGGCGAGGGCAATGGTTTTAGCTTTGCGAACTATAATGCACACGATTTTCTATATTCGATCCGAAGGGCGCTTGACTTCTATCGGGAAGAGGAGGTCTGGAAGAGAATCGTCGAAAATGGCGCACGAAGCGATTACAGCTGGAATGTATCCGCCAAGGCATATATGGACGTTTACGCAGAGCTTACCGCGCATCGAAAGGAGAACGAGCCATGGCCCGTCATCTTGTAATCGGCAACGGAAAAATGCTGCTTAATCTGGACCGGAATTGTTACATCCGCGACATCTACTATCCATACGTCGGCCAACTTAACCATGTTGGAGGGCATTATTGCCGCTTCGGAATATGGGTTGACGGCCAATTCTCGTGGCTGGACGATCCCGAATGGAGCATCGACCTGGATTATATCCAGGAGTCGCTCGTGACGAACATCACGGCCAGACATGCGCGGCTCGGAGTCGAGCTCTATATGAACGACGGTATCCACCAGAGGGAATGCATTTATATTAAGCGGGTCGTCGTGAGGAACAAGTTCCATGTATCCAGGGAAGTGAGGCTCTTCTTCCATCAGGATCTGATGATCGAAGGTTCCGAAGTAGGCGATACGGCCGTTTATTACCCTGAGAACCATACGCTTTACCATTACAAACGATCGAATTACTTCATGTTCAACGGCGCCTCCGACGAAGGCGGCATGATGCAGTATTCGACAGGCATCAAACGGTTCCAGTCCGCGGAAGGCACGTGGAGAGACGCCGAAGACGGCATACTCATGGGAAATACGATTGCCCAAGGATCGGTCGACAGCACGATCAGCTTTCGCTCCGAAGTGGAGGAGCAAGGGGAAAAGACGTTCTATTACTGGATGTCGATCGCGAAGAACCTGGAGGAAGTTAAGGAACTGAACAAATACGTGCAGGACAATCATCCGGAGAAACTGCTCAGCCGGATCGTCATTTATTGGAACCATTGGCTGCGCCGGGCAGAATCCGATCTGGGGGACTTGCCGCTGGACGTGAAGAAGCTGTTCAAACAAAGCTTGCTGCTCGTCCGTACGCAGGTCGACGAACGCGGCGCCATCCTGGCCGCCAACGACACCGATATCCTGCAATACAATCGCGATCATTACAGTTATATGTGGCCTCGCGACGGCGCCTTAATCGCGGAGGCGATGTCGATGGCCGGCTATCAGAGCGTCATCGCGCCGTTCTTCCACTTCTGCGCGACGGCTTTGTCTCCGGAAGGTTATTTGTATCACAAGTACAACCCCGACGGAACGGTGGGCTCGAGCTGGCATCCGTATATCGTCCAAGGCAGCAGGCGCCTTCCGATTCAAGAGGATGAGACGGCGCTCGTTCTATTCGCCTTGTGGCAGGATTACAAGCGCAACGAGGTCATCGAGCTGCCTCAATCGCTCTACAGTAATCTGATCCGCAAGGCCGCATCGTTCTTGAGCGAGTACATCGAACATTCCTTGTCCTTGCCGAAGCCGAGCTACGATCTGTGGGAGGAGCGATACGGCATCTGGACGTATACGGCCGCATCCGTATACGGCGGCTTGATGTCCGCGGCATACTTCACGGATTTGTTCGGCGACTACGAGCGAAGCGATCACCTGAAGCAGACGGCCCAATCGATCAAGCAAGGAATGCTCGAGCATCTATGGGATGAAGATTCCGGCCGATTCGCTAGGGGGCTTATTCAGAAGGACAACCGCTGGGTGAAGGATATGACGCTCGAGAGCAGCCTGTTCGGAGTGCTGGAATTCGGCGTCCTGCCGGTTGACGACGAACGGGTCGTCAAGACGATGTTGTCCATCAAGGAAGGGCTTCGCGTTCGTACCGATATCGGCGGCATCGCGCGCTACACCAACGATTATTACTTCCAGCAATCCGGCGAAATCGACAAGGTTCCAGGCAACCCATGGATCATCTGCACGCTGTGGGTCGCGAACTTCGAGATCGATTCGGCGAAATCGCTGGAGGAGCTTAGCGGTCCTCGCGAGACGCTGGAGTGGGTGGCTGACCACGCGCTGCAGAGCGGATTGCTGCCGGAGCAGTTGAACCCGTACGACGGTTCGCCGCTGTCGGTCGCGCCGCTGACCTGGTCGCACGCGACCGTTGTCCAGAGCGTTTGCAAGTACGCCAAGAAGTACAAGGAACTTCAGCTGCTAGGCATATAAAACTCGTGTTCAAAAAGTCCAATTTTCAGCACCGAGAAGATTGGATGAAGCTAGAAAATGAGGAGCGGAGCGTAGTGTAGGCTACGTGAGCACCTGCAATGTTTCCGAAGGAAACATACTTCGAAAGCATACGCTTGTTTCGGCTGAATTCAATATTCGACGTCGAATACGCTTCCTGATTTACTTCGTGATCAAAAGTGGACTTTTTGAACAACATCTAAAACAGACCGGCGAAGGTGATTACCTTCGCCGGTCTGTTGTCCGTTCTAAGGAAGTGCCTTCGAGATCGGATTCGTCCGCGAATTGCCGGATATGTTTCACCCTGGCCTCGCCGACGACGGAATAACTGTTGCCGATATGAAGGCTGGAGGAGGAGCTTAACGCGATGACGCTGACGCAGCCGACGGAAATGCGCGGCGAATGGTTGCAGCGCCGATAGCTCAGCGCCCGGCCGGATTCGAATTCGGGATCGCGCAGCACCGGCCAATCCCGGGAGAATACGGGGTAGGATTCGAAGTAGGCTTCCCCGGCGCTGGAATGGTCTTCCTTCCGCTGGACGGCGATCGCGTTCAGCTTCGCGTTCGTCGAGCCGCGATCGCCGATCTGGACCGTCGAGGCGGAGGCTAGGCTAATGAGGCTGATCATGCCGACTTGAGACGTTCGCACGGGGATGCAACGCCCGTAATCGAAGGAACGGCTCATAGAATATCGGTCACCGTCGTCTCGCCGAGACCGGTCTCGGCGTCTTCCGGCTCCGGAAGAGGCACAAGCGCTCCGACGATGACAGATTCCGGCGGCGTGTCGAACATCGAATAAAGCGCCATATGGTTTGTATCCCCGACTTGCAGCAAGGAAGAGCTGGCGACGCCGAGCACTTCGATGCGGCCGACGCATAAGCTATGGTTATGCACTTTAAAATTAAGCATGGTGATCATCCTTCCGGTTGCACGACGTTCGCTTTCAGTTGGCGCATGTATGCGCCGATGGCGGCCTCGGCATCCCGTTTCGTTTTCTCGAATATCCGTTCCGTCATTTGGCCCGGACTGCTGCGCAGCTGCTCCTGCTCTTCCTTGGTGAGCTGCTGGATGTAGTGATGGATCCGCGCCGGCAGCTGTTTGCGCACGTCTTCCAATACGATGCGGCGATGATGGGGATCAAGCGGCAGCTCCAGCTCGAGCTCATGGCTGAGAAGGCGCTGCTGGCCTTCGGACGACACATAGCCGTCCACCCGGTTCGCGAGCTCCCGGTACGGTCCTTCGGGCTGCGTCATCGTCGACTGGGCGGACGGATAATAATTCGGTTCGTCTCCTACCGTGAACTGTTCGACGTTGCCGGTGCCCGGTAATTGTTCGGTGCCGTCTCCTCCGGGAAGCGTCATGCCGATGTTCAGCGTCCCCTCTAGCTTCTCGACCTTCAATTGGTCGAACCGGTATTCGATGCTTTCAATGTTGTAGGTCGGTTTCGCTTCCAGCGCTTTGAGTTTTCCTTGAATCTGAGCGAGCTGCGCTTCCAGCCGATCGATCTGCTGCTGCTGCTGAAGCAGCCTGCGCCCGACTTCGGCCGACCAGTCATGCCAAGGATTCATCTCGTTCGGATCCTTCATCGCGCCATTCCTCCCATATAACTAAGTCTGGTCAGGCCGCGGCAGCGGAACGAACGAAAGCGGGTCTTCCTCCGTCAATTCAGGCGCCGGTCCGGTAAATCCTCCGGTGTTGTACATCTGGGACAATGATCGGATCGCCCCTGCGCTGCCTACCTGAAGCACGGAACTATTCGATACGCTGTCCACATGCAGCGAATGAATCGTAATATACTGATGAATGGTCCAGTTCATACGATATTAACCCCGTTCGGCACGTTCGTATTGTCTTGCAAATCCGGATCTAGCGAATTGGTGGCGCTGACCGCATTGTTGGAGTTCGTTAAGCTTCCCGTCAAGAAGGAGCCCGAACCTGCGTATGTCTTGGAGTTGCTGGAAGGAGACACCTGGACCGTATCGCCGAATTGGACGATGGAGCCGCCTCCGGTGCTGACGATCTTCACAAAACCGACAACTGCTGGCATTTGTATCACCCTCTATATTCACAATGGTATGTAATATCCTATGCGGCATTCGCCCAGACGTTACCGATGGGCGAGTGTCCCGGAGCAGGAATTGTGCATAAGATAAGGCAATGGAAGCGAAGACTGGGGTGAAAACGACATATGGCATCGAAATGGGAAGAGCTGGAGCGGTGGATGGAGGGGCAGCATTTGCCCAAAGGATTCGAGGTCATCCGCGAGCCGGATTGGGTCGAGAAGTTTGTTCGAAACTTGATGACGAAAGCGTTGCCCGAAGCATCGGACCGGATATCGGATGCCCGCGCACCGGGCATTGCCGAAACGAAATCGTTTATTACGGTTCAATATCGGCTGCCGGCCGGGTCGGGCAGAGGGGATATCCAGCTGTACGTGCGGGAAGACCGGCTTCGCGTGGTCGATCGGGCAAGCGGCAATCGGGAGCTCATCCCGCTGCCGATGCTGGTGAAGCCGCGGATCTGCCAAGCGGCGGTCAAAAACGGGATATTGTATGTTAAACTGCGCAAACGTCCATCCATGTCCAAATACGTCGAGCATTCCATTCGATGGTAGAGAAGAAGGCTGACGACAACAAGCGTGCAGGGAGCGCAGCCCGAGCACGCTATTTTTGCGTTCCCGGATCATTTTTGATCGAGTGAGAGCTTGCCGGTCGATGACCTCAATTGTCACGAAATCGACGGACTTTGGATGTGTCGGCGGCTGGATAATCGATAATATTTTTCGTATAATGGCTAGTAAAGTGTTCATATTGGGTCGATAAGGAGTGTCGTCGGTGACGTTGGTAGATGTCAGCAGTGTTTCCGCCTCATTATTTATTTTGGGCGTGGTCTTCCTGCTATTGATTTTTGGTTTGCTCAGCTTCGGCATCTTGCGCATGTTCCAGCAGCGGTTCCGCGCCGGGTGGTACAGCTTCGCGGGAGCGATCGTCAGTTTTAGCGTCTTTATGTTCATTCTGAATAAGTGGTATTTATAAAACGGAGGCTGCCTCGTGGTTTGGACTGCTATATGGTTTATAATGAATATGCTGTTTGTCGCTTCCTTGATCGCGTTCCTGTTCATGCACCGCTCGCATGCGATGGCCGCGCAGCAAGGCGAGGGAGCCGGTAGAATACTGTTGCTGAAGCGTCGGAAGCTCATTGCGGGCGTAGTAAGCGCCGTTTTTTTCGCTGCGATGTGCGCCAGCTTCCTCATTAATATGAGATTGAACGGGTAAGGACTCTCATTGACGGGAGTCTTTTTTTTCGGCATTATGAAGAGAAAGCAAATAATCATTGTTCTTAAAGTCCGGTTTCAGTAACAACCTCTAACAGATTCGGAGGATCGTTTATGCATACGGTAGAGGAAATTGTCGCCCGCATGTCGAGCCAAGGGCTACGCGTGACGGACCAAAGGAAAACGTTGGCCAAGCTGTTCGCGGATTCGCCGGGATATTTATCCCCTAAAGATGTATATGAATTTATGGGCAAGACGTATACCGGCCTTAGCTTCGATACCGTCTATCGCAATCTGCGCGTCATGGAAGAGCTTGGCGTCTTGGAGCAAGTCGTTTTCGAGGAAGGCGTAAAGTTTAAGCTCCATTGCAGGGAGCATGACCATCATCATCATCTCATCTGCTTGCAATGCGGGCTTACTTATCCGATCACGTTCTGTCCAATGGTTCAAACTGCCGTTCCGGATGACTTCCGCGTCGTGAAGCATAAATTCGAGGTATTCGGTTATTGCGGAACTTGCGAGCAGGAAGAGACGGCAACGCAGCCTTAAGAGGGGGACGAACCCATGAGCGGCAAGTCCGAACGAAATCACAAGCTATCCTCTTCAGTCGGCAAAAGGTGGTCGAAGGCGCTAGCGCAGGCGCCAATCGTGTTCTACAGGAAAGCGATATCGCCGCTCAAGCCGCCGACCTGCCGATTCTACCCGACCTGCTCGGCTTACGCGCTTGAAGCGATCGAGCGGCACGGAGCCGCGCGCGGAGGCTGGCTTGCCGCCAAACGGATCGCGAGATGCCATCCGTTCCATCCCGGCGGCTACGATCCGGTGCCGGAGCCGAAGCCGCGAAGATCCGGCGTCGGCAGCCAATAGCGTAGCAGTCTGTGCAATGGGCATGCGTGACCTTGACACGGCATGACGATTTTGAGTATAGTAACATCATATCAGCATTGCCAGCGAATGGATAAGTAAAGCGTGGAACCTTCCTAGAGAGCCGGGATCGACGGTGCAAGCCGGCAAGGGGAAACGCTCGAAGATGGTCCGGGAGGCATCGCTTTCGAGCCAGGACGCGAATGTTCGGTAAGGGAGTGGCGCGGCGCCAGCGTTAACGGCGGCTGCCGTCTGCACGGACGGCGAACGAAGCAGTCTGATCTTGAAATCCAACGGCGCCGCGCGAAATGCGACGGAGGCTTGCGTGATTCGGAAAGACTGGAATTTGGGTGGTACCGCGTGAGCACAGCTCTCGTCCCATGATGGACGGGGCTTTTTTTGTGTTTATTTTTGGATTCAGGTACGATTCTCTACACCATAAACGGGAGGAATTTCGATGGGAAACAAGAAGAGCTTCTATATTACAACTCCGATCTATTACCCCAGCGACAAGCTGCATATCGGCCATGCGTACACGACGGTGGCCGGCGATGCGATGGCGAGATACAAGCGGCTGCGCGGATACGATGTCTGGTACTTGACAGGTACGGACGAGCACGGCCAGAAGATCGAACGCAAGGCGAAGGAAAAGGATCAAACGCCTCAGCAATTCGTCGATGATATCGTCGTAGGCATCAAGGAACTATGGAAAAAGCTCGAAATTTCGAACGACGATTTTATCCGCACGACCGAAGAGCGTCACAAGACAGTCGTCGAGAGCATTTTCAAGCAGCTGCTTGAGCAGGACGATATCTACAAAGGCACGTATGAAGGCTGGTATTGCACACCTTGCGAGTCGTTTTTCCTGGAGCGCCAGCTCGTCGGTGGGAATTGTCCAGATTGCGGCCGTCCGGTAGAGCTTGTCAAAGAGGAAAGCTACTTTTTCCGGATGAGCAAATACGCGGACAGACTGCTGCAGCATTACGAGCAAAATCCGTCATTCATACAGCCGGAGTCCCGCAAAAACGAAATGATCAACAACTTCATTAAGCCGGGTCTCGAGGATCTGGCCGTCTCCAGAACGACGTTCGACTGGGGCGTCAAAGTGCCCGGAGATCCGAAACATGTCATCTATGTCTGGATCGACGCGTTGTCCAACTATATTACGGCGATCGGCTACGGCAACGAAGAAACCGACAGCTTCAAGCGATATTGGCCGGCGGACGTCCATCTGGTTGGCAAGGAGATCGTCCGTTTCCATACGATCTATTGGCCGATCATGTTGATGGCGCTGGGCTTGCCGCTGCCGAAACAAGTGTTCGCGCACGGCTGGCTGCTTACGAAGGAAGGCAAAATGTCGAAGTCCAAAGGCACCGTTGTCGACCCGGTCGTCCTGATCGACCGTTACGGACTGGATGCCCTTCGATATTACTTGCTGCGCGAGGTACCGTTCGGCGCTGACGGCGCTTTTACGCCGGAGAACTTCGTGGAGCGGATCAACTTCGATCTCGCGAACGATCTCGGTAATTTGCTGAACCGTACCGTTGCGATGATCGACAAATATTTCGACGGCGTCGTTCCGCCTTTCGCGGGTTCCGTTACGGCGTTCGACGAGCCGCTGCAGAAGCTGGCAGCCTCTACGATCCAGCAAGTTGAGGACGCGATGGAGCGGATGGAGTTCTCCGTTGCGCTGACCGCTTTGTGGCAGTTCGTAAGCCGCACGAACAAGTATATTGACGAGACGCAACCTTGGGCGCTTGCCAAGGACGAGGCGAAACGAGGCGAGTTGGAATCGGCAATGTATCATCTGGCCGAGTCGCTGCGCTTGATCTCGATTATGCTGCAGCCATTCCTGACGCATGCCCCGCTCGAAATGTGGAAGCAGCTCGGCTTAAAGGAAGGTGAACTGACGAGCTGGGACAGCATGAAGGCGTTCGGCCGGACGCCTGGCGGCACGCGGGTGAGCAAGGATGCGCCGCTGTTCCCGAGGCTGGAGACGGAAGCCGAGGCTGCTTTTATCGCGGCTTCGATGAGCGGCGGAACCGTGAAAGAAAAAGAAAGCGGCTCCGAACAGGAAACATCCGCCGCACCCGAACAGTCCTCAAGCCCTCGTCCGGAAGAGAAGCCGGAGATCGGCATCGACGACTTCGCCAAGGTCGAGCTTCGAGTGGCGCAGGTTCTGTCTGCCGAGCCCGTGCCGAAAGCCGACAAGCTGCTGAAGCTGCAGCTGGATCTCGGCTACGAGAAGCGACAGGTCGTATCCGGCATCGCCCGTTATTACAAGCCGGAAGAGCTTGTCGGGCGCAAAGTCATCTGCGTAACGAACTTGAAGCCCGTTAAGCTGAGAGGCGAGATGTCGCAAGGGATGATCCTTGCCGCATCCGAAGGCGATCAGTTGACGCTCGCTACCGTGCCGGACAACATGCCGAACGGGGCTATCGTCAAATAATAGCAGGCCAAAAGCCGTTCCTCTATCGATCCGATAGGTATGGAACGGCTTTTTTTGGCGTATGGCTGTAGGTAGGCTCCTTACATAGAGTAGAGAAATAAGAAAATCCGTGTTGACAAATGCAAAGCGACGGTCTTATAATTCTAAAAGTAATCATAACGATTACTATTAAGCAGATCGGAGAACCTAATCCTATGACTTTAACGAAACCAATACACAAATCGCGCCTCATTATCGCAATGATGCTGTCGGCATTGCTGCTTGTCGCGGGCTGCGGCGGGAACGATTCGAATAACGGCGCTACGGCAGAGAACGGCGCTACGGCAGAGAACGGCGCTGCGGCAAAGAACGGCGAAGCGGCTGCAGACGCGGGCAATGCAGCGTCCGATGAGGCGAAATTATCCGTCGTGACAAGCTTCTATCCGCTCTATTACCTGGCATCGGAGATCGGCGGTGAGCATGTCGAGGTGACGAACCTGATCGCTTCGGGCGTGGAGCCGCATGATTGGACGCCCAAGAGTCAGGATTTGAACAAAGCGTCCAAAGCCGAGCTGTTCCTGTATCACGGAGCTGGATTGGAAACGTGGGTGGACGACTTCATGAAAGGATTGTCCGGTGACAGCAGCGTCGTCGCGAAGGCGATGAGCGATGGCATTACGCTTATCGAAGGTGGGGACGAGGGTGAAACGGATGGTCACGAGCATGAAGAAGAAGGACACGAGGAACATGCGGATCACGAGCATGCCATCGATCCTCACACATGGGTGAGTCCGAAGTCGGCGCAAGTCCTGGCGGAGAACGTGAAGAACAGCCTCGTCGCCGCGGATGCCGGACATGCAGCGGATTACGAGCAACGTTACGCGGCGCTGAAGAGCAAGCTGGACGTGATCGACACCGACTACACGTCCAAGCTTGGAGAAGCGACTCAGAAGAACATGGTTGTCTCCCACCAGGCCTTCGGATACATCGCAAGGGATTACGGCTTGAATCAAGTGGCGATCTTGGGGCTGAATGCGGACGCGGAGCCGAGAGCCCAGGATATTCTGGAAATTGCCAAGTTCGTCAAGGCCAATAACGTAAAGGTCATTTTTTTCGAGGAGCTCGTGTCGGATCAGATGGCCGTCATGCTGGCGAACGAAGCGAACGTGGACACGATGGTGCTGAATCCGCTGGAAGGTTTGACGAAGGAGCAGGAAAAAGCAGGCGTCACCTATTTGAATCTCATGCAATCCAACTTGCAAAATCTAGTGCAAGCATTACAATAGAATAGATAATGATCAAAAAATCGGAGCTGTCTCAGCTCCCTTTTTTTGCCGCAAGGAGCGAGTGGAATGCCAATCGAAAGCCAGACCGATGCGACTAGCGAAAACTGTCGCAATCATAATGACGTGATTACCTTAGACGGCGTATCGTTTGCCTATCAACATAAGACGGTGATGGAAAACGTAAGCTTCAGCGTGAAAGAGCGAGACTTTATCGGTCTCATCGGTACGAACGGAGCGGGCAAAACGACGCTGCTTCGCATAATCGTAGGCCTGCTAAAGCCTAGCGCCGGACAGATCCGTTTATTCGGCCAACCGATTGACAAGTTCAAGCAATGGGACCGAATCGGCTACGTGCCTCAGCGGAATGCGTTTAATCCCCAATTTCCGGCAACGGTGAGAGAGGTTGTCTTATCGGGGCTGTTCGGCCGTCGGAAGCTGTTCAAGCGGCTGTCCAAAACCGATTATACGAAGGCGACTGACGCAATGGACGCAATGGGCATTAAGGATCTCGAAGAGAAACGGATCGGGCAGCTGTCCGGCGGCCAGCAGCAACGAGTGTTCTTGGCTCGGGCGCTTATCAACGCCCCGTCGCTGCTCATTCTGGACGAACCGACCGTAGGCATCGACGCGGAGACGCAGGAAAGTTTCTTCCATATGATCAAACATATGCATCAGCACCATAATATGACGTTCTTGATGGTGTCCCATGACATGGAGATGATCCGGGGATATCTAGGAAAGGAGCCGGCGTCCAGCGCGGGCAAACTAAACTTCTACATCAAACATTCCCACGAAACCCAGGACTGCGTCGAAAGCAATTTGGCGCATAGCCTCAAAGGGTTGCGTGAGCAGATGGAAAGCGGGAAAGAGGTTATTCGGATTGGAAATTTTAACTAGCGAGTTTTTCCAGAAGGCATTGCTTGGCGGATTGTTTATTGGGATAACGGCCCCGCTCGTCGGGTTGTTCCTAGTGCTGCGGCGATTGTCCATGATCGGGGATACCATTTCTCATGTTGTCATCGCCGGCGTTGCACTCGGCTTCCTGGTTCGCGTGTATCCGTTGCTGCTTGGCATTGCGTTCGCGATCGCGGCGTCCTTTGCCATCGAGAAGCTGCGGAAGGCATATAAGTCATACGCGGAGTTATCGCTGGCGATCATGATGTCCGGAGGCGTGGCGTTGGCATCCATTCTGTTCACGATGGGAAAAGGATTCACAATGGATGTGAACAGCTACCTGTTCGGCAGCATTTATACGCTAAACAGCACGGATCTATGGATCATCGGCATCGTGACGGCCGCGGTTCTGCTCGTCATCGGCACGCAAGTGAAGGAGTTATTCCTCATTACGTTCGACGAGGAGGCGGCGTCTGTCAGCGGCTTGCCCGTTCGATTCTACAATGTTATGATTAGCGTGCTTACGGCACTTATCATTAGCGTCTCTATCAAAATCGTAGGAGCTTTGCTCGTTTCCGCGCTGCTTACGATACCGGCGGCATGCAGTTTAATCATTGCGAGAAGCTTCCGGCAAAGCGTCATCGCGGTCGTCGTCATCGGGGAATTCGCCTTATTGTTTGGCTTGATCATTGCCGGCGTATGGAATCTGGCTCCCGGCGGGACGGTCGTATTGCTATTGATCGCGATTCTGCTGCTGATGTTGTTGTTCCGCCGCGGGATCCGCATGGGCGGATAACAAGGATTGTTGAAAGGTGGTTATTTGGTGTCTGACATGAATATTTGGATAGCGCTGGGAGCGGGATTCGCATCATTTATCTCGCCCTGCTGCTTGCCGCTGTACCCGTCCTACCTGTCGTACATAACGGGCATTTCCGTAACGGAGCTCAAAGATGCGCAGCTATCGAAGGGCAAGCGGATGCTGATGATGTCGCATACGCTGTTTTTTGTGCTTGGCTTCAGTACCGTCTATTATACGCTTGGATACGGAACCAACGTGTTCAGCGAGTTTTTTAGCGAATATAACGCCCTCATCCGACAATTATCCGCTATCCTGATCATTTTGATGGGATTATTCCTCATCGGCATTTTCAAACCTCAGATGCTCATGAAGGAGCGCCGCATGAATTTGGTGCCCAAGCGGGCAGGATATTTCAGCTCGTTTGTCTTCGGCGTTGGATTTTCGGCCGGATGGACGCCTTGCACGGGTCCCGTCCTGACCGCGATATTAGGACTTGCCGCTTCCGAGCCGGGAACTTGGTTCGGGCTGACGACCGCATACTCGCTTGGTTTCGCCATTCCGTTTTTCGTCTTGGCGTTTTTCCTTGGGACTGCGCGATGGATCTTAAAATATTCCCAAACCGTTATGAAGATCGGCGGTGGAGTCATGATTCTGATGGGCATCCTGCTGTTTACCGACCAAATGACCAAAATCACGATCTGGCTTAACCTGATTACGCCGGAATGGCTGAAGTTCTAGGCGATGTGAAGTTGCAGCAAACAAAACCACAGTGTATGATACATAGAGTGCGTGTTCAAACAGCCTGGTTTTCAGCACCGAGAAGGTTGAAAGAAGCTAGGAAATGAGGAGCGGAGCGTAGTGATAGCTACGTGAGCACCGGAAGTTCCGGCTGAATTCAAGATTCGATGTCGAATAGGCATCCGGATATACTTCGTGATCAAAAACGGGCTTTTTGAACAACCGTTTAGAGTAAAACCGCGTTCAAGGTGCGAGCGCGAGGTAAGGAGGCTTTCGCGAGTGCCGACTCCGAGCATGGAAGATTATTTGGAAAGAATATATAAGCTGATCGAAGAAAAAGGATATGCGAGAGTTTCTGACATCGCGGAAGGGCTGGAGGTTCATCCTTCGTCGGTTACGAAGATGATCCAGAAGCTGGATAAGGACAACTATTTGATTTATGAGAAATACAGAGGTCTTGTCCTGACGAATAAAGGCAAAAAAATGGGCAAACGGCTAATGGACCGCCACGATTTGCTGGAGTCTTTCTTATCCATCATTGGGGTGCAAGAAGAAAATATTTATAAAGATGTGGAAGGAATCGAACATCATCTCAGCTGGGATTCCATTACCTGCATCGAGACGCTCGTGGAATATTTCCGCAGGGACGGCAGTAGGCTGGACGAGCTTCGGGCGCTGAGGAACGAACTCGAAAGCGACTGACCGATACATATCGATAGAGGCTTTTCAGCTGTGCAATCCGAAGAAACCCAAAACATTTCGCAAACGAAAAAGGCCGCCGGATCCAATTTGATCCGGCGGCCTTTTGGCATATTTCGCTAATGATATTTTGGTGTATCGTCATCATCCTTACCGCCCTCAATGACGCGGAACGGAACCGTTCTGGAGCGTGACTTGTCTTTCTTCGACTTGGCAGGCGCCGATTTGCGCGGGGCGAACGGATTGCGGTCGCGCTTCGCGTAACCGCCGGAGCTTCCCCTTCTTAGGAAGGAGGGAGGGAATTTGTAGAGCAGGAAAATGCCTCCCAGTACGATAATCGGTAGAAGAAAATTGAACGGATTGCTGCTCATCAAGCCGTCCACGAATCCGATCACGAACAAAAGCGCCACGACGATCGCGGCGATCATCCAGCCTTTCGATCTGTTACGCATGTTACCACGCCTTTCCGTACAAGGGGATTAATAGTTAAGGTTAAATCGCTTTCGGCGGGTTCGCCGGCATGCCCGATCGAGCCGCGGCTTCGCGATCGAGCTCCAGCATCCGGTTAAAGGAAGCGATCGATACTTTCACTTGCTCGTCATTCGGTTCCTTCGTCGTCAGCAGCTGCAGCCAAAGCCCCGGGAATCCGAACAGCCGGAGTACGGGCACTTCGCGAACGGCGTTCGTGAGACGCAGCACTTCGTAGGAGAGACCGAGCACAACCGGCAACAACAAGATCCGAAGATAGATTCGTTCCCAAATCGAATCCCAAACGAATATCGGAAGCGAGTAGACGACGACGCCTACGATAACGGTGAAGACAATAAAGCTGGAACCGCAGCGATAATGCAGGCGGCTGTACTTTTGGACGTTCTCGACCGTCAATTTCTCGCCCGCTTCGTAGGCGCTGATCACCTTATGCTCCGCGCCATGATACTGGAACAACCGTTTGATGAGCGGAGTCATCGAAATAAAGTACAGGTATGCTAGCAGCAAAATGATTTTGATGAGTCCTTCTAATAGATTATGACCGACATTGCTTTCGAATAACTGCTTGAACAACGCTTCTTCGATCGCTGCCGGCACGGCCGTGAAGATCAGCTTGCCGAAGATGAACGATAATACGCCCGCGACCGCCACGCTGACGACCATGCCAAGACTGAAGCCCTTCTTCTCGGGAGCAGCCGGCTTAGCATTCTCCGCAGCGCCTTCTTCGACGCTCTCGTCTTCCGCGTACGCTTCCATGGAGAAGTTCAGATGCTGAGAGCCTTTGGCGCTCGATTCGACGATGCCGACGACGCCGCGGAGCAACGGGATCTTTTTTAATGCGGTAACCCAACGTTTAGACGTTCTCGGCACCTCGTAAAATTCGATTTCGTCGTTTTTGCGCCGAACGGCCGTTACGTTGACGTGTTTGCCCGCGAACATCACGCCTTCGATGACGGCTTGTCCGCCATAGATATTTCTAGCTTCCTGAGGCAAATGTATGTCACCATCCTTGAATTTTGTGACTGCAACTCCTATTCGGAATGAGCCTATTTGACTTTCTTCTTGAGGTTGTTCAAAAAGTCCACTTTTGATCACGAAGTATATCAGGAAGTTAACTCGACATCGAATCTTGAATTCTGCCGGAACTTCCGGTGCTCACGTAGCTACCACTACGCTCCGCTCCTCATTTCCTAGCATCATCCAACCTTCTCGGTGCTGAAAACCGGACTTTTTGAACACGCACTTCTATTGTACTTGATCCAACCAAGGAATGCGAGCGCGAGCGGCGACCTATTGCTGGCATTGCCGGCACGTTTCGGCCATGTCCCCTGTGGGCGGTTATGGAGCGCCTTATTCATCCATACTAGATACATCGGAACCGTACACGACAACGATGTGGATAAACGAGGAGCGATTAGAACATGAAAAACAACAATCATTCAAAACGTTCGCATGGAAAACAGGAACGGAAAAAGAACGAGAGCCCCTATCACGAGCATCACACGAATCGTTGGCTGTACGCCATCCATATCGGGTTGTACGCGGGACTTATCTGGGGCTGTTTCCGTTGGATGTTCTACGGTTTGAAATTTACGACCGAGCTGCCGGGATTTTTGCTGGAGCCGTTTTTCAAACACAATTTTCTGATCAGTTATTGGGGCGTCGTCATCGGCATTCTTGGATTTACGGTATTTTCGATCGGCGCTTCGCTCCTCTATTTGGTGCTGTTAAGCAAGCTAAGGGGGCCATGGCCTGGCGTGTTCTACGGCATCGTCTGGTGGGCGCTTATGTTTCTGGCGGTCGGCCCGCTGCTCGGCATGACGGGAAGAGTGAACGCCGCGGGCTGGAATACGTTTTTTTCGGAGCTGTGCATATTTACGTTGTGGGGGCTGTTCATCGGCTATTCGATCGCCTTCGAATTTACGGACGAAGCGTCCCGGGAGCCGGTTGGAGCGAAGTAATCAGAAGCGACTTCTCAAGCGGCGGGCATTTGTGGTAAAATGTCTAGTGATTCAGGGCGCTATTGAATAGCTAGCCGCTGGGAGGTGCAACGATGCGCAGCATCGCAGTGTTCAACGGCCCGAACTTGAACATGCTCGGCATTCGCGAGCCGGGCGTATACGGCAAGGAATCGTTGTCTTCCATCGAAGGAATGCTGGCGAAGAAGGCGGAGGAGCTTGGCGTTGCGGTTACTTGCTTCCAGACGAACCACGAAGGAGAGATGATTGACCGGATCCATGCGGCATACGGCCAGATGGACGGCATTATCATCAATCCGGGCGCATGGACGCATTACAGCTACGCGCTGCGCGACGCTTTAAGCGCGGTTACGCTGCCGATCGTCGAGGTTCACTTATCCAACATTCATAAGAGGGAGCCGTTCCGGCACGTTTCGGTAGTGGCGCCAATCGCGGTAGGCCAAATCGCGGGATTCGGGGCGATCGGCTATACGCTTGCGCTCGAAGCGCTCGTGCATGAGCTGAATCGCGAACGGGCATAAGCGCAAAGGAGTGACAGAATTGACGACCGAGAGATTGAACCGACTTCGGAAGCTGATGGAAGAAGGTCAGCTGGAAGCGATATTGATTGGAAGCTCGCATAACCGGCGTTACATAAGCGGATTTACGGGCAGTTCCGGCTACGTGCTCATTACGCATGACAAAGCGTTGCTCCTGACGGATTTCCGTTACCGCGTGCAGGCGGTGGACCAAGCAACCGGCTTCGACATCGTCGAGCACGGCACGAGCCCGCTGGATGAGGTAAGGGAATTGCTCGCCGGCTGGGGCATCGGCAAGCTCGCGTTCGAGCAGGAGCATGTTTCCTTCGCCGACCATGCGCGCTGGAGCGCGACGATGAAGGGCATTACGCTCGTTCCGGCGGCCGGACTCGTCGAGAAGCTCAGGATGATCAAGGATGACGCGGAGCTCGCGGTCATGCAGGAAGCCGCAGATCTGGCGGACCGTACGTTTACTTACATTACCGGACTCATCCGAAGCGGGATGCGGGAGCGGGATGTTGCGCTCGAGATGGAAGTGTTCATGCGCAGCAACGGGGCGACAAGCTCCTCCTTCGACACGATCGTGGCCTCCGGCGAACGTTCGGCGCTGCCGCACGGCGTAGCCAGCGACCGGGTCATCGGCACGGACGAGTTCATCAAGCTTGACTTCGGGGCTTATTACAAAGGTTATTGCTCGGATCTGACGCGTACAGTCGTCATTGGGCAGCCGACGGACAAGCACCGCGAAATTTACAGTATCGTGCTGGAGGCGCAGCTGCACGCCCTCGAGCATATCCGTCCGGGGATGACAGGCATGCAGGCCGACGCGCTTGCGCGCGACGTCATTGCCAAATACGGCTACGACGATATGTTCGGCCATGGCACCGGACACGGCCTCGGCATGGAAATTCACGAAGCGCCGCGTTTGTCCAAGCTTAGCGACACGATTTTAACCCCCGGCATGACCGTTACGGTGGAACCAGGCATCTACTTACCAGGCTTCGGCGGCGTAAGGATCGAAGACGACATCGTGATTACGGAATCCGGCATTAAAATATTAACCTCATCCCCGAAAGAGCTCATCTGTTTGGGATAGGGACTATCATTCAGGAGGGAATCAGCAATGATTTCAGTAAACGATTTTAAGACAGGCCTTACGGTACAAGTAGACAACGACATCTTCACCGTTCTGGACTTCCAGCACGTAAAACCGGGCAAAGGCGCGGCATTCGTACGTTCCAAGCTGAAGAACCTCCGCAACGGCAACGTCGTCGAGAAGACGTTCCGCGCAGGCGAGACGATCGGCCGCGCGATCATCGAGAACCGCGCCGTGCAATACCTGTACAATTCCGGTTCCGAATACACGTTCATGGACAACGAAACGTTCGACCAGTTCAACCTGGAGAAAGATCAGCTGGAGTGGGAGCTGAACTTCCTCAAAGAGAACATGAACGTCAACATCTCCAGCTACCAAGGCGAAATCCTCGGCATCCAAATGCCGAACAGCGTCGAGCTGGCGGTAACGGAAACGGAGCCAGGCGTCAAAGGCAACACGGCGCAAGGCGCAACAAAAAGCGCGAAGGTCGAGACCGGCCTGAACGTGCAAGTGCCGCTCTTCATTAACGAAGGCGACGTGCTTCTGATTGATACGCGCGAAGGCAAATACATCTCCCGCGCATAATATTGATAGGAATTGACGAACCGTCCGGTCGAACCGGGCGGTTTTGTTGTTTTGGAGAGGCATATAAATTGAGGAAAAGTATATTCATAGGCAAGCAGCCTGTGCTATAATATGATCTTGTATGTATATGTCAAGGTTGGGGAGTGAATCAGCTTTGTCTTTGATCGTGATGAAGTTTGGAGGCAGTTCCGTAGGGACGCCAGAGAGAATGCAGCGCGTTGCGAAACGCATTATCGAGAAGCAGCAAGAAGGCAACGACGTCGTTGTGGTCGTGTCCGCTATGGGCGATACGACGGACGATCTGATTGATCAATCGAAGGTACTTAACCCGAATCCCCCGGCGCGCGAGATGGATATGCTACTCACCGTCGGCGAGCAGATTTCGATCGCGTTATTGTCCATGACCGTTCATGGCTTAGGCGGCAAGGCCGTATCCTTCACGGGCTGGCAAGCCGGCATGCGGACGGATTCGGTACACGGCAAAGCCAAAATTACCGATATAGAACCAAACCGCGTCTTCAAGGCGCTGGAAGAGGGCAATGTCGCCATTGTGGCCGGCTTCCAAGGCACAAGCACGGACGGCGAGATTACGACGCTAGGCCGCGGCGGCTCCGATACGACGGCCGTTGCGCTGGCTGCGGCACTGAAAGCCGATGTTTGCGAGATTTATACCGACGTGGACGGCGTCTATTCGACGGATCCCCGCGTCGTGAAAAACGCTCGTAAGCTGGATGAGATTTCATACGACGAAATGCTGGAGCTCGCTCATTTGGGAGCGGCGGTCCTGCATCCTCGCGCGGTCGAATATGCGAAACATTACAACGTCCGGCTGGTCGTTCGTTCCAGCTTTACGTACAATGATGGGACAAGTGTGAAGGAGGAAGCAATCATGGAGCAAGGCGTAGTCGTACGAGGCATCGCATTCGACAAAAACGTGGCAAGAATCAGCATCATGGGCGTAGAGGACGTTCCGGGCGTGCTCGCGAACGTATTCGGCGCGCTTGCGGCCGAAGGCATCGACGTGGATATTATCGTCCAGAGCGGAGTCGCGGACGGCAAAGCGGATTTCTCGTTCACCGTTTCCGGCGACGACAGGGAGAAAGCGATCGGCGTCATCGAGAGCAACCGAGGCGTCGTCCCGTTCCGCGAGACGACTTCGGAGAGCGGTCTTGTGAAGGTATCCATCGTAGGCGCCGGCATGGTCAGCAACCCTGGCGTTGCCGCGACGATGTTCAAGGCCATTTCCTCGATCGGCGTCAGCATCAAGATGGTCAGCACGTCGGAGATCAAAGTATCCTGCGTCATTTCGGCCGAGCCGCTTGCGGATGTCGTTCGCGCGCTTCATACGGCTTACGATCTCGATACGGCCGAGCAAGTTTACGTAGGCGGTCCTTCGGAACGCAGGTAATGATTTGGCAATCATAGCGAGGTGTCCCCGGGTTGGCAGCAACCTTGGCGGACACCTTTTTTTTCGAGGATGGGTGATGGCAGGCACGGACAACGATTTAGGAGCCGCCGCCGATCAATCGGAACAACTTGTACAAGATTGCCGTAATCCCCGCGGCCATTAATGGACCTACAGGTATTCCCCGCAGAAGGACGATCCCGGCGATCGATCCTAATACGAGCCCGACGATGATCTGGGGATCGATTCGAAGCAGATCCAGTCCTTTGCTGTTGATGTAGGTAGCGGCAGCGCCGCCGAGAAGGGCGAGGATGCCTTGCCATGAGGTCAGGACGGCAGTAAATTCCTTCACGCCGATCTTCCCGGAAGCAAAGGGGACAAGTACGCTAAGCGTGAGGAACAACAGGCCGAGCTCTAATCCGCGCCGTTCGATGCCGGGCAAATAACGCTCCAGATGAACAAGCTTAACCGCGAGTAGTATACATGCCGCAGTCGCGATAATGGACGATCGGCCTATGACTCCGATAATGATTAAACCCACAAGCACGATTTCTCCTACCATGAACGTTTGACTCCCATCCCAAGGCGTATAACTTGCGTCGGCGCTTTGCAACCTAAGGTCATTATATGGACGGGCAGGACGGGATATGTCTAGTGATAGATAGACTTAGTAGCGAAGAACGAGCTGGTCTCCATTCAAATACGGGACTTCGTGGATGGTATTCGCCTGAGCGCAGCATTCGATATCTTGTTTCTGTCCGAGCTTTTGCAGCCGTTTCCCTGAGGCGCTATGAAGCAGAACCTCCTCAAGATGGTCGCGTCGATCCGCATAAAGCGATTCCATCGCCATGCCGAAATCGTCCGTGTCGATGGACGAGGCACAAAATTTCCTCATTCGATTCAAAAGCATACCCGCACATACCCCGTCTTCGATCGCGAAGTCGTCATGACTGCCCGCGCACATGACGACGACGTCGCGTCGCAGCTCAAGCGCGAATTTGGCGCATGCCTCCGCGTTCAGCAGCGATGCGGCGATGACATGCTCCGCCCTCGTCGATTTGTGGATGGCCCTCGTTCCGTTCGTCGTCGTCAGAATAATACGGCGCCCTTTGACCGCATCCGACGTATATTCAGGCGGAGAGTTGCCCAGGTCAAACCCTGCGATTTTACGGCAAAACCTCTCTCCTCCGAGAAGATCGCCAGGCCGCTGCAGCGACTTCGCGTCCATCACGGTCTCTGCGGGCAAGACGCTGGTCGCTCCAGCGGCTAGCGCGGTGACGATCGTGCTCGTCGCTCGAAGCACGTCGATGACGATTGCCGTCTTGTGATGGAATTTGGCGGCGCAAGCTTCGTTAACGCTGGATATGACCTGAACCATCATGTGAACCGTCCTTCTTTCTCAAATCATATAGTCGATGACCGCGATGTTCCGGCCGAAGTGAAAAGTGTCGGAGCGAAGTCCCCTCCGCATCGCTTCCAGCGCAAGCGCGTCGGCCGGCGCCACGTTGCCAAGGTGAACGGTCGGGCCGAATTGATGGAGCAGGTCGACCTGCTGGCTCTTCAGCGGCGCTTCCCACATCAGCTTTCCGACAGGGTCAACCTTCTCCAATACGCTCTCCAGCACGGCTTCCTTGCAGCGACCCTCCTCATCGAACAATCCTACATTGATGCCGGATTCTCGCGCTTCCACCGTAACGAGATCCGCGCCTGCCTCCCAATCGCAATGCGCCGTGAAAGCAAGCTCCTCGGGGTCAATGACCGAACCCGCCGCTTTTTTGCCATATTCCGTCGTCACGACAAACCCCCTGCTCACGCAATCTTTGATCAATGAGGTTCTGCGGACCCGATCGAGCTCGATCGTGCCGTCCGATATTTCGATTCCCGTGAATCCGTAAGCCGCGACCGAATCCAGGAACGAACCGACGACGTCCTGTTTGATGGCCGCCTCCAACAAGGTTCCGCCAGGCAAGGTCACGATGTCCATCGCGCTGGCCAATTGCAGCTTTTGGCGCAGCAGCTCGGAATCGTACAGGACCGAGGTGCCGAACGCGAGCTTGATCATATCGACATAAGGACCCGCCACGCCTATAAAATCGCTGAAACTATTGAGGCCTAGCCCTTTGTCGATGACCATCGTTTTGCCCAGCAGCTTCCTTCGGTCTTCGGCACGGCTGCCGCTCGGGTCTTTCAGAAGCTGATGCCAGTTGTCTGATACAGCTGTTCTCATCGCATTGTCTCCTTCGCGAACTTCTTACAAGATGGACTGCTAGCTTGAAACAATAATCCACTATATGCGGCTACTCGTGGGCTGGTGTCCGGCATGAACGAAAGACAAGCGTGCATATACATGGAACAAGAGAGTCGAAAGAGAGGAGGGAGATCGGAATGCTGAACAAAATCGTCATGACCATGGCATCACTTCGCCTGCTGTCAGGCAGCATTGAAATATGCGCGGCGATCTTGATGCTGCGACTCAACCAGATCGACAAGGCGCTTGTCGTCAATTCGTCGCTTGCGCTTGTCGGGCCGCTGATACTCATCGCGACGACGACTGTCGGGCTCGTGGGACTTTCGGACAAGCTGTCCGCTTCCAAGTTCGTATGGGTTGCAGCGGGCGTTATCTGCCTGATGATCGGCATTTTGAAGAAATAATAGATTTGGATTCTAGTTCGAGTTCAAAAAGTTCAGTTTTCAGCACCAAGAAGGTTGAAAGAAGCTAGGAAATGAGGAGCGGAGCGTAGCTGGAGGCTACGTGAGCACCGGAAGTTCCGGCTGAATTCAAGATTCGATGCCGAATAGGCTTCAAGCGATACTTCGTGATCAAAATTGGACTTTTAGAACAACCTCTCTAGCAAAATGAGAGATTCACGGACATATTTTCGTTAGACAAGCATACATATGTAACGATCAAGGACAAACATCCGGGAGTGATGCAGATGCTGTCTCATGTTTCGCATTTGTTGCCGCTGGAGCTGAAGCGGCTGCTGGACGGGCTGCCTGCAGAAGTGAAGGGGCAGCTCGAAGAAATCCGCATACGAGAAAATCGGCCGCTCGAGATCGCTTATAGCGGACAAAGCCGGTTCGTAACGCCGGATTCCGCCTTGCGAACCGATGCCGACCATGCGGTGAAGCCGACGGCCGAACAATGCCGTAAGCTGCTGGAGAGGATCACGAACTATTCACTGTATGCCATGGAAGAAGAGCTGCGCAGAGGTTACATTACCGTGTCGGGCGGCCACCGGATCGGTCTCGCTGGAAGAACGATTTTGGACGGCGGGTCAGTCCGCGGCATTCGCGGTATCGGAGGATTTAATATCCGCATTGCCCGGGAGGTGATCGGAGCCGCCTCGCATCTGCTGCCGAAGCTGCTCGACCGCGCGCGAGCCACCATCGGATCGACGTTAATTCTGGCGCCGCCGCAGCAAGGCAAAACGACGCTGATCCGCGACATCGCGAGAACGGTCAGCTACGGTTCTTGGCCGGGCGGCGAATCGCTGAAGTGGCGGGGACGGAAGGTAGGCATCGTGGACGAACGCTCCGAGATCGCGGCTTGCGTCAGGGGCATCCCAACCTTTGACGTCGGTCCAAGGACGGACGTGATGGACGCTTGCCCGAAGGCGGAAGGCATGATGATGCTGCTACGTTCGATGTCTCCGGAAGTGCTCGTGGTCGATGAGATCGGCCGTCTGGAAGACGCCGAAGCGATCCGGGAAGCGAGCCATGCAGGCGTTCACGTCGTCGCGACCGCCCATGCCTACGATATTCATGACGCCAAAGGACGGCCAGAGCTGTTCAAGCTGATTCAGGAAGGGACATTCGCTCAGGTCGTAGAGCTGAAGCGGACGCCGGAAGGCATCATGCACCGGATCATCCAGCTTGGCGGTCAGCAGGCAGCTCCTCAGAGAAATGCGGAGGCCCAGCCGCAAAGCCTGCTAAGCTTCGCGGGGCGGAATCGGCTGGAAGAGCCATGATCAAGCTGATGGGGGCGATTCTGATCATCGTCGCCGGCACGCTGATCGGCTTCCAGCAAGCCGCGAGATTCGCGGAACGACCGAAGCAGCTCAGGCAGCTCGCGCACGCGCTTCAGCGCCTCGAAACCGAGATCGGGTACGGCCATACACCTTTACCCGAAGCGCTAGAGCGGACGGCGCAATCGTCGCCCGAGCCGATCTCGGCCATGCTGAAGCAAGCCGCAGCCGGCGTATGGGCAGCTGAAGGACCTTCCTTCCAGGAAAGCTGGACGATTGCCGTCAAAACCCACTGGCGCGACACTTCCATGAAGGCCAGCGAACAAGGCATTCTGCTCAGGCTGGGAACGACGCTCGGCATAAGCGACAAGGACGACCAAATGAAACATTTGAAGCTGGCCTTGTCCCAGCTGAAGGCCGAAGAAGATTCCGCGCGAGACGATCAAGGGCGCTACGAGAAAATGTGGAAAAGCCTTGGCGTATTGCTTGCCGTACTGATCGTCATTTTGATGGTGTAAGAGGGTGCGCTGCTTATGAATATCGATGTGAGCGCCATATTTCAAATCGCGGGAATCGGCATCATTATCGCAATGATCCATTCCGTGCTGAAGCAGATGGGGAAGGAAGACATGGCGCACTGGGTTACGGTTATCGGATTTGTTGTCGTGCTGTTTATGGTAGTCCGTCTGCTGAACGAATTGTTCCAGGAAATCAAAACGATCTTTCTGTTCCAGTAGGTGAATGCGGTGGATATGATCCAAATCGTCGGGCTCGGCCTGATTGCAACGGTTCTGATCCTGGTCGTCCGCGAGCAGAAGCCGATGTTCGCCTTCTTGCTCGCGGCATTCACGGGACTGTTTATTTTCCTGTATGTCATCGGCAAGATCGAAGCGGTTATCGCCGTGCTCGAGGATCTCGCAAACAAGTCCGGTATCCCTTCCATCTACCTGAAAACAGTGCTGAAGATCATCGGGATCGCGTATATCGCGGAATTCGGGGCACAGATCGTACGGGATGCGGGTCAGGAAAGCATCGCTTCAAAAATCGAATTTGCCGGCAAAATATTCATTCTCGTCATGGCGATCCCCATTATTAGCGTCATCGTCGAGACGGTTATCGGATTATTGCCGGCGGGGAGCTGAACGACGGCATGACGCGATTCGACGCCCGCGGAAGGGCCAAGCTGCTGCTGCTGATCTTCATCATAGCCCTCGCCTTCCAGCTGGTGCCGGCCGTACTGCAGGCGGAAGCCGCCGGAGGAGGCGCCGAACCTCCGGCGGCCGCTGGAGGGGGAGCGACCGATGGGAGTCGGGACACTGGAGCGGAAGCAGCGGAAGCCGTGACGGGGACGATCACGCAAGACCAGCTGGATTTGGTGGACACGGAGGGCGTCGAGGCTTATTGGAGCAAGCTGAGCAGCGAATACGGCGGGTTCTTCCCGGAGGGGAGGATGCCTACCTTCCGCGAAATGCTGTTGCCCGGCGGAGGTTTCAAGCTCGTCGACGTCCTCCAGGGCTTGCTCCGCTACTTATGGCATGAAGTGCTTTACAACGGCAAGCTGCTCGTGACGATCGTCATGTTGACCGTGTTCAGCATGGTGCTGGAAACGATGCAAACCGCTTTCGAGCGGAGCGCCATCAGCAAGGTTGCGTACGCGATTACGTTTATGGTGCTGGTCATCATCGCGGTGAACAGCTTTCATGTCGCCATCGGCTACGCCAGGGAAGCGATCGAAAGCATGATTACCTTCATGCTGGCCATGGTGCCCCTGCTGCTGACCTTGCTAGCCTCGATGGGCAGTATCGTATCGGTGTCGGTGCTGCATCCGCTCATTATTTTTATGATTCATGCCGTTGGCACCGTTATCTACGCCTTCGTATTCCCGCTTCTGTTCTTCTCGGCCGTCCTCCATATCGCGAGCGCGCTGACCGAGAAGTTCAAAGTGACGCAGCTGGCGAATCTGCTTCGAACGGTCGCCGTAGGAGCGCTTGGCGTCATGCTGACGGTGTTCCTCGGGGTCATCTCGGTGCAAGGGGCTACGGGGGCGGTCACCGACGGCGTCACGCTGCGGACCGCGAAGTTCGTGACGGGCAACTTCGTTCCCGTCGTCGGACGGATGTTCTCGGATGCGGCAGATACCGTCATCTCCGCTTCCATGCTGGCAAAGAATGCGATTGGCCTAGCGGGCGTCATCGTCTTGTTGTTCCTAAGCGCTTTCCCTGCTCTGAAAATATTGACTCTGGCGCTGATCTACAACATCGCGGCCGCAGTGATGCAGCCGCTAGGCGATTCGCCGATCGCGGATTGCCTGCAGACGATCGGGAAAACGATGATTTACGTCTTCGCCGCGCTTGCCGCCGTCAGCCTCATGTTTTTCCTGGCGGTCACGATCATCCTGACGGCCGGCAACGCGGCCCTGATGGTCCGATGAGAAGTCGTTTTCCTTCGGAAAACTTTGAGGAGGTGAGCTGAATGTGATCGCTTGGTTAAGCGACTGGCTGCGCGACATCATCGCGGTGATCCTGCTTGCCGTCTTGGTCGAGCTGCTGTTGCCGAACAAGGCGATGCAGCGGTATGCCAGACTCGTCGTCGGTTTGTTCATCCTCCTGACGATCCTTTCGCCCGTTCTTAGGCTGTTCCAGGAGGACATCGGCCCTAAGCTGGATGCCGGCATCCGAATGTGGAACGAAAGAGCCGCCGATCGGAACGTGAAGATGCCCTCGCTCGAAGAGATCGAGCGCAAGGCGGCGGAGCTTTCGGAGCAGCGGAACATGGAGACGGCAAGGCTCATGAAGCGGACCCTCGAGAGCGGCATGTTAGCCGAACTCAGGAAATCGCACGGGCGCAGCGTGGAAGGCGTGGACGTAACGTTGGTCTGGGGGAAGAAGCCGAAGGAAGGGGATGTCCCTGACATAGGAGAGATTCGCGTCACATTAAGGCCAGAGCAAGAGCGAGCTTCGGCGGACGTCGGCGGCTCGGTGGCGGACCAGGTGGACGACGTTGCTCCCGTCACGGTTCAGGTCCGGATCGAGGAGACAACGGAACAGGGAGCCGAAGCTTCCGCCGGCGAAGAAAGCGGCGCGGAAGGTTTCATACAGGTTGAAGGAAGCGAAGCAGCCTCGATCAAAAACGCGATAAACCAGGGCTGGGGGGTGCATAGAGATCGCATTCTAATCCAGGTGCGCACGGAATGAAACGCTGCAAGCTATACAGGCGTCTGATTGGGAGGTTGGGTGGAAGTGGCGAAATGGCTGGAAAATTTGGAATCGGCGGTCGGGGGCGGTCCAAGCGGACCGAAGCGTATAAGGACGCTGCGCATCTTGCTCATCGTAGGCGGGATCGGCGCCGCCCTCATGCTCATCAATTCGTTCCTGCCATACAAGGATGTCGACACGTCCGCGCAGGATCCCAATCCGCCGCCTGCCGCCGAAGAAGCCTGGAACCAAGGCCCGGCTGCGAGCTCGCCGTTCCTGCAGATCGAGAATGCGCTGGAGACGAGACTCGAGGAAATTTTGGGCAAGATCGTAGGCGTCGGCGCCGTGGATGTCTTGGTTACGGTTGATTCGACGGAAGAAATCGTGGTCGCGAGGCATAACCAGGAGACGCAGTCCACGACAAACGAGAATGACAAAAACGGCGGAACCCGCCACATCACGTCGATCAGCAGGGACGGCCAGGTCGTTCTGTACGAGGTGTCCGGCGACCAGAAGCCGATCGTGACCAAAACGATCAACCCGAGGATTCGGGGCATTCTCATCGTGGCCCAAGGCGCGGAGAACGCGACCGTCAGACGGTTGATTACAATCGCGGTCGAGAAAGGCGTCAGCGTCGCGGTGAACCGGATCGAAGTCGTGCCGAGCAAGCAATAGCATGAAAAAATAATCGATTATTGGGAGGCTGTTCACATGAACACGAAAAGACAAACGATTTGGTTGGTATCCATGCTGAGCTTGATGGTTGTCCTGTCCGCGTATTACCTGTTCACGCAGGATTTGGACGATACCGACAAACTCTCCGGCAGCGGCGAGAAGACGGAAGACGTATCGGAAGTGACGGGAGAAAGCAAAGACGGTCTCGTCGTGGACGAAGTGAGCCAAGAGGGCGACGGCGAGATCAGCGCGGCGGACAAGGAAGTGCTTGAGCAGCTTGAGCGCGACGGCGTCGTATCCGTAGGATTGTTCGGAGAGCTCATGTCGAAGCGCGAGCAGCAATATTCGGAAGAGCAGGACCGCATTCATGCCGTGATCGCCAACACGGGCGAGTCCACGGAAGAAGAAATTTCCGCGGCGATGAAGGAGCTGGAGCTTTTGGAAGACAAAAATTCGAGAATTACGGACTTGGAATCCGCGCTGATGGAACAATACGAAATGGCGCTGATTTCGCCGGAAAACGATCGTTATAAGGTTGTCGTCACAAGCCAGAAGCTGGAGAAGAAGGATGCGGCCAACATTATCGAGCAGGTCATGAAGACGCTTGAAGTGAAGCCGGACCAAGTATCCGTGCAATATGTGCCTGCGCCGTAAAGGCTAGCGGCATGGCAAGCCGAAACAAATCCGCGCGTCACCGGTTCACGGACCGGAGAACGCGCGGATTTTTTTTTGATATTATCGGATAATAATGAAGGGTATTTATGGGAAACGGAGAATGATACTAGGCAATGATAAGAGAAATCCGCTGTCATGGTAAAAAATAATTCGTGTTCACGCCTATTTATGGTATAATACTAAACGTTATGTGAAGAAGAGGAGTGATTACGTTCATGTTCAAGTTGAGCGAAATTAAAGAATTGGTTAAACTTATTGACCAAACTTCCGTTCAAGAGCTAGAAATCGAAAACGAAGGAGCGCGCCTTCATATCCGCAAGCCGGGAAAAACCGAAGTGGTGAATGTGCAAACGGCTCCAATTACGCATACATATTCGCAAGCGCCGGTGATCGGCCAGCCGCAAGCGGCGGCGCCGCAGGCATCCCCGCAGCCCGCAGCGGTTGAAACTGCCGCTCCAAAGGCTCCCGCGCTGGATCTTCATCAGATCGTATCCCCGATGGTCGGCACGTTCTACAGCGCCCCTTCGCCTGACGCGGCTGAGTTCGTTAAAGCCGGAGACCGCGTGAACGAGAAATCCGTCGTCTGCATTCTGGAAGCGATGAAGCTGATGAACGAGTTGGAAGCCGAAGTGAAAGGCGAAATCGTCGAGGTTCTCGTCACGAACGGACAACTCGTCGAATACGGCCAGCCGTTGTTCCTGGTGAAAGCGGACTAACACTTCTTGTTTCGAAAGGGGTTCCCACGTGAAATTCCACAAAATATTAATCGCGAACCGCGGCGAGATCGCGGTTCGAATTATTCGCGCTTGCCGCGAGCTTGGCATCTCGACCGTGGCCGTCTTCTCCGAAGCGGACAGAGACTCGCTGCATGTCAAGCTTGCCGACGAGTCTTATTGCATCGGACCGACATTGTCCAAGGACAGCTACCTGAACTTTACGAACATTATGAGCGTAGCGACCATCACGGAATGCGACGCCATCCATCCCGGATACGGTTTCTTGGCTGAGAATGCCGATTTCGCCGAAATTTGCGAGTCGTGCAACATTACGTTCATCGGACCTTCGCCGGAAGCGATCAGCAAGATGGGCGACAAAGCCGTGGCCAAGCTAACGATGAAATCTGCCGACGTACCGATTATTCCGGGCTCCGACGGCTTGATCGAAAGCCTGGACGAAGCGATGACAGTCGCGCGCGAGATCGGCTATCCCGTCATTATTAAGGCAACGGCAGGCGGCGGAGGGAAGGGCATCCGGATCGCGGAGAACGAAGAATCGTTAGTGAGCCAGATAACGACCGCGCAGCAGGAAGCGCAGAAAGCGTTTGGCAACGCGGGCGTTTATCTGGAGAAATATTTGACGGGCATGAAGCATGTCGAGATCCAGATCATGGCCGATAAACACGGCAATGCTGTCCACTTGTTCGAACGTGACTGCTCCGTTCAGCGCAGACGCCAGAAGCTGGTCGAGGAGGCGCCTTGCCCGGTTCTGTCGCCGGAGCTTCGCGAACGAATGGGCGAAGCCGCCGTGCGTGCGGCGCTCGCGGTCAATTATTCCGGAGCCGGCACGCTGGAGTTCCTGCTCGGTCCCGACGGCCAATTTTATTTCATGGAGATGAATACCCGCATCCAGGTCGAACATCCGGTAACGGAGATGATTACGAACGTCGATCTGATCAAGGAGATGATCAGCGTCGCCGAAGGCAATCCGTTGTCGTTCGGCCAGGCCGATCTGAAGATAAACGGCTGGTCGATCGAATGCCGGATTAACGCCGAGGATTCGGAACGCAATTTCATGCCGTCTCCCGGACATATTCCGTTCTATCTGCCTCCGGGCGGAGCAGGCGTACGCGTGGACAGCGCGGTTTATCCGGGCTATACGATCTCGCCGCATTACGATTCTATGATTGCGAAGCTGATCGTATGGGGAGCAACCCGCGAAGAGGCGATCGCTCGCATGAAGCGGGCATTGTCCGAGTTTGCGATCGATGGCATCCGGACAACGATTCCGTTCCATCTGAAGCTGCTTAGCCATCCCAAGTTCATTCAGGGCAATTTCGACATCAAGTTTCTCGAAGAGCATGATATCAACGCCCCCGAAGCGGCAGTCAGCGAGTAGTTAAACAAGCAGGTATAGTTTGTCATAATTCGAGCTGAATGTTATAGTATAGAAATAAGATGCGGATTAAGGCTTGGCAGAAACCAGGCCATCGCAACTTTAGGGAGGTGTACAACGAACATGAGTACGATCGCTGCGGATTACGAGAAAACAGAAATCGGTACGATTCAGATTGCACCTGAAGTCATTGAAGTGATTGCCGGGCTTGCTGCCATCGAAGTAAAAGGGGTAGCCGGCATGAGCGGCGGTTTCGCGGGCGGTATCGCGGAGCTGCTCGGAAGGAAGAACTTATCCAAGGGCGTGAAGGTGGAAGTCGGCCAACGCGAAGCGGCTGTAGACGTATCTATCATCGTGGAGTACGGCTATAAGATTCCCGAGATCGCATCCGACATCCAGAACAACGTGAAGCGCTCAATCGAGATCATGACAGGCTTGCACGTCGTAGAAGTGAATGTACATATCCATGACGTCCATTTCAAAACGACCGAGAGACCGGATGAAGAAGACTTCCAAAATCGGGTAAAATAATTGAAAAAGCTTTGTACAACCCCCTCGTGATTGGGCATGCCGATCGGCAAGGGGGTTTTCATTCGGTCTGACGGGAGGATTGGCTGCTTTGATTAAAGTCGTGGACAAGCTAATGTTGTTTCTATACAGTCTGATCGTCGGCGTCATATCGATTTTCCTCATGAGTCTCGGCTTCGGCTGGTTAACGAGCGAGATGTTGGAGGATTTATTCACGGAATTCTACCGCTTGGACGGAGTGCAGATCGGAACCGGTATTGCAGGTGTCGTGTTGCTTCTGCTTAGCTTCCGTTTCTTCATCTTGTCGCTCCATCGCGGTTCGATGTCCGCGCAATCCATCGATCAGCGGACGGAATATGGCGATATTCGCATTTCGATCGAAACGATCGAAAATTTGGCGCTGAAGACAGGCTCCAAGCAGCGCGGTGTCAAAGAGCTGCGCGCTCGCGTCCGGGCTTCCGACGCGGGTCTAGAGATCGTGCTTCGCGCCGTCATCGACGGCGAGAGTTCCATCCCAGCGCTGACGGAAGAGATCCAGCGCGCGGTGAAAGAACATGTCGAGGAAATTACCGGCATACCGGTCATGAACGTTGCCGTGTTTGTCGCCAACGTGGTTCAGGCGAATACGTTCAAGAGTCGCGTAGAATAGAGGTGGTCGACCGATGTGGAGGGAGATCTGGAGCGTCTATTGGAGAAGGATCGTAGGCGCGGCAGCCGGTCTTTTGTGCGGTATTATTTATTTGGCTTTCGGTTTTTGGGACATGTTGTTCGTTGCGTTGCTCGTTTCCGCAGGTTATTGGTTCGGCAAGCAGAAAGAGCTGACGGACGGCCCCGTAATCCCATGGCAGCGAATATGGTACGCGATAATGAGCAGGTTCCGTACCTATCGATAATTCAGTGGTCTCCTCCGTTCATCGGAAGTCGGGCAGCCGAATCCTTCCGGGCAGGGAGGAGATCATCGTTTTTTCAACTTGAAACGGAGGATTTACATGAAACGGAGATTGGCTAGGGAAATCGCGGTATCCAGCCTATACCAAATGGAAATGAATGAGGTGACGGCAACGGAAGCCGTCGATATGATCATGGACGAGCTTCGCCAGGACAATGAGCTGGGCGCGGATCCGAAGGAGATCGGAACGACGGACGCGTTCGCCAGAGAAATTGTGAACGGCGTGCTGGAGCGCAAATCCGAGATCGACGGCATGCTGCAGCAGTTTTTGACCGGCTGGCAAGTGGACAGGCTCTCGCGGGTAGACCGCCAAGTGCTGCGGCTGGCTTGCTACGAAATGGTATTCAGGGACGACGTGCCGCCCAAAGCGGCGATCAACGAGGCGATCGAGCTGGCCAAACATTTTGGCACGGATGAATCGGGCAAGTTCGTGAACGGCGTGCTCGGCAAGCTTCTGCTCGGCATTGACGAGCTGAAGGCATAACACAAATTATTAAATACGGATTCAAAAAGTTCGGGTGCGGACTTTTTGAACTACCATATAAAGGAGACGGGACGGACATGGGAGCTCATATTATCGAAGGCAAAAAGATTTCGGAACAAATTCGCGGCGAGTTGTTGCAAGAAGTAGTCAATCTGAAGGCGAAAAATGTTGTGCCGGGTCTGGCGGTTGTGCTGGTCGGAGAAGATCCCGCCTCCAAGGTGTATGTCGGATCGAAGGAGAAAACATGCATAGAGCTCGGCATCTATTCGGAAGTACACAGGCTGCCGGCGGAAACATCCGAGCAAGAGCTGCTCGCGCTTATCGATCGGCTGAACAACCAATCGACGATTAACGGCATACTCGTGCAATTGCCGTTGCCTAAACATATTAACGAAAAAGCGGTCATCGACGCGATCAGCGTTGAGAAAGATGTGGACGGCTTCCATCCGCAGAGTGTGGGCAACCTGACGATCGGAGACGACAGCCTGCTTCCGTGCACGCCTGCTGGAGTCATCGAATTAATCAAACGAAGCGGCGTTGACATTGCCGGCAAACATGCCGTCGTTATCGGCCGCAGCAATATCGTAGGCAAGCCGGTGGCGATGCTTCTGTTGCGCGAGAACGCAACGGTTACGATCTGCCATTCCCGTACGGCCGGCATGGAGGAAATCGCGAAACAAGCGGATATTCTTGTCGTCGCGATCGGCCGGACGAAAGCGATCGATAGTCGTTACGTGAAGCCGGGCGCCGTTGTCATCGATGTAGGCATCAACCGTCTCCCGGACGGGAAGCTGGCCGGAGACGTCGATTACGAGTCCTGTTTGGAGACTGCAGGTTACTTGACGCCGGTCCCGGGCGGCGTTGGTCCGATGACGATTACGATGCTGATGAGTAACACGATCACGGCAGCTAAGAGGGCGAACGGAATCGAGGTGTAGTTCCGCATGACGGTTCAACCGCGCATTTATTCCATCAAAGAACTTAACAAATATATTCGCATGAAGCTCGAAAGCGACACGGTGCTTGGCGATGTATGGCTGCGCGGGGAAATTTCGAATTTCACCCACCATTCAAGCGGTCATATGTATTTCACGCTAAAGGATGCCGACAGCAGGCTCAAATGCGTCATGTTCGCCTCGCATAACGCGAGGCTTCCTTTCATCCCTCGGGAAGGCGCGAAAGTGCTTGCACGTGGGAATATTTCGGTATTCGAAAGAGACGGCACCTATCAATTTTACGTGATGGCGATGCAGCCGGACGGTATAGGCAGTTTGTATCTGGCGTACGAACAACTAAAGGAAAGGCTGGAGAGAGAAGGGTTGTTCTCTCCCGCCCGCAAAAGACCGCTCCCTGCCTACCCCAAAGCGATTGGCGTCATTACTTCGCCAACGGGAGCAGCGGTTAGGGATATTATAACGACCTTGCAGCGAAGATACCCGCTAATCCCCGTCTACGTGTATCCGGTGCTCGTGCAAGGAGCGGGCGCAGCTCCGGCGATCGTGTCTGCCATTCAAGCGATGAACCGTTTTGGCGGCTGCGACGTATTAATCGTAGGTCGCGGCGGCGGATCGCTGGAAGAGCTTTGGGCTTTCAACGAGGAAGCGGTGGCGAGGGCGATCGTCTCTTCGTCCGTTCCGGTCATAAGCGCAGTCGGCCACGAAACCGACTTCACCATCGCGGATTTCGTTGCGGATCTGCGCGCGGCAACGCCTACCGCGGCCGCCGAATTGGCCGTTCCCCATGTTGCGGAGCTAAGTCAGCGCTTGGAACGGCTAAAGCAGCGACTAAGCGGCTCCGCTCGAAGCAGGCTCCGGATGGAAAACGAACGGCTCGATCGGGTTCGGAGATCTCCGTTCTTCCGATATCCGCGCAAATATTTGCTTGAGCAGGCACAGCGCCTCGACCGGCTGCAGGAACAGCTGCGTCAGCGAACGATGCATGCAGCAATACGGGAACGCTCTCGTTACGAAAAGCTGGAAAAGCGGCTCGCGGCGCACCATCCCGGCGAACGAATCGCATTTTCGGCCAAACGGTTAAAGACGGTCTCGAGGCAGCTGGAGCTAGCGGCTTCCGGTGTTCTGAAAGACAAAAAGCAGAGGCTGCATAGCGGAATTCGCCAACTGGATGCATTAAGTCCGCTCAAGGTGATGGCGAGAGGATACGGCCTCGTTTACGACAATGAAGGAATACGGTTGATCAAATCCGTCCGCGAAACGGCTGTCGGACAAGAAATATCCGTTAAGCTGGCCGACGGTACGATGGATTGCCGCGTCATTTCGGTGAGAGGAGAATGAGCAGGATGGAAGAGGCCAAACAAGAAGAGGTAAGCTTCGAGCAAGCCATGGATAGGCTGGAATCGATCGTTGCGCGTCTCGAGAACGGCGACGTGCCGCTGGAGACCGCAATCGAGTTGTTCCAGGAAGGCATGCGGCTGTCGCAATTATGCGGCGGCAAGCTGGAGCAGGTGGAGCACAAGATCGAGCTGCTGCTCGAAACGGAACAAGGCTTCCAGAAAAAAACGTTTGCATCGGCAAGCGAGGACAAAGGGGAATAAGCTTGGACGCAAGGGATGTTACCATAACGATCCGCGAATATCTGCTGCATTGCGCGGCCGAGACGGAAACGGCGCTGACGGGATCCCTCCCGCATGATTGGGATGTACCCGGGACGCTTCGCGAGGCGATGAACTATTCGCTTGACGCCGGCGGCAAGCGCATACGTCCGGCGCTCGTTCTGACGGCGGCAGAAGCCGTACGAGGATCGGCCGCGGACAAGACGTCGGCCATGCCGGTAGCTTGCGCGGTTGAATACATACATACTTATTCCCTGATCCATGACGATCTGCCTGCCATGGACAACGACGATTACCGGCGCGGCAAGCCTACGAACCACAAAGTATTCGGCGAAGCGATGGCGATATTGGCCGGGGATGCGCTTCTCACGCATGCTTTCCAGCTGGTTGCCCAAGCGGCGAAGAATGGAATCAGCGCGGAGACGGCGCTGTCGATCGCGGAAGATTTGGCCGTGCTTGCCGGCGCTTCGGGCATGGTCGGAGGTCAAGCGGCCGATATGCTGGGCGAACAAGGGATTACGTCGATCGGCGAGCTTGAATATATCCATCTTCACAAAACAAGCGATCTAATCGTCTTTTCCGTGAAGTCCGGCGGCAGGATCGGCGGAGCGAATCCCCGCCAGCTCGAGCTGCTTGAGCTATACGGCCGCAATATCGGGCTAGCCTTCCAGATTCAGGACGATATTTTGGATCTGATCGGCGACGCGGAGAAGCTCGGCAAGCCGACGAACAGCGACGTCGAGCAGAAGAAAGTCACGTACCCGTTCCTGATCGGACTGGACGAAAGCAAAGCGCTTGTCAACCGATTGACGGAGCAAGCCAAGTCCGCGATTATCGAAGCGGATCTGGCGAATCCCGAGAGATTGCTGCAGATTGCCGATTATTTAGTGCATCGCGACCATTGATAGGCCGACTGTACTTTGGTCTGTTGGGGTTCATTCGACAACTATGCTATAATAGGTAAAATGTAGACGTTCATCGGACGGCGTTCGAGCTGTCATCGAAAGCGAGGAAATTATGTGCTGCTTGATCAAATTAACGGACCAGAGGATTTGAAAGGATTGTCGGTAGCCCAGCTTGAACAGCTTGCTGGCGATATTCGCCAGTTCCTAATTCAGAAGCTGTCCGTTACCGGCGGTCATTTGGCCCCGAATTTGGGCGTAGTAGAATTGACGCTCGCCATGCATTATTTATTTCAAAGTCCTAACGATAAATTCATCTTCGACGTCGGTCATCAATCTTATGTCCATAAGATTCTGACCGGACGCATGGGACAATTCGATACGCTACGCAAGTACAAGGGATTATGCGGCTTCGTCAAGCGCTCCGAGAGCGAACACGATGTCTGGGAGGCCGGACATAGCAGTACGTCCTTATCTGCTGCGATGGGCATGGCTTTGGCCCGCGACTTGAAGGGCGAACGAAACCGCGTCGTCGCGGTAATCGGAGACGGTGCCTTAACCGGCGGCATGGCGCTTGAGGCGCTGAACCATATCGGACACGAGAAGCGGAACATGATCGTCATTCTGAACGATAACGAAATGTCGATCGCACCGAACGTAGGCGCTCTTCACCATTATTTGGGACGGATTCGCACCGATCGCCATTATCAGAAGGCAAAGGACGAACTCCAGCATTTCCTTAACAAAATTCCGGCCATTGGAGGCAAACTTGCCAAAACGGCCGAAAGATTTAAAGACAGCTTGAAGTATTTGCTCGTTAGCGGGATCTTGTTCGAGCAATTCGGGCTCACGTATCTCGGACCGGTGGACGGCCATGATCTGAACGGACTTCTGGATATTTTGAAGCAAGCCGATTCGATGCCTGGACCTGTACTGGTGCATGTTCTTACTGTCAAAGGCAAAGGATATTCCCCGGCCGAAGCGGATTCCCATAAGTGGCACGGCGCGTCGCCATACAAGATCGAATCCGGGCAGATGGTCAAAGCTGTCGGCCCTCCGATGTACACGAAGGTGTTCGGCGATATGCTTATCCAGCTTGCGGAAGAAGACGAGCGGATCGTAGCCGTTACGCCGGCGATGCCGGGCGGATCCGGCCTGCTTGATTTCGCGGAGAGGTTCCCGAGCCGAATGATCGACGTCGGTATTGCGGAGCAGCATGCCGCCACGTTATCCGCCGCGCTCGCGATGGAAGGGTTGAAGCCGGTATTCGCGGTGTATTCGACATTCCTGCAGCGCGCGTACGATCAGGTCGTGCATGATATTTGCCGGCAGAACTTGAACGTCGTTTTCGCGATCGACCGCGCAGGCTTCGTCGGTCCGGACGGCGAGACTCACCAAGGCGTTTACGATATCGCGTTCCTGCGCCATGTGCCTAATCTCGTAATCATGATGCCGAAGGACGAGAACGAGCTCCGGCGAATGATGAAGACGGCCGTCGATTACAACGAAGGTCCCATCGCGGTGCGATATCCGCGAATCAACGGCACGGGCGTAGAGCTTGACGCTCATCCCGAGCCGTTGCCGATCGGAGTGTGGGAAACGTTGCGCGACGGAGACGCCAGCGTGATCCTGGCGATCGGTCCCATGATCGGCGTAGCAGAGGAAACGGCGGATCTCATGAAACGGGAAGGCGTTCATGTAGGGATCGTGAACGCCAGGTTCATCAAGCCGCTGGACGAAGAGATGCTGATCGCGATCGCCGAGCAAGGCAAGCGGGTCATCGTGCTTGAGGAGGGCTCCGAGCTGGGCGGGTTTGGCAGCTCGGTCCTCGAATTTTATTCGCGGAAAGGTCTGCATGACGTACCCGTGCGCATCATCGGGGTACCGGATCTGTTCGTGGAGCACGGATCGATCGAGCAGCAGCGCGAGGAAGTCGGCTTGACGGCCGAGCGTGTCGCCGCGGAGCTGCGTGCCATGAATCCGAGACGCATGAAACGTGTTACGGGCCAAGCGTAACGGATCAAGGAGAGTTATGACGACAATACCGAAAGAACGAATAGACGTGCTGTTAGTGGAGCGAGGTTATTTCGACAGCAGGGAAAAAGCAAAAAAAGCATTAATGGCGGGTTTGGTCTTAGTGGACGAAGAACCGGTGGACAAAAGCGGAATGAAGGTGCCAAGGTCGGCCGACATTAAAGTAAAGGGCGCTTTGCATCCTTACGTCAGCAGGGGCGGCCTTAAGCTGGAGAAAGCGATCAAGACGTTTGGCATCGATATGTCGGGCAAGGTGATGCTGGATATTGGAGCCTCGACGGGGGGCTTTACGGATTGCGCTTTGCAGAACGGAGCCGCGTACGTCTATGCGATTGATGTCGGCTACAACCAGCTGGACTGGTCGCTCCGGCAGCATCCGCAAGTCCATGTCATGGAGCGGACCAATTTCCGCTACATGCTTCCGGAACATCTCGAAGGACCCATGCCGAATTTCGCGAGCATTGACGTATCGTTTATCTCGCTGAAGCACATCTTGCCGACGTTAGCGACTTTGTTGCCTGCAAGCTCCGGCGTCGTAGCGCTTATTAAGCCGCAATTCGAAGCCGGCAGGGAGAAGGTCGGCAAGTCCGGCGTCGTCAGGGAGCCGTCCGTACATGCAGAAGTGCTGCGTCAGGTGCTGGGTTATGCCGCCGAAACCGGTTACGTGCTTCATGAGCTTACGTATTCGCCGATTACCGGAGGGGAAGGCAATATCGAGTTTCTTGCTTACTGGTTAACGGGAATGCCGGGGGACATCGATGCGGCTGCGGTCGACGATATCCGGATTAGCGAGCTTGTGGCCGAGGCGAACCGCACTTTCAAAGTGAAGCCGTAAAGCGATTACGTTTTGAATCATAGTATTGCAACCAAGAAGGATGCCGAACAGTCGAACTGTATTGGCATCTTTTTTCTTTACAGAATGTCCCTCAATTTGATAAACTGATACCAAACAAACGTTCGCTTCCGTGATTCGCATTGGATGAATGAGGTGAAACGCTATGGATAAATACGGCGATTGGTTTATAATGGCGCTAGCGGGTGCACTGCTTTTGATTTGGAGTTATCGCTCCTTCTACCGCTGGCTGCATGCTCCGGTCAACATGAACCGGATCACGCTCGGCAAGGGCGGAGCGATTTCTGATCAAGACGAGAACGTCCAGCTTCTGGAACGTTCGGGCTACGAAGTGCTGTCGGCAAAACATGTCGTTCCGATTCCAGTCGAGCTCGACGGGGCACCGCTCGGAACAGGCGCTCGCATGTATATTGACTACGTCGCTACGAAGGACGAGCTTACCTACGTGGTGAAGACGGCAAGGGACCGTAAGCCAATGGATTGGACCGCCAGCGGCGTGAGGGACAGGCTGCTCGTATATGCTCTGCTGCTGCACGATTGCTCTGGCATATTGTACGTGGACGCGAAGGAAGGCACTATCCGCAAAGTCGTATTTCATTTGTCCGATTAATAGAAGTGACCACGGAGGTTTTGTATGAAAGGAATCAGGCAATTCAAGATTAGGGAAATCATAACGAACGGCATTATCGAAACGCAGGAGGAGCTCGTGGAGGCGCTGCGAGAATCGGGTTTGCAGGTAACCCAGGCGACCGTCTCGCGCGACATGAAGGAGCTTATGCTCGTCAAAGTTCCGATCGAAGAAGGCCGTTACAAATATTCTTTGCCATTAGACGCGCACCGGCAGAATCCAATCCATAAGCTGAAGCGATCGATCGTGGATCATTTCACGGGCATCGACTTTACGGATAATTTGGTCGTGCTGAAGTGTTTGCCTGGGACGGCGAACACGATTGGCGGATTAATCGACAATATGGAATGGAACGAAGTCATGGGCACCATCTGCGGCGATGATACGATTTTGATTATTTGCCGCACGAAGGAACAGAGCGCAACCATGACGGAACGATTGTTGGAATTGCTGAATTAACGATGGAATTGTTTAATGAATGATTTACTGGCGTTCAATGATTAAAGGAGGCATGCGAACATGCTGCGAGAGCTGTCGATTCGGAATTTAGCTGTAATTGAAGAAGTACATATTTCATTTCATCACGGATTCCATGTGCTCACCGGGGAAACGGGCGCGGGGAAGTCGATCTTAATCGATGCGCTTAGTTTGCTCGTTGGGGGTCGCGGCTCGGCAGATATGGTTCGTTACGGATGTGATCGGGCGGAGATGGAAGCGTCGTTCGATATGCCCAAACATCATCCCGTCTGGGCCATTCTTCGCGGTCTGGGCGTACAATTCTCGGAAGAAGAGATGCTGGTCATTCGAAGGGAGCTGTCCGCTCAAGGGAAGAGCAGCAGCCGCGTGAATGGGCAATTGGTGACGATGACGATGCTTAGGGAAATCGGCGAATCGCTCGTCAACATTCATGGTCAACATGAGCATCAATCGCTGCTTCGGACGGAACAACATCTGGAATGGCTGGATATGTTCGGCGGCGATTTGCTTATCGAACGCAAGCAGCAATACAAGCGCGCTTATCAACAGCTAACGGATATTCGAGCTTCATTGAAGGAGCTGGAGGACTCGGCTCGACACAATGTTCAGATGCTCGATTTGTACCGATTCCAAATCGAAGAGATATCGGCGGCAGCGCTTAAGCCGGGCGAGGATGAGCTGCTTACGGAGCAGAGGAAAAAGCTAATGTACGCCGAGAAACGAATGGATGCCGTGTCCGAAGCTTATTCGCTGCTCTATGGCAGCAAAGGGCTTGATGCGTTCAGCAAAGCAATTTCCAAATTATCGGATATACAGAGCTATGACAAGGCCAAGCTCGAGCCGTTGCTGGAACAGCTGCAATCGGCGTTCTATCAAGCAGAGGACGCGGCTTTCCAGCTTCGCGACTATAGAGATGGAATCGACTCTGACCCTGAATCGCTGGCACAGGTTGAAGAACGTTTAGATCTTATCCACGGATTGAAACGCAAATATGGGGAAACGATACCTGATATATTAACCTACCTGAACAAAACGACGGAGGAACGGGACAAGATCGAGAACCGGGACGAGTTGCTGACGCGATTTCGCCAGCAAGAGGATGAGGCATATCGGCATGCTTATTCGCTTGCCGAAGACTTGTCGAGTCTTCGCCGCCATGCTTCCGTCACGTTATCCGAAGCCATACAAAATCAGCTGTCTCAGCTGTTGATGCCTTCAGCCAAATTCCAAGTCTCTCTGGACGGCGCTGCGGAGCAAGATGGGAACGGCAAGTCTGCTAAGCTGCATGCGAACGGGATCGATGACGCGGTATTCTTATTGTCATCCAATCCTGGAGAACCGCTCAAGCCGCTGAACAAGATCGCTTCCGGCGGCGAAATGTCGCGGATCATGCTTGCCATGAAGAGCATCTTCGCTGAGATTGACCAGGTTCCCGTCCTTGTTTTCGATGAAGTGGATACTGGCGTAAGCGGGCGCGCTGCTCAAGCCATCGCGGAGAAAATGTCCGCCTTGTCGAAGAAATGTCAAGTATTCTCCATCACGCATCTTCCGCAAGTGGCTTGCATGGCCGATCATCATTACGAAATTATGAAAGCCGTCTCGAACGGAAGAACGGCAACGTCGGTAACAGAACTCATTCATGAAAAACGGATCAACGAGCTGGCACGCATGCTTGGCGGCGTCGAAGTTACGGAAAAAACAAGGCATCACGCACAAGAAATGCTTGATTTGGCTCATGGACTGAAGGGAGCGTAATGGAAGGCTTTCAGGGAATGTTTTTGCGGACATAAAACATGGGGGTCGGGGTAACTTAAAGGTACGCCAATGGCGATAAATCCTTTTTCGTCATGCGAAGGAATGACAGGGAGCGTGAATACATTGAACTCCAACAGGCGGAAACGTTCGTTAGGCCTGGTTCTCGTTTTCTTCGTTTGCATGATCGGGTTCTCCACGCCGTTTCAACAATTTGCTGCATTCCCGAATGAACTTCGTTTGTTCTCCGGCCAGCTGAAACGTCTGCAATACGGGGTTCCCGTGCAAGCGGAAGTTACCGTAGATCCACACATGTTACACGTTAACGGATCCTCCGAACATTCCCTATCCGTTAATTTAAGCAAGCCGCTATCCCTTCAACCTAGCCATAGCGGCCAAACGAACATGCAGGTGAAATTATTTGGTAAAATTCCTTTCAAGACGGTCAAAGTAAACGTCGTTCCAGATCTTCGGGTTATTCCCGGCGGACAAACCATCGGCGTTAAAGTAAGATCTGCAGGCGTCCTCGTCGTTGGACATCATCAGGTCGTGGACGGCAGCGGCGCCAAACATTCCCCTGGCGAAGTGGCTGGATTAAAGCTTGGAGATCTCATTACGCGCATCAACGGCACGCCAGTGAACGAAGTCCATCGGATCGGAAAGATGTGCGAGGAATACGGTATGACCAAACGTCCTCTTCAAATTACTTACAAACGCGGCGGGCAACTGAACGATACGGAATTAAAACCTATATTCGACGCAGACGACAGAGCATGGCGTCTCGGGCTCTATATTCGGGATTCGGCCGCGGGTGTAGGTACTCTTACTTTCTATGCGCCGGATCAAGGCGTATATGGCGCATTAGGACATGTCATTACCGATATGGATACGCAAACGCCGATCGAGGTCGGCGAAGGTCAGATTCTTCAATCGAGCGTTACTTCCATTAACAAGAGCCAAACCGGCGAGCCTGGCGAGAAGCGAGCCCATTTCGTTAAGGAAGGCAAGATCTTAGGCAGTATTGAACGGAATACGCAGTTCGGCATCTTCGGGAAGATGGATGAAGAGCCGGAGCACAGCTTCAGCGGCAAATCGCTTCCTGTTGCGTTTGCGGAAGATGTAAAGGAAGGGCCGGCTCAAATCCTAACCGTCGTGAACGCTCAGAAGGTGGAACGATTCGATATTAATATCGTCCACGTATCCAAACAATCCGGACCCGCGACCAAAGGAATGGTCATCAAAATTACGGATAAACGATTGATTAACAAAACGGGTGGAATCGTCCAAGGCATGTCCGGAAGTCCGATCATTCAAGATGGCAAACTGGTTGGAGCTGTAACGCATGTATTCGTGAATGATCCAACCTCTGGTTATGGCTGCTTCATCGAGTGGATGCTCCAGGATGCGGGTGTGCTGAAGAAGGAATCGCCTCCGAATCAGAACGAAGCCGCTTAATCGAAACGCCTTCAGCGTCAGTATGCGACGCGGGAGGCGTTTCACTTTTTTCGCCATAGCGCCGTTATTTATGTCGAATTTACACGAAAAAGTAGGATTTATGAAGTAAATTATTTATTATATCGAATAGTTGAAAAAAAATAAAGAAAAAAGATTTTCGACAGAAGGAATTCCATGCGACATGTCGAAAATCTAAGTTAGACAACCGATGAGCGATACCGCAAATACCGCAAATATCATTTAAGGGAGGATACTTACCTTGCACAAGATCGAAGTTTTGTTAGCGGATGACAACAGAGAATTTACTAACCTGTTATCGGAATACATATCCGAACAAAGTGATATGCATGTAAGTGGCGTGGCTTATAACGGAGAAGAAGTAATTAGGCATCTAGAGCAAACCCGTAGCGTCCCTGACGTGCTTATTTTGGACATTATTATGCCGCATCTCGATGGACTGGGCGTTCTTGAAAAGCTGAAAGAAATGAATTTGTCTCCGATGCCCAAAATCATTATGTTGACCGCATTCGGTCAAGAAAACATTACGCAAAAGGCGGTACAGCTTGGCGCTTCCTACTACATACTCAAACCGTTCGATATGGATATTCTCGCGAACCGTATTCGCCAGCTGGTGGGCAGCTCCTCGTCTTATACAGCTTCCTCCAGCTTCAGCTCCACCACGACAACATTAAAATCGAATGTCGTGCCTCTGGCCAAGGGCAAAAACTTGGATGCGAACATTACGAGCATTATTCACGAAATCGGCGTGCCTGCGCATATTAAAGGTTATCAATATTTGCGCGAAGCGATTACGATGGTGTACAACAATATCGAAATTCTTGGCGCCATTACGAAGACGTTGTATCCGGCTATCGCCGAAAAGTTCAAAACGACGCCTTCCCGCGTCGAACGCGCGATTCGCCATGCGATCGAAGTCGCTTGGACGCGCGGCAATATCGACAGCATCTCACATCTGTTTGGCTATACGATCAACATCAGCAAATCGAAGCCGACGAACTCCGAATTTATCGCGATGGTGGCGGACAAGCTGCGCATCGAACATAAGGTGAGCTAAGTCGAGTTATCGACCCGGGCATAAACGCAATTGGATTGAAGAAGCGATTCGACTCTTACTGGAGCCTTGGATACGCTTCTTTTTTCTATGGTCGGAACGCAACATCGTTGCAACAAAAAAAGGCCATCGGTCGATGCCTCATTTGTAAACGATTCTTCTGTTTAAGTAAACGTTGCTGCCGTACAAGCTGATGAGCCGGGCTGCCTCCGACTTGATAAACAAGCGGATATCCTGCAGTCGTTGCTCGCGCGGTTGAAGCGTTTCTTTCACTTTGCCGTCCACGAAGACGTCATAGACGATGGTTGTCATTTGGATTCACCTCCAGCTTACCGGGATGAATCCATCATACTTGTGCAACATCACCGCTGCATTAAGCGATGCGGGGTTGTTTGTAAAGTTTGCGCGGAATTGTCATAGGAACATAAACAAAAATATCCAATCTTAAGCTTGAGGCTTAGGCGGACGCGGACGCTTCTGCTTGAAGCGAGGCGCTACGTAATTACGCTTGCGGTCGCGGAAGAAGATCCAGCCTCCGATAAAACCGGCGCCGGCGAAAAACATCACGAAACCAAGCAGAAAAGTGAGCCATTCGAAATCCGGCGTGATCGCATCGTTGCCGAACTCGGAGAAATAGACGAACAAGGCATCTTTCATTTTCAAAAATCCGAAACATGCGACAACGCCGGGAATAACTAAAAACAAGATGGCGATAAAACGGGCTGCAAGCAATCTCATAACGGTTAAAGCTCCTTATCCTAAGCTGGTTCAATCGAAATTCTCATTCCTTTTATCATAACTTGTCCGCGATGAAGTGTCCATTTCTTCGTAAACAGTGAAAACAGTCTTGAAAAAAGGTACAATAGAATGGCAATTATCGCAGTATGATGTGGAGGCGACAACAACAATGGCAATTCAAGTGGATGTAGCCGTGCTCGGCGGCGGGCCCGGCGGATACACGGCTGCTATTCGGGCAGCGCAGACAGGCAAAAAAGTTGCTTTGATCGAGAGGGACAAGATCGGCGGAACCTGCTTGCATAAAGGTTGCATACCGAGTAAATCGATGTTACGAAGCGCTGAAGTATATAGAACGATATTAAGCAGCCAAAATTATGGGGTAACGGTTGCGCCAGAGTCGGTTTCGCTTGACTTCGGGAAGGTTCAAGCCAGAAAAGCCGACACCGTCGATCAACTGTACCGCGGGCTGCAAAGCTTAATGAAGAAACACGGCATTACGGTCATTCACGGAAAAGGACGCGTCATTGGGCCTTCCATTTTCTCGCCGAAAAGCGGTTCGCTTGCCGTTGAGTTGGAAGACGGTGAAATGGAATCGGTCGTATCGACGAACTTGATTATCGCAACGGGATCAAGACCGCGCATGCTTCCCGGGCTGGAGCGCGATGGCATACATATATTGTCCAGCGACGACGCGCTGGAAATGGACAATCTTCCTCAGTCGATCATCATTGTCGGCGGCGGCGTCATTGGCGTGGAATGGGCTTCGATGCTGCAGGATTTCGGCGTTCAGGTGACGCTCGTCGAAGCCGGAGCAAGATTGCTGCCTGGTGAGGACACCGAGGTGTCGGCAGCGCTCGCGAGAAGTTTGGGACGCAGGGGTGTACGTATTCTAACGAGCGTTCAGCTGCAAACGGATACGTTCGCGATCCAGGAGAGCGGAGTTTCCATCAAAGGTGCTACACCCGACGGCGATGTTGTCCTTGTCTCGGACAAGCTGCTCGTTTGCGTGGGCAGAGAAGGCAATGTCGAGGGCATTGGTCTTGAAAATACCGATATTCGCACGAGCAACGGCTTTATCGCAACAAATGAATTCGGACAGACGACCGAACCGCATATTTATGCGATCGGCGACGTGATCGGAGGCGTTCAGCTCGCGCATGCGGCTGCGCATGAAGGTCTAATCGCGGTCGATCACTTGAGCGGCGCCAAGCCAGCCGCGGTCGATCATCTGCTTATCCCGAAATGCATTTATTCCAGTCCCGAAGTCGCATCGTTTGGCTATACGGAGGATGGAGCGAGGACAAAGGGCTACGACATCAAAGTAGGCAAAATTCCGTTCCAAGCCATCGGCAAAGCGATCGTGTTGGGAGATGCGGAAGGTTTCGCGAAAGTGATCGCGGACCGCAAATCGGGCGATATTCTGGGCGTACATCTCATCGGACCGCATGCGACGGATCTAATCTCCGAAGCGGCGCTTGCCGGTTGGCTGAACGCGACGCCTTGGGAAGTCGGAGCGATGATTCATCCTCATCCCACGCTGTCGGAAGCGCTCGGCGAAGCGATGCTTGCGGTCGACGGCAAAGCGATTGCCTTCTAACGAATGAACTTCGCTGCCGGCAAGGTTCTGGAACGCCAAAGGGTGGATTTCCTTTTGCCGCAAAAGAGGTTATAATGGGTATAGTGAGGTCTTAGTACCAGGTTTTAAGAGTTGGCAAGGTGAAACGGCTGACGCCATCATTTGGCGGCGCAGCGCGTTACATTCCGAGAAATATAAGCACTGTATAGAGAAAACTTATACTTTCTTATATTTTTAATAAGGAGGCTATCGTTATGACCCAATTGTCTTCCGCTAGTCAGCAATTTCGTCATTTGGAGCTTGGGCTTAGCCATGAGCAAGCCGTAGATATGTACAAGACGATGGTAATGGCAAGAAAATTCGACGAGCGCGTGCTGCTGCTCCAACGGGCGGGCAAAATTAATTTCCACGTCTCGGGCATCGGTCAAGAGGTCGCGCAAGTTGCCGCGGCATTCGCGCTCGATCGGGAGCAGGATTACTTCCTGCCTTATTACCGGGATTACGGTTTCGTATTGTCCGTCGGCATGACGCTGAGGGATCTGATGTTATCCGTATTCGCGAAAGCGGAGGATCCGAACAGCGGCGGCAGGCAAATGCCGGGACACTTCGGCTCCAAAAAGCTGCGGATCGTGACGGGCTCCAGCCCGGTGACGACCCAGGTGCCGCATGCCGTCGGCATTGCGCTTGCGGCGAAGATGAAGAAAAAACCGATAGTCAGCTTCGTGACTTTCGGCGAAGGTTCCAGCAACCAAGGGGACTTCCACGAGGGCTGCAATTTTGCGGGCGTACATAAACTCCCCGTCATCCTTATGTGCGAGAACAACCAGTACGCGATATCCGTTCCCATTCATAAACAGCTCGCAGGCAAGGTAGCCGACCGCGCGCTCGGTTACGGCTTCAAGGGGCTTCAGGTCGACGGCAACGACGCGCTGGAAGTTTTCCGCGTCGTGAAGGAAGCGCGCGAGCGGGCCATCGCCGGCGAAGGGCCTACCTTGATCGAAGCGTTAATGTACCGGCTATCGCCGCATTCCACGTCGGATAACGATCTCGCTTACCGGACGAAGGAAGAAGTTGATGAACACCGGGGCAAGGACGGCATTCCGAAATATAAACAGTATTTGACCGATTGCGGCTTGTGGAACGATGAGCTCGAGCAGCAGCTTGCTGCCGACATGCGCAATATGCTGGATGACGCGACGGAGTACGGCGACAAAGCGCCGTTCCCGACGCCGGAATCCACGATGCATCACGTATACGAAGGCGATGCCGAGCAAGGGGGGCTGAACTAATGCCGGTTATGGATTATATCGATGCGATTCGGCTTGCGATGAAAGAAGAGATGGAGCGCGACGAAGACGTATTTGTGTTAGGCGAGGATGTAGGCGTGAAGGGCGGCGTCTTCACGACGACCAAGGGACTTCACGAGCAATTCGGCGAGATGCGCGCGATGGATACGCCGCTCGCGGAATCCGCGATCGCCGGCGTCGCCATCGGAGCCGCGATGTACGGCATGAAGCCGATCGCCGAGATGCAATATTCGGACTTTATGTTCCCTGCAACGAATCAAATCATTAGCGAAGCTGCCAAAATTCGATACCGCTCGAATAACGACTGGACCTGTCCGGTCGTCATTCGCGCCCCCATCGGTGGCGGTATTTTCGGCGGGCTGTACCACTCCCAATGTCCGGAATCGGTGTTCTTCGGCACGCCAGGACTTAAGATCGTCGCGCCGTATCGTCCTTACGATGCCAAAGGTTTGCTGAAGGCCGCGGTTCGCGACGCGGATCCGGTACTCTATTTCGAGAACAAAAAATGTTACAAGCTTGTTTCCGGCGAAGTGCCGGAGGACGACTACATCGTTCCGATTGGCAAAGCGAACGTTCTTCGTGAAGGCGACGACATTACGGTTATCGGCTACAGCATGCCGCTGCGTTTTGTAGAGCAAGCTGCGGAAGAGCTGGCGCAGGAAGGCATCAGCGCGCATATCCTCGATTTGCGCACGATTCAGCCGCTTGACAAGGAAGCGATTCTCGATTCCGTACGCAAGACGGGCAAAGTACTCATCGTCCATGAAGATAACAAAACCGGCGGAGTAGGCGCCGAAGTGGCGGCTATCATCGTCGAAGAGCTGCTTTACGAGCTGGATGCGCCAATTATGCGGTTATGCGGCCCCGACGTTCCGGCCATGCCGATCAACCCGCCCGGGGAGAAATTCTTCTTGCTGAACAAGGACAAAGTGAAGGAAGCCATGAAGAAGCTGGCTATGTACTAGGACCAGTTGGGAGTTGATAACATGAAAACAATGACGGAAATCGTGATGCCGCAGCTGGCGGAATCGCTAGTATCCGCAACGATCGATAGATGGCTGAAGAAGCCGGGCGATCGGATCGAAGTCTACGAACCGATCTGCGAAATATTGACGGATAAAGTAAATGCGGAACTGCCTTCGACCGTGGCGGGCACCTTGGTGAAAATATTGATCGGCAACGGTGAGACCGTCCCCGTCGGCACGGCGGTCTGCATCATCGAGACGGAAAGCGGTTCGGCTTCCGCGGTCGAATCAGCCTCTCCATCGGCTTCGTCGGCGCTGCAAGTAAATCCGGCCACTGCGGATGACGAATCCGCGCCGATGCGCAACCGTTTCTCGCCTGCCGTTCAACAGCTCGCTGGCGAACATGGCGTACGTCTGTCCGATGTGGCGGGAACGGGTCTCGGCGGCCGCGTTACGCGCAAGGACGTGCTCGCTTACGTCGCTTCGGGCAAGGCGAGCGCTCCGGCATCCGCTGCGCAGGCAGGGGTGGATCCGAAGGCGCAAGTCCGTTCTTCGGGCATCCATTTGTCCGAAACGCCAAGAATTCCGAAAATCGAGGTCGAAGGTTCCTCGAATCCGAGCAGAGGCGAAACGTTTATCGACGTCACTCCGATTCGCAATACGATCGCGCGCAATATGCGTCAGAGCGTAAGCGAAATTCCGCATGCCTGGACGATGATCGAGGTCGATGTAACGAATCTGGTCATGCTTCGCAACAAGCTGAAGAACGAATTCATGAAACGCGAGGGCATTAACTTAACCTACCTGGCGTTCCTGCTCAAAGCCGTCGTAAACGCGATCAAGGATTACCCGATCATGAACTCGACATGGGCCGTTGACAAAATCATCGTGAAACGCGATATTAACATTTCGCTGGCCGTAGGAACGGAAGACTCGGTATTAACGCCGGTCATCAAAAACGCCGATCACAAAAACGTGGCAGGCCTCGCGAAGGAAATCGACGAACTCGCCCGGAAGACGCGCGAAGGGAAGCTGACTCTATCGGATATGCAAGGCGGCACGTTTACCGTAAACAATACGGGTTCGTTCGGCTCCATCTTGTCCTACCCGATCATCAACTATCCGCAGGCGGCGATCCTGACGTTCGAATCGATCGTAAAACGGCCGGTCGTCATCAACGATATGATCGCGGTCCGCTCGATGGCGAATCTCTGTCTGTCGCTGGATCATCGAATCCTGGACGGCGTCATCTGCGGAAGGTTCTTGCAGCGAGTCAAAGATAATTTGGAAAGCTTCAATTTGGAAAGCACATTGTATTAATGGATAGGGGATAACCATCATGACGGAGAAGGATGTAGTTTACGCCTCCGGAAAGCTGGATGCCCGATATATCGGAACGGTTCCGTACGGGGAAGCATGGGAATTGCAGAAGGCGTACGTGAAACAAATCGATCAGGGGGAGCGAGCCGAAACGCTGCTCCTTCTTCAGCATCCGCCGACTTATACGCTTGGGTCGGACAGGCATCCGGAGCATCTGCTGCTCGATCAAGAGGAGCTGGAGGAGCGAGGCATTTCCGTGTTCGAGATCGACCGCGGCGGAGATATTACCTACCACGGTCCGGGTCAGCTTGTTGGGTACCCGCTCCTTTACTTGGACGCGGTGGGACTGGATTTGCACGCTTACTTGCGCAGCCTGGAGCAAGCGATCATCGATTGGCTCGGCGGGCATGGGATAGAGGCGGGGCGTAAACCGGATTATACGGGAGTATGGGTCGGGGATGAAAAAATCGCCGCGATCGGCATTAAATTCAACAAAGCAAGGCATCGCAGAGGTTTTATTACGAGCCATGGTTTTGCGCTCAACATTAAAGCCGGAATCGCGGACGAAGGATTCGGCGGCATCGTGCCTTGCGGCATCCAGCAATACGGCGTCACCTCCTTTAACGATCTGACGGGGAAGGCGCTGACGGTGGAGGAAGCCGCGGATGAGCTGCTGCCATACTTTTTGAAACAATTTGGGTTTGTCCGGATGGATGGCGGCTAACCCAGGAATAAGGATCCGATGCCTGCGAAAATAGTGGTGACCAGCAGCGTGGAAACCACGACAATGGCTACGATGCGAACCAGCTTCTGTCTATGCATATCGGTATAACGCTCCTTTCGGTTAGATACTCTACTATTGTAAACGAAACTTAGAACGGAGGAAACAGGATGATACAGAAAGACCGATTGGTAAGGCAATTTATGGACCTTGTTCGAGTGGACAGCGAAACGAAATTCGAGCAAGAAATCAGCAAAGTGCTGAAGAAGGAATTCGCGGAGCTTGGCTTATCCCTTTCGGAGGACGACGCGGCTGCGAAGACGGGCCATGGCGCGAACAACCTGTTCGCCATGCTCGAAGCGACCGAGGGACATGAAGGAGCACCGACGATTTTCTTCACGAGCCATATGGATACGGTAACGCCGGGTAACGGCATCAAGCCGCAGCTTGACGAAGACGGCTACATAAGAAGCGATGGCACCACGATTCTCGGAGCCGACGACAAAGCGGGCATTGCATCGATGTTCGAAGCGATCCGCGTATTGAAGGAAAACAACATTCCGCACGGGCGCGTTCAATTCGTCATAACCGTCGGCGAGGAATCGGGATTGCTGGGCGCGAGATCGCTCGACGCAAGCAAGATGGAAGCGGAATTCGGCTACGCGCTGGACTCGAACGGCAAGATCGGCGATATCGCCGTGGCGGCGCCGACGCAAGCGAAGGTCACCATCAAGCTGTACGGAAAATCCGCGCATGCGGGCGTCAATCCGGAGGACGGCATCAGCGCCATTCAAATCGCGGGAAAGGCGATTTCGCGCATGCCGCTCGGCCGCATCGATTCGGAAACGACCGCGAATATCGGAAAGTTCGAAGGCGGGGGAGCAACGAATATCGTTTGCGATTACGTGAAGCTGGACGCGGAGGCGCGGAGCATCGTGCAGCATAAGCTGGATGCGCAGCTCGAGAAGATGAAGGAAGCCGTGCTAAGCGCGGCCGAAGAGTTCGGAGGGAAAGGCGAATTCATAAGTGACGTCATCTACCCTGCGTACCAATACGATGACGGGGACGCCGTCGTCGAGCTTGCGAAGGAAGCGATCGTATCGATCGGGGCATCGCCGAGAACGTTCCATTCCGGCGGCGGAAGCGACGCGAATATTTTTAACGGATTGGGAATTCCTACGGTCAATCTGGCGGTTGGCTACGAACATATTCACACAACGAAAGAACAAATTAAAGCCGACGATCTTGTGAAGACCGCGCAGCTCGTCGTCGAGCTGATCAAGAAGGCGTCTCAGCGCTCGTCTCGTTAAGGTCGAGCTCGCGGATCGTTTGGTCGGATAACGTTCGGTTCGACGAGCCGATCGTCACGCGGATGGGCGGGAGCGTTTTCGTATAGACGGACATCAATCCCTCCCCCTCCGCCGAAGAGGCCAATCGGTTTAATTCGCGGCGTATTTCCCAGCCCTTGCCGATGACCCGCAGATGATGATCGGATACATATTGTTTCATCTAAACCCGCTCCCGTCGTATAGGATCGTGACCGTTTCTATATAAAATGGGTATGACGGAAGCGGACAAGTTATGCTACTTCTGTTAGAATCGGACGCAAAATAACAATAACGATCGAAAGCGCAGGTGCACGCATGAGCGATCATAATAACAATGGACCGGAAAGACCGGAATTATGGAGGGAACAAACGGTAAGCTCGGAGCCGATTTTCCAAGGGCGCATCATTTCGCTTCAGGTGGATACCGTCGCATTGCCGGACGGGCGCACGGCAACGCGCGAAATCGTGCGGCATCCGGGGGCGTCCGCCGTTTTGGCGCTGCTTGACGGCAAGCTGCTCGTCGTGGAGCAATACCGAAAGCCGATGGACAAGTTCCAGGTCGAAATTCCAGCGGGCAAGCTGGATGGCGATGAAGATCCCGCGCTTGCGGCCGCGAGGGAGCTGGAAGAGGAGACAGGCTACCGCGCCAAATCGTTGAAACAAATTTCGGCCTTCTACACATCGCCCGGCTTCGCGGACGAGAAACTTTATCTCTATTTCGCAGAAGAACTTGAGAAGGGTACCCCAAATCCGGACGAAGACGAGGATTTATTCGTGGAAGCGATCACGATGGAACAGGCGGACGCGTATATAGCGGAAGGCCGGATCAGCGACGCGAAGACGATTCTGGCCGTGTACGCTTGGAAGCTATATGTGCAAACGGGGCAAATCTAACATCATCATCGACATAACTCGTCCTCATCCCTCATAGGATAGAAGCAGACAACCCTTTCGAAGCTGGAAGGGTTTATTCTTTCCAGGGGAGAATGGGGTGCTTCGCCTTGAAATACAGCCCGAATCTATACATTTTTGTTTCCGTTTTGTTTGTTGTGGGAGCGATCTTCGGCGCTTTGATCGTTGGCGCGCTTACGCTGGAGCAGCAGCAGGAGCTGGCCGGCGAGATCAGCCGTTACGTGCAGTCGGTAGACAGCGGCGCAGGCTTAAGCGCGGAAGAACTGTTCTGGGATCGGTTCTGGTTTCATTTCAAATGGATGATGCTGATCTGGATTCTAGGCATTACGGTGATCGGGATCCCCGGGATACTCGCGCTTAATTTTTTGAAAGGCGCATTGATCGGTTTCGCGATCGGCGTGTTGATCCAGCAATACGGGTGGAAAGGGATCGTGTTTTTTTTCATCTCGGTTGTCCCCCAAAACATTATTGCGGTTCCCGCTCTGATCATCTCGAGCGCCGCGGCCATCTCGTTCGCCGTCTATGTCGTGAAGCATAGGCTTATGCTGCAGCAGCAGAAGGAAGGGCTGCTTCCGCAGCTCGGCATGCTGACGTCCACGACGATGATCATGATGTTTCTGTTCGCCGGGGCGGCTCTGTTCGAAGCCTATTTGTCGCCTGCCCTGATTGGTTGGGCATCGGTTTATCTTCCCCCATCAAACGGCACGATTTGACAGAGAATTGTTTGACTTTCCGCAAGCCTTCCCCCTATAATTGAAGATGACGTTTCCGTATACTGGATGCGACATGTTGGCAGGGGGGAAGTCATGGAAGCCCGGATCGAGAATATTAAGCAGCAATTGCAATCGCAGGGCTACAAGTTAACCCCGCAACGCGAAGCGACGGTACGCGTTTTATTGGAGAACGAAGAGGATCATCTTAGCGCGGAAGACGTCTTTATGTTAGTGAAGGACAAAGCGCCTGAGATCGGTCTTGCCACCGTTTACCGGACGCTGGAGCTTCTGAGCGAGATGCATGTCGTTGAGAAGATGAACTTCGGCGACGGAGTTGCTCGTTACGACCTGCGGGCGGATAACAGCAAGCATCATCACCATCATCTCATCTGTGTCCAATGCGGCACGATGGACGAGATAAAGGACGACTGGCTGCTTCCGTTGGAAGAGAGGCTGGAACAGGATTACGGATTTTTTGTGGTGGATCATCGGCTTGACTTCCAAGGCATCTGTCGACGCTGCCGGGATAAGAACGACCATCCGAACTAAGCATAGACGGCTTCGTCATCCGCTCCATGGATAACGAAGCTTTTTTAATTAAAAAATACTCGATTTTCGGTTCTCTTACGGTTCATGCGGAGGCGGCGACCATAATCCCTCTTCATGCTTCCGGCATACACATAATTTAAGCCCGTGCTGGAAATGGTACGCTTGAGGATGTATGAACAGGAGGCGAAGGCAAGATGAGAATCGGTGTGCCCAAAGAGATCAAACAAAGCGAGTACCGCGTAGCATTGACGCCCGCGGGCGTAACGATGCTGGTCGCAGGCGGACATGACGTCATCATAGAAACGACAGCGGGTGAAGGCAGCGGCTTCCTTGACGAAGATTACGTACGGGAAGGGGCGGTCATCTCAGCCCAAGCATCCGAAGTGTGGGCGGCGGATATGGTCATGAAAGTGAAGGAGCCGCTTAAGGAGGAATTCGGGTATTTTCGAGATGGACTGTTGTTGTTCACTTATTTGCACCTTGCTGCCGCTCCTGAGCTAACCAAGGCGCTGCTGGATGGCGGCGTAACCTCGATCGCATACGAGACGATCCAGCTGCCGAACGGCAGTCTGCCTCTGCTCATTCCGATGAGCGAAGTGGCGGGCAGAATGGCCGTGCAGGTCGGCGCTCAATTTTTGGAAGCGTTCAATGGCGGCCGCGGCGTGCTGCTCGGCGGCGTACCGGGCGTTCCGCCTGCGGAGGTCGTCGTGATCGGAGGCGGAATCGTCGGCACGAACGCGGCCAGGATGGCGTTAGGTCTGGGCGCCAACGTCGTTATTATCGAACGGAGCGCGGAGAGGATGCGTTATCTCGACGAGGTCTTCGATGGCCGAATTCGGACGTTAATGTCGAGTCCGTACCATATCGCAGAGGCGGTTAGCCATGCGGATCTCGTCATCGGGGCGGTATTGATCCCGGGAGCGAAGGCGCCGCATCTGGTGACGGAGCCGATGGTGGAACGAATGAAGAAAGGCGCGGTTATCGTTGACGTAGCGGTCGACCAAGGCGGCTCTATTGCAACGGTTGACCGGCCGACGACGCATAAGGACCCCGTTTATATCAAACACGGAGTCGTTCATTATGCCGTTGCCAACATTCCCGGAGCCGTACCCAGAACGTCGACGTTCGCGTTGACCAACGTTACGATGCCGTATGCGCTCGACCTTGCCAATGCCGGCTGGGAAGCCGTCAGGAGGAGCCAACCGCTTCAGAAAGGCGTCAATACGCATGCGGGCAAGTTGATGAACGAACCGGTGGCGCAGGCGACCGGAATCGCGTACACGCCGATAGGCAAATGGCTGGACAGCATTTCGTACGATCGACTTGAACCTTAATCAGGACAACGAGGCGATTAGCATTGTGTTTTCCGACATATCCGGTTAAATCCTCTCATATGCTTGTACGAACAGTTCTTGCGCGAACGATCATGCTTATGGCTTCCGCGCAAGTCGCTCGTGCGAAGGGGGAGGACGAGGATGGTCGTATCGTTCAAAAGCTGGGTAAGCCGGTTGTTGTTCATCCTTCTGTTTGCGGTGTTGCTTATGATCGCCGCCGGGGGTTATCGTTGGCTGCTGGACGTGGTATCGCCCGTTCATCCGTACCAGAAGCCGCGCGGCGACGCGATGAAAGTGTTCGAACACGACCCCACCTCGCCCGAGAAAGGCAACTCGGCGGATCGGCTGCGATGGTTTTATTGGTACGGAGAGTAGCCGGTGTTAAATTTTCTCCGATAGAAGTTTTTATCACTTCCTTTATAGCGAAAAAAGAAGGAAAATACAGGCTGGGCGTTGAATCACATGGGAGTCCATCCAGTCAGAAGCGGCATGCGCGAAAGGAAGTCACGATGAAAGCTCAATTAGAACAATATATTCGTTATCTGCAGCTTGAACGAGGGTTATCCGCCAATTCCGTGGCGTCTTACGAAAGAGACTTGAATTCTTGTTTCTCCTATTGCGAGGAGAATGGAATAGGCGGTTGGGAAGCTGTACAGCGTCAGCATCTCGCGACGTACATGCACCTGCTCAAAGAAAAAGGGCTGAAAGCGGCAACGATCTCTCGTCGCGTCGTTGCCGTGCGCGCCTTTTTCCACCATCTGCTGCTGAGCGGCGTCATCGTTCGGGACCCGGCGGTTTACTTGGAATCGCCGAAGCAAGAAAAGAAGCCTCCTAGAGTGTTGACGGTCGACGTGACCAGCGCGCTTATTGATTCTCCGAAGACGGACAGCGCGGCGGGAAAACGCGATAAGGCGATGCTCGAGCTGTTATACGCCACCGGAATCAGAGTATCGGAGATCGTATCGCTGAACGTCGAACATTTGCATTTGACCCTCGGTTATATCGAATGTATCGGAAGCGGGCACAAGGAGCGGATCATTCCGTTCGGCAGCCATGCCGGCGCCGCGCTCGAGCAGTATTTGGGCAATGGCGGCCGGGACGCGTTAATAACTGGGCGGGAGGCCGGATCGGCTCTGTTCCTGAATCACCTTGGCACGAGAATGACGAGGCAAGGCTTCTGGAAGATGATCAAGAAGTACGCCAGAGAGGCGCAAATCCAAGAAGAAATAACGCCCCATACGTTAAGGCATTCGGTCGCTGCGCATCTGCTGGATAATGGCGCGGACGCGCGAACGGTGCAAGAGCTGCTCGGGCATGCGGATATTTCGACGACGCTCAAATATTCGCAGGCCGGCAAGTCGCGGCTGAAGGATGTTTATCGCAGCGCGCATCCCCGCGCTTAGCATAGAGAGGATGAATCGCATCATGAAATTCGAACGTATTGCCGTCATCGTGCTTGATAGCGTCGGGATCGGAGAATTGCCGGACGCCGAGCAATTCGGTGACGTCGGTTCCCATACGCTTGGCCATATCGCAAGGGAGGTTCCGCAGCTGGATCTGCCACATCTGAGGGAGCTCGGGCTTGACCGAATTGCCTCGATCGGCGATTGGAAGCCCGCTGAGGGAGAGGCGGGGGCTTATTATGGCAAGATGGCGGAGGTCTCCGTCGGCAAGGATACGATGACGGGTCATTGGGAGTTGATGGGACTCAAGCTTACAGTGCCGTTCCAGACGTTCCCTGACGGCTTCCCGCCCGAGCTTATCGGACCGTTCGAAGAACGGACGGGACGGAAGGTCATCGGGAATAAGTCCGCCAGTGGCACGGAAATATTGGACGAGCTTGGGGAGGAACAAATGGCGTCGGGCGCCTGGATCGTCTACACGTCCGCGGACAGCGTCTTTCAGATCGCCGCCCACGAAGACGTAATCCCGCTCGAAGAGCTGTACCGGGCATGCGAGATCGCCCGCGAGCTGACGATGGATGACAGGTTTACGGTCGGCCGCGTCATCGCGAGGCCTTACGTCGGCAAGCCGGGCGCATTCAAGCGCACGCCGAACCGACATGATTACGCCGTGAAGCCGCCGGAGCCGACGGTGCTTGACGCGCTCAAGAACGGCGGCTACAACGTGATCTCGATCGGCAAGATTTACGATATTTTCGATGGGGAAGGCATTACGGCTTCGCAGCCGACCAAGAGCAACGCTGACGGCATCCGGCGAACGATCGACGAATTGGACAAGCCTTTCCGCGGGCTGTTGTTCACGAATCTCGTCGATTTCGATTCTTTGTACGGCCATCGCAGAGATCCGCAAGGATACGCCACGGCGCTTGAGGAGTTCGACCGAGCGCTTCCCGAGCTGAAGAGCAAGCTGGGTCCGAAGGATCTGCTGGTCGTAACCGCTGATCACGGCAATGACCCGACACATCCGGGCACGGACCACACGAGGGAGTATGTGCCGATTCTGGCCTACAGCCCCGCGTTCCCAGCACCGGCAAAGCTTCCGGTAAGAGAAACGTTCTCCGACTTGGGCGCAACGATCGCCGAAAACTTCGGCGTAAGCGCTCCTCCGAACGGCAGGAGCTTCTTGTCCGAGCTTCGGACGGAAGCCGAGTAACGCTAATAGACTTGTTCTGGCAAATTAATTCGTTCCATGAACCGAAGGGAGATTCAAATCCATTATGTTGAATCAATTAACAAGCGCGCATATTAAAGAAGCGGCGGAATATATCCGCGAGAAAACGAGCCTGACGCCCGAGATCGGCTTGATCATGGGTTCCGGTCTAGGCGTCCTTGGCGATCATCTAGAGCAGCCGGTCGTCATTCCTTACCATGATATTCCACACTTTCCGGTCTCTACTGTCGAAGGCCATGCGGGCGAGCTGTTGCTTGGTACGTTTTCCGGCAAGCCGGTTGTGCTCATGCGCGGCCGATTCCATATGTACGAAGGATATGGTCCCGAGCTGACGGCATTCCCGGTACGCGTCATGAAGGCGCTCGGCGTCCGTTCGCTGCTCGTGACGAATGCGGCCGGAGGCATTAACCTGGACTTCGCGTCCGGCAACCTGATGCTCATCTCCGACCATATTAACTTGACCGGACGGAACCCGCTCATCGGACCTAACGACAACGAGCTGGGCGTTCGATTCCCGGACATGTCCGAAGCTTATAGCAAAAGGCTGCGCGCGACGGCGAAGGAAATCGCAAGCTCTCAAGGATACGCTTTGAAAGAAGGCGTCTATGTAGGATTAATGGGTCCGTCGTACGAAACGCCAGCCGAAATCCGGATGCTGCGCACGCTCGGTGCGGATGCTGTCGGAATGTCGACCGTGGCAGAAGTGATTGCGGCGCGCCATTCAGGGATCGAAGTAGTCGGAATCTCCTGTATTACGAACATGGCTGCCGGAATTTTGGACCAACCGCTTTCTCATGAAGAAGTCATGGAAACGGCCGAACGAGTCAAGTCCCAATTTTTGGGTCTTGTGACGGCATTAATCTCCAAAATGTAGACAGGATTGTAACACAATTGTAACAATTGGCTCGACTCATTGTGACAGTGTTTTTCATGGCGGTCGTCGTATAATGTCCATGATTATAGAATGATGGAGTGGACGAAATCATGGACAAGCTTTTATTGGAGCTGGAGAAGCTTCGCGGTGAAATGGTGGAGACGGCATTGTTGGAACAGGATCTGCTTCATCAAGACGTGCTGGTGTTAAGCCAGTCGCTTGACGAGATCATTGTCCAAGTACAATCGGAAAGGTTGTCGCTCTATAAGAGCCGCGCCTTCTCCAAAACGAGCTAAGAATAGGCTGCCTGAAAGGCTTCGCGATCAAAAGCGGGCATTTGGAACAACCATTATACTAACGCACAGGGATACATAAGGAGGCCGTCATGCGCGCAGTCGATTTGATACACAAGAAGAGGGAAGGCGGAGAGCTGAGCGCTTCGGAAATTTCCTTCTTAATAAAAGGATACAGCGGCGGAGATATTCCCGATTACCAAATGTCGGCATGGGCAATGGCGGTGTACTACAAAGGGATGACCGAAAGAGAAACCGCCGCGCTTACATTGGCAATGGCCGAATCCGGGGACCAAGTGAATTTATCACCGATTCTTGGCGTTAAAGTGGACAAGCACAGCACGGGAGGCGTCGGCGACAAGACGACGCTCATCATCGGACCGCTCGTTGCCTCCGTCGGCGTCCCCGTTGCCAAGATGTCCGGCAGAGGGCTTGGCCACACGGGCGGCACGATCGACAAGCTGGAGTCGATCGATGGTTTCCGTACGGAGTTGTCCCGCGATTCGTTCATCGCCCAGGTGAACGACATCGGGTTAGCCGTCATCGGGCAAAGCGGCGACTTGGCTCCGGCGGACAAGAAGCTGTACGCGCTCAGGGACGTTACGGCGACGGTCGAGTCGATTCCGCTGATCGCAAGCTCCGTCATGAGCAAAAAAATTGCGGCGGGTGCCGACGCGATCGTGCTCGACGTGAAGACCGGAAGCGGCGCCTTCATGAAGACGCTGGAAGATTCGGAGAAGCTGGCGGCGGCGATGGTTGCGATCGGGACGGAAGTCGGCAGGCAGACGGCAGCGGTCATCAGCGACATGGATCAGCCGCTCGGGTTCGCGATCGGCAACGCGCTCGAAGTGGCGGAGGCGATCGAAACGCTTCAGGGAAAAGGACCCGAAGATCTTACCGAGCTGTGCTTGGTGCTCGGCTCGCATATGGTCGTCTTGGGAGGAGCCGCTTCGTCCTTCGATGAAGCGAAGGGATTGCTTCGCGAACAGCTGAGCAACGGCAAGGCTTTGGCCAAATTCAAGGCGTTCGTGGAGGCGCAAGGCGGAGACGGTTCCGTCATCGACGATCCAAGCCGGCTGCCCCAAGCGACCCGGACCGTGGAGGTACAAGCGATAACAAGCGGGTACGTGACGGCGATCCAAGCGGAGCAGCTTGGTTTGGCTGCCATGATACTCGGGGCCGGTCGGGCGACGAAGGACGCTCAGATCGATTACGCAGTCGGACTTGTGCTGCGCAAGAAAGTAGGCGACGAAGTCCGCGAAGGCGATTCGATCGCAACGTTATATGTGCGCGAAGAGCAGGGCGATACGGACAATGTGGCCGATCGCGTCCGGGAAGCGTACCGGATCGAGCCGAACGCATCGCAGAACAAGCCGCTTTTGCTAGCCGTCGTGACGTCAGCCGGCGTCAGCCGGTTTGCTCAATGAAATCGCTATGAATAGAAGAACCGTCAATCGGGCGTCATCCGATTGGCGGTTTTTTGTGCGCTTGGCAGCGCACTCGACTAAGGAGTGAAAGTCTCCAGTACACCGCAGGTGGCGGAAGTACATAGCCGACACATAGTGCTTAGTCCGTGAGGATAGGTGCGGAGGATGTGAAGGCAAATCCCGGAACAGGCGGCA
>NZ_JAVFVT010000019.1 GCF_030929555.1 Paenibacillus sp. LHD-117 | reverse complement strand
TATGAACCGAGTCCAGTCCGTCGGGTCGAAATCCCGAAACCGAACGGGGGAACTCGCCTCTTAGGGATTCCGACCGTGACAGACCGCCTCATCCAGCAAGCGATCACGCAAGTATTAACCCCTGTATTTGACCCGGCGTTTTCTGAACATAGTTATGGGGGAAACTGAAGTTGAAGGTCAATCGAGAGAAAAGTGCGGTAGACCGTCCCTGGAAACGCAAGTTTCTAGGGTTTACGTTCAGTTGGGATAAGAAGAATCCACGAGTAAAGATCGCAAACCCATCTCTAGAGCGAGTAAAAGCAAAGATCAAAGCGATCACCTCTCGCAGTAGACCGATCCCGATCGAAATACGGATAAAAGAGCTAAATCAATATCTTACGGGCTGGTGCGGTTATTACGCTCTGACGGATACCAAAAGTGTATTCCAAGAGTTGGACAAATGGACAAGAAGAAGGCTTCGAATGTGTGTCTGGAAGCAATGGAAGCAACCAAAGACAAGGATTAGAAAACTGATGTCGTTTGGCGTCCCAAAACAAAAGGCGTACGAATGGGGTAATTCGAGGAAGAAATACTGGCGTATAGCAAGCAGTCCGATTCTTGACCGAACATTAGATAACCAATACTGGTCATCTCTTGGTCTAAGAAGCTTAATGGACAGATACAACCAATTGCGGAATAGGACATGAACCGCCGTAAACCGAACGGTACACGTACGGTGGTGTGAGAGCTCGGGGGCTAGCCGCCCCCTGCTACTCGATTGGCATTTCCGGTTCGTCTGCAGCTCCCTGTGAGAATTCAAACATTTTATAATCAACGAATTTCATGAAAGGGCTTGCAAGATTCGAAGGATCTGCTCTATAATGGGCTTAGACGAACTAGTTAAACGTTAAACTAAAAATAAACATCCTGGAGGGAACGTTCATGAAACCGATTAAGATAGGTTGGATCGGGCTTGGCGTGATGGGTTCGGTGCATGTGGAACAACTGCTCAAGCTTGAGGGCGTCTCCATTGCGGCCGTATGCGACCGCGATGCCGATAGAGTGAAGGAGTGGGGGGATAAGCTGCGGATTGCCCCGTCCGCCCGTTATACGGACTTTGAAAGTATGATACAAAGCTCGGACATCGACGCTGTTCTCGCGGTAACGCCCAACGATTCGCATTACGAAATCGTACGTCTTTGCTTAATTCATGGGAAGACGTTGATGACGGAGAAGCCGTTCACTCGCACCTACGAGGAAGCCGAGAAACTTCTGGAGCTGTCGGAGGCGTATCCCGATTCCGCCTGCATGGTAGGTTTCTCCTACCGGTACGTGCCTTCGTTCCGGATGTCGCGCGAGATGATCAAGGAAGGCAAGCTTGGCCCGGTACGCCATGTGTTCATCCAGTATCTGCAAGAGTGGGGCGGGCCGCTTATGAACATCCCGATGAACTGGAGGTGGGACCCTGCGGTCACTGGCACGGGCGTGCTTGCCGATCTTGGCTCGCATATCTTGGATTCGGCCAGATTCTTGATTGGCGAACCGACGGAAATAACGGGCATGATGAGCTCGTTCATCAACAAACGCAAGGATGCCGCATCCGGCGATATGGTCGACGTCGATATCGACGACTTCGCTTCTTTCACGGCGGTGCTGGAAGGCGGTATCCCAGCGGTATGCCATACTTCGCGCAACGCGTTCGGCTGCGGCAATAAGCTGGAGGTTTCGGTTTACGGAGATTACGGTGCCCTGCATATGGGCTGCGAGTTCGGAGAGACGCTCGTCTGGGTGCATCAGAATGAAAACGGCGATAAGGTCACGGAGAAGATCCAGGTTCCGGAGCGATATAAGCTGAAGCAAATGGAGGACTTCGCGGATCTCGTCCGCGGCGACGTCCGGGAAGAAACGCCGCGTCTGCTCGACGGTTACCTGAATCAGCGGGCGCTGGAAGCGGTGGAACGTTCGTTCCGGGAGAAGAGGGCGATTACGGTCGGCGAGATTTGAACCGGCGCGGATACGGAGGCGGCATGCGAGAAAAAATAAGCCCGATTATCGGAAGTTAAACGCTTCACCACAATTTCGTAAAGGTGCGTGCCATGAAAAGACAAACGATCAAAGACGTAGCGAAGGCGGCGGGCGTGTCGGCGGCCGCCGTATCCTACGCGATTAACGGCAAGGAACATAAGGTTTCCGCGGAAACCCTGGAGAAAATCAAAGATGCGATGAGCGAGCTTAACTACGTGCCGAACTATTCGGCCAGGAGCCTGGTGAACAACCGCTCCAATCTGATCGGCATCGTCATTCCGCAGACGGAGGACATGAACCATCCGCTGCTGGAGAACCCTTTCTACAGCGAAATTATCAGCGGGATCGAAGCCGAGCTGCGCAATCGCGGATACCATTTTATTTTATCCGGCGTGAACAAGGGGAAAAGCTATTTGGATACGTCGATGCAGCGGAATCTGGACGGCGCGATCATCATGGGAATCTATCACGAAAGCTTCTATGAGGAATTAAAGGAAATCAACATTCCAATGGTGCTGATCGACAGCTATATCCACGACAGCTACTTCCGGAATATCGGCATCGACGATGAAGAAGGCGGGTTTATGGCTACCCGGTATCTGATCGGCAAGGGTCATTCCAATATCGCTCTCGCGACGGGAATGATTAAGAAGGACGGAGTCGTTGAGAAACGATTCCTGGGATACAAGAGGGCGCTCAAGGAAGCCAAGCTTTTCTACCGGCCGGAATTCGTCTACGAAGGAACGATGAGCTACGAATACGGCGTGGAGGCGGGGCGGCTTATCGGCGAGAAACATCCCGAGATCACAGCCGTGTTCGCCACCTCGGACATGATGGCGCTTGGCGTCATCACCGGTCTGAGCGAATGCGGCAAACGAGTGCCGGAGGACGTTTCGGTCATCGGCTTCGACGATATCGCGATTTCGAAAATTTTTATCCCCAAGCTTACGACTATCAAGCAGAACATTACCCGGAAGGGGATCAAAGCGGCCGAATGCCTGCTCGATGCGATGAACGGCGAGGATGCCGAGCTCCCGAAGGAAATCATCCTGCCGCTAGAAATCGTGGAAAGAAATTCGGTGCGGGACATCTCCGAGTAACAGGGAAAGGCTGAAAGGAGGGAAACTATGGTCGGAGTAAGGAAGACGCGGAGATGGGTAACGATCACGTTGTTCCTGCTTCCCGGTTTGGTCGGATTGATCGCATTTAATCTATATCCAATCGTCATGTCCGCTTTCGTCAGTTTTACCGACTGGGACCTGCTGACGGAGCCCGAATATGTGGGATTCGACAATTACATCGACGTATTTACGGGGGAGAAGTCGCGCCTTGCGATTCTCAACACGTTTACATTCATCATCGGTTATATTCCGATTATTCTGATCGCAAGCTTGGCGCTTGCCTTGCTTCTTAATCGCAAAATCCGGTTCCTGTCCTTCTATCGGGCCGCCGTATTTATTCCGGTCATCACCTCATGGGTAGCAGTGTCCATTATCTGGAGATGGATTCTGAACGGGCAGAACGGATTGCTGAATTACCTCTTGTCGCTTGTCGGCGTTCAAGGTCCGATCTGGCTGCAGGATTTCTTCTGGGCGATGCCTTCGATCGTCATGGTTACGGTATGGAAGGATGTTGGTTTTTTCGCCATCATCATATTAGCTGGACTGCAGGATATTTCGGAGGATTATTACGAAGCGGCGAAGATCGACGGAGCGGGAACGTTCCAGCAGTTGATCAAAATATCCATCCCGATGGTTACGCCGTCGATGTTTTTCGTGGTCATCATATCGCTGATCAACTCCTTCCAGTTATTCGACCAAGTGCTGGTCATGACGGGCGGCGGGCCGGCCGGCAGCACAAGCACGATGGTGGAGCAAGTCTACAGGAACGCGTTCCAAATCACAAGATGGGATTCGCTTCGGCGCAATCGTGGGTGCTGTTCGCGATGATTATGATCGTGACGTTAATCCAATATCAACTGCAGAAGAGGTGGGTTGTTTATGACCGGTAGAGCCGCAGAACGGATCCGCGACGTCGCCACTCATTTCATGCTTTGGATTGCAGTCATTATATTGACGGTGCCTTTCCTATGGATGCTGTCGGGGGCGTTCAAGGATGAGCTGGAGGTCGTCAAGCTTCCGCCGCAGCTTCTGCCTTCTCGATTCGATTTGTCCAATTTCCTGGAAATCGCGAACTATTTTCCGATTGGCCGGTTCTTGCTTAACAGTGTGTTCGTATCCGTCCTGACGACGATTCTGCAAGTGTTGGTATGTGCGATGTCGGCATTCGTATTCGCGAAGATCAAGTTCAAAGGCTCGGGTTTCCTATTCCTTCTGTACCTGATTACGATGATGATTCCGTTCCAAGTGACGATGACGCCGCTGTACGTCATCTTCCAGAAGCTTGATCTGATCGATACGTATGTGGGATTGATCCTGCCGGGGATCTTTAGCGCCTACGGGACCTTCCTGCTCCGGCAGCATATGATGACGATTCCGAACGCCATCATGGAAGCCGCATTCATGGACGGGGCGGGTTATTGGCGCGTATTTGTCCGGGTCGTTCTTCCGCTTTCGAAGCCGGCGCTGGCTACACTGGGCATCTTCGCGTTTATGGCGAGCTGGAACAACTTCCTGTGGCCGCTCATCATCATCAACACCAATGAATTGATGACGCTTCCATTAGGATTGAGCATGCTGACGGGGAGATGGTCGACCGTATGGAACGTGTTGATGGCGGGCAATGTCGTTAGTTTTGTGCCGATATTCATCGTTTTCCTGTTTGCGCAGAGCTATTTTATCCGGGGAATCACGATGAGCGGAGTCAAAGGCTGATGCTTAACCGAACCTATTCCGCATTAAGGCCGGAGGTGATGGGTCGCCGAACGGGAGAGTGAATGCTCCAATAGAATTGCGGTTTCGAAGTTTCGTGTAAACCATCCTACATGAATCGAAAGGGAGAGGTCAAATGAGAAAAATCGGATTACTGCTAACTGCAATGATGATGGTGACGGTTATCGCGGCTTGTTCCAACAATAACGAGGGTTCGGCAACAAATGCGGGCAAAGAAGGCGTGGGGAGCGACCAAAAGGACGTAACGATCAAGTTCATGACGTATACCGCATCCGGCGGTCAGGAAGAGACGATCGAAGCGATGATCAAGCTGTTCGAAGAAGCGAATCCGGGTATCAAAGTGGATCTTCAGGTCATGGCTTACAGCGATTATTTCACGAAGCTGAACACGGTCATCGGCGGAGGAAGCGCCGCTCCCGACGTATTCGAGGTCGGCTACGAAGGGTTTGCTTCTTATGCGTCCAAAGACGTGCTGCTGGATCTGACGCCGTTCATTGAAGCGGACGCTTCCTTCGATCCAGGCGTGTTCAAGAAACTGGCTTACGACGCGTTCCAATACGAAGGCAAGCAATACGGCGTCTCCGAAAGCTTCTCCAATGTCGTGCTCTATTACAACAAGGATCTGTTCGACGCAGCAGGTTTGGATTATCCGGCGGCGGATTGGACGTGGGAAGACGAGCTTGCCGCAGCGAAGAAACTGACGGATGCCGCGCAAGGCGTATGGGGCACGTATGCGCCGCTTCAATTCTGGGAGTTCTATAAGACGATCGCACAGAATGGCGGAGGAATCTGGAGCGCCGACGGTAAAACCGCGACCGTGAACAGCAAGGAAAACGTCGAAGCACTGGAATGGATGATCGCGAAGGCGAGCGAGCATAAGGTATCTCCGGCCTTAAACGACGATACGTTCAATCAACCGGATGCCGATCTGAACGCGTTTCTTGCGGGCAAGCTTGGCATGCTGAGAGGAGGCATCTGGAATTTCGGCAGATTCAAGGACGCGCCGTTCCAATGGGACATCGCGCTTGAACCGGGCAACACGAACAAGGGACATCATTTCTTCGCGGACGGCCTCGTTGCGTCCAAAAGCTCGAAAAACGGCGAAGCGGCTTGGAAGTTCATCAAGTTTATCTCCTCCGACCCTGCCGCCGTCGCGCTTCGCATCGAGAAGGGATGGAGCGTTCCCGCGGTTGCCGACGAAGCGGTCATGAAAGCGTACTACGAGCAAACGCCTCCCGCATCCAAGCAAGTCGTGTCCGAAGCGCTGGATTCGCTTGTTCTTCCGCCGGTAGGAGCGATTCCAGATCAATGGAACGAACTTACGGGAGCGGTTGGCGAAGAGCTGGAGAAAGCGAAGCTCGGGCAAATCGACGCACAGACGGCGCTGGATAACGCTCAGAAGAAGGTCGAAGAGCTGCTGAAGTAGCCTCGTCCGGCACAAGCAATGAGGATAAAAGATTCGTCTCTGCCTTCTTAGAATTACAGCCTTACGCAGAAAGAAAAGCCGGTGAGTCTCCTGACTCATCGGCTTTTGCCTTAATTAATCGAATGAAACGGCAGACAGGTGCCCTAGACGGTAACGGTTTTTTTGCCAGCGGAAACCTTCGAACCGTCAGCCTCGGTAACGTCGGGCGAACGGTCACCTCTTCGCCGGATATTGCCGAACAGCACCCACGAGAATGGGACGAAGCGTGAGGCGAGAGCTACCGTCAGCCAAGAAGCGGCGAGCATGACGACCCAGCCGCAGAAGTAATGCAGGTGCAGCGCCCATGCTGCGGATGGCGGCGGCAGCAGCTTCTCGTAGAAAGCCTGATAGAGCAGATGGACGAGATAAATGCCGAAGGAGAACTGGCCTAGCCGAGAGAGCGTACGGGAGACGATCGCCGGAAGATGCCGCTGAATGAAGTAGGCCGCATGCAGGACGATTAATGCCGTCAGAACCGCGTGGGCATTCCAGAGCAGCTCGTATAACAGCCCGTGATAAGCCGTTTCATGAAGGCGGAGCTGGTAATAAATAGCGACATGCGTCAATGCAACCCCAAGCCACGCAGCCCAGAGCAGGGACCATAGGAAAACGCGCATTCGTGTGGCGTTATCCCTTGTCATCGCGAGCCAGTTTTTCAGCTTCGGGTAGAAAATGCCTAGCGCCGCTCCCAGGAAGAACAAGGAAAAGTAAGCCGGCGACCAGCTGCCTTTGTTATCCAGCTGCCAGTCATAGAAGTTTAGCAGCACGAAGATCCATTGCAGCACGAAGCCGAGCGGTACGAGCGCGTAGGCGAACGACTTCCAGCGTTTGCAGGCCCACAGCAGCAGCGGGAACAGCAGATAAAACTGAATGCTGATGAACACGAAATACAAATGGGCGTATACTTCGCCCTTGAGCAGCTTGCGCGCGAATTCGGCCAGCGCGTCGATGGTCCAAAGCGGCAGGGCGTTTACCTGTTTGACATAAGCGAAGTATATGGCTGAAAACACGACATAGGGGACGATAATATAAAGTAATCTCTTCTTATAGAAGCCGGAAAGAAGCTTTGCGTCGAGCGGCCGGCGGTAATAGCTGTAGAATAGGACGAAGCTGCTGAGCAGAATGAAGGTCGGCGTGCCGAATCGCATGAACGTGTTGATAAAGTTGTAAAAATAGAAATAGGCTGATTCCTTCATCGTGATCGTTGCCTGCGCGCTGGCATGGACGGTGATCACGCCGAGAATGGCTAACGCGCGAACCAGCTGCAGCTCGGGGATATGCCCCTGCGCGGATTTGGTTGGTGTTGTCATAAGCCCGCCTTTCTCCGCATGGAATAACTTGTTATTCCGCATTCGCGGGTATACGGAAATTGGTTTCATGGTAACACCATAGTTGACGAAGAAACAAGGCGAATTGATGCATTTACAATAACTATAAATGGTAAATGAGAGCATTTTAATAAAAACTTTTCGAATGATTTACACTTTATTTACAATTAATAAAAAAACAGAAACAGGCAGCGGCGAATTTCGCCGCTGCCGTTCTGTTTTTTATTTCCTTCTCAGAATGTATTGGAAACCGAATCGAATCTCATTAACGCTCTTGTTCAAAAACGTCAATCAGCTCCTTCGCGCGTTCCATATCTTTTTTGGTGACTTGGATTTTCTTCAGATGGCTGCCCTCCAATAAAATCTTCGATTTCAAGCCGTTGCTCTTGAATACTGCCTGCAACCGGTCGATGTCATCCGCCTTCGTACCGCTTTCCGTGCGGATCGTGACCCATCGATTCCCAAACAATCCCATCATCATCACCTCCTCAAGGCTCGCCGGCAGGAGCGCATGGATTGGAGATTCGCGTCTTCGGACAATCGCCCGGATCGATTTCGATACGGGTATTCCTATATGTATTCAAGCAACGAACGACTTCATGACTGCCGCGCGAAAAAAATGTTGGAATGTCCCGTCGGCGATCCCGTGCATAACGGAATGCCCGAATCCGCACCCTAATTGAAGACAGGGTTCAGAGCCTCTTGACAAGATTAACTGTAACGGATATTATTACAGTAACAAGCAAGGGGGCCCGCTCATCGTGAACAGTGAATTTACGATTGCCGTACACAGTTTGGTTTATCTAGCGTACTTGCCGGAGAAGATGGCAAGCAGCGATATGATCGCCGATAACGTCGGCACGCATTCCGCGCGGGTTCGCAAGGTGATGAGCGCTCTGCGCAAAAGCGGTTATGTCGAGACGCGTGAAGGCTCTGGAGGCGGATACCGCCTGACGATCGATTCGGAATCCGTCACGCTTGCCGATATTTATCGCGTCATGGCGCAAGGTTCGCTAATCCCAAGCTGGTGTTCCGGCGATCCGGGCATGGATTGCAAGGTCGGGTCGAACATGACGCAAGTCATGTACGGCATCTTCTGCAAGGCGGAGAAGAGGCTCGAGGAACATTTCCTCGGCATTACGATCGGCGACGTGCTGAAGCAGATTCACGCATGCGATTAGCGGGTAAGTAAACGATGGTGATACGGGATATTCCCCTTGATCATATACAATTGATAAGAGAGGATGATTAGAATGGCAGTAGCACTGACGAAAGACAACTTCACGCAAAGCGTGGAGAGCGGCGTATCTCTGGTTGACTTCTGGGCTCCATGGTGCGGCCCTTGCAAGATGCAGCTTCCAATCGTGGAGGAGCTGGCTACCGAGCTGGAAGGCCAAGCGACAATCGCGAAGATCAACGTGGACGAAGAGCCCGAGCTTGCTTCCCAATTCGGCGTTATGAGCATCCCGACGCTGATCCTGTTCAAGGACGGACAGCCGGTTGACAAGATGGTCGGCCTTCAAAGCAAAGACGCTCTGAAAGCAAAAATCTCCAACCAAATGTAAGCGCAAGGGGATGCGCTCATCCCCGAGATGCGATGAGAAACCGCTGGCGCGGCATAAGCCGCCGCCGGCGGTTTTTTGTCGAGTTTAGGAGGAATTTCCCAAATGCTGCCGAATCTAGTCATTCGAATAAGGCGATTTCTACAGTTGTCGCTAACACTACAACGAAAGAATTTGGGGGCAGAATGGATTGAAGTATCAGATTAAGAGCTCTAGAAGCAAGCTGGCAGTGATTTTTATCGTGTTATTGGCTATCTTCATGGTTGACGTTAAACCTATTGCGGCAGCCAATGTGTGGCAGATTTACAAGGAAGCCGAGGAAGCAAGGGCGGCGGGCAAACACGAGATCGCGATCGAGAAGTATAAGCTGAGCATTGAACTGTTCGGCAAACAAAACGAAACGACCAACGTGGCGCTGATGTACAACAAAATGGCGGAGTCTCAGCTTGCGCTTTCCTTATACGACGATGCCGTGGGCAGCTGGGAAGCCGAATCGAAATATTGGGCTAAGGCCGGCAAAACCCAGGAGTCGATCGCCGCGGATAGGAAAGCGGATTGGGTGCGCAGCCGCGTGGAATTATTCGTCGCCCAGGAAGAGGGCGAGCAGCCGAATACGTTGTACCACGGCGCTCCTTTCGAGCCGAAGGCAGGGGCGTTAATCGGCGCCTTCGCGGAGGCCGACGGGAAGGTGCACGACAGCAAGGACGGCAATCCGCACTATATGAGCGCATTTCCGGAGCTGACGGGGAAAAAACATGCCATGTACCTCCTCTATACGTCGTGGGGAAGGAATTTCTTCCAAGACTACCGCGGGCATATCGAACGGGCCAAGGCTGCGGGCGTAGGTCTTCAGGTCGCACTGCAGCCGATGGGCGGGCTGGACGAAGTGAAGGACGGCGACTATTTGAGATCGCTCGCCCGCGAAGCGAAGGATGTCGGCATTCCGATCTTCCTTCGGTTCGCCAACGAGATGAACGGAAGCTGGGTGGAATGGTACGAGGAGAATCCAGCCGACTACATTAACAAATTCAGGATCGTAGCCAAGGTGTTCAAAGAAGAAGCGCCGGGTGTCGCCATCGTATGGGCGCCGGGCTACTTCCCGGTCGATAACATCGAAGCGTATTATCCCGGAGACGAATACGTGGACTGGGTCGGCGTCAGCATGTACCAAGCGTACAACGGAGCGCTCGATCCGCTGAAGAAAGGCGTGGACCGCTCCAGCTTTATCGAGAAATTCGAAAACATTTACCGGCTGTACGGCAAGAAGAAACCCGTATTCATCTCCGAGGGGGGAATCTCTTACTCCGATCCCGTCTCCCATGCCGACAAGACGGATTGGGCGGTCTATCAGATCGAGCAATTTTATTCGAGTCTACCGTTGCTGTACCCCGGTGTGAAAGGCGTCTTCTGGTTCGATACGTCTCGGAAAGACTCGGGCAGGCTGAATTCCTATACGCTATCGGACAATGCCAAGGTGCTGGCCGCATACAAGAAAGCCGTCGGCAACCCGTTTTACTTATCCTCGGTCGGCAGCGAGTCTCCAGTCACGTACAAGCCGCTTGGCGCTTCCGTACCGCCCAAGCAGGTACAGCTTAGCGCTTTTGTCCGCACGGTGGAGCCGATCTTGTCGAAGGTCGTCTATTCCGTCGGAGGCCAGACGGTCGCGACGGCCACGAAAGCGCCGTGGTCCTTCACGTACGACTTCGCGCCGCATAACAATAGAACGGTAAATCTGACCGTCACCGCCTATTCGGCAGGAGGCAAAGCCGTTTCGGCGAGAACAGTGCCGATCAAGGTCAAGCAGCCCGAGCTTGCTGCCATCCCAAGCGCGTCCGATGTGCTGGTCGATGGCAAGAAGGTCGCGTTCGATGCGTACAAAATCGCGGGCAGCAATTATTTTAAGCTCCGCGATCTGGCCATGGCCCTGAACGGCACGGACAAAAAGTTCGAAGTCAGCTGGGATAACGGGAAGAAAGCCATCCGATTGATGCCCGGCACCGATTATACGGCGATGGGCGGCGAGCTCGACGCTTCGGGCGGCATGACATCAAGGCCTGCCTTGCAGACTAGCTCCAAGCTGTATGTGGACGGCCAAGAGGCCCAGCTGATCGCGTACAACATTGGCGGCAACAATTATTTCAAGCTGCGCGACATTGCGAAGCTGCTTGATTTCAGTGTGACATGGGATCCGAAACAAAGCATGATTGGCATCGATACGTCCATTTCTTATTCGGAGAACTAAAGTTTGAAAGACAGATCATTATTTTTTCGCAATAAAGCGCAACCATTCCCGGACTTGGCTCGTCTACAGTGTGAATATATTTCCATTTCAGGAAGGGGAATGTTCGTGAAGAAGACGGCAAGCAGGAAAACCCTCGCCATCGCGCTGGCGGCTGTCATGCTGGCAACGACATGGGCCGCGCCCGCGTCGGCGGATAAGGCGGCACCCGAAGGAGCGCCGGCGCTAACCGAGAGCGCTGCGGGGAACGGGAAGGCATCGGCGAACGGAACGGCGGCTACGGCCATCGACAAAGCGAAGGCGGAGCAGCTTCTCCGGCAATACGTCAACATTCCGAAGGAATATAAGCTGCAAGGAGCCAGCAGCGGCACGACGAAAAAAGCGAACGGATCGCAGAGTTATTGGAGTCTCAGCTTCGTGAAGAGCGTGAACGGCAAACAGACGGGCAGCATTCATGCTTCGCTCGATTCATCGACTGGCCAGCTGCTTAGCTTCAATGCCTATTCCGATAAACGGAATGCCGCTCCGCCTACCTATCCGCTGAAGGTGGACCGCGAGGACGCGAAAGCGCTAGCTGCCGAATTCATCAGTCAAGTGGCAGGCGGATTCAAGTCGGAGGTTAAACTGAACGAGAGCTTCGGACTCAGCCTGCTTCCACCGTTGACGGGCGCGGTGCGTCATACACTGCGCTATGAGCGCCTCGTGAATGGCATCGCGTTCCCTTCCAATTACATACAAGTCGAGTTGGACAGCGACGGTCACGTGCAAGGGTTCGAATTAAACTGGGACGATACGGTCGAATTCCCGAAGGCGAACGCTTCGTTATCCGAGGACGATGCGGCGACGGCGATCCGCAAGGCAGCGGAGCCGCAGCTGCGGTATATTATCCCTTATAACGCGCAGGGCAAACCATCCCCGGTGCTAAGTTATAATCTGCCGGCCTTCGCCGTCGATGCTTCGACGGGCGAGCGGAGCGACGGACTAGACTTCTACGGTTATCCTCGAGGAACGGTCTCGGAGACGCCGCTCAGCGAGAAGCCTGGCGCGAAGCCGAAGCCTGGCAAGCTAGCGGAGGAAGCCGCGCGCCAAGCCGTCGAGAAGGCGTTCGGGCTGCCTAGCGGCTATGCACTGGAAAACGCCACGTACAGCGAATACGAGGAAGAGGCAACGGGCAAGACGCGGGCAAGCTGGGATCTCAATTGGACGCTGAAGAAGGAAGGGCGCGATGTTGGAGGCGCCTGGGCAAGCGTAGACGGTGATACGGGCACGGTTCGCAGCTTCTATCAATATAACCAAAGCACGGCGGAGGATCCGGCGTATACGAAGCCTATCACGCTCGAAACCGCGGTGGAGAAAGCAAAAGAGACGGTTCGGAAGCAGCTGCCTTGGCTCGCGGATGAGCTCTATGTCGTAACTCCGGATTCGGACCTATACAAAGACCGCACGCCCGAAGAGATTGGCAACTACGGCATCTCCTTCGAGCACAAGGTACATGGCGCCACCGTGGAGTACGATCACGTGAGTGTCGGCATCGATGCAAAGACCGGCGGCATCCAGTCATTCGAAGCTTCCGTGGCCGATTACGCATATCCGGCGAAGAAGCCTGCGGTTTTATCCGCCGCGGATGCGGTCGAGAAATGGCTGGGCTATTACGAGACAAAGCTGCAATACCGCATGAATACGCAATATTGGTGGGATGGCCAGCCGCTGCCGATCGAGAAGGTGAAGACGTTGATCGCGGCCGGCGAGGCCGACGGCGAACTCCTGGAGCAGAAGGTGTCCGTCGAGCTCGTTTATCAGTTAACGGCGAAGCCGGTTCACGAAGACGTCTACCTGGACGCTGTTACGGGCGATTGGATAAGCAGGGAAACGGGCGAGAAGACGGCCCTCGAGCTGCCTCGCGCGACGGACGCTGCCGGCCACTGGGCGGAGGATTCCTTGCAATTGATGGTGGCTTACAAAGCGCTGGATCTTCAAGACGGCCAGGTGCGGCCGAACGAAGCGATCACGAGGGGCGAGCTCATCAAGATGCTGGTGCTGGCGAGCAGCGGCGGCCGGTTTGGCGGATACGATACGGCGGCATCCGGTGATCAGGAGAAAGCCATGTTCAATGACGTCGCGGCCGACTCCGCGTATTTCGCTTACGTGCAGAGCGCCGTGGCCAATAACCTGATCGACGTCGGGGACGGCTCCTTCAATCCCGAAGGAAAGGTGACCCGCGACGAGATGGCCGAGCTGATCGTACGGGCGCTGGGATACAATTCTCTTGCGAACGTCGACCACATTTTTAAAGTATCCTTCAAGGACGAGGCCGAGATCGAGAACAAAGGCCAAGCCGCGATCGTTGTCGGACTCAAAATCATGAGCTTGTCGAACGGTCGTTATTTGCCGGAAAAGCAGGTCACGCGGGCGGAAGCTTCGATCGCCTTCTACCGTTATCTGCAGAAGCGGGCCGAGCTGAAGGAGAATCCGCTGCGCATGTAGCGGGAAGGCATAACGGGAGATGAAAGGACAGTCCGGATAACCGGGTTGTCCTTTTTTTTGTTCCGATCTATAAGTGCGAGTTCAAAAAGTCCGGTTTTCAGCACAAGAGCGTATGCTTCCGAAGCTGCGTTTTTTTCAAAAACGCTGAAGAAGATTGGATGAAGCTAGAAAATGAGGAGCGGAGCGTAGTGTAAGCTACGTGAGCACCTGAAATGTTTCCGGAGGAAACATACTTCGAAAGCATACGCTTGTTTCGGCTGAATTCAATATTCGATGTCGAATACGCTTCCTGGTATACTTCGTGATCAAAAGTGGACTTTTTGAACAACCTCTAAAAGAGGAATGTACCCCTCTTTTGGAGATAAATCTACCCCTGCCGATCAGATGAATGTCACCCTCGGAACCGTTGATATTCCCCCTCCTAATGTCCTAACATTTTGAGTGTAAGGCAAACGTGCTTCGGTCATAATAACCGAGACAACGGAGGGGCCTAATAAACTCGAGGGGGATTTTCAAAGTGAAGAAATCAGCATTGTCTATCCTAAGCGTATTGCTCGTCATGACGATGTTCCTTGCGGCTTGCGGCAACAACGGCGGCAACAACACGAACACTGGCGGCAACGCGACTGCAACTGACAAGCCTGCAGAAACAGAAAAACCGGCAGAAAAAGTCGAGCTTCGCGTATTCTCGACATTCGGCGGCACGGACGCGGCGAAAGACGCTTTCCAAGCTGTTATCGACGAGTTCGTGGCAGCTAACCCGAACGTTACAGTGAAGAACGACGTCATGTCCGCTAATGACGACGGCTTTAGAACGAAAGTAAACACGGACATGACAAGCGGCAACGAGCCGGATCTGCTGTTCTACTTCGTAGGCGCCGACGCCAACGAAATCATCAAAGCAGGCAAAGTCGTGGCGATGGACGAGATTCTGGACGGCGACGCGGCATGGAAAGGCGGCTTCGCACCAGCAGCGCTCGACTTCGTGAAGAACGCTTCCCCTGACGGCAAAACATATGCAATTCCATTGACTGGTTTCTTCGAAGGTCTGATGGTTAACAAAAAGCTGTTCGCTGACAACGGCGTAGAGCTCCCAACAGACTGGGAGAAGCTGAAAGCGGCGGTAAGCGCGTTCGCGGCTAAAGGCATCATTCCATTGTCCGCTCCATTCGACCAATCCCACTACCTGATCGAGCACTTCGTACTTGCTGCAGCAGGCGCGGAAGGTCAAAACAAAGGCCTGAAAGACGGCATCGATCCAAACTGGGAAAAAGGCTTCGCGGCTATGAAAGAACTGTATGACCTGGGCGCATTCCCGCAAGACGCGGCTACAATCGACCTTGGCATGGCGGCGAACTACTACTCCGAAGGCCTTGCGGCTATGATCCTCGAAGGATCGTGGGCAATCGGCGGCTTCTCCGACGCGGTGAAGGCTGAAACAACGGTTCTTCCTTTCCCTGCAATCCCTGGCGGCGCAGGCACAGGCAAAGACGTAGTTGGCGGCTTCGGTACGGGCTTCTACATGTCGAAAGCGGCTTATGACGACGCGGCTAAGAAAGACGCAACAATCGCATTGCTGAAACACCTGACTTCCGCAGCAAGCATCAAAACGATCGCAACGGCTAACGGCGGTACTCCTGCAGCTGCAGGCGTTCAACCGGAAGGTTTGGCGCAAGCGGTTCTTGACGGCTTCAAAATGGTATCCGAATCGACTTCCGTTAACGGTCCGGTCGACTCCAAAGTGAAGCCTGAGACATTCACTGAGCTTCGTAAAGTACAACCGATGCTGACTGGCGAGAAGACGCCTGCACAGCTTCTAGAAGCGGCGAAAGCAATCGAAGTTCAATAATAGCAAGCAAGCCAGCATTCGAACGCATCAAAGAAACGATAGTCGCCGCCCCTCTGCTAGCATGGGCGGCGGCTTCATTTCCAAGCAATAGTGCGCCAGAAAATAAACATCAAAGGTGATAATGATGAAGGGCGATCGTAAGTATATCTTCTTATTTCTGCTGCCGGCAGCAGTCTTTATGTCGATATTCCTGTACTACCCGTTCTTTAAGAGCATGTACTTAAGCTTCTTCAGAACGAGTGGTTTCTTCAGCAAAACGTTTGTCGGATTCGACAACTACGTTCGGATGTTCTCCGACGAGCTTCTAGGGGCTGCAACGCTGCACACGCTGGAATTGATGTTATACGTTATCGTATTCCAAGTCGGCATCGCGCTCATTCTGGCGGTACTGGTCGATAATATTACGTGGGGCAAAGGTTTTTTCCGGATGGTCTTCTTCTTCCCGGTCGTCATTTCCGGTACGGCAATCGCGTTATTGTTCGTGTTGTTCTACAACTTCCAGTTCGGCTTATTGAATAACATCCTGCAAAACCTTGGTTTCGATAAAGTGCTGTGGCTCAGCGAGTCGAACGCGCTTAAAGCAATCGCGGTTCCAACCGTATGGCATTATGTCGGCTTCTACTTCGTACTTTTCCTGACAGCCATGTCGAAGATTCCTTCCGACTTCTACGAAGCGGCAAAGCTCGAGGGCATTACGGGCATCAAAAAGACGTTCCTGCTCACCATTCCGCTTATCATGAGCGACATTAAAGTCGTGATCACGCTGGCGATTACGGGCACGCTGAAGGTATTCGAATTCATTTTCGTCCTGACCCGCGGCCAAGCCGGCACGGAAGTGCTCGGAACGTATATGTATAAGAAAGCGCTCGTGGACCAGAACTTCGGTTACGGCTCGACGATCGCCATCTACATCGTGGTGTTCGGCGTATTGCTGTCTCTGCTTGCCAACCGCCTTATGAAGAGAGACGAAATCACATACTAAGCTGGTATTAGGGGTGTACGAACATGCAACAAACAGTTAAAGGAGAGCTTAAACCGCGTCCTGCAAGCAAGATAAGCAAATTCCCAATCGGCACGATTCTTATGTACGTGGTGTTATTCGGCTGGTCGCTTACGACGATCTACGCTTTGTTCTGGATCGTGAACAACTCGTTCAAGTTGTCCAGGGAAGTCATGAATAACTCATTTAAAATCGCATTTGATCCTACAATGGTTAACTATACAAATGCTTTCGAGCGCATCAATATCGGCAAAGGTTATCTGAACAGCTTGATCATGTCCGGCAGCACGGTGCTGCTTGTACTGCTGTTTGGCGGCTTGGCCGCTTATGTCCTGTCCCGTTTCAACTTCCGCGGCAGGAAGGTCATCTACTCCATTCTATACGCGAGCTTGCTTATACCGGCGTTCGCGACGGTGGTTCCGGTATACGAGCTGCTGATCAAATGGAATCTGGCCAACACTTACGGCGGCTTGATCTTCCCGCAAACCGCGGGCAACCTGACGTTCGCGATTCTCGTTCTGGCGGGTTACTTGTCCACCATTCCGAAGGAGCTGGAAGAAGCGGCGTTCATCGACGGCTGCAACCGATGGACGATGTTCACGAGGATTTTCCTGCCTGTCGGCAGACCGGCGTTCGCGTCCGCGAGCATCTTCGTCTTCCTGTGGTCCTACAATGACTTGTTCTCCGCTTTGATCTTCGTCAGCGAGGAGAACGTTCGACCGATCGTGCTTTTGCTCAGCGAGATCAGCTCGCAATACGGCACGGACTTCGGTCTGATGGCAACTGCTGTATCGCTTACGGTCGTTCCGGTTCTTATCGTGTACCTGTTCATCCAGAAGTATATCGAGAAAGGCCTGACGGAGGGCGCGGTGAAAGGGTAATGCGTTCCATGATTAGCTTCTGCTCCTATTAGGGAAAGAACGCTCTGCAGCCACGCTGTAACCGGTACATACCGGTTAAGGCGTGGCTGCAAGAGTTTGGAGTGCAGTCGAGACGGATTATTTATCGGTCTTTTTCTTTTTCGTCGAGAAATTGGTTACGGACTTGGCGTCCTCAAGCGTATCGTTGACGAAGGCCATGTCCTGGTTTTTTGCGTGCATGTTCGTCGTGCCCTTGTAATTGCCCTTATGCGTTTGGTTCTCCATTCGGGGTCACCTCCTTTTGACGTGTAGTATTACCGAGATGCGCCCTGCGCCATTCCGGGTTCCGGAGGGCTGGTATGTCAGCGCTTGGTACTTTCTTTGTAGATGGAGCTAGGTTATAATGACGGGAGTTGTTTACTTTACGGATTATAGGGAGTGTCTAATACATGGCTTTGAAAGCTGGAATCGTCGGATTGCCCAACGTAGGCAAGTCGACATTGTTTAACGCGATTACGCAGGCGGGCGCGGAGTCCGCGAACTACCCGTTCTGCACGATCGATCCGAACGTGGGCGTCGTTGAAGTGCCGGACGAACGTCTCGACAAGCTCGTCGAGCTGATTACGCCGAAGAGCATCGTACCGACGGCTTTCGAATTCGTGGATATCGCGGGTTTGGTGGCGGGCGCGAGCAAGGGCGAAGGACTTGGCAACAAGTTCCTGGCGCATATTCGCGAGGTTGACGCGATCGTACACGTTGTACGTTGCTTTCAAGACGAGAACATTACGCATGTCGCGGGCAAGGTCGACCCGATCAGCGACATCACGACGATCAACTTGGAGTTGATCCTGGCCGATATCGATACGGTGGATAAGCGGATTGAGCGTTCGCGCAAAAACCTGAAGTCCGGAGACAAGAAGGTCGCGCAAGAGGTGGAAGTACTGGAGCGCTTGAAGGAAGCTCTCTACAACGATAAGCCCGCGCGTAGCCTGGAGATGACGGACGACGAGAAGCTGCTCATCCGCGACCTGCATCTGCTGACGATGAAGCCGGTATTGTACGCGACCAACGTTAGCGAAGAGGAAGCGGCTGATACGGACGGCAATGAGTACGTGCAGATCGTGCGCAAGTTCGCGGCGGAAGAAGGCGCGGAAGTGGTGCCGATCAGCGCGAAGGTAGAGTCCGAGATCGCCGAGCTTGAAGGCGACGACAAGGCGATGTTCCTCGAAGAGCTCGGCATGGCCGAGTCCGGCCTGAACCGTCTCATCCGTGCGGCTTACAAGCTGCTTGGCCTGTACACGTACTTCACGGCCGGTGTGCAGGAAGTGCGCGCATGGACGATCCGCCAAGGCACGAAGGCGCCTCAAGCGGCCGGCGTTATCCACACCGACTTCGAGCGCGGCTTCATCCGCGCGGAAGTCGTCTCTTACGAGGATCTGGCCGCCGGGGGATCGATGGCTGCCGTTCGCGAGAAGGGACAGCTTCGCCTGGAGGGTAAAGACTACGTCGTGCGCGACGGAGACGTCATGCACTTCCGATTCAACGTATAGCATTATCGGAGCGGCAAGTGAGCTCGGGACGGTCAATCAGGATGACCGTTTCCGAGCTTTTTATTGTGAGTGTGAGTAGTTGAAACGGTCATGTGGACAAGATGTGCACAGCCTGTGCACAGGATGTGGATAAAATAGTGAATAAATGTGGATAAATGAAATGGTATTGTGGACAAGTTGTGATTAAGTAATCGGGGCAGGCAGCGTAGCGGATGTTAAAGTAAACCACATATCGATCAAGCGAGAACGATATGGTATACTAATGAATAATCTAAAGGAAATTAAACAGAGGTGACTAACGTGTTTGACCGTTTACAAGCACTGGCCGACCGGTACGAGAAGCTAAGCGAGCTGCTGTGCGATCCGGATGTATCCAGCGATCCGAAGCGGCTAAGAGAGCTTTCCAAGGAACAGTCGGATTTACAAGAAGCGTATGATACCTATACGGAATATAAACAAGTCTCCGAACAACTGGATGATGCCAAGCAGATGCTGGGCGAGAAGCTCGACGACGAGATGCGCGAGATGGTCAAGATGGAAATCGACGAACTGACTCCTCGCAAGGAAGAGCTTGAAGAGCGGATGCGCATCGTGCTTCTTCCGAAGGATCCGAACGATGACAAAAACGTTATCGTCGAGATTCGCGGCGCGGCAGGCGGAGACGAGGCTGCTTTGTTCGCCTACGACTTGTACCGCATGTACACGAAGTTTGCGGATTCCCAAGGCTGGCGCGTAGAGCTGATGGATTTCAGCGAGAATGACCTGGGCGGGTTCAAAGAGGTTATTTTCTTGGTGAATGGCAAAGGCGCCTACAGCAAGCTGAAGTACGAGAGCGGCGCGCACCGCGTGCAACGTATTCCGGTTACGGAGTCGGGCGGGCGGATCCATACGTCCACGTCGACGGTAGCGGTTATGCCGGAGGTCGAGGAAGTAGAGATCGAGATTCTCGACAAGGATATCCGGATCGACACGTTCTGCTCCAGCGGCGCCGGCGGACAGTCCGTCAATACGACGAAGTCGGCCGTTCGCGTGCTTCATGTACCGACGGGTATTATGGCAACATGCCAGGACGGCAAATCCCAGAACGACAACAAGATGAAAGCCTTGCAAGTCCTCCGCGCGCGGATCTCCGATATCAAGCGGCAAGAGGAAGAAGCGAAGTATGCGGGCGAGCGCAAGAGCAAAGTGGGCACGGGCGACCGCAGTGAGCGGATCCGCACGTACAATTTCCCGCAGAGCCGCGTGACGGACCATCGCATCAACTTGACGCTTCACAAGCTGGATTCCGTCATGAACGGCGACATGAGCGAAATTATTTCGTCCTTGACCATCGCCGAGCAAGCCGACTTGCTTGAACGCGAGACGATGGGCATCTAACCCCGAGATGGATAAGGGTGATGCTACGGATGAGATGTGGTATACGCTGCCGATGACGCTGAGGGAGGCGTGCGTGAGAGCGGGCGCCTGGCTGGAAGCGAACGGCGTGGAAGAAGGGCGCAGCCATGCGGAGCGTCTTCTTCTGCATGCGCTTGGAATCGACCGAGCGGCGCTGCTGTTCGGCCGAGACGATCTTCTCCCCGAAGCAAAGGGGGAGGAGTGGAGGGCGATGGTGCGCCGCCGCGCGACGGGAGAGCCGCTCCAGTACGTGATCGGTGAAGAGTGGTTTTACGGCCGGCCGTTCGCGGTGACGCCGGCCGTGCTCATCCCGCGCCCCGAGACGGAGCTCCTCGTGGAAGCGGTGCTCGCAGCCGCCGATCGGCTCTGGCCGGCGGCCGCTGGAGAGGCGCTGCCCGAAGGCGCGGGCAGCGGCATATCGGAGCAGCCCGCAGACCCGGGCTGCTCCTCGGCTGCAGTGCCGACGGTGGTCGACGTCGGAACAGGCAGCGGCGCCATCGCCGTGACGCTCGCTGCGCAGCGCCCTGCATGGCGCCTGTTCGCGTCCGATCTGTCGCCGGACGCGCTTGAGGTCGCCCGCGCGAACGCGGCCCGCCATGGGGCGGCGGGCCGCGTCTCGTTCACGCAGGGCGACCTGCTGGCCCCCTTCGTCGCCTCGGGGGGCCGTATCGACGTGCTCGTGTCCAATCCGCCTTATATACCCGCGGCGGATATGCCGGAGCTGCAGCGCGAGGTGCGCGACTTCGAGCCGCATCTCGCGCTGGTCGGCGGTACGGACGGCCTCGACCCGTACCGCCGCATGCTGGAGCAGCTGCCGCTGCTCCCGGCCATGCCGCGAATCGTGGCGTTCGAGCTGGGCATGGGGCAGCCGCGCATAGTGGCGGAGATGATGCGCGAGATGGGGGCATGGGACGACATCCGCATCATTGTCGACTACAACGGCATCGAGCGCCACATCGTCGCGATCAACTCGGCAGCCGAATCAGACGGCAACTAACGTTCGGCAACAAAAAAATCACTCCTTGCGGTTAATGGGCCGCAAGGAGTGATTTTTTAAATTCTAAGAATTAATAACTCAACTTTCGCAGTATGAAATCGGCTAGCAAGCCATAATGGAGCTGGGGTAAGCCGACAACCATTGCTGGAGATGACGCTTGGTTGGGCTGGGTATCCCCCCCATCGCACCGTGGCACCGTCCCGAGAACCAGAAATGCTGCGATTCTACATCAATTCGTCACCGTTTTGCTTCAAAAAACGGAGATTGATGCGATTGTACAGTATTTTTTTGCCAATACACCTTGAAAAGCGCTTTCGGCATGAAAAATAATGCAGAATCGCATCATTCCTTCAAAATGGATCGCTAAGCTGCAGGAAATGATGTATGTTTGCAGCAACTACAGGGATACTTGCATGGCAGGAGCTCCCTACTCATCGCGTTGTGTGCCTGCAGCCGAAAGCCGAAAGGGAAACTCGCAAAACTCAATCCTCCGAAGCGACTCTGCTTTTGTGCTCATTTTGGAGCTGCGAAAGATGAGTTATAAGTTTTGCACCTTATCAGAGTAAGTTTAGCGCATGCCGCTTCTCGCATGATCGGCTTCAGACAAGGAAGCGGCCGTCGATTCGGCTTCTTGGAAAGCTTTTTCCAAGACTTCACCCCGATCAAGGAATGCATTCCCTTGTGCCCGGATGATCCGGTAGTTCTTGACTCCGATAAAATTGAACATGGATTTCAAGTACTTATGCGAATATTCCACTTCGGTATACCAATCGTTTCAACACGATCGAATTCGTTGTTACGCCGGCATCATTCCGGTCGTTATTGCAATCCGGTTCCACGCGTTAATGGTGACGATGGCCATGATCAGCTCGCTGAGCGCCTTTTCGTCAAAATGGCGGGCCGCTTCGGCATAGACGTCGTCCGGCACATGAGACGAGGCGACCAACGTGACGGCTTCCGTCAGGGCAAGCGCCGCGCGCTCCTGCGGGCTGAAGTAAGGCGTTTCCCGCCAAGCGTTTAAGGTGTAGATGCGTTCCTCCGTCTCGCCGAGGCGGCGAGCGTCGGTCGCGTGCATATGCAGACAGAATGCGCAGCCGTTGATTTGGGAGGCGCGGATCTTCACGAGCTCTTTGAGCTTCTTGTCGAGGCTGGAGCCGGCTAGGAACTTCTCCAGACCTAGCATGGCTTCATAAGCCGCCGGGGATACGTCCATCAATGCCATTCTTTGTTCCATTTCGATTCACTCCTTTGTCTGTGTAGAGCCGACCGAATCGACCGGTTCTACATGCTAAGACAAGGCAGGCCTCCCGTTTGTGACAGAAACCAGTTTATCCGGGTTCAAAATAATAAAAATGCGGGACAGCCTGCCATCGGCATCCCAGCCGAACGTCAGTACCTTCGACGGGCGGCCGCCCGTCATGGCGACCAGGCCGGGCTGGCCGCTGACGACCGCCGGCAGGAACGTCTCGCCGAGCGTACCCTTGCGCGCGATGCCTTCGAAGAAGGCGGCGATGCGCTCGCTGCCGACGATCGGGAAGATGGCGGCGCGCACCTTGCCGCCGCCGTCGGACACGAGCACGGCGTCTTCGGCGAGCATGCCGATGAGCGCCGCGGAATTGCCTGTCTCGGCCGCGCGCATGAACGCCTGGGCGATGGCCCAGGCCTTTTCCGCCCGCTGGCGGGCGGTATCGCCGGGCGCCTCCGAGGACGCCGTTCCGGCGCCGCTGACGCGTTCGTCCGGCACCGCTGCCATGCCGGCTTCCGAATCTGACACCGTCCCTTCGCCCTCCATCGGCGAAGGCATTCCGGCCGAGACGTCGCCCAGCTTTTCCTTGGCCCGGCTAAATATTTTGCGGCAATTCGCCTCGGATTTTTGCACGATGCCCGCGATCTCGCCGTAGTCGAAGTCTAGCGTCTCGCGCAGCAGGAACACGGCGCGTTCGACGGCCGACAAGCGCTCCAGCATGACCAGCATGACGTAGGTGATGTTTTCTTGCCGCTCGACGACATTTGCCGGGTTCATGTCTCCCTGGGGCAAAGCTGCCCCCGCGTATTGTACGGCCGGCTCGGGAAGCCATTCCCCGACATAAACTTCCCTTCGCTTGCGCGCCGATTGCTTCAAGTTCAGGCAGCGGTTCGTGACCATCCGAACCAAGTAGGCTTTCTCGTGGGCGATATCGTCGCGGTCCGCCATGTAATAGTCTGCAAGCGTATCTTGCACGATATCCTCGGCTTCGCTAAGCGACCCCAGCATCCGGTACGCCAGCGTCAGCAGCAAGGGACGGTATAACGTATACGTTTCTTTCAATTGGATCAACTCCTTATTTTCTGCGGTTATCTGCACGGCTGCATGAATCTAGTATTTTTCGAATGTAATAGGTTTATAGGATGGTTCAGGCGGACATACTGACGGATAGAGACGTTCCGGAACGCAAGCAGACGCACCGGCGGGTGCGCGAGAGGAGCTTGTGTCATGTCCCGTTATTATTCTACATCTTACCATTATTCCGCCAAACCTTATCGCATTCCCTACCGTAAATCGTATGGTTTTATTATAATGGCTATTATTGTACTCCTCATGAGCTGGGAATCTCAAAAAATGGATGCGGCCGTCGCTACGGGCGACATCCCGACGGAAGCGATCCGTCTGCGCATTCTGGCCAATTCCGACAGCGCCGCCGACCAAATGGTCAAGCGCATCGTGCGCGACGAAGTCGTCAAAGCGATGAACGGCTGGGCGACGGGTCCGCAAACCATCGAGGAAGCGCGCAAGACAATCGAATCGAAGATGCCCGAGCTGGAGAGCATCGTGGCCGGCGTCCTGAAGAGCAGAGGGTTCGCGTATACGTCCTCGGCGCAGCTTGGCATGGTTGACTTTCCGACGAAAATGTACGGCAACAAGGTGTATCCGGCGGGCCAATACGAGGCGCTGCTGATTACCATCGGCGAAGGCAAAGGGCAAAATTGGTGGTGCGTGCTGTTCCCTCCGCTTTGCTTCGTGGACGCGGCGACGGGCGAGGCGTCCGCGGCGGCCGACCAACCGGCTAACGCGACTGCGGATTCGGATGTTCAGACGGCGAAGGCCGGCAGCGACTTCTCGGATCAAGGAGAAGCGGCCGAGCTACAGCAAGAACAGGAGAAAGTCGAGGCTCCGAAAGCGAAGTTTTTTATCTGGGAAATGCTGCAAAAGCTGTTCGACTGGATCAAATCGTTGTTCTAATTCAATCGCGGAGGTTTCTCGAAGTCCGATGGGACGAGGGAGGCCTCCTTATTTTTATGAAGCCGTTACCCTTGATCGATATGTTATAATAACGACAAGCAACAGCAAACATAAGTCACTACAAGGATTGAGCATACGATGGCAGATACAAAGATTTGGAAAGCAGAATACGCGGCATCGTCCCATTCCGGCGCTGCGGCGGCTCTTTCGGAAGAGCGGTTGCGAGAAGCGGCGGATACGCTTAGGCGCGGCGGGCTCGTCGCTTTCCCGACGGAGACAGTGTACGGGCTCGGCGCGGATGCGCGGAGCAGCGACGCGGTAGCGGGCATCTTCGAAGCGAAGGGACGGCCGTCGGATAATCCGCTCATCGTCCATATCGCCGGCAAGGAGCAGCTGGATGAGCTGACGCTGCCCCGTTCCCCGCTGGCGGACGTACTGATGGAGCGGTTCTGGCCGGGTCCGCTGACGATTGTTTTACCTTCGAAGCGGGGGGCATTGTCGCCGCTCGTAACGGCGGGGCTGCCGACCGTTGCCGTGCGCATGCCGGATCATCCGGTAGCGCTTGCGCTGCTGAAGCTAGCGGATTGTCCGGTGGCCGCGCCAAGCGCCAACCGATCGGGCAGGCCGAGTCCGACAACCGCCGAGCACGTGCTGGAGGATTTGTCCGGCAAGATCGGCGGCATCGTAGACGGAGGCGCGACGGGCGTCGGTCTGGAGTCAACGGTGGTGGAGCTGGATGGCGTCCGTATCGTTCGGATCCTGCGACCCGGAGGCATAACAGCGGAGCAGCTGCAAGCCGCATTGCCGGACGCGGATATCGTGAACGAGGCCGAGCTGCGGGAAGGGGCAGCGCCGCGTTCTCCCGGCATGAAGTACGCGCATTACGCGCCCCGCGGCGAGCTGACGCTGGTGCAGGGTGACCGGGCGCTTGTCGCCGACGCCATTCGATCGGCAGTGGGCCAAAGCCGCGCCGCGGGCCTATCGACGGGAGTGCTCGCCTTCGCCGAGCGCGCCGCAAGGTACGACGCCGATCTCGTACTCGACATGGGCGGCGAGGATCATCCGGAGGAAGCGGCAAAGCGGCTTTATGCCGCGCTGCGCGAATTCGATGCCGCCGGCATTGAGCGCATATGGGCGGAGGCGCCCACCCCGGGAGGCATAGGCGATGCGCTTCTGAACCGGATGGCCAAGGCGGCGGGCGGCCGCATCTTGCAGCTGTCCCCATCCAATATTTAGTATGAACGACCTCTTGTCCGCATATGTTGGTTAGAGAATGCGCAGCGGACATGGGGGAGATGGGTAGTGTGGGATGCGAATTTATACGCGGGACAAGTATTGACACTGCTCTGCATTGCGGTGGCGTTAGGCTTTGACGCTTTCTCGCTGGGACTAGGCATCGGCCTGAAAGGAATCAGGCTGCGCGATATTTTGAAGCTCGGTTTCGTGATAGGACTATTCCACGTGTTGATGCCCGTCGGAGGGCTTGTAACCGGACAGCTCGTCAGCGGGCTGCTCGGACAGGTCGCTTCGACAGCGGCGGGCATTCTGTTGATTTTGTTAGGAGGCCATATGATCTACAGCTCTCTGAAAGGAGAGGAAGTACGTTCATTCGACCACCGCTCTTTTTTGGGCCTGCTCGTACTCGCGCTAAGCGTCAGCGTCGACGCGTTTTCGGTAGGGGTAACGCTCGGCATGTTCTCGGCGGATCTGTGGCTGACGATAATGCTGTTCGGTCTGCTCGGCGGACTGATGTCGATGCTTGGCTTGTTCTTAGGCAGGAAGGTGAGCGGCAATCTGGGCGAATACGGGGAGGCGTTCGGCGGAGCGATCCTGCTCGTGTTCGGCGTATTGTTCGTAATATAAAGTCCAATTTTGATCACGATGTATCTCATGAAGCTTATTCGACGTCGAATCTTGAATTCAGCCGGAACAAGCGTATGCTTTCGAAGTATGTTTCCTCCGGAAACATTGCAGGTGCTCACGTAGCTTTCAGCTACGCTCCGCTCCTCATTTCCTAGCTTCTTTCAACCTTCTTGGTGCTGAAAACTGGACTTATTGAACACGCACTATAAGAGAGGAGATACGCGACATGAAACGAATATTGTTCGTATGTACCGGCAATACCTGCCGTTCGCCGATGGCCGAGGCGCTGCTCCGAGAGCAAGCGGCGAAGAGGGGAATCACGGTAGCCGTGAGATCCGCAGGCGTGTCCACGATCGACGGGCTTCCGATTTCCTCGAACGCGCTCGAGACGCTTCGCAGGCGGGAAATCGCGCATGGCGGTTCCTCCCGGGCGCTGACGGCCGAGGCCGTCGGCTGGGCTGACCTTATTTTGACGATGACCTCCGGACACAAACGGGACTTATTGCATTATCATCCCGGAGCGGTAGACAAAACGTATACGTTAAAAGAATTCGCCAACTCGGATCTTGCCGTGCTGAAGAATATAGAAGAGCTGGAGAGCTTGTATTCCGACATGCAGATGAAGGGCGCGCTCGGCCAGCACTTGACAAGCGCGGAGCGACTTCGGCTGCTCGAGCTGGAGCGGAGGATTCCGAGCTTCGATATCGCCGATCCGTTCGGCGGGTCGTCATCGGTGTACGAGAGCTGCTCCAGGGAGATCGAGGAAGCGGTTCGCAGACTTCTGGACAAGCTGTCCGGCCGCAGGGGGAACGATTAAGGAAGCGAAATCCGGATTGATTTCTGACCGTTCTTGCGCTATGATGAAAATACAAACACGGTTTCCGATGTAACTGGCGACGGAAGTGGGTAACCACGGTGGAGCATCGGAATATACGGCCGGTCGCCTGGGCAAAGAGCAGCATGCTGAGAAGCATGTCTTGCTCTTTTTCTTTTTTTCGAAATATAAGAAAGTATAAGTTTCACCTATACTGGGCTTATATTTCTCGGAATGAAACGCGCTGCGCCGCCAATGGACGGCTTCAGCCGTTTCACCTTGGATGAAGCCGCATGTGCTGGTTGCCGGTCTGGGTATGGGAGCTTGTGCCGATAGAGGTTTTCCCGCGGGAGAGGTATACTAGCAGCATAAGGTGAGTTGCCAAGCGCAATGATCTAGGCAAGGAAAATCATGAGAAGAGGTGTTTGCATTGAAGATTGCAATTGGAGCCGACCATGCGGGTTACCGCTTGAAGGATGTTATCGTACCATTGCTCGAGTCGCTCGGTCATGAGATCCAAGACGTAGGTTGCGACTGCAGCCAGTCCGTCGATTACCCGGACTATGCGATGCCGGTATGCGAGCAGGTCGCAACGGGCCAAGCCGACCGCGGCATTCTGATCTGCGGCACGGGCATCGGCATGTCGATCGCCGCGAACAAATACCCGGGCATCCGCTGCGCGCTTGTCCATGATCTGTTCTCCGCGAAAGCGACTCGCGAGCATAACGATACGAACGTGCTCGCGATGGGCGAACGCGTCATCGGTCCCGGCGTAGCCGAGGAGATCGTAAAGATCTGGTTGTCGACGCCGTTCTCCGGCGGAGAAAGACATCTGGGGCGCATCAATAAAGTGATGGATATCGAGAAGCAGTCTAACTTGCATCCTTAAACGGGGCTAGGGGAGGAAGCTACGCATGTCCACTCATGAAAGGAAAAACGCGGATCCGGCAGCTTGGACGGCCGCCGTCGAAACGATCGTGCGCGAGCTTGCCGAAGCCGGCCGCCTTCGCGAAGGCGAACTGCTGGTCATCGGCGCCAGCACCAGCGAGGTTATGGGCCAGCGGATCGGCACGGCGGGCGCCGTAGAGACAGCGGCTGCGATCTTCACCGGGGTGGAAGCCGTAAGGAAGGACATCCCGTTTATCCCCGTCTACCAATGCTGCGAACATCTGAATCGCGCGCTTGTTCTGGAGGAAGCGGCTGCAAGGCGGTATGGGCTGGAGCTCGTTCACGCCGTGCCGATTCCGAAGGCGGGAGGCTCCATGGCCGCCTTTGCATACGGCAAGCTCCGCGAGCCGTGCCTCGTCGAGTCGATTCAAGCGCATGCGGGCATTGATATCGGAGATACATTTATCGGGATGCACCTGAAGCGGGTAGCCGTGCCTGTGAGGCCGTCGATTCGTTCGATCGGCGAAGCGCATGTCACCATGGCCGTAACGAGGCCGAAGCTGATCGGAGGCGCGCGAGCCGTCTATGAACCCCAGCTCGCTCTAAAAGCGGATCAATCCGCGCAGCACTGCGAATAACAACTATTTTTTAGGAGGAATTAACGATATGGAACAGTTACGCAAACAAGATCCAGAAGTATTGAAGGTGCTTGGCCTTGAGCTGCAGCGCCAGCGCGACAACATCGAGCTGATCGCGTCCGAGAACATTGTCAGCGAAGCGGTGCTCGAAGCGATGGGCTCCGTCTTGACGAACAAATACGCAGAAGGTTATCCGAGCAAACGGTACTACGGCGGCTGCGAGCATGTCGATATCGTCGAGGATCTGGCTCGCAACCGTGCCAAGGAATTGTTTGGCGCCGAACACGCGAACGTGCAGCCTCACTCCGGCGCCCAAGCGAACATGGCCGTCTACCTTGCCGCGCTTCAGCCCGGCGATACCGTACTCGGCATGAACTTGGCGCATGGCGGCCACTTGACGCACGGCAGCCCGGTCAACGCTTCCGGCTTGCTGTACAACTTCGTTGCTTACGGCGTACAAGAAGATTCCTTCACGATCGATTACGAAGAAGTTCGGAAGCTTGCCTTCAAGCATCGTCCTCGCATGATCGTGGCCGGCGCGAGCGCGTATCCGCGCATCATCGACTTCGAGAAGCTGGGCCAAATCGCAAACGAAGTCGGTGCCTTGTTCATGGTCGACATGGCGCATATCGCCGGTCTTGTCGCGGCGGGTCTGCACCCTAACCCGGTTCCGCATGCGCACTTCGTCACGACGACGACTCACAAGACGCTACGCGGACCTCGCGGCGGCATGATTCTGTGTCGCAAGGCTTGGGCGGCTGCGATCGACAAAGCCGTGTTCCCTGGTTCCCAAGGCGGTCCACTGATGCATATTATCGCGGCCAAAGCGGTTGCTTTCGGCGAAGCGCTTCAGCCTTCGTTCAAGGAATACGCGCAGAACGTCGTGCGCAACGCCAAGGTTCTTTCTGAAGAGCTGCTGTCCAGAGGTATCAACATCGTCTCCGGCGGCACGGATAATCACTTGATGCTGATCGATACGCGCAACCTGAACATTACGGGCAAAGTTGCCGAGCACGTGCTGGACGAAGTTGGAATCACAGTCAACAAAAATGCGATTCCGTTCGATCCGACCAGCCCATTCGTCACGAGCGGCATCCGGATCGGCACGCCTGCGGCCACGGCTCGCGGCATGAACGAGGACGCAATGAAGGTGATCGCTGAAGTGATCGCGCTAGTGCTTAATAATCCGGAAGATGGCGCTATTTTGGACCAAGCCCGCGGCATGGTTCGCGACCTGACGGCGAAATATCCGCTCTACCCAAACATGACCTACTAACAACAAATATTGCATGAAAAAAGCACCGTTGTGGCAAAATGCTACGACGGTGCTTTTTTTATATTTACATCAATATTACTTCTTGATATTATTAATTAACAGAATATAACTATAATGTATTGATGATATCAATAAATTTTGACGTATTACGACAGGATGAGGGGTTTGCTTTGGGTCAAAATTTCAAAGCTGATGTCGCTTAGATGTCGCATATTAACACAAAAATAGGCAAATTGTATAAATGATACATAAAGCCTTTGCATTTTTGTGCATCGTTGTCAAAACGCCGAAATAGCAGTACTGGCACGTGTTAGCGCCGAAATACGCTAATGCGTATACGCATTAGTGCAAATATGCGGTGCTGTGCTAAAGGTTGTGGGAATAATAAGAAGTTTCAGGTGACTCATATTATCAAGTTACCGAGGACATAGTAAAAAAGGCGGCTGGAAACTTTTACGGACAAGTTATCTGTTGACAATTATTTAAAATAAGTTGTATATTGTTTTACGTCGAATAAATATTTTTTCATGTAAGAAATATTGACACGAAGCAAAGAAATTCATCTTCACCTCTTATTCAACGTGGTTTTACAAAATTATATATAAACTGGGAGTTGATGTATGTGAAAGGGAGTTTCAAAAAGCCAGCGCAATTCATGCTAGTCCTTGTTATCGCATTCAGCATGTTGTTAACCGCTTGTGCGGGCAACAACAACAAACCTGCTGATCCGGCTAACAACGGAGCAAACAACGGAGGAGAAGAAACGCCAAAAACTCCTCAAGAATTCCGCTTCACCCTTGCAAGCGAACCGCCAAGCTTGGACCCCGCTCTAATGACAGACGCGCAATCCAGCATCGTAGCCGCAGGTCTTTACGAAGGCCTTACTCGCTTGAACACAAAAGGCGAGCCTGAGAACGCGCTTGCTGAAGAGATCACACCTTCTGAAGACGGCAAAACCTACACCATCAAACTTCGCCAAGATGCCAAATGGAGCAACGGCGACCCTGTTACCGCAAAAGACTTTGAATTTGCTTGGAAACGCGCTCTGAATCCAGAGACGGCATCCGAGTATGCATACATGCTGTTCTACCTTGCGAACGGCGAAAAATACAACTCCGGCGAAGGCTCGGCTGACGAAGTAGGCGTTAAAGCTTCCGATGACTACACGCTCGAAGTAACGCTGAATTCTCCAGCTCCTTACTTCACAAGCCTGCTGTCGCACTACACATACTTACCGGTTCACCAAGCGACTGTAGAAGGCGCTGCTGACTGGGCTGCTGAAGCGAGCACGATCGTATCCAACGGTCCGTTCAAGCTGACGGAGTGGGCACATGCCGACAAGCTTGTTCTTGAGAAAAACGCTGACTACTACAACGCTGATGCAATCAACTTCGACAAAGTAACGATTTCCTTGGTTGAAGACGAAGGTACTGTCTACCAATTGTACGAAACGGACAAGATCGACTGGATCGGCGCGCAAGCTGGTTCCGTACCATCCGACCTTGTACAACAACTAGTATCCGAGAAGAAAGCTGAAGTTACAGCTGTTGCTTCCGTATACTACTACCTGTTCAACAACAACAAAGAACCGTTCAACAACGTGAAAGTCCGTAAAGCATTCTCCATGGCGCTTGATCGTCAATCTCTGATCGACAACGTGGCGCAAGCGAACCAACAAGCGGCATTCGGTTTGGTGCCGCCGTCCATCACGGGCCCAGAAGGCAAAATGTTCCGTGAAGTTTACCCGGACACTGGCTACTTCAGCGAAAATGCTGAAGAAGCGAAAAAACTTCTTACAGAAGGTCTTGCAGAGCTCGGTTTGTCCTCGTTCCCTGCGGACGTAACATTGCTGTACAACACAAGCGAAGGCCACAAAGCATTGGCTGAAGCGGCAGTCGACATGTGGCGTAAAACCCTTGGCGTCGAAGTGAAATTGGCGAACCAAGAATGGGGTACATTCCTGGAGTCCAGAAAAGCGGGTCAATTCGATATCGCACGTTCCGGCTGGGGCGCGGACATCAACCACCCAATCAACTTCACGTACGACTTGATTCACTCGAAATCCGGCAACAACGACGGCAAGTACAACAACCCGGCAGTCGACAAGCTTCTTGACGATTCCCTGGTGGCTGCTACTCCGGAAGAAAGCCAAAAAATGATGGCTGACGCTGAGAAAATCGCGGTTTCCGATGATATGGGCGTATTGCCGACTTACTACTACACAACTGTAACGATGCTGAAACCAGGCTTCGAAGGCGTTGTATCCGACTATTCAGGTCACCTGGACTGGGTACACGGCAGCAAAAAATAGGTCACTCAACCTTGTCCATTCATAGCGACTAACTTAGAGTAACTTGTTCCAGAAGGGTATATATAGTCTCTCTATATATACCCTTTTGAAATGTAAAAAAAGAGAGTGGGTGATCGAAATGCTCCGTTTCATCTTAGGCAAGTTTTTATTTATGCTGTTGTCGCTCTTTATACTGATTAGCGCGACGTTTATGCTGATGAACGCGATTCCGGGCAGCCCGCTGCAAGCGGAAAAAGCAACAAGCGAAGCCGTTCAGAAAAACTTGGAAGCGTATTACGGTCTAGACAAACCGTTAATTGTTCAATATGGCAAGTACCTGCAAAACCTGGCCAAAGGCGATATGGGTATTTCCATGAAGAAGAAGTTCCAGTCCGTTGACAAAATGATTAAACAATCGTTCGGCCCATCCCTAAAACTCGGTATTTCGGCGATTATTACTTCTGTTGTCGTAGGATGCGTTTTGGGTATACTGGCTGCGATGTATCATCGTAAGCTGCTCGACAATATTGCCATGATTTTGGCTGTTATCGGCCTTGCAGTACCAAGTATCGTACTTGCACCCGTTATGCAATATTTCTTGTCCATGAAGTTCAGAATTTTCGAAGTAGCCGGTTTGAACGGTCCGCTTGATTATGTTTTGCCAACGATCGCGCTCGCCTCAGGCCCAATTGCTTTTATCGCAAGATTGCTAAGATCGACCATGATTGAAGTATTGAATGCCGATTTTATTAAAACTGCCAAATCCAAAGGGCTTTCTGGATACGTCATCATCGTGAAGCACGCGCTTCGGAATTCGTTGCTTCCCGTCGTTACGTATTTGGGTTATTTGACGGCCGGTATCATTACTGGATCCGTCGTCGTGGAGAAAATCTTCGCGATTCCGGGTATCGGAAAGCACTTTGTTTCGAGTGTCATAGATCGTGACTACCCGCTTATTATGGGCATTACCATTTTCTACGCCGTAATTCTGATGTTATGCCGCTTCTTGGCGGATGTCGCTTACGTGCTGGTAGATCCGCGCATGCGTGCCGGCGGAAAGGTGGCGAAATAACTGATGTCAGATTCCAATGCAAATTTGCGTTCCAAGGAACGTTCCGATAGCTTGACTCCCGATATGTTCCAAAAGCTTGAAAGAGGCGAGGTTCGCGTCGACGAGGTAGGACGCGCCAGCCTTACCGCATGGCAAGACATTAAACAGAGGCTCACAAGCAACAAGCTTGCGATGTTCGGTTTCTGGATTATCGTCGCCTTGATCGCGTGCGCGATCTTCATTCCGTGGATTTGGCCTTACGACCACTTCACGAACGATATGACGAATACGAATCAGGCGCCAAACGCGACGCATTGGTTCGGAACGGACAATCTTGGACGGGACATGTTCGAGCGCGTATGGAAAGGCGCTCAGGTTTCGTTATTCGTTGGCGTTGTAGCTGCCTTGATCGACTTAGTCATTGGCATCATCTACGGCGGCATTATGGGTTACTTCGGCGGCAAAGTCGACGAAGTCATGAACCGTTTCTCTGAAATTCTGGCTGCGATTCCTTACCTGCTTATCGTTATCCTGCTCCTTGTCGTGATGAAGCCGAGTTTGACGACGATTATCATCGCCATGTCGATTACGGGCTGGATCAACATGGCCTGGATCGTGCGTGGACAAGTGATGCAGCTCAAAAATCAAGAATACGCGCTCGCTTCCAAGTCGCTTGGCGCAGGCGCGATGCGCATTATTTTCCGTCACCTTGTACCGAATGCAATGGGACCTATTCTCGTTACCCTTACGCTGACGATTCCAAGCGCGATCTTCACGGAAGCGTTCCTTAGCTTCCTGGGTCTAGGTGTTCAATCGCCGGTCGCTTCATGGGGTACGATGATTGACGATGGCGTGGGCGCTATCTTAAGCGGCGACACATGGCGTTTGTTCTTCCCGGCATTCTTCTTGAGCTTAACCATCTTTGCCTTTAACGTCTTCGGTGACGGATTGCGCGACGCATTCGATCCGAAGCTGAAAAAATAACAACACAGCATAACTGAGAGGAGGTCATTGTCTATGAAGACCTTGCTGGAAGTGAACAATTTAAGCGTATCCTTCGACGTCTACGGAGGCGAAGTGCAGGCGATCCGCGACATTAGCTTCAACGTGAAGGAAGGAGAAGCCGTCGCGATCGTAGGCGAATCCGGATCGGGCAAGTCCGTCACCGCCCAATCCATCATGAGGCTCAATCCTTCTCCGCCAAGCCGCATCAAGAACGGCTCGGTGAAGTTCGACGGGCAGGAGCTGCTGACCCTGACGGAGAAAGAAATGCAGACGGTGCGCGGCAACAAGATCGGCATGATCTTCCAGGATCCGATGACGTCGCTCAACCCGACGCTTACGGTCGGCGCACAAATTACGGAAGGTCTGATCAAACACCAGAACGTAAGCAAGTCGCAAGCGATGGCTCGCGCCATCGAAATGCTGCATCTGGTCGGCATTCCGAATCCGGAGCAACGGATCAAGCAATACCCTCATCAATTCTCCGGCGGTATGCGCCAACGCGTCATGATCGCGATCGCGCTTGCCTGCAATCCGAAGCTTCTGATCGCGGACGAGCCGACGACGGCGCTGGACGTAACGATTCAAGCGCAGATCATGCGCGTCATGAAAGATCTTCAGCAGAAGATGGGCACTTCTATTATTCTTATTACGCATGACCTTGGCGTCGTAGCCGACGTATGCGACCGCGTAATCGTTATGTACGCCGGACGTATCGTCGAGACGGGAACCAAGTGGGAAATTTTCCAAAACCCGCAGCATCCTTACACAAGAGGCTTGCTGCGTTCCTTGCCGCGTCTGGACCAGAAGAAAGACGAGCCGTTGATCCCGATCCCGGGCACGCCCCCGGATCTGATCAAGCCGCCGGCGGGCTGCAGCTTCTGCGCGCGCTGCGACGAAGCGATGAAAGTATGCGTGGACAACGACCCGAATCTGCACGCGATCAAGGGAAGCGGCTCCCATGCGGCAGCATGCTGGATGCTTCATGAATATGCGGACCGGGAGGTGCCGGTATGAGCAAGAGCACCCCATTGGTAGAAGTCAACGATTTGCGCAAGTTCTTTAATCTCGGCAAAGGCAATATCCTGAAAGCCGTTAACGATATTTCATTCTCTATCGGCCGCGGCGAAACCGTGGGCGTCGTAGGCGAATCCGGTTGCGGCAAGTCGACGGCGGGCCGCACGATTCTTCGGCTGTACGAGCCGACTAGCGGCGGCGTGACGTTCGACGGCAAGGACATCTACAAGCTTCGCGGCTCGGAGCTGAAGTCGCTGCGCCGCAACATGCAGATGATCTTCCAGGATCCGTACGCGTCTTTGAACCCGAGGATGACGGTTACCGACATCATCGGCGAAGCGCTGGACATTCACAATCTTGCAGGCAGCAAGGCCGAGCGCAAGCGCAAGGTCGAAGGTTTGCTTGATTTGGTTAACCTGAACCCCGAGCACGCGACGCGTTACCCGCATGAATTTTCCGGCGGCCAACGCCAACGTATCGGCATTGCGCGTGCCCTGGCCGTAGATCCGAAGTTCATCATTGCCGATGAACCGATCTCCGCGCTGGACGTGTCGATTCAGGCGCAGGTCGTCAACCTGATGCAAGATCTGCAGCGTAAGATGGGCCTGACGTATCTGTTTATCGCGCATGATTTGTCCATGGTTAAGCATATTTCCGACCGTGTTGCGGTTATGTACCTAGGCAAAATCGTAGAGCTTGCGGAGTCCAGCGAGCTGTACGACAACCCTCGCCATCCGTATACGCGTGCGCTATTGTCCGCGATTCCGATTCCGGATCCGCAGGTCGAGGCGACTCGTGAACGCATCGTGCTGAAGGGCGACCTTCCAAGCCCGATCAACCCGCCGAAAGGCTGCCAGTTCCATACGCGTTGTCCGCTCGCGACGGACAAATGCAAGACGGACGAGCCGAAGCTGTTGGAAGTGAGCAAAGGCCACTTTGCTTCTTGCCATTACGCATAAACGATAGAACGATCGATTAAAAAAGCCTTCCAATCCGAATGTGATATCGGATGGAAGGCTTTTTCGCGTTGCTATAAAAGCTCGCGTTACTTCACCGTTACGCGGAACGTGGCGGTTTTGCCGCCGAATGCCGCTTTGATCGTGGCGCTGCCTTTGCCGACGGCCGTTATCTTGCCGTCCTTCACCGTCGCGACGCTTTCCTTGGAGGAGGTCCAGACGGCGGCTGTCGTGGCGTCAACCGGGCTGCCCGTGACATAGACGGCTTGCGCCGTCACGTTGTACGAATCGCCGATGGCGAGCTGAGCGGACTTGCCGGACAGCTGCAGCGACTTCAGCTTAGACGTTACGATGACGGTGATTTCGATTGTCTTGCCTTGGTAGGAGCCCGACACTTTGGTCGTTCCGACGTCAATGGCTTTGACGGATGAAGAGCCGCTTACGGTTGCAACGTTCGTATTGGCGACTGTCCAGTTCATTTTGGTGCCGACGGATATTTTTTTGCCGTCTTTATAGTAGCCGTAAACTTTAATGGACTTGGACCGACCGGGGTTAAGCTCGATCTTCGCCGGCTCGAAGGTAAGCTTGACGATTTCTTCCTCGATCTTCACGCGAACCGAGACCGTCTTGGTCAGGTACGTGCCGGTCAGCGTAACCGTGGAGGATTCCAGCCCTTTCATCGATTTCTCCAGCAGCAGGATATTGTCCGACGTCGTCTTCCATTCGATCGACTCGGAAATATCGGCTTCTTCCCCGTCCTCGTAGATGACGTTCACTTGCGGAAGCTCCGTTGACTTGCCAAGCACGATGCTCATGTCTTTCGTTTCCGCGATCAGCTTGACCGGCTTGAGGTGGACGGTAAGCGTAACTTCGGCTGAGAGGCCTTGGGCTTTCGCGGTAAACGTCGTTTCGCCAAGCTCCTTGGCGGTCCAGGAGGTTCCCTCAAGTTTTGCGATATCTTCGTCCTCGTTCGTCCACTTGACAAGCTTGGATACGTCGACGGTCGATCCGTCGAACGTCGTCGCCGTTACCTTCGGCAGCTCGGCAGTAATGCCTTTAAAGCCGTCGATTTTCGTCTTCTCGGCTTTCAGCTTCGTGATGCTCGGGTATACGGTTACGTCGATGCTGCGGCTGATGCCTTTGTGCGACACCGTAATCTTCGTCGTACCGACGCCCTTCGGCGTCACCTTGCCTTGCGATACCGTCGCGACGGACACGTCCGAGGAGGACCATTCGCCAGACGCCGTAATGTTGGAGCCTACGTTCGCGTTATTGAGCACATCCGCTTGCATCTGAAGCGGAGCGTCCTGCAGCTGCATGTGGTACTCCTTCTCCGGAGAAAGCTTTATGGACTGGTAAGGCGTGCGCACGACGACGCTGATCGTATCCGTTACGCCGAGGTAGGATGCTGTGATGGTCGTCTTGCCCGCGCCGACGGCCGTGACGGCGCCTTTCTCGACCGTAACCACCTTGGTGTTGGCGCTTGTCCACTTCGCTAGCTCAGTGACGGTTAACGTTCCACCCGTCTTCGGTGATGCCGTCGCGCTCAGAACGCGGTTGTCCGCGCCGACTTCGAGCTCTAGCAAATCGCCAGGCTGCTCCGGTCCGATCTCGATCGATTTGTAAGGAGAGGTTACCGTCAATTTGACCGTATCGGACTTGCCCTTGTACTTGGCGGTAATGGTCGCCGTGCCGGCTCCGACGAGCGTGATCTTGCCTTCGTCGACCGTCGCGACCGCCGTGTTGGACGAGGTCCATACCGCCTCCGAAGTAATGTTGATGCCGCTGGCAGAACCTTTTTGGCCGTCCAGCATAAACGCGAGCGAATCGCCTAGTTTCACGTCCGGGATAGACGCGGGCGCGGCGCTGTTGTTCTGCATGATCACGACTTCGTCATACACGAAATCGGAAGTCGCCTTCATGCTTGCCGTAAATCCTTTATAAGTAGCGGTAATGGTCGCCGACCCCGCGCCGACCCCCGTCAGTACGCCTTTGTCTACTTTGACGATGGAGCTGTTCGATGTTTTCCATGCCGCGTCTGCCGTTACGTCCTTCTTGGATGCCGATCCCGAGATCGACGCCAGCACGGTTACGTTCACCTTGTCGTCTTCCACGAACATTTCGAGCGAAGAAGTCGAAGTGTTGTAATCTTCCTCTTCATAATCCAGCTCGATTCCGGTGACGGTCTCCTCGGCCGCTTGCGCGACTCCGCCGAGCGTGCCCATCACGAGGGTCATCGCGAGAGCGGCTGCCAGCCATCTGCGGGCATCTTTGAACGACAGTCTCCAACTTTTTCCCAATTTCACTACATCCCTTCCCTTTCTTTGGCAAAAATTTTCTTCCACTCTTCTAATAACGGCATTTGGACGCCGAAAGTGAACAACGACATTCCTTACGGAATGATAACGTTCGTTAAATTAAATTAAGCTTTTGTTATGTTTTGCTTACGGGCCTCTTAACGATTGAAGGGTATCGTTAGTAGCAGATGTTCGATTCCCGATAGGAGGCTATTCCATTGAAAATAAATCTGTTCGTTCTCTACGGCGGCAAATCCGTCGAACACGAAGTGTCGCTCAAAACCGCGCTCACGGTGCTGGGCAGCGTTGACCAGAGCAAATTCGACGTGTATCCCGTGTACATCACCCGGGAAGGACAATGGCGCTGCGCGGGCTTGCAGGAACAGCCGCCCGCGGGCATGGAAAATCTCGTACCGAAGCGGGAGGATGCGGCGCCCGGACAAGCTTCGGAATCGATAGGAAACGTGCTGCTCCGATATTTCTCGGTCGAAGGAAAGAAGGCCGCGCTGCCGCTGCTTCACGGATCGAACGGCGAAGACGGGACGGTGCAAGGACTGCTCGAGCTGCTGGACATCCCTTACGTGGGCAATGGCGTCTTGGGCGCGGCGCTCACGCTCGACAAGGACGTTTCCAAACGACTGTTGGAGCAGGCGGGCATTCGGCAGACGCGTTATATCAGCTTCGGCTTGGGAGAATGGCTGGAGCAGGGACCGGCGCTCATGGAGAGAGTGCAGCGCGAGCTCGGTCTGCCTTGTTACGTCAAGCCGGCGACACTCGGCTCCAGCATCGGCATCAGCCGATGCGAGAACGTTCGGCAGCTGTCTGAAGGCATCGAGGAGGCGTTCCGCTACGACCGTAGACTGGTCGTCGAGAGGGAGATTCCCGGTCGGGAAATCCAGGTGGCGGTTATGGGCAACGACCGGCCGATCGCTTCAATGCCGGGGGAATTCATCCATCGCCATCGTTTCTTCGACTTCGAATCAAAATACATGGACAAGGAGCTGGTCATGTCCATTCCCGCCGAATTACCCGAAGGAGTTACGGCCCGGATTCGCGGGACGGCTTTGCGGGCCTACCGGGCGTTATGCTGCTCCGGGCTCGCCAGAGTCGACTTCTTCCTGGACGCGGAAGGTGAGCTTTATTTGAACGAAATTAACGCGCTGCCAGGTTTTACGGGCACTAGCATGTACCCGGTCATGTGGGAGAGAACGGACGGCACTACTTATTCCGAATTGATCGAGAAGCTGATCGATTATGCGTTCATGCGGCATGCGGAGAAGGAAACCATCCGGTATACGAGGTGAGGATATGTACAGAGACACGGTTGCCGAAGTGGACTTGAACGCGATCAAGGCGAACGTCGAGCGGATCAGGCAAACGCTGCCGTCCGGCGTCAAGCTGATGGCCGTCGTGAAGGCGGACGGCTATGGGCACGGCGGCGCGGAAGCGGCCGTCATGGCGGAGCAGGCGGGGGCGGACTTGCTGTCTGTCGCTTATCTGGACGAAGCGCTGAAGCTGCGGGCGAAGGGCATCGCGCTGCCGATCCTGATCCTGACGCCCATTCATCCTGCGGAAGTGATGTTCGCGCTGGAGCACGACTTGATGGTCACCGTTACGAGCGCGGACTGGTTCCGACAGATGGCGCCTTACCGGCATCCGTCCAGCAAGATCAAGCTGAGAGTCCATGTGAAGGTGGATACGGGTCTTGGGCGGATCGGTCTTCGGACGAAGGAAGAATGGGACGAGCTCGCGCCGTGGCTGGCAGGGGACGATGTGGAGGTCGACGGCTTCTATACGCATTTCGCGACGGCCGGCCGTCCGGACACGGGATTTCTCGAGCGGCAGTATGCGGCGTTCCTGGAGATGAAAGCATGGAGCAGGGCTTCGGGCATTGAGGCCAAACATTACCATTGTGCGGGAAGCGCGGCGGCGCTTCGATTCCCCGGGCTCGCCATGGACATGGTACGAATCGGGGCGGCGATGTATGGGTTCTATCCCGAAGCGCTTGTCCGCACCGTGCGGTTGCAGCCTGCCATGACCCTGCGCAGCTGCCTGATCCAAGTGAAGCGCCTTCGCAAGGGGGAGTGCCTCGGCTACGACAATTCCTATGTCGCCGAAGAAGACGAATGGATCGGCACGGTACCGATCGGGTACGCAGACGGCTGGCACCAAAGCCTCCGCGGCTCGGAGATGCTGGTGGAGGGCGTCAGGGTGCCCGTCGTGGGCAAAATCTGCATGGACCAGCTGATGGTGCGCCTGCCTCAGCAGTGCGAGCCGGGCACGGAGGTTGTCCTGATCGGGAGCCAAGGCGACGAGCGAATCACGTTCTCGGAGCTTGCCGCGTTTCTCGGCAGCGTCCCGCAGGAAATATCGACATCCTTGTCCGGGCGAGTGGAACGCATTTATAGACATTAGGGGGGCAAGAGATGAAAGCGAGACACGACGAAAGAATGCTTGGCGAGCAAAACATCGCCCGCATCCCTGATGGGACTAAGCTGTTGGATCGGAAGGATGTCCACCGCGGACATCTGCTCCTCGTGAACGCCGACCATCCTGTTCGGACAACCGAAGAGCCGCCGCTTACCCTCGTCGCGGAAACCGGCATTCGCGTGCTGGATGAAGTGATCGCATTGGAGACGGCTTGCATGCAGCAGCTGGCGGCGCTCCTGGAAGCGGCGGAAGCAGGGGACGACATCGTCGTCGTCAGCGGCTACCGGTCCATGGAGGAACAGACGAATATTTACACTCGGTCGTTGGAGGACAACGGGCCGGCGTACACGGCCAAGTATGTGGCGCTCCCGGGTAGAAGCGAACATCAGACGGGGCTGGCCGTCGACGTAGGCGAGCGATCGGAAGGCGAATTGGATTTCATCGCGCCTTCCTTCCCCGATCGCGGCAAGTGCCTGGCCTTCAAGCTGCTGGCAGCATCGTACGGCTTCATACAGCGCTATAAGGAAGGCAAGGAGGGGCTGACGGGAATCGCCTGCGAGCCTTGGCACTTCCGCTACGTCGGGGCGCCACATGCGGCGACGATGGAGCGGCTGGGCTTCTGCCTCGAAGAGTATATCGATTACGTTAAAAGCTACTCCTATGAAGGAGAGCGGCTGACCCATGAGGGCGAGGGCTGGCGGGCGGAGACGTATTACGTGCCGGCGGAGCCGCAAGGGCGCACGGCCGTGTGGATTCCGGCATGCGACGACTACTCGTTGTCGGGAAACAACGCGGATGGTTTCATCATGACGGCCTATCATGGAGCCGGTTATGTCTTCTAATTCCGCTAGCCGGCGATACGGGGGAATCGATGCCGTCAAGCTCGCGGCCGCCTTCCTGGTTGTTGCGATCCATACCGGGCCTCTGCTGACGTACGGCGAATATTCGGAGTTCCTTCTGACGGGCATATTGGCGCGGCTAGCCGTGCCGTTTTTTTTTATGGCGTCGGGGTATCTCTTCTTCCGCAAGCTGACCGGCCGCCCCCGGAAGGATAAGAGGGCGCTGCGCAAATACGGCTGCAAGATTGCAGGGCTGTATGCTGTCGCAATCATCGTTTACTTGCCGTTGAACGTCTACAAAGGAGATTTCGGCGAAGGAACGACCCTAGGATCCGTAATCAGGGATATCGTGATCGACGGCATGTTTTATCATCTCTGGTATTTGCCGGCGTTATGGGTCGGGATCCATCTGGTCTGCTTCCTTCATAAATGGCTGCCGGCGAAAGGGATGTTCGCCGTAACCTTAGGTTTGTACGTCGTCGGATTGCTGGGCGACAGCTACTACGGGCTGGCGATCCGGTCGGACGTGCTGAGGCAAACCTACGATTGGCTGTTCCTTTGGTTCGACTATACGCGGAACGGCCTGTTCTTCGCGCCCGTGTTTTTGGCGCTCGGCTTACGGGCGGCGCAGCATCCCGAACGGGACGGGCATCGGCTTGCGCTGCCCGGTTTATTCCTGATGTCCCTTGCGGGTCTGTATCTGGAAGGGATGGCGCTGCAAGCCGCGGATCTGCCTCGGCACGATAGCATGTACGTGATGCTCTTACCAGCGGTATATGTGCTGTTTCTTCTGGCGCTTAGGGTTAAAGTCCGGGCATAGCCGCTCGCGGGTTCCGTGAGCCAGTGGATCTATCTTCTGCATCCCGCTGCGATCGTTGCGATCCGCGGACTGGCGGACGCGACGGGGCTGGAGCGCTGGCTGGTCGGCCATTCACTCATACACTACGCCGCGGTGTGCGCTGCGTCGGTCGCGGCCGCTTTCGCCGTAGCGCGCTTGGCGGACAGGCGAAGGCGGCATGTTGTCCGCCAAGCGGCCAGCAAGGAAGCCTAAATAAGCCCCGCACCTGAATGCCCTTGCGTTCGGGAGCGGGGCGTTTTTTGCGTCCGTCCCGGACGCTATTATTTTTTTGCCGTCCCAGATGCAAGCCCTAATTTACAGTGCTATAATATATGGGATTGTGACCATGATAAATAGAAGCATATATCAACACAATAGAAGGTATAAGGAAACGTGGGAGGAATTATGCTCCATGAGCAAACTGGTAATTTGTGATCATCCTTTGATCCAGCACAAGCTTACGTATATCCGCAACAAGGATACGAATACGAAGGACTTCCGCGAGCTGGTGGATGAAGTGGCAACGTTAATGGCTTACGAAATCACGCGGGAAATCCCGCTCGAGACGATCAAGGTGCAGACGCCCGTCGCGGAGACGGACGCGAAGGTCGTATCGGGCCGAATGCTCGGCTTGATCCCGATTCTTAGAGCGGGCCTTGGCATGGTGGATGGCATCCTGAAGCTGATCCCGTCCGCGAAAGTCGGCCATATCGGGCTTGCCCGCGACCATGAGACGCTGCAACCGAAGGAATATTATATAAATCTGCCGACGGACGCGCCGAACCGGCTGCTGATCGTCATCGACCCGATGCTGGCGACGGGGGGTTCGGCAATCGCGGCGATCAACTCGCTGAAGCAGCGCAGCTGCGACCAGATCAAGCTGATGTGCCTCATCGCGGCTCCGGAGGGCGTGAAGGCGTTCCAAGACGCGCATCCGGACATCGATATTTACATCGCGGCATTGGACGAGCGCCTGAACGAGAAGGGCTACATCGTTCCCGGCCTAGGAGACGCAGGCGACCGCATGTTCGGCACGAACTAAGGTTGTTCAAAAAGCCCGCTTTTGATCACGACGTGTTTCAAGAAGTTTATTCGACATCGAATCTTGAACTCAGTCGGAACTTCCGGTGCTCACGTAGCTCTGCTACGCTCCGCTCCTCAGTTCTCGACTTCATCCAATCTTCTCGGTGCTGAAAACCGAACTTTTTGAACTTCATTTAATTTTGCAGGATTATGATGTGGGAGTGGAATGTTTTGACTAGACTAAAGGTAATGACTATTTTTGGGACGCGTCCGGAAGCGGTGAAGATGGCTCCGCTCGTGCTGGAGCTTCAGAAGCGTGATCGAGACATCGAGTCGATCGTATGCGTAACGGCGCAGCATCGCCAGATGTTGGACCAGGTGCTGGATTTCTTCGAAATCAAGCCGAATTATGATTTGAACGTCATGAAGGAGCGCCAGACGCTGACCGAGACGACGGTGCGCGTTCTGGAAGGCCTGGAGCCGGTGCTCTCCGAAGCGAAACCGGATATCGTGCTCGTGCACGGCGACACGCAGACGACCTTCCTCGCGAGCTACGCCGCGTTCCTGAAGCAGATCAAGGTTGGACATGTCGAAGCGGGCCTTCGGACCTGGAACAAGATGTCCCCGTACCCGGAAGAGATGAATCGTCAGCTGGCGGGCGTCTTATCCGATATCCACTTCGCACCGACGGATTGGTCGGCGAACAATCTCCGTAAGGAGAACAAGTCCGAGGATACGATCTACATCACGGGTAACACGGCGGCGGACGTGTTCCAGTACACGGTGGATGAGTCCTTCACGCATCCGGTCATCGAATGGGCGAAAGGCAAGCGGATGATCCTCATGACCGCGCACCGCAGGGAATCGCTAGGAGAGCCGCACCGTAACATCTTCCGCGCGGTGAAGCGGATCGCGGACGAGCACGAAGACGTCGCGATCGTCTACGCCGTCCATCCGAACCCGGCCGTTCGCGAGCCGGCCAAGGAGCTGCTCGGCGACCATCCGCGCATTCGCCTGATCGAACCGCTCGACGTGTTCGAGTTCCACAATATTTATCCGCACGCGTACATGATCATGACGGATTCCGGCGGCATGCAGGAAGAGGCGCCGTCGTTCGGCGTGCCGACGCTCGTCCTGCGCGACACGACGGAGCGTCCCGAGGGGATTGAAGCCGGCACGCTGGAGCTCGTGGGCACGGACGAGGAGAGGGTCTACGAGCGCGCGAACGCCATCCTGAACGACACTTCCTTATATTGTCGAATGAGCCAAGCGGCGAATCCTTACGGCGACGGCAAGGCCTCCGAAAGGATCGTCGACGCGATCCTGCATCATTTTGGGAAAAAACCGAATCGCCCTCAGCCGTTCACACAAAGTTCATAGTTTCTGCAACGGTTACGGCGTGAACGCGAAATATACAGCATACAGTAGTACTGTACGGTTTCGAAGACGGGGGAACCCCCGTTCCATAAGGGTTTTTCCGCTTCGGTTCCCCGAAAATTCGATGTTCTTTCAATTGACAAACCTTGCGGCGCTTCGATAAAATAAATGAGGATTGACAGGGGTTGGGGCGATATGAATGGGAAGGGCAACCAAGACAATCCATGGAAGGCCGCGGCGATGGTCGGGGCTATTGGCGTGGATGTCGGAATTTGTGTATTCTTGGGCTATTGGCTTGGCTCCATGGCTGGGGAACGCTTGGGCGATCCGAAGGCCTGGACGGTTTCCGGACTGTTCGTCGGTCTGGCTGTCGGCATCCTTTCAGCCATTCTGATCGTCAGAAAGGTGATGAAAGGACAAGATGGATAATATTTTTAGAACGGCGATGCGCGGGGCGCTTTTTTTTGCGGCCGCATGCCTGCTGCTCTGGGGCGTGTTCCCGGAATGGAAGAGCATTTTTGCCGGTCTGCTACTGGGCGCACTCGCAAGTTTCATGAATGCGCTTTTGTTAAGGCGGAGAGTAGGGATAGTGGGACAAGCTCTCGCGGGCCGAAGCGTCCGCAGGATGGGTCTTGGGCTGGGCAGCCGCATCGCGATGGTGCTGCTGGTGGCCATGATTGCTTTCAAGAACCCGGATACGCTTAACCTGCCGGCTACGTTGGCCGCCTGCATGATGATGCCGTTCATGATTTTGGTATCAGCTTTTCTTCACAATAAACGACTTTAACTGCGGAAAGGGGTGAAATTTTTTAATGCATGAATTTCCCATTATTCCTATAGGGGACTTTAGGATCGACTTGTCCACTTGGGCGACGATCATTATTACGATGATCATCACCTTCGTGCTTGCGCGCCTTGCCGTTCGCAACCTATCCGTAGACAAACCGTCGAAGCTGCAGAATTTCATGGAATGGGTTATCGAGTTCGTGCACAACACGATCGCGAGCACCATGCCGCTGGAGAAAGTAAAGCGCTATCTGTCGCTGGGCCTTACTCTGATTCTGTTCATCTTCTTCTCTAACCTGCTGGGTCTGCCGTTCGGCATCGTGTTTAACGTTCACGAGGTTACCACTTGGCTGGGCGTTTCGGCTCAATTGCTGGAAGAGCATCATGGACATGTCCACGTGTCGCTGTGGAAATCTCCGACAGCGGATCTTTCGGTTACTGCCGGACTTGCGGTCACAGTGATCTTCTTGGTCCACTATCTTGGTTTGAGAGACAACACGAAGCATTACATCAAGCACTATGTGGAACCGTATCCGGTTTTCTTGCCTCTGAACATTATTAAGGAATTCTCGAAGCCGGTTACGCTTGCTCTTCGTCTCTATGCGAACATCTTCGCGGGCGAGGTGCTGATCTCGACGATTCTCATGCTGGGCTGGGTCGGCATTCCATTCCTGGCGGCATGGCAAGGCTTTAGTATTTTCGTCGGCGCCATCCAGGCGTTCCTGTTTACGATTCTGACGATGGTGTACATCTCGCAAGCGACGATCCACCACCACGAGGAAGAAGCGCATCATTGATTCAAGGTTTTTAAACCCCGTCTACGGATCGAAGCGATCCCGATACGGGATTAAGTCATACAAGCACGACAAACAACCAATAAACCCCATTTCGAGGAGGATTTTTCAATGGATTACGGAGTTTTGGCAGCATCTTTGGCAGTAGGTTTGGGCGCACTTGGCGCGGGTATCGGTAACGGTATGATCGTTAGCAAAACAATCGAAGGTATCGCTCGTCAGCCTGAGCTTCAAGGCAAACTGCAAACAACAATGTTCATCGGCGTAGGTATCGTCGAAGTTGTGCCGATCATCGGCGTCGTTATCGCCTTCCTGGCGTTCTTCGGTTAAGGTATAGTTCACATGCAATGGCGGGGAAGGCCTAGCCCTCTTCGCCTTCGTTTTGATTTCAAGCTTTAAAGGAAGGAGTGGCAGCTATGGATTTTGTATGGGAAAATACAGTGTTTGCGATCTTGGCGTTCCTGATCTTGTACTGGCTGCTGAGCAGATACGCTTTCGGACCGTTGTTCTCGATCATGGAGCAGCGCAGAAAGATGATCAGCGAGCAAATGAGCACGGCTGAGAAGAGCCGCAAGGAAGCTGCATCTTCGATGGAAGAGCAGAAGGCTGCGCTCGAGCAAGCGCGCAAGGAAGCATACGCGATTATCGAGCAAGCGAGAACGACAAGCACGAAACAAGCCGACGAGATCGTTCAATCCGCGAAGAACGAGGCATCCCGCCTGAAGGACGACGCGCTGAAGGATATCGAGAGCGAGAAGAACAAAGCGATTGCCGCGCTTCGTTCCGAAGTGGGCGGCATCTCCGTGAAGATCGCTTCGAAGATTATCGAGAAGCAGGTTGACGAGAAGTCGCAAGAGCAGATCGTTAACCAATACCTGAAAGAGGTAGGAAGCAAATGAGCCGCGATACGGTCGTAGCGAAGCGCTACGCTAAAGCGTTGTTCGAGCTTGCTTCCGCCGAAGGCACTGTTTCGGAAGTAGAAGCGCAGCTGAAGCTGATCGCCGAAGCTCTGAAGCAGGACGTACAGATCGAGAAATTCCTTTCCTTGCCTAGCGTTGACCCTGCCGCCAAGATGGCGGTGTTGAAGTCGGCATTCGGAGAGAAGGTATCCGTGCTCGTCCTGAATACGCTTCAAGTCATCGTATCCCGCAGACGTCAGGCGATCATCTCGGACGTGTACGAAGCGTACACCAAGATCGCGGGCGAGGCGCTCGGACAAGCGCACGCGACGGTTTACTCCGCCCGCCAGTTGACGGCGGACGAGTTTGCCGGCGTAGTAGCGGAGTTCGGCTCCATTACGGGCAAGAAAATTATAGCTGAGCAATCGGTCGATCCATCGCTGCTCGGCGGCATCCAGGTTCGTATCGGCGACCGCCTGTACGACGGCAGCCTGTCCGGCAAGCTGGATCGTTTACAAAAAACGTTTAAATTCTAAAGCACTGTAGATAGGGGTGAACGAATTGAGTATCAGACCTGATGAAATCAGCACGCTGATTAAACAACAGATCGAACAATATAAATCCGAGATTCAAGTCGTGGATGTCGGCACGGTCATCAACGTCGGTGACGGTATCGCTCGCGTACACGGCCTTGAGAACGCGATGCAAGGCGAGCTGCTCGAATTCGCGAACGGCGTCGTTGGCATGGCCCTCAACCTTGAGGAATCCAATGTCGGCGTCGTAATCCTTGGACCATACACGGATATCCGCGAAGGCGACCAAGTGAAACGTACGGGCCGCATCATGGAAGTTCCAGTAGGCGACGAGCTTCTGGGCCGCGTTGTTAACCCGCTGGGTCAACCGCTGGACGGCAAAGGTCCTACGAACACAACTCAAACTCGCGCGATCGAATCCCCGGCTCCGGGCGTTATCGACCGTAAATCCGTTCATGAGCCTATGCAGACGGGTATCAAAGCGATTGACGCGATGGTACCGATCGGCCGCGGCCAACGTGAGCTTATCATCGGCGACCGTCAAACGGGCAAAACGGCGATCGCGATCGACGCGATCATCAACCAAAAGGGCAACGGCGTAAAATGTATCTACGTTGCCATCGGACAAAAACAATCCACCGTTGCTAACGTTGTGGAAACTCTTCGCCGCCACGGCGCCATGGAATACACAATCGTCGTAACGGCGAGCGCTTCCGAGCCGGCTCCGCTTCTGTTCTTGGCTCCTTACGCGGGCGTATCCATGGCCGAGTACTTCATGTACAAAGGCGAGCACGTCCTGATCGTATACGATGACTTGTCGAAGCAAGCCGCGGCTTACCGCGAATTGTCCTTGCTGCTTCGCCGTCCACCGGGCCGCGAGGCTTATCCGGGCGACGTCTTCTACCTGCATTCCCGCTTGCTGGAACGCGCGGCGAAGCTGAGCGACAAGCTGGGCGGCGGTTCCATCACGGCACTGCCATTCATCGAGACGCAAGCTTCCGACGTATCGGCTTACATTCCAACGAACGTGATTTCGATCACCGACGGACAGATCTTCCTGGAGTCCGACCTGTTCTACTCCGGCCAACGTCCTGCGGTTAACGTAGGTATCTCCGTATCCCGCGTAGGCGGCTCCGCTCAGATCAAAGCGATGAAGAAGGTTGCCGGCACGCTCCGTCTGGACCTTGCGGCATACCGCGAGCTTCAAGCGTTCGCGCAGTTCGGTTCCGACCTTGACAAGTCGACGCTTGCTCGTCTGAACCGCGGTGCCCGCACGATGGAAATCTTGAAGCAAGGCGTTAACGTGCCTATGCCGGTCGAGAAACAAGTTATGTCCATCTACACGGCTGTCAAAGGTCATCTGGACGACATTGCAATCGATAAAATCGGCCGCTTCGAGAAGGAATTCCTGGCGTTCCTGGATTCCAATCACCCAGAGATCGGCGCTTCCATCCGCGACACGAAAGACCTGGTAGCGGACAACGAGAAGGCGCTGGTCGCAGCGATCCAAACATTCAAGAAAAGCTTCGCCTAAGGTCGCGAGCTCAGGAGGACACGGCTTCCCGCCGGTCCGCCCGAATCTCCGAATCGGCTTAGATATTCGCGCCTACGCCCGTCCGTCTTAGTCCGGGCGTAGGCCCTTACCACGCCCCGAATCGGTTCGGGGCACTCGAAGGCGGGTGAAACCAAATGGCAACAAACATGCGTGATATTAAGCGCGAGATCAAGAGCAAACAAAACATGAAGCAAATCACGAAGGCGATGGAGATGGTCGCGGCTTCCAAGCTGAGAAAAGCACAGGAAGGCGCTACGGCCGCTCGTCCCTACGCGGATAAGCTGAAAGAAGTTGTTGCGAGCATCGCCGCCGGCACGAAGGATGTCAAACATCCCATGCTGGAGACGCGTCCCGTTAAGAAGACGGGTTATCTCGTCATCACGTCGGACCGCGGCCTCGCGGGAGGCTACAACTCGAACATCTTGCGCAAAGTAACGCAAACGATCAAAGAGAAACATCAATCGACGGACGAATACGTGCTGTTCGTGATCGGGCGCAAAGGCCGGGATTACTTCCGCCGCCGCAACATGCCGATCGTCGAAGAGGTTATCGGCTTGCCGGACGCGCCTACCTTTGCGGACATTAAGTCCGTGGCGAACGCGGCCGTTCAGAAGTTCGCCGAAGGCGTATACGATGAGCTGTATCTTTACTACAATCAATTCGTCAACGCGATCACCCAGATCCCTACGGAATCCCGTCTGCTTCCTCTCGAGGAAATCGGCGAAGGAACGTCGGTAGCGGCTTACGAATACGAGCCGTCGCCGGAGGGCGTGCTGGAAGTGCTGTTGCCGAAGTATGCGGAAACGCTGATCTACAGCGCCGTGCTCGACGGCAAGGCATCGGAATTCGGCGCCCGCATGACCGCGATGGGCAGCGCGACGAAGAACGCGACGAAGATGATCAGCCAGCTGACGCTCACGTACAACCGCGCGCGTCAGGCGGCCATCACGCAAGAGATATCCGAGATCGTTGCGGGAGCTAACGCACAATCATAATGTTTATTTTTGCATAAATCGAAGGAAGCAGGAGGGAAAGCAATGAAAAAAGGACGCGTTGTATCCGTCATGGGTCCGGTCGTCGACCTTGAGTTCGAACGCGGCAATTTGCCGGAGATTCTGAACGCGGTTAAGATCGACCAAAAGGCAACAAACGGCGGAGTCGACATTAACCTTACGCTTGAAGTTGCCGTTCACCTTGGCGACAACATGGTTCGCGCGATCGCGATGAGCACGACGGACGGTCTGGTTCGCGGCATGGAGGCCGTTGATTCCGGCGCTCCGATTACGATTCCGGTTGGCGCTCCGACGCTTGGCCGCGTATTCAACGTACTGGGCGAGCCGATCGACGAGGCCGGCGACGTAACATCCGACGTGAATCTTCCGATTCACCGTTCCGCGCCTGCATTCGACGAATTGTCCACGCAAGCGGAAATTCTCGAGACGGGCATTAAAGTTATCGACTTGCTTGCTCCTTACACCAAAGGCGGCAAGATCGGCCTGTTCGGCGGCGCCGGCGTAGGCAAAACGGTAACGATCCAAGAATTGATCAACAACATCGCACAGGAGCACGGCGGTATCTCCGTATTCGCAGGCGTTGGCGAGCGTACGCGCGAAGGCAACGACTTGTACCACGAGATGAAAGACTCCGGCGTTCTTAGCAAAACGGCGATGGTATTCGGTCAAATGAACGAGCCGCCGGGAGCGCGCGCACGCGTTGCATTGACGGGTCTGACGATGGCTGAGTTCTTCCGCGACGAAGAAGGCCGCGACGTGCTTCTGTTCGTCGACAACATCTTCCGCTTCACGCAAGCAGGCTCCGAGGTTTCGGCCCTTCTGGGACGTATGCCTTCCGCGGTAGGTTACCAGCCGACGCTGGCAACTGAGATGGGTCAATTGCAAGAGCGTATCACATCGACCAAAAAAGGCTCCGTTACGTCGATCCAAGCGATCTATGTTCCTGCGGATGACTACACGGATCCGGCTCCAGCAACGGCGTTTGCCCACTTGGACGCAACGACGAACCTGGAACGTAAAATTTCCGAGATGGGGATCTTCCCGGCGGTTGACCCGCTGGCATCCTCTTCCCGTATCCTGTCGCCGGAAGTACTGGGCGAAGAGCACTACAACGTGGCTCAAGGCGTGAAGAAAATTCTTCAGCGCTACAAAGAGCTTCAAGATATTATCGCGATCCTCGGTATGGACGAGCTGAGCGAAGAAGACAAAATTACGGTTGGCCGCGCACGCCGCATTCAGCTGTTCTTGTCCCAACCGTTCCACGTTGCCGAGCCGTTCACAGGCAACAAAGGCATCTACGTTCCTGTTAAGGAATCCGTACGCAGCTTCAAAGAAATTCTCGAGGGCAAACATGACCATCTTCCGGAAGAAGCATTCCGTTACGTAGGTGTCATCGAACAAGCCGTGGAGAAAGCCAGCACGCTATAATAGCGAAAGGCGGGAGGAATCCACATGAGTACCTTTCTGGTAGAAATTGTAACGCCCGAGCGCAAGGTATACGAAGAGACTGCGAACATGGTGAGCGTGAAAGGTTCGGAAGGCGAGCTAGGCATTCTGCCTAACCACATTCCGCTCGTAACGCCGCTTCGCATCGCTCCGGTTACAATCAAGCGCGGTAACGTCGTCGATGTCGTCGCAGTGAACGGCGGTTTCATCGAAGTCCGCAAGGATAAGATCGTCATCCTAGCGGAGAGTGCCGAATTATCGAAGGACATCGACATCAAACGTGCCGAGGCTGCCAAGAAGCGCGCGGAAGATCGTCTTGCATCCAAGCAAGACGAGTTCGACTACCGCAGAGCGGAATTGGCGCTGCAACGCGCGTTGAATCGTCTGAACGTAGGCCGGTAATTAGGGTAAACCAAGAACGAAGCAGAGATTGTCTCTGCTTCGTTCTTTTTTTGTGCCGAGTTACGCTAATACACCGGCATCCCCCTGCAGCGCGAAACGCGCGTCCCGAAGCCGCTGCCTCGCAAGCAATACTTGAGCATACTTCACATGAAATTGGTTAATTCATGTAAACTTATCGAATTGATGTAATATATATGATCGTTGCCATCACAATTTTAAAACTAACAATCAATAAACCGTTCATGATGATAATTTTTACATAATTCGTATTTAGTTTGTATAAATATATCCAAATGTCGATTCTTGTATGTTAATATAGTTAACATATAAAAAGAAAAGCTGGACAGGAGAAACGGGGGAGTGGAGCATGTTTGACTGGCTTGGGGCGAAAACGGGATTTCCGCTTTGGATTTCGTGGCGCCTGAATAAGGACTTGAAGGAAGACGTGGAGCAAATCTTCGAAGGTTTCGCCGAGACGCGCAAGGAGCTGCTTATGAATTGGGCAGAGGATGAATGGAAGCAGCTGGAGAGGCTCGGCGCGCACATCCATGATCTGCTCGAAGGCAATGCCAAACATGCCGAGTCGGCGGAACATCTTGCGCGAATCGAAGCGCAATTGAGCAAAGCGTATGCGAGAGCAACGAATATGACCGAAGTTTTCTTCTTGGATGCCGACCGGACTGTAGCGGCTACGACGCACAAGAAGCATCTTGGAACGGTATATGGCGTCCAAAGCTTGCTTCATGCGGGTTTGACGTATTGCGCGCAGCAATCTTCTCAAGCGAGGAATTGTTTGTTCGGCCCTTATCATGACGAGTTTACGCAGTCCATCGGGCCCCGTTCTTCTTCCTTTCACGACGCGATGACGTTGCTGTTCATGCACCCGATCGTGATTGCCGGCCAAGTAGCCGGCACGTTATGCGGCCGTGTGCCGAACGACGTGATCGGCGATCTCATTCAGCGGGAATCCGGGCATATTTACCCCGACTCGGGAGACAATTACTTGTTCATGGCCGAAGCGGGGCTTAACCGCCATATCAAACCCGGCACGGCATTATCGAGAAGCCGCTTCGAAGATCGTACTTTCACGCATGGGGAGAACTTGAAGGACGGTGTCACGACGGAATGGGGCATCGTGTCGGTGAAAGAGCATACCGAGCTCGAGCTTCTGTTCACGGATCCCGCGACAGGCGAGCTTCATCCCGGCGTATCGAATACGATCAAGAACGGCAGCAATCTGTTCGTCTCCTTCCCCGGTTATTCCGACTATCGCCACATTCCCGTCATCGGAAAAGGCGTTACGTTCCAGCTTCCGCATTGTCCGGATAAGTGGGGCATGATGTGTGAGGGCGATCTGGAAGAGGTGTACCGCATTCGAAGCATCGGATGGCGGCAGCGCAGACTGCACCTCATTTCGACGATCACGGTCAGCGTCTTGATGACCGCATTAATCGCGTTTATCGCCATGCATGCATCGCCTTGGCTTATCGCGGCTGCCGCAGGCGGATTTAATCTGTTGTTCGGTCTCCTCGTCATCGACGCGTTCAAGCGCAAGGAAGAGAACAGAGTCGTGCAGCATATGCGCATGCTGACGCGTTTCATTCGGATGAATGCGGAAGGAAAAGGCGATCTTACGCAGAGATTGCCGCTCGGGGATTTCGACAACGATGAATTAAAGGATATCTCGAAGTGGCTAAACAACATGATGGACTCTTTGGAAGGCATTATGCTGCAGGTGAAGCTCGCCGCGTCGGATGTGACCACAAGCCAGAGAACCTTGCACGAATCCGCTGCCGTTACGACCAGCTCGACGGGGCGGGTCAGCGGCCAGATCACGAATATGATCGGCAGCATCCGGCTGCAGCTGAAGGATATCGATATGGCGAAGGAATCGGCGGATACGATGCGCGACACGCTACTTCGCATGGAGGAGCAGGCGTCCGAGCAGATCGCCATCGCCCAATCCGAGGTCGATCGCATCGGCGACAAGATGAGGCATATTTCCACCAAGGTTGGCGAGACGAATGCGACGATCCACACGTTCATGAACACGGTGCAAGAGATTCAAAGCGTGCTTCAAGTCATCGAGCAAATTTCGTCGCAGACGAATCTGCTCGCGCTGAACGCGTCCATCGAAGCGGCGAGGGTAGGGGAGCAAGGGAGAGGGTTCGCCGTCGTCGCGAGCGAGATCCGGAAGCTGGCTACGATGACGAAGGAATCGACCGAGGAAGTGCATGCGATTACGCATAACATTTATGAGGAAGCGAAAAAAGCCTTTGTCTCGATGGAGGAAGGCACGAAGGTGGTCGAGGAGGGCAACCAGCTGGTTGCCGCGGCAATCGGCACGCTCAGCGAAGCCAGCAACCGGGACGCCCGCAAGTCGGCGGTGGTCGAGGAGGTCGTCCAGCTGCTGGAGAACATCGCGCTCGTCAGCCGCCAGAACAGGAAGGTTTCCGCCGAAGTGGAAGGACGCGTGCAGGATCTGATCGGCGAGATGAACAACGTGCAGCAAACTTCGCAGCATGTCGAAGCCATCACGTCGCTTATGCATCAATTGGTAAGCCAATTCAAGCTCACGGAAACGCGTGTGAGATAATAAGACCAAAATCAGAAACCGTTCGGAAGACGCAATCGCGTCTCCGGGCGGTTTTTGCATATCCATTGCTGTTGAACGATGAGCCGACGCGTTGAACGTAACGGTGATTGAGGAAGAGGGATACGTTGCGTTAAATACATAGTTTTTCCATGGATGAGTCATTCTAAGGGGTATCTAAATCCCGGAGGAATGGAGGGGCTTCCATGTTCGGAACACATATGGCGAAGAAGGCGGGCAAGAGCAAGCGGAAGGAAAGAAATTCGCCGAGCGCGGACAAACATGTCGCGGAACAGATGAAGGACTACGAGAACCAGCCCATTCTTCCGGACCTGCCAAAGCTGCTGGACAAGATCAAGCGCGAGATGGGCGAAAGCGAGGATCTGACAATTCGGGGTCTCGACCTGACCGACCGCCTCGGCAATGACGAGAACAAGGACATCGCGATCGTCTACATACAAGGCATGACCGAACAAGAACGAATGGACGAGTTCATCCTGCGGTCGATACAGGTAGATTCCGAGCTTGCGGATCGGCTCAGGCTTCTGCATGCTGGCGTCAGGCCGGTTGAATCGAGTTCGCCGGAGGAACCGGTCATGAACCGGATCAAAGGGCATTTGATCTCGATCGGATTAATCACGGAGGTTACGACGTTCAAGGAGCTCTTCGAAAAATTATTTCTCGGTTACGCGCTTATTTTCGTGGACGGCTGCGGCGTGGGAATCGGCTGCAACGTCAACGGCGGTCCGAAGCGATCCGTGGAGGAGCCGAAGACGGAGATGATGATCCGCGGTCCGCGGGAAGGCTTCACGGAATCGCTTCGCGTGAACACGATTCTGCTCCGGCGCAAGATCCGCAGTCCGAAGCTGTGGCTCGAACAGAAGAAAGCCGGCGAGATCACGCAAACGCCGGTCGCCATCATGTACATTAAGGGCCTCGCGGACGAGGATGTGCTGGAGGATCTGCGCGGCCGAATCGACGATATCAAGATCGACGGCATTTTGGAGTCCAGCTATATCGAGGAAATGATCGGGGACCAGAAATGGACGCCGTTCCCCACGATCATTAGCCACGAGCGCCCCGATGTCATCGCGAGCAACCTGCTAGAAGGCCGGATTGCCATCATCGTCGACGGAACGCCGTTCGTGCTGGTCGTGCCATCGACGCTCAACATGTTCTTCCAGGCGGCGGAGGATTACTACCAAAGCTATCAAATGGCGACGTTCCTCCGCATGCTGCGTTTCGTCTCGTTCATTATAGCCCTCCTCATGCCGTCGCTGTACGTGGCGGTCATCGGCTATCACCAGGAGATGATTCCGACGCAGCTGCTGCTCAAGCTTGCCGCGCAGCGGGAAGGCGTGCCGTTCCCCGCTTATCTCGAAGCGTTCATCATGGAGCTCGTATTCGAAATTTTGCGCGAAGCGGTGCTTCGAATGCCGAGTACGGCGGGCAGCGCGCTCTCGATCGTCGGAGGTCTCGTCATCGGGCAGTCGGTTGTCGAGGCTGGCATCGTCTCGTCGGCCGTCGTGATCGTGGTTGCCTTCACGGCGATCTCCAGCTTCGTTGCGCCGGTCTACAGCCTTGGCATTGCGCCGAGATTGCTGCGATTCTTGCTGCTCATCGCGGCGTCTACGCTCGGGTTCTACGGCATCGCGCTCGTCGTGCTGCTCATCTTGCTGCATATCAGCAACCTGCGCTCGTTCGGGATCCCGTATTTGAAGCCGTTCGCCCCTTTCTACTGGAAGGATTTTAAAGATACGCTCCTCCGTGCGCCTTTATGGATGATGAGAGAGCGGCCTCAGAAGCTGGCGAATCAAGATCAGGTCAGAGAGGAATCGGCCATCGAACCGAGAAGGGAGCCGTCGCAATGAAGAAGCGATTCGCCCTACAGCTGAAGTTTGGCTCGCTGGCCGTTCGACTGGCGCTCGTCGCGCTGCTGGCATCTGCCTTGCTCCCGCTCGCGGGCTGCTGGGACATCCGTTACTTGGATAAGCTTGGCGTCGTGATCGCATTGGGCGTTGACGACGATCCCAGCGGCAAGTTCCGCTACGAACTGACGGTTCAGGTCGTCCTGCCGCAGAACGCGACGACCGGCGACGGCGGCGGGGACGGCAGCCCTGTCATGACGATTACGGAGAAAGGCGATACGCTCTTCGAGGCGATCCGCAAAATGTCGGCCAAGACGTCGAGGAGATTATTCTTCTCCCATACCCAGCTGCTTGTCATTAGCGATCAAGCGGCATCGAGGGAGGGCATATTCCCGCTCATGGACCTGATCGACCGTAACGCCGACATTCGGACCGACATCAGCGTCGTCATCGCAAGGGGCGTCAAGGCGGGCAAGCTGCTTCAGATCCGGACACAGATGGAATCGGTGCCCGCCAATCAGATGAAAGAGATGATCACCGTCGATCAGAAAGCGAAAGCCCAAGTCTACGGCGTGCTCGTGCGCGACATCACCCGAAAGGCCAACTCCGAGAAACAACAGGTCGCGATTCCCGCGATCGGGGTCGAGGGAGATCCGGATGCGGGCAGCACGAAGGAAATCGTCGACCGCATCGATCCGAAGGTGCTCCCGGAGCTTACGACGATGGCGATCTTCAATCATGGCAAGCTGATCGGTTATTTGTCTCCGAATCAATCACGGGGGCTAGCCTGGTCGCAGGACAAAGTGGAGAACACGGTCGTCAAATTCCCGTGCGCCAATAACAAAGGACATTACATCATGGAAGTGATTCATTCCGGTACAAAGGTGAAGGCGAAGCGGGCGACGGGGGACAGCGAATTGCCCTCCATCTATATACAGGTCCGGCTGGATGCGAGCGTGCACGAGATCACTTGCCCGGAGCTGTCCATTCATGACGAACATACGTTGAAGACGCTCGAAGAAGGCCTTGATGCAGCAGTAGAGGCAGAGATTCAATCGGCTGTCGAAGCCTTGAAGGGCAGAAACGTAGACGTCATGGGCTGGGGGGAGCAAATCTACAGGGACCAACCGGCTGCTTGGCGAAAGTTGAAGACGAATTGGAAATCGGTGTTCCCGCGGATCGAGTACGAGATCGAATGCATCAGCCATGTCGATTCCATGGGCGCAAGAACCGATGCCGTAGCAAATTGAGGGGATAACTTATGGTGCAAGTATTGATTATCTCGTTGTTTACCGTGCTCGCCACTATTATGATTTGGAAACGAAATTTGGCCAAGCGGCAGGTCAGGGAAGCTTGCTGGGCGACGGTCATCCTATGGGGAGCGGGGGCTCTTCAGACGGCGATTGCGCTCCATCTGCCGATCAGCCTTCCGACCGACTGGATCTCCATCACATTCGAGCCGATCTATGTTCCGATCGTGGAATGGATCAAAGGAGGATAAGCAAATGCCCAAAATGAATGGCGTGTCGAATGGCGAAGTCACCTCCGGGCAGCTGGCCAAAATGCTGTATTTGTTCTCCCTCGGCAGCGCAGCGCTCATCGTGCCTACGGCGACCGTTTCCATTGCGAAGCAGGACGGTTGGATAACGATGCTGCTCATCATTCCGATCCATTACGGGATCGTCCTGCTCTATTTGGCGCTCATGAACCGGTTCCCGCGGCTGACGATCGGCCAATTTTCGGAGGTCATCGCGGGGAAATGGGCAGGCAAGCTCATAGCCTTGACGTACGTGTTCTTCTTCTTCGTGCTCAGCACGCTGGTGCTTCGGAACATGGTCGATTTCATGAGCAAGACCGTCCTGCCGCAAACGCCAAATTGGTTTATTAGCGGAACGTTCATGGTGGTTATTATATACGGGGTTTATCTTGGACTCGAGACGATTGCCCGTACGGGCGAAATGCTGTTCGTATGGACCGTCTTCGTTCTGGTCATCATCACGGTGTCGCTGATGAACCAAGTGCATCTGGAATTTTTTGCACCCGTGCTCGGGAATGGCTGGATGACGCCGCTGAAAGGCATGTACCCCGTGCTCGGTTTTCCTTTGACGGAATGTGTGTTCTTGACGGCGATCCTGCCGATGGTGAAGAAGACGGAGCGGGAGAAGCTGCGGAAACGCGTATTCTTGGCGGTGGCGATGAGCGGCGCGATCAGCACGCTGATCGTCGCCTTGTTGATCGCCGTGATGAGCCCTTCGGAAGTATCGAGAAGCCCGTTCGCGGTTTATGAGATGGCCAAGCTCATAAATATAGAAGAGATCCTCGTTCGCGTCGAGATTCTATTCGCCGTGATCTGGATCGGTACCGTGTTCATGAAGCTTTCCTTATGCTTCTACACGTTGTCCATCCTGCTGGGGCAGTTACTGGGACTTCGCGCGTACCGTCCGCTTGTCTTCCCGCTTGGCGTGCTGATTGCTTCACTATCGCTCGTCATCTACCGCAACGGCGTTCACACGACGACGTTCGCCATGAACGTATGGACGGTGTATAGCGTGGCGCAAGGGCTCGTCCTTCCGCTGCTGCTGCTTCTGGCCGCCTATGCGTTGCGCAAGCGAAGCAGCCTGGACGGACGTTTCCCGCTAAACGGTCCGAATCCGTAGGAGATGCGCGGGTACATGGCCAACTCCGTCATAGACGGTCGTGGAAGCATTTGTTATAATTGTGAGGAAAAATGAACCGTACCTTTCCTAGCAATTCGAACAGATCCCATACCATCCAATGACGGAGGCGATCGTGTGGAAAATTACGTCAACCACTACGTTGTCGTCGCCATCTTTCTCGTGCTGGGCATCCTGCTTCCGGTCGTCGCATTGTCCCTGGGCAAGCTTCTCAGGCCTCACAAGCCGACGGAACCGAAGAGCAGCACGTACGAGAGCGGCAACGAACCCGTAGGCGAAGGTCAGGTCAGATTCAATATCCGGTATTACTTGTTTGCGCTTATGTTTGTTATTTTTGATGTGGAAACCGTTTTCTTATATCCATGGGCCGTTGCGTACAATAAGCTCGGCCTTTTTGTTCTGGTCGAAATGGTCATTTTCGCGGGAATGCTGCTCATTGGACTCCTATACGCATGGAAGAAGAGGGTGCTGAGATGGAATTGAACCTGGAATCGATTACGCTCGAAGAACGCAAAGAGCTGGAACGCAACGTATTCATGGGCACGCTGGAGAGCCTTAAGGCATGGGCGCGCAGCAACTCGCTGTGGCCGCTTACGTTCGGACTCGCCTGCTGCGCCATCGAGATGATGGGCACGGGAGCTTCTCACTACGACCTGGACCGGTTCGGCGTCATGTTCCGCACGTCGCCAAGACAATCGGATGTCATGATCGTCTCGGGTACCGTGACGAAGAAGATGGGACCGCTGCTGCGCCGTCTGTACGACCAGATGCCGGAGCCGAAGTGGGTCATCGCCATGGGTTCCTGCGCGACCGCGGGAGGGCCGTACGTGAAGTCATACGCCGTCATTAAGGGGGTCGACCAGATCGTGCCCGTCGACGTCTACATACCGGGCTGCCCGCCGAATCCGGCGGCGCTCATCTACGGCATCAACAAGCTGCAGGAGAAAATCCGCTACGAAGGGAAGACAGGGAAGCGGGTGAACGGAGGGTGAGCGACGAGCAGAAGAAGGAGCCGCAGGAGCCGGGGGCGGCGGAAGCGAAGGAGAAGTTGGCGTCTGCCGGCGGAGACGAGGCGAAGGCTGAACAGGGCGGCGCGGCTGAGGCAGAGGCGAAGCCTGAGGGCGAGCCTGCCGCGGCGGTGTCCGCGGAAGAGGGCGTACCGCAAGCCGCGCCCGAGCCGGCCGCCGATCCGGAGCGCGAAGCGAAGCTGAAGGCGGCCGCGGAGGCGCGTGCCGCAAGGGCCGCGGCGAAAGCCAAGGCGGAGGCAGAGGCCGCGGAGTCCGGCGGAAGCGCGCCGGCTGAAGCAGCCGCCGATCCGGAGCGTGAGGCTAAGCTGAAGGCGGCTGCGGAAGCGCGGGCGGCGCGGGCCGCGGCCAAAGCCAAGGCTGAGGCTGAGGGCGCGGAAGGGGCGGCGCCCGAGGAGCCGAAGCCGCCATCCGTCCGGCTGCCGGAGCTCGAGCTGCTGCAGGCACTCTTGCGGGGCGAGGTCGCGGAAGACGCGATCGATGAAGCGTATCTGAACGAGCTGAACGGCGACATGCCGACTCTCGTCTTGAAGAGCGGGCATTGGCCGTCGGCCGCGCGGCTGCTGAAGGAGCACGGCGAGCTTCGGTTCGATTATTTGCGCAACGTGACCGGCGTCGATTACGAGACCCATCTCGAGGTGGTCTACCATCTGCTGTCGCTAGTCAGCAAACGCGATGTCGCCGTGAAGGTGAGGACGGAGCGCGATGCCGCTTCCGTTCCGTCCGCGACGCCGGTGTGGCAGTCGGCGAACTGGAACGAACGCGAGATTTACGACTTGCTGGGCGTCGATTTCCCCGGCCATCCCGATCTGAGGCGGATCATGATGCCGGACGACTGGGTCGGCCATCCGCTTCGCAAAGACTACGAACCGCTCGATTCGGAGGTGTAGCCAGTCGATGATTCGAACTGAGGAATTGCTGCTAAACGTAGGACCCCAGCATCCAAGCACGCACGGCGTGTTCAGAATCGTGGTGAAGCTCGACGGAGAAGTGATCACGGAAGCTACGCCGGTCATGGGTTATTTGCACAGGGGAACGGAGAAGCTGGCGGAAGACTTGAATTTTACGCAAATCATTCCTTATACCGACCGAATGGATTATGTCTCGGCCATGACGAACAACTACGTTATCGTCCACGCTGTGGAGAAGATGATGGGGCTGGAAGTGCCGCTTCGCGCCGAATTTCTGCGCCTGATCGTTATGGAGCTGCAGCGGGTGGCCAGCCATCTCGTCTGGTGGGGCACGTACTTGCTTGACATCGGGGCCATGAGCCCGTTCCTGTACGCGTTCCGGGATCGCGAAATGATCATTAATTTATTCAACGAGCTGTGCGGCGCGCGGCTTACATACAATTACATGCGAGTGGGCGGCGTGAAGTGGGATGCTCCGCCCGGCTGGATGGATAAAGTCGAAGCATTCATCCCGTACATGGAGAAAAAGCTGGAGGAGTACGATAAGCTGGTGTCGGGCAACGAAATTTTCCTCGCCCGTATCAAGGGCGTCGGACGATACGACGCGGAGACGGCGATCGACTACGGCTTGTCCGGCGCGAACCTGCGCTGCACCGGCGTGAAGTGGGATCTGCGCAAGGATGAACCGTACAGCCTATATGACCGGTTCGAATTCGACGTACCCGTCGGGACGAACGGCGATTGTTACGATCGTTACCGGATCCGGCTGGAGGAAATTCGCCAAAGCCTGCGCATTTTGAAGCAAGCGGTCGCGCAGTTTCCGAAGGACGGCGAGACGATGGGGAAAGTGCCTCGCGCCATTCGTCCCCCCGCGGGCGAAGCCTACGCCAGAATCGAATCGCCGCGCGGCGAGATCGGCTGCCATATCGTATCCAAAGGCAAGGCCGAGCCGTACCGGCTCAAATTCCGCCGGCCGTCGTTCGTCAATCTCGGCATCCTGCCGAAGCTTCTCGTCGGCGAGTCGATGACCAATCTGATTACGATTCTGGGCGGCATCGATATCGTGGTCGGGGAGGTGGACTGCTGATGGGCGCATGGCTGAACGAGACGATGACTTGGGGAAACGCGCTTATTTTGTTCGTGTGGGGAGTCGTCTTCCTGCTGATCGTGCTGGGGTTCGTGACGTATGCCATCTACTACGAGCGGAAGGTCATCGGCTGGATGCAGCTCCGGATCGGTCCGAACCGCGTCGGGCCGCTCGGCTTGCTGCAGACGGTGGCGGATATCCTGAAGCTGCTCATCAAGGAAGACACGATACCGCGCAAGGCGGACCGGCTGCTGTTCATTCTCGCGCCGGCGCTCGCGTTCGTGCCGGCCTTCGCCGTGCTGGCGGTCATTCCGTATACGGAAAAGCTTTATTTTGCCGACCTCAACGTCGGTCTTCTCTATTATGTGGCGCTCTCCGGGATCACTACGCTGGGGATGGTGCTCGGCGGGTGGGCATCCAATAACAAATACGCGCTGCTTGGGGGCATGCGTTCGGCGGCGCAGATGATCAGCTACGAAGTGCCGCTGGTCATCTCGGTCGTCGGAGTGATTCTGCTCAGCGGCAGCTTGAACCTGAAGACGATCGTCGCCGCCCAAGGCGACTGGTTCTGGGAGTGGAACTTCCTGCCCCAGATCATCGGCTTCGCCGTATTCTATATCGCGGCCGTATCGGAGCTTAACCGAACGCCGTTCGACCTGCCGGAGGCGGAGTCGGAGCTGGTAGCCGGTTATCACGTCGAGTACAGCGGCTTCCGGTTCGCGTTTTTTATGCTGGCGGAATACGTGTACGTCTACGCCATTGCCGCTCTCGTGACGGTGCTGTTCCTGGGAGGCTGGCATCCGCCCGCCCCATTCCTCGATTTCGTGCCCGGACTGGTCTGGTTCTTGCTGAAGTTCGTCGCCGTCGTCTTTTCGTTTTTCTGGATCCGGGCTACGTTCCCGCGCCTCCGCGTGGACCAGCTGATGGGACTCGGTTGGAAGGTGCTGCTGCCGGTCGCGCTGCTGAATGTGTTTTTGACGGCCTTATATCTGGAGCTGTTCGTCAAATAAGGATTGGAGGAATTCGCATGATGAACGGAATGCTGCAAGGACTCGGCGTTACGCTGAAGTCGATGGCCGCGCCCAAGGTGACGACCGCTTATCCCGATGAACCGATTCATATGCCGGACCGCTTCCGCGGCATCCAGCATTTTATTCCCGACCTGTGCATCGTCTGCAACCAATGCGCAAGAATTTGCCCGACCGACTGCATCACGCTGACGGGCAAGCCGAATCCGGATCCCGAGAAGCGGGGCAAGGTCATCGACACGTTCGATATCAATTTCGAAATTTGCATCCTGTGCGATCTGTGCACGGAGGTATGCCCGACGGAAGCGATCGTCATGACGAACCACTTCGAGCTCGCGACCTACAGCCGGGACGAATTGTATAAGGATGCGGAGTGGCTGACCGACAATAATACGCTCGTGCGCAAGGATAACAACAACATCGGGGCACCGGCCAAAGGAGGCGCCAAATAATTGTTTAACGTGGAGGTTACGGGAGCATTCGTAGCGTTCTTCATTTTCGCCGCCGTCATGATTGCCGGCGCCGTCCTTATGATCAGCTTGGAGAAGGTCGTTCACATGGTCGTATCCATGGCGGCGGTATTCCTCGGCCTCGCCGGCATATACGTGCTGCTGGACGCGGAATTCGCAGCGTTCGTCCAAGTGCTCATCTATGCGGGCGCGGTGTCGATCCTGATGATCTTCGGCATTATGATGACCAAGCACGACGCGCAGAAAGAAACGGTCGGCACGCTTCGCGAGACGCTAGCCGCCGCGGGGGCGCTTAGTCTGTTCGGCCTGCTGTTCTACGCGATTCGCACGACGGAAATTCCGGAAGCGGGAGCTGCGGGGGTGCTTGAGGCTGGGACGGACAATACGATGGCGATTGGCGAGCTGCTCTATACCGGCTATATCGTGCCGTTCGAGCTGCTGTCCGTCCTGCTCACAGTGGCGTTCATCGGCGCGATCTCCTTGGCGAAGAAGGAGGCGGATTAATTAAGATGTTACCTTCTTATCTGACGCTGGCCGCGATTCTGTTCTGCATCGGCTTGTACGGCGCACTTGCCAAGCGCAACGCGATTATCGTGCTCCTCTCGCTGGAGCTTATGCTGAACGCGGTCAATTTGAACTTGATCGCCTTCTCCAAATACGGGGTCGTCCCGTCATTGACGGGCCAAATCTTCTCGGTCTTTACGATTACCGTTGCCGCGGCGGAGGCTGCCGTTGCCGTAGCGGTGCTGATCGCGCTGTTCCGGGCCCGGGGCTCCGTGGACGTCGAACAAATGAATGCCATGAGGAGGTGAAGCGGGAATGGACTTCTATACGAAAGCAGCTTGGGTCATTCCGCTCATCCCGCTCGCCGCGTTCCTGGCGCTGACGGCGCTGGGGCGGAATTTCCGCAAGGCGGGCGTGCTGATCGGATCTTTGGCCGCCCTGGTTTCATTCGTCCTATCGGTGCTGGTGCTGCTCGAGCGGATCGGACCGAATGCGGTCGACTACGATTATAGCTTCGACTGGATCAGCATCGGGGGATATACGTTCGAGCTTGGCTTCGAAGTCACGAATCTGACGGCGCTCATGCTGATCGTCGTCACCTTCGTCGGATTGCTCGTCAACGTCTACTCGGCCGGATACATGAAAAAGGACGAACGTATTACCGTTTTCTACGGTTACGTTGCGTTATTCACGTTCTCGATGCTGGGACTGGTGCTGTCGGACAATATGCTGTCCTTGTACGTCTTCTGGGAGCTTGTCGGCGTCTGCTCCTTCCTACTGGTCGGCTTCTGGTATACGAAACCTGCCGCGAAGGCCGCCGCCAAGAAGGCATTCATCGTGACGAGAATCGGCGATGCGGGGCTGCTGATCGGCATTTTCCTTTTATTTTGGTACATGCCGGAGCATGCCCTGGGCTTCACGATGATCGAAAGTGTCTTCGAAGGCCAAGGCGGCTCCATCGCGACGGGCATTACGACGGTTATCGCGCTGCTGATCTTCCTCGGCGCCGTCGGCAAGTCGGGCCAATTCCCGCTGCATGTCTGGCTGCCGGACGCGATGGAAGGGCCAACCCCGATCAGCGCCTTGATCCATGCGGCTACGATGGTCGCTGCCGGCGTATACTTGCTGGCGCGAACCTTCCCGATTCTGGAGGCATCCGCCTTTGCCGGCGACGTCGTCGCATACGTGGGCGGATTCACGGCGCTCTTCGCCGCGACGATCGCGATGGCGCAGAACGATTTGAAGCGCGTGCTTGCCTATTCGACGATTAGCCAGCTCGGTTATATGATGATGGCGATCGGGCTAGGTTCTTGGACTGGCGGCATATTCCATCTGTTCACCCACGCGTTCTTCAAGGCGCTCCTCTTCCTCGCAGCGGGGAGCGTCATTCATGCCGTTCATACGCAGAACATCAAGGAAATGGGCGGACTTTATCCGCGCATGCGCGTGACGGCCCTAACCTTTGCGATCGGCGCGCTGGCGCTCTCAAGCATCCCGCCGCTGGCGGGCTTCTGGTCGAAGGATGTGATTCTAGCGGTCGCGCTTGAGCAGAACCCGTTCCTGTTCGCGGTCGGGCTTGCGGCAGCGCTTTGCACGGCCTTCTACATGACGCGGGTGTTCGCGCTCGTCTTCCTGGGCAAGAGAGGAACAGGAGCGGAAAGCTTGGGCGTCGCGAAGGCAAAGGAATCGCCGGTTACGATGACCGTGCCGCTCGTCGTGCTAGCGGTCGCGGCGATCGTTGCGGGATTCGTCGAGACGCCATGGAACGGCTGGCTCGGCGGCTGGCTGTCGGGCGAGGAAGCAGGCGCACACGGAAACGTGGTAGCGATTACGCTGTCGATCCTCGCAGGGGCGGCCGGTGTTTATCTCGGCTGGCTGTTCTACGGTTCTGGACGTCTCCGCCCGGCCGCCGTCAAAGAATCTGCGCCATGGCTCGTTCGCCTGCTTGAGCGGAAGTATTACATCGACGAGGCCTATGAGCTGGTGTTCGTCCGGGGGCTCCGCGCGCTTGGAACGGCGCTAGGAGCATTCGACAAGTACGTGATCGGGGGGCTGGTCAAGTTTGCCGGCTCGGTCGCGAGCTACTCTGGCAAGACGGCGCTCCGCTTGCAGAACGGGCAGATCCAAACGTACAGCCTCGCCGCCGTGATCGGCATCATCGTGCTGGCGGTCGCCATCATCGGAAGGAGGCTTCTATCATGAGCATGCTGGCCGACATTCCAGTGTTGTCGATCATTTTGTTAGCGCCCGTGCTCGGGCTGGCCGTTCTTCTGCTGCTTCCCAAGGGGCGGCATCGCTGGATTACGGCTGCCGCGGTCGCGGCTACGCTGATCCCGCTGGTCTTGTCCTTATGGATTTATGCCGATTACGACAATCATCAAGGCGGCGAGGTCTACAGCGAAGACGCGGCATGGCTGGAAGTGCCGGTCAACCACGACTTGCGGCCGGATACGGATATCGTTTTCTCCTTTAACTATTCACTTGGCCTTGACGGATTATCCTTGCCGCTGCTGCTCCTCACGACGATCGTGACGGCAATGGCAGCGCTCGCGGCTATTCACGTGAAGAAACGGCGCAAGGCGTTCTACGCATGGTTCCTGCTGCTCGAATTCGGTATGCTCGGTGTGTTTATGGCACGCGACGTGTTCTTATTTTTTATATTCTTCGAAGTGACTTTGGTGGCCATGTATTTCCTGATCGGGATATGGGGGTATTACAACCGCGAGCGAACGGCCAACCAGTTCCTCCTCTACAACGGAATCGGATCCGCGCTTATGCTGATCGCCTTCGTGCTGCTCGTGAATACGGCAGGGTTCCGGATCGAGGAGACGACCGGCGGTGCGCAAATGATCTACAGCGGAAGTTATATGGACATCGCCAGAAATCTGGCCGATCCGAACGCATGGGTGAATCTGACCGCAGCCGCCACGGGCGGTCTCAATCCGTTCGAGATGAGCGGCGCCATGGCTTGGACGATCTTCGTGCTGCTGCTGATCGGATTCGGGATCAAGCTGCCGGTGTTCCCGTTCCATACTTGGATGCTGAAAGTCCATACGGAAGCCTCTCCCGCCGTCGTCATGATTCACTCGGGCATCCTGCTGAAGATGGGGGCATATGGTCTGCTGCGCTTCGGCTTGCTGCTTTTCCCGGAGCAGGCTCGCGAGTGGGCGGTCGTTCTCGCGACGCTTGGCCTCGTCAATTTGCTGTATGGGGCTGTACTTGCCTTCCGTCAGACCGAGTTCAAGCTTGTACTCGCCTACTCCTCGATCAGCCATATGGGCATCGTGCTGCTCGGCTTGGCCGCATTTAACGAGATCGGTTTGCAAGGCGCGGTCTTCCAACTCGTCTCTCACGGCTTCGTCTCGGCGCTGCTCTTCCTCATCGTCGGCAGCCTATATGAACGGACTGGTACGACCGAAATTCCTGCGCTGGGAGGGCTAGCGCGCTCTATGCCGTTCATGAGCGGGATGCTGCTGACGGCAGGGCTCGCTTCGCTTGGTTTGCCGGGCTTGTCCGGCTTCGTCGGCGAATTCCTGTCGCTGCTCGGGTTGTTCGAGACGATGCGGTGGCTGACGGCCGCGGCGGTGGTGGGCATTATTTTGACGGCGGTGTACGTGCTTCGAAGCGTGCTCGGCATTACGTTCGGAGAACGGCGCGAGGAGCATGTCGCCTTGAAGGATGCCCGTTTTATCGAGGCGCTGCCCATGATCGTGCTGCTTGCTTTTATCGTGCTGCTCGGCTGTTACCCGTCCGTCCTGACGGATACGGTGCAATTCAGCGTCGGCGGCTTCATGGATCAATTATTCGCGACAAGGTCAGGGGGGTAAGCAATGCCGGACAATACGGAGTTTGTGCCGCTGACATGGCCGGATGTGCTGATCATGTCTCCCGAGCTGCTGCTTGGCCTTTGTTTCATCGCGTTGATCGTGCTCGACCTCTTTCTCCCGCGCGGAGTGAGTCGGGGCTGGATCGGCGGACTGACATTAGCGAGCCTTCTGGGAGCGGCACTGCTCGTCGCGCTTCGGATGATCGATATGAACGCCGGAGAAGGGGATGCCGCGATCATCTCGCTGCTCGGCGACAGCTACCGGATCGACGATTTTGGGAGTCTGCTGAAGTTGCTCTTCCTCCTCGGCACATCTTTCGTCGTGCTGCTCGGGTTAGGATCGACGTCGCGCGACGACGCCATTACGGACAAAGGCGAATATTTCTACTTGCTGCTTCCCGCCGCGATCGGCGCGATGGCGATGGCCTCCTCCGGCAATCTCGTGACGCTGTATATCGGGCTGGAGCTGCTCAGCATTACGAGCTACATCCTGGTAGCCATGCGGCGCAAATCGGACTTATCCGCGGAGGCGGCGTTCAAGTACGTGGTGACCGGAGGCATATCGTCGGTCTTCATTTTGTTCGGCATGTCCTATCTGTACGGGGTAACGGGATCGGTGCAGCTGAATGCCATCGGAGAGGCGCTCCCTGGGGCCGTGGAGAACTACGAGGCATTCGTCTATGTCGGCTTCGGCATGATGCTGGCGGGCTTCGGGGTCAAAATCGCGGCCGCGCCGTTCCACGCCTGGTCGCTCGACGTCTACCAAGGCGCGCCGACGCCGGTGGCGGCGTTCCTCGCGGTCGTATCCAAGGGGGCTGCGCTCGCCGTCGTCATGCGCATCGTTTATTCGACGGGGCTGTTCGGCGCGAAGGATGCCGGAGGAGCGGGGCAGGGCGACGATTTTTTCTTCGCCATTCTGCTCGTCGCGGCAATCGCCATGCTCGTCGGCGTATTCGCCGCCCTTCGGCAAAAAAACGCGAAGCGATTGCTCGCCTTGTCCGGCGTGGCGAACGCGGGTTATCTGCTCGTGCCGATCGGGCTTTCGATTACGGCGGTGCACAGCAACAACGCGACGGAGCTGCTGTTCTATCTCGCGGCATACTTGCTGATGACGATCGGCGCTTTCGCGGTGCTGACGGTCGTGGGCCGCTCCGCCGGTCATGACGAGCTGAAGGGTTTCGCGGGCATGTATCACCGGGCGCCGTGGACGGCCGCGGCGATGGTCATTTTCCTGCTGTCGCTGGCGGGGCTGCCGATCTCGGCGGGCTTCTTCGGCAAGCTGTTCATCTTGCTGGGCGCCGCCAATGCCAAAGCGTATTGGATCGTGGCGGTGATGGTGCTGAGCAGCGTCATCTCGTACTATTTCTACTTCGGGCTCATTCGTCAAATGTTCATGCGAAGCGGCAGCGAAGACGCCGTGCGGGTTCCGCTGCCGATCGGTCTGGTCATCTGGCTGTGCGCCGCGGGTACGATTCTGCTCGGCGTGTTCCCGGGATTGCTCGTCGATTTTATCGATTCTGTGTTCTCCTTCCAGGGGGATTTGATGCGGTGAGACGCGGCTGCGGCGGATAGGGCTGCGGGAAAGAGGCTGGCCGCCGCGCCGAGGACTAGCGCTTGAGGTTACCACGCTGATACTATTTATGAAGCTTGATCATACCGCCTCTGCTGCTAGGACCGTTATCGGGGGGGTAACGGCTCGGGCGGGGGCGGTTTTTTGCTTTCCTAGCGCCTGACTTGGTCAAGCGAGTTGCTGGTCATGTGGATGTCATTGGAAAAAAATATCTCGGCGACGGACCGAAACTCGAGACGGGATACGAAGGTATAAAGGAGGGGGAGAAGTTGGTGCTCCTTCCCATAGGATGTCGCAAGGAAGAATATGTCCGAAGAAAAAAATAGAACCAAACTATCGTCAAGAAACCATTCATGCATCTACCGATGAATCGCTTGTTCATTAATTGATGTCAAAAACGCTTGCCCGCTTTACGCAAACAAACTACGGTCCGATCGCCGTCTCAAGGAACAGTCCTGCCCATTCGTTCCCGAAAACATGGCAAGGTACGCAGTTAGCATAGGTCTATCAATTTCGCCGAGAGGACTCCCACTTCTGCAAGTGGCGAGGTGAATCGGCGTCTTCCTGAGTCTTCTCTCAAAATGTTCTTCTTCCCCAACAACATATGCGATATAATTGAAACAGAACATATATTCGCATTATTTATGGAGGGGAGGTGAGATCTTGCCTGAAGCGAAGAAAGATTATCGAACCTATCAAATTTGGATTAAACCCGGTCATCGATTGTTTGCTTACTTGGACCAGGCTTGTCAGGATGCCAAGAATCTCTACAACACGACGAACTTTTATATTCGTCAAGTGTTTACAGCTTTTGGGCGGAATGAACCGCTGCAGCCGTTGCAGCAGCAAGTTATAGACACGCTTAACTCAACTATTGACGCCATGAACGAGCGACGAAACGAAATGAATCGTTCTCGCCCATTCAAGCTTCCGACCCAGGAAACTCCTTTTATTCAATATAACTTCCTGGACGCTTTATTCAGAGTGATGGAACAAACCGACTATCGGGCGCTTCCCGCGCAAAGCAGTCAAGGAATCATGAAAGTTGTGTTTCAAAACTGGAACGCCTTCTTCGCCAGCATCAAGGACCACCGCAATCATCCTGAGAAGTATAATGGACAGCCCCATATACCGGGATATGCCCGAAACAGGGTGAAGGAAGTAGTCTTCTCGAATCAGGATTGCGTGATCAAAGATCGGAAGTATCTCAAATTCCCCAAGACCAAGCTGCAGCTTAACATTGGCAAGTTAGGCCATACGGATGGCAGATTGATGCAGGTGCGAGTAGTCCCAAGCTATGGCCGCTATGTAGTCGAACTGGTTTTTGTAAATCAGAAAGCAATGAAGGAAGCTACGCAAGAAAACGTAATGGCCGTAATTCATTCTGATTTACTAATGGCAATTGATCTTGGCGTCAACAATCTTGCAACCATCGTCACTACCACCGGTTCGAAACCGGTCGTGGTGAAGGGCGGGATTGTCAAGTCGATCAATCAGTACTACAACAAGATGAAGGCCTATTACACGAGCCTTCTACGCATGGGCAAAGCGCCTGGCGAAGGAACGCACACATCGAGACGGTTAGAACGGATGCATCTGAAGCGACACCGCAGGATCAAAGACCTGTTCCACAAGGTAAGCTTTCAGATTGTGAATCTGGCTGTGGAAGAGCAGATCGGCACGATCGTCATCGGGCATAACGACGGCTGGAAGCAAGAGGCTTCGATCGGGCGGCGAAACAATCAGTCCTTCTGTCATATCCCTCATCGGATGCTGATCAAGATGATCCAATACAAAGCGGCAGAGCATGGCATAACGGTTATTCTGACGGAAGAAGCATACACCTCGAAAGCCAGCTTCCTGGATCATGACCCATTAGTAGATTTACGGTCGTTTTCGCGGCTTGGTGAACAAAGCATGCATCTCTTCTCTGGCAGGCGAATATATCGCGGGCTGTATAAGAGCGCAAAGGGCTTGATTCATGCCGATGTGAACGGCGCAGCCAACATTATGCGAAAAGTATTCCCAAACGTATCCCCCCAAGGAACGAATGGGATAGAGGGGTTGGATGGCAAAAAGACCATCAACGTGTCAACTCCACTGGTGTTAAGTATCCTGAAATAAGGGATGTACATCAGAAACCCCCACTTCAGTCGATACGAATGTATCGGTAAGTGGCGGGAGTATTCATTCGGCTGTTTCCTTTTTCTTGCGCCATCAAAAGAAGGGGTTGCGTGTTCAAGGGTCGAACTAGTATCGATACGTGTTTAAAAAGTGATCAAAAGCGGGCTTTTTGAACAACTACTATTGAAATACGCAAAAAGGCAGAATACCATGAATCCATTAAGCAATAGGTTGATACATAAAGAATCGCCATCGAAGGCGCAGCCGCGCCGCGAGCGCCTCGCCCCTCGGGGAGGCGCTAGCCGTCTTGCCCTAGAAGCGCGAGGCTGCTTGCGCCGCGGGCTGCTCGTGCTGCTGCTCGGGAGCGTCGCGCTCGGAGGACTGGCCGGTATCGGCCCAGTCCCCGCCTTGGCGCTCGCTCCCGGCAGCGCCGCGCCTGCCGCCGCGCATGCGGCAGGCGCCAATCTGGAGGAGCAGCCGCATAGCTGGCTGCTCCGCTGGACCGATCCCGCGCAGGCGCATGAGCTGCGCGGGACAGAGGTGCTCCGCCGCCAGCCCGATGCGGCGGTTGTAGTGGTGCGTCCCGCCGCGGATGCGGGCGAGGACGTGGAGGCTTGGCTGCGCCGTCTGCGCGGCGAGCCGGGCGTGGCTTACGTGCACCCGAACAACGGGGTGCACGTCCTCTCCGACGCGGCGGATGAACAAGCGGCCCAGGCCCAGCAAGGGCGCGCGTCCGCGAACGCGAAGGATGAGGCGGCGATCGCTCAGCCGTCCCGAGAATCCGCCAGTTCTGCTGCGGATGCGATTGCTGGCGGCAGGTCTCCCGAATCGCAATCGAGCAAGGCAGTCCCGTCCGAAGCTGCTGATGCCGGTGCGGGCGAAGGTGCCAAGCAATCGGCCGTTCCGCCTAAGAGCGGCCAAACAGAATCTCAATCGCAGCAGCAGAAGCAGACGGCTGCGTCAGCGGCGCCGGCCGGCTCACCGGAGCCGTCCGCAACGCCGGATAAAAATCTGGCGGCGAAGCCGCAAGCGACAAAGGCGAACGATCCGGAGCTGTCGAAGCAGCAGCATCTTAGCCTGATCGGAGCGGCCGAGGCTTGGAAGACGGTTCGCGGCCAGACCGGGCTTACGATCGCGCTGGTCGATACCGGCGTCGATCTCGACCACCCCGATCTCAAGGATAATCTTGTGCCGGGCGTCAATCTCGTCCAGCGCGGCAAGCCGCCGGAAGACGATAACGGGCATGGCACGAGCGTAGCCGGCGTGCTGGCGGCATCTGGCAATAACGGCATCGGCGTAGTCGGCGTGTTATGGGATGCCAAGCTGATGCCGATCAAGGCGCTCGACGAATGGGGCGACGGCACGGAGGAGGATCTCGGAGAAGCGATCCAATACGCCGTGAAGAACGGGGCGAAGATCGTCGTGTTGTCCGTCGGGCTGCACCGCCAATCGCCGTATATGCAGGACATCGTATCATACGCCGAGAAGCAGGGCGTGCTCCTGGTCGCGGCCGCGGGCAACGACGGCGTGGCATTAGGCAATAAGGCCGCCGTGAAATATCCTGCCGCTTATCCGACGGTCCTCGCCGTCGGCGGAGCGCGAGCGGACCGAACCGCCGATGCGCGCTCCAACCCAGGCCCGGAGCTGGATATTATGGCGCCTTGGCATGTATACACGACCGCCGTCGGCGGCGGGTACAAGAAGGAAGAGGGAACGTCGATGGCGGCCCCGCAGGCGGCTGCCGCCGCGGCGCTCGTGCTTGCGCGCAACCCGTCCTTCAAGCCGTACGAGGTGAGGGCGCTGCTCCGTCAGACGGCGAAGGACATGGGACTGGCCGGCTTCGATTCGGCGTCCGGTTACGGCTTGCTGCAAGTCGACCGGGCGGTGCTCGCGACGCTTTCCAAGGATGATTTTGAGCCGAACAATACGAGCGGTACGGCCGGACCGCTGCCGGTCGGCGCCATGCTGGGCGCCGAGCTAACGTCGTCGAAGGACGAGGACTGGTATACGGTCGACATGCCCTACGACGGGAAGCTGACTCTCCAGTATGAGGGGAAGGTCCAGGCCGGCAGTCCGACGCCTACCGTTAGGATCGGCTACTACGAAGGCGGCAAGCTGGTGCGCGAGGAAGATACGAAGCTATCCAGCAAGGCGATCGAATTCGCCGCGAACAAAGGCCGAGGCCGGATCAAGGTACAGTTCAGCAATCCGTCCCAGAGCCAGGCGCTGAGCTATACGCTGACGTCCTCCTTCACCATCGGCGAAGACCTGTACGAGCCGAATGACCGGCTTGCCGATGCCTATCCGCTTGAGCCGCGTTCGCAGTCTCTAACCGGTACGTTCCATAAGCCAGCCGACCGGGATTGGTTCGTCGCGGAGTTTAAGCAGAGCGGGCAGCTGAAGCTGTCCATGAGCACGAATACGGTCCGGATCGATCCGAGCATCTCGGTGCAGCGGGAGGGACAATCGCTTGTCATCTATGATGATCACGGAGAAGGCGCTTACGAAGAAACGCCAGTCATATCCGTCTCCCCGGGCAAATATTATATTCGTGTTCATAACGCGATCGCTCTGGACGCGAGTCCCGTTGCCGGAACGTTTACGCTGAAGCTGGACTTCCAGCCGGCACTCTCTGATCCGAACGAACCGAACGACAAATCGTACGAAGCGCTGCTTATGAAGGCGGGGACCGAATATGTAGGGGTGATCGACAAGGCGACGGATACGGATTGGTTCCAATTCCGCCTGACGAAAGAAAGCATGGCGGGGCTGTCGGTCAGTGGCGTTCCTCAGGGCGTTACGCTGAAGCTCGAGTATTACGACAAACGAATGAAGCTGGCAGGATCGGGCCAGTCTGGCGCGCTCGGCAAGCTGCAGACGAAGGACCAGGTGCTTGTGCCGGGTGTCTATTACGTGAAAATTTCGGCCAACCATATGTTTCAAAACAGCTATTACCGTGTAAAACTAATGGCGGATGAGCTTGTCGCCGGATTCCGCGATATCGCGAATCACTGGGCGAAGGATGCCATCGTCAGTCTGACGGGCAGGGGTATCGTGAACGGCGTGGGCCAATATCGGTTCGAGCCTGACCGGTCCATCACGCGCGCGGAAGCCGTTACAATGATCGTCAAGGCTTACAAGCCGGTCGTGGCGTCTCCGGGCTCGAAGACGTTTAAGGATGTCGGCTCGCATTGGGCGGGCGAATCGATTGCCAAGGCGGTTGCCAAAGGCTGGGTCAAGGGGTACCCGGACGGGACGTTCAAGCCCGACGATCTGATTACAAGAGCGGAGATGGCGGTCATGATCGGCTACGCGGAGGGCATGAAGACGCGGATGACATCGACCCGGCCATTCGACGATGTATCGCCGTACGAGTGGTATGCCCCGATGCTAAGCGCCATGAAGCAGGACGGCAAGCTTAGCGGCGTAGAGCCGAACGTGTTCAAACCGAATCAGACGGCGAGCCGCGCTTCGTTTGCAACGCTGCTGTATCGATATGCGTAACGTACGTTATGCGGAGGCATGACGGCATGCCTCCGTGAGCAAAGCTATGACGCGGCCTTCGGAATGAACCTCGCCACGCCGCCAAGAGACGGCGACAGCCGGTTCACCTTGGACATGAGCGCGTTTGCCCGGCAAACGCGAGAGCAGAAGCGGATAAAGGATGGAGTGAGACGTTTGTCGGATCTATCAGGGATGTGGAACATAACTGGCGTGGAAGGACTGTTCTCGATCGTAGTGGAGCTGCTTAGCATCTTTTTCGCTTGGATGCTGCTGCAGGAAGTGAAGTGGGAGACGTTTTTCCAATTCCCCCGCCGTCCGAAGGCTCGAATGCTGCAAGTGCTGCTCGCCGTCGCCATCGGACATTTGTTTGCTGGTTTCATTTTGCAATATTGGGGCTACAGCGTGATGCTGCGCAGTTTTGTCGAATAACATGCGCGAAACATGTCAACAATGGGTAATACATAACTTCATAACTTGAACGCAGTTGTCGATAACAATTTTATGAAGCAATTTTAATGGTCGGGAGGAATAGGCTCCGACACGGCAGAATTGCGGGTAAATGGGAATTCTCAGAAGAAGTTGGAAATAAATTTACCCTTGTCGATTATTGCGGACGGATGTTAAGATGAAGTTTAGTGATTGCTCGAAGTCTGTCAAATAAGGACAGAAAAAGTACATTTTACGATTCAGAAATTGCAATTCGCGGAGGGACACAAGATGACCAAAATTATCGTCCGCGGAGGCCAGCGCTTATCGGGTACGGTCCGCGTCAGCGGCGCCAAAAATGCAGTGCTCCCCATTCTTGCTGCCTCATTATTAGCGACGGAAGGAGACAGCGTCATCTGTGACGTGCCCCTCCTCGACGACGTTATGACGATTCAGAGCGTTCTTGCTTCGTTAGGCGCTCAGCTTACTTACAACAACGAGACAATGCGGATATCCGCACCGATTATTCATTCTTACGAAGCTCCTTACGAGCTGATCCGCAAAATGCGCGCTTCCTTCCTGGTCATGGGCCCGCTGCTCGCCCGCATCGGAAAAGTCCGGATCTCGCTGCCGGGCGGATGCGCGATTGGAACCCGTCCGATCGACCAGCATCTGAAGGGCTTCGAGGCGATGGGCGCCGAGATTACGCTCGGCCAAGGGTTTATCGAAGCGAGCGTGAAGGATCGCTTGAAGGGCGCCAAGATTTATTTGGATGTTGCAAGCGTAGGCGCAACCGAGAATATTATGATGGCCGCCGCGCTGGCTAGCGGAACGACTACGATCGAAAATGCGGCGAAGGAACCGGAAATCGTGGACCTCGCTAATTATATTAACGCCATGGGCGGCAAGGTGCGCGGCGCGGGTACCGGCATGATTCGCATCGAAGGCGTGGACCGGATGACGGGCGCGAAACATAACGTCATCCCTGACCGCGTCGAAGCGGGCACGTACATGATCGCGTCCGCCATTACGGGCGGCGACGTCTTCGTCGAAGGCGCGATCGCGGACCATTTGACGCCGGTCATCTCGAAGCTCCAAGAGATGGGCGTGGAGATTACGGAAAGCGATAACGGCATTCGCGTGAGGGCTTCCAAGGTGCTTAGAGGCGTCGACGTCAAAACGCTTCCGCATCCGGGCTTCCCGACGGATATGCAGTCCCAGATGATGGCGCTGCTGCTCGTTTCCGAAGGGACCAGCGTCGTGACGGAGACGGTGTTCGAGAACCGCTTCATGCATGTCGAGGAATTCCAGAAGATGAACGCAAGCATTAAGGTCGACGGCCGTTCGGCGATCGTTACCGGCGGCGTTCCTCTCTCGGGAGCGAAGGTGACCGCGACGGATCTGCGCGCGGGAGCGGCGCTTATCTGCGCGGCGCTTCGCGCCGACGGCGAGACGGAAGTGACGGGCTTGCACCACGTGGACCGCGGGTATATCGACATTACGGGCAAGCTGGCTTCCCTTGGGGCGGATATTCGCCGCGTCGCCGCGGATTCCGAACCGGTAGGCGCGATTCAAGCGCAGCCGCATGCCGTAACCGGCAAGGTTGCCGCGGTTGCGGCCGTAAGCGAGCCTGTCGTAGCCTACAAGCGGGAGAAGGAAGTCGTGCTGAAGGTGCAGCCGACCTGGGCGTAACCGCCTTCCAACAGACAACATAGCGGGAGACTAATCTTGCCGCCGCCAAAGCCTATGGGCTTTGGCGGATGGAAGAGAGTCTCCCGCTTTTTTTTCGTGCCGCACCGAGCAGCACAGTCCAAGCCGCGACCAAACCGTCGCATATCGCGCGGTCCAAAAATCTATCCACCTAATCCGAACAAATCGTCGTACGCGGGGCGCGTCCTTTCGCGTTATGATAGAATGGGCGGAGTTTATCCCGCGACCGCAAGCAACCTGCATGAGACGACCAGGAAAGGGTTGAACCATCGCGCATATGCCTACCAAACGATTGCACAACGTTACCTTCAAAAACAGGATCATCTTCATCTTTTTGATCAGCTGTTTGGCGCCTTTCGTATGCCTCGGCTTGATCTCCTTCTATACAATCGATTCCATTATCGGCAATAAGGTCGAAGGCGCTCTTCAGAGCAACCTCAAGCAGGACCTGATGACGCTCGAGAATACGCTGAACAACCTGAGCCACGTGTCGCAGCAGCTCGCTTACGGCGGCGGCACCAATCGGCTGATCGAGCAGCTCGAGTTGGAAGAGGAGCCTTACGAGAGGCTTCGCTTGAACAACGAAATTCGCAACGAGCTGAACAATATTACGTTCTCCAATCCGAATATCGGACTGCTTATGTATTACGATCCGGAAGAGAGGCTCTATGAATTCGAGAACTTCCGCATCCGCGGGGACTTCAATCCGGAGAAATTGCCGCTGATGGCGGAATATCCGGAGATCTCCTACTACGGACCGCATCTCAGTTACAACGGATCCATCAATCAGTACGTGTTCAGCATCATGCGCAAGGTCAACTTGCCGGACCAGAACCTGTACTTGTACATCGAATCCGGCCGCAACGCGCTCAAGACGTTGTTCGCCCCGCAGAACCGGAAGGAAAGCTCGAGAAGGCTGCTGCTGCTCGAAAATGCGGGACGCATCGCGTTCAGCGAGGTGCCTGCTGCCTTTGCGGAGCAGGGCATGTTCCCGAATCCGGATCCTGCAACGCAATCCGGCAATGCGGGGGGCTACTTCTGGAACAAGGAAACGAGCAATCAAGGCTGGAGCCTCGTGTCCGTCATTCCGGAGAATGAAATCAATCAGGAGCGCAACCGCTGGCTGATCCAAATATCGGGCATCTTCCTTCTTTTCCTGATCCTTGCCGTATTCGTCGCCTGGCTGCTCTGGAAGATGGTGTACCGTCCGCTGGATAAGTTCCACAAGGAGATCAAGTCGCTGATCCATTCGGACAAGAGGGAACGCGAAGAGCTGACGCATATCCCCGAGTTCGATTATTTGCTCTACCAGACCCGCAGCATGAAACGGAAAATCTGGGCGCTTTACGACGAGATCGAGCAGAAAGAGAAACGAAGAGCCGATCTCGAGGTGGAGAAGCTGCTGTACCAGATCAATCCCCACTTCCTGATGAACACGCTCGATACGGTGCACTGGCTGGCGCTCATGAACGGGCAGAAGGAGATCGACAAGCTCGTACTCAGCTTGAACAAGCTGCTGTTTTATAATCTTGGCAAGATGGGCGAGACTTCTACGATCGGGGATGAAATCGAGGCGCTTAAGGAATATCTTCAATTGCAGCAAATTCGGTACGATTTCCAATTCGACGTGGACATTGACGTGGACGAGAAAAGCCTCGGACTGTCCAGCCCGCGCTTCCTTCTTCAGCCGATGGTGGAGAACGCGCTTTATCACGGCGTAAGTGACGACGGTTATATTTATGTCGGCGTAGCGCTTCAGGAGGAAGGTCTGCAAATTACGATTCAAGATAACGGAGCGGGGATGAGCCGGGAGATGATCGACCAACTTATGGACGAGGATACGGAAGACAGCCATAAGATCGGGATGGGAATCGGCATGAAATACGTGAAGCGGATTTTGCGGGCCAATTACGGCGAAGAAGCAAGGCTGCACATCCGCAGCGAGCTTGGCAAAGGAACGGTCGTTACCTTGCGGTTGCCCGCTACCGCTCCCGTACATGCTTCGGCCATCGCTTCCGCAACGCCATTAATGCCAGCAACCGGAGGAGAGCAACCATGATTCGCGTATTAATCGTAGACGATGACAAGCTCGTGCGCAAAGGATTGGCTTCATCGATGCCGTGGCAAGCCTTCGGCATGGAGATCGTAGGCGAAGCCAATAACGGGGAGAATGCTCTGAAGTTCATGGAGTCGAACCCGATCGACCTCTTGATGACGGATTTGTCCATGCCGGTCATGTCCGGAATCGAGCTCATGAGAATCGTTCGGGAGAAATATCCGCTCGTGCAGATCGTCGTGTTGTCCCTGCATCAGGATTTCGAATACGTGCAAGAAGCACTGAGGCTCGGGGCGATCGACTACATCGCGAAGATCCAACTGGAGCAAGAGCAATTCGAAGAGGTGCTGGGCCGAGTCGTCAAGCTGATGGAACGGAAGGACGTCGCAAGAGGGGGCGCCGAACACCAAGAAGCAGGCGCTTTGGGCGGAGGAGAACTGTATGTTTATTATTCGCTAAACCCGAATCCCGAGGAATCGCAGCAAGACTGGGCGATCCCGGAGCATGCGGAAGAAGCGGAGCCCGGCATTTGGTATTCGGCGGAGCCGTCCCGCGTCCTTCCGACGCCGAACGTGGCCGGCGTGAGGTTCACCGGACTGGGCGGCATGGACCGCAAGTCTGTGATGCAGCTTATTCGGGCGTACGGCAAAAAAGATTTATTTTACGAATATCAGCCAGACGTTGCTTATACGCAAGTGGAAGCCGCGGCCTATATGGCCCGGGACAAGTCGGGAAGCGCCGCTCCGATCGAGCAGCTTAAGGAAGAATGGTCGGCGGCCGACTGGATCTCCGAGGATGCCGCTTTCGGGGAGCAGCTAGCCCGGCTGAAGGAACTCCGGATGCCGCCGGTCCGGCTCATCCGAATCTTCTACTCGTTAACCGACGAATGGAATAGGCTGTATCACGCGTTATTGGAGGAGCCGATTACGATCGAAGACTTCTTCCCGGGCTGGTATCGCTTCGCGGAATGGCTGGAAGGGGTGCGCGACCGTATCCGGCGCGCCGGTACGAAACCTTTGTTCTCGCAGGAGATACAGAACAGCATCGTGAAAGCGATGAGCCTCGCCCAGCAGAACATTAGCGAGTCGATCCCCTCTTCGGAGATCGCGCAGATGGTCAATATGAGCGGCAGCTATTTCAGCCAATGCTTCAAGCAATATGTGGGCAAGACGTATACCGACTATGTGCGGGATATCCGGATGGAGCGGGCGAAGGACTATTTGCGCAGCACGACCAAGACGATTGGATGGGTGGCGGAGCAGATCGGCTACAACGACGAAAAATATTTCAGCCGGCTGTTCCGGGAGCATGCCGGCGTATTGCCGAGCGAATACCGGCAGCTACCGGAGAACCAGCGTGGGAAGGGGCAGGGGTAGTCCGCTACCGACGGGAGCGAACGAATACGAAATTTCGTACACATCGGCGTGTCAGATGAAGCAAGTCAGCGGATGAGCATGGAATTTCGTACACAATGGTGCGTCAGAGGGGCCAGGTTGGCTGATGGGTACGAAATTTCGAATACAATGACGTGTCAAACGGACATAGTCAGCGAACGAATACGAAATTTCGTACACATCGGCGTGTCAGATGGAGCAAGTCAGCGAATGAGTACGAAATTTCGTACACAATGACGTGTCAGACGGAGCAAGTCAGCAAACGAGTACGAAATTTCGTACACATTGCTTGCCAGAGTACGCCGGATCTAGCAACTGCGTAGTTCTCGCCACCATTTTAGCGAATAGGGTAGACATTTTTTTGTGTTTTTCCTGAAATAGGGAAAAATTTTAAAGATGTCACCCTATTTTTCTTTTTCCCGCCCCCATTAGCGCGATGTAAAGTGAACATAGATGCGAAGCCGGGCGTGAACTTTTTTTTAGCGATAAATGTTCTACCCTGACTCAGGAACGCTCTCTATCCCGGATCCCAAAGAACCCGTGATATAGTTGGGTTGTCGAGAAGACAATGAAGATCACTTAAGGGGGATACACATGAAAAAAGCCATTTTCTCCGCACTGGCTATGCTGGTCGTTACGGCAAGCTTGACGGCTTGCAGCGGTAACGGCGGCAACAACGGCAACGCTTCCGAAACGGCAGCGCCAAGCAATAACGCGGGAACGTCCACGGAAGCGCCGCCGGCAGAGGAAGTCATTGATCCGTTCGCGAAATTCGAGCAGCCGACGGAAGTTTCCCTCGGACGCGCGATCGATCCGAACTTCAAGTTCGATGGCAGCGACACGGCGGAAGACAACGTGTACACGCGCTGGCTCAAAGATAAATTCAACATCGTCGTGAAGCATGCTTGGGAAGCGGCTCAAGGCAACGACTATCAGCAGAAGGTCAGCCTGGCGATCTCCAGCAACGATCTTCCGGACGCGATGGTCGTGAACGAAACGCAGCTTCGCCAAATGGTGAAAGCCGGCCAGCTCGCGGACTTGAACGAAGTATACGAGAAATACGCGAGCCCGGAACTGAAAGCGGTTTACGACTCCAACCCCGGCTTGCTGGAAAGCGTAACGTTCGACGGCAAGCTGTACGCGCTGCCGGAGACGACGCTGCCATCCGCTCCGATGACTTGGATCCGCAAGGATTGGCTCGACAAGCTGAGTCTTGAAGCGCCGAAATCGCTGGAAGACCTCGGCAACATCGCCAAAGCGTTCATCGACAACAAGTTGGGCGGAGAAAACACGATCGGCATCGTCGGCACGCAGCAAGGCGGATCGTTGTCCTCCAACTTCCTTGCGTCGACCGATCACTGGTACAACTTCTCGCCGCTGTTCTTCGCGAACGATGCTTTCCCGGGCATCTGGGTGAAGGATAAGGACGGCAACGCGGTATACGGCTCCACGACGGAAGAGACGAAGAACGCTCTGTCCATGATGAGAGACTGGTACGCGAACGGCATTCTCGACAAAGAGCTTGGCATTCGCAAATCCACGGCCGAAGTCGTGGCAAGCGGCCAAACCGGCATTTTCTTCGGCCCATGGTGGTCGGCTTATAACTTGACGGATTCCATCACGAACGATCCGAACGCCAACTGGAGACCATATGCCGCGCCTCTGAACGATGCGGGCCAGTTCAACTCTAACCAAGCGACGGGCAGCAGCTTTATCGTCGTAAGCAAAAACGCAAAACATCCGGAAGCCGTTATCAAAATGACGTCGCTTCACAAGTGGGGCAAGGACGAAGAATACAAGACGCTGACGGCGGGTAAAGAAATGACATCCCAGCAGGTGCCATTGTTCCTCATCCTGGGCGCGGGCGACCAATTGGAATACGCGGTTGACTCGCTGCGCAAATTCCTGAAGGACGAAATCAAGCTCGAGGACATCGACAACATCAATTACGGATGGGCGCACGAAATGGCGAACCACGCCAAAGCCGTGAAGCTTGAGCCGGTTGATAACTACGATATCCAATATTTCGATCAAAAAACGGATGCCGGCTTCTTCACGCACATCTACGCGCATCTAAACGGCGGCTCCACGTTCGTCGACGCGGACATCAACTGGGTTCGAAGCATCGCGACCGCCCAGACGAAAACGATGGAATCCCGTTGGACCAACCTCAAGAAGCTCGAGGACGAGACGTTCCTGAAAATCATCATGGGCAGCGCGGAGCTGAGCGCGTTCGACGAGTTCGTCGCGAAGTGGAAAGACCAAGGCGGCGACAAGGTAACGGAAGAAGTCAACGAACTTAAATAGGACAATGGATCAAGACGGGCGCGTTAGTCGCTCGTCTTGATCTTCTCATAATGCGTGTTCAAAAAGTCCGGTTTTCAGCACCGAGAAGATTGAATGAAGCTAGGAAATGAGGAGCGGAGCGTAGTGTAGCTACGTGAGCACCGGAAGTTCCGGCTGAATTCAATATTCGATGTCGAAAAGCTTCCTGGCATACATCGTGATCAAAAGTGGACTTTTTGAACTACCTCAAGAGGGGAGTGGAGAGAGAGTGATACCTAGAAGCTTTGCCAAACATTTCTACATCATGCTGATTCCCGGACTCTTATGGTTAATCTTCTTTAACCTCTATCCCATGTACGGAGTCATCACGGCGTTCAAGGAATTTAACCCCGGCCTTGGCCTATGGAAATCGCCTTGGATCGGGATGGAGAATTTCGCTTACATGTTTGAGCTGGACGACAGCAAGCTGATCTTCCGCAATACGGTCGTCATCGCGTTCTCCAAGATGGTCGGCAACCTCATCGTGCCGCTCGTCTTCGCGCTCATGCTGAACGAGGTGAAGAACAGGCTGTTCACCCGCACGGTGCAGACCGTCGTCTACCTGCCCCATTTCTTGTCCTGGGTCATCGTCGGGGGCATGATGCTGGATATTTTCTCGTATACCGGTCCCGTCAATGCGATCTTGTCCGGGCTGGGAGCGGAGCCGATCCTCTTCTTCGCGAACGCGGACGTATTCCCGGCGATCATCGTAGGCAGCGATATTTGGAAGGAATTCGGCTTTAACGCCATCATCTTCTTCGCCGCTCTAACGTCGATCAATCCGGAGATGTACGAGGCGGCCGCGATCGACGGCGCATCGCAATGGCAGCGGCTGCTCAAGATTACGATCCCGAGCATTCTGCCGGTCGCGGCGCTGCTCGCCACGCTCAGCTTAGGCAACATCCTGAACGCGGGCTTCGACCAAATCTTCACGATGTACAATCCATCCGTCTATTCGACGGGCGATATCGTGGACACCTGGGTATACCGCGCGGGTCTTATCGACTTCCAGCATGGACTGGCTACAGCGGTCGGCTTGCTCAAATCTGTCGTCGGCCTCATCCTGATCACCGTTTCGTATACGCTGGCTTACCGGTTCGCCAATTATCGGATTTTCTAAAAAGAGAGGCAGGAGTGGATCGAAATGATAACAGAACGTTCGGTGGCTTCCAGATTGTTTAACGGACTCAATATCATACTGCTTGTCGTCATCATGCTGCTATGCCTCGCTCCGGTATGGTACACCTTATCGATCTCCCTAAGCGATAAGGCCGCGGCGGCGGCAGGGCAAGTATTCCTATGGCCGAAGGGGATTACGTTAGGCTCTTATGCGACCATCATGGAAGACAGCCAATTTTTCCAATCGTTTTGGATCTCTGTGCAGCGGGTCGTGTACGGAGCGGGGATCGCTTTTTTCATTATTTTGCTGATGGCTTATCCATTGTCCAAGAACGCGAAAGAGTTCAAGCCGAGGAACGTCATCATGTGGCTTCTCGTGTTCGCCATGCTCTTTAACGGCGGTTTGGTGCCATGGTATCTCACGATGCAATCGCTTGGCATGATCAACAACATTTGGGGGTTGGTGCTTGGCGGGGGGCTGCCGGTCTTCAACGTCATCCTCGTCATGAACTACCTTCGCAACATGCCTAAGGAAATGGAAGAATCCGCGATGATCGACGGAGCGGGGCCGTGGCGCATCCTATTCAGCATTTGTTTGCCGCTATCCGTGCCGGTGCTCGCGACGATTCTAGTCTTCACGATCGTGTATCATTGGAACGAATTTTTCCAAGCGCTTGTGCTTATGAACAAATCGGATTTGTATCCGCTGCAATCGTATATTAAGCAGGTGGCGGTCGTCATCGACCCGACGACGATGGATGCGGAGACGGTCAAACAAATGTCGGTGTTGTCCAACCAGACGCTGAACGCGGCCAAAATCTTTATTTCCATGCTGCCGCTGCTCGTGATTTACCCGTTTTTGCAGAAATATTTCGTCAAGGGGATTACGCTTGGATCGGTTAAGGGCTAACGACGTCGACGATTACGCCGCTTCCGTGGAGGAGCGGCGCTGTGATAGATTGCTGGTGTAGTGCCATTCCTCATGAAACGGAAGTGAATCGATGTTAAAGAGCGTGAATCGGATGCTCGCCATTCCCATTGCCGCTGCTCTGGTAGGGCTGGCCGCCTGTTCGGCGGGAAACGGCGGGGAGCCGGCGAAGCCAGCCGAGTCGGCGGTTCCGGTTGTTCAGCAAGGCGTAGGGGCGCCGGAGTGGGCCGCGAAGGCCGTCATGTACGAGGTGAACTTGCGGCAGTTTACGAAGGAAGGAACGTTTAAGGCATTCGAGGCGCATTTGCCGCGATTGCAGGAGCTTGGCGTCGACATCCTTTGGTTCATGCCGATTCACCCCATCTCGAAGACGAAGCGGAACGGCACGCTCGGGTCCTATTATGCCGTGGATGATTTTAAAGCGGTGAACCCGGAGTTCGGTACGGAAGATGACTTCAGATCACTGGTCGACAAAGCGCATGAGATGGGCTTCAAGGTGCTGCTGGATCTGGTCGCCAACCATACGGGCTGGGATAACGCTTGGACGGCCAATGCCGGCTGGTATACGACGGACGAAGGGGGCAACATCGTCCAGCCGCCGGGCACGAACTGGGCGGATGTCGCTGATTTGAACTACGAGAACGTTGACATGCAAGGGGCCATGATCGACGCGATGACCTATTGGGTTCGCGAGTTCGACGTCGACGGTTATCGAGCCGATTACGCCAGCGGCGTGCCAACGCCGTTCTGGGAGCAAGCGCGGGCTGAGCTGGAAAAGGTGAAGCCGGTTTATATGCTGGCGGAAGACGATCAGCAGATCGGCTTGCTTCGCAATGCTTTTCACGCCAATTACGGCTGGCAGCTGTATAACGTCATGAACCGCGTTGCCAACGGGATGGGCAATGCGGAGCAAGTGAGGCTGTACGCGGAGCGTCTGGCCAAAAGTTATCCCGCGGGCACCTATCCGCTCAACTTTACGTCCAACCACGACGAGAATTCGTGGGTCGGGACGGAGTACGAGCGGCTCGGCGGCGCGGTGAAGGCGATGGCGGCGCTGAGCTTCGCGCTGCCCGGCATGCCGTTGATCTACTCGGGTCAGGAGGCGGGGCTTGATCGGCGTCTCCTGTTCTTCGACAAGGACGAAATCGTTTGGGACGACTTGTCGATGCAGACGTTTTATCGGCAGCTCGTTCAGTTGAAGCACGACAATAAGGCGCTGTGGAACGGCAGCGCCGGCGGTCCTTACCGCTCGCTGGAGACCGGCGACGACCGTCTGCTTGCGTTCGAGCGGACCAAGGACGGCAACACGGTCGTCGCCGTCATGAACCTGTCCGCCGAGCCGGTGACGTCTACCGTGCAATTAGGCGACGTCGCAGGGAAGTACCAAGCGCTGAACGGCGCCGCGGTGGAGCTGCCGGCGGAGCACGCGGCCGATCTGGCGCCGTGGGCGTTCGAGATTTATGTGAAGCATTAGATTTGATGATAAATGTGATGTGTTATTTTACGAATAATAAGGGTAAAATAATTACAACTTAGAGGGGAGTTGTAATGATGCCCAATATCAAGCCTGTTTCTGACCTAAGGAACTATAATGAGGTGCTGCGAGATATTGCAGTGGATGAGCCTGTCTTTTTGACCAAAAATGGAAGAGGCCTTTATGTACTTGTGGATATAGAGGAATATGAGAAAACGCAAGCAACCATAAAGTTGTTGTCCAAATTGTCGGAAGCAGAAACGATAGCGAAAGACGGCGGCTGGTTGTCCTCGGAAGATGTGAAAGATCGTTTAGGTGTGTAGTTGATGCGAAAGATTCGAGTTAATCCGCTATTGCCAACGGATCATGGACAGTATCACGATGACTGACGAATCAATCCATTAATGAGTAAGGAGCTGCCGTGTGGCAGCTCCTTTTTTATTGTTGATGAGCACGAGCACTCGTTGAATTTTATTAGGTGAAGCCGCGGCCGTTCTCGTGCAAGGGTGAGAGGGAGAGCGGCAGCCGTACGACGAAACAGGCTCCCTGGAGCGGCTCCGACTCGACCGCGATCGTGCCGCCGTGCAGCTCCACGATTTTGCGGGCGATCGACAGGCCGAGACCGCTGCCGCCGACGTTCCGGTTCCGGGCCGGATCGATCTTGTAGAACCGCTCGAAGACGCGTTCCCGTTCCTCATCCGCGATGCCCGGCCCCGTGTCGCGGACGGCAACGACGATCAAGTCGTTTTCTTCCGCCGCCGTTATCGTGATCGCCCCGCCGGCCGGCGTAAATTTAATGCTGTTGGTCAGCAGATTCGTCCAGACGCCGTTTAACAATTCGGCATCGGCCATGACGGTGAGCTCTTCCGCGAGCAGCTCGACTTGAAGCGACTTGCGCTGCCAGGACGGTTCGCAGGCAAGCGTCACTTCCCGCAGCTGGCGGTCGAGACGATACGGCGCGGGGTGAAACGGGTGATGCTCGGAATCGAGCGACGACAGCTTGAGCAGGTTCTCGCTGAGCTTGGACAGCCGGTTGCTCTCCTGCTGAATAATGCCGACATACCGTTCCTTCTCCTCATCGGTGACCTCCTGCGCTCGGAGCGCTTCCGCGAAGCCGTGAATCGACGTGAGCGGCGACTGGATCTCGTGCGACACGTTGGCGACGAAGTCCTGGCGCATCGTCTCGATGCGGGACAAACCGTCGGCCATCGTATTCATGCTCAGCGCCAGCTCGCCAAGCTCGTCCCGCCGTTTGACCGGCAGCCGGACGCTGAAGTTACCGGCGGACATGCGAAGGGCGGCGTCGTTTATTTTTTTGATCGGGCCAACAAGGAATCGTGCCGCGAATAAGATTAGCACCGAGCCGATCGCCAATAACGTGAGAAGAAGCGTGGCGGCCGTCAGGATGAAGTTGCTGTTGCGCGGATAGCGGTTATGCTGCAAGAATAGCGACCACTGCTCGCCGTCCAGCGTGACCAGTCTGCCAATGGATTCGCTTAGCGAAGGTGGCCCCGGCCTGACGCCGAAGGGACGTTCGACAACGCCGCCGCCAGCCTCAACGCTATCGCTGCTGCCACCACCGACTCCATCTGCGACTCCATCTTCACCGCCAACTTCACCGCCAACTTCACCGCCAACTCCATATCCACCGCCGACCCCGTCACCAACATCGTCACGATCACCTTCCGCTTGCCCCGGCCATGGCGGGGCGGACTTGCGAATCCCTTCCAACCTTCGCTGCAGTTCCTCTCCGTGTTCGCCGACCGCGATGCGCTCCCCTTTCGTATTTACCGCGAAGATGGAAATATCCTCGATGTCCGCGATCTCTTCAAGGAAACGCGGGAGCGAGGACGGCTCGGCGACGTTGTGCAACTGCTTGATTCGCTCGAACGCGGCATCGTAGTCTTGCTTCATCGAACCGCGCGACTGCTTAAAAAGCTGATTCGTCAGCAGGAAGGCGAGCGCGATGCTAAGGACGACGATTAGCAGGAAGGTCGCTACGATCCGGACGTATAGGCTGCGCGTCATCCGGCATGCTCCAGCCGGTAGCCGAGCCCGCGCACCGTCTCGATGCGGAAGCCGAAGCTTTGCTCCGGGAAACGGTTCCGCAGCCTTTTGATATGGACGTCAACCGTCCGCTCGTCCCCTTCGTAGTCGACGCCCCACAGCTGCGTGATCAGGTCCTCGCGGGAAAAGGTTTTGCCAGGATAGCTCGCCAGCTTAAAAAGCAGCTCGAACTCCTTCGGCGGCAGCGACATGGCCTCGCCTCCGGATGAAATCCGAAAATCGGCATAGTTCATGCTGATCTGGCCCAGATCGACGTTCTGGGAGGCGGTGATCCGATACCGCCGCAGCAGCGCCTTCACGCGGGCTTGAAGCTCCGGCGGGTCGAACGGCTTGACCATGTAATCGTCGGCTCCCAGCTCCAGCCCTTTCACTTTGTGCACGGTTTCTCCCTTGGCCGTCAACAAGAGAAGCGGGAAATCGTATACGCCGCTCATGGCCGAACATAACGCCCAGCCGTCCATGCGGGGCATCATGACGTCGATGATCGCCAAATCCGGGCGCACCGACTCCAGCTTCTCGAGCGCTTCGACGCCATCCGAAGCTTCGACCACCTGATGCCCGTCTCTTCTAAGGAACAATCCGATTAATTCGCGAATGTTGGGATCATCGTCGACGACTACGATTTTGGGCATGCAAAGCTCCTCCGTCCTCTTCGTTTCTATTTAAGCTGAGCGTACATGAACAAGCTGAGGCGAAGCTGAACCGGACATGAAAATAAGCTGAAAATTGGCTGCCATGCCGCCTGCTGCCTCCGCTCAGGACGTTCATATGCCGTTCATGAACCCGTGCTATAGTCCCTCTTGAAACCGATAGGCGGAAGGTGGAATGGACATGAAGAAGTGGATGATAGGCGTCGGGATCGTGCTTATCGTCGCGGCGGCTGGCACCGGCGGCTATTATTATTGGAACGGGCAGCGCCCGGCCGCGCAGGAAGCCGAAGCGACGTCGCTTTCGGTGAACGCGGCCAGGGGGAATATCGTCGTGAAGGTTAGCGGTTCCGGTTCGGTTGCTGCCGAGACGAAGGAATCGGTGCAAGCCGGAATGAACGGGACGATCTCGGAGCTTAGCTTCAAGGTCGGCGACAAGGTAAAGGCGGGCCAGGTGCTGGCCGTATTCGAGCAAGAGGATGTAAGCAGCCAGATTGACCAAACGGAGCTTAACATCAAAAAACAGGAGCTTCAGATGGAGCAATACGAGAAGCAATACAAGGAAGCGGCGGCAGCCGCGGAGGCGGACGAATCTTCATTGGCGTCCATAGAGCTGAATATCGAAATGCTGAAGCTGGAGATGGCGAACAACGAAGACGAATTGGCGGAGCTGCGCGAGCAGCAGGCCGAGAAGCTGGAGGTGAAGGCTTCGATCGACGGCGTCGTGACGGTCAGCGAAGTTGCCATCGGGGATACGGTGCAGGCGAATGCGATCATCGCGGAAATCGTCGACTACGATTCACTCACCTTCAACGTGCAGGTGGATGAGCTGGATATGCCGCAGATTAGCGAGGGACAAGCGGCGCAGGTTTATCTAACCGCATTCCCGGACAAGACGTATGAAGGCGAAATCAAGGAGCTCGCCAAGGAAGGTTCGGTATCCGGCGGCGTCGCCGCCTATGAGGTCGCTATCGCGCTGAAGGATCTCGAGGGCGTGCTGGCGGGCATGTCCGGGCAAGCGGATATGATTATCGCTTCGCGCGAAGATGTCATCGTCGTTCCCGTGGCTGCCGTCGTCGAGCTGATGGGCAAAACGTATGTCCGCGTGCCGGGCGAAGGCGGTGCCGGAGCGGGTGGAGGCGCACAAGGCGGCACAGAAGCAGGTGCGGCTGGCGGTACAGGCGATCAAGGCGGAGGCCGGGGAGTAGCCGGCACAGGAACAGGAACCGGCGGCGGTACCGGAGTAGGCGCAGGGACCGGAGCCGGTGCGGCCTCGGGCGGCGCTGGCGGTCAAGCACCGGCTGGTGCCGAAGGCGCTACCCGGGGGCAAGCCCCCGGAGCGGGCGGCTCGGCCGACGCTCGAATGAATGCCATGGCGTCGCGGATCGGGCTCGGCGGCCAGCTGAAGGAAGTGACCGTCGGCGTGAGCGACGAGACGTACGTGGAGATCGTCTCGGGCTTGGCACAGGGCGACACGGTACTGGTTCCGTTGCCGCAAGGCGCGGTCGGAACGGGATCGGCGTCGAATCAGCAGCAGATGATGTTCCCGGGCGGCATGGGTGGCGTGGGCGGCATGAACTTCCCAAGCGGCGGCATGGGCGGCGGCCAAGGCGGAGGCATGCGCGGGGCGATGACGCAAAGCGGCGGTGCGCGATGAACGAAGAAAGCATGGGACCTCTAATCGATATCAAGGAGCTTTCGAAGAGCTATGTGATGGGCAAAGAGAGAGTGCAAGTGCTGAACGCCGTATCGATGCGGGTAATGCCGGGCGAATTCGTGGCGATCGTGGGGCCCTCGGGTTCGGGCAAGTCCACGCTCATGAATTTGATCGGCTGTCTGGACGCTCCAACGGAAGGCAGCTACAAATTGGACGGCACGGAAGTGAAGGGGCTTAGCGACAACAAGCTCGCCGACATCCGCAACCGGAAGATCGGGTTCATCTTCCAATCCTTCCACCTGCTGCCCAAGCTGTCGGCGGTCGAGAACGTGGAGCTTCCGCTTATCTACCGCGGCATGTCGTCGAAGGAGCGCAGGGAGCGTTCGAGCCGAGCGCTGCGGCAGGTCGGCTTAACGGATCGCATGTTCCACAAGCCGAGCGAGCTGTCGGGCGGCCAGCAGCAGCGCGTTGCCATCGCGAGGGCGCTCGCCGGACATCCGCCTATTCTGCTTGCCGACGAGCCGACGGGCGCGCTGGATACAAAAACCGGGCAAGAGGTGCTCGGCCTTATCGAGCAGTTGAACGCGGAAGGCCATACCATCGTGCTCATTACGCATGACAAGGAAGTGGCGAAGCGAGCGTCCCGCACCGTAGTCATGAGGGACGGCTGGCTGACCGAAGAGGAAAGGAGGGTGGATCATGAAGCTGTCTCAAGGCTTTCGGATGGCATTCTCCAGTATCCTGTCGAACAAACTTAGGACCATTCTGTCCATGCTCGGCATTCTCATCGGGGTGGCGACCGTGATCGCCCTCGTCGCCATGGGCGAAGGCTCCTCAAGGCAGGTCGAGGAGCAGGTGTCCTCGCTCGGCACGAATATGCTCTCGGTGACGATAACCGGGCGGGGGACGGATACGACGATGTCGAAGGACGAGGCGCTCGCGCTTGCCGATATCGAAGGTGTGGCCGGCGTTTCGCCGGTCGTGAGTTCTTCCGCGTCGGTCAAGTACGAGAAGACCAGCACGGACGTAACCGTAGACGGGATTACATCGGAATACGAGTTCGTGCAGGACTTCAGCGTGCAGATCGGCCGATATCTATCGGCCATGGATGAACGCAATAAAACGAAGGTCGCGCTGATCGGCGTCACGACGGCGGACGAGCTGTTCGGCGGCGACGATCCGCTCGGCAAGGTTGTGCTGGTGAACGGCATGCGCTTCACGATCGTAGGCTTGCTGGAGCCGAAGGGAAGCTCGCTTGCCGGCTCGAACGACGAGAAGCTGCTTATTCCGCTCTCGGTCGCGCAGAGGATTTTTAACAGCGAGGGCGTCCGGTCCGTTTACATCCAGACGACGGATATGGACGTGATGGACGCCGTCACGGCCAGACTCGAGTCGGAGCTGACGGAGCTGTTCCGCGGCGACACGGACAGCTACCGGGTGTTCAACCAGCAGGACGCAATGGACACGCTGAACGCGGTTAACGAGACGATGAACACGATGCTCGTCGGCGTCGCGGCCATATCTCTCGTGGTCGGCGGCATCGGCATCATGAACATCATGCTCGTCTCCGTGACGGAGCGCACGCGGGAGATCGGCATTCGCAAGTCGCTCGGCGCCAAGCGCCGCGACGTGCTGTTCCAATTCCTGATCGAATCGATGTCGATCAGCGCGCTGGGCGGTGCGCTCGGCGTCGGACTCGGGTACGCCGCGTCGTTTGTCATCGAGACGGCGATGGATTCGCCGACGGCCGTATCTTCGGACATGGCCGCGTATGCGTTCTTGTTCTCGGCTTGCGTCGGCATCGTGTTCGGTCTCTTCCCGGCTTATAAGGCGGCGGGGCTAAGGCCCGTAGAAGCGCTAAGACATGATTAATTCATATGACAGACTCACCCTATCAAGAGGGGCTTATCGGGACAACCGATAGGCCCTTCTCTCTTTTTTTGCTGTCCGAAGGACAATCTCGTAAAGGTCTATTGAGCGCCTTGCGGCCCGCAATTTGTTTAAGGCTTGGGCTTAGTACCTGCTTCTAGTAGTTGAGGCTAGCGATCGCTAGAGATTCATTAAAGAAAATTCTTTTCGATTCTACCCTACCAGACGGGCTCATAGAATGAAGTACAGGACAAGTTAAGAGAGGGGCGCTTGACGTCGCGGTCTCTCTTCGGTTCTGAACGACGGGAAGGGCTGCGCAGCCGTGATGGGAAGGGGCGTAGAGAAGCATACGGGTAGAGGGTTGGAAAAACAGGCCGGGACGGTTCGAAGTTCCGGGAAGCAGGCAATGGTGGTCGATCTTCGCGGTAGGGGTTGTGCTCGGATGTTTCGTTTTCGGCATGCGATGGTTTCTGGCGGAGGCGGATGCGAGCGGCGCGAAAGACGGCCGGGCGACGGTCGAGGCACGAGACGGCCCGGCGGCAGCAGATCGCCGCGCGGACATTCCGATTCCCGAGATTCCGAACGACGGTATAAGCGGCAAAGACGGGCAAGCGGCATTTGAACCCGATCATCGTCTCGAAAGCCCGGCGACTTCGTCATCCAAGTCGGACAAGGCTGACAAGCCGGGCACGGGTAATTCGACCGCAGGAAGTGCTGGCAAGGATTCGCTTGCGGATCAACCGAAACAGCCGGTGCCGCAGGCCGCCTCTGGAGCAGTCAAATCTCCCAAACCGGTACAAGCCGCGGCAAGCGGGAAGAGCGCGCTGGAAGGCGTCCGCGTTCGTGTCTATTTGAACGATACCGGGAAGGTAGAGACGGTGCCGATCGAAACGTACGTGATAGGCGTGCTCGCCGGCGAAATGCCGATCGACTTCGAGCTCGAGGCGCTGAAGGCGCAGGCGGTCGCGGCGCGGACGTATATCGTTCGAAGATTGGCTGCGGCCGACAACGATATGGCGCGTAAAGGCGCGGATGTGTCCGATACGATACAGCATCAAGTGTACGTGTCGAAAAGCGAGCTGGCCCGGCGCTGGAGCGGGGAGGCGAAGTCCGCGAATCTCGCCAAGCTGAAGCGGGCGGTGCAAGAGACGGAAGGACTTGTCATTACGTACGAAGGTGAGCCGATCGAAGCGGCGTTTTTCTCGACGAGCAACGGCTATACGGAAAATTCTGAGGAGTACTGGACGCTGACGCTGCCCTATCTGCGGAGCGTCGCAAGCCCGTGGGACAAGGAGCTGTCTCCTCGATATGAACAGGAAGAGACGATGAAGCTCTCGCAATTTTACCGATTGATGGGCATCACGGGCAAAGCAGCTGGTTCGAAGCCTGCGCTGAAGGTAATCGAGAGGACAGAAGGCAAACGCATCAAAGAGATGAAGATTAACGGAAAGCTGTTCACCGGCAGAGAAGTGAGAGAGAGGCTTGGCCTCGCATCCTCGCAATTCAGCTGGAAGATTGGCAGAGGCACGATTACCTTCACGACCTACGGGCTCGGACACGGCGTCGGCATGAGCCAGTGGGGCGCGAACGGCATGGCGAAGGGAGGCGGCAAGGCCGCCGATATACTCCTCCACTACTATACCGGAACGCGGGTCGAACAAGCTTCGAAGCTACCATCCGGATAAACTCTCAAAAAATGATATCTCTCACGTATAAACCTAGTAGATGTGGCAACAATGGCTAGTGAGGTGATATCAAATGAATGAACAAAACCAAAACAAGAAGCAAGAAACTCCCAAAAATAGTCTGGGAGGCGCGTCTGCCGCAAACTCTAGCAGCGGACTGAAGAAACTATTCGCAAAGCGATGGGTTTCTCCAGCGATCTTCATGGCTGCGGCAGCAATTATCGTTACCTTAATGTGGATCTATCAGGGGTCGGGTGACCCGGACAAAGCCACAATGGGTCCGGACAACTCCACTGAAGTGACGCAAGGGAACGAAGAAGCAGGCAAAGAAGAAGACGTAGTCGACGTGATCGCAAGCGGAGAGAAAATGCAGTGGCCGGTCGCCGATTCCGCTGCACTGCAGAAAGAAACGCTTTATTACGATGAGGAAGCAAGCGAAGCCGAGAAGGAAGCGGCGCTCATCCAAGTCGGCACGACGTACACGGCGCATACGGGCATCGACTTCGTCGATCCGAACGGCGCGACGTTCGATGTCATGGCGGCACTGTCCGGTAAGGTTACGCTCGTCTCCCAGCATCCGACTAACGGCAATATCGTCGAGATCAGCCATGGCAACGGTCTGGTGACGGTGTACCAAAGCCTCGCGGACGTCCAAGTCGAAGAAGGCGACGAGGTCGAGCAGAACACGGTCATCGCCAAGGCGGGCCGCAGCGACCTGGAGCGTGACCAAGCGGTCCACCTCCACTTCGAAACGCGCCTGAACGGCGAAGCCGTCAACCCGGCGGATTATATCACTAAGTAATTTCGTCTAGGACGAAAGTAGCTCGAAACCGCGTACAGGCAAGGGATTTATCCCTTGCCTGTTTCGTTTTTTGCAAAAATATTCACTTTCCGGGCTTGTCACGCTTGGACATAACGAATATATACCCACTCGACTCATATAATGTACCAAACTATCTCGAGTAGGGAGGCGGGAACGTGCACGATTACATCAAAGAGCGAACCATTAAAATAGGCCGCTGCATCGTGGAAACGAAGCATACGGTGCGAACGATCGCCAAAGAGTTCGGTGTGTCCAAAAGCACGGTGCATAAGGATTTGACCGAACGGTTGCCGGAGATTAACCCGGACCTGGCCGACCAGGTGAAGCACATTCTCGAGTACCACAAGTCGATCAGGCATCTAAGGGGAGGCGAAGCGACCAAGATCAAGTATAAGAAAACGAGCTCGAAGAAACGCGAGGTGCTCACCGCGGGCAAGGCTTGATGTTTCCGCGAGGAATTCATTAATTTTTGCTTAGAATCATAGAGGATTTTGGTCTTTTTTGACGAATAATGTACGTTAGGGGTTTTTCCTATACGGGGAACCAATCCGAACGTTGAAGCACACATTATTGGTTGGGGGACTTAAGCCTTATGCTAAGCAAGGATATCGGAATTGATCTTGGGACGGCTAACGTATCGATTCACGTGAAAGGAAGAGGCGTCGTGCTTGACGAGCCTTCTGTCGTGGCCATCGAAAGCGACACGAAGAAGGTGCTCGCGGTGGGCGAGGACGCGCACCGTATGGTCGGACGTACGCCGGGCAACATCGTGGCCATCCGTCCCCTGCGTGACGGCGTCATCGCGGATTTCGAAATTACGGAAATCATGCTGAAAGCGTTTATTGACCGGGTGGACGGCCGCAAGTGGTTCAGCCGTCCCCGCATTCTGATCTGCGCGCCGACGAACATTACGTCCGTCGAGCAGAAGGCGATCCGCGAAGCCGCGGAACGGAGCGGCGCGAAGGAAGTGTATCTGGAAGAAGAGCCGAAGGCTGCCGCGATCGGGGCTGGAATGGACATATTCCAGCCTAGCGGCAACATGGTCGTCGATATCGGCGGCGGCACGACGGACATCGCCGTCTTGTCCATGGGCGACATTGTCACGGCTTCCTCCATCAAGGTGGCCGGCGACAAGTTCGACGACGCCATCATGAAGTATATCAAAAATAAGTACAAGCTCCTGATCGGAGAACGGACAAGCGAGGACATCAAGATCAAGATCGGGACCGTCTACGAGGACGGCCGGAACGACGAGATCGACATCCGCGGACGGGATATGGTGTCCGGCCTGCCGCTCACCGTCACGATCCGTTCGAACGAAGTACGAGAAGCGCTGTGGGATTCGGTCATGACGATCGTCTCCTCGGCGAAATTCGTGCTCGAGCAGACGCCGCCGGAGCTATCGGCGGATATCATCGACCGAGGCGTCATACTGACCGGCGGCGGAGCGCTGCTGGGAGGCATAGACGCCTTGCTGGCGGACGAGCTCAAAGTGCCTGTGCTTATCGCGGAAGATCCGATGCACTGCGTCGTCAAGGGGACGGGCATTCTGCTCGATCACTTGGACAAGCTGAAGAAGTAACCGTCAGGGCTCGAAGACCGGACAAGCCCGTTTCGCGGGTAGGGCGCCTTAGGGGGGCGCGCCGAGGCGAAACTTAGGTCTCCGGTCGCATGCGCGGGCTATTCAGCCGTTCCGATCGCGGTCCGATAAATATAGAAGTGAGTGTTCAAAAAGTACGGTTTTCAGCACCGAGAAGATTGGATGAAGCTAGAAAATGAGGAGCGGAGCGTAGCAGAGCTACGTGAGCACCGGAAGTTTCGGCTGAATTCAATATTCGATGTCGAATACGCTACCTGAAATACATCGTGATCAAAAGCGGACTTTTTGAATTACCTCTTTACACATAAGGCAGGATCCGAGGAGGAATACCGTGCTTAGAGGTCTATATACGGCAGCGTCCGGCATGATCGCGCAGCAGCGCCGCCATGATACGGTGACGAACAATATTTCCAATATCAATACGCCGGGATACAAACAGTCGAACGCCGTGACGCGTTCATTCCCGGAGATGCTTCTTGCGATGACGGGCCTCGAGAACGCCGAGCGGACGGAAGTCGGCCGCTGGACGAGCGGGGTTCTCGCGGAGGAGAGCTTGTCCATCCATCTGCAGGGCGATCTGACGCAGACGAACCAAGCCTCAGATTTCGCGCTGATCTCCAACATCGAAGTGGACGGCCTATCGTTCGACGCCTCGGGCAAGACGTTATCGGAGGACGGCGAGGTCGTATTCCAGCCGCAGGCCTTCTTCACGGTGCAGGACCCGAGCGGAGAGATCCGATACACGAGAGGCGGCAAGTTCACGGTGACGGGTGATGGCTTCCTTATGACGGGCGACGGCTCGAACGTGCTTGGCGCGAACGGGCAGCCGATCGTGTTGCCGCAAGGCATAGGTCTCGATAACCTGGTGCTGACGGAAGACCAGCGCTTCGTCGACACGCAAGGCAACGACATCGGCGTCCAATTGCTGATCTCCCGAATCGAGAATCCGAACGACCTCGTGCGCGAGGGTAACGGCAACTTCCGCTTCAAGGACGGCGAAGAAGGCGATGTCCAGCCGATCGCAGCCGGCGAACGCATCGAGGTGAGACAAGGTTACGTCGAGCGCTCCAACGTTGACGCGGCGCAAGCCTCGGTCGATCTCATGGCCGCGCTCAGGGCCTACGAGGCGAACCAGAAGGTAATCCAATTCTACGATCAGAGCTTGCAGAAAGCGGCGAACGAGGTTGGACGCGTCTAACGACTAAGGGGTTAAGGGGGACTTACGCGGCATGAATGCATCGATGATTAACGCGATGGTATCGATGAACGCTCTCCAGCAGAAGCTGGATCTGCTCTCGGACAATATCGCCAACGTGAATACGGTTGGCTACAAGAAGAAGGAAGCTTCCTTCGAGGATCTGCTGACGAACATGAAGAACCAGCCGGAATCGTTTAACCAACCGGGTCGGCTGACGCCGCTGGACTTCAACCAAGGCTGGGGCGCGAAAGTAACGATGATACAGCCGAATCTGTCCCAAGGCCCGCTCAAAGCGACGGAGAATTCGACGGACCTCGCAATCGAAGGCAACGCCTTGTTCGAGGTCGAAGTGGACGGCGCGGGAACGCGTGCCTATACGCGCAACGGGGCGTTCCAGTTGACGATGCGGGCAAACGGTGATACGATTTTGGCAACGGAAGACGGTTATCCGGTCGTGGCGAACGTGCCTGACGGCAACGGCGGCAACGCGCCCGGCAACATCGTGTTGCCCGAGGGCTACAGCCTGCGCGTAGACGCGGACGGCACGGTACTCGGCGTTTCGTCCGATAACACGATCACGCTGGGCAGCATCAAGCTGCTGCAAGCTTCCCGTCCTGCCGCGCTGACACCGGTGGCAGACAATCTGTATACGATCGCGGACGGCATCAACGTCGACGACGTCGTTCAAGAGATTGTGCCGACGATGGATAATCGGATCGCTCTGCGTCAAGGCTACTTAGAGCAGTCTAATGTACAGCTGACAGACGAGATGACAGAGCTAATCAATGTCCAGCGCGCTTATCAATTGGCAGCAAGAGCGTTATCGTCCAGCGATACGATGATGGGTATTGCAAACACGATGCGCGCGTAGGATGGAATGAAGGTGATAGTATGGCCGATGAACGAAGGGATTTGGGCCGAACCGAATTCGATAGCGTGCCGGCAAGCGGCGGCGTTAGAGCCGGCGGCGCGACTGCTGAGCTGAGAACGAGCGGCAGCGGCAGCGGATTGTCCCGCATGGAGCGCCATGGCAGCTCCCAGTCCCAGGCAACGTCCGTCAAGACGGTACCCGCCAAGACAGCCAAGCTGAAGTTCGACAAGCAACACGAAGAGCCGGAAGAGCCGGTGAAGTCGTCTGACGCAGAGGGCATGGACGAAGATGGTGACGAGGAGCGCACCTACCCGAAATGGGCACGCGTGTCGTTCTGGCTGTTCCGCAAGAGCATCGTACCCGTCGTTATGGTTGTTATGCTCGTAGTCGGCTTATATGTCGGTTACGTGTTCCTTGGCAAGCAGTCGAAGGACGAAGTGCTTGACTGGTCAACCTGGAAGCATCTATACGATCTCGTATTCGCGGAATCATAATCAGCTTAAGATAAATCGACCAGGCAATCGCCTATTTAAAAGCCCTCCCGAATGCGGGAGGGCTATATTGCTTAAGCGCTACAAAAAAAGCATCTTCCCCGGCAATCGCCGGAAGAAGATGCTTTTTTGTTGAATGCGCGAATCATCGATACCGAAAGATTAATTAAGCTTCCTTCGGCGGCGTTGACTTTTTAATGAAGAGAGCCAATACGAGCGCGACGATCGCGAAGATCATGCCGAGCTGGAACGCGTCGTGGATGCCTGCATTTAAGGCCAACGCGCCTTCCGCTTTCGACGTCGGATCCGAAGAGCCCGCCAGGTAATCTTTTGTTCCCGACGTCATGACGCTGATGAAGAACGCGATGCCTAGCGCTCCGGCTACTTGCTGCAGCGTGTTCATGATTGCCGTACCGTGCGGGTAGTATTGGCGCGATAGCTGGTTTAAGCCGTTCGTCTGCGCCGGCATCATGATCATGGACATCGCCACGCTCATTGCGCAATGAAGCAGGACGATCGTGGACGTGCTCGTGTCGAGCGTGATCCGCGTGAACAGCCACATGACAAGCACGAGCAGCGCGGAGCCTGGAATAACGAGCGCCTTCGGTCCGAATTTATCGAACAGCTTGCCGGTAATCGGCGAGAGGAAGCCGTTCAAGATACCGCCGGGCAGCAATACGAGACCAGCTGCGAAAGCGGTCATGCCCATGCCCGTTTGCATCAGGATCGGAAGCAGCATGAGCGTGGAGAAGAGAGACATCATCACGATAATGATTTGGATCGTCGCGAAGGAGAACATCGGAGCTTTGAAGGCCCGAAGATCCAGAATCGGCGACTTCGATACGAGCTGGCGCCAGATGAACAGCACGAGCGCGATGGCGCCGGCCGTTACGAATGCATAGACGCGCGGGTTCGCCCAGCCGTTTTCAACCTCGCCCAAGCTGCTGAAGCCATAGACGATCCCGCCGAACGCGATTGTGGAGAGCAGGATGGACAGAATGTCGACCCGCGGTTTCGTTACGTCGGTGACGTTCTTCAAGAAGATAAAGGCGAACACGACCGCAAAAATTGCGAACGGAAGCACGAGATAAAACAGCCATCTCCACGTCAGCGACTCCAGGATAAGACCGGATAGCGTTGGTCCGATGGCGGGAGCGAACATGATAACGAGACCGATGCTGCCCATCGCCGCGCCGCGTTTCTCCGGCGGATACAGGACGAGGATCGTGTTCATCATGACCGGAAGCATAAGACCTGTGCCGAACGCTTGAACGATGCGGCCTGCGAGCAGGAACTCGAACTGCGGCGCAATGGCACATACAAGCGTGCCTAATGAAAATAGAATCATGGCTCCTAGGAACATCTGCCTCGTCGTAAACCATTGCACGAGCAAGGCCGATGCCGGAATCAGGACGGCGACGACGAGCATGTAACTGGTTGACAGCCACTGTATAGTCGTATAAGCCACGTTGAATTCTTGTTGAAGATCGACGAAAGCGATGTTCAATAATGTTTCGTTAAGTATGGAGAAAAAGGCGCCGATGATCAGCGAGATCAGAATCGGCAGTCGTTTAATATTACCCAGATCAATTGATCCGGGATTTGGTGCGGCTGCTGCGCTTTGCATAAAAGGAACCTCCGTGTTCATTATAAATAATTAATTTATTTTCTAGTGTTGCCTTGGCGATCCTCTGCAATTCCATACAAAAGGACGTTCAAAGCGGTGCGGTAAAGCTCAAGCGCTTGACGAGGGTCCATGCCGCTCGTCGTTTCGCTGATGCCGCGGATCATGCCTTCCAAAATAATGCCGTATTGCTTGGCGTTTCCTGGCCTGAATTCGCCGCTATCGATCCCTTCTTCGAGCAGCTTCTCGTAGAAGAGGCGGTTCTTCTCGATCTTGGCCGCGATCAGCTTCTTTACGGCGCTCGATTCCCGGACGCTGTCGTCGAGAAACTCGCACGCCGCCCTGTAAAGCGGATGGGCAAAGCCGTGATTCGTGGCGAAGTCGAGCACGCCGTACAGTTGTTCAGAGATCGTGGAGTAGGCCTTTTTCTGCTCCTCCCAAATTTCGAACCATTCTTTCTCGTACAGTTCGGAGAGGTGGAGAAACAATTCTTCCTTGCTTTTGAAATGGTAATAAATATTAGCCTTGCTGCAGAAGGAGGCGGCGGCCATTTCCTCTAAGGAGGCGGCGTGGTAGCCCTTCTTGGCGAATAAGGCATTGGCGGCATCGACGATACGTTGTTTGGTTTCTTCGCTTTGGAGTTGTTTTTTGCTCAAAATTCACCTCGTTTTCCAGCAAACATTCCGGGCCGACTGCTTATACTGAACGCTTAGTCAGTGTAGCATGGCTGGAAGCATTTAGGCAATCAGTCCCGGGACTGAGCCCGATATGGATTTGTTTTCATTTTCGAAGCGGTAGTTTATAATAGTTTGGGAGCCGAGGTAGGCCATGCCCGAGAAAATCCGCTGGGAGCGTGATCGATTGAATCTGCCGAATTTATTGACGTCACTGCGTTTCGTCTTGATTCCCGTCTATATTGGAATATTCGCCAGCGGTCACATGATTCCCGCATTTCTCGTCGTGGTTGCTGCCGGGGTTACGGATGTGCTGGACGGACATATCGCCCGCCGCTACGGGCAGATCACGCCGGCAGGAGAGATGCTGGATCCGCTCGCGGATAAGCTCATGCTTATTACAGTCATCGTTTCGCTGCTTGTCTCGGGTTATATTTCCTGGTGGGCGGCCGGAGCGATGTTTCTGCGCGATCTGGGGATGATTGCGGGAGGATTGGTTGCTCATTTCCGCAAGAAGAAAAACGTGCCTGCCAACTGGATGGGGAAGCTGACGACGGCTATGTTTTATGCGGCCATCATGTTCATTTTCTTCGAAGCGCCTTTCGCGGATACATACCTGTGGATCGTCATCGCGTTTTCGTTCCTGACATCCTTCGTTTACATGGCGTCGTACCGAACGCTGAATACGCCGCAGCCGAAGACGCCTTCCGCGTAGCCGATCCATCATTAACAACATTGATTTCTACAGAAAGAGGCTTGGCGCCGAACGCTTCGGGTTCGCACGCCAAGCCCCCTTATCTTAACCTTCACAAACTGCAGTTTCATGAAGGATACTTCTAGTTTCCCTAACAAAACGAAGTTTTATACGGATTTAGACACGAGAGGAGATTTTTGGATGCTTGATATTAACCAGATTCAAGAAATTATTCCGCACCGCCCGCCGTTCCTGCTGATTGATCGGATTGTCGAGGTAGAGCCGGGCGTCAGAGCCGTGGGAATCAAAAACGTCACGATGAACGAACCTCATTTCGTCGGCCACTTCCCGGGATATCCGGTCATGCCCGGCGTATTGATCGTAGAGGCGCTTGCGCAGGTCGGTTCCGTCGCCATGCTGATGGTGGAAGCGAACAAGGGCAAGCTTGGTTTTTTTGCGGGCATCGACGGGTTCCGGTTCCGGGATCAGGTGAAGCCCGGGGATACGTTGACGCTGGAAGTGCAGATCACGCGGCTGAAAGGCCCGATCGGCAAGGGACAAGCAACCGCGAAGGTCGGAGACAAAGTCGTTGCCGAAGGCGAATTGATGTTTGCGTTGTCGGATAGATAAATATCATTCCAAAATAGAGTGGTGGAGGAGATCTGCATGAAATCGAATGAAGAGATTATCGGGAGTTATGAAGCTTGGCTGAACGATCCGTTGATCGATAGCGCGACGAAAGAAGAATTGAGCGGAATCGCGGGCCAGGACAAAGAAATCGCGGATCGCTTCTACCGCGACCTCGAATTCGGTACGGGCGGTCTGCGCGGCGTGATGGGCGCGGGCACGAACCGAATGAACATTCATACGGTCGGCAAAGCGACGCAAGGCCTTGCGAATTGGCTGCTGTCGAAGGGCGGAGAGCCTTCGGTCGTCATCGCGCACGATTCCCGCCGCATGTCGCCGGAGTTCGCGCTGGGCTCCGCGCTGGTGCTCGCCGGGAACGGAATCAAGACATATCTGTTCCGTTCGCTCCGCCCGACACCTCAGCTGTCTTATGCGGTCCGGTCGCTTGGCGCCGCGGGCGGCATCGTCGTGACCGCGAGCCACAATCCGCCGGAGTATAACGGCTATAAGGCTTATGGCGCGGACGGCTGCCAGCTGATCCCTGAAGATGCCGAGCAGGTTATCGCCGCGATCGCGAAGATCGATAATTTCGGTGAAGTGAAGCGGATTTGCCAAGAGGAAGCCGAAGGAAAAGGGCTGCTTGTCTGGTTGGACGAGGAAGCGGACCGCAGCTATGTGGAGACGGTCGTCGGCGAAAGCTTGAACCGGGAGCTGTTGCAAGGCGAGCTTGGCGAGCGGTTCGGCGTCGTTTTCACGCCGCTGCACGGTTCGGGTAATCTGCCTGTACGGGAAGTGCTGAAGGGCGCGGGTTTCCGCAACATTCATATCGTAGCCGAGCAGGAACAGCCCGACGGCAACTTCAGTACGGTGAAATCTCCGAATCCGGAAGAACGCGAAGCTTTCACATTGGCGATTGAGCTGGCGAAGAAGGTAGGCGCGGACATCATCATCGGGACGGATCCCGACGCGGATCGGATGGGCGCCGTTGTGAAGAATAACGAAGGCGAATACGTGGTGCTTACGGGCAATCAGTCCGGCGCGATCATGGTTCATTATAAGCTAAGCATGCTGAAGGAGCGCGGTTTGCTTCCGGCGAACGGCGTCGTGATCAAGACGATCGTGACGAGCGAGATGGGCGCGGACATCGCCAAATCGTTCGGCGCGGAAGTCGAGAATACGTTGACCGGCTTTAAATACATCGGTGAGAAGATGACGCGTTACGAGCAAACCGGCGAACACGAATTCTTGTTCGGATATGAGGAAAGCTATGGTTATCTGAGCGGCACGTACGCCAGGGACAAGGATGCGGTCGTCGCTTCCTTGCTTATCTGCGAAGCGGCTGCTTACTATAGCAGCCAAGGCAAGACGCTCTACGACGTGCTGCTCGAGTTGTACGCGGAGCACGGTTGCTACATGGAAGGTCTCGAATCCCGGACGCTCAAGGGAATCGACGGCGTGCAGCAGATCGGCGCGATCATGAACGACTGGCGCTCGAATCCTCCTTCCGAGATCGGCGGCGTCAAAGTAACCGAAGTGCTTGATTACAGCGAAGGTCTTGATGGTCTTCGTCCAGAGAACGTGCTGAAGTACCGCTGCGCGGACGGCTCTTGGTTCTGCCTGAGGCCTTCGGGCACGGAGCCGAAGATCAAGGTTTATTTTGCGGTGAAGCAGGATCGTCCGGAATCGGCCGTCTCCGCGCTGCAGTCGCTCAAGGATGCCGTGATGACCCGCGTGGACGGCGCGCAATAATCGGGCAAGCTACGATTTGGAACGGAGGATTTACGTGCGTATGTTATGGCAGCGTTGGAATCGACAAGCGAAAGTATGGTTATGGGTCATTACGCTGATCGGCGTCGTGGCGGCTTTGCCGCTGGGTGCGCAAAGAATGGCCATGGAAGATTCGGCCGATACGGTTGAATATGCTTTCGACTATAGGGATATTATCGAGGTGGCGGAGCAACAGGCCGCGCCCCAGCTATTCGTAGAGGAGCAGCTGAAGCTGCTGAAGGATGCGGGCGTTAATACAATGGCCGTCTACGAGAGCTCGCTCAAGGAGCTTAGCCAAGCGGGCAGGCTGACGTATTACAACGAGAAGGACGCGGCTCTCCTGCAAGGCAAGTTCCCGAGCGAGCATGTTAATCATACGTACATCCTGTTCGCGGGCGAAGAAGAAGAGGAGAAGATCGGACCGGTCGTGCGCGACGCGCTCGATCGCTCGGGCGTGCCTTACCGCGATTGGACGTTCGGCGGACGTGTCGGCATCGTCGCGGAGCAATCACTGGCGGCTATGCAGCTGAAGACGATGGACTTCGATCCGATGTCGCTGGATACGATCCGCGACGCAGGCTTCCATATTCTGGCTCGGTTCTCCGATCGGATTTTCCCTTACGATGCGGCGAGAGCGGATGCGCAACTCGCGATGCTGAAGGAATACGGCGTGACGAGGCTTCTGTTCGACGGAGAGAAAGCCAAAGGCGCGAGCAATCAGTCGGATTTGAAAAGTCTGGATAGCTTCGGCGAGCTGCTGAATCAATACGGCATCGGGCTGACGGCGATCGAAAATTTGAAGAAGCCGCAGCAAGGCATTAATAAATTGGCTTATTTGACGGATTATAACGTGGTAAGGGTATACTCCTTGTCGCCGGAAGACAGCATCGAGATGACGCCGGAAGGCATTGCGGACCGGTTCCAGCTTGCCGCGAAGGATCGCAATATTCGTTTGTTCTTCTTGAATTCGACGGTGCAAGCCAGCATGGATACCGGCAAGCTGAATCATTCCGTGGACAAGCTCGCGCTGGCCATGGGCGGCGAGGACGGAGTTATCGCGAAGCTCGAGAAAGCCGGCTTCCCTTCGGGAGAAGCGAAAGCGTTCGATCGCGTCGACGCATCTTGGGAGAAGCCTGTTCGGGCAGTTGTCGCGCTCGGGGCAATCGCGATCATCACTTTACTCGTCGCGGCTTTCTTGCCGGCGATCGCCATCCCGGTGTTCCTGCTCGGCCTGGTGGGTTCGGCCGGACTTTACGTGCTGAACAGCTCACTTATGGAGCAAGCACTGGCGCTCGGAGCCGCGGTCAGCGGACCAACGCTCGCGATGATCTGGGTTATGAACCGCATCTACTCCCGCACGATCGGCGATCGCCGCATGGTTGGCGGAGAGACGTGGAAGGTCGGCGGCGCCTCTTATGAAGGCGAATTGAAGACGCAATGGGTGTTCCCGAGCGTATCGCTGAGCCGCCGTATCGGCATTGCGCTGAACTGGTTCGTCGTCGGCACGTTGATTACGTTGACGGCCGTCCCGCTCGTGTTCGGATTGCTGCACAACATAACCTACAGCCTCGTGCTGGAGCAATTCCGCGGAGTCAGCGTCCTGTTCTTCGGACCGCTGTTCCTGGTCGCGATCTATGTCTTCCTCTATGAAGGCAACGGCGCGCATGGCGTCATCGGACGCGCGGTTCGCATTTTGTCCCGTCCGATTACGTTATTATGGGTTGTCGGCGCCATCGTGCTTGGCGCGATCGGGTTCTACTATATTTCGAGATCGGGCAATGCCGGCCAAGTGTCCGCGCTGGAGCTGCTGTTCCGGAATTGGCTGGAATCCACGTTCGGCGTTCGTCCAAGATTTAAGGAATTTATGTTGGGCCACCCGCCTCTGCTGCTGGGATTATTCCTTGCGATTCGATATCGCGCGGCTTGGGTACTTATTATTGTGGGCACGATGGGGCAGCTGTCGATGGTTAGCACGTTCACGCATTTGCACACGCCTCTTTACATCTCGATCGTGCGCACGCTGCTGGGTCTTGGCGCCGGCGTCTTGATCGGACTTGTGTGCATCGGCGCGTGGATCGTATTGGAAGGAGCTTGGCGCAGATGGGTTCAGCCTCACATTCGCAAACCGTCCGCATAGCGATATCCGGGTACTACGGATTCAGCAACAGCGGCGACGAAGCCGTCTTGCGCTCCATCCTGCTTGCCCTGGAAGAGCAAGGCACCGAGCAGGGCGTGCGCGTTCAGCCGGTCGTGCTTAGCGCCGACCCGGACTGGACGAACCGCATGTACGGTGTGGAAGCCGCCCACCGGATGCGTCCGGCGGAAATTCTCCGGACGCTGCGCGGCTGCGACGGCCTCATTAGCGGCGGCGGGAGCCTGCTGCAAGATGCCACTGGCGCGATGACGATTCCGTATTACACCGGAATCATGAGGCTTGCCCAGCTGCTGGGCAAGCCGACGTTCGCGTACGCGCAGGGCATCGGGCCGGTGAACCGCCGCTGGATGGATCCGCTGATCCGCGGCGTCATGCGGCGAAGCGCGTACGTGTCCGTGCGCGACGCGGAATCCGCCGCTCTGCTGGGGCGGATCGGCGTCGCGCAGGACCGGATCGAGATCGTGCCTGATCCGGTCATGGGGCTGCCGTTGCCGGCGGGGGCTGAGGCCTGCTTCGGCATGGGCGCTGCCGACAACGCCTCGCGGACGCCAGTCGTCGGCGTCTCGCTGCGCCGCTGGCGCGAGGACGGCGCCGACATGGCGCGCGCCGCCGAGGCGCTAGTCGCGCTTTCGAAGCGCAAGCCCGTGCGGCTGCGCTTCCTGCCGTTCCATACCCCTTCCGACCGGGTGACGTCGGAAGAGGTTATGGAACGGCTGAGCGGCAGGCTCGGCGAAGGAAGCTCCGCCGAGCTTGCCGCTCCCGGCGACGACCCCCAGGCGATGCTCCTGGAGGTCAGCCGGTGCGACGCTTTGTTCGGCATGCGCCTCCATGCGCTTATCTATGCCGCGAACCGCATGGTGCCGATGCTCGGCCTGTCGTACGATCCGAAGATCGACCAGTTTCTGCACCGCATCGGACTAACGGCCATTGGCTCCACGGAGTCGCTGGACCCCGAAGCTTTTGCGGATGCGGCGTGTTCTTTGCTCGATTATCCTGACGATTGGCGCCTGAAGCATGGGCCTGCCATCGCGCTTTTGAAACAACAATCGCAACAACCGGCGCAACAAATCATAACTAAATTGCGTCAATATAGATCGAGGTGATTTCCTCATGTCGAAACAACCACCAACCGTGCCGATTTTTGGCATACCGTTCTCGAAGATGAGCATGGACGAGACGGTCAGTTATTTGACGGCGGCAATCGAGGAAGGGCGCCAGACGCATGTCATTACGGCTAATCCGATTATGATTATGACGGCTTTGGACAACCCTGAATTTGCTAACATCATGAAGAGAGCCGACCTCATCGTACCGGACGGTGCGGGAGTCGTATGGGCTGCCAAATACGGCGGTAACCCCGTCGCCGAGCGCGTGACGGGCTTCGATCTCATGCATCGCCTGCTGGAGCAGGGCGAGAAGCGGAGATGGAGAGCGTACTTGCTCGGCACATCGCAAGAAATTATCGAAGCGGCCGCGGAGAAGCTTCAGCTTCAATATCCGCAGGTAAAAATCGTCGGGTACCGCAACGGATTTTTTGGTCCGGACGACGACGCGGAGATCGTGGACGAAATTCGGGAGCTGCAGCCGCATCTGCTTTTCATCGCGAGAGGTATGGAGAAGGAAGCTTGGAACGTCCAATATAAGGAAAAACTCGGCGTACCGTTCATCATGGGAGTCGGGGGCAGCTTCGACGTCGTGTCAGGCAAGCTAAAGCGAGCGCCGATGCTGTTTCAGCGGCTTCGCCTGGAATGGCTTTATCGGCTTCTTCAAGAGCCAACGCGCTACAAAAGAATGCTTGCGTTGCCGAAATTCGTCGTGAAAGTGATCCGTAACAAAGAAAATGTAACAAAATCTCGTCCAATCGCGTAAAACCCCGCTTTTTTAATGAAAATTGGTTGAAAACGGTGTTGGTAATTCTTTTTCGATCGGAGTATAATTCACTCTGGAGCAAAACGAAACGACATGCGCGGGCTCGCACCGAATGAAATCGGTCGGGGCTTGTCCGAATAAGCGGTCGTTTCGCAGTGAAAGCTAAGCGGAGTATAGCTCTATGGGCGGCTGCTTACGTTTTCGGAAAAAGGAGAGTTGTACACATGCCTATCGGCTTCTTGTATACCATCGGATTCGTAATTTCATTATTGTTGGCGCTTGCGATGACGCCGCTCGTGAAGAAATTCGCGTTTAAGGTCGGCGCGATCGACAAACCGAACCACCGCAAAGTACATACGCGCATCATGCCGCGTATGGGCGGGCTTGCGATCTACGTCGCGTTCGTAGGCGCGTTCCTGCTTGTACAGCCTTTCATACCGGAGGGGCTGCTTCGTCCGCGGGACGTGAACATGATCAACGCGCTGCTCGTTGGCGGGACGATCATTATTATTTTGGGAGCGCTTGACGATCGTTTCGAGCTCTCGGCGAAGGTTAAGCTGCTTGGCCAAATCGCCGCAGCATGCGTCGTCGTGTTCGGCTTCAACGTGCATATCGACCTCGTGAACGTGCCGTTCGGCGATACGATGCAGCCAATCGCGCAATGGATCGGCATTCCGCTGACGATTATTTGGATTGTCGGCGTGACGAACGCCATCAACCTGATCGACGGCTTGGACGGCCTTGCGGCCGGCGTATCCGGCATCGCAATCGCTACGATCGCGGTCATGGCTTCCTTGATGGGCTTCCAGCCCGTCATCTTGCTTAGCACGTTGCTGCTCGGCGGCATCATCGGCTTCCTGGTGTTCAACTTCCACCCGGCGAAGATCTTCATGGGCGACTCGGGTTCGCTGTTCCTCGGGTTCAGCTTGGCCACTTTGTCCATGCTCGGCTTCAAACAGGTGACAATCGTTTCCTTCGTTACGCCGCTGCTTATTATCGGCGTGCCGCTGTCGGATACGTTCTTCGCGATCGTACGACGTTGGGTGAACAAAAAACCGATCTTCGCGCCGGACCGCGGACATCTGCATCACCGCCTGCGCGACCTTGGCTTCAGCCACCGCCGCACGGTTCTGATCATCTGGGGCGTAGCCGCCATCTTCGGCGTTATCGCCATCATCCAATCCGCCGTCGTGCAGTCCAGCGCGGCCAACTGGATCACGTTCGCCGTTATCTGCATGTTGATGTTCTTCCTGCAGATCGGCGCCGAAGTGACGGGCATCGTCGACAAGACGCGCCGTCCGCTGATTAACTTCCTGGCGCGCATCGGCCTCTTGAGAGCCGCCAAAGCGGAAGCGCAATCGCGCAAGTAACGCAATCATTATTCGATCCTAAACCCCGTACCTGCTTAATTGCAGGCTGCGGGGTTTTTCTTTTTGCTGCCTTCCTTTTCCCCTCCGTTCGACAAGCATGATCCATGCCGCCGAGATGAGCGATACGGGACCCTAAGCCTACCCGGCAATCTAATCGCGTTCGCGACTAAACATCTGCCCGCCAGTGACCGATAAAGTAAATACGGAACTTTTCTGCGGTCAGTGCGTCTATTAGTCTGATTAGATAAATCTGACTAAAGAGGAAAAGGGAGGAATAATTTTACGCAAGTTCGACAAACCACATCGATGACAATGTTAGATCTACATAAAGGAGGAACACCGTTTTGAGAAGAGCATTAGCACTGATCTTGACCATCGCTTTATTCATCACCCTGCTCCCAACCTACGTTGCCCCGCAGACGGCTTCGGCGGCGGGATCTTATTTCTTGTTCCCGAATGAACATGATACGCCGGGCAATGCCCGTATCGTATCGACGGAATCGATCTCTCTCCAGGGCACGATCAATGGCGTAGTGGGCAGCTCCATCAGCTATAACGTGAAGCAAGTCACGGCATCCGGCACGGTGCTGAACACGACGGAAGAAATCACGACAGGCATTGCAACGACCGGTGATAACAAAATTACCGTCAGCAACCTGATCCTATTCCCGGGCCTTAACAAAATCACGTTCAAAGGGATCGCTGGTTCCTCTGAAGTCAGCGAATCCATTTATATTGATTACCGTAACAGCCCGATGCTGTACGATATGAAGATTACTTTTGAGAACAAAGATTACGAAATGCCGGAAAACCAGCCGACGATGCTTTATTCCACGGCTCCGGTCATTCAGGACAAAGGACAAATCGTCATTACAGGCAAAGCGCCTAACGCCACGAAAGTAACGATCGTCATCAACGGACGCAGTTACGACTTCAACGTATCCACGTCGACGAACGAAAGCCGTTTTAGCACCTCCCAGCTGAGCATCGACAAAGGCATCAACATCATTACATTTAAAGTCCTAAACGGCGGGCAGGTCGTCGAGACAACCCGCGAGGTCGCTTTCTATAACGGCGAAGTAACGTACTATAATTTGAAAATCAAGGATTCCCAGACAACTCCGCAAATCGTAAATTTGGAAAATAATCTGAACTTCCTTACGCCAAGCGTGGCTACGGGCCAGATCAAGATCGATGGAACGGCGATTATCCCGCTGCCGCTTCGCGATTTGCCAACTAATCCGAACAATACGATCGATCCGAACGGTGCGGGCGTTAATTTCTCCACCGAATTAGCCAACCGTCTCAAGATGGAGCTTCAAGAAGGCAACGGAACAACGCAAACGCTCAGCCCAACGGTGGGCACCGTAACGTATACTCCATCGACAATTGACGCAAGCACGAAATTCATTAGCGTTAATTTCTCGTATACGCTTCCGGATCTAACATTCGATGAATCCAATCGCATTCGTTTTATCGCACCGAACAATGCGGTGTTCAACTATTCCAATTGGACAAGCTTCACTGTACGCAACAGCAACGTTTCTTATATCTATGACATTAACTACTTGTCTGGCTTTGATAACTCGATGACAAATCCGGCGACGAACGCATCCCGCATCTTGGGTCTTCAAGGGGCCGACATCCCGAGCGAAGGCGTTAACGTCTTCTCCATGCCGATGGCGGTGGAAATTTTGGTCGGGAATTATACCGTGCTCGGTGGGACGCATAATGATCTATTCAAAATGAACGGAATTGACGAAGATACGACGGGAGCTCCGTTTAAGCAGATTTATTCGATGGGCTCCACGCCGCTGTCCGAAATCGTGTACCGTACGATTAACGGTCAATCCGTACCGTTCCTGCGGACGTTCGTCCAAATCAACGAACTTCCGAAATCCGGGACGAACACAATAGGGTTTGCGCTTAATCGTACCGCCAACGTGTCTACGGAAACGAAACAGATCATTGCCAAGCTGCTCTACGGACCGCATATGAAGTTCGATAAAGTCGTGGACGGCATGAAAATCGAATTCGACTCCGTGAGAGAATCGAAGGACAGCCTGATCAACAAACTTGGCGAATTGAAAGGTCAATTGTTCAACGTCGTCAACAGCGCCGAAATTGTATATGGTACATCCGTTTTTCTTTACATTAATAATGTAGAAATCCCATTAGCGCCGGATGGCACCATCTCCAAATTCAAACCGTTGAACCTAGGCAATTCGGATGCGACTTTGCACGGGGCTGCTCGGGATAGAATCTTCGGCGTATTAAATAAGGCGGGGGAAAACACGATCAAGTTCGTCTTCCGTTCTGCCAAGAACAATTATGAGAATACGTTGAAATTTACGATCGTGCCAAGCAACCTGCCGGTCATTCCGGCGCCGAACACGGATGGCGTTTATCCTTACAGCCAGAACCTTGCGACACCGCTGCCGAACGATCCGAGCTTCCCGAAACAAGGGACTGTATTTACAACCAAAGAAGCATACTACAATGTATACGGAACGTTCGACTTCGTTGACCTGGGTAGCGACTTCAACAACAATTCCAATACGGCACACGCCGCTTTGGGCGATAAACAAAACTACATCGTGACAATCGCTTCCCCGAACTGGAAGACGAACGTCGTATGGAACCTTGGCATGGAGTTTACGCCAACACGCAAAGGAGTTCCGCTAGCCGGTTACGAGAATACCCCGTTCAACAAAGGAACGAACTCCAACCCTACAACTGCGGATGCGGACGTCGCCTTCTATTACGATGTGGACGGGCAATATTTCTATTACAAAATCTTGAGTCAGGTCATGCCGGATGACGGAAGTTCCATGGTTTATGTCACGACCGTATTTAATGCGGGCGAAGCAGGACCAAGAGCGACTCACCGCTTGGAGATCGACTCCGTATCGATTCCGTACACGATTCAAAAGCCGTTGAAAGAAGAAACGATCACGAACCAAAACTTCGTGGAAGTCATTATTTCTTCGCCGGGCGCGGATTCCGTGACAATCGATAAACAAGTGGCGGAGAAAGTGACCTATATTAACTACAGCGAAGGCGACGAAAATCTAATCGAGGCATTCCGTCTTGTCGTCAAAGATTTGCGGGCCGGAAAAGAAACCGGAATTGAATTTGAGATTACGCGCGGCGATGATACGATTGAGCAAGAATTGATCGTGAAATACGTCCCTACTAATATACCGGGCGCACAAATGATGGAGACGATGAAGTCGTCCCATAAGCTGTTCAATAATGCGCTGTCGCTGTCTTTCGGCAAAAATACGCAGCTTATCCGCCCGAAATACAACAACTCGTCGGGCCATGCGACGCAAGTTTATAATGGAAACGATATTCTGTTCGCGATCGCCAACCCGAATGACGGCATCGTCGATCGCCATTTGTACGACAGCCAACCGCCGAACTATTCGGCGAACAGTCAGGCGGAAGGTAACCTGCATATCGGATACCGGTTCCAGGATCAAGCAAGACAGTTCATCAAGGCGAGTCCGTTATTTTGGATAGACGCGGGATTGGCGGATAACCCGGATCCTTCTTCGCCGGCGTACGACCCGATCACAACCGGACTTGATCCGTTCCCGTTCCCTAATTTGGTCGGCAAGCATACGGGAACATTCGCCAGCCGTTGGAACCAGTTCGACCGTGAATTGATACCAAGCGCTCCGGGCAGCTTGACGATTACTTACGATTCCAATGTAGTGCAAAGCGCCGGAACGACCATTACGGTATTCCGATTCGATCCGTATAACAGCACGTGGGAGAATATCGGCGGCGTCGTTGACGAGAAAAAGCGGACTGTAACCGTTCCGTTCACGAAATTCGGCTACTACGTGGCCGTGAAGCTGACGCGCGGTTACAATGATATCACGGACCATCCGTATGCCCGTGAAGCCATGGATGCTATTTTCGCCAAAGGAATTATGAATGCAATTGATCCGATCGGTGTGTTCGGCGGAGACCGTTACGTGACTCGCGGCGAGTTTACGCGCATGATCGTTAGAGCGATGGATCTTCCGCTCAATTATGAAGGGGCCCATCACTTCTCCTATTATCCGGAGACCATAACGAATGCGAACAACTCCAGCGCCATCTATGATTATCGATATATCGAGACCGCTGCAAGAGCAGGCATCGTTAACGGCAAACGTCCGGGCTTCTTCGACGAGGATGTGGAGCTCACGCGGCAAGAAGCATCGGTTATTCTAGCGAGGGCGTTGCAGCTTAAGCTAGAGACCGATTCGACGAAAGCTAAGAAGTCACTGGATAAGATTTTCAAGGACTCAGGTACGTTTGATTTCTACTCCATCCCGTCGGTTCTTGCGATTCAGAAAAAAGCCTTTATCCAGGGCAAGCTGATCAATCCGCTGGAGCCGAAGGAAGGTTCGGTATTCGAGCCGAAGGCACGTCTGCTTCGCAGTGACGCGGCGATCATTATGTCGCGTGTTATGAACGATATGGATAAGCTACCGAAAATTTATAACTAATCGTGAGATGGAGGCCGGCAGCTTTGCCGGTCTCTTTCGTTTATTTGTAATTGTTTTAATGCGTCTTGCAATGAGTATAAAGGCTTGTACGAGATTCATAGGTGCAAACTTATCCATGGAAAAAGTTAAGCATCGACGGTCCGCATGAAAACGAGCTATACTAACGAAGTGCCTTGGAGAAAGTGCGACCAAAACGCAAAAAACTTCGAAAAGTTTTTCGTAAGAATCGCAACTTTTCCGCGTAACCAACGTTTAAATACATGACGTTGTCACAAGGGCGCACAAATGATGCTCCGGATAGGCATTATACAGGGAACGACTGCCATGATTTCACAAGTTCCTCTTTACGGTGGCAATAGCCCATTGTATAATGTTATAGTGATGCAGCGAGTCTAGCATCTATTCTTTCATGGTTTACAAGTTTCTACGACATCGGCTTACATAGGGTTAACCATGTCCGTAGACATCATTTATACAAATTTATGCTCAACTCTGGGAAGGGGGTGAATCGGCTATGAGGGAAACGAGCAATTCATTATCTCTACAAAACTCTCAACAACCGAAGCAATTTAGAGGAGGAGAAAAAAAGGTTATGAAGAAAAGTTTATCCCTGTTAGTTGCGATCGCAATGGTATTCTCCATGTTCGCAACTGTAGTATCCGCAGCAGAAGAACCAACTGCTGGTGAATATTTGAACGAGCTTGGTGTTATTTTGGGTAACGCTGACGGCGACCTGAAAGAAGACCAAACTTGGAAACGTCAAGACGCAGTCGTTCTTCTGTCCCGCCTGTTCGGCGCTGAAGACGAAGCAAAAGACGCTGAAAAAACGCATGAATTCGAAGACGTAACTGACGCTAACTACGATGGTTACATCTCCTGGGCAGTAGAAGTAGGTCTGGTACAAGGTAAAAGCGCAACAGAATTCGGCTTCGGCGACGAACTCGAAACTCGCGACTTCTACCTGCTGATCCTTCGCGCTCTTGGTCAAGACGTTGAGTACGACCAAGTTGACGAAGTAGCAGTTGAAGCTGGTCTTGCACCAGAAGACACTGATTTCGACGCAGTTCCGCTTCGTGGCGAAACTTACGTTGCAATCGTTGGCGCTCTGAAAACTGAAGTTGAGCCAGGCGTAACGCTTGAGCAAAAACTCGGGTTGGTAGAAGTTGCTAGCCAAGTTTCCTCCGCTGCAGCAGTTGGCGTGAAAAAAGTTGAAGTTAAATTCAACTCTGCTGTTGACACGACTAAAGCTACTTTCTCTCTGAAAAGAGGCGCAACAGTAGTTAACGTTTCTAAAGTTACTTTCAATGAAGCGAAAACTGCTGCTACTCTTGAAACAAGCATCGCACTTGCTGCTGGCGATTACACAGCAACAGTAAGTGGCTTGGGATTCGCTGCTGGTAAGGATGTTGCTACATTCTCCACTACTGCTGAGCGTATCGAGACTGTATCGGTAGAAGAAAATGGTTACCGCACTGCTGCGATTGCAGGGACTAACGATGTAGAAGTGGCATACAAACTTCTTAACCAATACGGTGAAGAAGTAAGTGCTGGTGTAGCTGGTTCGCTGACTGCGACTTCCACAGTTGGTGTTGCTGGAACTCCTGCAAGCGGAAAAGTTACAATTGCAGGCGTGCCTAGCACTACAACTTCTCTGAACCTGACTGTAGTTGATCTGAAATTTGCTAAATCTGCTACAAAAACAGTTGCTGTTCAACTTGCTAAGCATGTTGCAGAAGTAACACTAAGCACTCCTGAAGTAGAAGCAGGAAAAACTCTTGAGTCCAATAAATCGGATATCAAACTTCCATACGTTGCAAAAGATCAGTATGGCAACACAGTTGACCTGACTGATGCAAGTTTTGCTGGTTTGACATTCATTAAGAGTGATGAAATTTCGAATATTGAGTTGACTGGAGACAAGAAGAAACTTCAATTCGATATCGCTCAATTCAATGGTCCTAAAACTCTTTCTATTCAAGTGATTGTTAATGCAACTGGCAAATCCAGCAAGATTGAATTTGCTGTAAATGGCCAGAAATCCATTAGTTCTGTTAGCCTGGTAGCTCCAGCTGACCAATTTGGTCTTGGCCAAGCTAACTACAAAGTTGAAATCCAAGCTAATGACCAGTATGGCAATGCTCTGACTGCACAAGAAATTGCCGATAAAGCGGCTGCTGAGCTTGTTATCACTTCCGGAAACACAGGCGTATTCCAAGTTGGTTCCGTAGTTAAAGATGGCGACAAGGCTTATGTACAAGTAACAAGCCCTGGCGCTACTAAGGGAACTGCATTGCTGCTAGTAACTGTAAAAGCTAACTCCAACAATGCAAATGTTTCCCTGACTGTAGTTGACGCTAAGTACGCGGCTGCAATCAACGTAGCTTCCGGTGTTACTAAAGCAGTTAAAGGCGCAGCGATCACGCTGAAAGGCACTTTCACTGATCAATACGGTAACGCATATACAGCAGGCGCTGCTACTGTTGTTGTTGTTGAAGCTGACAACGCAAACTTCGGTACTGTTGTAGACACAGCTTACTCTGTAACAGCTATTAAAGATACTGGTATCACATTGACTGCTGCTGACCATGACAAAGCTACGAAAGTAACTTTCAAATTGTTTGATACAGCTACTAATGCTGCAGCTTATGTAGCTAACAACAATACAACAACTGGTCTGCTTGACACTGCTACTGTTGACCTTGCTTCCGTTAAGTCCGACGCTGCTCTGACTTACGAAGTTGAAGCTCTGGGTACAGTTGCTGCAAAAGCTGCAGGCTTGACTACAAGCAAATACGCAAAAGAAATCAAAGTAGTAGGTAAAGATGCTAGCGGCGCTAAAGTTGCTCTGCAATCCGGCGTAATCCAAACGGCTTCTTCTGCTGACTCTTCCACTCTGGTTGTTAACGACACAGATGGCGGTGTTTGGAAAGTCGCTGGTGTAACGGACAAAGAAGGCACTGTTAAAATCAACCTCTACCTTGCTAAGCAAAACGGCGAAGTAGTTGTTCAAACTGCTGACGTAACAGTTTCCAAAGCTGCTCCAGTTGTTGCTTCTATTACAGCTAAGAAGAACGACGATGCAGTTACTAAAGTAACAGTTACAACTGGCACAGCTATTGCTGACGTTCTTGCTAAAAACGCAACGCTTTGGTTCGAAGCGAAAGACCAATACGGAGTTGCTGCTGATGGTGCTGCTAATGGCCCAGCAACTGCAATCTTCGTAACTGACCAAGCTGGCGCAGTAGCGCTTGACACTGACCGCGCTGTAACATTTAACGCTGTTGGTACTTGGAAAGTTAACGTATCTTCCGGTACTCAATCGGTAACGGTTGAAGTAACTGTAACTGCTCCTCCTGCACCATAATTAAACATGATTAAAAAGAAATCCCCTCCGGGGGATTTCTTTTTTTGTTCATGAGTCGTTCACGAAACATTGCTATACTTAATTACGTCTATATGGATAATAGAAGTAAAAAGGGAGTGAACAGCATGTTTCGTCGCATGGCTATTGGTGTAGTGGTAGGTACTCTTATTGCCACATCTAGCGTTACGGTACCAACAAATGTACTAGCAGCACAAGCTGCGCCAGCCGCAAGTCACTTTTCGCCTACAAAACTTAATGCGGTCTATTTGACGGGGAAAAGCTATTTGAAGTTAAAATCTGCCGATATTGTAGAAGGAGAAAAAGGTCGTGCCTTTGTCTTTACCATTACCGTTTATAATGGCGAAAGCAGGACGGTTGATCTTATCGATTATTGGTTTAAAGTAAAAAATAAAAGCGGTTCGAACTTTAAAATAAAAGCGGCCGACGCTAATGTGAAAGAAGTTATTCCAGCACAATCAAATCGTGATTTTACATACTACGCTGAAATAGATGAAAATACGAAGTTGTCTGATCTCAATGTTGAAGTTATTAAGTGGGACTTCAGTGTATCCACTTACGAAAGAAGAGTTGGATTAATTTCGATTCCTAAAAACTATAACAATGTGACGCCTTATGGTCAGACCCAACAATATAAGTGGAATAATCAATTGGTAACAACGAAACTGACTAACGGTATTTTAGCGAAAGACAGCGAATTACAGCATGTTTCTTTTACTTGGCAAATTGTCAATAACGGAACTCTTCCTGTCAAGTTTGCAAATACGAAGTTTGTAATTAAGACTGCTGAAGGTTTAATTTATCCGATTGAATATGATCTAGCTACCGAATCCGTAGCTGCACGCGAAAAAAAGGATTTTCTTCTTAGCGCAACTATTCCCGCTTCTGTATCATTGACTGGTGCTAAGCTTGTTTGGGTACAACAAACGGAAACCATGGCCTATGGACTGCCTATAGTTAATCATGAAATAAAAGCAAAAGCCGAGGATTTGAAGGAAACTGCAGTTATTAAGATAAATTCTGGAACGCAGATCGTGGAAGGAAAACCAGATGAGGTTGTAACCACATCGATTTCGAATAAATTAAATCGTTTCACCATAGAGTATCAGTTATTAAATACCGGCAAAAAAAATGTGATTCTGCCTGCACTTTCATTTGAATACACTTCGGCAAGCGGTGCAACTTACCCAATGGAAGTAAAGGATGCGGCTGGGACTATTTCCATCAATCCGGGAATTAATAAGTCTGTGGATGTTTCGGTTGAAATTCCTTCCTCTGAAACAACTAATAAGGGTACATTGTATGTGTATGAAACGATTAAAGTCAATAATAAGGATGTCAAACGATTGCTTGGTAAACATGCGGTTACCGCTTCAAATCAAGTAACAGAAAATACAGCATTCGGTAAAAAGGTCGATTATAAAAACACGCAAGGATCCTATCAAGTTACGATCGATCAATTATATAGAAATCCATGGAACAATGAAGATCTTATTCAAGCTGAAATACAGGTATCTAATACAATGACTACGACAACTAGTCTTCCTGCACCTGAATTAACGGCCAGTGTCTATTTGGACGGCGTATTGTTAAAAGAGCAAGTACAACTTATAAAAACGAATAACAAAATCACATTAAGCAAGGGTGAAACGGCTAAGTATCTAGTACTAACAAAAATCCCTTACCTGCAAGAGTTCTCAAAAGTTGAAATTAAAGTAAACGAAAAAGTTGCGGAAAATGCGATTCATATTGGAACGTTTGCAGGCACAAATGCGATCAAAACACCAAAAAGCTATAAATTAGGCAGCACGATCTTATCGCAAAGAGAAGATAAAAAATCGGATATAACGGCAAAAGGAATAAAGATCTATGAAGGTCAGAATACAAGCATGGTTTATGTTGATCTTGAACTAACGAACAAAGGCAGCCGTGTTGATCAGCTGAACTCCTGGGTGGGATATTTCCGGAACAAAGCGGGAATGGTTTTCCCTGCAATTATTGGATCTACCGCAGATTTGATCAATCCGTTCGGGAAAGTTAGCACGTATGCATATACGTTGATCCCGAAAAATGTGGGGTATGATGATTTTGAACTTATTTTAGGTGAGGGGATTGTTGAATCTAAATTTGCTAATCCAACAGACAAAGCAACAGCGTATCTACATCCTTCTATTACAAAATTAGATTATACATCTATAGCGCCTGCAACAACATTCGAGAACCTAGAGCTAAATCCATACAAGTTGAGCTTTAATAGAGTTCTAGCAAGTATCCTAGACGAAAGAAGAATTGTTCTTAATTTTAATTATGCTATGGAAATTTCCGAGTCTTCACAGAAAGACTTGACTAGCCATGATATCATCTTAGAGTTAGTAGATGACAACGGTAAGCGATACGAAAAAACTTTCAAAATAGGCGAAGATCTTGTCGTAACCAGGAATTCTCGACAAGAGATTATTATTGAAGATCCTAATTTGTTCGTTAATATCCCGAAATTCACAAACTACACATTAAACATCTATGATGCCGTTGATAAACATAAGAGATTGTTGGCTTCAAAACGACTAGAATGGTTTATTACATCCTCTTAAGCTAGTAAAACCGCGGTGATTCTAGTATTCTTGAAACAGAGTACTAGATAAGGAGGAGACTTCGTAGTGAAACAAAAGGTATGGAAGCTTGCCGGCGCGGCAGTCGTGATTGCGGCAGGCGTGTGGGTCGGGATGGTTGTCGGGAATCCGCTTGAGGCGAATTCGAATGCCGTTACACCTGGTACGATCGAAGATCCCATCGTGACGAAGAGCTACGTCGACGAGCAGATCGCGAAGTTGCTGAACGGCGGAACAGGTGATAATGGTTCGGGCGGCAACAACGGTGGAACCGGTTCTGAAGGCGGACAGAACGGATCGGGCAGCGGTTCGGCCGTGAAGCTTGAAGTCGTTGAACTGCCGATGGGTAAGACGTTGATGGCCAAAGCAGGAACGGAAGTTGTCGTTCGCGTGGGCATGGCCATTGCTTATAGCTCGGACACGAATGGGATTTCGGATTTGACCGGCGGTGTAGACATTAAGAGCGGCAAGGATGTGCCGACGAACCACTTAATATGGTTCCCTCGCGACGGTCGCGGCATTAAAGGTCATCCTGATGAGATCATTCCGCTTACGTTAATTGTTAAAGGGCCTTATGTGATTCAATAATTCGGAAAATAAAGGAACTGTCACGTTCAATTAAAGAGCGTGGCAGTTTTTTTGTTACTGGATCATGACGATGACCGACCTCTTATTGCCTTCCACTCATGACATAATCTGCGCGCAATGACAAAAGGTTATACGCTTGAGCCGTAGTTATAGGAAGCACAATAAGGTCGTAATCTCATTTCATACGGAGGTGTAAGCCATGAGTCGTTCCAATAAAGTTGTAGTTCCACAGTGTAAATCCGCATTGAACCAAATGAAATATGAGATCGCTGCCGAATTCGGTCTTGTAAGCGGTGGTTATAGCGGCGCCGGTGCAGACACCGAGTTTGCCGGTGAGTTGGGAGCCCATAGCGGCGGAAGTGCGGGAAGCGTTCAATGGTCGTCGCTGTCGACGCGGCAAGCGGGTTCCGTTGGCGGAGAAATAACAAGAAGGTTAGTCGCGCAAGCGGAACAAGTGATGGGCGGAGGCTTTACGCTTTAAGATTTTGTGGTTCCGAACATTAATTGGCAAGTCCGGCTTCCATTGACACTAAGCGACATTTTCGGTATCATGTTTTTTTAGAAGAAGAGTTGTCTAACAACCTTTTCCTTCGCGGAAAAGGTTCATTTTTTGTGTAAAACAAAAGCACTTATTGAATACTAAGGTTTGTAGGAGGTTGATACGGATGTCGGTAAAAGGACGCCACTTATTCACATCGGAATCAGTAACGGAAGGCCATCCGGATAAAATTTGCGATCAGATTTCTGACGCGGTATTGGATGCATTCTTGGAAGCTGACCCTAACGCTCGCGTAGCTTGCGAAGTTTCTGTTGCGACTGGCCTCGTGCTTGTCATCGGCGAAATTTCCAGCCGCGCGGATTATATCGATATTTCGGCGATTGCTCGCAAGACGATCAAAGAAATCGGCTACACACGTGCGAAGTACGGCTTCGACTCCACGACTTGCGCTGTTCTGACATCGCTGAACGAGCAGTCCGCGGATATCGCCCAAGGCGTTAACGCAGCTCTTGAGACGCGTGAAGGCAAAGATATGAAACAAGAAAACGAAGATATCGGCGCTGGCGACCAGGGCCTGATGTTCGGTTTCGCGACGAACGAAACGCCTGAGCTTATGCCTCTTCCAATCGCGTTGTCGCACCGCATCGCTCGCCGCTTGGCGGAAGTTCGCAAGAACGACACGCTGGGCTACCTGCGTCCGGACGGCAAGACGCAAGTTACGATCGAATACGTGGACGGCAAGCCGGTTCGCGTCGACACGATCGTTGTTTCCACGCAGCATGCGGAAGAAATCACTTTGGAGCAAATCCAACAGGATATCATGGAGCATGTCATCAAGCCGGTTGTTCCTACGGAATGGCTGGATGAGCAAACGAAATATTTCATCAACCCGACTGGCCGTTTCGTTATCGGCGGACCACAAGGCGACGCGGGTCTGACAGGCCGCAAAATCATCGTCGACACGTACGGCGGCTACGCTCGCCATGGCGGCGGCGCGTTCTCCGGCAAGGATCCAACGAAGGTTGACCGTTCCGCGGCTTACGCGGCACGCTACGTGGCGAAAAACATCGTTGCGGCGGGTCTGGCCGAAAAATGTGAAATCCAGCTTGCTTACGCGATCGGCGTTGCGAAGCCGGTTTCCATCAACGTTGACACTTACGGCACTGGCAAAGTATCCGAAGAAACGCTTGTTGAACTGATCACGAGCAACTTCGATCTTCGTCCGGCAGGCATTATCAAAATGCTTGACCTTCGCCGCCCAATCTACGCCCAAACCGCTGCATACGGCCACTTCGGCCGCACGGACGTTGATCTTCCTTGGGAGCGCGTTGACAAAGCCGAGAAGCTGAAAGCCGAAGCAGGCGTAATCGCTTAAGATCGGTTAATGCATTAGCTCCTTAGATCGTATATACGAATCGCAACCTAAACGTCGTTCTTTCCGTTATGTTCCATAACGGGAGAACGGCGTTTTTTGTCGTTAACCTAAATTTTTCAAGCTCAAAAACCGACAAATAGGGTACGAGTGTATTTGCTTAAGGAGTGAATGACGAAAATGAATCAAACCCGCAAGCTGTCCCTGTTCCTTTCCTTTGCCTTGCTGATGCAGTTAAGCTTGCCTGCCTCGGGATGGACGAATCGCGTTTCTTCCGTTACGGCCGCTCCCGGAGGTCCCGTCGAGGTGAGCTTGTCGCCCGCGGATAACTTGACGGAGGTGCCGCTCGGTGCCAATCTTGTCCTAACGTTCGATGAACCGGTAAGAGCCGGCTCTTCTACCGCTTTTATTTCCATATACAAATCATCCAACAATAGCTTGGTCGAAACCATTAGCGCGACGTCGGGTCAAGTGTCTGTTAACTATTCTAATCCTAGCGAAGTGACAATCAATCCATCGCTAAGCGCAACGAGTAATAAGTTCGAGCTGAACACGGCCTATTATGTGCTGATCGATGCGGGAGCTTTCGTCAATGTGTCGAACAGCGCAGCTTATGCAGGCATTCAAAATGCGACCAGATGGAATTTCCGAACCGTTCTGACTGAGGATAATGTAAGACCGACCTATACGACTCGTTCGCCAGAGGGCGGCACGCATGCCATCACTTCGCCGATCTCGCTGACATTTAGCGAGCCGGTTTATGCGGCAGCCGGCTTCATTACGTTAAGCTCGGCCGACGACACGCGGTACATCCCCGTGACGTCGGGCAACGTGACGGGCAGCGGCACGAACACGATGACGATCGTTCCCGAAGGAGCTTTGCTCCCGAATACCACGTATACGGCAACGATCGCAAGCGACAACTTCCAGGATGCATCGGGCAATACGTTCGCCGGCATGTCCTGGTCGTTCTCGACCGCTTCGGCGCCAGTGAACCTGGCAAGCTCCTTGCCATTCACGCCTGCGGACGATGCCACGCTTGTGCCGATCGACATGAATCTGACCATTCGTTTCGATCAGCCGATACAGGCGGGCAGCAGCACCAAATACATCGAAATTCGCCGCGTCAGCGACAACTCGGTCGTGGAGCGCATTCAGGCGAACTCTTCACGCGTCACGCTGAGCAACGGCAATACGACTGCAACGATCGACCCGGTGTCGAATCTGGCGGCAAGCACGGCCTATTATATCGTCATTGATCCTGGAGCCTTTACCCGTCCGAGTCCGAACACGGCGGAATGGTTCTACGGCATCTCGGCGGCTACGATCTGGAATTTCACGACGGGGTACGGCAACGATGTGACGGCGCCGGTCTTAACGGGCGTGACGCCGACGTATAACGGGACGGCAAGCGGCATGAGCACGCTGCTTACGTTAACGTTCAACGAAGAAGTGTACCCGAACAGCGGGAATATCGAGATTCGCCAATCCGTCGGCGGCACGTTGTTCCGCTCGATCCCGATCACGTCGGCGCGCGTGACGGGCGGCGGCACGAAGCAGCTAATCGTGGATCCGAACAAATACATTTCGTCATCCGACCCGGCTAAGTCATTCGTGAACAATACGCGATACTACGTGACGATCGGGAATCGCGCAATCAGAGACGGTGCGGGCAATTTCTACAGCGGCATTTCGAGCGCGACGGGTTGGACGTTTACGATTACGCAGGACGGCGTACGTCCGATGCTCCAGTCGTTAAGCCCGGCGAACGGATCGACGGCTGTGCCGGTGCAATCGCAATTTTCGGCTATTTTCGACAAGCCGATCATGACAGGACCGGGCGGCATCGCGTTCTACCCGGCCAGCGCGAATAGCTCCGCGCCAACGGTAGCGGGAACGTTTGGCGTCGACCCGGCGAATAACAAGCGGATCATCATTACGCCGAGCCAACCGTTAGCAGCCAATACTAACTACTACGTCAATATTGAAGAAAATGCGGTACTCGACTTGGTTGGCAACTCTTTCATCGGCATCCAGAACACCTACCAATGGACGTTCTTAACGATGGGTGGCGATACGACGGCGCCGACCGTCTCCAAGTCCGAAGTCAGCGGGTCGATCATTCGTTTGATTTACAATGAACCGCTGAACCCGGATCTAAAGCCTTCCCCTGCAAGCTACTACGTTACGGTAGCAGGGGCCCCGCGCAACGTAACCGCGGTCAAAGTCGAAGGCAATATGGTCGTTCTGACGCTGGCCAGCTCCGCCGGCAGCAATCAAAAGGTCATTTTATCCTATACGAGGCCCGCGACGGGTCTTGTGCAAGACGTATCCGGCAATCAGGCGGCCACGATCTCGAACATGGAAGTATCGAACGGATCGACGAGTACGGCTCCGGTCGTCACCAGTGGTTCCGCATACGGCAGTACGGTCGTCCTAAACTTCAGCGAGGCGCTGATGACGGTGAGTACGTATGCTTATACGCAGTTCACGGTCAACGTTGGGGGCAACAATTATAGCCCGACGTCCATCTGGCATAGCGGCAACGTCATCCAAATGACGGTGAACGCGTCGATGACCACCGGCCAGACCGTGCGCGTATCCTACAGTCCGATCAGCTACCCGCTCATCGGCGTGTCGGGCAATACGGTGGGCGCGTTCAGCAATTATACCTTGAACGGCAGCGGAACCGGCGGGGGAGCGGGAGATAATTTGTCTCCGAACGTCTTGAACATTACGGCGAGCGGGACGTTAGTATCGATCAAATACAATGAAGCGCTCAGCTTAAGCACCGCGCCGGCTACCTACCAGTACAGCATAACGGCAGATGGCAGTACGAGATCGGTCAGCAACGTCATTCTTTCGGGCGATACCGTATTCTTGACCTTGACCGCAAGCGTTACGACAGGCCAGAACATTCGGGTCTCGTATATCGGCACGAGCAATACGGTCACGGACTATAAAGGCAACGCGGCCGCTTCGTTCACGAACATCGCCGCAAACAGCGGCACGGGTACGGGGACGGGGCAACCCGGTACGATGAAGGGCGCCATTCTTAAAGGCCAGACCTTGACGCTTAGCTTTAACGAACCGCTCAATCCAACTATCGTACCGGCGAGCAGCCTATTTCTCGTCCGGGTCAAGGAGATGGTTAGAGCCGTCTCCAATGTTCAAATCTCGGGGCAATCGGTCATCCTTACGTTAACGACGCCTGCGAATGTAGGAGAATCGGCTACGATATCCTACTTTGCAAATACGTCAGGCTTAGTGACGCTCGGAGGGCAATCGGTGAGCGGCTTCACGAACGCCAACGTTGCGAACCAAACAACCTTGCTCGACACGCTGACGGGTGACTATGAAGCGTCTGAAGGCGGCGGCATCGCTATCAAATATACGGGGGCCAGCATCTCGACAGACACGTCCCCGGCAGGGGTAACCGCCAATCGTTATACGGTCAATAACGACAAATTTATTGCGGCGGTTACGACTTCGCGGAACGCGGGTATCGCCAGCCCGCGGATTGCGTTCAAGGTGCCGGACAGCGAACGCGCCGCGATTGTGGCAATCAACTTGATCGCGCTTGAGATGGCCAGCAAACAAGGCGGAGACGTCACGTTCGCGGTCGATCATAACGGCGCGACGTTCGAGCTTTCGCTACGAACGCTGAACTTCGCCGAGCTGTCCGCCATGGCCGGCGGCAACGGAATCTCCAACCACCTATTGATCGCGATCGACCAAGGCGCGAATAACAAAACATCATCCTTGTCGACCGCGCTTAACTCGTCCAAGGCGCAAGTTATCGAAGGTCCGGTCAGCTTCGAGACGTTCGTCGTGAACGGCGCTACGAAGGCGCCCCTGACGAACTTCAGCGGATACGTATCCCGGACGCTCAAAACGTCGTCAAGCGTGAACACGGGGCAATCCGCGGCCGTGTGGCTGGATCCTGTGACAGGCACGCTCTCCTATGTACCGACGACGTTCAAAACGGAGAACGGCGTAACGCGGGCTACCTTCAAGCGCAAGGGCAATAGCGCTTACGCGCTGGTCAAGAACACGTCCTCCTTCAGCGACATGGGCACGCATTGGGCGGCAGGCACGGTGCAGATGATGGCGCGAAAGTTCATCGTGGAAGGACATACGGTATCGAAATACGATCCCGATAAGGCCATCACGCGGGGCGAGTTCGCGACTTACATCGCGAAAGGACTAGGCCTGACCGGCGACAGGACGGCAGCGGCCAAGTTCAAGGACGTCAATAAGGATACGGTGATGGGCGCCTACATCGGAGCAGCTTCGGCCGCTGGCATCGTTAACGGCGTAAGCGGCACATCCTTCAAGCCAAACGATTCCATTACTCGTCAGGATATGGCGACGATGCTGATGCGAGCGGCGAAGGTGGCGGGTCTATCGGTGTCGCTGCCGAACTCGACCGACTCCTACCTGCAAGGCTTCTCGGATAAGAGCAAAGTAAGCTCTTACGCGAAGACGAACGTAGCGCAGGCGATTTATCTCGGCATCATCAACGGCAAGACGAACACGACGCTCAGCCCGACCACGAACGCATCGAGGGCGGAAGGCGCCGTCATGATCATGCGTTTGCTGGTCAAAGCGGATTTTCTGACGCCATAACCATTAAAGTCCCCGTCCTGCTTGCGAAGCAGTGACGGGGACTTTTTACCATCCTCCGATTTAAGTTTCACTTAAGAAAACTGCGTTATCCTTATTTACGTAATAAAAAACAAGCTGAAAGGTGGAAGTTATCGATGAACACACTGAGTAAGAAAATTGTAATTGGGAGTATCGCGACGTCAATCGTTTTAGGTGCAGGATATGCGGGAAGCTCGAACTCAACAGCATACGCAGCTGCGCTCAATGATTCGAACGATACCAATCAAGCAATGAAGATAGCGGAGGATGGAATGGGCGGAGCAAGTTTCTTGGACGAGCTTCTCTCCGCTTCTGATATGTTTTTTGGCGGTAATGCAGAAGAAGGACAACAGACGGAGTCGCAAACGGACAAGCTGCAAGAAATACTGAACGACTTGTTCGCAAGGCTGGGCAAAACTGCAGGATCGGACGCATCGACCGAGGAATCGGCAACAACCGACGATTCGGACGCAACAACCGAGGAAACAGATGCAACAACAGACGAATCGGATGCAATAACCGAGGAAACAGATGCAACAACCGACGAATCGGATGCAATAACCGAGGAAACAGATGCAACAACGGACGAATCGGATGCAATAACCGAGGAAACAGATGCAACAACCGACGAACCAAACGCATCGCCAGACGTTCAAGCACCAGGCGGCCCGATGGGACAGCCGGTCTACGATATCATTACTTTAACTGCTGACATTGTCGGGCTTGACGAAGATGAGATAATGACATCCCTGGATAGCGGCATGACGCTTCTCGAGATTGCCGAAGAAGCCGGCATGGACAAAGAAGCATTGTTGGATGAATTGACAATCGCCGTTGCCGCCGCAATCGAAGCTGCTACCCAGGAAGGTACGCTGACGGACGAGCAATCCGAACAGTTGTTGTCCGACTTGGCAACTCACCTGGAACGGCAGCTTGAAGGGAACCCAAACGAGATGACTTTGCCGGATGAATCGATCGAGGAAAATCAATAAGGGTTATCCAAGCAAAGCCTTGGTCCGATACACATCGGGCCAAGGCTTTTTAAGATCGCGCGTGCCCAGCTAAGCACGCATCTTCTAGCCGGTGAAAGTCCGGTCGCGGGAGGGGCCAAGCCCCCGCGTAGCTTGGATACTTACGTATGGCGAAATCTGTGCGTAAAAGCGTATC
>NZ_JAVFVT010000018.1 GCF_030929555.1 Paenibacillus sp. LHD-117 | reverse complement strand
TACGATTTGCAAAGAACTTCACCCCCAACGGGGATAATCACTGGAGGAGCCGGATGCGATGACCCGCAAGTCCGGATCTGTGAGAGGCCTATGCGCATGCGCATAGGCCTACTCGATTTGTTGCAAAATTCGACAAAAACTTATGAAGATTTCGCGAGACTCGTTTCAATACATCCACTCCGATTCCGATAAAAATAGTAAGGCTAGCGACGACGAGGGGTGTAGATGTTCATGAAAATTTCGTTTGGCATGAAGATGGTTATTTTGGCTGCAATACCTTTATTGTTTTATACGTTTACCGGTTTGTATCTGCTCGGAGAGCAGCGCAAAGTGTTCGATGATCTATCGTCATCGATCTACGAAACAACGAATCAAGCGAATACGTTCCTGTTAAACGCGGACCGGGATTTATACCAATCGTACATGGCTTACGCGCTGATGGAATCCGGAGAGCTTGACGCCGCTGCATTCGCGGCGGCGAAAGAAGAGATGGCCGCAAACAAAGACCAAGCGCTCAAGCGGGTCGCTTCCGCCAAGGCGATTTTGGAGTCAAGCGGTTTGCTAAGTGTTGCAATCGGCGAATCGGGCAAGGAGAGCGGAGAAATTTTCGAGCAGTTCGACACCAGCTTCGGCGAGTGGTACAAGGAAGCCGCCAAATCCGTGGATGACGGCAAGGCGCAAGTCTTGAACGCGAAGATCGACGGGCAGTTCCAAAGCGCTCGCGGAGGCGTCGACGAAGTGGTCCATAGTGTGGATCTGTACGCGGGGGAGAAAATGGCGGAGATCGAATCCCGTCTGGACGAGACGCAGCTCTCAACGTTCATCGGCATCATCGTCGTGACCATGTTGCTTCTTATCATGGTGACGTTCATGACGCGCGCGATCACGAGAACGATCAAGAGCGTGCTCGACAAGACGAAACGCGTGAGCGAAGGCGATCTGACGTCGCCTCGCGCGGAGCGCTACGGCAAGGACGAGCTTGGCCATATTTTGCGGTCGGTGGACGATATGATCGATCGGATGAATACGCTTATCTCCGGGGTTGTGTCAAGCTCGACGCAAGTAAAAACCTCTTCGTCCCGTCTGTCGATCGCATCGTCGGAATCGGCGGCCGCATCGGAGCATGTGGCCAAACAAATCATGGAGGTTTCTCAGCATGCGGAAGCGCAGGCGAGGAGCGCCGAAGAAACTTCGCGGGCCATCGAGGAGATGGCCGTCGGCATCGGGCGGATCGCGGAGAATACGTCCACGATGGCCGATCATTCCATGTCGACTTCATCGGAAGCGGCGGAAGGGCAGCTTGCGCTTGGGCGCCTGGATGAACAGATGGCAGGTCTCGGCGACGTTATTAAACATCTGTCCGGCATCATCGCAACGCTGGAGAACCGTTCCGAGCAAATCGGCTCCATTGCCGAAAATATTACGACATTCGCGGGTCAGACGAATATCCTTTCCCTGAACGCGTCGATCGAAGCGGCAAGGGCAGGCGAACACGGCAAAGGTTTCGCGGTCGTCGCGGGCGAAATCCGGAAGCTCGCCGCGGGCTCTCTTGCATCGGCCGAAGGGATCAACAAGCTCGTGAACGAAACGCGCGGCGAAATCGCGAGCGCGTCGGCCGCGATGCGCCAGACGCTCCGCGAGGTGGACGAAGGAAGCGAACGCGTGAACGAGCTGAAACGTCGATTGAACGCGATCGGCGCGGCAGTGAACCTGATGGCTGAACAGCTTCAGGAAAGCTCGGCGATCACGGAGCAGATGTCTGCCAGCTCGGAGCAAGTGAGCGCGACGACGGAGCAAACGGCGGCCACGGCCGGAGCCAGTCTGGAGAAAGCAGAGAACGTCGCTGCGGCGACGGAGGAACAGCTGGCGCTCATGGACAACATCGCGTCTGCTTCTCGCACGCTCGATGAGATCGTCGACCAGCTTGGCTCGGCCGTCGGGCATTTTAAAGTGAAGGGGTAACCCGAGGAAAAGCTGTTCCGTCATGTTGTGCGGAGCGGCTTTCTTTTTTTCGAAATAAAGTTATGCATGAATTACCAAAGGACGTAACTTTTTCTTGGCATGCTCCGTCTATGATGTAAGATTAGAATTATGAAGATAGAGATGTGGAAGGGGGATGCTGGTACGCTAATGCGAGCGACTGAAAAAGAGGAGCAAAGCTCCGTGGAGGAGCTTCACGATTCTGCCCATATGGCAGCCGATATTGCAGTCGAAGAAACGGCTTTGGACAGCAGCCGAACGGCTTTGCTGACGGTCAATCAAGTGGAACGCATGTTCCAAGTCGGCGGAAACACGCTGCATGTGCTGAAGGGCATCCAGATGGAAGTCCATCCGAACCAGCTCGTCATGCTTAAGGGTCGTTCCGGTTCGGGCAAGACGACGCTGCTCAACTGCTTAGGCGGCCTGGATACGCCGAGCAAAGGCGAGATCTTATTCAACGGGCTGACGTTCAGCAAGATGAGCGATGACGAGCGGACGCAAGTGAGACGCAAGGAGATGGGGTTTATTTTCCAAGCCTTCGCGCTTATGCCGCTCTTATCCGCCTGGGAGAACGTTGAATTATCGCTGCGTATGGCGGGGGCGCCGCGGTCGGAGTGGAAGGGCCGGGTGGAGCAATGCCTGGAGCTGGTCGGTCTCGAGAAGCGGATGCATCATCGTCCGTTCGAGCTGTCCGGCGGCGAGCAGCAGCGGGTCGCGATCGCGAAGGCGATTGCCCACAAACCGCTTTTGCTGCTGGCCGACGAACCTACCGCCGAGCTGGACACGGGCATGTCCGCGCAAATTATGTCGGTATTCCAAACTATCATTCGCACAGAAAACGTCTCGATTTGTATGACTACACATGATCCTACGATTTTGGAGGTTGCCGACCATGTCTATGAAATGGTGGACGGGAAATTTATGTAAACAAACGATGATCGCCGCGCTGAGCGTGTCGCTCGTGTTCGCCGGCGGATGTTCGTTATTGCCGGACGAGAAAGCGGAAGAGGTGCTGCCGGAGATCGTGCCGCCTCAAATTTCGAAGAAACCGGAATACGAGGTGACGACGAAGACGCTGGAAACCAAAGTGCAGGTGATCGGCAAGATCATTTCCACGCAGGAAGAAACGCTTTATTTCACCCTCGACAACAAACATTTGAAGGCATTGTACGTCAAGACGGGCGATACCGTGCAAGCCGGCGACGTGATCGGCGAGCTGGATGTCGAGGATTTGAAGAAGACGCTCCGCATGGAAAGGCTCGCGTTCAAACGCGAAGAAAACGCGATGAAGGAAACGCTCCGCATGCGCGACGAGATGGAGCCGCTGGAATTCGAGGAGAAACAAATCGCCTTCGAGGAGAAACGGCAGAAGCTGGTCGACATGGAGGAGGAGATCGCCAAAGCGACGATCGTCGCGCCGTATTCAGGAACGATCGTATCCGTCAGCGCCCAGAAAGGCGACGTCATCAAAGCATACGCGCCGATCGCGATCGTGGCCGATACCGCGCTCATGACGCCGGCAGCCAAGCTCACCAAGACGGAGCTCGAGAAAATCGCGCCGGGCATGGAGGCCGTCATCAGCATCAGCAGTGTCGGCAACTTCAAGGGCAAAGTGAAGCAGCTGCCCGTCAAATCGACGGAAGGCGATGGCAACGGCAATCCGCCGACGGGCGAACAAAAGCCCGAGCGCCCGGAAGATTTTATGATCATCGACATTCCGGAATTACCAAAAGGCCTTAACCGAGGTACGCCGATCTCGATCAACGTCATCACGAAACGCACCGAGAACGCGATCGTCATCCCGCCGTCCACGCTTCGCAACATCGGTTCTCGCACTTATGTTCAGGTTATCGACGAAGAAGGCAAACGCGAGGTGGACGTCGAAGTAGGCCAGCAGACCGCCACGGATATCGAGATTTTGCAGGGGCTGAAGCCGGGGCAGAAAGTCGTAGGTCGATAGACGATGGGTATTCCGCTGTTTCGTTTCTTATTCCGCAAAATGTGGAATACAAGGTGGTTAACGTTAAGCACGCTCGCCGGATTGACGATGGCCGTCGCGTTCGCTACGAGCATTCCCATGTACGCGGACGGAGCGCTCAAGCGGGTCGTCGCCCAGTCGCTGCAGGAGAAAAGCACGGGAATGCCCGCGGGGTCGCTGCTCATGCGGTTCCAATCCACGCCTGGCGAGAAAACGGATTTGGCCGCGCTGACCGAGCTTGAGCGATACATCAAGGAGAACGTCCCGCAAAATATCGGATTTACATATGGCACTTACCAAAAAACGTATTCCATCCGCAGCTCGGACGTCGTTCCCGAGGATCCGACCAAGGTGGATGCGGGCCGCAATCGTCAGTTATCCCTCATGACGATGTCCGGCTTGCCGGAGCATGGGGAGATCGCGCAGGGCAAGTGGTTCGACGAATCGGCCGGCGACGGCAAAATCATCGAAGCGGTCATGCTGGAAGAAGCGATGTACCGCAACGACATACATATCGGAGACGTATTCGAGTATCCGGTATACGGCGGCCTGAATCTGACGCTTCGCGTCAAGATCGTCGGAGCGTTTAATCCGACCGATGCCGCCGACGCTTATTGGTATCAAGGGCTTGAAGGATTGCTGGGCACGCTTCAGATCAGCGAAGCGACGTTCCAGAAGGTGCTGCTCGAGCAGCTGCGCATTCCGCTGCACAACGGCGGATGGTACTACGCGTTCGATCTGACCGAGATCAAGACGAGTCAGCTTTCGCCGCTCGGAAGAACACTAGAGAGGCTGAATATCGAGCTTTATCAGCGGCTCAAGGATACGCGGGTAGAAATTTCGTTCGCGTCGACGCTCACCGAGTTCCGCAAGCAAAGCTTGCAGCTCCAGACGCTGCTCTTCACGCTGGCCGCTCCGATGATCGCGATGGTGTTCTACTTTATCGCGATGAACGCGCGGCAATCGCTGGATAAGCAGCGCAGCGATATCGCCGTCCTGCGCAGCCGCGGGGCGGGAACGAAACAGATCATCTGGATCTATCTGCTGGAAGGGCTGCTGCTAGGCGCCGTCGCGCTTGCGACGGGACCGTTCATCGGCTGGTTCATGGCGAAGAGCATCGGCTCCGCTAACGGCTTCCTGTCCTTCGTCAACCGGAAGTCGATACCGGTCGGCTTTTCGACGGAAGCGATCATCGCCGGCTGCGCCGCGGTGCTGCTCGCCATTCTGGCAACGGTCATCCCGGCCGTGATCTATGCCCGCTCGTCCATCGTGAGCTACAAGCAGGAGCTCGCGCGTTCGGATCGCAAGCCGGCCTGGCAGCGCTGGTTCCTCGACGTGCTGCTGCTGGCGGCGGCTGGTTATGGCTGGTATATGTTTAACGAACGCCAGATGCTGACGTTCCAGACGGGCATGACGACGGATCAGCTGAACGTTCAGCCGTTCCTGTTCTTCGTGCCGGCGCTCGCGATCTTCGCGCTGGGGCTGTTCTTCCTGAGACTGTTCCCTTGGCTGCTTAAGCTGTTCAATTGGCTCGGCCGCAAGTTCCTGCCGGTGCCGCTGTACTTGACGCTGACACAGCTGTCGCGATCGTCCAAAGGGTATTATCCGCTCATGATCCTGCTCGTGCTAACTCTGGGACTAGGCGTGTACAACGCTTCGGCCGCCCGTACGATCGATCTGAACTCCACCGAACGCACCTTATATAAGTACGGATCGGATGTCATTATTCAGACCGTATGGGACGGAACCGCCGAAGTGACGCCGCCTACTGGAGGCAATGGCGGTGGCGGAGGCAATGGAGGAGGCAACGGAGGCGGTAACGGAGGCGGCAATGGAGGAGGCAACGGAGGTGGCAACGGCGGGGGAGGCAATGGCGGCGGCGGTAACGGCGGCGGTGTTCCGACCCGCATTCTGTACAATGAACCGCCGTTCGAAATTTTCCGTACGCTTGACGGCGTGGAAGCGGCCGCTCGCGTATTGAAAGCCAAAGGCAACGTCGTCATCTCGGGCAAGTCGATCGGCCAAGGTACGATTCTGGGCGTCGACAACAATGATTTCTCCAAAGTGGCATGGTTCCGAGACGATCTGTACCCCGTTCATCCGTTCCGTTACTTGGCGAATCTGGGATTATCCGAACACGCGGCCATCATACCGACAGGGGTCGCAGAGAAGTACCAGCTGAAGCTGGGCGATACCGTATCCGTCGGCTTCACCGACGGCATGATCGACTTCTCGGTCGTCGGCATCCTGCCGTACTGGCCAAGTCAATATCCGGACAAATCGCCGTTCATCATTACGAACTTGGACTATATTTACGATCAGCTCCCGATCATGCCTTACGAGGTATGGCTGAAGATGAAGCCGGACGCGCTTGTCGCGCCGATCGTCGAGAAGCTCCAGAAGGAAGGCATCGAGCTTGCGTCGGTGGACGATGTCCGGACCGAGCTCATCACGCAATCGAAACATCCGACGAGAGGTGGCGTATTCGGCATCTTGAGTCTCGGGTTTCTCGTCTCCGTCGTCATCACGCTTGCCGGGTACATTCTTTATTGGTTCTTCAATCTATCGGGGCGCGTCGTGCAATTCGGCGTCCTGCGCGCGATGGGATTGTCGCGCAAACAATTGACGGGCATGCTCTTGCTCGAGCAGTTGTTCACCGCGGGGCTCGCGATCGGTCTCGGCATTCTGATCGGCAAGGTCGTCAGTTTGATCTTCCTGCCGTTCCTGCAGACGGCCGACAACGTGGCGGAGACGGTGCCTCCGTTCCGGGTCGTCTTCGAGGCGAGCGACACGAACCAGCTGTTCTACGTCGTCGGTTTCATGATGATCGTCGGCGCTATGCTGCTTTTCCTGCATATTCGCAGATTGAAAGTCCATCAAGCGGTCAAAATGGGAGAGGAGCGTTAACGGCCAATGATTCATTGCGAAGGGTTAGTTAAAATTTTTAAAACCGACGATCTTGAAGTCGTAGCGCTCCAGGGGCTCAACCTGACGGTCGAGGAAGGCGAGCTGATGGCCATCATCGGCAATAGCGGCAGCGGCAAGTCGACGCTGCTCAACACGCTCGGCGGCCTCGACCGCCCTTCCGCCGGCCAAGTGAAAGTCGGCCCATGGGATCTGCTCAAGATTTCGGAAGAGGAGCTTGTTCAATACAAGCGGGAAACCGTCGGCTTCATCTGGCAGAACAACGCAAGAAACTTGCTCCCTTACTTAACGGCGCTGGAGAACGTCGAAATGCCGATGATGTTATCCGGCAAGGTCGACCGCGACTACGCAAAACAGCTGCTGGAGTGGGTCGGACTGAAGGAGCGCATGCTCAACAAGCTCCATCAGCTGTCGGGCGGTGAACAGCAGCGGGTCGCCATCGCGATTTCGTTATCGAATCGACCGAAGCTTCTGCTCGCGGATGAGCCGACGGGCTCCGTCGATACCGCGACTTCGGATCTCATCATGGGCATCTTCCGGACGCTGAACCGCGAGCTCGGCGTTACGATCGTCATTGTCACGCACGACATGACCCTCGCGAGCAAGGTGGACCGGGTCGTCGCGATCCGCGACGGTCTGACGAGCACGGAATTCATCAAACGCAATCCGAATATCGGGCTTGACGGAGGTGATGCGGAGCTGCCGTCCGCCAAAGGGTTATCGGGCGTGCACGAAGCGTATGTCGTCGTCGATCGGGTGGGGCGGTTGCAAGTGCCGAAGGAATATTTGACCGCGATAGGCATTAAGGACAAAGCAACGATGGAATTCGACGGGGAGCGGATCATCATCTCTTCGCCAAAATTATTGGGGGGTAATGACAAATGAAAAGGAATGGCATCATCAAATCCCGGTTTTCCAAATGGACCACGGTCATCATGACGCTGACGCTGCTTGTCGGCTTGTTGTCCGCGTGCACGGGCGGCAACGACCCGTCAGAAGCAGAGACACGAGTGCTTCGCATCGGCGTCTTGTACGGCGGCTCCGACAACGAGCCGTACTTCCGTCAACAGTATACCGATATGTTCGAGTTCCAGTATCCGAACATCGAGTTCGAAATCGTAGGCGCCGTCAACTACGACAGTCAGCGCTTCACGCAGACTTCGGAGCCCGGCAAGCCAGCCGATCAGCCCGATCCGTATGAAGAGATGAAGAAGCTGATGACGGGACAGAATCCGGTGGACGTGGTCGTCATCGACTACAACCTCCTGAGACGTTTCACGCAGGATAACCTCCTGAAGCCGCTCGATCCGCTCATCTCGCAAGACAAATTCGATATTACCGATTACGTGCCGACAGTCATCGAAGGCATCAAGGCGGCAGGCGACAACAGCATCTACGCGCTGACGCCAACCTTTACGTCTTCGGCGCTGTATTATAACAAAAAAATATTCGCGGACATGAACATCGAGCCGCCGACCGACAAAATGAGCTGGAGCGACGTCTTCGCGAAAGCCCGCCAAGTGGCGAACGGCGAAGGCGAAGACCGCACCTTCGGATTCTCGTTTAACCGCTGGTCGTCCGACGGCTTCAACGACGTGCAAACCTATACTACGGCGCTCCAGCTAAGAACGTGGGACGACAAAGGCGAGAAGATGCTCGTGAACAGCGACCAATGGGCGGAAGTGTTCGATACAGTATCCGGCCTGTACAAAGAGAAGATCGTTCCCGACCAGGAATTCATCAGCAAAATGTACGAAAAAATCAATGCGGAAGGCGGCGTGGATCCGTTCTACGGCGATTTGTTCGCGCAAGGCAAGATAGCGATGATGATCGGCGAATCGTATTACGTGAACGAACTGAAAAAGTTCAGCGACAACGCGGCCAGCATCAAGGACTTTACGATGGTGGATTGGGATGTCGTAACGGTGCCGACGCATCCGACGAACGTCGATTCCGGCGGCAACATTACGCTTAGCCAGCTGATGGCCATCAACACCAACGCGCAGAACGCGGATGATGCTTGGGAGTTCATCAAGTTCTCCAATAGCAAGGAGTGGGCGAAGCTGAAATCCAGAAGCAACTACGAGCTCGTCGCGCGTAAGGAGTACCTGAAGCCGGTTGCTGGCATGGAATACAACATCGACGCTTTCACGATGTTGAAGCCTCTGCCTCCTACCTCGGTCAACGAAGAAGAAATTTACCGCGAGAAGCCGGGCATCTGGGAGGCTCGCCAAATCGGCTATGAGCTGTTCCAAAAAGTGCTCGAAGGTACGATGGATACGAAAGCGGCGCTCGCCGAATGGGAGACTAGAGGCAACGCGATTCTGGCCGGACAATCCGAGATGGGCGGAGATGGCGGAATCGGGATTCCAAGGCCGATGGATGACGTGGCGACGGACGCCGTAACAAAAGAAGAAGTCGTCGAGACCGTCGAGTAATCGAAAACAAGGCTCCTTCACAGAGTAAGCCGCCTTCCTGCGCACCGATCGGTGCGCGCGAAGGCGGCTTTTTCGATTATGAAGAAGGCAGTGCAGTCTTAACCATTGCCCAGCTGGAAGGACTGGTAGGCCGTCCAGCCGCCTTGTTCGGTCTGGTAGAGGAGGTGGATACGGTCGATAAGCGTCGCCAACCGGATTTCCTTCATCCTCAGGTTGCCGTATAGATCATGCAGCTCGTCAGGCGGCATATTTCTCCCGATCGTAATATGCGGCGTATATACGTAATTAGGAAGTGTCTGCTCCAGCGGACCGCTGCAGACGGCTTCGTGCAGCATGGCAACGGGAGAGGGGTCCTCCAAGGCGAAATAGAGCGTCGGTGTGACCGGGAAAAACGTGGATACCCGGTTAAACTTCACCTTGAAAGGGCTAAGCGTTGCCGCTGTCTTCTCCAATTGCTCGACCGCAAGTCTCAGCTTGGTTTCGTCCCAATCTTCCGCTTCTCGAATGGTCATGTGAGCCGCAATATTGCAATAATGGGGATCATGGCGTATTCTCCAGCTATTCGCTTCGTCCTGAACCGCTTTCTCGGGAAATACGGCAATGCCGTACAGCATGTAGACCAACTCCTTCTTCTTCATTCGTTTATTACTATTAGTATACCCCAACCGTTGGAACGCTAAGAACAGTCAATGCGATGGATTCCCGACTTTTGGGGTAATCTAATGGCAACATCATTGGCGAAATACGGGAGGACATCATGATGAAAATGAAATGGGTTTATTGGCTGCGTTTATACGAAACCAAATTTCAAGCGGGATGCTTAGTGCGGCGAATGGAAAACGATTGGTGGATCTATGGTTACGACTGCCCCCGCGAGGTCGAAGTGTTCCGGTCCCGGAAGGGCAGGTACGGCGTTAGATTTCTTCCTTAGAAGAAAAGAATGAATTCGAAAATAATGCTTGACTGGGAAGTATAACCTGTAGTATATTAATTGATGTCGCCATTAAAGATGCATTTGTTGAAAATGGTCAACGTCGCGGGGTGGAGCAGCTCGGTAGCTCGTCGGGCTCATAACCCGAAGGCCGCAGGTTCAAATCCTGCCCCCGCAACCAAACTCGACTAATACGTTATTATAACGTCTATCGAGGGCCCTTAGCTCAGTTGGTTAGAGCGGTCGGCTCATAACCGATTGGTCGGGGGTTCGAGTCCCTCAGGGCCCACCATTATTCGCAACTGTATCGACTAACCATGCCGGGGTGGCGGAACTGGCAGACGCACAGGACTTAAAATCCTGCGGTGGGTGACCACCGTACGGGTTCGATTCCCGTCCTCGGCACCATTTATTTTTGCATACATAACCTAAGAGCCCGATGCGGTCTTCGCTGCATATGGGCTTTTTTTATATGCATCGCGAGGAGGAGAGAATATGAGAACATGGCCGGACAATGATTGGGGAGTTGTACTGCGGGAGGAATTCGAGCAGCCCTATATGAACGAACTTATGCGTTTGATTGACGAGCAATATGAACTAGCAAACGTATTCCCGCCCAAAGACGATTTGTTGAATGCGCTTAGATACGCTTCCTACGAGGAGACGAAGGTCGTCATTCTCGGGCAAGATCCTTATCATGGAGCGGGACAAGCCCATGGGCTGAGCTTCTCCGTACGGAAAGGCGTCAAGTTGCCGCCGTCTCTTCGCAACATTTTCAAAGAGCTGGAGGCTGATCTAGGCTGCAAGCCGCCAGAGCATGGCTGTCTGGAATCGTGGGCGCGCCAAGGCGTATTGCTGCTCAATACGGTTCTGAGTGTGGAGGAAGGGAAGCCGGCTTCCCATCAGGGGTTCGGCTGGGAGAAGCTAACGGATCGCATCATCGAACGGCTGAGCGGAAGAGAGACTCCGATGGTGTTTCTCTTGTGGGGCAAACATGCCGAAACGAAAGCGAGGATGATCGACGGAACCCGCCATTTTGTACTGACGTCCGCTCATCCGAGTCCGTTGTCGGCGCGCAAAGGGTTCTTCGGCAGCAAGCCGTTCTCTCAAGTAAACGCATTCCTGGAACGAAACGGGCAAACGCCTATTACGTGGGAGATCTAATTCGAATGAGAAAAGGCGCCTCTTGGACTTTTTTACGAGTCACTGGGGCGCCTTTGCGTTGGTTTATTCCTCGCTGCTCACGCTGGCGTCGGGAGATCCTGTCGACGATGACGAAGACATGGACTCCGCAAGTACTGGCTTCAGCTTAGCATCTACGAAAGTGGACACTTTCACTTCCGTAATGACCTGCGGATACATTTTGTCCGGATCAGGTTGTACGGCTTCTACGTTCAGAACGGCTTTATCGCCCTCGAAGGAGATTGAAGCGATGCGCAGGCCATAACCGGGGTTCGGCATTTGACCGGTTACGGTTACTTTGTTTACGTCCGCGTTAACGGCTTCGACGTTAAGCTTGAGATCGTAGGCGGGCAATTCGGGTTCCGGTTCGATTGGCGTCTGCTCCTTCACGAATTTGATGGCATCGTACAGCCAGCCAGCCGCTTCGCCGCGGGTAATGGCTTTTTTTGGATAGAAGTTGTTTTTCTTATCCAATGAAGCGATTTTGCTAATCAGAAGCTTCTGGATGCTGTCCATGTACTTGGCATCGACGTCCGCTTCGTCGTTCAACAGCATGAAGATTTCGATAAAGGCGTAATCGCCTTTGGTCATCATGGCTTTGAACAGATGGTGCGCGTATTGTTCTTTCGTAATTTTGTCGCCGGCTTTCACATCCTTCGGAATGTCTAGTCCGTAGAAATCCGCAATAACGAACGCTTGGGAATACCATGCGTCATCTTCCAGGTTAGGATGGTTGTCGCTGGCAAGCGGCATTCTGATGAATCGAACATGGTCGATGTTCAGATCAAGACCTTTCACGATCATCGAAACGGCCGAAGCATAGGTCAGTGTGCCATTCGGCTTGAATTCGCCGCCCGCATATCCGCTCAGGATGCCTTTTTCCTGCAATGCGTTTATTTTATCCGCATTCGGATCCTTGGAGACGTCGGAGAAAGCCATGACGGTTTGTCCGAGAGAGAATAGCATAATGGCCATAAGCGCTACGATTAACAACGGTTTTTTCTTCATTCGTTCACCTCGATATGTTTTTGCAGCTGCATATACTTTGACGGAAACTTTAGCCAATAAGTTGCATAAGAGATGCGGATTCATTTTTTTAAAAAAAATACGAAAACACTATTGACTAGTATCTCCACGTTTGATATATTATATCTTGTCACTGCGATTTGATCTGTTAGCTCAGCTGGGAGAGCACTATCTTGACAGGGTAGGGGTCAGTGGTTCGAGCCCACTACAGATCATACGGAAAACCCTTGGGAAACCAAGGGTTTTTGTCATTTCTAGGCATATAATTATGACACGAATATTATGAAATTTAGCATGTGCGTATTTATCTCATGTAATGGTTTTCCTGATTTTCATCAGTTCATGAATGAAATAATCAAGTTGATTTTGCGTGGCCGCGATATGCACATGTTGGGTCCGGCTCTGGTCCACGAGTTCATTTTCAAGCATTTCCAGAGCTAGTCCGGCGGAAAAAGCTAGTATCCCATCTCCTATTGCGGCGAGGGATGCACCGATAAATTCAAGCCTAGTAATTTCAATTTCGCGTAGAAGCTTTTGCTTTTCATCCATGGCCCATATCCTTCCTCGACATTATTTATTAACTTATGCGAGTGAAGAAGAAGACATGTCGCCAGATCGAGACGGCCCCGGACAATGCGCCAAAAGGTGAGCTTGCCGTCTCGTGACAGGGTAGGGGCAGTGGAACAAGCCCTGTATATATGGCGAACGACTATTAAGGTCTTATGGACACCCTCGTACCGATGGGGACGAGCGCCTGCAGCTCTAACACATCTTCGTTGTACATGCGAATGCAGCCGAGCGATACCAAGTGGCCGATGGATGCCGGATTGTTTGTTCCGTGAATGCCGTAATGCGGCTTGGAAAGTCCCATCCAGAATGCCCCGAAAGGCCCGCCGGGATTGGCTTGTTTGTTGATAATGGAGAATTCGCCGGTTGGCGTGCTTGTCGCGATTCGGCCGATTCCGACCGGATAACCGCGAACGACGATTTCATCCTCCAGCAAATATAAATGTCGATCCGATAAGTCGACGATAATTCTTCTGTAAGGCATAGATGCTCTCAACCTCCTTACCTCATCTTATGGGGAGGTAGGGCAGATGAACTGGGTTGTATATTAAGGGTTGAAAAAATGTGTGTTCAAATTATACCTTTCAAGTATAATGTATCCATGGTTAATGCTGGATGCATTTTTTTTTTTTGTTTTCGGACCCGATTCGACAACGAGAGGAGTTCATATGCCGATGAATCATTTGTGCGCGATGAATAATAACGTTACAATTCATTATTTGGATTCCGGGGGAGAGTCGTGCTTGACTCCGTTGCTGATCTGTCCGGGACTGTCCGAGACCGCGGAGGAATATGAAGAGTTCGTCGCCTTCCTGCAGCCCAGAAGATGCGTGGTCCTGTCCTTCAGGGGCAGGGGGAAGAGCGGCACGCCGGAAGCCGGTTATGGTCTAGAGGCGCATATTGCCGATATCGAAGCGGTAGTGAAGGAGGCAGGGCTGGAGCGGTTCCATTTGTTCGCTTATTCCAGAGGCGTATCCTACGCGTTAGGTTACTTGGAAAGGCACGAGTCACAAGTCGTTACCGTCTTGCTCCAGGATTACCCGCCCGAACATAAACAGATGACTGTCGATTGGGCGGAGTCGTATATCCACGACTACTTGATCCCTTATGAACGTCTTTCCAATATTCGAGCCGAGGCGGTAAGAGGCATTCAACGAGAGTCGGTTCAGCGGGAATTCGGTTTTGCCATTAAACAACCGTTGCTGATCATGAGAGGGTTGTTGGAGGGAAGTTTAGTCGATGACGAACATGTCCTCCGGTACCGGAGCATGGGCGCTCATGTCGAAGTGCGCGAATTCGAACAATCGGGGCATGACATACGGAGCACTGAGAAGCTCGTGATGTTCGAAACGGTTCGATCGTTTATCGATCGGCATGACCACCATGCATATGAAGCCGGGAACCTTACATATACATGATTCATCCTTGCTGCTTTACGGCCGAATTGTGGAAGCCGAGAACATCGAAGCGATTTGGATTCACGGTTTTTTTTTCCAGATGGTTTTAACCGACTAATTTTAGAAGAGGTGTATACGATGAATGACATGAATCATTATTCGAACACGAATGCCTACGCAAACCATGGCGAAGAAGTGTTTCTGAAGGATCCGGCTGGGTTTTGGATCCGGTTTGGCGCCATATTATTGGACGGACTCATCATCGGCGTTCCTCTCGCGATCCTGTCGTTAATTTTGAGCGGCGGCGAGGATGCCGAAAACAATGTAACGAATGCTTTATCCTTTTTTTATTCCTTGCTGCTGCCGGTCTTCTGGAACGGCTACACGATCGGCAAAAAAATTTGCGGCATTCGAATCATCAGGGTCTTGAACAACGAACGTCCGCATATCGGGAACATGCTCATGCGCAATTTGGTCTGGGGAATCGCAATCGTGATTACGTTTGGTATCGCCTTTATCGTCGATATTTTTATGGTAGCTCTGCGGGAGGACAAACGAGGCTTGCATGATTTTATTGCGGGCACGCAGGTCGTGCGCGATTAGTTCAATCATTTGAGAGCGAGGGGGCGATTCATCCGTTAATCGCCTCCCCCGCCTCCCCCGCCTCCTCCGTCACCTCCGCCAGAACTCCCGCCGCTGTCTCCACCGCCGTCACCGCCGACGTTGTTCCCGCTTGAATCCCCGTCATGCCTTCTATCATAATCTCCATGCAGAAACCCCGCATCCCCTCCATACGATGAACGATGTTTTTGCGGTCCTTTTTTGAGCACGGAACTAATGACGATAATGCCGATCAGGAGCAATATAAACACGATAAAGATGGCCTTCACTTGTTTTCCTCCTTCGCAACTTTCCGAATAAACGGGTAATAGTAATATAATAAGGAATATTTGATAAATAAGGAAGCGGGTGGACCGATGAAACGCGCATTGATCGTCATTGATTATACGGTTGACTTCGTCGTGGGGAAACTTCCATGCGGCGAATCGGCCGTCGCCATCGAGGCACGGATTGCCGAATTGACGGAGGCATTCGCGCTCGCAGGCGACGAAGTCGTGATGGCCGTCGATTTGCATCATGAGCAGGATCCGTACCATCCCGAGTCGGCACTGTTTCCGCCACATAATATTGAAGGAACTGCGGGGCGCGAGCTGTATGGAAAGCTTAACGACGTTTACGATCGGCATAAGGATCGGATCTATTGGATGGACAAAACCAGGTATAGCGCCTTCTGCGGGACGGACTTGGAGCTGCGGCTGCGGGCCAGAGGTATCACAGATATCCATCTAGTCGGCGTATGCACCGATATTTGCGTCCTGCATACCGCCGTTGACGCGTATAATAAAGGATTCCGGCAGACGATTCATGTGGACGCCGTCGCCAGCTTTAACGCGGCGGGACATGAGTGGGCGCTTAGCCACTTCAAAGAAACGTTGGGCGTGAATGTCACGGGACTGGGAGTGACGGAGAAGTGAGCACCGAACCACTAACGCTGCATACGGACAAATATCAGATCAACATGATGTACGCGCATTGGAAACAGGGGACGCACCGGAAACGGACGGCATTCGATCTTTACTTCCGGAAGCTGCCTTTCGGGAACGGTTACGCTGTTTTCGCGGGTTTGGAGAGAGTTGTTCATTACATACAAAACATTAGGTTCGGCGACGAGGAGCTTGCCTATTTGGCGCAGCAGGAGGAAGGTTACGAGCAATCATTCCTGGACGAGCTCCGGCAATTCCGCTTCACCGGGAATCTCTATGCGATGCCGGAAGGGACGCTGGCGTTCGGAGGCGAGCCGTTGCTGCGCGTAGAAGCCGCGATATTCGAAGCGCAATTCATCGAGACGGCAATGCTTAACTTCATTAATTATCAGACGCTAATCGCGACGAAAGCGGCCAGAATCAAAGCGGTCGCGCCGGAGGACGGCCTTCTTGAGTTCGGCACGAGGCGCGCTCAAGAGGCGGATGCCGCGGTATGGGGCGCGAGGGCCGCATACGTTGCGGGCTTCGACGCGACATCGAACATGCGGGCAGGAATGTTGTTCGGCATTCCGACGAAAGGCACGCATGCACACGCTTGGGTGCAATTCCACGACACCGAAGCGCAGGCGTTCGAGCGGTTCGCGGATGCGCTTCCCGACTTCGTGACGTTGCTCGTGGATACTTATGATACGCTTAGAAGCGGCTTGCCGAACGCGATTCGGATAGCGAAGCGGCTCGAACAACGCGGGAAGACGCTAAGAGGCATCCGGTTGGACAGCGGAGATCTTGCTTACCTGTCGAAGGAAGCGCGGCGAATGCTGGACGAAGCGGGATTTCCGCATGTGAAAATAACCGCTTCGAACGACTTGGACGAACATCTCATTTTTAATTTGAAGGCTCAGGGCGCTCGGATCGATATTTGGGGAGTTGGGACTCAGCTTATCACGGCTGCCGATCAACCGGCGCTCGGCGGAGTTTATAAGCTGGCGGCGCGCGAGAAGGACGGCATGATGGAGCCCGTCATCAAGCTCTCCGGCAATCCCGAGAAGGTGACGACGCCAGGCGTGAAGGCTGTTTATCGGATCGTGAATGACGAGACGGGCAAAGCGGAAGCCGATTACATCGCGCTCGCTGAAGAGGATGATGTGACGAGGAAGCAGCCCATCAAGCTGTTCGATCCGCTCCATCCCTATTTGCAGAAGACGGTGAGCCGCTATACGGCGATCCCGTTGCTTCGCCCTATTTTCGAGCATGGTGAACTGGTCTATACGCTTCCGGACTTGGAGGCGATCCGGCATTATCATCAAGAGCAGCTGAGGCAGTTCTGGCCGGAATACCTGCGCAAGCTGAACCCCGAGAAGTACCCCGTGGACTTGAGCGTGAAGCTGTGGGAGCTGAAGAAAACGATGATGGAGAAATTCCGCCCATACCATATCGGCCCAGCTGAATAGACTGCTATCATAACCACGCGATGGGCGGGATCGAATGGCATGTCCAATCCAAAAAAGGGAAGGGAAGTCTCCAAGGATGCCAAAAGCTCAAAAAGCTCCTCAACGCTGTCATCGGATGATGTGGCGATCATTGCGGCCGTAGTCACTGTCATAGGCGATTTGCTTACGTTATGGGCACTAATTTTGGCCAAACAAGAGGACGACGATGAAGCGGTAGAAGAAGGACTTCTGGCTTTAATTTCGGGCAGAAAAAAACCGAGGAAGAGATCGTAACGCTCTCCATCCTCGGCTTTTTGTCGTGCATGATTCGGTTTGGCTATGATCCTTTTGGAATATCGCATTTGTTTTGGATGAACCGGATTTGATTTTCCAAATGGTTCATTTGCTCTTGCCAATCCGCTTGGCGATCATCCGTGTTCTCCAGCTGCCGAAGCTGCTCCATGAGCTGGGGTAGGTCGGAAGAGGCATTGGCGCAGTCGTAGTTGCTGTCGATAGATCCCGTCATCGCATTGTCCCCTTTGTTAGGCGTCAGAAGCCTTTGTTTGCTAAGCCGACCATTAGTTTACGCCTATCCTTGCCGAATATGCGTGGACAAACATACTATTCCCGGTCCGCTCCGCATAGGGTAATAAAAAGGCGCAGGGAGGGACGGCGATGGCTTCGGGATATGCGATTTTGTCTATATGGCTCATTGGCATGTTCGGCATCATAGGAACGTTGATCGCATTATTGGTCAATTTCATGAAGCAGGATTCGTGGTCGTACGATGAACGATTCATCTGGTTTCGGAAAATAAGGGAATAATCGGCAGCGCGCCGAGGCATGCTAGTTCCGTAACGGATTCCAACCATTCGGGAGGAGCGAGCAGCTATGGATCAAAGCAATGGAACCCAAGCATCAAGCGAGACGATCGTTGCAGTTCAGAAAAACGGCGACGGCGATTTGACCGCCTTCAGAACATCTTCCGGCAGAGACTTGGACTACGCGACGGCGCTTCAAGAAGTACAAGCCGGCCGTATAGCCGGCGTGAACGCGTTCAAAGGCAGGGACGGAGAGACTTATATCCGGGGCGATGCCGACGGCGATCCATCCAACAACCTGGATCAGCTCCCGCTGTTCTAAGCCGCAAACCCAATCGTCGTGCACGGAAAAACCCCCGGTTAATCGATAAGGACGCCTGATAGGAATCCGATTCCTAGGCCGACCCTATGGCGATTCTTCGGGGGTTTTCTTGTTTGTTTCGCATGCCGAAAGGTTTATACTTCGTATCTCTTGCCTTGCTGAACGATCCGCATCGCTCCCGTACGCCCCAGGTAATCCTCGATCGCATCGCCATAATGCATAAGCCAAACCTTCTCTTGCAGTTCTTGCGGAAGCGTCAGCAGCTCATCCAGGCAAGCGTGTACCGCGCCCGGTGCTTCCAGCTGGCAATCGTGGTAGATCGTCTCCACGCCAACATGAACCAGCGAACGCAACAGCTCGCCGTTAAACCTCATGTCCGCCGAATAGAAGAACCGTTCGTTGAAGAGGAAGGAGAAGCTGTCCTTGCCCGGAATATGATCAGTTTGGATCAGCTCGGCCGTAATGCCCGGCAGCAGCTCGTGCCGTTTGCCGGCTGTCAATGGTCTCACCTCGAAGAAGTCCTCCAATCGGTTCAACTCCCCTTGGATGAGCCCGCCTTTCAGCGTATGCTCCCATAACGGCGTCACCAGCTGTTCGGCGATATAGAGCACGGGTTTGCGCCCAAACTTAAACATCATTTGGAACGCCAGTTCCTCCAGCCCGCCGACATGATCCCCGTGGATATGGCTTATCAATACGGCATCCAGCTCCGAGAAGGAAATATTCTGGTCATGCAGCGCCTTCGGCAGCGTGATGCCGCAATCGACGAGAAGCCTGCTCTCGCCCGACTCGATCAAAGCATTGTTATTATTAAACCGTTTGGCGAACGCGCTTCCTGTTCCAAGCATGATGATGAACATGGCAGATCCCACTCCTTTGACGAAAATACGGCAGTTCGCCGCTCTATCCCCACTGTAACAAAATTTGCGGAGGCTTGCCATTTCTGGGCGCACATTACGTTCCGGCGACATACGATGTGGAAGCTGGATCACGAGCGAAGGGGATGGGCAGGATGAGCAAAGGCGGCAGCAAAAGCGGCAAAGGGAAAAACGCGAAGAAAAAACAAACGGTCAGCGACCGCAAGCAAGTCAACTACAAGCTGGTGCTCTCGGAAACCTGCAGGGTATGCAAGACGCCTTGCGCCAGAGGGATGAACTACTTGGCGCGCATGCAAGAGCCGGGTGCCGTCGGGAAAGGCGTGCCCTGCATCCTGACCAAAACCTACGGGTAATAAGGATTTTGATATTTCCCAGGCAAGCGCAGGTTTCAACAGCATTTGACAAATCGATCTATTTATGATTTATATTAAAAAATGATATAAAAGAGCGCAACTTTGCCGATTAACCGGAGTATAACCTTACATCCAGAATATGCGGATGGAGGTTTAGGCATCGATGAAATTCAGGAAAATCGCGATTATGCTGCTGCTGCTTTCCTTATGGGGCGGTTCGATGATTTTCGCGGACGCCGCTTCACAGAAGGTACGCGTCATGATTAACGGCATTGAACAGGACGAAGGGGGCGTGCTGCTCGACGGCAAAACTTATTTGCCGCTGCGCCAGCTTGCCGAAGCGATGGGGGCCGTCATTCGTTGGGATGACAACAATAAGAGGGCCGTTATTTACAAACCCAATGTCCATATGTTCCTTTACAAGGGCAATACGCCTTTCGGCGTCGTCGACAAGGGCTACCAGGGCAAGATCAAGGTGTTCTCCCAAATCGATAATTTGAAAACGGATATATCCGGCGTGAAGGTAACGATCTCCGATCCCTACGGGAAAGAACGGTTCATTCAAAGCGAATCCGTCACGAACAACAGCGATACGTTCTGGTTCGTGACCGACGAGTTCGACTACAAGTTTGACGCGAGCGGCAAATATACGGTGCGGTTCTACTTGCGCCTCGCAGGCTCAGACGAGTGGGTGCCCGTGTCGGAGAAGCTCATTACATCTCGCAACGCATGAGTCGCCAAAACCCCTCTACGGAGGGGTTTTCTTGCGTTTGACCCGACATGGCATGTCATGATACGATGGGCAGGTATGACTAAAATCATTGAAATGGGGTAACAATCATGAGCGAGCATCAGCATGGGCCAGATTGCGGCTGCGGACATGATCACGATCACGAACACGAAGAGCATGTGTTTATCGTGACCAACGACGAAGGCGAAGAGCGCGAGATGGTCATGGTATATACGTTCGAATCCGAGAACAACGCCTATGCGGTATTGCTGGATCGTCAAGATCCGGAACAAGACGGAGTCATCTTCCGCATCGAAGAAGAGAACGAAGAAGCATACCTGGTCGGCATCGAAGACGATGCGGAGTGGGAGCGCGTAACGGCGATCTACGAAGAAATCGCGCGTACAGAGAACGAAGAGCAATAATAACCGCGCGAGCATGATAACGGGCTGCGCGGCCGGGTGAAGAACCCTGGCTGCGCAGCCCGTTATCGTTTTACTGCAATAGAAATGACTTCAATTGAAGTTTCTCATTTGCGCGGGTTGTAATAGATCGTTCGTCCGTTGAACATCGTCAGTTCCGCCTTCAGCTTCTTAGCTAAGTACTTGCACAGCTCGTTGCCCTTAGACTTGTCGCCATGGGTCGATTCGTCCGGCAAGACGACCTGTATGCACTTCACGGACTGTCCGGCGACGCTCTTCGATTCCGAAGGTCCCACGATAATGTGCTTATAATGGCCGGTGATGCCTTTCAAGTAGAACCACCGGTCGTCTCCCGCCGATTCCACCGTGTAGGGGAAGGCGGCGCTCGCGTAATCCCAGCCGAGCTGCTCGCCGGTCAAGGCGGTCTGACTACGGTATTGCAATAACGTGTCTTGTATCTCTTGAAGCGTTATTTCCTGAGCGGTAGAGCCTTCCACCAGCTTAATGTAAGCACTCTGACTCATCGACAATCACCTCTACGCCCATCATAGCATGGGCTGGAAACCTTTACAAGAAGCCGGCATCCCCTAAGAGATGGCGGTTTCTTCGACGATGACTTTCACAAACTCGATGCTTCTGTCCTCCGGTCCTTTGACGGGCAATCCGACCTCGACATGCTCAACGATATAATCGATGTTCGTCTGCGAGATGACTTCGCCAGGCAGCAGGATCGGAATGCCGGGCGGGTAAACGTAGATAAACTCGGCAATAATCCGTCCGGCGGATTCCTTGAACGGAATGACTTCCGTCTCGGCGTAGAATGCGTCGCGAGGCGTTAGAGAAAGCTGCGGGATATCCGGAATTTTTACGACAAGCTCTCGCGCTTCCGCACCTTCGTGGAAGGCATTCGAAAGGCCTTGGAGCGCCTCGATTAATTTCGCTACGGTCTCGGAGGTATCTCCCGGCGTAACTAAGCAAAGAATGTTATACATATCGCTTAGCTCGATCTCGAGATTATAGTTATCGCGCAGCCAGTTCTCGACATCGTAGCCCGTAATGCCAAGATGGCGGACATGAACCGAAACTTTGGTCGGATCGTAGTCGTAAGTTGCTTCGCCGCCGAGAATTTCTTCGCCGAAACAATACAATCCCGGAATTTCGTTAATTTGCTTACGTGCGTCCTGCGCAAGCGCGATCGCGCGTTCCGCGATGCCGCGGCCGTTCAGCGCGAGATTGCGTCTCGACGTGTCCAGCGATGCCAGCAGGATGTAGGACGTCGACGTCGTCGTCAGCATGCTGATGATCGTTTGGACGCGCTGCGGGTTGACCCGGCCCTTCCTGATGTTGAGCACGGAGCTTTGCGTCATCGATCCGCCAAGCTTATGCACGCTCGTCGCCGCCATATCGGCGCCGGCTTGCATCGCGGACATCGGCAGCTTGTCGTGGAAGTGGATGAGCACGCCATGCGCTTCGTCCACGAGCACCGGAATATCGTAACTATGTACGAGATCGACGATCTCCTTCAAGTTCGCGCAGATGCCGAAGTACGTCGGGTTGATAACCAGCACGGCCTTCGCGTCGGGATGGCGCTCAAGCGCGCGACGGACGGAGCGGGTCGTGATGCCGTGATCGATGCCGAGGTTATTGTCGCGAGCCGGCGAGATGAAGACCGGCCTTGCGCCCGCGAAGATGATCGCGGCCATGATCGACTTGTGGACGTTGCGCGGCACGATGATTTTGTCGCCGGGCGCGCAGACGGACAGGATCATCGTGATGATGGCTCCGCTCGTGCCCTGCACGGAGAAATACGTATAATCGGAGCCGAAGGCGTCCGCGGCGAGTTTCTGCGCTTCTTCGATGACGCCGGTCGGTTGGTGCAGGTCGTCCAGCGGCGCTATATTGATAAGATCAATCGACAACGCGTTGTCGCCGATGAATTCGCGAAATTCCGAGTCGCTTCCGACGCCTTTCTTGTGCCCGGGAATATGAAACTGAACGGGATTATGCTCCGCATGCTCGCGAAGCGCAGTGAAGAGCGGGGTTTTATTATGATCCATCGCCGTATCCCTGCCTTTCATCAGATGTGCAAACAAAATAGAGTATAACAAAAACAAGAGGTTTTGCAACCTGCAAGTTGGACTTGTGTCCGCTCCCAGAGCGGCATTCGCGACATTTGTTCCTTAATTGTTCATACTTACCCCGTTCATAGTTATGGTACGATAGTTTAGTGGAGGGATTAACGGCATGAAAGATAAACGTCTTATCATCGTAATGGCAATACTAATGATCACATTTATCGGCTTCGGCATTATCATCCCGGTTATGCCGGAAATTATACAGGAAGCGGATCCGGAAGGGGCAGAGCTGCATACCGGGAGAATGCTGGCGCTTTATTCAGCCGTATCGTTTCTTTTGTCGCCGTTGTGGGGCAACTGGTCGGATCGGATCGGACGCAGGCCGATCATTCTGACGGGTCTCGTCGGCTTCGCGGCGAGCTTCCTGCTGTTCGGGCTTGCTTCCGGCAATCTGGCGCTTATGTACGCTTCTCGCGCGCTCGGCGGCCTGTTCTCGGGCGCCGTCGCGTCCGTCATCGTCGCGTACGTGGCGGATATTACGCCGCCGGAGCAGCGGACCAAAGGGATGGGTCTCGTCGGGATGTCCATCGGTCTCGGCTTCACGATCGGTCCGGGCTTCGGCGGCCTGCTCAGCACCGTCTCGCTCGAGACGCCGTTCTACGCGGCGGCCGCTTTGTCTTTGATCACGTTTGTGCTCGCTCTGCTGAAGCTGAACGAATCGCTTTCGCCGGAGCAGCGCAAGAATCCCGCAGAGAAACGTGCTTCCCGCTGGTCGGCTTTCCAAGGCCCGCTCAAGCATCTGTACATATTGGCCTTCTTCGTGACGTTCACGCTCGCGGGGATGGAAGCGACGCTGCAGTTTTTCGGGATGAGCCGGTTCGACGTTACGCCGCTCGAGGTCGGGCTGCTGTTCTTCGTCTGCGGCATCGTCGGCGCGCTCGTGCAGGGAGGCATCGTGCGGCGAAGAATCAAGAAAGGCGAGGAGCCGAAATACATCGTGATCGGCTTAATCGTATCCGCGATCGGATTTTTCCTGCTTCTGTTCGCGCATTCGCTCGCTTGGGCCATCTTGTCGCTGGCGGTATTCGGCGTCGGCAACGCCTTGATCCGCCCATGCGTGACTTCGCTCATCACGCAGAAGACCCAAGTCGGACAAGGCGTAGCGTCTGGCCTCAGCTCGTCCATGGACAGCCTGGGACGCATTGCCGGCCCGTTGCTGGGATCGCTGCTGTTCACGATGGGCGAAGGCTTGCCGTATTTGTTTGGCGGCATCCTGTGCATTGCGGCGCTGGTATTCGTATTCCGGTTCCGCCAGCTTGACAGCCGGATCACGCGACCGAACATCTCCGCGGAACAAGCTTAATTTCATCGGTATCAAACGCGTCGGGTTTCCTCGAAGAGGGGAGCCCGGTTTTTTTGTGTCCGGAGGACCGTTCCCCCGACTTAGGTCTTGGATTCCGTCAGACCTTTGGAGTGGTTTGAATACCGCCTCCAGACGTTTTTTTGCTTTTTTCCTTCCCGTTATGATGGTAATGACAAAATAAACATTTCCGAGCACGGAGAAGGAGTAGGAACAAAAAGGATGAATAGAATCACGGGTTGGTCATTCCGCAATAAAGCGGCAATCGGATTGCTGGTGGTCATGGCGCTGGCGATGGGGATCATCAGCTATTTCAGATTGCCGATGGAGTTTCTGCCTGCGGCGGATAATCCGCAGGTCATGATTACATCGATCGGGCAAGGCATTAATGCGAAAACCATGGAACAGAACGTCACGAAGCCGCTCGAGGAAGCGGTGTTGTACACGAAAGGCAAAACTTCGGCGTTCTCAACATCGGGGGACGGGTATTCGCAGATTAACCTAAACTTCGATGCGTCTACCGATATGAAGGAAGCGAAGGCAGAAGTGGAGCGGGCGGTCGCAAGCGTTCAGCTGCCCGAGAACGTCATGAAGCCGTTCGTCGTCCAGTTTCATACGTCAATGATTCCGATCGCCTGGGTCACGTTCACGTTCGACGACAGTCTGAGCGACCATGAACGCGAAGAGCGGTTGACGGAGCTGAAGAACGAGCTCCAGGGCATCGAAGGAACGGGCCAAATTTCGGTATCCGGCGGAGCGCAGCCGGCCATTCACATCATCCCTTCGGCCGAGAAGCTTGCCGACGCGGGAATCCCCGTTCAATCTTTGATGGGCGTTTTGCAGGGCAGAGGCGTTCATTCCTCCATCGGCGACCGGAGCATTGACGGCCAGGCGGCAAGCCTGAACGTTTATGACGAAATTTCGTCACTGGATTCGTTGAAAAAGCTGCCGGTCGCGCCGGGCAAGACACTTGCCGATGTCGCAACCGTTGAGCTGGCGAAGGAGCAAGAGAGCATCAGCCGGATGAACGGCCGGGATGCGGTCATGATGACGATCTCGAAAGCCGCCGACGCGAACGCCGTTACGGTTGGAAAACAGATCGAGAAGACAATTGAGGAAATGAACGATGCGGATAACGGCGTCAATGCTTCCATGTTGCTAAGCAGCGCTGAGTCCGTCGAGCATTCCGTGAACAGCATGCTTCGTGAAGTGCTGCTAGGCGCCTTGTTCGCCACGATCGTCATCCTGCTGTTCATGCGGAATTTCAAGGCGACGATCGTCACGATCGTGTCCATTCCGCTGTCGCTAGGCATTACGCTTTATTTGCTGCAATTGTCCGGCGTTACGCTGAATATTATTACGCTCGGCGGCGTCGCGGTCGCCGTCGGCCGGCTTGTTGACGACAGCATCGTCGTCATCGAAAATATTTATCGCAGGCTGCAGAAGGAAACGTTCTCCGTCTCCTTGATTACGGATGCGACTAAAGAAGTCGCTTCGGCGATCACTTCGTCTACGATTGTGACGGTCGCCGTGTTCTTGCCGATGGGCTTGCTGCGCGGTTCACTGCAGGCATTCCTGCTGCCGTTCGCGCTGACGGTGACATATTCGCTGCTTGCTTCGCTAATCGTCGCGCTGACCGTCGTGCCGCTTCTGAGCGCTTGGCTTCTTCGCGGCACCAAGGAGAAAGAGCATGCCGGTTCGCCTCGGTTCGCGTCGTTCCTGGCCTGGAACCTTCGCCATAAGTGGATCGCGTTGACATTGTCGGTGATCTTGCTTGCCGGTTCGGTCAGCGCATACGTGTTGATGCCGAAAGCCGCGCTCGACTCTTCAAGTGCAGAGAACCTGAACGTAACGCTGGAATACCCTAGCGATACGCCGGAAGCCGATGTGCTCACAGGCGGAACGAAGCTGGAGAGTTACTTGATCGGGCATGAAGGCGTCGAATGGACGTTAATGTCGCTTGGCAACAGCTCGGATGCCGCGCAATACGGCGGCGTGTCGTCGCCGACGCTAGTCAGTTTTATCGTCGATATGAAGGAAGGCGCGGACGCAGAGGCAGTTATGGAAGAAGTGCGCGCTCAGTCGGGGCAGTACCCGGAAGCGGAATTGCTCGCCAGCGCTTCGGATCTCATGATGGGCGGCGGTTCCACGACCGTGTTCATCGACGTAACGGGAGAAGAGTCTAAGCTCGCCGATGCCGCAGGCGAACTGGAGAAGAGCATTGCCGGCATCGACGGCGTGCTGAAGGTAGAGAGCAGCCAGGAAGAGTTAAAGCCTGTCTATGCATTCCGCGTTAATCCGGAGCTGGCGAAAGGCGGAGAGATTGCCCAGCAGCTTCAAGGCACGCTCAATCCGCTGCCGATCGGTACCGTCGGGCTGTCGGATGGCGAGACGCCCGTCTGGCTTCAGCCGGTCGTGAATCCCGCATCGGAGAACGAACTTAACGCGCTTACCGTTATGACGGAAGCGGGTCCTGTCCCGATCTCGACGGTCGCCGAGCTGGTTCGTACGGAAGAACCGACATTGTATTATCACAAGGAAGGCAAACCTTACTTGCGGGTAACCGCAAGCGTCGCTCCCGACAAGCTGTCGGTCGTCGGCAAAGAAATCCAAACGAAGACGGGAGAGCTTGTCCTGCCGGAAGGCGTGGAAGCGACCGTGGGCGGCGCATCCACCGAACAATCCAGCGACTTCGCGGATCTCGGCATTACGGCGTTAATCTCGATCGGCCTGGTATACTTGATCATGGTGTTAACATTCAAGACGCTAAGAGCTCCGCTGGCGATCATGATCTCCTTGCCGCTTGCCGCGATCGGAGCGGTCACGGGCTTGCTCGTATCTGGCGTAACGCCTGATTTCACGGCGATGTTCGGTGCGCTGATGCTGATCGGCATCGTCGTCACGAACGCGATCGTCCTGATTGACCGCGTGAAGCAGAACGAAGAAACGATGACAATTCGCGATTCGCTCATCGAAGCGGCTACGACGCGAATGAGGCCGATCATCATGACGGCGCTCGCGACGATCTGCGCGATGCTGCCGCTCGTGTTCGGATCGCATGAATCCGGAAGCATCGTCTCCCAGAGTTTGGCGATCGTCGTCATCGGCGGTCTGGCCGCAGCTACGCTGCTTACGCTCGTCATCGTACCTTGCGTCTACGAGCTTCTATTCTTCCGCAAATCGCGGAAGCAGCGTAAGGCGGCAAGCGGCGCACTTCGGACGGAAGCAGCAGCGGGCGCGGAAGCCTAGATCGGCGCTGTATCGAGTACGTGATCGCTAGCGTATCACGCAAAGCGCAATAAAGCCGGTAAAGGAAGCAAATTCGCTCCTTTACCGGCTTTTTGTTTTCTATCGCGGAACTAGGAACGGGAGCAGGCCAGCTTGTAGAGCGGCATCAACGCATCATACGTCTCAAGCGCGAAGTCCAGCAGCCGCTCGCCGTCCCGCAGCATCAGATCGTCCGCAGCAATATGCCGTCCGATCAGCAGCTCGGCTTTCTGTACATCCCTGAACCGGATAAGCGCCGTCTTCCAAGCTTCGTCGTCCATCAACCCGGTATCGGCGGCGTCTTTCTTCATATGATCGAGCGACAGCTTGTAGCCGGTCGGAACGGCTCCGATCACTTCGTCCATCTGGTCAAGGTAAGCTGCGGCGATAGCCTTCTTATTCGGCACTTCATAAATAAGCGCAAGCCAGATGAAGACGTGATCGTCGAACAGTCCGAGCTGGAAGTGGGGGTGGGCCTTGTAGCCGCGTTTGTTCCCGCAAATCGACAACCAGGTATCCTTCGGCGCGTTCACTGTTCTTCTGGCGTGTTTGGCGATATGGAGAAACATCTCGTGTCCGGAACGTTCGGCGAGCTCCTCCGCCAGCTTTTCTCCTATCATGCGGAATTTGGGTTGAATCAGCGACTGTATGCCTTTCATTCGTTCGTCGAGTCCTTCCAATCGGAAAACGCCGAAGTCGGCGTGCGTAAATCCATCGAGATGGGACCTCTGAAGTTCGGTTTGTGTCGTAGTCATGGGCAAGCTCCTTTGATGGCATGGATAATAGTGTGAGAAGGTTTATTAATTTAGAATGATTATAACATAACGCGGGAGACATGCCTATCGAATGCCACGAATTGTTGACGGACCTCAGAGTCTAAAAGAAGGAGGGCCTCTTTACTGCCGCCCCTGTTTTTTTGCGCCGGACTCCAAAACGCAGATTAGGCTCCGGAACCTTAAAAATTAGTCAATAATCCAAGTTGCCAGAACATAAGATGAAGTATAAGATAGTGGTAAGAACAAATTGTCAGAACATTTCGTCAACTACTACTTGGTTAAGGGAGGGATTGCCGTGAATAAGAGCTACGAAGTCGAATACTGTAATCTGGAGCTGCGATTCGAACGCCGGCAAATCCAAAATCTCATCCGCGATCTCATTCAGGAAGGATATTCCTTATACTGGAGCGAGACGGAGGGGCAGTTCCTCGTATCCATCCGGACCGGTCGCAAGCTTGTGAAGCTTCAATTCCATCGGATGAACACCCGGTACAAAATTGTAGGCGATTATGTAATCAAGGACGAGAAGCTGTCGGAGCTATTGGAAAAGCTTATTAATGACACACGTGGACATGCGGTCGTCAAGCGGATTAAAGATCGGCAAATCGTGATCGAGAGCATCATGTTCGGCGAAATTATACGACTTGTGGAGGTGTCTGGCATGGAACATCGGATTATTTATCAGAAGAAACCATTCGTTACGATAGAAGAAATGATCAAGGCATTCCAATCGAAGAGAGCGGAAGAGCGGGCTGCTGTCCTTCGGTATGAGCTTGATTACGAATTGTCGGTGCTTCACGAAGCGCTACAAGCCCAAAATGAGGAAGCGGTTACAGAATCGAAGGAAAGGTTAGTTGCGCTCCGTTCGGAGATGCTGCAGCTGGAGTTGTGAACGAATGGCGAAGCCCTTGAATAGCGAGTTTTAGAAAAACGATCAAGCAACTGCGCTTGTAGGCGCGGCTTGCGGGGTCGTTTTTTTGCGCTCAATAAATCTGATGCGGCGGGAGCGACATTTTTCGCGGCAAACGGTTTTCATCTGGTTGCAAAAAGAGTAGAATAAAGCTATTGTGACTTAAAAATATAATAAAAAAGGATGGAAGAAACTCATGTCTAAGCAACAAATCGGCGTTATCGGCATGGCCGTCATGGGCAGAAACCTGGCCCTCAACATCGAAAGCAGAGGGTTCACCGTCTCCGTGTTCAACCGCTCCCGGGAGAAAACGGACGAGCTCATGAGCGAATCCGCAGGCAAGAATCTGGTACCTACTTATACGATCGAAGAGTTCGTGGCTTCGCTTGAAGTACCTCGCAAAATCCTGATCATGGTACAAGCCGGAGCGGGTACGGACGCAACAATCGACTCCCTTGTGCCATTCCTGGATCAAGGCGACATCATCATCGACGGCGGCAACGCATACTTCCCCGACACGCAGCGCCGCAGCAAGGATTTGGAGGCCAAAGGATTCCGCTTCATCGGCACGGGCGTATCGGGCGGCGAAGAAGGCGCGCTGAAAGGCCCTTCCATTATGCCGGGCGGCCAGAAATCCGCGTACGAGCTCGTGGAGCCGATCCTGACGGCTATCTCCGCGAAAGTCGGCGAAGACGCGTGCTGCACGTACATCGGTCCGGACGGCGCCGGTCATTACGTGAAGATGGTTCACAACGGCATCGAATACGGCGACATGCAGCTGATCTGCGAAGCGTACGATTTGCTGCAGAACGTGCTGGGCCTCGGCACGGAAGAACTGCATGAAATATTCACGGAGTGGAACAAAGGCGAGCTCGACAGCTACCTGATCGAGATCACTCGCGACATCTTCTCCAAATACGATCCGGAAACGGGCAAACCGATGGTCGACGTCATTCTGGACTCCGCGGGTCAGAAGGGCACGGGCAAATGGACAAGCCAAAGCTCCCTGGATCTCGGCGTGCCTTTGTCCATCATCACGGAATCGGTATTCACGCGTTTCCTCTCCGCTATGAAGGAAGAACGCGTTGCGGCCAGCAAAGTGCTGAGCGGCCCCGCGAAGGCGCCGTTCCAAGGCGATAAAGCGGCGTTCATCGAAGCCGTGCGCAAAGCGCTGTTCGCGAGCAAAATCTGCTCCTACGCGCAAGGCTTCGCACAAATGCGCGCGGCTTCCGAAGAGTATGGCTGGGATCTGCGTTACGGCGACATCGCGATGATCTTCCGCGGCGGCTGCATTATCCGTGCCCGTTTCCTGCAGAACATCAAGGACGCGTACGACCGCGATCCAGCGCTTCGCAACCTGCTGCTAGACCCTTACTTCAAAGAAATCGTAGAGTCGTACCAAGGCGCATGGCGCGAAGTAATCGCGTCGGCCGTTACGAACGGCGTGCCTGTTCCGGCGTTCTCCAGCGCGCTGGCTTACTTCGACAGCTACCGGACGGAACGCCTGCCGGCAAACCTGCTGCAAGCGCAGCGCGACTACTTCGGCGCCCACACGTTCAAGCGCGTGGACAAAGAAGGCACGTTCCACTTCAACTGGCTGCAATCCTAATCGCTAGCGCTCAGGGACCAATCCGTGGGAAGCCTCGCGAAGCCATTCGCGCAGCCGGTCCGCTTCTTGGTCGCTGCAATGCCTGCGCTGGATAAGCGCCATCGCCGCTTCGGCGAAGTACAGAAAGTTTTTCATGAGGCGTGGCTGCGACAGATCCATGAATGCGGGATCTTCGTCAGCCACCTTTTTTTTGATATAGCCGAGCATCCAGATGACGTCGTCGCGGCAGAGCGGGTGTTCCGGATCGAGAATAGTGCGGATTCTTTGATCGGTAGGATGAAGCGGACGGACCGGGCTTTTCATTTTGGGGTCACACCCTTTGCATAAAGTTTGCATCATTAACATGGATACGGCTATTGCAACTTTTTTATACACCGGAACTGCAAAAAAATGATATGATATGGAAGAATTCGTTTACGCAGAACATGAAAAAGGATGAATGCACACATGGATAGCCGTGCCGTTAATAAGCTCGTGCTGATCGGTTTCATGGGTACGGGCAAATCGAGCGTCAGCCGAGAACTGTCGGAACAGCTTGGCTGGGCGCGGATGGATAGCGACGACGAAATCGTCCTGAGGGAGCAACGGACGATTGCCGATATTTTCTCCTCGGACGGCGAACAACGGTTTCGCGACATCGAATCGGAAGCCATCAGCGACATCTTGCATCGAGAAGAACCCGCGGTCGTTGCCACGGGCGGCGGCGCCGTGCTAAGGGAGCGCAATCGTGCGCTCATGCTGGAGAAGAGCTTCGTCGTCGCGCTAGCCGCGGATGCCGATAGCATCATCGCCCGCGTCTCGCAAGACGAAGAGAGGCCGCTCCTGCAAGGGGATGCCGGCGCCAGGGTTCATGCGCTTCTCGAACAGCGCAGGGGGGCATACGACTTCGCCCACGCGACGATCGATACGACGGGCATGTCCGTGAAGGACGTCGCGCGCGACATTTTGCAGCGTTTGCATGATGCATTCGAAACTGGGAAATCAATCGAATAATGGACTGTTAAAGGAGACCTACCAACAATGGACGTTATCGTAACACCGACTCCCCGGCTCGCGGGAGAAATTCAAGCATTATCTTCCAAAAACTATACGACGCGCTACCTGCTCGTCGCCGCGCTCGCCGAAGGGACAAGCACGATCTATTATCCGGCCCATAGCGAAGACAGCGACGCCATGCGCCGCTGCATCCGCGATCTCGGCGCCGTCGTCGAAGAGGACGAGGAGAAAATCGTCATTACAGGCTTCGGACGCCATCCGAAACCGGCGAGTCAACTGGACGTAGGCAATGCCGGCGCGGTATTGCGTTTCCTGATGGCGATCGCTTCGCTCTGCCCTGACGTGACGTTCATTAACCGTTATCCGGATTCGCTCGGCAAACGACCGCATGACGACCTGATCGAATCGCTAAGCTCCATGGGTGTGAAAATCGAGCATCGCGAGGGCAAGTTGCCGATCCGCATTCAGGGCGGGCAGCCAAAGGGCGGTCATATTCAAGTGTCCGGAAATATCAGCTCCCAATTTCTTAGCGCGCTGTTGTTCCTGACGCCGCTTCTCGACGAAGACAGCGAGATCGAGGTGCTGCATGATCTGAAGTCGAAGGTCGTCGTCGGACAGACGCTGGAAGTGTTGGAGCAAGCGGGCATCGTCATCCACGCGGACGAAGATTACATGCGCTTCCGCGTGCCGGGCCGTCAGCAATACGAAGCGAAGACGTACGCTGTGCAAGGGGATTACCCGGGATCTGCCGCGATTCTCGCCGCCGCTGCGGTTACCGAATCGGATGTGATCGTGCACCGTCTCGCCGAGAATAGCAAGCAGGGCGAGCGCGCGGTCGTCGACGTGCTTCGCATGATGCAAACGCCGCTTACACACGAGAACGGCATCGTCCATGTCAAAGGCAACGGCAAGCTGAAGGCGGTCGAGTTCGACGGCGACCACGCGACGGATGCCGTGCTCGCGATGGTAGCCGCCGCTGTTTTCGCGGAGGGAACCTCCCGATTCTATAACGTCGAGAATTTGAGGTACAAGGAATGCGACCGCATTACCGACTACTTGAACGAGCTTCGCAAGGCGGGAGCGAACGTCGAGGAGCGTCAAGCCGAAATTATCGTGCATGGCAGGCCGGAAGGCGTGGAAGGCGGCGTCGAAATTAACGCGCATTACGATCATCGCGTCATTATGGCGCTAACCGTCGTTGGCTTGCGCGCCAAGGCTCCGCTTCGGATTCGCGATGCCCATCACGTAGCCAAATCGTATCCGATTTACTTCGATCACCTGAAGGCGCTTGGCGCGAACGTGGAATGGGTATAACAAGTTAAAGGCAACATAAACAACGTATGATCGAATCCGAAGAACGGAGGTGCAGGCAATGGCGTTTAGCAATCCATCTCGTGACCGTATCAAAGAAATGTTGAGCAGCAGCCAGACCATTGCGGTTGTCGGCTTGTCCGACAAGCCGGACCGCGTGTCGTACATGGTATCGGAGGCGATGCAAGCGAAGGGATATACGATCATTCCGGTCAATCCGGCCGTCTCGGGGCCTATTCTCGGGCAGCAAAGCTACGCTTCGCTTCGCGACGTTCCCGTGCCCGTCGATATCGTAAACGTGTTCCGCCGGAGCGAACATACGCCGGAGGTCGCGGAGGAAGCGGTCGCGATCGGCGCGAAGATCTTATGGCTGCAGCTCGGCATCTCGAATGACGAAGCCGCATCGATTGCGGAATCAGGCGGGCTGGAAGTCGTTATGGACCGCTGCATCAAGGTAGAGGATTCGATTCTGCTTCCGCAGGGCAAATCCAAAAACTGATGGAATAAGCGCAGGGCTTAGCCTACACAATAAATGAGGGGCTGAGGAGTGGTGGTCAACCATTTCTCCTTCGTGGAATAGAATCATCAACGGGCGGGCCATCGCGGCCCGTTTTTTCTTTCCCTTTCGAGCTTGACGGGATTCGACGGAATCCGCTTTGACAAATAGTTGACGAGCGCTTAACATCAGAATAGACAGGCGGCGATAAAGCGCTTGCCGCGTGTGAGCATGAATGCGATCAACTCGATTTTTGGCGTTTACATAATGAAAGTAACGAATAAATGGAGGTTAAGGACTAGATGACGTTTATAGGGAGCCTGCAGCAATTGGGCAGAGCGTTCATGCTGCCGATGATTGTGCTTCCTGCCGCAGCGGTGTTTCTAAGCTTGAGCCAATTGCCGTGGGAGTGGATCGGCTTGCCTGGCATGGCGGATCATTTGCGCGCGGCCAGCGATATTATTTTTGCTTATTTGCCTTTCATTTTCGCGCTGGGCATTGCGCTTGGCCTGACCGGCAACGCGTTGTCGGCGGGAATCGCTTCGCTTGTGGGGATGGCGATTTACGTCGGCATAACCGGTCAAGCGAGCGCAGAGATCGAGCCGACCGTTCTGATCGGCGCGATCGTGGGTATTTTTTCGGGATTGAGTTACGAACGGTTTAAGGACTTGCGGCTGCCGGAATATATCCAGTTTTTCGGCGGGCCGCGGTTCGTCCCGCTCTTTGTCAGCTTCTTAGCGCTGCTGTTCGCGATCGGAATGGTCAACTTGGCGCCGGTGCTTCAGAATCTATTGGTGGAGCTCGGCGATGTCGTCGCTTCGGGCGGCGGCTTCGGCGTTTTCCTGTACGGCTTTATTCATCGCATCCTCGTCGTGTTTGGGCTGCATCATCTGGTCAGCCACGTGTTCTGGTTCCAGATAGGAGGATATGAGACGGACGCGGGCACGATGGTGTACGGAGACCTTCCGCGATTCTTCGCCGGCGATCCGACCGCGGGCGCTTTCATGGCAGGGCTGTATCCGACGATGATGTTCGCGCTGCCGGCCATCGCATTTGCCATTATTCACGAGGCCAGGGAGGATCTGAAGCCGAAGATTCGCAAAACGTTCCTGTACGCGGCGCTCGCGTCGTTCCTGACCGGCGTAACGGAGCCGGTGGAATTCGCGTTTCTGTTCGTCGCGCCTTACTTGTACGTCGTTCATGCCATCTTGTCAGGCGTCATCATGTGGGTGACGTACGAGCTCGGCATACGCCACGGATTTTCGTTCTCGGCCGGCGCCATCGACTTTTTGATTAACGAGCATTTGGCGACGAAAGGTTGGTTGATCCTTCCGATCGGAATAGTCGTCTTCGCTATTTATTACGTCTTGTTCCGCTGGGCCATCAACCGGTTCCAGATTCCGACGCCCGGCCGCGAGGAAGGCTCGCAGCTGGACGAATGGGCGGGCGATATTCCTTACCGCGCGCCGCTCATTCTGCAAGCGATCGGCGGCAAACAAAACATCGTGCAGATGGAATCCTGCATTACCCGGCTTCGGCTCAAAGTGTCGAACGAGAAGGTCATCGACGTCAACGCGCTTCGCAACCTGGGCGCCGCGGGCGTCATCCGTCTCGGCGGCGGGCATGTGCAAGTCGTGTTCGGCACGTATTCGGAGCTCATTCGCGAAGAGATGCTGAAAGCGATTAGAAGAGACCAGGCGCAAGTGCTGTTCCATTCGCCGCTGCAGGGCCGGATGATCCCGCTCGACGAAGTGCCCGATCCGATCTTCGCCGGCAAGCTGGTCGGAAACGGCGTCGCGTTCCTGCCGGACAAGGGCGAGCTTGTGTCTCCCGTGAAGGGAGAGGTCATCCATATTTACCCGACGATGCATGCGATCGGCATCCGTACGCCGGAAGGGCTGGAGGTTCTGCTTCACATCGGCATCGATACGTCGAAGCTGGCCGGCAAATCGTATTTCCAAGCGGTCGTGAAGGAAGGAGACGCCGTCGTTCCCGGCATGCTGCTTATCCGCTTTAACTTGCAGCGGGTCCGCAAGGAGAGCAAGTCTTTAGCTACACCAATGGTCATAACCAACTCCGACATTGTCCATTCATGGCGCTACGCCCCGTTCAAAGCGGTGAAGAAGGGACAATCATCGGTCATGTCAGTCGTACTTAAAGAGAGCAATGGTGGAGGGGAAGAGGTATGATTCAAGGGATTGGCGCATCAATGGGCATCGCGATCGGCAAAGCGTTCGTGCTTCCCAACTGGGAGTGGGAAGTGCCGGAAAACAAAATCGACGTCGCGGATTTCGCCAGGGAGTTCGAGAGGGTATACGAGGGAATTCGAACGTCCAAGCACGAGATTCAACAAATCAAGGATGAGCTTCGCGAGGTCGTAGGTTCGGACGAAAGCCAAATTTTCGACGCGCATCTGGCCATTCTGGACGATCCCGTGTTCATGAACGAAATCCAAGGCATCATTCAGCGGCAATACAAAGCTGCGGAGGTTGCGGTGAAGGAAGCGATCGATCACTTCGTCACGATGTTCGACTTGCTGGATGACGATTATATGAAGGAACGCGCGCTCGACATCAAAGACGTCGGCAATCGGCTGCTCAAACATTTGTTAGGCGTTCCCGAGGTCACGCTTCCTTCGGATACCCAGCCTTTTATTCTCATTGCCAAGGAGCTCTCCCCTTCGCAGCTGGCCCATATCAACCCCGACCATGTGCTCGGGATCGTGACGCTTGCGGGAAGCACGACTTCCCACTCTTCCATCATGGCGCGAGCGCTCGGCATCCCGCTGGTCGTAGGCGTGGAGCCGAATCTCGTCGAACCGATCGCAACCGGCCAGACGATCGTCATCGACGGCGGAGACGGCACCGTTTATATCGATCCCGACCAAAGCATCGTCGATCTCTATAACGAGCTGCACGATCGGCACGCGGAAGCGAAGCGCAAACTGCAGCATTTCGCTGAATGCAGCTCGGTTACGCCGGATGGCAAGTCGCTCAGGCTGGAAGCGAATATCAGCTCGCTCAAGGAGCTCGAGATCGCGATGGCCGGAGGCGCCGCTGGTGTAGGCCTGTTCCGGACGGAATTTTTGTACATGGATCGGAATCGTTTCCCTAAGGAAGAGGAGCAATACGAAGTTTACCGCAGCGTTGCGGAACGGTTGGGCGGCGAACCACTCGTGATCCGCACGCTCGATATCGGCGGAGACAAGCAACTGGATTATTTCGACATCCCAGAGGAAGACAATCCGTTCCTCGGCTACCGTGCCATCCGGATCTCGCTGGACCGGAAGGATTTGTTCAAGACGCAGCTGCGAGCCATTCTCCGCGCGAGCGTCTACGGCGCTGTCAAAGTGATGTATCCGCTCATCGCTTCCGTCGACGAAGTAAGGGCGGCGAACGAAGTGCTTGCGGAGGCGATGCGAGAGCTGGAATCCGAGGGGATTCCGTATGACCGGAGCATCCCGGTCGGCGTTATGATCGAGGTACCGGCAGCCGTCATGATCGCGGATCTGCTTGCGCAGGAAGTCGACTTCTTCAGCATCGGGACGAACGACCTCGTTCAGTTCACGCTCGCCGTAGATCGGATGAACGAAGAAATCTCCCATTTGTACGAACCGTTCCACCCCGCGCTGCTGCGCATGATCAAACAGACGGTCGAAGCGGCCAAAGAACGGGGCATTACGGTAGGGGTATGCGGGGAGCTTGCAGGAGACATGCGCGCGCTTCCGCTCTGGCTCAGCCTGGATGTGGACGAGCTTAGCATGTCGGCGCATTCCATCCTGCCGGTGAAGGAACGGCTGCTCTTCACGAGGCAGGACGAATGCAGAGAAGTGCTGCGCGATTTGCAGCATTGCCGTACGAGCGGTGAGATCATCGGCAAGCTGGAAGCTTTCATGGAGGTCATGGACGAACAAACAGCGAACGGTTAACCCGTTCGCTGTTCCAATGCATCGACGAAAGCTTTGGCATAAGGAGGCAGATCGGGCGGACGCCTTGCGGAGATCAAGTTGCCGTCGACGACGACGGCTTCGTCGAACCACGTCGCGCCGGCGTTCTCCATATCGTCGCGGATGCCCGGCGTCGAAGTGACCTTGCGACCTTCCAATATTTTCGCTGAGATTAATACCCAGCCGGCATGACAGATCTGTCCGATCGGCTTGTTCGCCGCGTTAAGCTCTTGAACGAGCTTCAGCACCTTCGGATAGCGGCGAAGCTTGTCCGGCGCCCAGCCTCCGGGTACGAGAAGGCCAGCGATATCGTCGGCATTCATCTCGTCGAAGGATAAGTCGGCAACCGCAGGCACGCCGTATTTGCCGATATGCGTTTTGCCTTTCTCCGGTCCTGCGTACAGGACGGTAGCACCGGCTTCGCGCACGCGATAGACCGGATACCATAATTCCAAATCCTCGAATTCATCATCCAGCAGGCAGATGACAGTTTGGTTATGCAAGGACATTCTTTTTCCTCCATTTCAAGCATGAGTGCAGTGCAAATATATTCCTATTGTAGCGAAGGAGCAACCATGAATCAAATTCAACCCAATATCGCCAGACCTTCTGCGCTGCGGTTATTCCGGTTCGTGCCTGCCGTCGCCTGGATGACCGTCATCTTCATCCTATCGTCTCGCACGGGCGACGAAATCAATACGATGCTCCCGTTCTTCCAGCGTTTTTTCCCCGGCATGACGGACTTCAATTGGGGGCATTTCGTCTCGTACTTCCTGCTGGCCGCCGCATTCGACTACGGCTTCGGCGCTAGGTCGGAGCGATGGGGGATGAAGGTGTTCATTGTCGTCTTGTGCGGGCTTTATGGCATTACGGACGAGCTGCATCAGTCTATGGTCGGAGGGCGGATGATGGACGCTGCCGACGTTCGGAACGACTGCATCGGAGCTGCGGTTTGGACGATTCTGGTCGCGATTCCTCCCATTAAACGGTTATGGAGGAAAGGATCGAAGTAGCAAAAATTTCATGAAAGAACGAAGCAGGAGTTTTGGCAAAAAAGGTCGAATTGTTTACTCACTCCCGCCTGCGAGCGTGCAAGGGGACTAGCGGTATCATTCGCTATGATAAGGAGTTGACCTATTTTGCGTAAAACATGCCATTGCGGCGAGATGATGACGATGAAACTTCGAACGGTCATCTATTCGGGCAAAGTCGAAATCGATAACGTACCGATCTTCTCCTGCGCTGCCTGCAGCAGAAGCGAAGTCATACCGGAAGTAAAACCCGATCTGACCGGACTGATCGCTAGGTTAGGCGCAGAACCGGATAAACAGACATTCCTGTTTAACGAATGCAACGAATGGGCAGATTTGTTGGTAGAAGCCAAAGTAAACAAGAAGCCGCCGGAACCGCAAGACGTGGAAGCGTTGATCCAGCAACGGATCAATACGCTGCTGGACTTGTATCTTCTCGCGCAGACACTTGGAGACGAGGCTTGGATAACCGAACTGAACAAGCGGCTGCAGCAGCTTAGCAAACGTTCTCTGCTTGCTTAAGCGCGAACGATTCGTCAAGAATGGCTGCCATTTTGCGTGATCTCGCCTATGCCAATTTGTTGCCGCTTATTCGCGCACATTGCGAAAAGTAATATTTTGTCGTATGATTACGTTAATAATCGGCGAACTGTACATATGAGCAAACCTTACGACCAATGGACGATCCGAGGAAGGCAAGGTTGAACCATACTGTTGTAGACAAAATCTGAGCAAATGGAGAGAGAATCCGTGACGGTAACCATTTATGATGTAGCAAGAGAAGCAGGAGTATCCATGGCTACGGTATCCAGGGTCGTGAACAACAACCCGAACGTGAAGCCGGCAACGAGGAAGAAAGTGTATGAAGCAATCGAACGTCTGGGCTATCGTCCAAATGCGGTTGCACGCGGACTCGCGAGCAAGAAAACAACAACGGTCGGCGTGGTCATTCCGGATATCTCGAATGCGATTTTCGCGGAGGTCGCGCGCGGCATTGAAGATATTGCCAATATGTATCATTATAATATTATCCTTTGCAACGCGGACAAAAAGAAGGATAAGGAAATTCGCGTTATCAATACGCTGCTGGAGAAGCAAGTCGACGGCCTGTTGTTCATGGGCGGAGCGGTGACGGACGAGCATTTGCAGGCGTTCAAGACGGCGAACGTGCCGATCGTGCTTTGCGCGACGAGCGATGACCATAACCAAATTCCTTCGGTTGACATTAACCATGAAGAAGCGGCTTATGACGCGGTCATGAAGCTGACCAGCCAGGGCCATAAACGGATTGCGATGATTAGCGGAACGCTTCAGGATCCTTCTAACGGGTATGCCAGATTCCAAGGCTACAAACGTGCGCTTGAAGCGTCGGGGATTCCATACGATGACACGTTAGTTCGTATCGGCAATTACAGGTACGAATCGGGCGCGGAAGCGATGAAATATTTTATCGAGCTGGACGAGCGTCCGACGGCCGTATTCTCCGCAACCGACGAGATGGCGATCGGCGCAATCCACTGTATTCAAGATTCCGGGCTGCAAGTTCCCGGCGACATCTCCGTTATTAGCGTCGACAACAGCCGAATGGCGTCCATGGTTCGTCCGCAGCTTACTGCGGTCGCGCAGCCGATGTACGATATCGGAGCGGTGTCGATGCGTTTGCTGACCAAATTAATGAAAAAAGAAAACGTAGAGCATGCCAAGGTCGTATTGCCTCATGAAATCGTTATACGGCAATCGGTCGGAGGAATTTAATTGATATGACAGCACAGAAGATAGGCATCATCGGCGCGATGGCCGAAGAAATCGAACGTCTCCATGAGCATGTAGACGTGACGAACACGTTCGCGAAAGCAGGAATTACGTATTACGAAGGAAAGCTTCACGGCAAGCCGGTCATCTATTGCAAGTCGGGCGTAGGCAAAGTGAACGCCGCCGTATGTACCCAATTGCTGATCGATGCCGGTGCCGATTATGTATTGTTCACGGGCGTGGCGGGAGCTTTGGATCCAAGCTTGAACATCGGAGATATCGTCGTATCCAGTGCTTGCATCCAGCACGATATGGATTGCAGTCCGCTCGGCTATAAGCAAGGCGAAATTCCGTTCCACCCGAATTCGGAGTTTCAGGCGGATCCCCGCCTGATCGAGTTGGCCGCCAGCGCGAGCGAAAGATTGTTTCCCGGTCGCTGCTTGACCGGCAAAGTGTTGTCCGGCGACCAATTCATCGCCAGCAGGGAGAAGGTCGAGCAGCTTCATCAGGCGCTGCAAGGCGCTTGCGCAGAGATGGAAGGCGCTTCAGTCGCGCAAGTTTGCGAGATGAACGAGGTACCCTTCGTGGTTATCCGTTCGATGTCGGACAAAGCCGATGGTTCCGCGCATGTGAACTTTGCCGACTTTACCGTACAGGCTTCGAATCATTCCTATCAAATTATCGACGACATGTTGAAGCATATCTAAAATAAGAAGAGCAACCGGAGGCCGATTGGCCTTGTCTGGTTGCTCTTGTTTTTTTAATCGAAGTAGGACACGTCTATAGATCTTGAATGACGATAGCCTGAGTGATGCGGTTGCTCTGTGAGATCTGTTCCCTTCGAGGAGCAGGCGGTATATCCTCCGTTTCGTCCAACCAGCGTCGCGGCAGAGGTACGGAGCTGAGGGACGTCCAACGCGTGATCCACGACGCCGGCAAAGCAGGCGCTTCCGACCCTCGGATTTCGCCGGCTAGCGGATGATCCGTCATTTCAAGCCAAATCATTGCCCAAGCGCGAGGTACGACCCGCCAAATGTCATAGCCGCCGCCCCCAATCGCGATCCACTTGCCATTCGCATACGTATGTGCGAGTTCATGAATAATGGCAGGTATCTCCTTGTAAATGTTCATGCTGCAATGAATGTGTGAAAGCGGATCGAAGGCGTGGGCATCGCAGCCGTGCTGGCTAATAATGACGTCGGGCTTAAACGTTTTTATGACTTTGCGCAGCGTGACATTAAAGCTCTCCAGCCATGATTCATCTTCGGTGAACGGCTCGAGGGGCATGTTGAAGCAGGTTCCGTAGCCGCTGTCCGCTCCTTTCTCATGGGCGAATCCCGTTCCCGGGAACAAATATTTGCCCGTTTCGTGGATCGAATAGGTGCAGATGTCCGGCTCGGCGTAAAATACCCATTGGACACCGTCGCCGTGATGCACGTCGGTATCGATGTAAAGCACGCGCGCCTGATAGCGCTCCCGAATATATTGAATCGCGATGGCCGCATCGTTGTATACGCAGAAGCCCGAAGCTTTGTCGGGGAAAGCATGATGCAATCCGCCGGCCAAGTGGAAGGCATGGAGCGCCTGGCCGCTCATCACGGCTTCAGCCGCGGAAACCGAACCGGATACGATTGCGGAAGCCGCTTCGTGCATCCCTGGGAAGAACGGGGTATCTTCCGTCATCAAACCGTATTGCTCGGCTGTAACGGATCTGCTGCGCGGATCCGCATCGTCGTTTAGCGTTTTGACGGCGTGCACATAATCTGGGCGATGGACAAGCTGGAGCAGTTCATCCGTGCAATGGATGGATGGAGGCATAAGCTCGGCATCCGTCAGCGCCCCGGCTTCCTTCAGCAGATCGATCGTCAAGGTCTGACGGATAGGATCGAAAGGGTGATCATCATTGAACTTGTAGCGGGATGAATCGGAATGATGAATGAAAATGGCGTTGGATGACATTCGGAATTCCATTCCTTTCTCGCGAAAGTATCGGTAGTTTTATGTGCGATAGTGTTAATACATATATCGATTGCGGAATCGGACCCGATCGAATTGCTCGATTGAAGCTAATGGGACTTCTTTGCCGATTCGGACCATGAGACAGTTCGCGGGGTGGGAACATATTTCCGGGTCGTCGGTCGCAAACCAGATCATGCCTGCGGATTTCATCAATCGTTCCATCATATTTCGGTAATCCCATACATTCAGCTTGGTGCCTTCCAAATCCCAGTGCCAGTAATATTCCGTCGTGAACACGATCATGTTCTCAAGCTGATTCTCCGCGAATGCCATGGCGATTAACCGTTTGCCGAGTCCGTAGGAGCGATATTCGTCCGCGACTTCGATCGCGCCGAGCTCGACAAGATCGGCCATTCCGCCTTCGGACCATCGTTCCAGTTCGTCTGGGTAATGAAACGTCACGTAACCGACGATCAAGTCGCCTTCGCGGGCAAGCACGATTCGCCCTTCGTCCAGCCCGGATATCTCGACGAGCGCCTCATGCTGCTCTGCCGGCCTCCGGAAGGCATCTAGCGAAGCATGCATCTTGTAACCCGCAAGTCTGGAAGGCGGAACCGGACCTTCGATGATGAGCTCACGGTTGTCGTTAATCACGATTTTGTCGGTCTGAAGCCGTTTGCGGTGTTCCAAGGGATCAGCACCTTTCGTCCGATATGATGAGAATTATGATCGTTTCTTCCGAATTTTTGATTGTTATCTACTTCTCTTTATAACAAACAATCAAGAAAATGAAAAGCGTAGTCGAATCGAGTAGAGTTGTGGTATAATGAAAGCGTCGTTATGTAAGCGCCTTCCTTGGCGATGATTGACAGATTTGATGGGAGAGTGATAGTATGATCAACTTGCATCAAGAGCGTATACCCGCATCGGCACCAAACCCTAACTTAAAGAACTATGAAGAAGCGGCGGCTTCCTTCCAATGGGAACAGATCGAGAAACAATTCAGCTGGTACGAGACCGGGAAGGTCAACATGGCGTATGAAGCGATCGATCGCCACCTAGAGACCGGCAAGGGAGACAAGATCGCCCTCCATTACAGCGACAACGATCGAGACGAATCATATACGTTCCGTCAGCTAAGCGAGCAGTCGAACCGGTTCGCGAACGTATTGCGCAAGCTGGGCATCACGAAAGGCGAGCGCGTATTCATCTTCATGCCGCGGACGCCAGAGCTGTACTTCAGCGTACTGGGCGCGATGAAAGTTGGAGCCGTCGTAGGCCCGTTGTTCGAAGCGTTCATGGAGACGGCCGTGAAGGACCGGCTGCAGGACAGCGAAGCGGTTGCCATCGTTACGACGCCGTCGCTGCTGCATCGGATTAAGAGAGACGAGCTTCCGGCACTCCAGCATATCATCGTGTATGGAGACGACATTCCGTCCGAGGACGGAATCGTAAACTTCAAGAGTGAGATGGAAGCGGCTTCGGATTCAGCCGAAATCGAGTGGCTGGAACGCGAAGACGGTCTTATTCTCCATTATACATCAGGTTCCACAGGTAAACCAAAGGGCGTGTTCCATGCCCAAAACGCGATGATTCAGCACAAGTACACGGGACAAATCGTGCTTGACCTGAAAGAAGACGACATTTATTGGTGCACGGCCGACCCGGGATGGGTAACCGGCACTTCGTACGGAATTTTCGGGCCATGGCTCAACGGGGCGACGAACGTCATTCGCGGCGGACGTTTCAGTCCGAGCGATTGGTACGGCGTCATACAGAAATACGGCGTTACGGTATGGTACAGCGCGCCTACGGCGTTCCGCATGCTGATGGGCGCCGGTGACGACCTGTCCAAGCAATTCGATCTGTCGAGCCTCCGCCATGTTCTAAGCGTCGGAGAACCGCTTAACCCGGAGGTCGTACGTTGGGGAATGAAAGTATACAGCCAGCGCATTCATGATACGTGGTGGATGACCGAGACGGGCGGACAGCTCATCTGCAACTACCCGAGCATGGATATTAAACCCGGCTCCATGGGCAAGCCGTTGCCAGGTGTACGCGCAGCAATCATAGACGACAGCGGCAATGAAGTGCCGCCGTACCGCATGGGCAATCTGGCCATCCAAGTACCATGGCCGTCCATGATGCGCAAGATTTGGAACAACCCTTCGAAGTACGAGGAATATTTCCGCCTCGAAGGCTGGTATGTCTCCGGCGACTCCGCGTATATGGACGAGGACGGATACTTCTGGTTCCAGGGCCGAATCGACGATGTCATCAATACGGCGGGCGAGCGCGTGGGTCCGTTCGAGGTTGAGAGCAAGCTCGTCGAGCATCCGGCGGTCGCGGAAGCTGGCGTCATCGGCAAGCCGGACATGGTTCGCGGCGAGATCATCAAAGCGTTTATCGCGCTTCGCGAAGGGTATGAGCCGTCCGAAGAGCTGAAGAAGGAAATTTCCCAGTTCGTCAAGATCGGTCTTTCGGCGCATGCCGCACCTCGGGAAATCGAATTCAAAGATAAGCTGCCGAAGACGCGCAGCGGCAAGATCATGCGCCGCGTGCTCAAGGCTTGGGAGTTGAACCTTCCGACGGGCGATTTGTCCACCATCGAAGATTAATCGGAACGAGCGCGATTGCTCATCAACACAAATGTATTAGAAAAGGGCTATTCCTTGGTCGTTGACCTTCGGAATAGCCCTTCTTTTGTTGCATGGTTGTTATCCGCCAAGCGGTCGACCGAACGCGTTACCCTACGATTTTGATCTTCGAGGAAGGCGGGGAAGTTCCCGCCGCATTCTCGGCAACGACATAATAAGTTCCGGTTGCGAAAGGAGCGACATGCTCGTAGCTCGTCTGCGCGGTCGAACCGAGAAGCGCGTAGTTGCCGTCGTTGCCGGAGCTGTAATACACGTAATACTTCGTCACTTGATCAGAGACCGGATTTGCTGCCCAGCTGACCGTAACGCTAAGCGCAGAGCTTTCGGCTTGAAGGCCGGACGGGGCAGAAGGCGCGCCTTCGCCTCCGGATCCGCCTTCATTGCCGTCGCCAGGCATTCCGGGAAGCTCGGGTAGCTCCGGATTGATCGGGAGCTGGCCGTTCGACAGAACGGGGCTTGGCACCGATTCTTTGCCTACGACGTCGACGGCAACAACGTAATACGATGTGCTCTCCGTGTTCGAAGGCTTGAACGTTGCCGTATAGGCCTCGCCGAACAAGAGGGAATTGCCGAACTTCTCGTATGGCCCCATATTGACGGAACGGTAGATCCGGTAACCGACGACATCGGTAGACTTGCTGTCCGTGAAGGCGATCGTCAGATTGCCGTCGGCGCCCGGGGTCAGCTTTACGCCATTCGGCGGAGCGGGCGCCGCGCCGTCATCGACGCGCGGGTCCGTCTTCGAAGGCGCGTCGTTCGCCGCGTCCGCAGGGATGTAGATCTCCATCGGCCTGCGGTTATCCGCAGAAAGCTTGGCTTGCGCCGCTTTGATTTCATCCATTAGCGCGTCCAGCGGTTTCTTGCGTTTGACGACAATTTTCTCCTTCAGCATATCCGGTGGCGTCAGCTCGTTCGGCACGTAGTTGATTCCCTCGTACGTCACGATCTTCATGTTTACGAGCGCGTCATCTTGTTTCTTGGGCACGAACTTCTTATTGAACCAGTCCGTTACGATCATGCCGGCTTCCTGGGTAAGCGCACTTGGCAGCAAGCCGCTTGCTGTCGATACGGATGCCTTCACGATGCCTTCGGGTTTCGGGAAAGCCTCGGTCGTGAAGAGCCCCGGTTTTTGCGCCGTTACTTCGTTCATGATCATCGTCCAGATGGAACGCGCTCGCGTGCGTCCGTTGTTGGACAACGAATTGATTTGCTCCTCGTAGCCCGCCCAGACGCCAAGCGTGACGTCAGGGGAGAAACCCATGAACCAGACGTCGCCGTAGCTTTGCGTGGAACCGGTTTTGCCGGCAATCGGCACCTTGCCGTATTGTTTGAACTGCTTCGTGATTGCGTTGCCGGAACCCGACTTGCTCGAAATAACGGTTTTGAGCATATCCGTCATCAGGAACGCCGTCTGCTCGGAGAATACCTGCTTCGGCTGCGCCTGATGCTCGTAAACGACTTTGCCGTTCGCGTCTGTAATTCGATCGATCATGTACGCGTCGTTGAACACGCCTTGGTTCGGGATGGCGCCGTAGGCGTTCGTCATCTCCTCGACGGACACGCCTAGGCGGAGACCGCCGATTACGCCCGTCTGCGAATACGCATCTTCCGGCTGCAGCGTCGTGATGCCTAGCTGCTTGACGAATTCCCATGCCTTTTCGATCGTAACCTCTTCATTAAAGATTTTCAGCGCCGGCAAGTTCAGCGAGCGGTTAAGCGCGTCGCGGGCCGTAACGAGACCGGCGAACTTCCGGTTGACGTTCATCGGGATATGATATCCCTTCTGACCGTCCCTCAGGACGAGCGGCGCGTCGTCGATAATGCTGGCCGGCTGAATGATGCCTTCTTCGATCGCCGGCAAATATGCGGCGAGCGTCTTCATCGTAGAGCCCGGCTGACGAATCATCTGAGTGGCGAAGTTCATCTGCTCCTCGTAGAAGTCGCGACCTTCCAGCATGCCGATGATGGCGCCGGTTTTATGATCCAGCATAATTGCCGCGGTCTGCTCGAGGCCTTTCTCTTCGCTGTAAGGCGTAAAGTTTTCCTCGTTGCTTCCGATCTGGCGCATGATGTCGTACACTTGTTTGTCGATCGTCGTATAGACATGATAACCGCCACGGAGCAGCTGTTCCCTAGCTTGCTCGATAAGATCAGCGTTCTCCTTCTTGCGTAGATCTTCCTTCGTTAAGGTCGGATCCTCCTGCATGAGCAGCGCTTCCGCCGCCTGGCGCTCGGCTTCCAGCATGAGATAAGGATACGTCGTATACGCCTTCTCGCTTGGCGGGGCGACGGAGGCGCGAATATCGAACTTGATCGCCTCATCGTATTGCGTCTGATCTATTCTTCCCGTTTCGAGCATGCGCGTCAGCACGAGCTGCTGGCGTTTGACCGCGCGTTCGAAGCCGGCTTCGTTGAATTTGCCCGTTCCGGTGAAGGCGTTATACAACGATGGCAGCTGCGGCAAACCTGCAAGGTATGCCGATTGGGCGATATTGAGCTTGTCGAGATCGGTTACGCCGAAAATACCTTTGGCCGCGGCTTGGATGCCGAACACTTGATAGCCGTTGGATCCGTTGCCGAACGGCATTTTGTTCAAATAGGCGGCAAGTATTTCTTCTTTCGTTAAGTATCGTTCCATCCGCAGCGACAAGAAAATTTCCTTAATCTTGCGGCTGTCGGTTTTGTCCAGGCTCAGGAATACCCTGCGTGCCAGCTGCTGTGTCAGCGTACTTCCGCCCGTCTGCGTATCTTCATTGAACAGCTTCTGCTTGACGGCGCGGCCGAGACCGTTAATGCTCACGCCTTTATGTTCGAAAAATTCGTTGTCTTCCGTCGCCAGCAGCGCGTCGATGACCGTCTGCGGAATATCGTCGTATTCGACGACGATCCGGTCTTCATCCGTGCGGAGCTGTCCGACCAGCGAATCGTCGTTGAAATACACGTAGCCGGTCATCGAATATTCGCCGACTTTGTCCTGGATGACGGATTGCGGGCGAACCTCCTCGTCTTTGACGAGCGCAGCAACGTAACCAGTTACGGCGCCTCCCGCCAGAAGTCCGAAGAAAATCCCGAAGTAAACGATCCATTTTACCGTTATAAATGATACCAGTCCGAACATTCGCCATTTGCTGTATTTGGCTTGCGATGGCTTTTGATCCTCTTGCATGTTTATAACTCCTCCTCCAAAATAGCATTTCCATTATAGCACAAAACCCTTTTCGGTACATGTTTGAGCCCTTTCGCCGACTCGGCGGCATTCTTTGCGGGCGGATCACAAGGCAGAGCATTTTGTATTTATAATTCTTTAACGCATCCTAGGGAGGAAAAGTTTTGTATACAATAAGAAGGGATAGCCAAGGGATAATCAATTCCCGTGCATATCGCAAAAAAAATGATGGATTCCGTGTATTTTTAGCAACTTTTGGTTCTCATACACCGTATTAATTACGGTAAAGATGACAGGTTCTGGAGATACAGAATGGAGGTGGAAGATGGAAACGTTGTTTTTAACCTGTCTTGCGATCGGTATTCTGTTCGCGGTCGTCAGCGTTATTTTCGGAGATTGGCTGAGCCAGGCGATGGAAGGCGCTCTTGATTTCTTGTCGCTGGACGGTCCCGCGTTCCTAAGTCCAATGACGTTGTTCGGCGGCATTACGACATTCGGAGGAGCAGGGCTGCTTCTGGCCAGATATACCGCGCTTGGCGCGTGGGCCGTCGTGCTGCTCGCCTTGCTGATTGCGATCGCGCTCGGGACAGCGGTTTTCTTCCTGTACGTGAGGCCGATGGAGAACAGCGAAAACTCCATTGCGTTCACGCTTCAGTCGCTTTCCGGAGCGCTTGGCGAGGTCATTGTCCCTATTCCCGCGACGGGTTACGGCGAAGTGCTCGTTCGCGCGGGAGCGGGCGTGACGAATCAAATCGCGGCGAGCTTCGACCGGCAGCCGATTCCGGAAGCCGCAAGGGTCGTCGTCGTGGAAGTGAAGGACAGCGTGCTTTATGTCTCCGAGGTAAACCTGACTATTTAAGACGAGAGAGGAGAAATGCGGAAGATGCCAGATTTTTTGATCATTCCAGCAATCGTAGTAGGGGTGCTTGTCGTGCTCGGGCTTGCGTTCTGGGCGAGGTACAAGACGGTGAGCCCGGATGAAGCGATGCTCGTAACCGGTTCGTTCCTCGGCAGTCGCAACGCGTTAGTCGACGAATCGGGCCGCAAGGTCAAAATCATTCGAGGCGGAGGCGCCTTTATCCTCCCGGTGTTTCAGAAAGCAGAGTACTTATCCCTCTTGTCCCACAAGCTGGATGTTTCTACGCCCGAGGTGTACACGGAGCAAGGCGTTCCGGTTATGGCCGACGGCGTGGCGATCATCAAGATCGGCGGAGCCGTCGAAGACGTGGCGACCGCCGCGGAGCAATTCCTCGGCAAGCCGACCGAAGCGCTTAAGGGAGAGGCGCAGGAGGTGCTGGAAGGGCATCTGCGCGCGATTCTAGGTTCGATGACCGTCGAGGAAGTGTACCGCAACCGCGACAAGTTCGCGCAAGAAGTCCAAGGCGTTGCGGCGAAGGACCTGAAGAAGATGGGACTGCAGATCGTTTCCTTCACGATCAAGGATCTGCGCGACAAACACGGCTACCTGGACGCGCTCGGCAAGCCGCGTATCGCAGCGGTAAAGCGGGATGCCGATATCGCCGAAGCCGAAGCGGTACGAGACGCCAGAATTCAGAAGGCGCTTGCCGCAGAGGCCGGCCAGAAGGCGGAACTGCTGCGCGATACGAACATCGCGGAAGCGGAGAAGGATAAAGAGATGAAGGTGGCGTCCTTTAAGCGCGACCAAGACACGGCGAAGGCGGAAGCCGACCAAGCTTATTCTATTCAGGAAGCGCGTGCGAAACAAAGCGTCGTCGAGGAGCAGATGAAGGTGGAGCTCGTCCGCAAGGAGCGCGAGATCGACCTGGAAGCCAAAGAGATATTGCGTCGCGAGAAACAATACGATGCCGAAGTGAAGAAAAAAGCGGATGCTGACCGTTACGCCGTCGAACAAGCGGCGGAAGCGGATAAGGCAAAGCGGATTCGCGAAGCCGACGCGCTGCAGTATAGAATCGAAGCGGAAGCGAAGGCGCAGGCTGCGCAGAAACGGCTGGATGGTCTTGCCGTGGCGGAAGCCGAGAGAGCCAAAGGTACGGCGGAGGCGGAAGTCATCCGGCTGCGCGGTCTCGCGGAAGCGGAAGCGAAAGAGAAGCTGGCGGAGGCGTTCGCGAAGTTCGGCGAAGCGGCGGTGCTCGATATTATCGTGAAAATGCTGCCTGAACTCGCCGGCAAAGTCGCGGAGCCGATCGGCTCGATCGATAAGCTTACTGTAGTCGATACGGGGAACGGCGAAGGCGCGGCGCGGCTGAGCAATTACGTCACGTCGCTGATGTCGACGGCTCCGGAAATGCTGAAGAGCGTGTCCGGCATCGACGTGAACGCGCTGATCAAAGGGCTGACGTCCAAAGCGATCGCTCCTGCGCCGGGCTCCTCGGCGCTTGGCAAGAACCCGCTCGAGTCGGCGCCGACGAAGCAAAAGCCGTCGGTTACGCTGCATCAAGTGCCGAACACGCCACCGCCGGTTGAGGGATGATCCTCAGCAAAAAAACCTTGAACCGAAAACGGTTCAAGGTTTTTTTCGTTAAGAAGATTAACGGCTGTAGAATTCGACGATTTGTTTCTCGTCGATCTCTTGCGACAGCTCGCCGCGGTCAGGAAGACGAACGTATTTGCCTTCCATGCCTTGCTCGCTGAATTCCAGGTAGTTCGGAAGGTGATGACGGCCTTCCAGCGCTTCCTTGATGGATTTCAGGCCGCGGCTGCGCTCGCGCAGGCCGATAACGTCGCCGACAGATACCGTGTAGGAAGCAATGTCGACTTTCTTGCCGTTTACGGTAACGTGACCGTGAGCGACCAGCTGACGAGCTCCAGCACGGGAGTTCGCGAACGCTAGGCGGTAAACCAGGTTGTCCAGGCGGCTTTCCAGAAGCGCCATGAAGTTTTCGCCGGCTTTACCTTTTTGTTTCGCAGCTTTGTCGAACAAGTTGCGGAATTGTTTCTCGTTCATGCCGTACATGTGGCGAAGCTTTTGTTTCTCTTGCAATTGAACGCCGTAACCACTCAGTTTCTTGCGTTGGTTAGGGCCGTGCTGACCTGGAGGGAAAGGGCGTTTCAAGTCTTTGCCAGTACCGCTCAGGGAAATGCCGAGACGGCGGCTCAATTTAAATTTAGGTCCTGTATAACGTGCCATGCGTCGTGTTAACTCCTTCATCAAAGTAAATTTTGAGAATGGGGTTGTGTTTCGCGGTATAACGTTCATCGGACAAGACGTTGCTCGTCCCTGATAAGCACTTCAGCCGCTGGCCTACCAGTGAACCTTATTCCTGAGGGTGACACAAAACCGTACGCCCATGTTTTCAACAATTAATATTATATGATGTATAGCGGAAAAGTCAAGAAAGATTGTGTGCCGAGATTCTTTTTCCGGGAATTCGCAAAAAGCGGCTAAAGTCCTATAAAAAATGGAATGGTTAGTGCAAAAATCATAAAAATAAAGTATGATGTTGATAGAATTAGAAAGCTCATTTCCCTGCTAGACAGAGGAAGGGTAAGGTGCTGCATGGACAATAACCGGAAGGGAAACCATTCGATCTGGTTTGCCAATGAAGATATTCACGATGCGGACGAGCCTTATCTTCCTGCTTTATTAAAGGAGAGCTTCCTTGAATGGAGCGCCGAGGCCGCAGGTTTGCCGGCTTTCCGTAACGGTTTGTACGGAATTTACGGCAAGGATGCGATATGCCATGACACGGCAGGCGTAGATGATTTTGCAACCAAACAAGTGATCGGGGAAGCCGCCTTGCATGCGGTACGGAACGCGATGGCCGATGAAGCGCCTTATTACGCGCGGACGGGTTCCTTGCTAATCGCCGCGATTCCGATCTTCCGGCGCAAGAGCAAGACGCTGCTCGCTGTGTTCGCCTACGTTGCGCCCGAGGGTGCAACGACTTCGGAAGGCGAGCTTCAGGCGCATACCTTGCATTATCGGAGCTGCTTCTATAGGAGCTTCGAGCAGGTGTACGTGAAGGATATTCTGCTTGAGCAGCAGCGGAACGACCGCGAAGCGAACAGGCGGGATGCCTTATTCCTTGCCGCCAAGCGGCTGTACGACCAGATTGACGTGACTTCGGTATTAAACGAGCTGCTGCGCAGTTTGGAAACCTTGTATCCTCATTCGGAGGTACATCTCTATCTTTCTCAAGACTATGTGGACGGCGATGCGAGAGTGAGGCCGCTCGTCTTCAAAAATACGGCACACGACATCGTCGCGAAGGCTTTTCTCGACGGCAACCCCGCGACGGAGAAAGACCGGGACGGGAATACGCGCATCGCAATCCCGCTGTCCGGCAAACAAGCCGCATACGGGGTATTATGCATTTCCATGGGCTCCGGCAAGCAGAGCGACGACCTGGATCTGCCGGCGTTCCTGCTGCTCGCGGACACGGCGGGGTCGGCATTCGAGAACGCGAAGCTTTACGAGCAATCCAATCTGCTCATTAACGAGCTCCGCCTTATTAACGAGATGACGAAGCGGCTGAACCAATCGCTTCGGCTCAAGGAAATTTTCCAGTTCGCGACGAGCGAGCTGCTGACGATTTTTGACGCCGACTATTGCTGCGTGCTTCAATTGAATGCCGAGAAGGGACTATTCGAAGTGAAGTCCAGCAACATCCCTTCGATGGCGAGCGAGACGTTTTCGCCGGAATACGGTTTTTGCGGCATGATCTATCGAACGAAGGAACCGCTTATTATATCCGATTATTGGAACACAAGAGTCGTCTCTTCGAAGCTCATGGACAATACGGGCTCGCGCTCCTTGATTGCCGCGCCCATCTTCGTGGACGGTGAAGTCGTCGGCGTCATTCTGGTCACGCACAAGCTTCAGAACTTCTTCTCGTACGAGAATTATAAACTGCTGCAAGTGATGAGCACCCACATCGGTCTCGCGGTTACGAACGCATCCCTGCATGCCGAGGTGAGAAGAATGGTCATCACCGACAATCTGACAGGGCTGCACGCGCGGCACTATTTGGACGAGCAGATCCAGCGCCGTCAGCGCAAAGATCCGTTCGGGTCGCTTATTCTCGTTGATATCGATTATTTCAAACGGGTGAACGATACGTACGGCCATCAAGTGGGCGACCGAATCCTCGTTCAAGTGAGCCGCATCGTCTCGGGTGCGATTCGGCAAGACGATATCGCGGCCAGATGGGGCGGAGAGGAGCTCGCGATTTATTTGCCCGGCGTGCGTACGGAGCTTGCGCTTCGCATTGCGGAACGTATCCGCAAACAAGTCGCCGAGGAGACGGAGCCGACCGTGACGGTCTCCTGCGGCGTCTCCGAGTGGACGTTCGATCAAGATAAGGTCAGCGTCGAATCGTTGTTCTATAGGGCGGATATGGCGTTGTATGAAGCGAAGAACAAAGGTAGGAACTGCATTATCGTCGGCAGTCATTCTTAAATCATCATTTAAAGAAAAAAGAACGCCTCGTGGGCGTTCTTTTTTGTCTTGGCACTGGCAATCGTTTTTGGAATAACGGCTCTTCGAAATTGGGACGCTAGAGGCAAGAGCGGAAAATGTGGGAGGAATGACCATGAGGCTGAAGGGAAGACGCAAATTATTGCCGGTTTCGTTCCTGGCGTGGATTCTAGCGCTGTATACGATATCCGGCTGCGCGGCAGGTGCAGATACAAGGACGCCGAAGGAATGGCTGTCGTTATCCTACTCCGGACTTGCGGCGATGGATCAATATCATTTTACAGGATCGCTGAGCATGGGCATGGACGAAGGCGTCATGTTCAAACCGCAAATGTTCGAAGGCAAAGTCGTCAATCATCATCAATTAACGATCCAGTCAGATGAGAAGGATCCGATTAGCTGGAATCCGGTCGAGGTATTATCCAAGCTGAATCAATCGAATGCCGGCGTCAAGATCGTCCGCGAGGGAGTAATGGAATCGGAGACTGGCTCAGACAAGACGTTGACGATCCGAGTCGACGAGCTGCCGAAAGTAACGACCGAACGTTGGGACGGTCTGCTAAGGCAGCAATTCAATGACGTCGCGGGCGGTCCTATCGAGTCGTCGAACGCGTCAGCGGGCAAGAGGCGGATCGTAGAACAATCGAAGGCGGAGCTGGAGGAGATGCTGTCCCGGCTTCAAGCGACGGCCCATTACGAGATCGTCATCGATAAACAACGGTTGCTCCCTCTCAAAATGGAGGAAACGACGAGCTTCGCCTATACGCGAAACGGCAGGCCGGTCAAGGAGTCGCGTCAAACATCCGTGCGCTTCCAGAAGTTCGAAGGTTCCGTGGACGGTTCTGTGCAATAGAAAGGAATCATGTTAGGATGAAGAAGAGAGGCCGCGGCGCGATCCGCCCGGCGAACCCAATCATGAAGGAGCAGATATACGAATGCGAGACCCCAGATTGCAGAAGCTGGCCCAAAATTTAGTCCAGTATTCGGTAGACGTTCAGCCCGGCGAGAACGTCCTTATTGATATGATCGGCAGCGAGCGCGAGTTGACCAAATGTTTGATCGAAGAAGTCGCCAAACGAGGCGGAAGACCGTTCGTGGAGTCCAGCGACCGTTCCGTCCTGAGGACGATGCTAATGCACGTGACACAAGAGCAGCTTGAGCTGTGGGCGAAGCTTGACCTCGAACGAATGAAAAACATGCAGGCCTACATAGGCGTCCGCTCCGGCGACAATGCAAACGATCTCTCCGACGTGCCCGACGCGAACATGAAGCTGTATGAAAAGATTCATCGCAACCCCGTACATATGGAGCAGCGCGTGAAAAAAACGAAATGGGTGGTCCTTCGTTACCCGAATCCATCCATGGCTCAGCTAGCCAAAATGAGCACGGAAGCGTTCGAGGACTTCTACTTCGACGTCTGCAACCTGGATTACTCCAAGATGGAGGAGGCCATGGATCCGCTTCAGAAGCTGATGAACCGTACGGATCGGGTGCGCATCGTCTCGCCAGGCACCGATTTGACGTTCTCGATTAAAGGCATTGGCTCGAAGAAATGCTCCGGTCATCGCAACATTCCGGACGGGGAGGTGTTCTCCGCGCCGGTACGCGATTCCGTGAACGGCACGATTACGTACAACTCGCCGAGCGTTTATTCCGGCACAACGTTCCAGAACATTTCGTTCACGTTCGAGAACGGCCGAATCGTCAAGGCGGAGAGCAACGATACCGCGCGTCTGAACGAGATATTGGATACGGATGAAGGATCCCGTTATATCGGCGAATTCGCTATCGGTTTTAATCCGTACATTCTTCACCCGATGAACGACATTCTCTTCGACGAGAAGATTGCCGGCAGCCTTCATTTTACGCCGGGCCAGGCGTACGAAGAGACGGACAACGGGAATCGTTCCTCCGTCCACTGGGATCTCGTGCTCATTCAGCGCCCGGAATACGGTGGCGGAGAGATCTATTTCGACGACGTACTCATTCGCAAGGACGGATTGTTTGTCGTACCGGAGCTGGAAGGATTAAACCCGGATCATTTGAAATAATTGCAAATGAAGCGTTTTTTTCTCCAGCCCTCTTGATGGATGTTACGTTTCAGAGTATCATTGTGACAAAGGAAAGCTTTACTAATCCAACTGGAGGGATCGCCCATGTCCAACAACGCAGCAATTGTAGAAATTTCCCAAACGGCTAGCCAATTCACTTCTTCGATCGTATTACAAGCCGAAAGCAAATATATCGATGTGAAAAGTATCCTGGGTCTGTTCACGACTTTGGTCGGCGGTCATTCCTACGAACTACACGTTCACGGTCCAGACGCCGAGGAAGCGAAGAAAGCAATGGCAGACGTGTTCGCGAAACATAACCTTAACGTAACGGTTATTTCGGATTAAGATCCGATACATGCAAGCCCGGCGCTTCTTCCGCGAGGAAGGGGCGCTTTTCTGTTTTGTCCTTGTGTATTCCAGTGATTTCGTCTAATATAAAAGGTATAGAAGCTGGAGGCAAGACGCACAGGGGGGAGAAGCATGTCCGCACCGGAAGTTGCTGATAAGTTGCAGGAGAGAGCGTTGCGTCTTCTTCAGGAAGATGCAAGTAAGATAGAGAAGTTAATCGAAGTGCAAATGGAGAACCTGACGACTCGTCAGTGCCCGTTGTACGAGGAAGTACTGGATACGCAGATGTACGGATTCTCGCGAGAGGTCGACTTCGCCACGCGGGCAGGCTTGATCGCAGAGCAGACCGGCAAAGACATTATCAGCAGGTTGGAGCGCAACCTGGCTGTGTTATATGAAGCTTTGGATCGGAAGGGCAGCCTCTAGGGGCTGCTTTTTTGCGTTGAATGATGCGAATAGAAGATATTCGGCCAATAGCTGATTGGTTGTTGAAGGCGTGCCTTGCTTCGGAACGGCCGTTCCATTACAATAAAAGATATATGGTAAATTGAGGAGTGATAGACATGACGGAGGATCTTCAAACAGGCATCATCCGAATTTCTGACGACGTAGTAGCTACTATAGCAGGACTTGCAGCACTTGAAACGCCAGGCATTGCCGCCATGTCCGGCGGGATCTCCGAAGGACTTGCGAAGCGGCTCAGCGGCAAAAACGCGCAGAAAGGCGTATCGGTCGAAGTAGGTCAGCTTGAAGCGGCAATCGATCTCCGGATTATTGTCCACTATGGAATCCCGATTCAAGAGGTATGCCGGCAGCTTCAGCTGAACGTTCGTGAATCGGTCGAAAACATGACCGGCTTGCAGGTCGTAGAGGTTAACGTGAAGGTAGAAGGCGTTGCTTTCAAGGAAGAAGAACCGGATGAACCTCAGCAACGATTGAAATAACGAATGATTTGCCAATAAAGAAGGCACTTCCCGTTTAGCGGAGAGTGCCTTTTTGTTTAAAATAAAACTTCTGAAGCGCACTGATAGAGTTCCCTCAGCGTTTTGGTTTGTCGGTTTTGTCCGCTATCCGGTTGGACTCGCGGGAGATGCTCAGCAGGACGCCCATGCACATGAGACAGACAAGCATCGAAGAGCCGCCGTAGCTGATGAACGGCAACGTGACGCCCGTTATCGGGATCGTCGCGGTAACACCGCCGATATTGATGAAGGCTTGGATCGCGAATAGGCCTACGATGCCGACGCCCACCACCGTCCCGTACAAATCCGGGCATCGCAGCGCGACGATCAACCCCCGCCACAGGAACAGCAGGAAGAATAACAAAAACAGCGCGCTGCCGATGAAGCCGAACTCTTCGGCAATGACGGCGAAGATAAAATCGTTGTACGCGTACGACAAGTAATGGAGCTTCTGGACGCTCTCGCCGAATCCGGCTCCCGTCAATCCCCCATGACCGAGCGCTTGCAGCGACGAGATCAACTGGAACGCGCCGTCCTGCGCGTTGCCCATCGGATCCATAAAAGCGGTGAACCGTTCGATCCGATAGTTCCACGGATCCGGATCGATGGCCATCGATAAGCTGACCATGACGGTAATTGCCAACGCCGCGACGGTTCCAGTCAACATAATCTGTTTCAGATTGGCGCCGCCCGCAAGAATCATGACCGTCGCGCAGGCTGCAAGCACCATGCAAGAGCCTAGATCCGGCTGCAGCATGATGAGACCGCAGAAGAAACAAACGATAAGGATGACGGGCAACAAGCCGCGTTTGAACTCCCTGAACTTCTCCTCTTTTTTGGTGATCAGGGAGCCGAGGTACAGAATAAGCGTCAGCTTAGCGAATTCCGTTGGCTGAACGCCAAGCGAACCAATGCCGAACCAACTACGAGCGCCGTTGATTTCTTCGCTGACGAAAGGAACGACCAGCAGCATAAACAGGACGGGTCCGAGAAGCAGAATAAACCCGCGCTTGAACAGCTGATAACGCAGGTTCATGATAAACAGCATAATCATAATGCCTAGGCCAGCAAAAGCGAGCTGGCGTTTCGTGAAATATAACGCGTCGTTCCCGAACTTCGGCGATACTACCGCGATTCCGGAGCTGGCGCTGAACACCATCACAAGTCCAAAGCCGACGAGCAGCAGCGTCATGATGAGCAGCAGAAAGTCCGGCCTGCCTCGACTACCGTTCCCCGTTGCTTTCATGCTGATCCCTCTTCTTACAGAAGTTGTTTCTTAAGTTGGTCTAAACGCTGCGTGGCGGATTCCATGATATGTTTCGGAATCGGCGACTCGTATTCCATGCCATGCGGGAATGTAGCCCGTCCGATGTAAACCGCTTCGATATTCAGAACCGTGTGAGGATTCTCGAGCTTGCCTTCCACGGCGCGCGTATTGATGCGCAGGAAGTATTCGGAGCCGCTCGTGCGATCCGTCAGTTTCAAATCGTATGTAGCGCGATAATATTCCCATTGCCAACGAACGAACCCGACTTTGTCAGCCGCATCGTCCAGATGGTGCAATTCGCTCTGAACACCGTTTAATCCGGAGTTTTCAATAATCATTTCTGTTCCTCCCAAATTCACAAGACATAGTTGTACATTCTTTTCTCATGATAGTATGTTTCCCCAGTGAGCGCAACCCTTACTCCGGCGGGATGAACCGTTGTTCGTGACATTTTTGAGAATTATGGCGGCGCGCCGAATCGCGATGCAAGTCTTCCTTATTTCCGGCGATCTTGCTACACTAGAGTGAGAAGAACCGTTGAACAGGGAGGGGGATATCAGGATGGCGATTGAACGACGGCATACGGAGCAGATGCTTCATGGCCAGTATGCGAAGATGGTCGCTTGGCGCAGACATATGCACCAATATCCCGAGCTGTCATTCCGCGAGAAAGAAACCTCGTCGTGGATCGCCTCCCAATTGCAGGAGATGGGTTGCGAGACGAAGCTAGGGGTAGGCGGGCATGGCATCGTGGCATCCATCAGGGGGATGGGCGACGGTCCCTCGATCGCGCTGCGAGCCGATATGGACGGGCTGCCGATCCAGGACGAGAAGAGCTGCGATTATGCCTCGAAGGTGCCCGGCATCATGCATGCATGCGGTCATGACGGACACACTTCGGCGCTGCTTGCGGTAGCCGATTATTACTTAAATAACAGAGACAAGTTCCGCGGCGAGAGGAGACTGCTCTTCCAGCCAGCGGAGGAAGTGACGCCGGGCGGCGCGATCGAGATGGTAAAGGACGGGGCTATCGATGGAATTGACGCCATCTATGGGGTCCATCTATGGGCGCCGCTGCCTTACGGCACGGTTGCGTCAAGGCCCGGTCCGTTCATGAGCGCCGCGGACGAATTCGTCATCGATATCGAAGGGAAAGGCGGACACGGCGGCATGCCTCATCATACCGTCGATACGATTATCGCAGGCTCGGCGATCGTACAAGCCGTACAGACGATCGTCAGCCGCAACGTCAATCCGCTGCATCCGGCCGTCGTCACGATCGGATCCTTCCAGGCAGGGAGCACGAATAACGTCATCGCGGAGAAATGCCAGATGAAGGGCACGGTTCGCTCCTTCGATGAACGGACAAGGAAGTTGATCCATGACCGCTTAGAAGCCGTCGTCCGGCAGACGAGCGAGATGTACGGCGCGGCATGTCGTTACGACATCCGCATAGGATACCCGCCCGTCGTGAACGACGAAGCGGAAGCGGGACGGTTCTTCCGTGTCGCCGCGGAGCTGTTCGGCGCTGAAAGCGTCGAGCAAGCCGAACCGCTCACCGTCGCGGAAGATTTTTCGTATTATTTGGAGAAAGTGCCCGGCTGCTTTATGTTCGTAGGAGCGGGCAATCCAGAGGCTGGCGCAACGTATCCCCACCACCATCCGCGCTTCGACTTCGACGAGAGGGCTATGCTGTATTCCGCGAGGCTGTTGATCGGGATGGCCGAGGATTATGCGGGCACCAGCGCAAAACAATGAGCTTGCCGCGGACGCATGGGAGGATTATTCATCCTCCCATACCGCGACAAGCTCATTGTTTTCATTATACAATTCGGCGGGATCCGGTTCATTGTTGTTCCAGACGTTGTCGACCTCCCATACGAGGACGGAATCCGGGTCCGTCTTCGTCCCTTGCTGGCTCGACGTGATCCGAAGGGTGCCTTGCGCGGGTAATTGGATGGGCTCGAACGTATACGTCTGATTGCCCCTGACGCTGACGAGCTTCCAGCCGTCGAGATCGATGCTGTCGTAAGACGAATTTGTAATCGTCACAAGCTCCGATTGTTTATTGACTTCCAGTTTAATGCCTATTTGCTCCGCTTTTTTTACGGGAACGACGTCAGACTGACTAGTTTCTTCGCCGGACCTCCACAACCCGAGCATGTCGTGTTGGGCTTGCTGCTCCAGCCCCTTGTAGACGTTCTCCATCTTGACGTTCGGTTCGACGATAAGCACCTTGGCAAGACCTTCTTGCAGGAGGAGCTCGTTTAAGATCCGGCCATCCTTTAACTCCACGATCGCCAGCGTTCGACCGTATCGATCCTTGGCCTCTTGATCGTACGTCAGCCGTACCTCTCCCGATTCTTCAAGCAGCTTCTTCGAGAAAGCCGACGCTTCATTGCCATACGGCTCCGAGCCCTTGTCGTCGTTCGCGACCTCGGGCGTATCGATATAAAGCAGGCGTATCGTTTCGGCTTCTTTGCCATTCTTGATTCGGAACGTATCGCCATCGATGTAATCGGTTACTTCATGCCATTCTCCGGCCTTGATCGTACGCTCCGACAGTTTATCGACTGCGGTGCAGCCCGCCAGCGCGGAGAACACGATAAGAAAGAGAAGATAAAGTCGCTTCATGCGCGGCCTCCAATGCTTCGGATATCGACGTTCGCAACACCGTTCTTCCTACTATAACATATATTCTCCCTATAATCGAAGGATTGTACAGCATTCGACGGATAAAATCGCCTCGATCCATTCATACTGATGAAATGAGACGAGATCTGGAGGTAAATGCTGGAATGGAGCGAGCGATAATCGTGCAATCGGATTTGACGGTATTGCTCGATGAGAGAAGCAAGAATGCCGATAACGCGAGGGAGCTATTACATGGTTTCGCAGAGCTGGTAAAGCGTACCGGAGAAATGCATGCCTACAGGATTACGCCGATCACGATTTGGAACGCGCTGAGCGCGGGGGGCGATGCGGATACGATCGTACAAGACTTAGAGCAGCATGCCCGGTACGGGCTGCCTCTGCAAGCATCGGCTTCCATCCGCCTATGGGCCGGCAGATACGGCAAGCTGCAAATGTTTGAGGAATCGGGCCGTTTGATTCTATCGGGCAACAAGGCGATTCTAGGACAATTGGAAAGGTTTACTGCAGTGACGACGCGGATAAAGGAACGGATCAGCGCCGAGCGGTGGGAATTGATCCCCGAAAGCAGGGGCGATTTCAAGCAGGAACTCACCCGGCTGGGTTTCCCCGTGCTCGACCACGCCGGTTATCGCGATGGCGAAGCGTTATCCGTTCAGCTTCGGGCGGAGTCGACAAGAGGACGGGTTTTTGCGATGCGAAGCTACCAGATGGAGGCGCTCGACCGGTTCTTGCGAAACGGGAGCGTCCAAGGGGGCAGCGGCGTCGTCGTTCTGCCCTGCGGAACCGGGAAAACCGTCGTCGGGCTTGCGGCATTGACCCGCCTCGGAGCGGAGACGTTGATTCTGACGTCCAGCGTCACATCGGCACAGCAGTGGATGGACGAGCTGCTGGACAAAACAACGCTAACCGAAGCGCAGATCGGCTTGTATTGCGGTTCGTTCAAGCAGGTTAGACCGGTGACGATCAGCACCTATACGCTGCTTACCCACCGCAAGTCGAAAAACGATGGTTTCGCCAACATGAATCTGTTCTCGGAGCGGGATTGGGGGCTCATTATCTACGACGAGGTGCACTTGCTGCCGGCTCCGGTATTTCGAATGACCGCGTCGCTCCAAGCGACGAGAAGACTTGGACTGACGGCGACGCTCGTGAGGGAGGACGGCTGCGCAGAGGATGTTTATTCGTTGATCGGACCGAAGCTGTTTGACATGGAATGGAAAAAAGCAGAAGCAGGCGCCTTTATCTCTGTCGTTAATTGCGCCGAGATTCGCGTTCGCCTGCATGACTCCCAAACGGCGGACTATGCCGAATCAGGAGCAAGTGGAAAGCTTAGAATCGCGGCCGAGAATCGCAATAAGCTGCCCGTCGTCCGCGAGCTGCTGGGACGTCACGAGGGGAAGCCGACGCTCATTATCGGCCAATATTTGAATCAGCTTCATCAAGTCGCGCAAGAGCTTGATGCCCCGCTGCTCACGGGCGAAGTATCGCAAGAGGAGCGCTCCGTCTTGTACGATCGATTTAAACAAGGCGATATTCAGGTGCTCGTCGTTTCGAAAATAGCGAATTTAGCTGTCGACTTGCCGGATGCGGCAGTTGCCATCCAATTGTCGGGGAGCTTCGGTTCCCGGCAGGAGGAAGCGCAGCGGATCGGCAGATTGCTGAGGCCCAAACAAGGGAATAATGAGGCTTGGTTCTACACGCTCGTCACCGATGGGACCAAAGAGACGGAATTTGCCTTGAAGCGCCAGTTGTTCATGATGGAGCAAGGGTATATGTACGAGCGGCAAAAGCTGTCGGACGAAGAAAGGTCTGTCGCGGATTTAGAGGGAGGTGCCCTTCGATGTTAGTCAAGCAGTTGGCGGCCAAAATGTCACCCGAACAAAGACGGGATGTCTCTGCTTCCCCGATATGGGAGCATGTCGCAAATCTTTCCCTTCCTTGGGAGGAGGCGATCGTTGAAGGCGATGCCGAAGCCATTCCAATCGCCTATGACCGCTTGCCCAAATACGCGGCAGATGTGTTGCGAACCCTCCTCCTCATCAGCGGGCCTGCACCGATAGAAGAAGAGAAACTTATCGCCGTGCTGCGCGCGCGCACGCGTCTTTCGGGATCGGAATGCAGAATCGGCCTGGCCAGGCTGGGCGAAGCAGGCGTAGCGTTCGCGGTTCGTAAAGCCTGGGGGGAACGATTATGGGTCATCCCATCCGATCTATATGTCATGTGGATGCACCACATTTATCCGTGCGCTACGCATGTGGAAGGATTGGTACTGTCGCAAGTGGTTCCGCTCATGAACGACGATGGGCAATTCGAGGCATCGCCCACGCCATTCGACAGGAGCTTCCTATATGGCCTTTCTCTGATCGCCCGATCGGAAGCCGGACTTACGTCGAAGGGGCTGCTGCCCAAAAAGACGATCGAACGGCTGGCATCGTTATTCGAGGGTATCGAAAAACCTCTTGACCGTTTTGGGCTCCAATGGGCAAGCAGCGGCCACTATCCGATCGGCGTCGCGATGTTCTTGGAAGCAGCCCATGTTTTCGGGTTGCTGGAATCTCGGGATAATCGGCTGGCGCTGCGGACGCCGCGTCTTGAACGATGGCTTGAGGATCCCCGGCGCGAGCGGGAGCTGCAGGACTGGCTCAGCAGCAGGCTCATGGAAGCAGCGGGCTCCGACTCGGTAGCGGGGGCCGCAATTCTAAGCCTTCGGCGGGAATCGTCCGAAGGGCATTGGCATTCTTCGGCTGCGTTATCGCATGCCGAGAAGCTGCGGAGCAGCGAGGGAAGCGCAGGCATGGAGGCGGCGGATTGGACGATGCCGAGCAGCTGGACGGCAATATGGTTGGATGTATACTACGCTTTCGGGTGGCTGGAATTAGGCCAGTCTTTTGAAAATGACGAGGCGGGCTCCCGTTTGTTCCGCTGGAAGAATCGTCCTTCCGATCATCGGGCGGAATTGGTCATTCAGCCGAACGGCGAATTGATTGCGGGACCTGGCTGCGGGAATGCTTGCAGGTGGGAACTGGAGCTTATTACGGAGCGAAAGGCCGATGAGGAGCTGACGCTATACGCGATTACGCCCGCAACGATCGCGGCTGCTCTGGAGCTTGGAAGGACAAAAGCTTCGATCACCCGATTTCTTCGGGCTGCGAGCGACGCTGAGAACTTGCCTCCCTCCGTGGAGGCGATTCTCGAGCAATGGACAAGCCGGGCATGCCAATACGAATTCGCCCAAGTGACGCTGCTGCGATGCAGCTCGCCCGATCGTGCCGATTGGCTTGCCGAACAGCCGGGGGCGGTCACTTATTTGCTTCAGCGAATAGGTCCGCTGGATTTCCTTGTCTCGGCTGAGCATGTATCTCCAATGCGGAAGCTGCTTCAGCAAGAGGGGTTCCCGCCGCGCAAGGGCATCGCGGTATCGCTGCAAGCCCAAGAAAACGAAAGTTTCGCCTATCCTTCCTTCGTCATCGCAGGACTGGAGAGCGAAGGACGGTCTTCGAGTAGCGGAGCCGCCGACGGCGGCCTTGACGGAACAGAAGGACAGTTCGTCTACGATCCATTCTCGCTGCGGCATTATGCATTGGCGGACGCGCCTGCCTCGTTGCGGTATCCTATCGCGGATTGGGAGGCAGTGCCGCAAATGTGGTCCAGACAGCTGCGCAATTACCATCTCTCCACGCGCAAAGAGCTGCTTCAGAAGGCGATCTCGCTCGAAACTTCCGTGCGGCTTCGAATGAAAGGAGAGCTGCGCACGTTCATCCCCGAGCGGCTGGATCAGCGGGGCAACGACTGGTGGGTGACCGGACTTTGGGAGGATCAGGATGCCGGCGACCGAAGCCGCCTTACGCCTGATATGTGGGACGAGATGGGGCTCGCGTTGCCGGACGGACTGCCAACCTAACGACTCTATCTATTGGCTAACGGCTTGTGATATGATAATGTAGTAGCAAGCATGAGGAAAGAGGTGGATCGATGCCAATTGCCGAGCCTGATATGATTTCGGCTATGGATGGGCAGGGGGACGCCGCCGGTGCAACGCTTGACATGGCGTCGTTGCTGCTCAGCGCTTACGAATTGGGTGACTGGATTAATCAATCGGCGGAAGTTGCCGAATATGCATATTGGAAGACGGTAGTGAGCGGGGATACGGAAGCGGCCCAGCGCAAACGGGAATTCGCGAAAGCGAAGGAGTTGTTCGCCGAATGCGAGCGCTTCGGTCGGTTTCATCCCGACTATCACGAAGCCAAGGATAAAATGAAATCCGCGGAGAAGCGGCTGGACGAGATCGAAAGCGTCAAGCGCTTCAAACTTGCGGAGCAAGCGGTAGACGAGATGCTGCACGAGGTTGCCCTCTTGATCGCGGAATCGGTCTCGGACACGATCAAGGTGCCGAGCAACGAGAAGGGATCGGGCGGCGGCTGCGGAAGCGGCGGTTCGTGCGGCTGCGGAAGCGGCGGCTGCGGATAGCCGAGCGAACGAAGTTTCACCGCGATTGTTGAGGGGGCGGAAGAGATGTTGCCGGATCGAACGGGTTTTATCGTGTGGGTAAGCGACTTGAAGGCGGCCAGGGCATTGGAGCGTTTCGGGAGCGTCCATTATATGTCCAGGAGGCTGCATTATGTCGTCTTGTATATGAACGCCGATCGCGCGGAGGAATCCGTGAGACAGATGACTCGCCTGTCTTACGTCCGTAAAGTCGAGCGGTCTTACCGCAACGAAATTAAGACCGAATACAGCAAGGATAACGAAGATAAGACTCGCTTCTACAGTTTGTAAGCTACTGGAAACGAACAGCGCTTATGCTCATGGGCACATGAGCATAAGCGCTTTTTTTATTTGGAAAATAACTTATTTTTACAAAAATGGCCCGTCTTTATTTTATTGTTGAAATATCGGACGGCCATGGTAAAATGGTTGTATATACATAGGATAAAAGCCCTGGTTCCTTGGGAGGAGTAGGTTGCGAGATGAAGGATAAAATGACGAGAAGATGGAGCACATATGAGTCGTTTTATGTTGAGCTTGGCGACAAAAAGGTGGTTGACATCATCATTACCAACCACGCGAAGAGTCGGTGGCTCGACCGCATCGAGACGGAGAAAACCGGTTACGACGATATTGCCGAATACTTATGGGAATGTTTGAAGAAGGGCCGCATCGAACCTTACTATCGCAATGAGCAGGACGTTTATTTGATTGATGACGATCTCGTATTCGTAGCCGAATTCTCGGAATCGTTGACGGAGCGGGATTTGCTGGGCATGCCGCTGCATAAGATGATCGTGGTTACATTCCTCGGCCGCATGTCGGAGACGATCGAGCTTCGGGACTTGAAGTCCTATTACTCGTGGCTTAGGCATTCCAGACGAATGACTTTAATCAAAAATAGCCGAAAACGCAAATAAAATCTTAAATCTGCAATATTACATTTATTGGATTGACGCGCGAGCCGCAAGGGTGCGCGTTTTTTTTTGTTTCATTGTTTAGAATAAATAAGTGGGAAGTTATAACTTTCATGCGCTCATGTTGTATAATAAGGAACAAAGAAAGGACGGTCCTTCATGGCGCTAAATTTCCATCAGTTGCATATTTTTTATACGGTTGCGGATCGAGGCAGCTTCTCGGCAGCCGCGCAATCGCTGCATATGACTCAGCCCGCGGTGACGATGCAGGTCCAGTCGCTCGAGGATTATTTCGGCACGAAGCTGCTGCACCGCTCGACGAAGCGGATCGAACTGACCGAAGCGGGGAAGGCGCTCATGCCTTACGCGAAGAGCAGCATCGACCTCATCCGTGACACGGACCAGGCCATGTCGGCGTTTACCAAGCAGCTCAAAGGAAGGCTGCAGCTCGGCTCCAGCCTGACGATCGGCGAATATATTTTGCCGCGCCTGCTCGGGCCGTTCGGGCAAGAGTATCCTCATATTTCCATCAGCATGAAAGTGATGAACACCGCACAGATCATGGAAGATATTTTGAATCATCAGCTTAACTTCGGACTCATCGAAGCGCCGATCAATCATCCTGACATGCATATGGAAGCCGTCATGAACGACGAGCTGGTGCTGGTCGTACGCCGGGACCATCCGCTGGCGGAGGCGGAAGAGGTGTCGCTTGAGGATGCGCTTCAATTTGCCTTCGTGCTTAGGGAGCAAGGTTCTGGGACGAGGCTGGTCATGGAAGAACAGCTGCGGAACAAACAAATCGATCCGGCTTCGATGAAGATCGTCATGGAACTGGGCAGCACCGGAGCCGTCAAGTCGGCCGTGGAAGCGGGTCTTGGCATCTCGATTCTATCTTCGTCCTCGGTGAAACACGAGATCGCACTTGGGCTTGTCAAAACGGTGAATCTGACCGACGCGAAATTTCACCGCCAGTTTTATTCGATCTATCTGAAGTCGGCGCTGCTGCCAATCTCCGCGGTTACGTTCTTGACCTTCCTAAGAGAGAGGGATCTGAAACAATGGCTCTAGCAACGGACGGACGAGCGGATTTGCACGCGCACACGACCGCTTCGGACGGCATGTATGCCCCCGCAGAAGTCGTGCGCAAGGCGTTTGCCGCAGGGCTTCAAGCTGTCGCGATAACGGATCACGATACGGTAACGGGCGTCGAAGAGGCGTTGCGGGAAGGCGAACGAATCGGCATGACCGTCGTGCCGGGCGTTGAGATCAGCTCCTATGCCGATGGCACGGATATACATGTGCTCGGTTACTACACCGACAACGCCGACGGGTTATGGCAGCAGCGGCTCGAGAGCCTGCGCGGCGTAAGGGCGAATCGCAACACACTCATCGTGCACAAGCTGCAGTCGCTCGGCATCCCTATCGAATGGGAGGATGTGCTGGCTGTGGCATCGGCGAAGCAAACGGAAGCGGGGGGCAAAGGAAAAAGCATCGGCCGCCCCCACATTGCGGAAGCGTTGATCCGGCAAGGCGTCGTCACCACGATGGCCGAAGCCTTCGACAAGTATTTGGCTTCGGGCGCCGCGGCCTACGTCGAACTGCCGAGGGTTCACCCGGCCGAGGCGATCGGCTGGATCAAAGATGCTGGAGGCGTCAGCGTCATCGCGCATCCCGGCTTATATGGGAAGGACGGGCTGGTCGAGGAGCTTATTCGCTCGGGCGCGGACGGCATCGAGGTCTATCATCCCGATCACGGCTTTGCCGAGGAGGAGCGTTATAACGAAATCGCCCGCCGGCACGGAATCGTGGCGACGGGCGGTTCGGATTATCATGGAGAGAGGCAAGGAGTCGGCTATCATGGTGAGCTTGGAAGCCGTACCGTGCCGGCGTCTGCCGTGCTTGACCTCATGAGGTCAAGAAGAAACGCGTAATTCGTACGTTTCTTATGATTTGACTTCCGAAGCAAGCGACTTCATCCGCTGCTCGTCCGGCGTAATGAACAACGTCTTCTGGTTGTCGTAGATGACGAAGCCCGGTTTGGCGCCGCTAGGCTTGCGGACATGCCGGATATACGTATAATCGACCGGTACCATGCTGGATTGTTTCGCTTGGCTATAATGAGCCGCCAGCATGGCGGCTTCCTCCAGCGTCGCGTCGCCGAAATCGCCTCCGCGAATGACGACATGCGATCCGGGTATGTCCTTCGTATGGAGCCAAGTATCGGACGGAGCCGCCAAGCGGTTCGTCAAATATTCGTTTTGCGTATTGTTTTTGCCCACATAAACCTGGACGCCTTCCGAAGATGTGTAACAGAGCAAGGAAGGGCGGGCAGGTTTTTTCCGCTTCGGACCTCTTTTGTTGCGTTCCCTCATATAACCCTGCTGCACGAGCTCATCCCGAATTTCCTCGATATCCGCCAAGGACGCATTGTCCAGTTGCTGCAAGAGCGATTCGAAATAACGGATTTCCTCCGCCGCGATGTCCATCTGCTCCCCCACGATCGACAAGCTGTTGCGATGTTTCGTGTACCGACGGAAGTACCGCTGCGCGTTCTCGGAAGGATTCAGCTGCGGATCCAGCTCGATCGTCACTTCTGCTGCTTCCTCATCGTAGAAATTAACCAACGCGACCGAAGTATCCCCGCGTTTAATTTGATGCATGTAGGCTGTGAGCAATTCGCCCAGCACCCTGTACTTCTCCGCGTCTTTCGCGACCTGAAGCGTTTCTTCGAGCTTTTTGATTTTGACTGCGTTCTTCGCCTTCTCGTTCTGCACGAACCGGATGAGGTCCGCCGCGCGCTGCTTCACCGTGTCGCGCTCCGCTTTATCGCCGTAGAATGCTTCCAGGCAGTCGCTTGCGTTCTCGAAGCTAGCCATCGCTCCATGGATATGGGTGAGCGGCAGGATGGAGAAGCTGGCTTTGCCCGTCTCCGCGTCGGTCGAGATCACCGGTTCGTAACGATGGTCGCGAACCTGATCCATCACCTCGCGGAAGCTGTCCCATAACGCGCTGCCGCTTGTATCCGAAGCCGAAGCCTGTCCCTGCCTGGAACGAAAAACGATCTCTTTGGCGAGCAGGGGGCTGAGCCCGCTAAACGCGGCGACCAACGTTTTGGCGTCGTTAGCGATCGTATCTTCCTCTCCGGCCGCGGCGGACATCAACGATTCGAAACGGCTTTCGTCCCGAACCTCGAGCGGATCTTCTTTGTTCTGGTCCGGAGGCGACGTATAGGCGCTCCCCGGCATGACGATCCGATACGCGCTGATGGCGGGCGTTACATGATGGATGCCGTCATGGATGAGACCCGTCGATGGGTCCATTAGAATGATGTTGCTGTGCCGCCCCATGATTTCGATAATGATTCGTTTGCTGGACAGGTCGCCGAGTTCGTCCCGGTGCCTGACGTCGATATGAATGATGCGCTCGTTGCCAACCTGGCGCACGGCCTCGATGACGCCGCTTTCGCAATGCTTGCGGAGCAGCATGCAGAACATCGGCGCTTCCAGCGGATTAAGATAGCTCGCGGTTGTCCAATGGACGCGCGGGTAAGTCGGGTTCGCGGAGAGCAGCAGCTTGCCGCCGAATCCGCCTCCACGGATCGCGATGACGAGCTCATGCTCCGTCGGTTGGTGGATTTTATGAATGCGTGCGCCTACGCAGCGCTGCAGATCGTGCACGAGCGCGCGAGTTACGATACCGTCCAATGCCATTGTGCTTATGTACCTCTCTTCCAGCAGTATGACTCTATCATGCCATATTCGGAACAAAAACTTAAGTGCCCGCGATATATTTCGTGGGATAATTTATAACCTGTCCGAATACATTTACCCTAGAAGTGCTTGTTCAAGATGTTCTGAAAAGGCTGTCCGCTGGACCGGCAACATACGGGAGGGAGTCGTACAATGGAACAAATGAAATGGCATCAATATGGCGCGGGCGAATTGGCCGAGAAGCTGAACAGCTCGCTGCAGGAGGGCCTCAGGCCGTCCGCCGTTGCCGAGCGGCTGGAGGAGCTCGGCTACAACGAGCTGACCGAGGGGAAGCGGGTACCGCCGATTTTGTTGTTTTTGAACCAATTCAAAGATTTTATGGTGCTGATCTTGATGGGGGCTACGCTCATATCCGGACTGCTTGGCGAATATTTGGACGCCATCACGATTATCGCCATTATCGTCATTAATGCGGTGCTCGGCTTCGTGCAGGAATTCCGCGCCGAACGTTCGCTTCGCGCGCTTAAGGAGCTTTCGGCCCCTTCTGCCAAAGTATTGCGCAGCGGGGAGCTCGTAACGGTGGCCGCAAGGGAGCTTGTAGCCGGCGATGTCGTCTATCTGGAAAGCGGCGACCGCATTCCCGCCGATCTGCGCCTCATCGAAACGAACAGCTGTTACGCGGAAGAATCCGCGCTCACGGGGGAATCGGTGCCCGTCGGCAAGTATGCCGCGCCTATTGCGGACGCCGATCTGCCGCTGGGGGATCAGCGGAACATCGGCTTCATGGGGACGATGCTGACGCGCGGGACCGCGAAGGGCATCGTCGTCCGGACGGGCATGGGAACGGAGATGGGCAAGATCGCAGGCCTCATCCAGTCGACCGAATCGATGGAGACGCCGCTTCAGCACCGTCTGGAGCAGCTCGGCAAGCTGCTGATCATTGTCGCGATCGGCCTCACGATTATGGTCGTCGTCGCGGGCATTCTGCACGGCCAGCCTGCATACGGCATGTTCCTCGCCGGCGTCAGCCTGGCGGTAGCCGCCATTCCGGAAGGACTGCCCGCCATCGTGACGATCGCGCTCTCGCTCGGCGTGCAGCGCATGATCAAGCGGAAGGCGATCGTCCGGAAGCTTCCTTCCGTCGAGACGCTCGGCTGCGCTTCGGTCATTTGTTCCGACAAGACCGGTACGCTGACGCAGAACAAAATGACGGTAACCCACGTATGGCTCAGCGACCGAAGGCTGGAAGTAAGCGGCGAAGGGTACGACCCGACTGGCGCGATCTATGAGAACGGCAACGCGGTCGACCCGAAACACGATCTGCATTTGAAGCGGCTGCTGCAAGTCGGCGCCTTGTGCAACAACGCCCAAGTGGAGCGGGTGGAAGAGCAGCAGGCGAAGCGGCGAAAAGGAGCGGAGCCGGTTGCCGAATGGCGGCTCAAGGGCGATCCGACCGAAGGGGCGCTCGCGGTGCTCGCGACGAAGCTCGGTTCCTCGGCGAAGTCGCTCGAAATGCTCTACAAACGTGAGAAGGAATTCCCGTTCGATTCCGAGCGGAAGCGGATGTCCGTCATTGTCTCCCATCAAGGGGGGCGGCTCATCTGCACGAAAGGCGCCCCGGATCTCCTCATGGAGCATTGCTCCTACGTGTTATGGGATGGCAAGGTCGTGCCGTTCACGGCGACGCTGAAGCGGAAATGCGCCGAAGCGGGCGAAGCGATGGCTCAGTCCGCGCTGAGGGTTCTAGGCCTCGCTTACAGGGACATGCGCGCCGCCGACAAAAGTGAGAGCGAGTCCGACGTGGAGAACGGCCTCGTCTTCATCGGCCTGACCGGCATGATCGACCCGCCTCGCCGCGAAGTGAAGGACGCGATCGCGACTTGCCGCAGGGCGGGTATCAAGACGGTCATGATTACCGGCGACCACCAGTTGACCGCGGAAGCGATCGCGGGCCAGCTAGGCATCATGACCAGAGGCGCGATCTCCGTGACCGGCAAGCAGCTGGAAGAGATGAGCGACGAGCAGCTGGAGAAGCAAGCCGATCAGATCAGCGTGTACGCCCGCGTCTCGCCCGAACACAAGCTGAGAATCGTGAAGGCGCTGCAGCGCAGGGGGCATACCGTGGCGATGACCGGTGACGGCGTAAATGACGCGCCCGCGATCAAAGCGGCGGATATCGGCATCGCGATGGGGATCACCGGCACGGATGTGTCGAAGGAAGCATCCGCGCTCGTGCTCAGCGACGACAACTTCTCTACGATCGTCGCCGCCATCGAGGAGGGCCGGGGCATCTACGAGAATATCCGCAAATTCATCCGCTATCTTCTCGCTTCTAATGTAGGCGAAATCTTGGTCATGTTCCTCGCGATGATGGCGGGTCTTCCGCTGCCGCTCGTCCCGATCCAGATCCTATGGGTCAACCTGGTCACGGACGGCTTGCCGGCGATGGCGCTTGGGGTCGACCAGGCGGAGAAAGATTTGATGCAGCAGAAGCCGAGGCCGGCCAAAGAAAATATTTTCGCCCGCAGGCTGGGGTGGAAAATCATTAGCCGGGGCATCCTGATCGGCATCTGCACGTTAGGCGCGTTCTGGATCACGCTGGTGGAAGAAGGGAACGACGCGCAAGGTCTGATGACCGCGCAGACGGTCGCTTTCGCGACGCTCGTCATGGCGCAGCTGATCCATGTGTTCGACTGCCGGAGCTCAAGATCGATCTTCCACCGCAACCCGTTCCAGAACAAATATTTGGTGCTCGCCGTGTTATCGTCCTTGCTCCTCATGGTAGGCGTCCTGTATATCGAAGCTCTGCAGCCGATCTTCAAAACCGTGCCGATCGGCCTCCGCGAATGGTGTCTCGTCTTCGTCGCCGCCGGCATTCCTACCTTCGTGATGGGTATCGGCAGCGTGCTCGGCAAGTCGAAGCGCAAGTCGAACAGCAAGTGGCCGCTAGGTCCGCAAACGGCGTCAAGATAAGGAATTAGTGCAAATGTTGATGCAAAATGTGAATAGCGTTTCTCCTTATATTGCGGTATGCTAGTATGAATGATAATAGATTTCACGCATACTAGGTTGCGGTATAAGGAGAGAGCGATAGATGAACTTTACGAAGATGCATGGCTTGGGGAACGACTTTATTGTAGTGGAAGGCGAGCGTCAGCTGCCGGACAACGCGTCCGAGCTGGCGCTTGATCTGTGCAACCGGTTCTTCGGCATCGGAGCCGACGGCCTTGTTTATATTTTGCCGTCCGAAAAGGCGGACTTCCGCATGCGAATCATCAATTCCGACGGCTCGGAAGCGGAGCAATGCGGCAACGCGATTCGCTGCGTCGCGAAGTACGTCTACGATAACGGTCTCACGAACCAAGAGGAAATTACGATCGAGACACTCGGAGCGGGCGTGCAGAAAGTGCAGCTGACCATCGGGGAAGGCAACAAAGTGCAAACCGTGCGCGTCGACATGGGCGAGCCGATTCTGCAAGGGTTGCAGGTTCCGACGACGGTGGACGCGGAACGCGTCATCGAACATCCGATCGAAGTGGACGGCAGGACGTTCGCGTTCACGGCCGTATCGATGGGCAATCCGCACTGCGTCATCTACGTGGACGATGCCGTGAATTTCGACCTCGACACATGGGGGCCGAAGCTGGAGACGCATCCGATGTTCCCGCGCAAGATCAACGTCGAATTCGTCACGGTCAATTCCCGTTCGCAAGCCGATATGCGCGTATGGGAACGTGGAGCGGGCCCGACGCTCGCTTGCGGCACCGGCGCCTGCGCGACGCTCGTCGCTTCCGTGCTGACGGGCGCGACGGACCGTGCCGCCACGGTCTCGCTCAAAGGCGGGGATCTGCTGATCGAGTGGAACGAAGCCGATAATCACGTTTACATGACCGGGCCTGCCGCGGAAGTATTCCGCGGGGCCTTGTAGGTGTCGCCTGATGGGCGGCGCGCTTACTCATAAGCCGAATTTGCGGGATGCGCTGGCCGAGCGCATCTTGCCCGGCGACGGAGCGATGGGAACCTATCTGTATCAGATGGGGTTCCCCGTTGGCGTTTCATACGAAGAATTTAACGTGCTGAAACCGGACGTCATCGAGAACGTCCACCGCAAGTATTACGAAGCGGGCGCCCGCGTCATCGAGACGAACACGTTCTCGGCGAATCTGGTCAAGCTGTCGAAGTACGGCCTTGAGGGCGAGATGGAGGCGATCAACCGGGCGGGCGTCCGAATCGCGCGTTCGGCGGTCGGGGCAGACGCCTACGTCGTAGGCGCCGTCGGTTCGATCCGCGACGGCAAGCTCAAGAACCTGCGCACGGCGCTGGTGGCCGACGCGTACGAGCTTCAGATGAAAGCTTTATTGGAAGAAGGCGTGGACGGCTTGCTCTTGGAGACGTTCTACGACCTGGAGGAGATGAAGCTGGCGCTGTCGATCGCGCGCAGCCTGTCGGACGTTGCGGTCATCTGCCAGTTCGCGGTGGAAGACGTAGGCCGAACGCTGGACGGCGTCGCCCTCGCGGATGCCTTCCGCGAATTGACGGAGCTCGGCGCCGACGTCGTCGGCTTCAACTGCCGCAGCGGTCCGAACGGGATCATGCGGGCGATCGATTCCATCGACAACATGCCGGATTCGATTCCGATGTCCGTCTATCCGAACGCGGGTATTCCCGATTATGTCGATGGCAAATACACGTATTCCGCGGGACCGGAATACTTCGCGGAAAGCGCAAAGCGGTTCGCGGACCGCGGCGTTCGCATTATCGGCGGCTGCTGCGGCACGACGCCCGAGCATGTAGCCGCGATGGCTGCCGCGCTTGCAGGCTATGAGCCGAATAAGGATAACATCGCGCAGGCGCTGTCAAGCGCTGCCGAACATAAGCCTTCTGGCCGAGCCGAGGAACCGGCGATCGCCGTCATCGAGCCGCCTACCGGCGGAATCGGCGACACGGCGCCGAATATCGTCGAGCTGGTGAAGCAGCGTCACACGGTCATTGTCGAGCTGGATCCGCCGCGCGATCTTGACATCGGCAAGTTTATGGCCGGCGCCGCCGCGCTGAAGGAAGCGCACGCGGACGCGATAACAATGGCGGACAACTCGCTGGCCGTCACCCGGATGAGCAATTTGGCGCTAGCGGCGCTGCTCAAGGAACGCGTCGACATCCGTCCGCTCGTTCACATTGCCTGCCGGGACCGCAACCTGATCGGCACGCAGTCCCATATGATGGGGCTTGACGCGCTCGGCATCGACCATGTGCTTGCCGTGACGGGCGATCCGGCGCGCTTCGGCGACTTGCCGGATTCGAGCTCCGTCTACGACCTCACTTCGTTCGAGATGATCCGCATGATCAAGCAGCTGAACGACGGCATCGCGTTCTCGGGCAAGCCGCTCAAGCAGCGCGCGAAGTTCGTAGTAGGAGCGGCGTTTAATCCGAACGTCAAACATCTCGACAAGGCTGTGCAGAGGCTGGAGCGCAAGATCGCTTCCGGCGCCGATTACATCATGACCCAGCCGGTCTACGATCCTCTGCTGATCGAGCGAATCGCGGAGTCGACCAAACATTTGGACGTGCCCGTGTTCATCGGAATCATGCCGCTCGCCAACGGACGGAACGCCGAGTATCTTCATAACGAGGTGCCGGGCATCCAGCTTTCGGACGAGGTGCGCAGCCGCATGTCGGGACTCGAGGGCGAAGCGGGCCGGGCGGAAGGCGTGCGCATCGCGCAGGAACTGCTGGACGCCGCGCTTCCTCACTTTAACGGAATCTACCTGATTACGCCGTTTATGTTCTATGACATGGCGGTGCAACTGACCGAATATGTGTGGCAGAATACGAAACAATTACGCTCAAAATAGAGCCAAAACCGCCTCGTATCTAATTTTTGCTTGTTCATGCGGCCAAAATCAATTAAAATAGGGCGTACAGTTGGAGCGAGGCAACGTGAAACGGCTGTCGCCGTCCTTTGGCGGAGCGTTTCATTCCGAGAAATATAGAGAAAGTATGGCGAATGATATACTTTCTCTGTATTTGTGGAAACGTATGCTCCATCCTTTTCTTGTCAACAATAGTGCAATGGTTCTGTCATGTGGAGAATGAATGGGAAAGTGCGCATAGGTATGACCGTAGGCGCGGAGGGGGACCTGGCTTGGCTATTAAGCTCATTAATATCGGATTCGGCAATATCGTATCGGCGAATCGTATCATTTCTATCGTTAGTCCGGAATCGGCTCCTATCAAACGGATCATTCAGGAGGCACGCGACCGGCATATGTTAATCGACGCCACATACGGTCGTAGGACGCGCGCGGTCATTATTACGGACAGCGATCATGTTATTTTATCTGCGGTGCAGCCGGAGACGGTTGCCCACCGGTTATCCACCAAGGATGACGATAACGACGAATAGTACGGGGAGCTATGGAACAAATGGGATTGTTAATTGTTTTGTCCGGTCCTGCCGGAGTGGGGAAAGGCACGGTATGCACCGCGCTGCGCGGCAGAATGCCGGAGATCGTGTATTCCGTGTCGGCAACGACGAGGCAGCCGAGGCAGGGCGAGATAGACGGCGTCAATTATTTTTTTAAGAGCCGGGAGCAGTTCCAGGCTATGATCGCGAACGACGCGCTTCTGGAGCATGCCGAGTACGTGGGCAATTATTACGGGACGCCGCGGGACTTCGTGGACAAGACGCTGGCAAGCGGCAAGGACGTCATTCTCGAAATCGAAGTGCAGGGAGCGCTGAAGGTTAAGGAAAAATTTCCGGAAGCGATCTTCATTTTCCTGCTGCCTCCGTCTCTGGACGAGCTCAAGCAACGAATTACGGGCAGGGGCACGGAATCGCAGGATACGATCAATACGCGGATGAACGTTGCCGTGGAAGAGATGAACCTGCTGCAGCACTATGACTATGCCGTTATGAATGACGAGATCGACGCGGCCTGCGACCGCATCCGGAGCATTATCGTGGCGGAGCATTGCCGCAGGGAACGGTTCGTTCCTTACGTATCCGGATTAAAGACCGCAATCGAGAAAGCTTGAGTGAGGAGAATTAGCCATGTTATATCCATCCATTGACGAAATGGTGAAGAAAGTAGACAGCAAGTATACGCTTGTCGTCGCTGCTTCCAGAAGAGCTCGCATGCTGCGCAACGGCGAGAAGTCGGAGCTCGCGAATCCGCGTTCGCACAAGTTCGTAGGCGTCGCCCTCGAAGAAATTTACGGCGATATCATTCAAGTAGAGAAAGTCGAAATCAAAGAAGACTAATTGAATACGATTCGCAAAAAGGAGATGCTTGCAACTGGGGCGCTCCTTTTTTTGTACAAGCGGTTCGCCGCCATGCCTATATCCGAAGAGGAGTGAGAGACTTGCAGCGTCACTGGTGCAATATGTTCGTTCGCGTGGCCTCGGATTGTCCTGTCGAACTCGGCGTCATTCCGGTGCAGAAACGTCAGGACAAGCCGTCGCATGTGATCCAGTACGAGCTTTTGTCGGAGCATCCGTATCGTTATACGTTTGAAGAGCAGCTGTTCGAGGTATATATTCGGCACAAGGGATTGCTGGACACGCTTGACGAGGAAGAGCTCGCGGCTGCGCGCAAGGAGCTGCTTGACAGGAATCATCCGTGCATGAGGGCATCCCAACTGACGAAGAAGTTCGGCTGGGGCTTCCATTTCAACGAGGAAGGCAGAATCGCCCTCTACGGGATGGAAACCGAGCAATACGGCGCCTTCGTCGAAGCGGGCGAGGCGTCGGAGCTGGAGCTTCAGAACGCGATCCGAAGCAGCCGGATTAAGCAGGCGACGATAGGGAAAGGCAAGGAATAGAGCTAGTTTTTGACCCGCGTTATGGTATGATATGGAGAGAGTAGAATGCTTCCGAAGACAGAAAAGCCGAAACGTAACGTGAGCTTTTGCCGCCGAAGGACGGCGCCAGTCGTTTACACTTGGGAGGGTTTCTAATGGAGCAATTGCGTTATCCGATTGGACGGTATCAATTCGAGGGCATGAACCCCGCGCAGCGGGAGAAATGGATGACCCAAATCGAGCAGTTGCCTGCTCAGCTTAGAGCCGCGCTCGACGGGCTTACCGAGGAACAGCTGGATACGCCGTACCGGACGGGGGGATGGACGATCAGGCAGGTGACGCATCACCTCGCGGACGCGGGCATGAACTGCTTTACGCGATTCAAGCTGGCGCTAACGGAATCGAACCCGACCATCAAGCCGTTCGACGAAAGCCTCTGGGCCGAGACGCCGGATAGTTTGAAAGCGTCACCCGAAATCAGCCTCGCCATGATCGAAGCGTTGTACGCGCGTTGGTCGCTGTTGCTGCGATCCATGGAGCGTTCCCAGTTCGACCGGGAATTTTACCATCCCGAGCGGGGCAGCCAGTTGAAGCTATCCTATTTCCTGGGTTTTGTCGCTTGGCACGGCAGGCATCATCTTTCTCATATCACGAATTTGCGCGAACGCATGGATTGGTGAGAAAAGCGTCGCAAAATCCAAAGCAGCGCGGAAAACGCATCGAATAGGAGTGGCATCATGATTCAGGGGAAAAGAATAGTGCTCGGCATTACCGGCGGCATCGCCGCCTACAAAGGCGCTGCGTTATGCAGCAAGCTGGTGCAAGCGGGCGCGGATGTCCATGTCATCATGACGGAATCCGCGACCCGGTTCATCACGCCGCTCACGCTGCAGACGTTGTCGCGAAACGCCGTGCATATCGATACGTTCGACGAACGCGACCCGTCCGTCGTCTCCCATATCCATCTGGCCGATCACGCCGATCTGATCGTCGTCGCTCCCGCGACGGCGAACAGCATCGCCAAGCTGGCGAACGGCATTGCGGACGACATGTTGAGCACGACTTTGCTGGCCGCGACATGTCCGCTGTTGATCGCGCCAGCCATGAACGTACATATGTATGAACATCCCGCCGTCGTGCATAACATGGAATTGCTCGCATCGCGCGGAGCGATGTTCGTGGAGCCCGGCACGGGACAGCTCGCCTGCGGTTACGTGGCGAAGGGGAGGCTCGCGGAGCCGGAAGACATAGCGGCGGCCATCGGCGCCTGGTTTGCGCGAAGCGGCATTTTGAGCGGGAAGAAAGTGCTCGTGACGGCAGGCGGGACGATCGAGAGGCTCGATCCCGTCCGGTACTTGACGAACGATTCCTCCGGCAAAATGGGATTCGCGATCGCGGAGGCGGCGCGGCTCATGGGGGCTGAAGTGACGGTCGTAGCCGGCCGGACGACGGCGCAGGCGCCGGCGGGCGTACAGGTCATTCGGGCGGATTCGGCGCAAGGGATGCTGGAAGCCGTGCTGTCTCTGTACCCGGAGACGGATGTCGTCGTTAAAGCTGCGGCGGTCGCCGACTATCGTCCCGTCCAGACGTACGACCAGAAGCTGAAAAAAACCGGCGAGCGGCTCGTGCTGGAGCTGGAGCGGACGACCGATATTTTGCAGACGCTCGGGGAACGGAAGACGCATCAGCTGCTCGTCGGCTTCGCTGCGGAGACGCAGGATGTCGAGCGGTACGCGCTGGACAAGCTGAAGCGCAAAAACTGCGATCTGATCGTCGCGAACGACGTCAGCGCCGAAGGCTCCGGCTTCAACGTGGACACGAACGCGGTGCAGGTGTACGGGCCGGAAGGTCTTGTGGAAGCTCTGCCTCTCTTGTCCAAGCGCGAGACCGCCGTTCGGATCATGGACGTAATCGCCCGTCGGCTGCGCGCCGCCGGAGGTCTTGCCTAATGATTGCGAGAGTCATTGTCGACTTGCCGAGCCGCCAGACGGATCGGCCTTTTGATTATAGCGTCCCAAATGAAATGAAGAATTGGATTGAAGTCGGCAGCCGGGTAGGAGTGCCGTTCGGCGGCAGAGTGCTCCAAGGGTTCGTGATCGCGCTGGCCGAAGAAGCCGAGGTCGACAGTTCGCGCCTGAAGCCGGTATCCGAGCTGCTGGACGCTCTTCCGCCGCTTCTGCCGGACATGATCGAACTGTCGAGATGGCTTAGCGAAAAGTACTGCTGCTCCTGGACGCAGGCGCTTCAAGCGATGATTCCCGCCGCGCTCAAAGGCAAGGAAGAACGTTATGTCGGCTGGTCGAATGACGACGACGCCGGAACGGAATTGCCGGAGGAGTTGGCCGGATGGTTGAACGCCGCCGGAGGCCGCACGAAGCTTGAAACGCTGCTGCAGAAATTCCCCGAGCATACGCGCGCGGTCAAGGCGGCGCTTCGCGACGGTACGCTCGTGCAGCAATCGACGATTAAGGATCGGCTTTCCGTGCGCCGGGTGCTGACGGTATTCCTCGCGGCCAGCCCGGAAGCGGCCGCCGCAGCGCTCGAAGAAATTCCGCCGCGCGCGGCCAAGCAGCGCGAAGCGCTCGCGTTTATGCTGGAGCACGGCGGACCGATCGCGATGCAGGCGCTGGCCGCTGAAGCGGGCGTTGCGCCCGCGAGCGTCAAGTCGCTCGCGGAGAAAGGCCTGCTTGCGCTGCGCGAGGTCGAACGGGAACGCGACCCTTACGCCCACCGCGATTTCGGGCGGACGCAGCCGCTGCCGCTGACGGAAGGGCAGCAGGCGGTGTTCGAGCAAATTTCGGGCGCGCTTTCGGGCTGGCAGCCGCGCACGATGCTGCTGCATGGCGTGACGGGCAGCGGCAAAACGGAGGTTTACCTGCAGTCGATCCAACAATGTTTGGATCAGGAACGGCAGGCGATCGTGCTCGTGCCGGAAATTTCCCTTACGCCGCAGATGGTCGAGCGCTTCAAGGGGCGGTTCGGCAATGCGGTCGCCGTGCTACATAGCCGCTTGTCCAGCGGAGAGCGGTTCGACGAATGGCGAAAGATCCGGAGTGGTCGGGCCCAGGTTGCCATCGGAGCGCGTTCCGCGATCTTCGCCCCGTTCGAGCGGATCGGACTGATTATTATCGACGAGGAACACGAATCGTCCTATAAGCAAGAAGAGAGCCCGAAGTACCATGCGAGAGACGTCGCGGTCCGCCGCGCCAAGCAGCACGGCGCGGCCGTCGTATTAGGCTCCGCGACGCCTTCGCTGGAATCGTACGCGGCCGCTAGCAGAGGGGCGGCCACGCCGCAGGGAGGGAAGCCGGGCGAAAAAGCTCCTCCCTCGCTGCTCCCCATGCCCGATCGGGTGGGCGGCCGGCCGCTGCCCGAGGTGGAGGTCGTCGATATGCGGGAGGAGCTGCGGGAAGGCAACCGGTCCATGTTCAGCCGAGCGCTGCATTCGGCGCTCTTGGAGAGGCTGGAGCGGGGCGAGCAATCGGTTCTGCTGCTTAACCGGAGGGGGTATTCGACCTTCGTCATGTGCCGTTCCTGCGGCTTCACCTCGACTTGCCCGCACTGCGACATCTCGCTGACGTACCATCAGAAGTCGAGAGTGCTTCGCTGCCATTATTGCGGGCATGCGGAGGGCGCCCCGACGAAGTGCCCGTCCTGCGAGAGCGAGCATATCCGATACTTCGGCACGGGCACTCAGCGCGTCGAGGAAGAGCTCGCCAAGCTGTTCCCGGGCATTCGGGTCATCCGCATGGACGTGGACACGACCTCGGAGAAACACGCGCACGAGAAGCTGCTGAAGCAGTTCGGCGAGCGTAAGGCCGACGTGCTGCTCGGCACGCAGATGGTTGCCAAAGGGCTCGATTTTCCATTCGTAACGTTAGTAGGCGTCATCGCGGCGGACACGTCGCTTCATCTGCCGGACTTCCGGGCGGCCGAGCGCACGTTCCAGCTGCTGACGCAGGTGGCCGGAAGGGCGGGCAGGCACGAACTGAAGGGCGAGGTCATCGTCCAGAGCTACGCGCCGGAGCATTACGCGATCACGACGGCGCAGAAACACGATTACGCCGCATTCCTGCACGAAGAGCTGCGCCATCGTTCCGTCATGGGTTATCCGCCTTATTGCAGACTCGTGCTGGTGACGATGTCCCACGAGCAGCTGGCGCTGCTTTCCTCCGTGAGCGAAGCGTTCGCAGCGGAGCTGCGCGGTCTTGCCGAGCATGAAGGGCTGCTCGTGCCTCTCGCGACCGGCATGGCGAGGGCGCTCGAGGTGCTGGGTCCCGTCGCTTCGCCGATTCCGAGAATGAAAGATCGCTACCGTTTTCAATGTGTGGTAAAATATCGGGGAAGCATCGACGTATCCGCGATGATCAGGCGGGCGCTCGTTCCTTTCGAGGAAGCGCCGCAGCAGCGGAGAATTCTGTTCAGCGTGGATGTGGATCCGCAAGTCATTTTATAATTGCTTCGCAAGTAATGAAAGAAACAATAGGATTAGAAAAGAGAGGTATACGCATGAGCATCAGATTAATCGTGAAGGAACCGGATCCGGTATTGCGCGAAATCGCGATGGAAGTCACGAAGTTTAACCCGAACCTCAAGAAGCTGCTGAAAGATATGGCCGAAACGATGTACGACGCGGAAGGCGTCGGTCTCGCGGCGCCTCAGATCGGCATCTCCAAACGCGTCATCGTCGTGGACGTGGGCGACGAGAACGGTCTCGTCGAGATGGTTAATCCCGTTATCGTCGAGCAGGACGGGGAGCAGCTCGGACCGGAAGGCTGCCTGAGCATTCCGAACCTGAACGGCGAGGTGCGCCGCGCGGACCGGATCGTCGTGCAGGGGCAGAACAGCGACGGGGAACCGATTACGGTGAACGCGAGCGGCTATTTCGCGCGCGCTTTCCAGCATGAGATTGACCACTTGAACGGCATTCTGTTCACGGATCTCGCCGAAAGCGTCTACGATATTTCCGACAGACCGAGAAAAGGCGGCGAATAAGATATGCGTATCGTATTTATGGGGACGCCGGACTTCGCCGTCCCTTCTCTGCGTTTGCTCGCCGAAAGCGGCTTCGAGATCGCCGCGGTCGTCACGCAGCCGGATCGTCCGAAGGGCCGCAAAAAAACGTTGACGCCGCCCCCTGTGAAGGAAGCGGCGTTGTCGCTTGGCCTGCCGGTGCTCCAGCCGGAGCGGATGCGAAGCCCTGAGGCGGTCGAATCGATCCGGGAACTCGGGCCGGAGCTGATCGTGACGGCGGCATACGGGCAAATTTTGCCGAAGGCGGTGCTGGATATTCCGCGTCTCGGCTGCATTAACGTTCATGGCTCGCTTCTGCCGAAATACCGCGGCGGAGCGCCGATCCAGCGCTCCATTATGAACGGGGAACGCTCTACGGGCGTGACGATCATGTACATGGCGGAGGGACTCGACACCGGCGACATGATCAGCGTCGTGGAGCTGCCGATCGGGGACGACGATACGTCCGGGACGATGTTCGAGAAGCTGAGCGCGGCCGGAGCGAAGCTGCTCGGCGAGACGCTGCCGTCGATCGTGGACGGTACGGCGAAGGCGGTTCCGCAGAACGACGACGAAGCGACCTACGCCCCGAATTTGACGCGGGACGACGAACGTATGGATTGGAGCAGATCGGCCAGGGAGCTGTTCAATCAAGTCAGAGGTTTGTCTCCGATGGCGGGGGCATTCACTTTCCTAAGCGGCGAAGTGTTCAAAGTGAGGGCATGCGAACCCGTTGCGGGCAAGACGGAGGCAGCGAACGCCGCTAGCGTTCGGCCGGGGACGGTTATCGACGCGGGAACGAACGGGATCCTCGTGCAAGCCGGAGCCGGACGGCTCCTGCTAACGGAAATTCAGCCGGCTGGCAAACGCGCCATGAGCGCGGCCGAATGGCTGAAAGGCGCGAGACTCGAGCCGGGCACGGTCTTCGGCGAAGGCGGCGCGATATGAGCGGCGGACAAGGCACGAAAGACTCGGGCCAACGCGGTGGCGGCAGCAGCAGCGGCGGGCGGCGCGCGAAAGGCGCGGCTGTGAACGGGGCCAAACAACAGAGAGCCAAAGGAAATGCAGGCCATGCTGGCGCAAGCTCATCACGCAGGGCGGCTACGCCTAGGGAAATCGCATTGGATATTTTGACGAAGGTAGCGGGCAGCGGCGCCTACAGCAATTTGCAGCTGAACCGCGCGCTTCAGGACGAGGGACTGTCCAGGCCGGATGCGGCGCTCGCAACGGAGCTTGTCTATGGTACGATCGGCAGGCAGGCGACGCTGGACCACTGGCTGGATAAGTTCGTCGCTAAGGGCGTCAAGAAGCTGCAGCCTTGGGTGCACCAGCTGCTTCGCCTCAGCGCGTACCAGCTTCTCTATCTGGACCGCATCCCGGCCCACGCGGCGGTGAACGAAGCGGTGGTCATCGCGAAGCGCCGAGGACATGCCGGCATCTCCGGCATGGTGAACGGCGTTCTGCGCAACGTCGACCGCAATCGGGCGGAGCTCGTGCCATCGGCCATTCAACTGGCAGATCCCATCGCGACGATCGCACTTCGCCACTCGTATCCGGAGTGGCTCGTCAGGCGCTGGGCGGATACGTACGGCGCCGAACAGGCCGAAGCGATCTGCGAAGCGGGCAACCGGTCTCCGCATGCCAGCATCCGGGCCAATACGCTGCAAGGGAACCGCGACGAGCTCCTCGCTCAGCTAAGGGCCGAAGGATTGCAAGCGGAGCCGTCGGAGCTTGCCCCTGCCGGAATCGTCGTGGCATCCGGCGGCAACTTGGCCGACATGGACGGATTTCGGACGGGCCGCTGGTCGCTGCAGGACGAAAGCTCCATGCTCGTGGCGGAGGTCCTCGCGCCGAAGGCGGGCATGAAAGTGCTCGACTGCTGCGCGGCGCCCGGCGGCAAGAGCGCCCACATGGCGGAGCTCATGGAAGGCAAGGGCAAGGTGTGGGCGAACGACCTGCACGCGCATAAGCGCGAGCTGATCGTCCAGCAGACGGAGCGGCTCAAGCTGCGCAACGTCGAAGCGGTGACGGGGGATGCGGCGGCGCTCTCCGAACGTTTCGCGCCTGTATCGATGGATGCCGTTCTCCTCGACGCGCCGTGCTCGGGTTTCGGCGTCATTCGCCGCAAGCCGGAGATCAAGTGGACGAAGACCGAAGGCGATATCGCGGAGATCGGCGCCGTGCAGCGCAAGCTGCTGGACGCCGTCTGCGGACTCGTGAAGCCCGGGGGCACACTCGTCTACAGTACGTGCACGATCGAGCCGGAGGAGAACGAACGCCAAATCGCGGCGTTCCTGCAGGCTCATCCCGAATTCGAGCTGGACGCCGATTGGCCGGATGCGGTAACCAAGCCGCTCGAGCAGGCGGGGTTGATCGGTCTCGGGTTCGACGGCCAGCTGCAGCTGCTTCCGCAGCATTTCGGCAGCGACGGCTTCTATATCGCCAGAATGATTAGACGCCCACAAGAGGTAGTTGAACAGACACTATAGGGCCGTTTATGGCTTGACATGGGCGTTTGTGGTAAAATGAATCGACGATGGCGATGAAGCGCCGGCAATAAGCTCGGCACGGCAACGCCGTCTACTTTGCAGATACAGGTGTGATATGAAGAGATGAAACCTATTATTTATGACTATACGCTCGAACAGCTGAAGGACTGGATGAAGGAAAACGGCGAACCCGAGTTCCGCGGAGACCAGCTGTTCGATTGGATTTACGTGAAGCGCGTCAAGAGCTTCGAGGACATGTCGAACCTGCCCAAAGGGCTGCGCGACAAGCTGGAGAACGAATTCCAATTCATCACGCTCACGGAAATCACGAAGTTCGAATCCAAAGACGGCACGGTCAAGTTCCTCTTCGGCCTTCATGACAACCACGCGATCGAGACGGTCATTATGCGGCACAATTACGGCAATAGCATTTGCGTCACGACGCAAGTCGGCTGCCGGATCGGCTGCACATTCTGCGCGTCCACGCTTGGCGGGTTGAAGCGGAATTTGACAGCTGGCGAGATCGTGGCCCAGGTCGTGACGGCCCAGCAGATGCTGGACGCGACGGGCGAACGCGTATCCAGCATCGTGATCATGGGTTCGGGAGAGCCGTTCGAGAATTACGACGCGACGATGACGTTCCTGCGTCTCATGATCCATGAGAAAGGCCTTAATATCGGCCAGCGCCACATTACGGTATCGACTAGCGGCATCGTGCCGAGCATGTACAAGTTCGCGGACGAGAATACGCAGATTAATCTGGCGCTCTCGATCCATGCCCCGAACGACAAGCTGCGTTCCAAGCTGATGCCGGTCAACCGTCGCTTCCCGTTCGAGGATGTCATGGAGGCATGCCGCTATTACATCGCGAAGACGGGCAGAAGGATTACGTTCGAATACGCCTTGATCGGCGGCGTGAACGACCAGGCGGAGCATGCTCAGGAGCTTGCGGACGTATTAAAAGACTTGCTCTGCCACGTCAACCTCATCCCGGTCAACCATGTGCCCGAGCGGAACTACGTCCGTACGCCGCGGGAAGACATTTTCGAGTTTCAACGCATACTGGACCGCAATGGGATCAACGTGACCATTCGCCGGGAGCAGGGTCACGACATTGCTGCCGCTTGCGGCCAGCTTCGCGCCAAACATATGGAGTCTACGACGAGGTGATGAGCGTTGTTAACGGCAAACCGAAGCAATATCGGGCGAGTTCGTCAAGTTAACGAAGATCAATGCTGGGTAGGTTCGCTCGGCGGAGGCATTGCGATTGCCGTGGTCGCTGACGGAATGGGCGGCCACCAGGCGGGCGACGTCGCGAGCCAGACGGCCGTCGATACGTTCCGCGGCGCGTTCGAGCAGCATGCCGACAAGCAGTCGCTCACGGAGCAGGAAGGCAAGATGCTGATCCGTCAGGCGATCGCGGAAGCGAACGAGACGATTTACGCTATGGCATCCCGCAACGAGCGATACCATAACATGGGGACAACGGTCGTCGCCGCCCTGATGCTGCCGGGCACGGCCGTCATCGGGCATGTCGGAGACAGCCGCGCGTACCGCGTGGGCGACGGCGGCATCCAGCTCCTGACCATGGATCATTCCCTGGTGAACGAGCTTGTAAAATCGGGGCAGCTGAGCGCCGAAGAAGCTGCTCACCATCCTCGCCGCAACGTGTTGACAAGAGCGATCGGCACGGACCCCGTGGTCGAGATCGACGTTCAATCGGTCGATTGGTCTACGGATGACGTACTTCTGCTTTGCAGCGATGGACTTACGAACATGGTGAACGAGGAGCAGATCGTGGGCGTCGTGGCGGATCGTTCGCAAGAGCTGGAAGCCAAGGCGGATCATCTCATTCAGCTGGCGCTGGAGGGCGGGGGCGACGATAACATTACGGTCGTGCTTCTGCAAGAGCAGCCTACTGGCGAAGCGAGGGGAGCGAGTGCATGATCGGACATGATTTGGCAGGACGTTACGAAATATTGACCCGCGTCGGCGGAGGCGGCATGGCACTGGTGTACAAGGCGCATGACGTGCTGTTGAACCGCAAGGTCGCGGTAAAGGTGCTTCGCCAGCAATTCGTGGGCGACGAAGAATTTATTCGCAGATTCCGCCGCGAAGCGCAATCTGCCGCGGCGTTGTCCCATCCGAACGTCGTCAGCATCTATGACGTCGGACAAGAGGACGATATTCATTATATCGTGATGGAATACGTGGAAGGCAACAATCTCAACGAAATCATCCAAGAGAGAGCGCCGCTTCAGACGGACGAAGCGATCCGCATCGCCGTGCAAATCTGCGACGCGCTCGACCACGCCCATCAGAATCATATTATCCATAGGGACATTAAGCCTCATAACATACTTATCGGCAACAACGGAAGAGTGAAGGTGACGGACTTCGGCATCGCCCGCGCGGTTACCTCGTCGACGATTACACAGACGGGCTCCGTCGTCGGGTCGGTCCATTATTTCTCTCCCGAACACGCCAAAGGCATCAACACCGGAGAGAAATCCGACTTGTATTCCTTGGGTATCGTGTTGTACCAAATGCTGACGGCCAAGCTGCCGTTCCTCGGCGAAAGCCCGATCAGCGTCGCATTAAAACATCTGCAGGAGCCGTTCGAGGAGCCACGCGTGGTCAACCCTCATATTCCGCAGAGCGTGGAGAACGTCATCCTGAAAGCCATGCGCAAAAACCCTGCCGAGCGTTACGGCTCTGCGCACGAGATGCTGCTCGACCTGGATACTTGCCTTCGTCCGGACCGTCTGAACGAACCGCGAATCCAGTTCATCGCGAATCATGACATGGATGAAACGCGGATCATGCCGGCCATTCGCGGAGGAGCGGTCGCCGCGTCTTCCGACGGGCCTTCGCGGACGGAACCGAAAGCGGTCGTCAGCGATACGACCAGCGTGAACTTGCAGGACGCCGAGCAGGAGAAAAAGCCGAAGGGCTGGAAGAAACCCGTGCTCGTAGTCAGCATAACGTTAGCGCTGCTTGTTCTGCTTCTCTTCGGCTTCAAATGGGTTCTCGCGCAGCTCGATCCCGGCGAAGTCAACGTGCCGTACGTCATCGGCATGACCGAGACGGATGCCAGGACGACCCTGACGGAGGCCGGACTTCGCGTCAAGGATCCCGTCACGCGCGAATTCCATAAGGATATTCCGAAGGACGTGGTATTCGACCAGTCGAAGGACAACATCCGCGTCAAAAAAGGTTCATTCATCGAGCTGTCCGTCAGCGACGGCCCCGAGATGAAGGAATTAAAAAATTACGTCGGCCAGAAGCTTCAATCCGCGAAGGAAGAGCTGATCGCCATGGGCGTGGCAGAAGAGCGGATCCTCGTGACCGAAGAGCATAGCGAGGAAGAAGCGGGAACGATTCTGGAGCAGACGCCGAAGGACGGCGAGATGTTCGATCCGGAAACGGCCGAGGTGTCGTTCGTGGTCAGCATGGGCCGAGAGACGGTGGATATGCCGGACCTCACCGACATGAGGCTAAAGGACGCGAGAAGCCTGCTGAAGTCGCTTGAACTCGTGCTCGAGGAAGATGACATTCTCTATGAAGCGAGTTACTTGCACGAGAAGGACCATGTCATCAGACAAGATAACTTTAATCCGAACGACAAGGTGCCCAAGGGCTCGAAGGTGAGCATTACCGTCAGCAAAGGCCCGCCAGAGGACTCGAAAACGTATACGTTCAACATTCGTATCTCTCCGGCGACGGCAGGCAAGGCAAGCGAAGTGAAAATCATTTATTCCGATGCGACGGGCGAAAATATTGAAGGAGTCAAACGAACGATCGACAGCACGGTCGACATTCCGGTGACGGTCATCCTGGCTCCCGATACGGTCGCGCGCGTCACGGTTCTCCGGGACAATCAGTTTATGGATACAAAAGAAATCCGGTATGACCAAATCGGGGCGGGCGGAGACTCGCCGAACCTGACGATTCCGGGCGACGGCGAGACTACGCCGCCGCCGGACACGCCGGACGGGGATCAACAAGCGCAAGCGGAGGTAGACGAAAGCAATGGCGAAAATGGGGCAGAAGGCCAAGAAGCAGGTACCTGACATACAGGAGAACGAAGCCGGCGAAAGCCGGCAGGGCATGATCGTGAAGGCGCTGAGCGGCTACTATTACGTGAAGGACGAGAGCGAGACGTCGTCCGGCACGGTGCAATGCCGGGCCAGGGGCGTATTTAAGAAACGCGGCCTGACGCCACTAGTGGGCGATCGCGTCGCCTATAGCTTGACGGAGAACGGCGAAGGCACGGTTACGGAATTGCATGAGCGCAGCTCCGAGCTTATACGGCCGCCCGTCGCCAATATCGATATGGCCATGCTCGTGTTCTCCGTAACCGAACCTGTGCTGAACCTTCAGCTGTTGGATAAGTTTCTTGTCCATATCGAGCATGCCGGCATTCCGGCTGTCCTATGCTTAAGCAAACGGGATTTGGAATCCGAAGGCGAAATGACGGAGGAGGCCGCGGAAGCGGCTTCTTCCGTGGGTCGCATTTACCGGAAGCTCGGATACGAGGTATTCGGGACAAGCTCCCGCAAAAACGAGGGCATCGAAGAGCTCCGCGCGCGGCTGAGGGGCCATCTCGCTGTTTTCGCCGGACAGTCCGGCGTCGGGAAGTCGTCGCTGCTGAACGCGATCGTGCCCGGCCTAACGCTGGAGACCAACGAGATCAGCAACCGGCTCGGCAGGGGCAAACATACGACCCGCCACGTGGAGCTTATCGATATCGGAGGCGGTTACGTCGCCGATACTCCGGGCTTCAGCCAATTGGACTTCGGCGAGCTTGGCATCGAGGACCTCGGCTACTGCTTCGTGGAGATGAGGGAGTTGTCGCCTTCCTGCAAGTTCAGAGGCTGCACCCATGTCCACGAGCCGGGCTGCGCGGTTACCGAAGCGGTGAAGTCGGGAGAGATCGAACAGAGCCGCTACGACCACTATTTGTTGTTCCTTGAAGAAATGAAAGACATCAAACGGAGGTACTGACCAACATGACGATTATCGCTCCATCTATTCTTTCGGCGAACTTCGCGAAGCTCGGCGAAGAGATCGCGGCGGCGGAAGCGGCAGGCGGGGACTGGATCCACGTGGACGTGATGGACGGGCATTTCGTGCCGAACCTGACGTTCGGGCCGCCCGTCATCGCCGCCGTCCGTTCGGCGACCTCTTTGCCGTTCGACGTTCATCTCATGATCGAACGGCCGGAGCTGTCGCTTGCCGATTACATCGCGGCAGGCGCCGACCGCATTACGGTTCACGCGGAAGCCTGTGCGCACCTGCACCGTACGGTCCATTTCATTAAAGAAAAGGACTTGCCGGCTGGCGTTGCCATCAATCCTGCGACGCCCGTATCCGTGCTGGAGCCGATCATCCAAGATCTCGATCTTGTGTTGATCATGACGGTGAATCCAGGATTCGGCGGGCAGTCGTTTATCCCGTATTCGCTGGTCAAGCTGCGCCAGGTACAAGCGATGCTGAACGATCGCGGGCTTCAGGGTGTGCACGTGCAAGTCGACGGCGGCGTCAATGCGGAGACCGCGCCGCTCATCCGGGAAGCGGGAGCGAACGTTCTTGTCGCTGGCAATGCGGTATTCGCCCAACAAGACCGCGCGGCCGCCATCGCGGCGCTGCGGTAGGGGGCCGACGGGCATGAGGGATTCGGTCCGAACCAGCTTCTGGGTCATGTTGTACGCGTTTTTGGCGGGCATCTCGCTGGCCTTGTTCGCGCACATCGGCGATTTGATCAAATACATTTTCTCCTTGCTTGCCATTTATATCGGCATCCGTTTTTTCCGCCGGTTCGAGACGATCGGCTTGCGCGTGACATTCATCGTGCTCGCCATCGTATTTTATTTCCTCGCGGCGATCTGCTTCGCCGTATACACGTACGTAAAGGAAAATCCGGTTCCGGCATAGGACCATGGACATACGCGAAGAGCCGATTCCCGGTACGGGGATCGGCTTTTCGCGAAATATAGGAAAGTATATCATTTCGCCATACTTTCTCTATATTTCTCGGAATGAAATGCACTGCGCCGCCAAAGGACGGCGACAGCCAATTCACCTTGCTTGGCGAGCTTTCATGGAATAGGACATTGATCGCCAGCATAGGATGGTTACATGAGCGCGGGATAGGTCACGGATCAATTTCATGAGCGTGTCTGAGGAGGGATGAGGCATGAAATTTTATACGATCAAACTGCCTAAATTTCTGGGCGGGTTTGTTAAGGCGATTTTGAATACGTTCCAAAAAAATTAATGCCGACGCAGCGCGCAGCCTTCGCCTTACAGCCATGATACCGAGGGAAGAAGAATTTAGGGAAGAACAAAAATAAAAGCACCTGAGCGCTCAGGTGCTTTTGTCTATGGCATCAGCCATGATTATACGCGAGTGACTTTACCGGATTTCAGCGCGCGTGCGCTGACATAAACACGCTTCGGTTTGCCGTCGACAAGGATGCGAACCTTCTGCACGTTAACGCCCCAAGAACGACGTGTTTTGTTGTTCGCGTGGGAAACGTTGTTGCCTTGACGCGGCGACTTGCCAGTTAGATAACATTTGCGGGACATGACTACACCTCCTTAACGTTTTGCCGGGGGCAAAACCGACTTCGAGAGCTCACGCTATGATGAGTTGCAATAAACACACTTGAATATCGTATCACAAACTTCCAATTGGTTCAAGCCAATTCTGCATGTCCATGGGCTAATTTCTTGTACGGACTTCAATATCACGTTTGTTTATAGTACAATGGTACATAGTCCATAATAGATACAGTAAGGAGTGAATTTCCATGTCACTGCAGTTAAGCACTGAACTTGGCTCCATTCATGTTACCGATCATTGCATTGCCGTTCTAGCCGGCTCGGCGGCTATGGATTGTTATGGACTTGTCGGAATGGCTTCGCGCAAAGGATTAAAGGATGGGATCGCGGAGCTGCTCGGCCGGGATAACATGTCCCGCGGCGTGGAAGTGCGGCGCGAGAACGAAAGGCTGCATATCGACCTCCATATTATCGTAAGCTACGGAACCAAAATTTCCGAGGTGGCGCACAACATTCAGTCCAAGGTTACTTATGTCCTGAATAACGTCATCGGCTTGCAGGTGGATGAAGTCCATATATTTGTACAAGACGTAAGGGTATCCAGGTAGCGGGAAGGGGAATTTTCATTGGGTAAGCGCTCTATTAACGGATCGGATTTTGCCGGCATGGCATTGCTCGGTGCGGAGCTATTGCAACAAAACGCGGAACGCGTCAACGCGCTAAACGTCTTTCCGGTGCCTGACGGCGATACCGGCACGAACATGAATTTAACGATGAGCTCGGGGGTAAGGGAACTCCGGGCGAAACCGTCCGAACATATCGGCAAAGCCGCCGAAGCGCTGTCGAAAGGTCTGCTGATGGGCGCGCGCGGCAATTCCGGCGTCATTCTGTCGCAGCTCTTCCGCGGCTTCGCGAAATCGCTTGCATCACTCCAGGAAGCAACCGCGTCCGATCTTGCGGCTGCCATCCAACATGGCGTCGACCTGGCGTACAAAGCCGTGGTCAAACCCGTCGAAGGCACGATTCTGACGGTGGCCAGGGAAGCGGCCAAACACGCCGTTCAATACGCAAGACGCAATGCGGACGTGTTCGACCTGATCGGGGAGCTGCACCGCAAGGCGCATGAAGCGCTTCAGCGCACGCCCGACCAATTGCCGGTTCTGAAGCAGGTAGGCGTCGTCGATTCCGGCGGTCAAGGCCTCGTGTTCATCTACGAAGGTTTCGTGCGTTATTTGGCCGAGCTGGAGTCCGGACAATACCAGGATACGCTGTTTGTTGCGACCGAAGCGGCTATGCCCGAGGAAGTACTCATGCCGGCGCCTAGGCGGGACGAACGCAGAGCGGAGCCAATCTCGGCGCAAGCGCGTTTGGCGACCGAGGATATCGAATTCCTGTACGACATGGAATTTTTTATCAACCGTTCCCGTTCCGGCAAATCAGCGATGTTTTTTGATGAATCCGCTTACAAAAAGGCGCTCGAGAAGGACGGGGATTCCATTCTCGTCATCGTCGACGACGACGTGATCAAAGTGCACGTGCATTCGCGCCGTCCGGGCGACGTATTCAACCTTTCGCTCCCTTATGGCGAGCTTACCGATATTCATATTTTGAACATGCGCGAGCAGCATCGCGACATCGTCGAGCACGATGCGATGTCCGTCAGCGCCGCGGATCTGTCCTCGGCCGAGCTGCTTTCCGGACAAGCGGTTAGCGGCGTCGCGCCGGTGCAGATGTTCGAACGCGCGCCTTACGGCGTCATTGCCGTTGCCATGGGCGACGGCATCGCGGAGATGTTCTTGTCCAGCGACGTCGATACCGTGTTGTCCGGCGGACAAACGATGAATCCAAGCACGGAGGACTTCCTGAAGGCGATCGACGCGCTGGCGGCCGACCACATCTTCCTGCTGCCGAACAACGGCAACATCATTCTGGCGGCGGAGCAAGCGGCGGAGCTGTCCGAAAGCAACGTCACCGTTATCCCGACGAGGACGATTCCGCAAGGGCTCGCGGCCGTGCTGGCGTTCAAGGAAGACGAATCGCCCGAGCGCAACCGGGATTGGATGAAGGGTGCGGCCGAAGCGGTCGTCTCCGGTCAGGTGACGAAGTCGGTCCGCGATACGTCGATCGACGGCGTCGACATTCGCGAAGGCGATTATATCGGCATCAAAGAGAAGGCGATCGTCGTCTCCCACGCCGATCTGCTTGCCGCATGCCAGCAACTGCTCGGCAGCATGCTGGAGGGCGGCGGGGACTTGCTGACCGTCATCTCCGGCGAGGAAGCGGATTCCGAGCTGACCGCATCCATCTGCGAGTGGGCGGAAGAGCAGTATCCGGATTTGGAGATTGAGGTCCAGCGCGGCGGGCAACCTCTCTACCCTTACTTGTTCGCGGTAGAATAGCAATTATTTTGGATCATATGGAGGGGTTGTCATGGGCAATGTACGGATCGTAACCGACAGCACGGCCGATATTCCGGCGGAGCTTCGGGAGAAGCTCGGAATATCCATGGTGCCGCTGAAGGTGCTGTTCGGAGAAGAGACCTATGTGGACGCCGTGACGATCACGGCCGAGCAATTTTACGAAAAGCTGAAAGGGGTCCCTACGCTCCCGACGACGTCGCAGCCTTCACCGCTCGAATTTTCCGAGATGTACGAGCGGCTGCTCGGGGAGGATCCGGAAGCGCCGATCATTTCGATCCACTTGGCCGCGTGCCTGAGCGGGACGTATCAATCGGCGACGATCGCGCAGTCCATGCTCGAGCAGGAAGCGGACATCACGGTCGTGGATTCCAGATCCGCTTCCTATGGCATCGGAACGCTTGTCGTTCGTGCAGCAGAGATGGCGCTTGCTGGTCGCGGCAAGGAAGAGATTTTGGCCGAGATTCAGCGTCTGCGAAATGACATCACCATTTATTTTCTGGTGGACAGCCTCGAGCATCTGCACAAGGGAGGCCGCATCGGGCGCGCTTCTGCGCTCATCGGATCCATCCTGAACATCAAGCCGATCTTGTCGCTCGACGTGGACGGCGGCGTTCACGCGGTCGACAAGGTGCGAGGCACGAAGAAGGCGATGGCGAGAATTTCCGAGATGTTGAAGGAGAGCTACGGCTCGGATCCCGTCTCGCTGACGATCTTCAAGACCGACGACGAAGCGGCGGCCCAAGAGCTTGGCGAGCGGGTGAAGGCCGATCTGAACGTCCAGCGTGTCGGATACGCTGCGATAGGTCCCGTCATCGGCACCCATGCGGGTCCGGGCACGTCGGCCGTACTTATTCATAGGGTGTGAGCCAAACATGTTAAAGCTTGACGAAATATCCGTAAGACAGCTCAAAGGCGTGAGCGCCCTCAAGGAGGGGGAGCTTCACGCCTTTGGCATACACACCGTCTCCGATCTGCTGAATTACTTCCCGTTCCGCTACGAGGATTACCGCGTGCGCGAGCTGTCTTCCGTGAAGAGCGGAGAGAAGGCTACGATCATGGGCATCGTACGGGGCGCGGCATTGCTGCAACGGTACGGACGCTCCAAATCCAGACTTACTTGCAAGATCGAAGCGGGCGGATTGCTCATTACGGCCGTCTGGTTTAACCGCACGTATTTGCAGGACCAGCTCCGGATTGGACGGGAAGTGATGCTGACGGGCAAGTGGGAGCAGTCCCGCCTGCAGCTCACGGTATCGGACTCGGAATTTCCCGATGCGGCGAAGTCGTCCAAGTCCGATTCGCTGCAGCCCGTCTATCATGTAGGCGGCAACATTACGCAGTCGTGGATTCGCAAGCAGATCGGCACGGCACTCGCGCAATACGGACCGCTGATCGAGGAAGTGCTGCCATACGAGCTGGTGGAGCGCTATCGGCTGATGCCGCGCTCCGAAGCGGTGGAGCGCATTCATCTGCCGGGCGATGCCATGCAATGCCAAGAGGCGCGAAAGCGGATGGTCTACGAGGAGCTGTTCCTCTTCCAGCTCAAGCTTCAAGCCTATCGCGCCTTGAATCGCGGCCGCGGCGACGGCGTTGCGCAGCCGATCGGCAGCGAGACGATCCGCGATTTCGCGGCTACGCTACCTTTTGCGCTGACGGATGCGCAGAAGAAGGTCGTCAACGAAATTTTGACGGATATGCGCCGAGGGTATGCGATGAACCGGCTGCTGCTGGGCGACGTCGGCTCCGGTAAAACCGTCGTGGCCGCCATCGCGTTATACGGCGCCGTTCGGGTGGGGCATCAAGGGGCGCTTATGGTGCCGACCGAAATATTGGCGGAGCAGCATGCGAAGTCGCTAGCGCGTCTGTATGAAGGAACGGGGCTACAAGTTGGCCTGCTCACGGGCAGCTTAACCGAGCGGAAGCGAAGAGACTTGCTCGCGGGGCTGCAGATGGGGCTCATCGACGTCGTCGTCGGCACGCATGCGCTCATCCAGGACGATGTATTTTTTCGCAGCCTCTCGCTAGTGGTGACGGATGAGCAGCATCGATTCGGCGTAAACCAACGAAGCATTCTTAGGCGCAAGGGAATCAATCCCGACGTGCTGACGATGACGGCGACGCCGATCCCGCGAACGCTCGCCATTACCGCGTTCGGGGATATGGACGTCTCCACGATCAAGGAAATGCCGAAGGGCAGGAAGCCGATCAAGACGTATTGGGTGAAACACGACTCGTTCGACCGGGTGCTCGGTTTTATTCGGAAGGAAGTGTCCGAGGGACGCCAAGCGTACGTCATCTGTCCGCTGATCGAGGAGTCCGAGAAGCTGGATGTCCAGAATGCCATCGATACGTATATGCAAATCCAGCAGGCATGTCCCGATATGCAGGTCGGGCTTCTGCACGGCAGGCTGCCCGCCGCGGAGAAGGACGAAGTGATGGCCCGGTTCGCCGCGAACGATAGCCAGGTGCTGGTCGCCACTACCGTCGTCGAAGTGGGCGTCGACGTTCCGAACGTGACGCTCATCGTCATTATGGACGCGGAACGGTTCGGCTTGTCCCAGCTCCATCAGCTTCGCGGCCGGGTCGGGCGCGGCGAGCATCAGTCCCATTGCATCCTGATCGCGGATCCGAAGTCCGAGACGGGACGCGAGCGGATGAAGGTCATGACGGAGACGAACGACGGCTTCGAGGTGGCGCGGCGCGATCTGGAGCTTCGCGGGCCCGGCGATTTCTTCGGGACGAAACAGAGCGGCCTGCCGGAATTCCGGATCGCCGACATGGTGAGCGACTACGAGACGCTCGAACAAGCGCGCGAGGATGCCGGAGAGCTGACGGAGCGGGGCGACTTCTGGACGAACGAATCCTATGCCCGCTTATGGACGATTCTGCGCAAGGAAGGATTATTTCAAGGGGAGCAGCTGGACTAGGCAACTATTCGCTTCATTCGGCATATAGTTAAGCGATTAGACTGGATTGCCGGATGGAGGTGTCTGACGCTGTGAGTTATCAGAATTACGGCATTCGGCCGCAATTGGTTGAACGCGTAAAGCTCAAACTGAAAAACCCCGTCGTGAAGGACAAGATACGGCAGCTGCTCGGCCATTTGACCAAATACGATCTGCAGGACCGGTCGAAGGTACGCAAGCTGGTGAAGTCGGCTGCCGTCATCTTGCAGGAGAAGCTTACCGAAGCGCAAGAGGAGCAGATCGTCGCGTTCGTGCTGGCGCAGAAGATCGATCCGAACAACACCTTCCATTTGTTGAAGCTGTGGGGGATGTTTCGCTGACCGCAAGGTCGGCGATTTTTTTTATTGTCGGACAAATCGCGTACAGCAGGAAGAATAGGCCGCAAGGCGCTCGTCTATTTCTAACCTCATGCATGGATAGGGTGGAGCCGTCAGGCGCCAGACGGTTAGGCGAAACAACGATCCTATGGCTGCCGCTAACGGACTCCTGCGACTCTATTTGACCCAAATGAGACCATTTTGAATTCTAACGGACCCAGCCGCCGTTATTCCATGATTTTTTAGGTTTCGAGCCTCATAACAGGCGAATAACGTCGCTAGAGTCCGTTAGGTTTTAAAATGCTCGATTTTACTCCAAATAACGGCGCTACGGTCCGTTAGAGGTTGAAGGCGGTCGGCGCGGTTTGATCGTTAGTCGGGACGGAGCTTTGATGCGGTTATCTTGGGGAAATAAAGCATTAGACTATTATGTTACTGATGCAGGAAATTACGGATATCCGCAACCTTTACTTTTAAATGGACGTTACATTTATATCCATTTGAAAGGAGGCAGAGCGATGCGAAAGTATATCATTGCCTTTCTGTGCGGGATTGGGCTGACTACGGTGACTGCCGTCTATGCAGGCGATGCCATCAGAGCAACGTTGTTTCCCGTAAAGTACGAGGTGAACGGCAATTCCGTAGAGCTTCCGGAAGGCTTTGAAACGTTGAATTACAACTCCCGCGCCTATGTGCCCATTCGATTCGTTGCGGAAAGCTTGGATGCGGTCGTCGTCTACGACGAAGATGAGCGGACGATTCGGCTGGATAATGAATTTCATTTGCGCAGCATTGCCAGCGAATTAAGGGCGGGGCACGTGAAGACCGAAAAACAAGGAAAGGTTACGAAGGTGACGGCCCAGCTGTATGCGGGGCAAGCGTATTGGTCGTCACTCTATACAAGCAAAACGAATATCGAACCCGGGAATTACATAACGGTGTCGGCCGACCTGGCTTTTTATGATGAAGAAGGCGCTTTTCTCGCACGAGTACCGGTTAACGCCTCGTGTACGGCTGAAGGGGATCAGCTTATGGATGTGGCGGCGGAGACATCCGTCGATTTATCGGAGTATGCTTTTGTCACGCTGGAAGAGGTCCGCCCGGAACCCATTTACTCCTTTATGCCACCCAATCTGGCTATCGTAGATCCGACCGGCATGCTTGCCATAGGGCAACCGGATATGCTGCCAAGCGGAGACTTCACTAAAATCCGTGTCCAATTCTCCTTCCTTCAGCAGGGTTATTTTCAAGTTGATGCTACGATTGCGTTTTACGGCGACGACGGTCGGCTCCTAGGGACGGCAGACTTAAAGTCGGAAGGAACTGGGACCGGGATTGCCTTCGATGAACCTGGCGAGCTTCACATTTATACGATCGAAACGGTCGGGAAAGGCGATTTCTCCAATGCATCGGGCGTTAAGCTGACCGTAAATAAAATCATGAAACGTTCAGAGGTATTAACCAAGCAAGAGATGTATGATTTTCAATTTTTGCGAGCGGATTGGACCAAAGAGCGGTTCGAGAAGCTGGGTTCGTTCGAGAAGGTCGTCAATGAGCCGGGAGCCGAGACGACTTATCGAGATGAGGATATCCGTTACATTTTTATGGACAGATTTTCAGCGATAACGACTCCTTCAGTCATTGAAGTGTATGGCGATGTGCCGGGACCAAGAGGGATTCGCGTCGGAGATTCTTTTGACGAGGTGCTTGCGCTCTTCACTCAAGATGATGTTTGGAAAAGCAACGAATTGGGCCTGTTCTTCGGGCAATTCGATTCGAAAGAAAGTCCGATTGGCGGAACGGGATACGTTAGCGTATTCGAAAACGGACAGAAAGAGATCACCTTAATTTCGGAAGACATCATTCCGTTTTTCAGAATTTTTATGAAAGATGATGTTGTCACGCATTATACATTCTTTATGGTCGGAGATTAGCAGCGAGCCTAACACGACAAATCCATGAATAACGCTGGCATCGGCGGCCTCACCACAACTCCATCTGTCCGTCGGATTGGCGGGGGAGGATGAGCGAAGGTTCGTCGTTGCGCACGTTGCCGACCGCAGCGCCTACGGGATAGGCCTCGATCTCCCGATCCGGGTACGGGACGAATAAAGCGGCTAGCTTGTCCGGATCCTGCATGCCGCGATTCAGCCATAACGCTTCGTCTTCCGGCCGAAGGATAACCGGCATCCGGTCATGGATCGGCGCGACGACTTCGTTCGGCTCCGTGGTCAGGATGGTACAGCTGCTAATCTTCTCGCCGGCGGGAGACTGCCAGATTTCGTATAAGCCGGCCATGCTGAATACGGAGCGGTCCCGCTTCACGATGCGCATCGGCTGCTTGTTCTTGCCGCCGGCGTCCTTCTTCCATTCGTAGAAGCCGTCCGCCGGAATGATGCAGCGCTTCCTCCGAAGCGGCTCGCGGAACGCGGGTTTGGACGCGGCCGTCTCCGCTCTCGCGTTAATCATCATGAAGCCGATCTTCGGATCATCCGCCCAAGGCGGCACCAATCCCCATTTTAACTCCCCCAGCCGGTTACGCTGGCCGTCGTGGATGACGGCAAAGACGAGCTGGCTGGGCGCCACGTTGTATTTCGGCCGGTGGTAAGGCACCATCGTCTCATCGATCATGTATCTTACCATAAGCTCTTCGAGCGATATCGTAATCGTATACCTTCCGCACATGGGATTGCCTCCTGCCGGTTTCATTCTTTTATCCCCATTATACCTCTCCCTCCCTTTGCAGAGAAGGCGATGGGATTGGGTTCTATGGGATTGCGTTCTTGCCGAGGGACGCCCGGTAGCCGTATGAGGATCGAATGCTACGCGGATACTGGTAATAGAAGGATGTTCGCCTGCCGAGGATAGTTGATTGGCTAAAGTCCATCGAAAAAGGGTTGAGGGGAGAGGGGAGCGTGCGCACGGGGAAACAAAAGGATCGCGGAAGCGGGGGAATTCGAAGCTGGCTTGGCCACCTGCTCGCCTTGTCCGGCGCGGCTTTCGCCTATGCGGTCGGGAAATGGCATGCGATGAAGGAGTCGCAGTCCATGCTCGATACCGCGGAGCCGCTTGTTTTGTCTCCATCCTCGGCAGCCAAGCTGATGGAGGCGTGGGGGAAGCTTCCTCCGCTGCAAAGCGGGTCAGTCCATCTCCCGTCTTGGTCGCCGGATGAGCTGGCGTTGATCGGACGGATTCAGTCGGAAACAAAGGCGCTCAACCGCAATAACGTGACGCGCACGGAAGCGTATCGAAACCTGTATTTCCGCTCACCTGAGCTGCACTGGGCGCTGATCGCGCATATGGTGTCGCGCAACGGCGGATGGAATATGACGGATCTGCAGGGGGAATGGCTTACCCGGCTGCTGAACGATCGCCAGCGCAAGGATGTGTTCATGTTCTTGGAGCGGGGAAACTCGCTGATCTTCGGCGATGCTTATCCGCAGATGCTATTGTACGAATGGAGCCGCCGCTTAGGACGCAGCTTCTTCCACCTGCTTCCGGCGTTCGGCGTGTCGGCGTTCATGGAGCCTGTGTGGCGGCAGTTCTGGAAGGACGGGGATTCCGTTATGCTGTCGACCGCTCTGATCGTGAACGAGCAGCATTATATCGACCGGCGGGTTGCGCGCAACCCGTATTACGAGGAGCGGGTGCTCCATACGATGTTCTTCGGCTTGCAGTCCTTGCTGCAGATGAACGCGGTATTTTTCCCTTACCGGTGCGAGATGGAGGATCAAGGAGAGGACCTGCAGCTTGCCGGACTTATTCTGGAGCAATTCCAGCAGCTGGGCGAGCGTATCGAATTCGGCAAGCGGCTATATGCGATGCTCTTCGGCATTCCGCGCGTCTTGGACGGGGTTCGGCATTTCGCCGCTGCCGTGAAGCATACCGGCTCTAGAGCGGATTATGCCCCGGGCCTGTTCCAGCCAATCCGCCACCAGCCACCCGAGCGCATCTACGCGGAGAAGCTGCTCGGCGGCAAGCTGAAGCCGGGAGCGGCTCCGCTCTACAGCCCGCCGCTGCATGCCGCGTGGGGCGATCATGAGGTGGAGCCGCCCGAGCCCGGAGACTGGTTCGAGGGGCCGGCGCAGGTAGGCGCGTATTTCCGCCGCTTGCCGTTCCCGCAAAACTTCGAAATGACAAACGAATACGGGCTCCTGCTGAACAAGCTGGAGCTGGCCGTGCTCGCGGCGCAGCGGGGTATGAGTCCGTTGGCGTAGAGAACGCGGAGGGAGCTTACGGCTAGTCGAATCCTGTATTTGTCCGCGCGCCGCGGTAGGAGCGGGGGCAAGGACAACGACCGCGCCGGATGCCGCGCATCAGAAAACGGCAGCCGCCATGGGCCGCCGTTTCCGTTCGACCGACGGTCGCCAAACCGTCACTCCGCTTCCAGCGTCGCCCCTTCGATGTCGCCGATGGGGAACCATTCGCCGTCCACCATGAACCGCCGCTTCAGCTCGTCGACGCGATCTACGATGCCGATGACGGTGAGCAGCTCCGCAGGATGGTACAGCCGGATGGCGACCTGCCGCCTGCGCAGCAGCGATTCCGAGACGGCGCGGGACACATGCTCCCACTCCTGCTCGTCGAGCTGGATCCGTTCGCGGCGCCTCGCGGCATCCGCCAAGCCGTTGATCGCGGACTTATGCTCCGGCAGCATCATGCGGCTCGATTCCCACAAGCCGTTGCCTTCAAGCTTCTTCCTCATTTGTAGTGGCCTCCTATCTTCTTGGAACGATCCATCGCCTGGCCGGCCGGCGTCGCCGATACCGCCCGCAGGATGCTTGCGTCCCCGTATTTCTCCTTGATGGCGTCCGTCGCCCGCTCCAGCGCCATCCACTTCTCCCGTCCCTGGTCGAACAACGACATCTGGTAATCGCCGTCCGGCGACAGCTGCGACAGGCTGACGCCCACCTTGCGCACCGGCAGGCCGTCCCAATGCTGCCGCACCAGACGCAGCGCTTGGCGGTATACCTGGTTGGTCACGTTGGTCGGGTCGTCCATCTTCATCTGGCGGTTGAAGCCGCTCGGCCGGTCGTAATCCGCGCCCATGCAGCCCACCGATACGACATGGCCCATGTAGCCCTTGCCGCGGCAGCGCTGGCAAACAAGCTCCGTCAGCTCCAGCAGTACGGTCCCGATTTCTTCCAGCGTACCGTAATCGCGCGGCAGCGTCATCATATGCCCGACGGATTGCGGGGCGACGCTGTGCGTGCCCGGCCTCACGGGACTGTCGTCGATGCCGTTCGCGATGCGCCAATACAGCTCGGCGTTAATGTCGGAGTTGCGGCCGAACTTGCGCCGCATGAGCGTCTTCAGCTTATCCAGCGGCGTCGCCGCGATCTGCCCGATCGTCTCGAGACCCATGGCGTTAAAATGACGCGTCATGCGGCTGCCGACCATGAACATTTTGGCGACCGGCAGCTTCCACAGCGTGTCCTCCAGCTTGTCGGGCGTTAAGGTAAACATGCCGGAATCGTTTTTCTTGGCGTAATTGTCGCACGCCGTCTTGGCGAGGATCTTGGTCGGTCCGATGCCGAACCGCGTATAAATGCCCGTCTCCGCCTGTATGCGTTTCTGGATCAGCGAGGCCAGCTCTTCCGGAGAGCCGTACAAATGCAGCGAGCCGGTCACGTCCAGAAACTGTTCATCGATGGAGTAGGGTTCCACCAGATCGGTATAAGCTTCGTAGATGCGCGTAATCATGAGCGAAACGTCGATGTAGAGCTTCATGCGCGGCTTGATGATGACGAGCTCCGGACATTTGGCGAGCGAATCGCCGAGCCGTTCCGCCGTCGTGACGCCGCGTTCCTTGGCGATGGGACAAGCGGCCAGGATAATGCCTGAGCGGCGTTCGGGGTCGCCCGCCACGGCGAGCGGCAAATTCTTGTATTCCGGGCGTTCCACCTTCTCCACGGAGGCGTAGAACGATTGGCAGTCGGCCAGCATGATGGTTCGTTCATGCGCCATGTTGCCACCCCCTCCTAATGCGAATATATGTTCTTATGATATGCTTATTATATACAGAACGTACGATCGTATACCATCTTTTTTTGGTGGGTATTATTGACAATGCCGATAGGCGGCTTTCGCCGCGAATAAAGAGGGAAGCGCCAAAAAGCGCCGCACGGCGAACTGGATTTACTCCGAAATTCCGGAATATGAAAGCCGTATAGAGGGAGACTAGACGTAACGACTTTGTCACAAAACTTATCAAACCTTATCTTCATGAGTGCTATGTTTATGTCGGTAAACGATTCAGCGAAGGCCGGCCGTTACATAAATCGGAAAGCGGTGAATGCGATGGATGCCAGCATATTTATGAGAGTGATGACCTACGGCATGCACCACGGAAAAGGCATGGATGGAAAAAAAAGTTTGCACCGCATAGCGGAAGAGATTGCAAAAGCGCATCCGGATATTGTCGCCTTGCAAGGGATGGACCGTTTTTTGCCCCGCAGCGGCTTTCAGGATCAGTTGAAGAGGCTGGCTAATCTGCTCGGAATGTATGCCTGCTTTTCGCCTAGCGTGAACCTCCTTATCATCCAATATGGAAACGCCATTCTGAGCCGCTATCCGATCATTTCAAAAGAAATTCAGTATATTGGCGGGTCTAAAGAACGAAGGAGCATCTTAATCGCAAGACTGCAATTCAATGAAAGTAATACGGTTACCGTTATAAATACCCATCTAGGGGTTCATGCGAAGGAACGGATCAAACAATTTCCTATTCTTTGGGATGCTTTAGTTAAGCTGGAACAGCCGGCGATCTTAGCCGGGGACTTTAATATGGAGATGGATGATCCTCTCATGAAACAATTGAACTCCCGATGGCAAAAAATTGCGTTACAGAACAAGCTGCCTACCCTGGATAAAGGCGGAGAGATCGATCATATCTTTGTAAACATGCCGACAGAACAGGCCTTCGCCAAGGTAGCTCCATCCGACGCATCGGATCATGAACCGGTCATTGCAGAGCTTCGCTGGAGGCTTTAAAAAAATGTGTTTTAAAGTGGGGAGCAGACCTGTGAAAATAAATTATAAAGCCGCCGTTTTACTCGTGCTAAGTTTAAGTTTGCCGATCATCGGCTGCGGGGCGGACTCCAAAGGGCGGATCACTCAGCAAAACGTCAAGTCCCATGGCGCGGCAAATCAAAAAGCCAAACCCGTCATCATGATCTTGATCGATTCTTTAATGGACAAGCCTTTGCAAGATGCGATCCAAGAAGGCCGTGCGCCCGCGCTGAAATATCTCCTGCAAAACGGGCAATACTTCCCGCAGGTCGTGAGTTCGTTCCCCACCATGTCCGTAACCATCGACAGCACATTATTAACGGGGACGTATGCGGACCGGCACCATGTGCCTGGGCTTGTATGGTACTGCGGCAAGGAGAAGCGCATGATTTTTTACGGAAACGGCGTCAAAGAAGCGCTCAAGATCGATCAGCTGCAAGTATTTGTGGATGCCGTCCATCAGTTGAACCAAGTTCATTTGAACAAAGAAACAAAAACGATTCATGAAGAGCTGGCCGACAAAGGAAAAGAATCCGCGTCGATCAATGGCATTATTTTCAGGGGAAAAACGGAACATGTCTTAGACGTGCCCGGATTCATCGCGTCCGGCAGCCGGGTGCCGAAAACCATGAACATAACGGGACCCAAATGGTTTTCCTATGCGGCTCTCGCGCAGCTGGATCCGAAGAATAGATGGAATACGCTAGTGTGGAAAAAATACGGGTTGAACAACAAGTTTTCCGCCCAAGACGCCGCGTTTCTAATTCGCCAAAATAAACTTCCAAGCGTAACGATCGCCTATTTTCCGGAGAATGATAGTTCAGCGCACAAAAAGGGCCCCAGTCAGTTGGATGGAGTCGAAAAGGCGGATGAAGCGCTGCAAGTGGCGCTTAATGCATACGGTTCGTGGGAGCAGGCCGTAAAAAACGCGATATGGATCGTCGTAGGCGACAGCGCGCAAAGCGCCGTTTACGACGATCGGCAGAAAGCCACCGTCGAGATCAGGCCGCTCTTGAACCGTTACCGCATAGCCAAATTAAATCGACGCGTAAGAGCGGAAGACCAAATCGTGATTGCCACGAATGAACGGATGGCTTATATCTATGCGATCGATGCTAACGTGCAGTTATCGGATGTCGTGAAGCTTCTGCAAAAAGAGGACAAGCTCGACATCATCGCCATGAAAGACGGCAAAAACGTTCGGGTCGCGGCGGGGAAAACCGGGAGCACGTTTTCTTATCGGCCCGGCGGAACCATCACCGACGAGTATGGACAATCGTGGACCATTACGGGCGAGCCGGAATTCGCGGATATTACGGTAAAAAAGAACCGGATCAACTATGGCAAGTATCCCGACGTTTTGGCAAGGTTGTACGGGGCTATGTTTTCCCATGAAGGGAGATACGTTATCGTCACGGCCGAGCCCGGATACGAGCTCGTCGCCGAAAGCTCCCCTACGCACATCGGAGGAGGGTCGCACGGTTCGCTGCATGAAAAAGATTCCATTGTCCCGTTAATTATTACCGGAACGAATACGCGGCCCAAAACGCTGCGAATCGTCGATATCAAAGACTGGATTTTGCAATTGGCGAACGAATGAAAGCTCCCTGTCCGGATTCATGCGCGGCAGGAAGCTTCTTTGTTTTCGCTCGCGCCGCAGGCGCATCGCGAGGCACTATTTTTTCGCCTTGTTGAAGAAGTTCTCGTTGTACTGGATGCTCGGATGGCCCGGGTTGCAGTCCATCGCCTGCCTGTGATGCTCGAGCGCCTTGGCGCGGTTCCCGATGCGGTCGTAGCAAACCGTCAGCTGCAGATGGGGCAGCCAGGTGGAGGAGGCATGGTCCGTTGAGCCCATGTAGTCGGCCGGACGCTCCGCCGCAATGGCTTGCTTGAACCAATGGATCGCTTGCTCGAACCGTTTCTGCAAGGTGAAGACGCTGCCGAGCTCGCAGCAAATTTCCGGACGAGGCGCATCGTAGCTGAAGGATCGGAACAAGGAGGCAAGCTGGCTTGCGGTGTTCTTCAGCTTGCCGTAACAATCCGCTTGCTTCATGCAGGCACCGATCTCGTCCTCGACCCAGCCGCGCCCCGAGTCCAGGAACCGTCCGTACCAGTCCACGGCCTCCTCGAACCTCTTGTTGTCGCGGAGCTCATTGGCAAAATAATATTGATCGCGCGGCGAGAACGTCTCGCCGGACTCCAAGCGCTTCAGGTAGATGCGCAAATTGCGGTCGGTGTGGAGCCGTTCCTTGCGGTGGGTGACGGCGATGTCGCTATGATAGGTGCGGCCGGAAACGGCCAAATATTCGTGGACGGGACCGATCCAGCGGAAGCCGCGGCTGCGCCTGACCAGCCGGTTCCTGCGCAAGCTGAATATCGGATTCCCCTTCTGGTCGAAGGTCAAGTGGTAGTTCATGGAGACGCTGTCGTAAGGGAAATCGTCTCCGTTCTCCTCCTTCAGCGCTTTCAACCGCGCCCGGTCGTCCGGCTCGATGACGTCGTCGGCGTCGAGCCATAGAATGAACGCCTTCGTCGAGCGGTCGAAGGCGTAGTTGCGCGCGGCGGCGAAATGATCGATCCATTCGAAGTCGTAAACGACCGCCCCGAACGAAGCTGCGATTTCCTTGGTCCGGTCTTTGGAGCCGGTGTCCACGATGACGATTTCGTCGACGACTTCGCGCACGGAGGACAGGCAGCGGCCGAGGCTCTCTTCCTCGTCCCTGACAATCATGCACAAGCTAATGCCGAGCATCCCTCAACATCCTTTCTTCCTGACGGTTCATCGTACCATTGTATTAGCGGGCGATAGGGAAGGTGCCATACATAATCGGAGCAAGAAAGTGCCAAAATAACGGCAATATGGAAAAAATAGAAGGTGTGCCATGAAAGAGTCCAACTCGCAGGCGACGGCGCCGCTCAGCCCGTCGCTGCAAGCGAACGTACGCGCCATTAACGAGCGCTTCGGCGGGAGCAGCGATTTCGTCATCCGATCGTTCCGAAGCGACGCCGCGCCGGAGCGGGAGCTGGCTCTGTTCTATCTCAAAGGAATCGTCGACGAAGGGATCATCAACGAAAGCGTGCTGGCGCCGCTCATGTCCATGAAGCTGCCGGACGAGCGGGCCGGCAAGGAAGGAAGCTGGCTGCTAAGGGCGCTCCGGGCAAGCGTCGTGTCGGTCGGCTCGGTCAAAGAAATCCGCGCGATGGAGGAAGCGCTGCAGCTGCTCGCCGACGGGATGTGCCTCATCCTCTCCGACGGCAGCGATACGGCGCTGGCGGCGGAAGCGGGCGGCGGCGAAACGAGGGGCGTGGACATCGCGCAGACGCAGACTGTCATCCGCGGCCCGCAGCGGGGATTCGTAGAGGAGCTGTCCACGAACATCAGCTTGATCCGCCGGATTATCCGCTCGCCCGACCTGCGCGTGCAGACGCACAAGATCGGCACGCAGACGCATACCGACGTGGCGGTGGTCTTCATGAACGGCATCGCGGACGAAGCGACGGTCAAGGAAGTCTACCGGAGATTGGCGGACATCGAGGTCGACGGGGTGCTCGACAGCGGATATATCGAGGAGTTCATTCAGGACGAGACGTTCACGCTGTTCCCGACGCTCATGAATACGGAGCGTCCCGATTCCATCGCGGCGGCCTTGCTGGAAGGACGGATCGCGATCATGGTCGACGGGACGCCGATCGCCTTGACTGCGCCGATCACCTTCTTCAGCTTCTTTCAATCGCCGGAGGACTACTACCAGCGCTTCGACATCGCTTCGTTCGTACGGATGATCCGGTACGCCGCCTATGTCGTGTCCATGGTGCTGCCGGCCTTGTACATCGCGGTCACCACGTTCCACCAGGAGATGCTGCCCACGACGCTGCTCATCAGTCTGGCCGCGCAGCGCGAAGGCGTTCCGCTCCCCGGCCTTGTCGAAGCGCTGCTCATGGAGATGACCTTCGAGGTGCTCCGGGAAGCCGGCCTTCGCATGCCAAGAGCGATCGGGCCGGCGATCTCCATTGTCGGCGCGCTCGTGCTGGGGCAGTCGGCCGTGCAGGCGGGCATCGTCTCGGCGGGCATGGTCATCGTCGTATCGTTCACGGCTATCTCCAACTTCGTCATACCCGAATTCAGCATGGCGGCCACCTCCAGGATCATACGGTTCGGTTTCATGCTCATGGCCGGTTTTCTCGGATTTTTCGGCATTTTTATCGCCATGTTGTTTATTCTGGTTCACTTGGTTTCGCTGCGCTCCTTCGGCGTTCCCTATATGTCTCCGTTCGCTCCGGGCGCCAGCAGCAGCGGGAAGTGGCGCGACGTGTTCCTGCGCGTCCCGTGGTGGGCCATCGTGCTTCGGCCGCAGGAGCTCGGGCTTCACAATCCGAAGCGGAAAAGCGGCAAACGAAGGCCGCTTGATCAAAGGCAGCGAAAGAAGACATGACGACAGGGGGGAAGTCGATGAGGACGGCGAAGACGCTGCTGTTATTCATCGCATCTGGGCTGCTGCTCGCCGGCTGCTGGAACCGGGTGGAGCTCAACGAAATCGCGATCATAACCGCGACCGGCGTGGACTTGCGCGACGGCAAGTGGGTGATTTCCTACCAAACCGTCATCCCGAGAGCGATCTCGAGCCAGGGGGGGGGCAGCGGCGCTGCCGCGGTCAACGTTTTCTCCTCGGAAGCGGACAGCTACCGGTCGGCCATCAGCAAAGCAAGCCAGGAAACGTCCAGGCGCCTGTACTTCTCGCATAACCAGATCGTCATTATCGGGCAGGAGGCCGCGCGCAAGGGGCTGGGCCAGCTGCTGGAAGTGTATCTCCGCAACCACGATTCCAGGGAGACGGTCAGCGTCTTTCTGTCCAAGGGCAACGCGCGGCGAATGCTGGAGCAGTTGACGCCGCTGGAGCAAATTCCCGGGGCGGCGATCCACCGCATGATCGAGAACGAAGACAAAAACAACGCGTCGTTCCGGCAAATGACGATCAACAACGTGCTGATGGATCTGCTCAGCAGCACGAAGACGACGGGCATTCCCGGCTTGACGATGGCGGGAACGGGCGGCAGCGCGGACAACGTGAGAACGCTCGGCCAGACGAGCACGCCGACGAAAGTCCGGCTAAGCAATCTGGGACTGATCGTAGAAGACAAGCTGGTAGGCTGGGTAAGCGACGAGGAGAGCGGCGGCATTAATTGGATCGGCGATTATATCGACAGAACGACGATCGGGTTCGCGTGCTCCGATCGGAAGGAAGGAAAAAAAGACTCCTCCGTGCGGGTCATCCGGACGGCGACGGATCGGAAGCCGGTCTACGCGGACGGCAAGTGGCGCTTCGACGTCGTCATCGACGCGGAGGGACGCCTTATGGAATACAATTGCAAAGGCGATTTAAGCAAGCCGGACGAAGTGAAGCGAATCGAGCTTAGAATCGGAGAAGAAATCCATGCGATCGCCGTCGAGGGCTGGAAAGCGATGATCAAACATAAGGCGGATGTCGCCGGCTTCGGCAATTTGATCCACAAAAACCATCCGAAGATGTGGAAGAAGGAGCAAGTGAACTGGCGGGAACATTTCTCCGAGTCGGAATTGAACGTGAAGGTGAACTTCAGCCTGTCCGACACGGGTTCCAGCGGCAATAACTTCAAGCAGCTGCAGGAGGACGCGGCAAAATAATCCTCCGCGGATAACGCGATCGCAATCGAGAGGAAGGAGGCGACGCCATGCGTCAGCAGATCGGCAAAAGCCAGCTCGCGCTGCTCATTGTATTGTTCGTGATCGGCAGCACGCCGCTGTTCGAGCTAGGTATCAAAGCCAAACAGAATTCCTGGATCGCGATGACGATGGCCGCCGCCGCCGGCCTGCTTCTGACGGCCATGTATTTGTTCATCCAGCGAAGGGCTCCGGACGCGGAGCTCGCCAAGCTGTACAAAATCCACTTCGGCAAATGGATCGGCAGCGCCGTCGGCATGCTGCACGCGGTATGGTTCGCGTACGAGAGCATGAGGAACGTGCGCGACGTGGGCGAGCTGACGTCGGCGGCGCTGCTTAATATTACGCCAAAGTGGCTCATCATGCTGTTTATCGTGCTCGTCGCCGTTTACACCGTCTCCAAAGGGGTGGAGGTGTTCGTCCGCGTCGTGCAGCTGCTGTTTCCGATTGCGGCCGTCAGTTATTTGCTTCTGATCATTCTGCTGTTCTTCAGCGGACTCGTAAAGTTCGACCAGCTGCTTCCCGTCATGGAAGACGGTCCGATGCCCGTCATTCAGGCGGCTTTCCCGGATCTGGTGTCGTTTCCGTTCGCGCAGCTCGTCGTCATGTTCATGTTCTGGAACCTCGTGAAGGAGCGGAAATCGATTGCCAAAGTGACCCTCCTGTCGCAATGTGCCGTGTCGGGGTTTCTGATCTTCATGAACGCGTTGATCCTGTGCGTGCTCGGACCGGCGCTCGCGGGGGCAACCGGGCTGCCGCTGCTGCAGGCGGTGCAATTAATCCGGCTTTTCAACTTTCTGGAGCGTCTGGATATCATCGTCACGTTACTGCTGTTCATCGGGTTATACGTGAAAATTACGGCGCTGTACTTGGCCTCCCTGCTAGTCACCGAATCCGTTACGGGCGTCGCGCAGCGCAATTTGGTGTTTCCGATCGGAGCGGCCATCTACGGCGCCTCCTTCCTCGAACCGAACAACACGTTCCACATCTGGCTCGGTCTGGACGTGACGCTGAAGATCGTGCCTCTCTTCCAGGTCGCGCTGCCGCTCATGATGCTCATTGTGGGGGTAAGAAAGCGGTATAAGAAAGGGCTGGCGGGAGGAGGAAGTCCCCAAGCGGCAAAATAAAGCTGGCAATACCCGCGGAGTCTGTTATAATTGGTTACGTAATTGACGTAACCGAATATGCTCCGGGGAGCTGGTTAGGCCGGCTGAGAGGGAATGACAACATTCCGACCCGTATACCTGATCCGGATAATGCCGGCGTAGGAACAGAAGCCAGCGCTTCTTCATGTTTAGTGTACAGCCGTTTGCGGCTGCGCGCGGACGAAGGAAGCCGCTGAACAAGCCGATGGCAACTCGTCCTCCTGATCAGGGGGGCGATTTTTTTGTTTCAAGAAGGGAAATAGAGGAGCGTGCGGGGAGCGTCAATCGCGGAGACTTACATATCGGGAGAGGGGAACACATCATGCTGCACAAGAAGAACAAAAACGTATGGGGACGGGGGCTTACGGCGGCCATGCTCGCCTTGATGCTAACGCTCGCCGGCTGCGGAGGGAACGGCAACGAGCCGAGCGGAGGAGACGTAAACGGAGAGGGAGCGGAGAAGGAGCTCCGGAAGGTGAAGGTCGTGCTCGACTGGACGCCGAACACGAATCATACGGGACTTTACGTCGCGCGGGATAACGGCTTCTTCAAGAAACAGGGCCTGGACGTGGAGATCGTCCAGCCGGGGCAGGACGGGGCGGACGCCATGGTCGCCTCCGGCGACGCGGATTTCGGCGTCAGCTATCAAGAATCCGTGACGATGGCTCGCATCGCCGATGTGCCGATCGTCTCGATCGCCGCGGTCATCCAGCATAACACGTCGGGCTTCGCTTCGCCGAAGGCGAAGGGCATCGATTCGCCGAAGAAATTCGAAGGCCAGCGATACGGCGGCTGGGGCGCGCCGCTGGAGGAGTCGGTCATCGACTCCCTCATGCAGACGGACGGCGGCGACATCGGCAAGGTGGACATTCTCAGCATCGGCGACAGCGACTTCTTCTCCGCGGTGGAGCGGGATATCGACTTCGCATGGATCTACTATGCGTGGACGGGAATCGAAGCGGAGCTGCGCGGCGAGGAGCTGAACATGGTTTACTTGACCGACTACAGCGATAAGCTGGACTACTACACGCCCGTGCTGGTGACGAGCGAGAAAAACATCGAGTCCGATCCGGAGCTGGTGAAGGCGTTCACGGCGGGCGCAGCGGAAGGGTATCAATTCGCGATCGAACATCCGGAGGATGCGGCGGACGTGCTGATCAAAGCGGAGCCGGATCTGAACGCGGAGCTTGTAAAAGCGAGCCAGAAGTGGCTCAGTCCGAAATACCAGGACGACGCGGCGCGGTGGGGCGAGCAGAAGCTGAGCGTGTGGGAAAACTACGCGACGTGGATGCTTGACCACGGACTGCTTGAAGGCAAGTTGGACGCGGAGCAGGCGTTCACGAACGAATTTCTGCCGGAATAAACGAAAGACATCGGAGAGGAGAGCAACAGCATGGCTAACGCATTAGTAAGCATCCAAATCCTGCCGAGCACGCCGGGCGGGGCAAGCGTCCTCCCTTACGTGGACCGCGCGATTGATATCATCAAGGCATCCGGCGTGCCGTACCGCGTCGCTCCGCTGGAGACGACGATGGAAGGCGAGCTTCCGGAGCTGCTGGACGTCGTGCAGCGGATGAACGAGGCGATGACCGAGATGGGCTGCGCGTCGGTCATCAGCCAGATCAAGATCTATTACAATCCGGAGAGCGGCGCTTCCATGGGCCGCTTGCTGGAGAAATACCCCGATGGCCAGTAAATCGGCGAGGTGGGCGAAGTTGTGGCCGCCCGCCGTCGTGCTCGGCGCGCTTCTCGCGCTCTGGCAGGCTGCCGCTTCGCTCGGCCTCGTGGATGCGTGGCGGATTCCATCGCCGATCGCGGTAACGCGGGAGGCGATCGACATCTGGCCGCGCCTCATGGCGCATACGTGGGCGACGCTGAAGCTGACCTTGATCGGCTTCGCGGGCGGTTCGGCGGCGGGCTTCGCGCTCGCCGCTTTGCTGCATCTGCTGCCGGGGGTGCGCAGAGGCGTCTATCCGCTGTTGATCCTGTCGCAGAACGTGCCGATCGTCGTGCTCGGCCCCATCCTGACGATGCTGTTCGGTTACGGGCTGCTGCCCAAGGTGATGCTGGTCATGCTGGTCTGCTTCTTCCCCGTGTCGATCGCGATGATGGCCGGTTTGTCGAACACGGATGCCGGACTGCGCCATTACATGCGGATGATCGGGGCCGGGAAGCGGGAGCTGTTCTGGCGGCTGGAGCTGCCGAACGCGGTCGTGCATCTGTTCTCCGGCCTGAAGATCGCCGCCTCCTATAGCGTGCTCAGCGCCGTCTTCGCGGAGCTGCTGTCGCCGAAGCTGGGGCTTGGCGGTTTCATGGCGTTGTCGTCTCGGGGATTTATGCCGGAGCGGGCTTTCGCGGCCGTTATTTTGATCATCATCGTAAGTCTAACGTTATTCGGACTGGTGGCGTGGGCGGAGCGGATCGTTATCCGCTGGCGCCCGTCCGCCAAGGAAGGGGGAAAGCGGCATGATGCTTGAAGTGAAGGGCGTGAGCAAAAGCTTCGGCGAAAAGGCCGTACTTCGCGACTTCTCCTTGACCGTGGCGGACGGCGAGTTCGTCTCGCTGATCGGTCCTTCGGGCAGCGGGAAGACGACGTTGTTCAGCGTTATTGGCGGACTCGAGGCTCCGAGCGCGGGCGAGGTTCGCATCGGAGGGCGCGAGACGACGGGAGAGCGCGGCCATGTCGCCTATATGCCGCAGCAGGCGTCGTTATTACCTTGGCGCACCGTCGCCGGCAATATCGAGACGGCGCTCGCGATCGCCGGAATCGAGAAGAAGAAGGCGAGAGAGCTCGGGCTAGAGTGGCTCGCGCGCGTCGGACTCGCGGAATACGCGGATGCGTACCCGCATGTGCTGTCCGGAGGCATGCAGCAGCGCGTCTCGTTCCTGAGAGCGCTGCTGTCGCCGCGAACGTTAATGCTGCTGGATGAGCCGTTCGGGGCGCTCGACGCGCTGACGCGGCTGCAGATGCAGAAGTGGCTGCTGTCGATCTGGGAGGCGCATCGCAGGTCGGTGCTGCTCGTCACGCACAGCATCGAAGAGGCGCTTTATCTCTCGGACCGCGTCATCGTGTTATCGTCGGCGCCGGCTGCGGTGGTGGATGAGGTGTTCGTCCCTTTCGAGCGGCCTCGCCGGGAAGACTTATGGACCGATCCGCGGTTTAACGAGCTGAAGACCCGGATTTACGGGCATCTGCAAGGTGGAGCGAAGGAGGCGATCGTTCATGCCCATGCCGGAAGCTAAACCAGACGCTGGGAAAGTCGACTTGAGCGGGGAGATTCCGGTGTCCGGCGGTGAACCCGGCGACACGCTTGGCCCCATCGCTCCATCGCGGTTGCCGTGCATCGACGCGCATATCCACGTTGATCTGTATCCCGAGGAAGAACAAGATGCGCTGCTGCGGCAGGCATTCGAGCATGGCGTAGAGGCGGTCATCGCCGTATCGATGGATCTTGCTTCCTCGGTCCGGACGCGCGAGCTGGCGCTTCGATACCTGGGACGCGTCCATCCTGCCTACGGCTTCCATCCGGAGCAGGAGCCTCCCTCCGAGGGAGAGCGGGAGGAGCTGTTCGATTGGATCCGGGAACGGCATCGCGCGGGCGAGGCGTTCGCCATCGGCGAGGTCGGCTTGCCGTATTATAAGCGGACGGAAGTCGAGGCAGGAGGCGGCAGCTTCGACGAGACGCCTTATTTGACGCTGCTAGAGTCGTTTGTTGCGCTCGCGGCGGAGCTGGACCGCCCGATCGTGCTGCACGCCGTCTACGAGGATGCGGACAAAGCCTGCGAATTGTTGGCCATTCACGGCGTCAAGAAGGCGCATTTCCATTGGTTTAAGGGAAGCACCCGGACGCTGGATCGGATGGCGGAAGCGGGTTATTCCATCTCCGTGACGCCGGATATCGCTTACGAGCACGAGATTGTCGAAGTGGTCAAACGGTATCCGCTCCGGCTGATCATGGCGGAGACGGATGGACCATGGCCCTTCGACGGACCGTATAAGGGACAGCCGACCGTGCCTGCGATGGCCAGGGAATCGGCAATCGGCATCGCCAGCGTCAAGGGATTGGATGTATCCGAGACCGCCGAAACGCTGCTTCGCCAAACGAGGACTTTTTACAACCTATAGCTGCTCGATCATGACGGCCCTTCGTCCATTCCGGATGTAGGGCCGTTTCCTTTTGCCAAGCTGTTGCATACATCGTAATAAGGAATGTGATGGCGAAGGGGGGCATAGGTATGGCGAAATTGACAAGGGAACAGTTTTTTGAGGCCATTGCGCCAGCGGTGCTGCTGGTCCGATCGGAGGGGTCCAAGCTGTTCACGTCGGTGCGGATGGCGCAGAGCCTGCTGGAGTCCGGCGGGGAAATCCACTCGTGGAACAATCTTGGCGGAATCAAAGTCGGCAACGGCTTTCCGAATGATTATTGGCAAGGCGAAGCGGTCGTCAAAGGCACCTGGGAGTATATCGACGGTAGAATTGTCTCTGCGAAGGCGGCATTCCGGGCGTACAAAAGCATCTATCATTTTTACAAAGACATGGATCTGCTCATGGAGACGGCGCGATACGAGCGGGTGCGCTCGGCCGGGACGCCGGAGCGCCAAGCCGCGATGCTGCACGCTTGCGGCTACGCAACGGATCCGGCTTATCCGAACAAGCTGATGGCGATCATCCAGCAATACGGACTTCGGAAATACGACCAGCTAGCGGCGCCTGTGACGCCTACGCGCGGATTTGAAGGAACGTCTATCGTTCCCGTTGCGTTGCTGGGGCGAGTCGTCGCCACGGGGTATTTGGCGAACGGCGCAACATGGGTACCGGCGAGAAAAATCGGGGAGATGCTTGGCGCCAAGATCGGCTGGACGGGCAAGCAAGTGACCGTGAACGGGGCGGAGCTGGAATCGAAGCTATCGATGTCGGTCGGTTATGTCAAAATAAGAGAGTTGGCCGAGCATTTGGGAGTCCCGATCGAGTGGGATGCGAGGGCGAGAGTCGTGCTGCTGGGGTAGGAATGCCCTCTCCAACCCTTGTTATGCGACATATGCTGTAAGAAGACGAATGAGAGAGGAGGTTACCCTGTTGTACACGTATATCGTAGACCACATCCCGAAGTCGACGCCGAACAACAGGCGTCCAGGCCTTGCGCTCAGCGCGGATACGATCACGATCCACAATACGGCCAATCCTACCAGCACCGCGCGGAACGAGCGGAATTGGCTATCGAGTCCCTCCAATACGGCTACGGCCTCTTATCATATTGTCATCGACCAGAAGGAAGCGATCGAATGCATCCCGCTGAACGAAGTGGCATGGCATGCGGGAGACGGGAGTTCCATGGACAGCGGCAACCGGACATCGATTGCCATTGAAATTTGCGAGAGCGGCCACTATGATGCGGCGCAGGACAACGCCACGGATTTGACCGCTTCCATGCTGAAGGAACGCGGCTGGGGAACGGACCGCCTGCGGCGCCATTACGATTGGAGCGGCAAAAATTGTCCGAGACGCATGAACGAGGACGGCGATTGGAGCGGCTGGGATGCTTTCGTCGCCCAGGTGGAAGCCAAACTGGAAGAAGGGAATGAGCCTATGCTGGATCCGAAGGACGCAAACAACATCATCCTATTCCTAAGCGCCGCCTATATGGCGACGACCGACCCCGAAGCGAGGAAGGAATTTAACCGTCTGGCGAACGAGCTGCGCCGCGTGAGCGGCCAGGACCCGAAGCCGGGTTAAGGAGCGAAAAGGCGTTACGAAAGGGAGTAAGCGATGAAACGCGGCAAGCCGAGGGGGCTTGCCGCGTTTCTTTTGGTGGTGTTCGTGTTTGGATACAGCCATGCTAACGGATGCAGCCGACGCTATTTGGCCTATTTTGTTCGATTTGAATAGCTAACGGATGCAGGGGACCTTATTATGCGTTTCTACCTGAAATCGTGCTATTTTTAATCGAATAAGCGCAGTGGGCTCCGTTAGATTTCTAATTGGGCTCATAATCGCAAAATAAGAGCGCTGGGCTCCGTTAGATTAACGGTAGCGGGGAGCGTCAGTCGGCAGGTTTATTCGGAGTATGATTTAAGTGGAAGCCGGTATTTATTTTGGTATTCGCAGCAACTTTAGAGTGGAAATATACGTAAATTTGGATAGAACAATGACGGAATACTTCGAGGAGGGAAAGAAAGATGGATGTGATCTGTCCATGGTGCGGCAGCGAGGTAAGGCTCAGCGGAGACATATGCCCGGAATGCAAACACGAAGTGCTCCCTGAGCATTTGGAAGGGAAAGAAAGTGGACAGCCGGATGAGGATGGCGCACAATCGGTCTCGGAGCGAATCGTCGAAGCGGACGACTTGAACGAGAGGTACCGCATCGAGAGCGAATACGTTTGTCCGAAATGCGGCAACGACACATGCAGGGCGGCCGAAGTCGCGATGACGGGAACGGGTCTTAGCAAGCTGATGGATGTTCAGCATCATCACTATTTGTTCGTCTCCTGCCTGCGCTGCGGCGCGGTCGAGATCTACGATCCCAGCGTGCTGAGAGGGCGCCAGGCCGGGACGTTCGGGTCGATGCTGGATTTGTTTCTTTAAGAGGTTGTTTTGAACACGTACTTTAAGGTAAGCGGGAAACGATGAATTTAAAACGGATCGACAGCCGTAAAGGGGAAGAACAATATGAACAAATGGAAGCGTATCTGCTGCTCCATGTTGGCGAGTGTCGCGATCCTGAGCGGCTGCGGTCAATCAGATGGTATGCTGGAATCTTCGGATGGAGCGGATATTCCGCTGACGGCGGCCAACGTGCGCTGGGTCTATATGACAAGGCCAATACCGTCGAGCGACGTTAGCAGTCCGCTCATCGGCAGCCGGGACGAGGACCGGATCGCCGAGCTTTTGCAATGGGTGAAAGAGGCAAAGCGAGTAGATGGAACAGGACTGACTTCACCGGTGCACGGCCGTAGCATGGCGGTAAACGTGGAATTTAACGATGAACGGCTCCTGCAAATACGGCCGGCTTGGACTTGCGACAGCCACAAGGATGAACAAGGCAACATACAAACATCGAGTAAAGGTGTAGCTAATCGGGTTCAGATTTGGGAGAAGCAGGTCAAGGTTAAAGATGCGGAATGGGTAGTAAAAGGAATCGTTCCCGATAACTTGGAAGCGGGCAATTACGATTGGAAAATCAACACGGGAACGGCCACCTACGGGGTGTCCGTACTGATTACGAATTAACCAAAAATGAAGTAGTAAACTCATTTTTCAAACCTAACTAAGGTTTTTTCAGATATTTCAATCTGGTCAATGTCAAATTCATTGATTCGAAGGATGATCTTACCTTCTCGCTTTTCCATTTCTTCGCCTACCCAACAACTATACAACTCAAAAAAATCACCTTTTTTAAGGTGAGAGTCCATCGTTTTACATAGTTCTAACAGCTTCTTTTTTGATTCAGCACGTGTTTGGGGATTCATATGTTTTGCAATTTCAATTCCCCAGTGACTTGATACCTCATAAACATATGGTGTAGTGAACTGATATTTCTTTACATTATGCAGGTTGTCCTCGCCTGAGAAACAACTGCCAATATAGAAAAAGTCGTCTGTATACTCATCGTCATTAGCTGGTAGTTCTATATTACAGCCAACGTAGGAAGCTAAACTCAATACTACTCCCCCTTACTATTCGACTACTTCTCTCTTTTCAAAAAATGGCTTCAATCTCATTGTCGCCTTATTTTCAAACTTCGCATACGGGATGCTCCAAGATGGCATTGCCGAGCTGAAAGCCGAGTGGGATATTATTTCGGAAAGACAAATAACTTAGGAGCGGGATTTATTTTGAAGTATTTTAGAAAAGATTTATGGGAAGCCATTAATTCATTAGATTTTGAAGAAAGTGAGCGTGCGGAAAATGAGTGGAGACTAAATGATCGATATTATTGGAGTGAATATCAAAAGCTAAATACGAGACTGCAGAAAGAAATTTTCGAGTTTTTTCAAACAACTGATTTCCATGATTGTAAAGTGAATGAATGTAAAATAACACAAGGACAATTAAGAAGCGCTTATCCAACGAATCTTTATATTGAAGTAGAACGCGAGGGAGAAGAATGGATCATTGAGTACAGGAAGATTGTTCATTTAAATATCAATTTTCCCGAAGTTACTAGCAGTGCTCATAATGGATTTGAAGAGTGGGGGTACGATGAGCTGCTACCTGTAAATGATCATCTACTATCTCATGAAATTCTCTTCTCTTCAGGTTCAACAATATTGGTTCATTTCTTTGACAAGGAGATTTCGATTACGAAAAAGTAACCATAAAATAAAATAATTTTGCGGAATAAAATACCGTTCAGAGTGCTCGAAGAATTTAAGTTCTTAAACAGCCACAGGTGAGTGTAAAACTCTCTGTGGTTTTTTTGTTGTTGACACGTGCCATGTTGCAGTGCGCCGTTCTCGGATACAAGGGATTTCGTTTCGAAATAGCATACTGAGGACGTGGCGACGGAGGAACTGCAATGGCTGAACGTACATGATCCGGACTTGCTGCGGCAATCTCAGCAAATAGAAATCGTTTAATTAAAAGTTTACCAATCCTATGCGTAGACGCCTAAGTAATTTCCAATTAGAATGGTAATTGTTGTGGGATTCTCATGATTCTCCAGTTGCGCCAATGTATAAGTTTTGGGAAACAAAACGTTTGGGAGGGGAATACGAGTATGCGTGATACAGTATCGATTCATGAGGGTTGGACGGATACGAGACCGGAGGACGTAGATTACGACCCGCAAGCGATTCGCAGATTGGACGACCATTACGCGGATCTGATCGACAAGGGTACGATTCAAGGCGCAGGCTACCTGATCTCGCGGGGAGGCAAAGTGTTCGCTCATCGTTCGATGGGCAAGCTGCGGCCGGGCGAGGACGGCGCGGACCTGAAGCCGGATTCCATCCGCAAGGTTTACTCGATTACGAAAGCGATTACAACGGTTGCGATTCATCAGCTCATCGACCGCGGCGAGCTGTACTTGAAGCAGTCAGCGAGCAGCATTTTGACGGAAATGGACACGGGTAAACATCGCGATATTACCATTTTTCATTTGTTAACGCATACGTCCGGATTGCGAGGCGATCCGGGCTTCTACACAGAACCGTACGGACTTCCTTGGTTCGAGTGGGCCGTTCGGGAATTGAAGGAGAAAGGCCATGATATCGGCTGGAAGAAGGCCGTGCTTTCGGGGCCGCTGCAGAACATGCCGGGCAAAGAATGGATCTATTCGACCAGCTCCTACGCGCTGCTGGGAGAGATCATCGCGAAGGTGTCTGGCAAGCCGTACGACCGATATGTGCAAGAGGAAATACTTGAACCGCTTGGGATGACGAAGTCATTTTTCGATGTGCCGGAATCGCTCTGCGACGAGGTCTGCTGCACGAATGATTGGGAACGGGACAACGTTTACAAACCGCGGATGAGAGAGGAGGATGCGCCGCCTCGGGCGGGCAACGGCCTGTTCTCGACGATGGACGACCTATGGAAATTTGGCCAAATGATGCTAAACGGCGGGCAATTCGGCGGTGCGCGCATTCTATCCAAACGCGCCGTGGAGCTGCAAACAACCAATCATCTCAGCGGCGTCGCCCATTACGGCTGGGGCAATAAGCAGACCGATTATCCCTTTGGTCTCGGCTGGTCGCTCGAGCATTACGATCTATGCAGCAAAGGAACGTTCTCCCATGAAGGATTCGGGCATTGCGGATTATTCGTCGATCCGGCAGAGGAGTTGGTCTTTGTTTTCTTCGCTCCAAGCGTTAAAGGGTATACGAATGAATCCGTTATCCTTCCGCGCGCGATCGCATGGTCAGGGCTGCTGTAACCGAGCCGAGCGTTGCCTAAATCACAATCGAATATCGGAGGGAAGATCCATGACCATGACGAGAGAGTTCAACGTAATAACCGCGCTGGACGCGGGTTTTGATCCGGCGGTTCAGAGCAGGCTGGAGCGACATTTCGAGAAGCTGATCGAAGCGGGCAAGATCGAGTGCGCCTCTTATCTGCTGGCTCAAGGCGGTTCGGTATTCGCGGAGGGCGCCTTCGGTCCTTTGACTCGTGACAATCCGGCCTCCATGCTGCAAAAGGATTCGATCCGCCGCATCGCCTCAATCACGAAGCTGTTTACGGCGGTTGCGATTTTCCAGCTTGTCGAGCAGGGGAAGCTGTTTTTGCGCCAATCGGTTGCCGAATGGATCGAAGAGTTCAAGCATCCGATGTACGAGCGCGTCCAAATTCGGCATTTGCTCACGCATACGTCCGGTATACAGGCGGACCCGTTCTATTACCAGGAGCCGTATCCGATGGGCTGGTGGGATGTTCTGTTCGCTTACGAGCCGGATAAAGAAGGAGCTTCCGACGAGACGGATCCGGAGAAGCTGGAGGAGCTTGAGAAGCAGGGACGGACTGCCTGGATCCGTGCCGTTCTGTCAGGCAAGCCGCTGGCCGGGCCCGGTGAGCAGTGGAGTTACTCTTCCGCCGGATACGCCATTCTCGGGGAGGTCGTTACCCGGGCTAGCGGAGTGCGATTCGAGGAATACGTAATGGAGAAGATCGTGCGTCCGCTTGGCATGAGTCGAACGTTCTTCTCCGTGCCGGAGGAGCTGCACGCGGAAGTATGCGTCATTAATCAGCACGAAGCATCGCGGTTAACGAACAAGGAATCGGGACATGCGCCACGGGCGGGAGGCGGCATATATTCGACGCTGGAAGATCTGTTCCGTTTTGGCCAAATGCTGCTGAACGGAGGATCGCTGGACGGCGTTCGCATCCTGTCCCGCAAATCGGTGGAGAAGCTGACTGCCAATGCGCTGGATGACGGCATTCCCGGCTTCTGCTGGGGCGGCAAAGTCGCCTCGATGACCTATGGATTAGGCGCATCGTTGACGGGGCCCGGCGAGTGGAACACGGAGGGCTCCTACGGCCATGAAGGAGCGGGACGTTGCAAGCTGCACATCGAGCCGGAGCGGAAAGCGGTTATCGTATTTTTTGTCCCATCCAATACAGACTGGAGTCCGGAGTCGATTACCGGCACGCAAAACATCATCGGGTCCGGATGGCTATAGGCACGCTGATCGCGGTCATACGCGCCGTCGGCTTCGCCACCTACAAGGAATGGGCGGCGTTCCGATCGCATATGGCGGCCTCCTTGCTCGTGGGACCGGTGCTGTTTCTAGTACAAATGTTCATATGGCAGGCGTTGTACGAAAACCGCGAGACGATGAACGGATTGACCTATGATCAAATGTTGTCTTACTTCGGCGTGGCGATGCTGATCCATTACATTTCATTCGACTTCGCCGATTGGAATTTGCAAATGCTTGTCCGGACCGGGAAGTTCGTGACATTCGCCCTGCGCCCGCTGCCGCATTGGCTGTTCGCGCTGGCGCAGAAGCTGGGGCATCGATCGCTGGCGCTCGCGATCGAGGTGCTTCCGGTTATGGCGCTGTTCATCTTCGTCTTCGGGGTGAACATGAGACCGGCCGAGCCTGCCTTAGCCGCCGTATCGATCGCGCTGAGCTTCCTGATGCATTTTATCGTGAACTATTGCGTCGGACTGACCGCGTTCTGGCTGGTGAGGGCGGATGGCGTCAGGCGCGTCTTTCTGTTGTTGAAGGACGTAAGCGCGGGGGTGTTTATTCCGCTGACTTTCTTCCCCGACGTTCTGCAAAAAATATTGTTTTTCCTGCCGTTTCAATTTATTACGTATTTGCCGGCACAAGTGTACATCGGACATTACGAGCTCGCCGGCATTTCGCTGTCGCTCGCTCAGGCGGTCGGCTTGCAGGCGGCGGCCGTCGCGGCCGCGGGCGCTGTCATGCTACTCCTGTATAACGCCGCGCTAAGGCGATTCACGGGGGTAGGCGTATGAGCGGGATCATGCAATGCCTAGCCGCAGTCGTTCGCGCCAAAGCGGCGGAGCAAATGGCGTATCGGGGCCACTTCGCTTTAAGCGTGCTGCTGCTCATGATCGGGGATCTGGTCATTCCGTTCGTGACGCTGCTGATTTATAACGCCGGAGCATCGTTCCCGGGCTGGACCTTGCACGAGGCGCTGCTGGTCCAATCGGTGTTCACGCTTGCGAAAGGGATCGCGTTCCCGTTCTTCTTCGGGATGGTAGGGACGACGCTGTCCCAAGTGCGCGAGGGCACGTTCGATCTGCTGCTGCTTCGTCCGCGCCCCGTCATGTTCATGGCGATGCTAACCGGCTTCGACTTTGACGACTTCGGGCGATTGATCAGCGGCTCCGTCCTGTTCGGCTTCGCGCTCAGCGGGCTGCCTGCGGCATCGGGGCAAGCCTGGCTGCAATTCGGTCTCCTGTTCGGCGCGTCGATCGCTATTTTATGCGCCGTATCGGTGTTTCTGTCGGGGATGCTCTTCCGCTGGGTTGGAAGCAGCCGCGTGTTTGACATTTTCGACGCGGTGACGCAGTTCGGAATGTATCCGGGCACGATCTTCTCCAAGTCGCTCCAGAATCTATTGACGTACGTGCTGCCGATCGGCCTGATCGCATTTGTGCCGGCAACGGCGCTGCTCGGGCGCAGCGGGTGGGGAGCGCTGTGGGCGCTTGCGCCGGCTTGCGCTTTCCTCGCGCTAGGCATATGGTTCTGGCATCGGATGCTGAAGGGCTACACGAGCGCGGGGGGCTGACAGACGGAGAGAAAGGAATGGGGGGCGGAGAACAGACGATGATTGAAGTGAAGCACTTGACCAAAACCTATATGACCCATGAACGGGGACATACGCTGCGCGAGGTCGCGAAAAATTTGATCCGGCGTCCGATGAAGGAAGTGATAGCGGTGAATGATCTGTCGTTTACCGTAAAGCAGGGAGAGATGCTTGCTTTCCTGGGTCCGAACGGCGCCGGGAAATCGACGACGCTCAAAATGTTGACCGGCGTCCTGCATCCGACTTCAGGGGAAGTCCGGGCGCTCGGGATGAATCCGTCGAAGCAGCGCAGGCAGTATGTCGGAAGGATCGGCGCCGTATTCGGCCAGAAGTCGCAGCTGATGTGGGACATTCCGCCGGCTGACGCCTTCTATATGAATAAAGCGATTTATGGCGTCGGAGACCGCGAATACGAATCGACGCTGGATGAGCTGGTCACGCTGCTCGAGGCGGGTGACATTATCCGCAAGCCGACACGGCAGCTGTCGCTCGGCGAACGGATGAAATGCGAGTTTATTATGGCGATGCTGCACCGGCCCGAGCTTGTGTTCCTCGACGAGCCGACGATCGGCCTCGACATGATTGCCAAGGAGAACATCCGTTCGTTTATTCGCGGCATGAATCGCCAGGGCGTAACGTTTATTCTGACGACGCATGATCTAGGCGATGTAGAATTGCTGGCAGAGCGCGTTATCGTGATTAACCATGGCGAGATCGTCGTAGATGATTCGTTGAGCGGCTTAAGAAATCGGCTTGGGGACAAGAAATCCGTTCGCCTGACGACGGAAACGGCCGTCCCGGACCTTCGGTTGCCGGGGCTTGCGGTGACCGAGCGGATCGGTCCGCTGGAAATTGCCGTCGAGGTCGATATGGCGCTGCTTCCTTTGAAGCATTTTATTAGCGATTTCAACGAGAAGTACAGCATTATCGATATGTCGATCGAGCCGCTGCCGATCGAGGCGATTATGAAGGAGTTGTATACCGAAGGGGCAAAGGCTGAGATTGCGACGACGAGTTGAGAAACCTTCCAGCTATGAACGAGCAATCCGATCATCTGCTTATTTACGTTCTAAAGCGCGCTGTCAGCCAGCGTGCTTTTTTATTTTTCGATCAGCGGCAGGAAAGTTGTAATTATTAATATTGGGATTTTTGGGAATGCTACTTTTGGCTATTTTTACCGTTCTTCGATTCGAACTTTAAATGAATTAATTAAGAAAAAGGGGATTGAGAAGTGAATTTTCGAATGATTGTTTTACTCCTTGTACTTATGATTGTTACGCTAGGTTGCACAAACGAGAAAGATGATAGTAAAAGATTGAAAACAGGAGTTGAAAAAGTGATTCGATTACGAGATGTAGAAAGTTATTTTAAAAAATCACTTGAAGTCGAGCTTGGTGCGGGTTCTAGTGATATAGCAAAGTTTTGGGATGTGTTTAAAACTTTTTCTAAAGAAGAGGTTGGCGATGATGGGCGTAATGTTGAATCGGGTTTACTGTATGAATGTGGATTTACGGACATGACTGGCTTCAAACTTGGTAAAGAACGGTTTTTTGTTAATTTTGTTCGTCAATTCTCCGTTTATGAGGACAATGGCGAGTACTCGCATATGGAACAACTTGTAAGCCATTTCGTCTTTGAACCAACAGATGAGATAAGTGAACTTGAAAGTGATGCGTTATGGTTCTTTTTTGACGAAGGCGGCGAATTAGAGGAATATTTTGCTGAAATAGAAAATCAAGAATCGTTTAAAGCAGCTTTGAAAAATAAACCTATACAATTTGAGATTTATCAAACGGAAATTTGAAATAGGCGGCAATCCAGTTCCGGCTGCCCTCTGCTCGCAAATGGTTGGTCACCCAGCTGGAGAGTCCTAAAAAACTGCTTTACAAACGAACATACATTCGCTATTATCTTTGTGGATGGAATTACCATGAAGCGTAAGGAGCGATCGATAAGATGGATATGACGAAGGCGAGGATCGAGAATTCACTTACAGTCTTATTGGTTTCAAATTTAGAACAGTCCCGAACTTATTACGAAAAAGCATTGGGATGTGAAGTGAATGATTACTGGGCCATTCGAGATGATTTTGGGTTAGGATTTAAATTAATTCAAGCGGCAGCCATTGAGGATGTTAGGCCTAACAAAGGCACTTGGAATACATATGCTTATGTACGGACACACCAGGAGCTTGATCTTTTATATGAGGAATTAAAATCCAATGGGGCAATCATTGTTTCCGAACCGTTGGTAACCGAGCACGATTGGGGGACTTGGAAAGAATTTTCGGTAAAAGATCTGGATGGGTATGTAATCGGTATCGGTTCGGGGAACAAAACCGACTAATACGCTCAAATCTTACGTCCGGTTCCCTGAGGAGGCGGACGCCAAAGAATTGACAGCCATGTACAAATGCAATCGGGAGTTCTTCGAGAAGTTTGTGTCAGCGACGTCTTATATTGCGGGAGGAATAGCTCGGATGCTTTACGATTTACAAGGCGAAGCCAATATGTCGCCTATTGTGGGGATTTTATATTCAGCGGTGGTAGAGAATAGCCAAAGATTAAAATTAATCACTGAAGGCATGTCGCAAGAAGAAATAGATTACAAGGGTCCAACAAACAACTTTAATAGTACCGCTCAGCTACTAAAACATATCCTGTATGTTGATCTTAATTGGGTTTATAGAATGAAAGGACAACCGCTGCCTCTTTCTTTAAAAGAGCTATATGGCCCCATGATCGATGCAAATAATAGGCTTCCGATGGTCAAAGGAAAGTCTTTGAACACTCTTATGTCTGAATACGATGGTGTAATTAAAATACTGAAAGAGACATGTACGCAATTAACAGACGCCGACCTTGACATCGTTGTCACTTTTGGACATGAAAATGAAAAGCAAGCAACGATACGCTGGGGCCTATGGCATATGGCAGACCATAGCCGCTATCATCAGGCTCATATTAATCAGCTCAGAAAGTGGTATAACGAACATAACAGAATATGAATCGAAAGGATGTTGGCATGAACGCAATTGAAGCTATTGTAGGGAACTTGGAAGAGGTTCGGCGCTGAAGCATAAAGATATGGGATAGCATTCCGGGTGAATAATTGGACTGGAAGCCGGATTCAGATGCCATGAGCATAAAAGAGATGATCCGTCATGTGCTGGATAGTGAACGCTACTACCACCTTGTAGGGAATCTACTGATAACGGAGTGAGCGGCATGAATGCGCAAGCTATTATCGCAAGGATTGTGGAACATCTGAAACAAATCGACGGCGTGCAAGCTTTAGTTCTTGGCGGTTCAAGAGCTAAGGGGACGGAGCATGCTGGCTCCGATATTGATATTGGCATTTATTATAGCGCCGACTACGGGTTGGACATCACCGGGCTTCGCCGAATAGCCTCCTCCCTGGATGACGATCTTCGTGACGACCTCGTCACGGAAATCGGCGGTTGGGGACCTTGGATTAACGGAGGCGGTTGGCTCAAAGTGAATCAGACACCGGTCGATTTTATCTATCGCGATCTTCACAAGGTTTCGAACGTAATGGACCAAAGCTTGAGCGGTAAAATCACCATCGATTATCAACCCGGGCATCCGCATGGATTTATCAACTCCATTTATGTAGCGGAGATAGCGTTGTGCAAGGTGTTATGGGATCCGTCAGGCCTTGTCGGAGAATTAAAATCCAGAACGGCGCCGTACCCCAGAGCCATGCAGAATTCGATCGTTCAACAATTTTTATGGGAAGCGAACTTCTCTATGGAGATTGGCAAAAAAGGAATTTACAAAAAAGATTTATCTTACATTGCCGGATGTAGTTTTCGGGCTATCGCCTGCTTGAATCAAGTGTTGTTCGCGCTGAACGAGACGTATTGCATGAACGAAAAAGGAGCCACGGCCATCGCCGATGCCTTCAGAATGGTTCCTAGCCAATATGCCGACAGAATCAATCGCATCTTGGCCTTGGTCGGGGAAGAAGAGGCCGGTATGGAGAATGCTCTTAACGTTTTGCGGGACCTGATACGAGAAACGGAAGAGATAGTGGAGCGGCAATCTGACAAAACGTAAGGAGGCCAATACAAGTGCAGAAGTTATTCGAGTATAACTGGCAAGTGAGGCAGGACTGGTTCGCTTGGTGCCAAGACGTTTCCGAAGAAGAACTGCTCAAGAAACGAACTGGCGGCATCGGAGGCATTCTGCATACGTTGTTTCATATTGCGGATGTGGAATTCAGTTGGATAGCCGGCTTGCAAGGGAAACCGGAATTCACTGAGCCGTTCGAGTCCTATGCTAGCTTGCAAAAAGTAGTGGATTTGTCCGCCAGGTTTCACGAAGAGGTTCGACCTTTCGTTCTGTCGTGGACCAATGAAATGGAATTAAAGGAGTTATCGGAAGTAACCCCGCAGGGGGATCCTGTTACCTTCAAGCATGGTGAAATCATGCGACATGTAATCGCCCATGAAATCCATCATATCGGCCAATTGTCCGTATGGTCGAGGGAAGTGGGCAAAACCCCCGTAACGGCTAATCTCATTCGCCGGGGATTATTTTAAGCGCAAGAGGGCTGTCAGAATAAATAAGTTGGCAACCCTCTTATTCTTTTATGAAAAAGACAATTTTGTCGGACCCATTCCTTCCGGGAACGTTTCTTCGAAGAGCAGGGAGAACATTGATTCCTCAACGTATCAAATTGTTATTAAAGTGACATATATAGTCAAATCTTCAACCAATTAATTCAATTATAATAGTCGTGTAAGTGATTACATTTCTGGAGGGATACGATGACAAACTATTCGATTCATCCTGAGAGATCAACACTTCATGGCTCATTTTCAAGGGATTTGGAACCAGTAATAACGATTAATTCTGGAGATTCGGTTTGTTTTAGTACCCTAGATGCTGGTTGGGGACTGGAACCATTTTCACCTTCTGGTGGACGGAAGAGATTTGAGCCTAGGGAAAGCCCGCGAGACGGGGGGCATGCCTTGTGTGGACCCGTTTTCATACGCGGCGCGAAACCAGGGATGACGCTCGAAATTAAAATTAACGAAATACGTCCAGGCTCGTGGGGATGGAATAGTGCTGGAGGATTCCCTCATCCGATAAATAAAAGTTTAGGAGTCGCCGATGGAGAAGAATACCATCTTAATTGGAATCTAAACAGTAACTTGATGCTTGGCACAAGCGATAAAGGGCATAAGGTTACCCTACGTCCTTTTATGGGAGTAATGGGCATGCCTCCTGATGAACCTGGTATACATTCCACGTTTCCTCCACGTTATTGTGGCGGAAACATCGACTGCAAAGAATTGATTGCGGGGAGCACGTTATTTTTGCCAATTCCGGTATCAGGAGGCTTATTTTCAGTAGGTGATGGTCATGCCGTACAAGGGGATGGTGAGGTTGGTTGTCCCGCATTAGAGTGTCCGATGGATGCCGTAAACCTCGAATTTAGAGTGCATGAAAATATAAATATTAGTATGCCTCGAGCAAAAACGCCGACTTCATGGATCACTATGGGTTTCCACGAAGATTTAGATGAGGCGTCGATTATTGCGTTAGATGGAATGTTGAATTTAATGAATGAATTATATGGATTTGATCGTAAAGAAGCGTTAGCTCTTGCGAGCCTGGTTGTTGATTTGCGTATTACGCAAATGGTAAATGGAGTTCGTGGGGTCCATGCCATGCTGGCACATGGTTCCATTAGATAAGAAATACAATTAGGCTGGAAGAGAACGATACGCTATACAAGTTGATTTCCAACCTGCAATCAAAAAAACAGCGATTGCCTCGAAAAGCGCATCGCTGTTATTTTTACACTTCGATATTGGCCGCGATGCTATCTTCCCGGCCATATTCGCGGATTAGCGCTGCTACCGCTTGGTGATGCGGATTCGGGCCGTATGCCTCTAACGCGGCACTGTCTTCGAATCTGACGCGAAGCACGAGCTGGTAGCCCTTGTTGTTGTCCGAGAAATTAATTCCTGCGTTCACTTCAACGACACCAGACAAGTGCTGCTTCAGCGCCTTAAATTGCTCCACGATTTCCTGCAGCTGTGCATGGGTCGTTTGCTCGCCGAATTTCACGAGAATCATGCGATCGATCATGTAAAGATCCCCCTTTTTCCTCAACATCTATAACTATCAGCACTATAGCATGAAACGTTCAAGCTTTTCCAGTACGTTTTGACATCTTGCCACGTCACCAATGAGCTTATTTCGCTGGAAATGTCCAACAAGGAGAAGAATGATCTCTCTATGAAGATGAAAATAGAGGTTGACTCTGAAAAAAGGTATGTGCTATGATATGAGTCCGCCGCAAATGATGCGCGATAAGTAAAGAATGAACACCATCGATTTGGAAAAGTAAAAAAAGTTTTTTGAAATTAGTTGTTGCTTTTCTAAAATAGAATGTGTTATGATACTTCTCGCCGCTAAAAACGGCACAAGAAATAATAGAGTTTGTTCCTTGAAAACTGAACATTGAGCGATATGTCAAATTTGAAGATTTTCGCATTGGCTCGGCCAAGTACGAAAACTTCTAGCTAGTTAAGTAATGAGCAAGTCAAACACCTTTATGGAGAGTTTGATCCTGGCTCAGGACGAACGCTGGCGGCGTGCCTAATACATGCAAGTCGAGCGGATCTGATGGAGTGCTTGCACTCCTGATGGTTAGCGGCGGACGGGTGAGTAACACGTAGGTAACCTGCCTATAAGACTGGGATAACATTCGGAAACGAATGCTAATACCGGATACGCGGATTGGTCGCATGGCCGATTCGGGAAAGA